>NZ_JAUESY010000007.1:362500-595498 GCF_032484415.1 Bradyrhizobium sp. SZCCHNS30572 | reverse complement strand
GTCCCCGATCACTCGACGTTCTCGAAGAACAGGCACGGCCGCTTCCGTGAGAGCGATCTCTTCCGTCGCGTGTTCGAGACCGTCTTGCGCCGCTGCATCCGGGAGCGCCTGATCGGCGGCGAAGGGTTCGCAGTCGACGCGAGCCTGATCAAGGCGGATGCCAATCGGCAGAAGGGAATCGAAGGCGATAAGAGGCTTCCGCCGGAGGCTGCGGGTCGAGCGATCGACGAGTATCTTGCCGTTCTTGATGATGCCGCGTTCGGTGCCGCGACGGAGGTCACGCCCAAGTTTGTATCGCCCTCCGACCCGGCGGCGCGCTGGACGGGAGCGCACGGCGGCCAAGCCTTCTTCGCCTACTCGACGAACTATCTGGTCGACGTCGAGAATGCGATCATCGTCGATGTCGAAGCGACCACGGCGATCCGCCAGGCAGAAGTATTGGCCGCCAAGCGCATGATTGAGCGTTCAATCGAAAGGTTCGATCTTTATCCAAGCCGACTTTTGGGCGACAGCGCCTATGGCTCCGCTGAGATGCTCGGCTGGCTGGTCTGCGAGCATGGGATCGAGCCGCACGTGACCGTCTTCGACAAGTCGGCCCGCACCGACGGGACCTTCTCGCGTGAGGCCTTCATCTACGATCATACCGGGGACATCTATCGTTGCCCCGCTGGCAAACCCCTCACTACCACAGGAACGCTGGTGAACAACGATACAACGGTCCTCTACCGTGCGAGCAAGCACGATTGCCAAGCATGCTCTCTCAGAAGCAGGTGTTGCCCCAACACCCCGGCCCGAAAAGTGCCGCGCTCGGTCTACGAGGGCGCTCGCGACATGGCACGCGAGATCGCAAGCTCACGGGAAGGCCGCACTTCACGCCGGCTCCGCAAGAAGATCGAGATGCTGTTCGCGCATCTCAAGCGCATTCTCAAGCTCGATCGCCTGCGACTAAGAGGGCCGAACGGCGCACGCGACGAGTTCATCCTCGCTGCAGCCGCTCAGAACCTTCGTAAAATGGCCAAGCTGATCCCGATGCCCGCACCGACGCCCGCGTGAACCACAACGCGCCAATTCGTCCTCGAAACAGATGGCGTTCACGACGAAACTACTGCCGACTTTTTCAACGGAATCGGCCAGAAGCGGCCCCGCTTCGGATATCAGTCCGGCCGGGAAAGCACACGTGCCATCCGCTTTCGCAGCGGCGGATTACGCTGCGCTAATCCGCCCTACGTGCTACTGGTCGATCTTTCAGCCTCTGAATAAGTTGCTGTATGCCATGGAAGTCTCTTCCGTCGAAGAACATAAACTTGTCGTTCGCCGCATATATTTGTCTGTGTGCAGAATTCAGAACGCGAGCATTGAAATCACCGACATCAAAGGGGTCGAGCGTAATTGCCCCTGTCGGCCCATCGAAACGGCCTTCCAGAGCAATGCCTGGCGAGATTGGAAATAATACAACGGTCCCTCGGAGTCCAAAGCCAATCGGCGCACGCGCCATTTTCGGGCGGTTCTCAAAGAACAGGATGACCGGGTGGTCGCTCGTGATGAACCCATGACTGCCATTCGCCGCTCTGAGGAAGCGCCACGATCTATCGAAGATCATCTCAAGCAATGTCTTGAACGTATTGATTTCTAATTTGGCATGTTCCGTTGTCGAAGTAACGAATTTGAAGTTTCGCTCTATGATGCTTTTCCGGATGACTGAGTATGGCACTTCTTTGATGCCATCTAAATAGCCTGCCTCCCGCATTTTCTTCATTTGCACCTGCCAACGTTCCTCGGAGGAGCTAGCGAGGTCAAGCATACCCTGCCGAAGCTCGTTCTGGAATTCGCTGAAGTTGCCACGAGTACGCGGATTCCGGATCGCTAGCAATGCGATCAGGTTCAGGATATGTGCGAGTTGATCTTCCGTAAGCTCAGCAGGGCTGTGCGCCGCAATTCTCAGAATTGGGGCCAGATCGCTTTCGAATTCTCCGTAGGCCTGCTCAAGCGCGTCGGGCGCTAGCGTATCGCTGTCAATGCGGTTGAAGTCGCGCTCTTGAGCGACATTTTTTGGATTCGTAACGAAGTGCCGCGCACGCTGCAGGTCCACCACCGTGATCTTTTCCGCGGTGACGAAGTTGCCCAAGTAACACTTCGGAACGAAGTGATGCGCTCTCGCAGTCATATAGCAGCCCAACCGGATTTGCTTTCGCCCCTGCGCAAGCCTTCTTTAGCACGAGTTCATGAACCGAAGAACAGCAACGTCTGCTCTGGAGCGTTCACGGCCTGATCGGACTGCCTCGCCATATCCGCAATTCGCCCTTCTCGCACTTTCCGGCCGCCGCCAAAGACGTCGGCCTGCTGGGCTTGAGCGGATCTGCTTGTCGAGGATCTTGCAAGCCCGAAGCCAGGCGCGCACGATGGACAACAAGACTTCTAATGCGATGCGCCCAAAATCTGATTTCTCTCACCGCCTCAAGCACATCACCCTTGTCCAGTCCTCCCACGGAAAATATTCTACTTTCGTTTTTCAGAAAAACATGATTGACTATGCGCATCCCGTCCCGCCATGAGGGGCGCTTCGCGATCGTCACGAGACGTGGGTGCGGGATGCGGTGGGTGCATTGGATCGCAGCGCGAGCAATCGTGCGGACGAACGAGCCCGATGCGCCGGCGAAATCGTAGGGTCCTGGCCTCCCGGTGCTGAGGCCAAGCGGACGGTGACGATGATCCGTTCGTGACGGGGGCAAGACAGCCGGTCCCCGGGGAGAGGACGTATAAGCCGCCCAACCATCGCGCGGGGAATGCCGGGAGGCGGGCTCAAGCGGTGGTCGCAACACCAAGTGTTTTCATTCGTGACAGCAGCTCGTCAAGCGCTTCTGCTGGAGTTTTCCATCCTAGCGTCTTTCTCGGTCGGGAATTGAGCGCTGCGGCCACGGCGGCGATCTCGTCAGCATCGTAGACGCTCAGATCGGTACCTTTCGGGAAGTACTGCCGCAGCAGGCCATTCGTGTTCTCGTTCGTGCCACGTTGCCAGGGGCTTCTTGGATCGCAGAAGTAGATCTGAAGGTCTGTATCGATCTTGAGGTCACTGTGTTGAGCCATTTCGGTCCCCTGATCCCAGGTTAGCGAGCGGCGGAGTTCTTTGGGCAAGGTGACGATGGTGCGCGTGATCGCATCGCGTACCGCTTCAGCTCCGTGTCCGGAGAGCGCAGGCCCATCCTTCGTACGTGGGCCATCGTCAAACCCCGGCAGCCGTGGAAGGTGCAGGAGCATTGTAAACCGCGTGCTGCGTTCGACCAGCGTGCCGATTGCCGAGCTGGCGGAGCCGACGATCAGATCTCCTTCCCAATGTCCCGGCACAGCTCGATCCGCGACTTCGGCCGGACGCTCACTGATCATGATCTCTGGCGATATGAAGCCTTTGCTGCGCTTCCGCGTACGCGCTCGGGGCACGCGCAGCGCACGTCCCGTTCGCAAACAGGACGACAACTCGCGTTTCAGCGCTCCTCGGCCCTGAACAAAAAGCGCCAGGTAAATGGCTTCGTGGCTGATGCGCATCGCCTCGTCATCCGGGAAGTCGATCGGTAAGCGCCGGGCAATCTGCTCGGGACTCCACGCTTTCGTCCACCCCTGATCCTGGCTAGAGCCCGCACGACCGGCCTTCCGCCGAACGCCGCCTGGAGGTGCGACAAACCCTGCAAGCCGCTCTTCAACATAAGCGCGCAAGGCGGCGTTGCTTGCAAGCTTGCTCGGCTTAGGACGCCGGGCCGATCGATCTGCATGCCACTGGGCGGCCGTCGCCCGATAGGCCATCTTGCCGCCGTGCGTGGCCGCATTGCGATCGAGTTCACGGGAGATGGTCGAGGGAGATCGATTGAGACGCCGCGCTATCTCTCGTACAGAATGGCGCTGCGCATTCAGCAGCGCAATCTCTTCGCGCTCAGAAAAAGAGAGGTGCCGTCCGGAGAGCGGCTTCGCTGAAGGTCGGAACATTGCCGGTGCCACGCCGCCCGCTTTTCGAAATAATCGGGGGCCGACAGCATCCGATAATCCAGCAGCCAGCGCAGCATTCTCGCTGTTCAACCCAGCGGCAATCCCACGCCAAAATTTCTGCTGTTCCGCACGCCCCGCAACTGGTGGGCGCCCCAATGATCCCAGCTTGCTCCGCGTTGACCGTTTCTTTCGAATGCCCATCGCAACCTCCTCATCGAGTGTTGCGACGACCAATTGAATCCGCCGGATGTCTCGGCTGAACCTGTGGTACCTGCCGCCTGCATTTTTTTCGCAGGCGGGCCATGGGGGCGGCCAGCTCCCGGCATTCCCTGCGCCCTCTTCGTCGATGAGGGCGAAACGACCCGCACAACTCGGACGCACGGAGCGCCGCGAGGCCGAATGACTGCGTTCTAAGAAGCACTCATCGCAGATGTCGACGCCCGCGGCGTCGAGGCGGCGGAGAGACGATGGACGTCCCGCATGACAGCGCGCACAAACGGTGGGACTGTCGACCATTGGCCCGGTGGATTTCGGCGCCGAGTTGCCTCAGGCGTTCAGCCGGTCGATGTGGACCTTGCCGGCCTTCATCACCAGCGGAATGTGATCGCCCTGGCCGAGCAGGCACGAGACGTCGCGCAGCGGATTGCCCTCGACCACGAGCAGGTCGGCGAAGGCGCCGGGCGCGATGCAGCCGAGCTTGCCCTGCATGCCCAGCACCTCGGCGCCGATCACGGTCGCGCTGGCAATGACCTCGCGGGCACCGAGGATCTCGGCGCGGATCCGGAATTCATCGCTCTGCAGGCGCTGGGACGGCCCGAGGAGGTCGCTGCCGTAGCCCATCTTGACGCCGGCTTCGCGATAGATGCCGAGCGAGCGCAGGCCGGCATCGCGCACATCCGCGATCTTGGCGACGCTCTCCGGCGGCAGGCCATATTGCGCGCCTTCATTGGCGAGCGCCTCATAGGTGACGAGCGTCGGGATGACATAGACGCCCTTCTCGGCCATCAGGCGCGCGGTCGGAAGGTCGACCAGATTGCCGTGCTCGATGGTCCGCACGCCGCAATGGACGGCGCGGGCGATCGCCTCCGCCGTGTAGGCATGCGCCAGGACGTAGGTCTGCCGCGCGCGGGCCTCGGCGACGATGGCGCGGATCTCGTCCTCCGAGTAGCCGAACGCACCGACGGGATCGGTCGGCGAGGCCACGCCGCCGGACGCCATGATCTTGATCTGGTCGGCGCCCATCTGCAGCTCCTCGCGCACCGCCTTGCGCACCGCATCGACGCCGTCGGCCACCCGGGCCAGCGCGCCGACGCGCACGCAGCACGGACAAGGGGCGTTGTCGGAAAGGAAATCCGTCCGCGCCCGCATGTCGCCATGGCCGCCGGTCTGGCTGAGCGCCCGGCCGGAGACGAACAGCCGCGGGCCCTCGGTGAGTCCGGTGTCGACGGCCTGCTTCAGCGGATAGCCGGCGCCGCCGGCGTCACGCACCGTGGTAAATCCCCGCCGCAGCATGCCCTTGAGCAGCAGCGCCGAGCGCAGGGTCACCAGCACGTTCGGCATCTGCACTTGCTGGGCAAGATTGAGCTCGACCGCGATCGCATGGACGTGCAGGTCGATCAGCCCCGGCATCAGCGTCTTGCCTTGGAGATCGATGGCCTGGTCGACGCTGGTCTGCAACGGCTTGTCAGACACCTCCTTGATCAGATGGTCCTCGACCAGCACGTGATGGCCTTCGCGCAGCTCCGGCTGCAGCGGGTCGAGCAGAGCGGCATTCTTGAACAGGATGGTCGACATCAAGGTGTCCTCGATCGGAGCGAAGCGTGCGTCAGCGGGCGGAGCGGGCCGGCGATGACGGTGTTCTCCCCTATCCTGTCCTGGGGCCTCGAGCCAGCCCGGGACGGAATACCTGTCTTCTCAGCCGATCGACATCAGGCTGGCATTGCCGCCGGCGGCCGCGGTGTTGGTGGAGAGACTGACCTCGGTGACCAGCCGGTCGAGATCGTAGCAGCCGTCGCTGGCGCGCGGCGTGACGAGCGGGACGATCGGTCCGGGGCGCGTGGCGAGGTCGCGGCCGAGCGCGATCAATTCATCCGCCTCGCCGTCGGCAAGCACGGCCTGCAGATCGCCGAGAGCCCGCCAGCTGTCGACGATCCGCAGGCGGCCGCGCAGCCGGCTGGTGAGCGGTCCCAACACGGCACAAGCAGGGCTGGCGCGTTCGACGAACGCGTCATTGCCGGTCATCAGGATGACGCCGATCTGGACCAGCAACGCCTGCTCGCTTCTCGCCAGTGCAGCGACGGCGCCGCGCGAGGTGATGCGATAGACGTTCTGCTCGCCGACGGGGCCTGGCAGCTCGATCTCGAAGCCGGCCAGCACCTGGGGCCCATGCGCCTCGCACGCCAACGCGGCCTCGGCATGTCCGCTGGCGCGCAACCCGTCGAGATAAGAGCGCAAGACCGCGTCAGACTGCGACGCCATGAGCCGCTGGCGCGGCGGCATCGCGAACAGCCGGCGCAGATACAGCGGACCGCCGGCCTTCGGCCCGGTCCCCGACAGGCCGGAGCCGCCGAATGGCTGCACGCCGACCACCGCACCGATCACGTTGCGGTTGACGTAGATGTTGCCCGCCGCGCTGTGGCTCGAGGCACGGGCAATCGTCTCCGTGATGCGCGAATGGATGCCAAAGGTCAGGCCATAGCCGGTGAGGTTGATCGCGTCGATGAGGTCAGCGAGCTGCTCGCGACGGTTGCGCAGCACGTGGAGCACGGGGCCGAACACCTCGCGCTCGACATCGAATATGTTGCCGATTTCGATGATGGTCGGCGCGACGAACGTGCCATGCGCCGCCTGCGGCGGCAGCGGCAGCCGCTCCACGGCATGGCCGCGCGCCTGCATCGTGGCGACATGCGCATCGAGCGTGTCGCGGGCCTCGCCGCTGATCACCGGGCCGACATCGACCGACAACGACGCGGGATTGCCGAGTTCAAGCTCGCGCAGCGCGCCGCGCAGCATCGACAGGATGCGGTCGGCGACGTCCGCCTGCAGGCAGAGGATGCGCAGCGCCGAACAGCGCTGGCCAGCGGAGTCGAAGGCGGAAGCGATGACATCGCCGACAACCTGCTCGGCGAGCGCCGAGGAATCCACGATCAGCGCGTTTTGGCCGCCGGTCTCGGCGATCAGCGGCACGGGCTGTCCATGGACGGTGAGGCGCTCGGCAAGCTGTTTCTGGATCAGCCGCGCGACGTCGGTCGATCCCGTGAACATCACGCCCTGCACGCTGTGATCGCCGACCAGCGCGGCGCCGACGCGGCCGTCGCCCGGCAACAATTGCAGGACATCCGCTGGAACGCCGGCCTCATGGATGATGCGAACCGCTTGGGCGGCGATCAGCGGCGTCTCCTCGGCAGGTTTCGCCAGCACCGGATTGCCGGCCGCGAGCGCCGCCGCGATCTGGCCGGTGAAGATCGCGAGCGGAAAATTCCACGGGCTGATGCACACCACGGGGCCGAGCGGGTCGGGACTATCGCCCTCGGAGAGACGTTCGATCTCGCTTGCATAATAGCGCAGGAAATCGACGGCTTCGCGCACCTCGCCGACGGCGTTTGCAAAGGTCTTGCCGGCCTCGCGGACAATCAAGCCGATGAGGACGAGACGACGCGCCTCCATCGTCTCTGCCGCAGCACGCAGGCATGCGGCGCGCGCGTGGGGGCTGGTCGCGGCCCAGGCCGGCGCGGCGTTCGCCGCACGCGACAGGGCCGCCTCGATCTCGGCAGGCGCGGCATCCCTGACCGCGCCGACGACGTCACGGCGGTCGGCGGGATTGCGAATGCGGCGCGCGCCTTCGCTGGTCGTCGCTCCGGGCGCCGCAGCCGTCCAATCGAGGCTCGCGCTCGTGACCAGGCCTTCGTCGAGACGCGCCAGCGCGCGCTGATCGGAGAGATCGAAGCCGGCCGAGTTCAGGCGGCTCGGGCCGAACAGGTCCGGCGGGCGCCTGATCTTGTCGTGGGGGGCACCGGGGCGTTCCGACGCGCGAACGATGGCGACGGGATCCGCAATCAGATCGTCGACGGAGACGGCGGGATCGGCGATGCGGTTGACGAAGGAGGTGTTGGCGCCGTTCTCCAGCAGCCGGCGCACCAGATAGGCCAGCAGCGTCTCATGCGAGCCGACGGGTGCGTAGATGCGGCACGGGCGGCCGAGCCGTGCCGGCCCGACGACCTCCTCATAGAGCGGCTCGCCCATGCCGTGCAGGCACTGGAATTCGTACTGACCGCGCTCGAAACCGGGGCCTGCCATCTCGACGACCGACGCCAGGGTGCGCGCATTATGCGTCGCGAACTGGGGGAACACGGCGTCGGGCGCGCCAAGGAGCTTACGGGCGCAGGCGAGGTACGACACATCGGTGTGGCTCTTGCGGGTGAAGACCGGGAAATCCTCCAGGCCATCGACCTGGGCGCGCTTGATCTCGCTGTCCCAATAGGCGCCCTTGACGAGGCGCACCATCAGCCGGCGCCGCGTGCGCCGCGCGAGGTCGACGAGCCAATCGACCACGAAGGCGCAGCGCCTCTGATAGGCCTGGATGACGAAGCCGATGCCGTTCCAGCCGGCGAGGTCCGGATCGATACAGAGCGCCTCGAGCAGATCGAGCGAGAGGTCGAGACGATCGGCTTCCTCGGCGTCGATGTTGAGGCCGATGTCGTATCCCCGCGCGAGCAGCACCAGCTGCTTCAGCCGCGGCAGCAGTTCGTTCATGACGCGGTCGCGCTTGATGCTCACGTAACGCGGATGCAGCGCCGAGAGCTTGATCGAGATGCCCGGCCCTTCGTAGATGCCGGCACCGGCCGCGTGCCGCCCGATCGCATGGATCGCCGCCTCGTAGGCGGCGAAGTAGCGCGCGGCGTCTTCCGCCGTCGTCGCCGCCTCCCCGAGCATGTCATAGGAGTAGCGGAAGCCCTGCGCTTCCCATGGACGGCCGTTCGACAGCGCCGCGTCGATGGTCTGACCGGCCACGAACTGCTCGCCCATCAGGCGCATGGCGAGCGTGACGCCCCTGCGGATGATCGGCTCGCCGCCGCGGGCGATGAGGCGCGTCAGCGCCGACGCCAGGCTGTCCTCGCTGGCCGCGGCCGTCAGCGTGCCGGTGACGATGAGGCCCCAGGTCGCGGCGTTCACCAGCAGCGACGGGCTGTGCCCGATATGGGCGCGCCAATCGCCGGTCGCGATCTTGTCGCGGATCAGCGCATCGCGCGTCGCGGTGTCCGGAATCCGCAGCAGCGCCTCGGCCAGGCACATCAGGGCCACGCCCTCCTGGCTCGACAGCGAATATTCGTGGATCAGTCCCTCGACGCCGCCGGATTGCGCCTTGCCGCGCAGGCGCAGGACGAGATCGCGCGCGAGATCGGCGGCCCGCGCCGACGATTCCTCCGGAAGCGCGGCGAGATCGAGCAGCGGCGCGATGCAGTCCGGCTCGGCGCGACGATAGGCCGAGGTGATTGCGGCACGCAGCCCGATCTGGCGCTGAACCTGGGCATCGAACGCGGCGAACGGTCGTGGCGACGACTGCGACATGACCCGTCTCCTCTGAAGCGATCCCCGTCACTCGCCATGCCTGCGCGGCGTTGGCGCACGTCGCGAGCGACGGATGGCGCTACCGCCCGATCAACTGATCGGCGTAGTAGCCGATGGTCTTGCGGTAGATCACCGCCCTGTTCCACTCGCGCATCGCCTCGAAATTGGCCGAGCCCTCGTCATAGGGCGCGCCCATCTTGAAGCCGTTGCTGTGCAGCAGGTTGGCGGTCGAGGCCAGCACGTCGGCCGTGGAGTGGCGCAAATCGACGCGGCCGTCGCCGTCGAAGTCGACGCCGTATTTGATGTAGGACGACGGCAGGAACTGGGTCTGGCCGATCTCGCCGGCGAAGGCGCCGACGAGGTCGCGCAGAGTGAGATCGCCGCGCTGGACGATCTTCAGCGCCGCCAGCAATTCGCCCTGGAACAGCTCGGTGCGCCGGCAGTCATGCGCCAAGGTCGCAAGCGTGCGGATCACCGGCAGCTTGCCCATGTCGCCCTTGCCGAAATCGGTCTCGAGTCCCCAGATCGCGACCAGGATCTGGCGCGGCACGCCATATTGCTGCTCGATGCGCGACAGCAGCGCGGCGTGCCGCTGCAGCATCGCGCGGCCGCCATTGATCCGGCCCGCCCCGACGCGGGTCGAGACGTACTGCTCGAAGCTCTTGTTGAAGGTGTAGCGCTGGCGGCGGTCGAAGGCGAGCACGGCCGGATCGAGCGTCACGCCCGACAGCGCCTGGCTGATCGTGCCGCCCGAGACGCCGGCGCTCTGCGCCTCCGCCGAGACGCCCGCGATGAAGGTATTGAAGTCGCCGCCGCAGCGCGCGGCCAAAGCGGGAGAGGCAAAGGAGAGGATCGCGACGGCAACAAGGAAGCGGACAACGGACATGAGGAGAAAGGTCCCTGCATGAGAGCATGATGACGGCAGTCCGGCGGCGGACGCCGTCACAATGCCTGATTTGGCGGTACCAGGCCAGCCGGCGGGCGATAGCCACCGAACCGCACCCCATCGTCATCTTTTTTTGAACGGTCGGCGCGCTCGTCGCCACTCATGCAGGGCGTGCCTCGTCCGACGTCGCGCCGTTTTCGCGCGCCGATCCAAGCGCGCGTTCTGAAAACCACGAGCGTTGGCACCACTTTTCGGGAGAGGTCCCCATGACGATGATGTTCCGGCTCGGCACACTGGCGCAGCTCACCTTGGTCGCGGCCCTGATGTGTCACGGCCTGGCGCCCGCGGCCGCTCAGCCGGGCGATGTGGCGGGCGCAAAGGATTACCCCGGGATCGGCCGCTTCGCCGGCAGCGTGATCACCGGCTATGTCGCCAAGGATTTCGATGCCGTGCGGCTGCAGGCGGCGCCGTTCAAGGCGGACAGGGCGACCGACGAGCGACGCCTGGAGGGTCGTGTCGTCAGAATCGCCTATCGCACCGCGCCGGGTCCCTCGATCCTCGAAGTGTCGCGCAATTTCGAAAACCAGCTCGCCAAGGCCGGCTTCGAGAAGCTCCTCGCCTGCGACACCGATGCCTGCGGCGGCATTCCCTTCACCGAGGCGATCGACCTGCTGCCGGTTCCGCAGATGTGGGCCGATGGCTTCGACTACCGCTATTTTGCCGGCCGCAAGGAGGCCGGCGGCCGCGAGACCTTTGCCAGCGTGCTGGTCAGCCAGAACAACGAGCAGATCTATGCCCAGCTCACCGTTGCCGAGCTCGGCGCGATGGAGAACAAGATGGTGAGCGCAGCCGAGATGGCGAAGGGCCTCGGCGACAAGGGCCACATCGCGCTCTACGGCATCTATTTCGACACCGACAAGGCGACGATGAAGCCGGAGAGCCGGCCGACACTGGAGCAGATCGCGCAGTTGCTCGCCGGCCAGCCGCAGCTCAGCGTCTTCATCGTCGGCCATACCGACAACCAAGGCAGCTACGACTACAATCTCGATCTGTCACGGCGGCGCGCCGAGGCGGTCGCCGCCGAGCTTTCGCGCAGCTATCGCATCGCGCCAGCGCGGCTGCGCACCGCGGGCGTCGGCCTGCTCGCGCCGGTCGGCAGCAATGCCACCGATGCGGGCCGCGCGCTGAACCGCCGCGTCGAACTGGTGGCGCCCTGAGGCGCTGCGCCGGCGCGGCCGCTTGATCCTCGTCAACACCGTGCCATCATGACGCCCTAAGCTCCGCGGCCGAAATGGAGATCGCCATGATCGGGATTACGCTGTCGACCGACCAGATCCGCTCGGCGCCGCCGGAGGTGCGGCGTTGGATCGAGCATCAGGTGCTGTCGGGTCTCGGGCTCGGCCCGGAGGCGCCGCTGACGCCTACCCTCCCCGCCCAGAGCGCGCATCTCGTCGCCTGCAGCGTCGAGGATGCGGCCAAGGTCCTAGCGCAGATCCAGAGCGCGCTGCCCGCGGTGAACGTATTCTTCGAGTTCGGCCGGCCGGGCATCGCAATGGGCCAGCCGCCGATCATGATGTTCCGCCTGATCGACATCCTGCATCACACGCGGCTGCAGAACATCGGCCAGGTGATGGCCTCGCTGGAGATGATCAACAAGGCGCTGGTCGAGGTGAGGCACGATCCCTCGGTGCGCTTCTGCGGCTTCGACAATGAAGGCCACTGCCTGATCGCACCGGAGACGCAACGCGCGATCGCCAGCGTCTGGCAGAGCGTGATCGCCAGGCAGCACGGGGTGGCCGAGGGCGAGGCGGCGTGAGGCCGCAGCTCCGGTTTCAATGAGGCGTCATCCGGAGCGCGCGGGGGCCCGGAATGACGGAGCGAGACGTGCCGCGGGCGCCTTGTGCGCGCGAGGTCCGCGGACAAGAGAGGGCCGCCGGGACACTCCCGCCTCCTGTCCCAAATCGGCGCGCCGCACGCGGCGCAGCCATGCCCGCCCCGAGCGGCTCCGGCCTTGAGCCGGTCGCGGACGGTGCTACGATATCGTTGTCGTTCACGATCCCTCGGGAGATCGCCGATGCAGCACAATCAACGCCAGCGCCGATTGCTCCAGATCCCTCTGTTCCGCCTGCTCGCGATCAATCTCGCGCTCGGCCTCGGCATGGCCGTGGTGCTGGTCGGCGGATTGCTGCTGCTCGATCCCTGGGGCCTGCGTCACCTGATCTTCGCCGACCACTCGCCCGTCGTCGCCATCGGTCTCTTGCTCGGCTCGTTCTTCGTCACCTTCGGCTCGACCGCGATGGGCACCGCGATCATGGCGCTCGGCCGCAGTGATGATGACGACGGCCCGCACGGCGGCACGCGGGTGCATGCGCGGGTGAAGGTGCGGAGGCGGTAGAGGCGAGCTGTTACCACGCGCTCGGTGCGCTCCCCTCCCCGCAAGGGGGAGGAGAGTCGACCGCGCCAGCGGCCGAAGCCTTGGCTCAAGCGGCAGCTCTCGCTCACCAATGCCCCCTCCGTTTGTTCCAGGCGAACAGCACATCGGCAAACCGGTCATAGCCGAACCGCGTCAGCGGCCGCACCAGGCGGTTGCCGAACAGGGTCGCCAGCCAGCCCTCGCCCGGCGTCAGCGCCCACAGCAGCAGCGCCACGTCGGCGCCGGTGATCAGCTGACCGTCCTCGTCGGTCGCGTGCAGGCGGCGGCGGACGGCGTCGACATCGGCGCCGAATGCGGCCAGCGCGTCGGGCTGCTCGTTGATGTCCTTGAACGCGACCCGCCCCGACTTGACCAGCGCCAGCAGCTTGTTGCGCTGCCAGTCGATGCCGGCGTCACAGACCGGGCAGCGCGTGTTGTACCAGATGGTGAGTTGGGGCATCGACATGGGCTGCATTCGCGGCGGGGTGAGACGTCCACGATGAACGCACTTTCATCCGGCAAAATCGAGGTGTTTCGGGACCCCGCCGGCCGGTCCGTGATCGCTCCGGCCGCCCTGCCGATTCGGCGAAAACCATATGACGAAAAAGTCAAATTCGGGCAGCGGATAAGCATTTTCTGGCATTGACCGGACCGGTCCCGCCGCCGTAAAGCGCCATCCATGGCGAAAAAACCCGGCTCCAATCCCAAAGGCGAATTCGCCTTCTTCAACGTGACCTACGAGGACGGCTCGCAGCGCTCCAACCGGCGCGTCCCGGCCGAGCTGCTCGGCGGCCTCGACGGCGACGAGCCCGCGCGCGGCTTCATCATGGAGCAGGACCGCGAGATCGCCGAAAAATCCGGCCGCCCGCCACTTCAGATCAAGTCGCTCGAGCGCGTTGGGGCGAAGAAGAAGTAGGCCGGCCGAGCTGCCGTAGGGTGGGCAAAGCGACCGCCGCCAGGCGGCCGCGTGCCCACGATCAACTGCGTACCACGAACGACCTCATCATGGGTTACGCGTCATGGCCGGGCTTGTCCCGGCCATCCGCGTCGTTGACGTCGCAATGACGTGGATGGGCGGGCCTTCGCCGCGACGAAGCGGCTTCGGCCGCGCAGGCGGGACAAGCCCGCGCACGACGCGGAGATATCTCGACCCACATCCGACCGTCACGCCGCCTCTCGCTCCGGCTCGACGGCGGCCGGCCTCACCGCCCTGCCCTGCTCCATCGCCCTCGGTCGGTTGATCAGGCTGACCAGCGTGTAGCTGATGATCAGCAGCAGAAACCACGAGCCGAGCTTGGCCGGCGACACCATGGCCCAGCCATGGGCCTGCTGCGGATAGAGCCAGACCCGCGTGAAGGTGCCGATGTTCTCCGACAGCCAGATGAACAGCGACACCAGGACCAGCCCGAGCAGCAGCGGCATCGACCGGTGCACGCGCCAGACCTTGAAGTGAACGGTCGCCGGTGCGAACAGCAGCGCCGCCCAGCCGAACAGCACGACCCGCAGATCGATCCCGTAATGGTCGGTGAAGAAGTTGAGGTAGATGGCCGCGCTCAAGCCGATCAGCCAGCGCCGTGAGGGGTGGCCGGTGAAGCGGAAGTCGAACAGCCGCCAGACGCGGCAGAGATAGCTGCCGATGCAGGAATACATGAAGCCGGAGAACAGCGGTACGCCGCCGAGCTTGATGAGGCTTGGCTCGGGATAGATCCACGAGCCGGTCGCGGTCTTGAACAGCTCCATCGCGGTGCCGACGAGGTGATAGATCAGGATGATCTTCGCCTCCTCGAATGTCTCCAGACGCGCAGCGAGCAATGCGGCTTGGACGCCGAGCATGCAGAGGAAGAGAAAATCGTAGCGCGCGAGCGGCGCGTTCGCCGGATAGAACCGCCACGTCAGCAGCATCAGCGCCACCGCGATGCCGCCGAACAGGCAGGCCCAAGCCTGCTTCACGCCGAAGCGGAGGAATTCGTAGAGGCCTCCAGTCCAGGGCGTCGCAGCCGCCCGCGCGGCAAGTCGCGCCTCGGCGGCAATGAAGGGACGCAGTGGCGCCCAGATCGCGGCAGAGCTGGCGGGCGCGTGGAAAGCAGATGATGAGACTTCGTCGTGCTGCATGGAAGGCCGGATCGGTGAGGACACCGATGACTAGCAGCCGCGTGTCATGCCGCGTCAGCGTAAAGTTCCGTCTCTTCCCGCCGCAGCGCGGACACGTGCGGACGTGCGAAGGCTGACTTTTCTGCAGCGACAATCCAACGCACGGCTCCGCGGCGACGATGAAAGTGGCTCAGCCCCGGTGCCGTAGGGTGGGCAAAGCGACGCCGATAGACGGCGCGTGCCCACCATCAAGTGCGGCGCCCGTGATCGGTCGCCACGGCGCACGCAGCGACGGCGCAAGTCGACACAGCAAGCCTCGCCTTTGCCCACCCTACTATTGCTACACATGATATGGTTCGCAGAGGTTGTTCGCGGTGCATGATCCCAACGATGGGCGAGAACATCTATATACGAGTGCGCTGGCTTCACGACTTTCAGGATGAGCCGGTTGACTTGTGGAGCGAGCTCGATCGGGAGCGCTTTGAAACGCGCAAGCTCGAAATATTTCGCGATGGCACGGTGGGATTCGCAAGCGCCACCGAAGCAACCGACGGCACGCGACTCGGCTCGATCCCCGTTCCTCCGCTGGACGAAATCGCGAGAGATCCCGAGTTTGTACCCGAAAAGATTTCGCAGGAGGCTTTCGAGCGTCGTTGGAATGCACGGCATTCGCGCAGGTAACTCCAAACATGGCCGCGCATTACACAACCCCGCCTGCTTTCGCTCGTCCGGGCGCAAACGAAAACAGCGGACCGATCGGCCCGCCGTTGATGTCTCGATGGATTGCCGGGTCAAGCCCGGCAATGACGACCATTTGGTGGCCGAATTAGTTATCCAAGAAGCTCCGCAGCTTCCGCGACCTCGACGGATGCTTCAACTTCCGCAGGGCCTTCGCCTCGATCTGACGAATACGCTCTCTGGTCACCGAGAACTGCTGGCCGACTTCTTCCAGCGTGTGGTCGGTGTTCATGCCGATGCCGAAGCGCATGCGCAGCACACGCTCTTCGCGCGGGGTGAGCGAGGCGAGCACGCGGGTCGTCGTCTCGCGCAGGTTGGACTGGATGGCGGCGTCGATCGGCAGGATCGCGTTCTTGTCCTCGATGAAATCGCCGAGATGAGAGTCCTCCTCGTCACCCACGGGGGTTTCGAGCGAGAGCGGCTCCTTCGCGATCTTGAGGACCTTGCGCACCTTCTCCAAGGGCATGCCGAGCTTCTCGGCGAGCTCCTCGGGGGTCGGCTCGCGGCCGATCTCGTTCAGCATCTGGCGCGAGGTGCGGACGATCTTGTTGATCGTCTCGATCATGTGCACGGGGATGCGGATGGTGCGGGCCTGGTCGGCGATCGAGCGGGTGATCGCCTGCCGGATCCACCAGGTGGCGTAGGTCGAGAACTTGTAGCCGCGGCGGTACTCGAACTTGTCGACCGCCTTCATCAGGCCGATGTTGCCTTCCTGGATCAAGTCGAGGAACTGCAGGCCGCGGTTGGTGTACTTCTTGGCGATCGAGATCACGAGACGGAGGTTGGCTTCCACCATCTCCTTCTTGGCCTGACGGGCCTCGCGCTCGCCCTTCTGCACCGAGTGCACGATCTTGCGGAACTCGCCGATCTCCAGACCGGTGAGCGCGGCCATGGCCTGCACCTCCTGGCGCAGGTCCTTGATGCGGTCCTTCTCGTAATGGACGAAGTTCTTCCAGCCTTTGGCGGAGAGCTTGGACACGCGGTTGAGCCAGCGCGGATCGAGCTCCGAGCCCTGGTAGTTGCGCAGGAAGTCCTCGCGCGCGACGCCGTGGGAGTCGGCAAGCCGCATCAGCCGGCTCTCGAACGAGACCAGCTTCTTGTTGATGTCGTAGAGCTGCTCGACGAGGCTGTCGATGCGGGCCTGGTTGAGGCGCAGCGACTTCACCTCGACGATGATCTCGTCCTTGAGCTTCTTGTACTTGCGCTCCTGCGAGGGCGACAGCGACTCGCTCTGCAGCTGGTTGGCGATGTCCTGCTCCTGCAGGCGGCGCAGCTTCTTGTACTCGGACGCGATCTTGTCGAACGTCTCGACCACCTTCGGCTTCAGCTCGGCTTCGATGGCGGCGAGCGACATCTGGTTCTCGAACTCGTCGTCGTCCATGTCGGCTTCGGCCGCCGCCTCGCCGGGATCCTTCTCCTCGGCGGGCGCGCCGTTCGGCGCGGCGCGGAACGGCGTCGGCTGCTGCGGGGCGGCCGGCGGCGCGACCGCGGCCTGGACCTCGCCGCCCTCGGCCGCAGCGCCCTCGCCATTCACCGGCGCGGCGATCTGCGGATTCATGCCGCCCTTGGCCTCAGGGCCGGCATAGGTGGCTTCGAGATCGATGATGTCGCGAAGGAAGATCTTGCCTTCGTTGAGCTCGTCGCGCCAGATGATGATGGCCTGGAACGTCAGCGGGCTTTCGCAGAGGCCCGCGATCATCGCCTCGCGGCCGGCCTCGATGCGCTTGGCGATGGCGATTTCACCCTCGCGCGACAGCAGCTCGACGGTGCCCATCTCGCGCAGATACATGCGCACGGGATCGTCGGTGCGCTCGCCGGGCTCCGACTTCTTGACCTCGGTGACGGCCTTCTGGGTGATCTCGACGAGCTCGTTGTCGGTCTCGTCCTCGCCGTCGTCCTTCTCGTCGGACTCGTCGGCCTCCTCGGCCTCGGTCACGTTGATGCCCATGTCGGAGAGCATCGACATGATGTCTTCGATCTGTTCCGGCGAGGTAGTGTCGGAAGGCAGGACCTCGTTGAGCTGATCAAAGGTCACGAAGCCGCGCTTCTTGGCCTGCTTGATCATCTTCTTGACGGCGGCGTCCGACAGGTCGAGCAACGGCGACGGCGCATCGGCGGCGTCCTTCTCGGGAGCGTCCGCGGCCTTGTCGTCCTTTTCCTTGTCCTTCACCTGCAGCGTCTTTGCCTTCGTGGCCATTCATTGCTCCCGAAACGCGCCCGCTCCGCCCGTGGCATCGTAGCCCTTGGCATCGCGGCGCCCGCCTGCTCTACTCAAACTGTTCTCGACGCGGAAAGGGCGGCGCACTTTTAACGTCGCCACCCCCTGAAGCCCGTCGCTCGTTTCGTCCTACGCTGGTGTCGTCCCGTTTTCGGACCGGCGCGCGTTTCTTGCAAAAGCGATACCGGTTTTGCAATCGAATCCGGCGCCCGACATGCAGGCGCGGTGTCCGACAGCGAAACCAACCCATCTGCCGCAGAAAATGCCCCGGACCTCTTAAACTTCGATTAACCCTGTTTTTGCAGCCAAACCATGGATTTGGCGAGTCTTTTCGCGCGGACCTGATACCGCGCGGGCGGACCGGGCCGAAATGTGCTCAACTGGCGACAGGGCGCCGGGCGTCCCGTCTACACGTTGCGGTTGGTGCGTCCGGACAGTTCCCCGAAGCCTTCGATCAGCGCTTCGGTGCCGTCCATCTCGGCCATCCTGGCCTTCACGTCCCTCAACCAGCCCATGTTCGGCTCGCTCGGCTCCTCGCCCAGCGCCAGCTCGGCATCCTTCAATTCCCTAAGTAAGGAGTGCCATTGCCGATGCAAGGCAACGAGCTGATGCCAGGTCGCAAGAACGTCATCGCGCGCCGCGCCCGACTTGGTCGCCCACACCGCCGCCGTCGTGATCGCGCGCTCAACCCGTTGAAGAAGCTCGGAAAAGCCTGCCTTCTCCAGATCGGCCCGCATCTTCTCGGCCTGCTCGTCCGGATCCGGCGAATGGTGATGGTCGTGGGCGAAGGCGGCGATGATGGCGGCGCGGAGCTTGTGCGCCTCGGGATGGGCCAGTTCCAGCGCGGCGACCTCCTCCAGGTGGTCGTGCAGCAGCCAGGGGTGGTTGATCAGGCACTGCAGGATCAGGGCCTCCCGGCGCGAGATCGCCGAGCGCTGGCCGCGCATGATCGGGCTCATGGCGAGCTGCGGGCTGGCCGCCTGGTAGGGGCCGCGGGCCATGGCCTGGCCTGTGGATGGCGGTCCGCCGCGGCGACCGCCTCCTGTGGATAACCGCCCAGGCTGTCCGGAACCGGGACTGCGGGGAGCAAAACGCCGTCCTGATTCGGCACCGAAGCCGCGGCCAAACCCCCGGCCGCCGTCCGGGGCGAACGCCCGGTACAGCCGGTCGCCGAGATCCTGCTTGTAGTAGCGCCGTACCACCTCGTCGGCGATGCCGCCGGTGAGCTGGCCGATCCGCGCCTCCAGCGCGGCACGGCGCTCCGGGGTGTTGAAGCTGCCGCCCTCGATCTCGCGCGACCAGATCACCTCGGCGAGGGGTTTTGCGATTTTGAGCACCTCCTCGACCGCGCCGCGACCGCCGGAGCGGACGAGGTCGTCGGGATCCTGTCCCTCGGGCAAGAGCGCGAAGCGCAGGCTCTTGCCAGGCTTGAGATGCGGCAAAGCAATGTCTGCGGCCCGATAGGCCGCCTTTTGGCCGGCGCGGTCGCCATCGAAACACAGGATCGGCTCGTCGACCATCTTCCAGATCAGCGAAAGTTGGCTCTCGGTCAGCGCGGTGCCGAGCGGCGCCACGGCGCCGGCAAAGCCGGCCGCGACCAGCGCAATGACGTCGACATAGCCCTCGACCACGATCATCGGCGCGCCGCTATGGGCGGCCTGACGGGCGCTGGCGAGATTGTAGAGGTTGTCGCCCTTGTGGAAGAGCGGCGTCTCCGGCGAGTTCAGGTATTTCGCCGGCACGTCCTTCTGCAGCGCGCGGCCGCCGAAGGCGATGACGCGTCCGCGGAGATCGGTGATCGGGAACATCACGCGGTCGCGGAAGCGGTCGTAGGGCACGGGAATGTCGTCGCCGCCGACCAGCAATCCCGCCTCGACCATGTCGGCCACCGGGACGCCCTGGGCGCCGAGATATTCCTTCAGCGCAAACCGCTCCTGCGAAGCATAGCCGAGGCGAAACTGGAGCTGCGTCTGCGGCAGGATCGCGCGATCGGCAAGATAGCCGCGGGCGCGCGCGCCATGACGGGAGGCCAGCGTGTCAGAAAAGAACTTGGCCGCCAGCTCCATCACGTCGTACAGCGTCTTGCGCTGCCGCTCCTGGCGCGCCGCATCGGGCGTGACCGCGGGCAGCGCCAGGCCGGCGATTCCCGCCAGCCGCTCCACAGCTTCGGGGAAGCTGCAGCCCTCGGTCTCCATCACGAAGTCGAAGATGTTGCCGTGCTTGCCGGACGAGAAGTCGTGATAAAAACCCTTCTGGTCGTTGACGTAGAAGGACGGCGTCTTCTCCTGCTGGAACGGCGACAGCCCCTTCCACTCGCGCCCGGCCTTCTTGAGCTTCACGCGCTTGCCGACGACGTCCGAGACCGGAAGCCGGGCGCGCAGCTCATCGAGAAATTCCGGCGTGAAGCGGGCCATGAGCGGGCTGGTGGTCCTGTGGTGGTGGCCTAGGCATATAGGCCCCCGTGTACGAAATGTGAACTTCCTCCGGCTTGTCCGGGCTATTCACAGGCACGGCCCTCTCCTCTCGTCATTCCGGGGCGCCCGCAGGGCGAGCCCGGAATCCATAACCACGACCAGTCGTGAGGCGGGACGGCCGCGCCACTGCGTGTCCTCGCACCGCTTGTGGTTATGGATTCCGGGCCCATCGCTGCGCGATGTCCCGGAATGACGGCGCGGAGAGACTTAGGGCGCCAAAAACCGTCCCGAGGCGATGCGGGCGACCTCGTCCACGGGCCAGTTGTACACGTAGGTCCAGGCCTCGCGGGCCGCGCCGTCGGCCAGCGTCACGGCGAGGCACCGGCGCAGATATTCGGTCGGCGCGGCGAAGCCTTCGCCGCAGGCCTCGTACATGTCGAACTCGCGCAGCATCGGCTCGGGCTGGTGCAGCCGGAACAGTTCGCCATGGACGAGATCGGCCGCGTCATCGGACGGCACCAGGCCGGGATAATGCTGGATGCGGTACAGCCGGCCGCGGCAGCTTGCCTCGGCGACGAAATCGGCATTGGCCGACAACAGCCGCGCCATCGGATGGTCGAAGCCGCGCATCAGCGTGCCGTAGACGAACAGGAGATCGGTGGTCATGGCCCGTCTATAGCGGCGATCGCCGATGATGCGAAGCGGCGGCCGGCCGCGCCTTTCTCTGCTCAGGCGGCCGCGATCTCATCGCTGACGACGTGGAATTTGGTCAGGGTCATCAGGCCGAACGAGGTCGACAGCGCGACGTCGGCGGCGTCCCGTCCGGTCGCCATCAGGATGCGGCCGATGCGGGGCACGTTGTGGCGGGCATCGAACGTGTACCACCGGCCCGAGAGATAGACCTCGAACCAGCCCGAGAAATCCATCGGGACCGGGTCCGGCGGCACGCCGATGTCGCCGAGATAACCGGTGCAATAGCGCGCCGGAATGCCCATGCAGCGGCAGAAGGTCAGCGCGAGGTGGGCGAAGTCGCGGCAGACGCCGGCGCGCTGCTGATAGACGTCGTGCGCCGACTTCATGGCGTGGGCGTGCTCATAGCCGAACGTGACGTGGCCGTGCACGAAGTCGCAGATCGCCTGCACGCGCGCCCATCCCGCCGGCGCGCTGCCGAACAACGACCAGGCGACCTCGGCCAGCTTGTCGGTCTCGCAATAGCGGCTCGGCATCAGATACAGCAGAAGCTCATCGGGCAGCTGCTCGATCGACAGTTGCTGGGCGCCGGGATCGATCGCGTCCGGCCGCCCACTGTCGCGGACGATGGCGCTGCCGTGGAAGGTGACCCCGCCGGCCGGCGCCACCAGCCGTCCACAGAGATTGCCGAAGCTGTCGTTGTAGAATTTGATCGGCACCTTGGGCTCGGTCGTAATCGTCTCGGTGCCGACGATGTCGGGAAAGCGCGACGGATGGATCGACAGCATGATCACCATCGGCGTTGCCGCCGGAGCCGCATAGGCGATCTCAAATCCAACCTTGATCAGCATGAAGGCTCCTTCGCCCCGTTCGGGCGGCACGATGCGCCAGCCTCATCCAGCCCGGACCGTAGGCCCATTGCGAACTTCTGTCTTGTGAATGATCGCCAGAATCAGCATCGTTTGGGCGACCATCATGATGTCCGCCGGCCCAATCCTCATCTGTCTGCCCAATCCGAGATCGGTCTGCCGCTTCATGAAGCAACGAGAGGCAGCATGACCGTGTCCGGCACGAGCAACACTCATCGACTCCTTCAGCCAGACGAAGTTCCACCCGTGCTCGAGCGCAACGCCGATGGGGCGTCGGCCTTGTTCTTCACGTGCGATCACTATGGCCGCCTGCTGCCGCGCGCACTCGGCGATCTCGGCCTGCCCGAAAGCGAACTGGAGCGGCACATCGCCTGGGACATCGGCATCGCCGGCGTCGCGGAGGCCGTATCGCGGGCGCTCGATGCGCATCTGATCGCGCAGCGCTATTCGCGGCTGGTAATCGACTGCAACCGCTCGCCGAAGGCGCCGAACGCGATTCCGATGATCAGCGAGCGCACCACGATCCCCGGCAATGAGGGTCTGACGCACGAGGACGCCGAGCTCCGGCGCCGCGCGATCTTCGATCCCTATCACGACCGCATCACCGAAGTGCTCGATGCGCGCAAGGCCGCGGGGCGGCCGACCATCCTCGTCTCGCTGCACAGCTTCACGCCGGTCTATGCGGGCATGGCGCGGCCCTGGCACATTGGCACGCTGTATCAGCACGACCGTGTGCTACCGCCGCTGCTGTTGAGGGCGCTGCGGGCCGAGCCCGATCTCGTGGTGGGCGACAATCAGCCCTATGCGGTCGGCGACGGCACCGACTACACCATCCCCGTGCATGGCGAGGCGCGCGGGCTGATCAATTCCGGCATCGAGATTCGTCAGAACGAAATCACCGAGCCCGAGGGCCAGCAGCGCTGGGCCGAGCGGCTGATCCGCATTCTCGGCGAGATCGAGGTCGAGCTGCGCAGCAAGGGTCTCGCGTAGCCCGCTACTCCGTCATGTCGGAGGCGTCGTGATGGGCGAGCAGGCCCGCGAGCCGCCACAGCGCCGTGCGCAGATCGTCATGGCTCGGCAGGCCGAGCGCAAGCCGCACCGCATTCGGTGAATGGCCATGCGCCACCGCAAACGCGCTCGCCGGCGTGATCGCGATGCCGGCGCGCGCGGCCGCGGCGGTCAAGGCTTCGGCGCGCCAGCCCTCCGGCAGATGCAGCCAGACATGGTAGGAGCGCGGATCGGCCTCGATGTGATGGCCGGCGAGGCACTCGGCGACGATCGCCTGCCGCACCAGCGCGTCGGCGCGCTTGCGCCTGGTGATCTCGGCCGCCGTGCCGTCGGCGAGCAGCCCCATGCCGGCGGCCAGCGCCAGCGACGTCACCGACCAGGCCCCGGTGCGCACCGTGGCGGCGAATTTTTCGCGCATGCTTCCCGGCACGTAGAGAAAACCGACCGCAATCCCCGGCGCGAGCCGCTTGGCAAGGCTGTCGACCACGACGACACGCTCCTCGGCCTGCGTCGCCAGCGAGACCTGATCGCTGAGGAAGCCGTAGACCAGATCCTCGATGATCATCAGCTCGTGCTTGCGCACCAGACGCACGATCTCCTCGCGCCTCGCCTCGCTCATCGTCAGGCCGAGCGGATTCTGCATCACCGGCTGGATGTAGATCGCGTTGAGCGCGCTCGCGCGGTGCGCCTTGGTCAGGGCATCCGGGCGGATGCCCTCGCCGTCCATCGCGAGCGGCACCAGGGTCACGCCCAGCCGCGCCGCGATGCCCTTGATCATCGGATAGGTGACGGCCTCGACGCCGAGCCGGCCACCGACCGGCACCAGCGCCGAGATCGCCGCAGCCAGCGACTGTCGACCACTGCCGGCGAAGACGAAGTTCTCCGCGCGCGGGCGCCAGCGCTCGCCGGCGAAGAAGGCCGCGGCGGTGCGCCCGGCCTCGGCCAGCCGCCGCTGCGTGATCGGCGCCAGCACCGGCGCCAGCTTCTCCGGCCGCTGCCATGCGGCAAGCGACTTCGCGATCAGGGCCGCCTGATCCGGCAGGGTCGGGAAATTGAACTCGAGATCGATGCGGCCATCGAACGGCTCCAGCCGCAGCGAGGGTGGTACCGGTACCGCCTCTCCCGCGACGAAGGTGCCGCGTCCGACCTCGCCCACGACCAGACCCCTGCGCAATAATTCGGCATAGACGCGCGCTGCCGTGGATGCGGCAATTCCCCGTTCATAGGCGAACTGACGCTGCGGCGGCAGCCGGTCGCCCGCCTTCAGCCTGCCGTTGGCGATGTCCTCGGCAATGTCGTCCACCAGGGCCGTATACGAAGCATTCATGCTATATTGCACCGAGAGCAATGTTTCGATTGCACCGAGATATGTACTGCGCGATTGCTCTTCGAACAACGCAATTGAAGAGCGATAGGTGACTCATGGCATATTCCCTGGCGCAGCGTTGGGCAACTCCGCAAGCTGCCCACGGAAAGAGCAATTTGCTCCAGGTCCCGCACCTCTGGCTGCGGCGCCTGTTCTGGCGGTCCGAACTGGCGATGCTCGATCGCGAGCAGATGCGCGACTGCGGCCTTGATCCCGTGGTCGTGCAGGAAGAGGCCAACAAGCCGTTCTGGCGCGACTGACGCCGACATCGAGGAGGGCACCGCAATGCTCGCGCTTCCGTTCCATCAAGTCGACGTGTTCTCCAAGGTCGCCTTCAAAGGCAACCCGCTCGCCGTGATCGCCGAGGCCGACGGCCTCGACGATGCCGCGATGCAGGCGATCGCCAACTGGACCAATCTGTCCGAGACGACCTTCCTGTCACGCGCTCAGAATCCGGGCGCTGATTATCGCGTGCGCATCTTCACCCCGCAGCGCGAACTGCCTTTTGCGGGCCATCCGACGCTCGGCTCATGCCACGTATGGCTCGCGCTCGGCGGCCGACCGAAGGGCGAGCATGTGGTGCAGGAATGCGGCGCGGGCCTCGTGCGCATCAAGCGTGACGGAGACCGCCTCGCCTTCGCCGCCCCGCCCCTCCGCCGCTCCGGCGCCGTCGATGCCGAGCTGACGAGCAGGATCGCAGCAGCGCTCGGCATCCCAACGAGCACGATGCGCGCCGTGCAGTGGATCGACAACGGCCCGGGCTGGATCGGCGTACTGATCGACTCGCGCCGCGCGCTGCTCGACATCCGCTACAATCCGGCGGCGCTGCCGCAACAGCCGATCGGCGTTGTTGCGCCATGGGATCGGGCGCAAGATGGCACAGATGCCGACTACGAGGTCCGCGGCTTCATGTGGGGCGGCGGCGAGGACCCGGTGACGGGCAGCCTCAATGCAAGTCTGGCGCAATGGCTGATCGGAGCCGGAATTGCTCCGAAGCAATATGTCGCCTCCCAGGGCACCGTGCTGGGCCGCGCCGGCCGCGTCCATGTCGCGCAGGACGGCGACACGATCTGGATCGGCGGCGACGTCGCGCCGGTGGTGAAGGGGACGATCAGCCTGTAGCGCGCGTCAGCAGACGGCGATGCGGCCGCGGGGCCGAACGCGTGCTCACCGTGCCCGGGTCAGCGCCAGCCACACGCCGCCGCCGATCATGAAGCCGCCGGAGATGCGCGACACCAGCCGCGTCCGCCTGGCCGAGAACAGTTTTCGCGCACGGCCCGCGAGCAGCGCATAGATCGCGTCGGTGAGACCCGCGATCACCATGAAGGTGACGCCGAGCAAACCGACCTGCGGCACGTGATCCCGGCTCATGTCCATGAACTGCGGCAGGAACGCGCCGAAGAACACCATCACCTTCGGGTTTGAGAGCAGCACCAGCAGCCCCTGCAGGAAAAAGCCGCCGCGCGGCGGCGGTGGCGGCGCCTCGCCCGCAGAGATCCCCTCGATCGGCGAGCGGATGAGCTGAATTCCGAGCCACACCAGATAGGCCGCACCGATCAGCCGCACCCATTCGAACCAATAGCCCATCGTGGCCATCAGCGACGTCAGGCCGACGGCGACGATGCCGATCGCGATCGCCAGCCCGGTCTGCACGCCGGCGATATTGATGAGCGCGGCGCGGGTCCCGTGGCGCAGACCGTTGGCGATCAGCAGCGTCACGACTGGACCCGGCAGCAGCGCCAGCCCGATACAGGCGGCGACGAAGGCGAGATAGACTTGCAGGGACATGAGGCGCCTCGATGCGAATGAGGCGCTCACTAATGCACGACATGTCTGCAGAGGGAAGCCCGCTTGTCCTCGCGCGATCCACAACGCAGCGCTCTTGACACGCAACCATTTGGTTGCCTATTCTTTCTCACATGGATGATGTCTTCAAGGCGCTTGCGGACGGCTCACGACGCGCCCTGCTCGACAGGCTCCACGCGCGGAACGGGCAAACCCTGACCGAACTCTGCGACGGCCTCGCGATGACGCGACAGGCCGTGACCAAGCACCTTGCCATTCTGGAAGCGGCCAATCTGGTCGCGACGATCCGGCATGGCCGCGAGAAGCTGCACTATCTCAATCCGGTGCCGATCCATCACATCGGGGAGCGCTGGATCAAGAAATTCGAGCGCGGCAAGCTCGCCGCGCTCAGCGAGTTGAAGCGGCAATTGGAGGAGCGCGATGAGTAAGCCCGAATTCGTCTACGTCACGTATATCGCGACGACGCCCGAGAAATTGTGGGAAGCGCTGACATCAAACGAATTCGCGAAGCGCTACTGGTTCGGCACCGAACTGCATTCCGATTGGCGCGTCGGCTCGCCGTTCACGCTGGTGACCGACGGGATGACGACGGATGTCGGCCAGATTCTGGAGTTCGATCCGCCACGCCGGCTCTCCTACACCTTCCAGCACGTCCTGAAAGACGAGTTTCGCAACGAGCAGCCGACCAAGGTCGTGTTCGCGATCGAACAGCACGGCAACTCCGTCAAGCTGACCCTGACGCATGAAGGCTTCGAAGGGGCGGCAAGATTGCTCGATGCGGTTTCCAACGGCTGGCCCGCGATCATGTCCGGCCTAAAAAGTCTGCTGGAGACCGGAACGGCGCTGGCGATCCCGATGTCAGCGCTCGGCAAGGGAGTCTGAGCGATGGATCTTGCAAAGTTCAAGCCCGCCACCGTCTACACGATCTACATCGCCGCCAGCCCTGAGAAGGTATGGCAGGCGCTGACCTCCGCCGAGTTCAGCCGACAATATTTCTTCGGCTTCGCCGTGGAAGCCGAACTGAGGGCGGGCGGCGCCTTCATCGTGCGCGCGCCGGACGGCTCCGAACACATCAGCGGCCAGGTGATCGTCTGCGAGCCGCCGCACCGGCTGACCGTCACGTGGGACGTCAACTGGCCCGGCCTCGTCGAGGCACTGGGCCGCACGCTAGTGACCTATGAGATCGAACCGGCCGGCGACGCCGCCCGTCTCACGATGACTGAAGCACATGAGCGGCCGCTCTCCGACGACATCCTGTCTGGCGGACGCCAGGGCTGGCCGGCCATCCTGTCGAACCTCAAGAGCGTGCTCGAGACCGGCAAGCCGCTCGCGGTGAAGATGACGCCGCCGACGCGCATGCTGGCGGCCCTGAAGGCGATGGGGATTGCAGTGCCTTGAACGACAAGGCCTGCTACGACACCGCGGCGATCTGTGGGATGCTGGCGAGGACGGCGCCGACCTGGACCGCATTGCTCAGCATGCCACCCCAATGTAACCAGCGCAGCCGACGCAGGGCCGTCGCATCGCCGGAATCCCTGTCGCGGATGCGCGCGTCCATCTGCCGCAGAAACCAGCGGCGCGAGAGCAGCGCGAACGCCGCGATCAGCCCAATGCCCAGCCCCAGAACGGGGCGGCCGTCGGCCAGCACGGCGAGCGCGCCGATGCCGCCAGCGATCGAAAGCGCCACGAAGTAGGAGTCGAACATGCCGCGCAGGAGCCGGGTGACCGGCACGATGTCGAGCCGCACCAGCAGAAAGGCCGGCGCGGCCAGGAGCAGATAGAACATCGGCAGCAACAAGACGATCGTGGCAAACAACGCGATGTTGTCCGGCATCATCCTCCTCCGACATTGGTCCCGGCCGGACCACCGGCGAGCCGCGTTTCGAAACGAGCCCGTTCGACGGCGTCCATGCGCCATCGAACCTACGTCGCGGCTCGCCCTTGCCTTATGCCGGAGCCACGATCCGGCGGTACAGATGCCAGGTCGCATGGCCCAGCACCGGCACAGTGACCAGCAGCCCGAGGAAGTACGGCAATGCCGAAATGATCAGCAGCACGGTGATGACGGCGGCCCAGCCGATCATCGGGCCGGGACTCGTCACGACCGCGCGCACGCTGGTGATCATCGCCGTCACGAAATCGACGTCGCGCTCCAGCAGCAGCGGAAACGACACGACCGTGAGCGAGAACAGCACCAGCGATAGAGCGGCGCCGTCGAGATTGCCGATCGCGAGGAAGAGCAGACCCTCGTTGGTCGTCAGCACCACGGTCATGAACTCCTTGATGCTGGAGAACGAGGCATTGAGCCCGAGCAGCAGCGCGATCAGGAGGCGCACCTGGTACATCCAGATGATGAAGAAAAATAGCGTCACGAACGCCATCCAGCCGATCTCGCCGCGCGAAGTGATCGTGCGCCAGATCCCGCCATAGGAAATCGGCTGGCCGAGTTCGCGGCGGCGGCTGACCTCGTAGAGACCGATCGCGACGAACGGGCCGATCAGCGCAAACCCTGCGGCCAGCGGATAGGCCAAGTAGACCATCCCGAAGGCGGTGACGCACAGCACGATGCTGATGCCGCCGAGTACATAGATCAGCCCGAAAGCAAGGCCGAACATGGGCTGAGCCTGAAAATCGCGGAGGCCTTGCGTCAAGGCTTCGGCAATATCGGCCGTGGTGATGCGGCGCACCACGGGATCGGATCGTCCCGAGACGGATGCGGTCATCGGCGGTCCCTCCTGAATGTTGTTGTTGCCGTGATGCTAACAGCGGGAGGGCGGGGATTTCAATTTCAACTTGTGGGCAGAGGGGCGGAGCGATCACATATGACGATGCAGTTTTGCACTCGTCTGTCGCCATCCGTCGTGCCGCGCGGGACTGCCAGCGAGGCGAGGGAGCCAGGCGCACCATTGGGCACCCACGAACGGGAGCCCCCTACCCCCGCGCCCGCAACTCCCGCCTCAGCACCTTGCCGGTCGCCGTCATCGGCAGGGTGTCGGTGAATTCAACGTGGCGCGGGTATTCGTGCGCGGCAAGCTTCACTTTGACGAAGTCCTGGATCTCTCGCGACAGCGTGTCATTTGCAACGAAGCCAGGGCGCAGCACGATCCACGCCTTGATGGCCTCCGTGCGCACCGGGTCGGGAATGCCGACGACGGCCGCCAGCGCGACTGCCGGATGCTTGAGCAGCGTGTCCTCGATCTCCGCCGGGCCGATGCGATAGCCGGCCGACGTGATGACATCGTCCTCGCGGCTCGCATACCAGAAATAGCCGTCGTCATCCTGGGTGCCGAGATCGCCTGTCAGCAGCACGTCGCCCGCGAACTTCTTCTGCGTCGCCTCCGGATTGCGCCAATATTCGATCATGGTGCAGGGATTGGGCTGGCGCACGCCGATGATGCCCCTCTCTCCGCGCGGCAGCTCCTCGCCCTTGTCGTTGACGATCAGCACCTCGAAGCCCGGCGTCGCCTTGCCCATCGAGCCCGGCCGGATCGGAAACAGCCTCGCATTGTTGCCGACGACGAGATTGCATTCGGTCTGGCCGTAGATCTCGTGCGCATCGATGCCGAAGGTCGCGCGCACCCAGTCGAGCAGCTCGGCGCCGAGCGACTCGCCGCCGGTGAGGATGCTGCGCAGCTTGACGCCCTCGTGCTTGACATTGGCCTGGCGCATCAACTTCAGCGCGGTCGGGGGCAGGAACACGTTGCGGACGGCGTAGTCCGCCATCAGTTGCATTGCGGCCTGCGGCTCGAATTTCCTGGCGCGATAACCGATCATCGGGATCGCGTGATACCATGCAGGAAACAGCGCATCGAACAGGCCGCCGATCCATGCCCAATCCGCCGGCGTCCACATGACGTCGCCGGGCTTCGGCAGGAAGCCGTGCACCATCTCGACATTGGGCAGGTGGCCGAGCAGTACGCGATGGGCGTGCAGCGCGCCCTTGGGATTTCCGGTCGTACCCGAGGTATAGATGATGATGGCAGGGTCGTCGCTCGACGTGGCGACGGTCGGGAATTGATCGGAGGCGCGCTCCAGCGTCGGCCAGAAGGCTTGGGCGCCGAGGCCGTCGCCGTCAGTGACATAGATCGTCTTGAGTTCCGGCAGGCGGTCGCGAATGCGCGCGAGCTTCGCAAGGCCCGTGGCGTCGGTGACGACGACCTTGGCGCCGGAGTTCTGCAGCCGGAATTGCAGCGCGTCCTCGCCGAACAGCGTGAACAGCGGCACCGAGACGAGACCGGCGCGGAACGCCGCCAGATGGACGATCGGCAGCTCCAGCGACTGCGACAGGAACACCGCGACGCGGTCGCCCTGCGCGAGACCATCGGCCTTCAATACGTTGGCGAAGCGGCAGGAGTAATCGCGCAGCTCATCGAATGAGACGCGCCGTGCGGCGCCGTCCTCTTCGACGACGATCAGCGCCAGGCGCCCCGAGCCGTCGGCGTGGCGATCGCAGGTCGCGACCGCGATGTTGAACTGCGCCGGGATGTCCCAGCGGAAGTCGCGAGTGAGCTGGTCGTAGTCGGACGTTTCCTTGAGCATTGTTCTCTCCGTCATGGCCAGGCGAAGACCCGCCTGCGGGGCCGAAGCCCCTTCGGCGCGGCGAAGGCCCGGCCATCCACGTCTTTCTTCTTGATGACAGTCTTAAAGACGTGGATGCCCGGGACAAGCCCGGGCATGACGATGTGGGGATGCATGGGCGCTTCGCGTCGCGCGGCCTAGCCCGACAGCGCCGCCTTCACCAGCGCGCTCGCCTTGGCGAAATCCATCTGCCCGGTGTACTTGGCCTTCAGCACGGCGATCACCTTGCCCATGTCCTTCATGCCGGCGGCGCCGGTCTCGGCGACTGCAGCGGAGATGGCGGTCTTCACCTCGTCGTCGCTCATCTGCTTCGGCAGATAGGCCGAGATGACCGCGATCTCCTCGCGCTCGCCGGCGGCGAGCTCAGCGCGGCCGCCCTTTTCATACAGCTCGACCGACTCCTGACGCTGCTTGATCATCTTCTGCAGCACCGCGAGCACGTCGGCGTCGGTCAAGGGCGGCTTGCCTTCGCCGCGCGCGGCGATGTCGGCGTTCTTCAAGGTCGAGTTCACCATGCGAAGGGTGGACAGCTTGCGCTCGTCCTTGGCCTTCATCGCCTCCTTGACCGCATTGTTGATGTCGTCGCGCAGCATGCTCTCGCCCTCTCAAAATCCATTGGCGCTGGTCTAGGCGGTTCGCCCACCCGAAACAACACGGTTCCGCATCCGTTCCGGTCGGATGCCTCGAAACTCCGGCCGAATTGACCGAAATCGCATGTGAATCGGCCGCTTCCCGCTTTGACGCCGCGCGCCTGGGGCACTATGTAGGGGCCTCATGACACACATCGATACTGACGCCGCCTGGCCGGACCATAAACCGACCGCGCTCCTCGTGCTCGCCGACGGCACGGTGCTGGAAGGCTACGGCCTCGGCGCCGAAGGCCACGCCGTGGGCGAGGTCTGCTTCAACACCGCCATGACCGGCTATGAGGAGATCCTGACGGATCCGTCCTATGCCGGCCAGCTCATCACCTTCACCTTCCCGCATATCGGCAATGTCGGCACCAACGACGAGGATATCGAGACGGTGAACATGGCGGCGACGCCGGGCGCACGCGGGGTGATCCTGCGCACCGCGATCACCGATCCGTCGAACTACCGCGCCACCCGCCATCTCGACCAGTGGCTGCGTGCGCGCGGAATCATCGGGCTGTCCGGCATCGACACCCGGGCGCTGACCGCGCTGATCCGCTCCAAGGGCATGCCGAACGCCGTGATCGCGCATGCCAAGGACGGCAATTTCGACCTCGACGCCCTGAAGAAGGAAGCGCGGGAATGGCCCGGCCTGGAGGGCATGGACCTCGTGCCGATGGTGACCTCCGCCCAGCGCTTCACCTGGGACGAGACCCCCTGGGTGTGGAACGAGGGCTTCGGCCGACAGGTCAATCCGGAGTTCAACGTCGTCGCGATCGACTACGGCATCAAGCGCAACATCCTGCGCCTGCTCGCCGGCGTCGGCTGCAAGGTGACGGTGGTGCCGGCGACGACGCCGGCCGAGGACATCCTGGCGATGAAGCCGGACGGCGTGTTCCTGTCGAACGGACCCGGCGATCCCGCGGCGACCGGTAAATATGCCGTGCCGGTCATTCAGCAGGTGATTTCGTCGGGCACACCGACCTTCGGCATCTGCCTCGGCCATCAGATGCTCGGGCTTGCGGTCGGCGCCAAGACCAAGAAGATGCACCAGGGCCATCACGGCGCCAACCATCCGGTCAAGGACGAGACCACTGGCAAGGTCGAGATCACCTCGATGAACCATGGCTTCGCGGTCGACCAGGACACGTTGCCATCGGGCGCGACGCAGACCCACATCTCGCTGTTCGACGGCTCGAATTGCGGCATCCAGCTCGAGGGCAAACCGGTGTTCTCGGTGCAGTACCACCCGGAAGCTTCGCCCGGCCCGCGCGACTCGCATTACCTCTTTCAGCGCTTCGCCGAGCTGATGCGCGAGAAGAAGCGCAGCGCAGCCTGAGGTCGGCAGCTTGACGACACTCGACATGCCCGGGCTGGTCCCGGGCATTTTTCTGTCCGCAATCTTGTGATCGCCGGCATCTGTTTTGCCCTCGATCTTTTCGCACCGCATTCATATGATGATCATCATATATTGTAGATCGACAATATGAGCGAGACGGATTCGCGCGCTGAATTCGGCGTGGTGCCCCTGGCGGTACTGGCCTCGATGCCCGGGCTCGATTTCGTGCGCGGCATCTTCGCCGGGACCTTGCCGCAGCCGCCGATCATGCAGACCGTCGCGCCGTTCGACTGCAGCGCCGAGCCCGGCCGGGTCGTCATGCACAGCGTGCCGGCCTTGCGGCACTACAATCCGATCTGCTCGGTGCATGGCGGCTACACCGCGATCCTGCTGGATTCCGCGATGGGGCTCGCCGTCCCACGATGTGCCCGCAGGGCAGCGGTTACACCACGCGGGAATTCAAGGTCTCCTTCATCAAGGCAATGACCGAGACCACCGGCATCGTGAGAACGGAGGGCAGGACGCTGTCGTTCGGACGCCGCGCCGCGACCGCCGAGGCACGCATCGCCGATTCGCAAGGGCGCCTGCTGGCGCACGCCACCACGACTTGCCCGGTGCTCGAGCTGCCCAAGGCGTGAGCCTGGAACGGCGGCCGCGCAGGCCGATTGATAGGGCGAGGCCCCATCCTTTGTTCCGAGGTCGCCATGCCTGCCGCCCCCTCGCCCCGCGTCAAGTCGATCGAACCGCTCAGCATCGTGTTCGCGGATGACGGCCTGGTGCCCAATAATCCGATGCCGTTCCTGGTCTACAAGGCCGTCATCGATCTGGGTGGCGCCGATCCGGCGGCCGACATCGAGCGCGTGTTCGCCGCCAATGGCTGGGGCGACATGTGGCGCAACGGCGTCTACGACTATCTGCACTATCACGCGACCGTGCATGAGGCGCTGGGTGTCGCCGGCGGAACGGCGCGGGTCCGCTTCGGCGGCGATCAGGGCCGGGAGCTGGAGCTCAGGCCGGGCGACGTCGCCATCCTGCCGGCCGGCACTGGACATCAATGCATCGCTGCCAGCAGCGATTTCTGCATCGTCGGCGCCTATCCGCCCGGACCGAAGATGCAGATCACGCGGCCGACGCCGGAGAACCACGCCCGCGCATCGAAAACCATTCCGGAGGTGCCGCTGCCCGCGACCGATCCTGTGCTCGGCGCGGGCGGCCCGCTCACGCGCCTGTGGCACCAGGCGCGCTGATCAGGCGCAATACAGCCGATACAGCGTCTGCAGGATCTCGCGGACCTCCCGGCTCGCCAGCCGATAGTAGATGGTCTGGCCATCGCGCCGGGTGGCGACGAGATCGAGCGCGCGCATCTTCGCGAGATGCTGAGACAGCGCCGCCTGTCGCAACCCGACCTGTTCGGCGAGATCGCCGACCGCGCGCTCGCCGTCGATGAGGTTGCAGAGCACCATGAGGCGCTTCGAATTCGCCATGGCAGCGAGCAGGCCCGCCGCCTCCTCCGCCTTGTCGTCGAGCGCCGCCACCATGGCCTCACGGGTTTTGCGCCTGGCCTGTGTTGTCATGATTGTTACTTCTTCATTTTCGTATATATGCAATAATGCACATGACAGCCGATTGCAACATGCCCCCGACGAGGGAATCAAGGACGATATGATCACGGAGTATACAGCGGTCACGGCGCTCGCAGGCGGCGCCCTCATCGGCGCTGCAGCCGTCATGCTGATGGGCCTGACCGGCCGTATTGCCGGCGTCAGCGGCATTGCCGCGCGGCTGTTGCCGCCCTGGGACGGTGCGCTCGCTGGCCGGCTCGCCTTCATAGGAGGGCTGGTCGCCGCCGCCCTTGCAGTCCGCATCGTCAGCGGGAGCCTGCCGCCGCTGAAGCTGGAGGTCGGTCCGATCGATATGGTTGCAGCCGGGCTGCTGGTCGGCTTCGGGGCGGTCTGGGGCAACGGCTGCACCTCGGGTCATGGCGTCTGCGGCATCGCCAGCCTCTCGCCGCGCTCGATCGTCGCCACGCTGGTGTTCATGGCCACCGCGGTCGCGACCACCTTCCTCGTTCGCCACGTGCTGTGAGGCACCATGATCATTTTCGTCCAGTTCACCGTCGGCCTCATCTTCGGACTCGGGCTGCTGCTCTCGGGCATGTCCAATCCAGAGAAGGTGCTCAACTTCCTCGATTTCGCGGCGATCCGCTTCGGCGGCTGGGATCCGAGCCTGATCCTCGTGATGGCTGGAGCGGTGGGGGTCACCTTCGCCGGCTTCCGACTGGTTTTCCGGCGCCGGCGTCCCGTCCTCGGTGACCAATTCCACCTGCCATCCTTTCAGACGCTGGATTGGCGGATCGCAACCGGCCCTGCGATCTTCGGCATTGGCTGGGGCCTCGCCGGCATCTGCCCGGGCCCGGCCTTCGTGGCGCTCGGCTACGGCTCGCCTGCCATCGTCCTGTTCGTCACGGCCATGATGATCGGAATGGCCGCAGCCCGCATGCTCTCGAGCCGCCGGCCCTCGCTCGCCGCAGTCGCTTCAGAATGAGGGAGGCTTGGATGTCCGGCATTCCACATCCGGTCGACCTGTCAGTGAAACCCGAGGTCACACCGTTCTTCGATCGCGCCACCAACACCGTCAGCTATGTGGTCAAGGACCCAGGCTCGCGGGCCTGCGCGGTGATCGATTCGGTCATGGACATCGACTATGCATCGGGGCGCATCGCACCGCATTCGGCCGACGAGATCATTCGCCTGATCGAGGATCGCGGCTGGCAACTGGACTGGCTGATCGAGACCCATGTCCATGCCGACCATCTGTCGGCGGCGCCCTACATCCAGTCAAGGCTGGGCGGCAGGATCGGCATCGGCGCCAACATCAGGATGGTGCAGGAGACGTTCGGCAAGATCTTCAACGAAGGCACCGAGTTTCAGCGCGACGGCAGCCAGTTCGACCGCCTGTTCCATGATGGCGACACCTACCGGATCGGCGCAATCACCGCCTTCGCCATGCATACGCCGGGGCACACGCCGGCCTGCATGACTCATGTGATCGGAGACGCCGCCTTCGTCGGCGACACGCTATTCATGCCGGACGGCGGCTCGGCACGCGCCGACTTTCCTGGCGGCGATGCCCGCACGCTGTATCGCTCGATCCGCCGGGTGCTGGAGTTGCCTGACGCGACGCGGCTGTTCATGTGCCACGACTACGGTCCAAACGGCCGCGACATCCGCTGGGAAACGACGGTGGCCGAGCAGCGCGCGCACAACATCCACGTCCGCGACGGCATCACCGAGGATCAGTTCGTCGCCGCCCGCGAGGCGCGCGACCGCACCTTGGACATGCCCAAGCTGATCATCCCCTCCCTGCAGGTGAACATGAAGGCGGGACGGCTGCCGACGCCCGATCAGGACGGCCGGCGCTTCCTGAAAGTCCCGCTCAACGCACTCTAGGACACCCCTCGCCCCACCGAGCACGCGGCAGACGTCGCGGCTCGGCTTTCCCATTTGGCAACGGCCGGGCACCGGCGCGGCACGCCAGTCCGGAGCATCGCAGGATGACCTTGTCCGCTGCCCAGCTTGCGCTCGGCTCGCTGTCCGGCTCTTTCGTCGGATTCACGCTCGGCCTGATCGGCGGGGGCGGATCGGTGCTGGCCGTGCCGCTCATGGTGTATCTGGTCGGCGTCGGCAATCCCCACGTCGCGATCGGCACGAGCGCGGTCGCCGTAGCGATCAACGCGGCGGCCAATCTCGCCAATCATGCCCGCTCCGGGAACGTCAAATGGCCTTGCGCGCTGGTGTTTGCTGCAACGGGCGTGGTCGGCGCCTTCGCTGGCTCGACGCTCGGCAAGATGGTCGACGGTCAGAAGCTGCTGCTGCTGTTCGCCCTGGTCATGATCGTGATCGGCCTCTTGATGCTGCGCAGGCGCGGCACGAACAGCCAGCTGGACGTCAAGCTTTCGCGCGACAATCTGTTGCCGCTCTTGGCATTCGGTTTCGGCACGGGAACACTGTCCGGCTTCTTCGGCATCGGCGGCGGCTTCCTGATCGTTCCGGCTCTGATGTTTGCGACGGGCATGCCGATCCTCTACGCGATCGGCTCCTCGCTCGTGTCCGTCACGGCGTTCGGACTGACGACCGCAGCAAACTACGCGCTGTCGGGACTGGTCGACTGGGCGCTGGCGGCGACCTTTCTCGTCGCCGGCATCGCCGGTGGCCTGGTCGGTGCGAAGCTGGCGGCTCGCCTGTCCGGTACGCGCGGCACCCTGAACAAGGTGTTTGCCACGGTGGTATTCGTGGTGGCGGCTTACATGATCTATCGGAGCTGGTCGGCACTCGGCCACTCCGCATAGCCTGGCATGGTATGAGCCGGAGGCCGGCATCGAGGCCGGACCGGCGCGCCACGTCCTCGCAGCGCGCCCGGACCTCAACTCGACGCTGGCCCGCCTACGCCGCGTTGCTGCCTTCCTGGCGGCTGGCTTCGAACAAGAACCAAGTGCGGCGCTCGGTCTCGTCGATGAAGGTCTCCAGCAGTCCCGCGGTGGCGGGATCGTCATTGTCGTCGCACAGCCCGTGCGCTTTCCGCATCGCAGCCGCGACGTGCTTGTTGTCCTCCATCAACTCCCGCAACATCTCGCGCGGCGGCACATACTCCTCGTTGTTGTCCTTGATGGTCTGCAGCTTGCTGATCTGGCTGATCGATTTCAGCGTGGTGCCACCGAGCTTGCGCACGCGCTCGGCGAGCTGGTCCGTGGTGGCAAAGATCGCGTCCGACTGCTCGTCGAGCATTTCGTGGTAGTCATGGAAATGCCGTCCGCTGACGTGCCAGTGGAAGTTCTTGGTCTTCAGATAGAGCGCAAAGGCGTCCGCAAGCAGCGTGTTCAATGCCGTCGAGATCTTGTTCACGGCATCCGGGGACAGATCGGTCGGGGTATCGAGCTCGGGGGCGGTCTTGTCGGTCTTTGCTTTACTCACGGCTTGGCCTTCCTGTTAGAAGCAGCGATGGACACGGATGATCGGACCCGTTAACGCTCGCTGACCCCTCCAGTTCCGATCAAGGAACTGTGTTTGCCGGAACCCGCCATGGACGACTGGATCGATTATTACGATTCCACGCACACGATCTATGCGAGCAAGCTGCATCGCGACCTGCACTTCGAGGGGATCGCGCGCGACATCGTCGGCTATATTCCCTCGCCCGACGCAGTCGTTCTCGACTATTCCTGCGGAGAGGCCCTGTCGGCCGCCAAGGTCGCCGACGCCTGCATGACGCTCATCCTGGCCGAGCCGGCGCCGGGCGTGCGCGGCCGGCTGATCGCGCGCTTCGCTCCCAACACCAAGATCCGCGTGCGGTCGCTGGACGAGCTGCGCAACATGCAGGAAGGCTCGATCGACCTCGTGGTCATGAACTCCGTGGCCCAGTACATGAGCGAGGCGGAATTCGATGCAGCCCTGGCCGTGATCAGGCGGCTGCTGAAGCCGTCGGGAAAGTTCGTCCTCGGCGACGTCCTGCGTCCGGACGTCGGCATGGGCCGTGACGTGCTCGCGCTGCTGATGTTCGCGGCGCGGGACGGCTTCCTCAAGGATGCCCTGGTCGGGCTGGTCGCCACTGCCCTGTCCGATTACCGGCAGTTGCGGACCAAGGTCGGCCTGCAGCGCTACAGCGAGGCCGAGATCCTGGCACGGCTGAAGAAGGCCGGCCTCTCTGCCGTCCGGGCGCCGAAGAATATCGGCCACAATCCCTGGCGCATGACCTTCGTGGCGCAGCCGGCAATGGGAACCGTGTGACCGGCCGAGCCGACCAGCCCACGCCGTGGCCCAACATCGAGCAACCGGATTAGGGTTAACTGAAACACGGGCTGGCTCACGCGGCCCTGAGAGGTAAGATCACCCCCGGCCCGGTGGCGGAAGCTACGACGCGAAGAGCGGTGCAACGCTCTTGAACCTGGTTCAAGTCCAGGCCGGGCCTCCAGCCGTCGCTGCCGCGCAGCTTCGGCTCGGCGAGCCAGCGACGGCGCCGCGCCCCTCAGACCCTCTTCGGCCAAATTGGCCGTTGATTTCGGCCCAAAACCCTTTTCGCTCAGAGGAAACTGGTCTAAAGACCGCTCGCGCGCGAGCAATGGTCGCGCCTTGGCCTTCGGGGACGCGCGGCACGCGCGCCCTTTTTTTGTGCCCAATTCCTGCCCGTTTCTTGCCCGTGAGCTTGAATGCCGAAACGAACCGACATCTCGACCATCCTGATCATTGGCGCCGGTCCGATCGTGATCGGCCAGGCCTGCGAATTCGACTATTCCGGTACGCAGGCGGTGAAGGCGCTGAAGGAGGAGGGCTATCGCGTCGTCCTCGTCAATTCCAATCCGGCCACGATCATGACCGATCCGGAATTGGCCGATGCGACCTATATCGAGCCAATCACGCCGGAGATCGTCGCCAAGATCATCGAGAAGGAACGCCACGTCATCCCCGGCGGCTTCGCACTGCTGCCGACCATGGGCGGGCAGACCGCGCTGAACTGCGCGCTGTCGCTGCGCCGGCAGGGGACACTGGAGAAGTTCGACGTCGAAATGATCGGCGCGACGGCTGACGCGATCGACAAGGCCGAGGACCGCCAGCTGTTCCGCAATGCGATGGAGAAGATCGGGCTGCAGACCCCGAAGTCGCGGCTCGCCAATGCGTCGGCGCTGAAGAAGCAGTATCGAGACAAATACTTGGCCGAGCGCGAGACGCTGTCGGGCGCCGCGCGCGACGAGCTCGACCGGCAATGGACGCTCGGCGAGAACGAGCGCCGCAAGCGCTATCAGGAGCATGCGCTGGGACAGGCGCTGATGGCGCTGTCCGAGATCGGCCTGCCCGCGATCATCCGTCCCTCCTTCACCATGGGCGGCACCGGTGGCGGCATCGCCTACAACAAGGAAGAGTATCTCGACATCATCGAGCGCGGTCTCGATGCCTCCCCCACCAACGAAGTGCTGATCGAGGAATCGGTGCTCGGATGGAAGGAGTACGAGATGGAGGTCGTCCGCGACAAACACGACAACTGCATCATCGTCTGCTCGATCGAGAACCTCGATCCGATGGGCGTGCACACCGGCGACTCGATCACGGTGGCGCCGGCGTTGACGCTGACCGACAAGGAATATCAGATCATGCGCGACGCCTCGCTGGCGGTGCTGCGCGAGATCGGCGTCGAGACCGGCGGCTCCAACGTGCAGTTCGGCGTCAACCCGGCCGACGGCCGCATGGTCGTGATCGAGATGAATCCGCGCGTGTCGCGCTCCTCGGCCTTGGCCTCCAAGGCGACCGGCTTCCCAATCGCCAAGGTCGCGGCCAAGCTCGCGGTCGGCTACACGCTGGACGAGATCGCCAACGACATCACCGGCGGCGCGACCCCGGCCTCGTTCGAGCCGACGATCGACTACGTCGTCACCAAGATCCCCCGCTTTGCCTTCGAGAAATTCCCGGGCGCCTCGACCACCTTGACGACCTCGATGAAGTCGGTCGGCGAAGTCATGGCGATCGGCCGCACCTTCCAGGAAAGCCTGCAAAAGGCGCTGCGCGGCCTGGAGACGGGCCTCACCGGCCTCGACGAGATCGACATCGAGGGGCTCGGCCGCGGCGATGACAAGAATGCGATCCGCGCCGCCCTGGGCACGCCGACCCCGAACCGCCTGCTCCAGGTGGCGCAGGCGATGCGCCTCGGCTGGTCGGACGAGGACATCTTCAACTCCTGCAAGATCGATCCGTGGTTCCTGGCGCAGATGCGCGGCATCGTCGAGATGGAGGACAAGGTTCGCCGTCATGGCCTGCCGCCGAATGCCAGCGGCATGCGCACGCTGAAGGCGATGGGCTTCTCCGACGCGCGGCTCGCGGTGCTCGCCAACACCACCGAAGCCGAGGTCGCCGCCAAGCGGCAGGCGCTCGGCGTCCGTCCGGCGTTCAAGCGAATCGACACCTGCGCGGCGGAGTTCGCTTCGCCGACCGCCTACATGTATTCGAGCTATGAGACGCCGTTTGCCGGCGCTCTCGGCGACGAGAGCGCGCCGTCGGACAAGAAGAAGGTAATCATTCTCGGCGGCGGTCCGAACCGGATCGGCCAGGGCATCGAGTTCGACTATTGCTGCTGCCATGCCTGTTTCGCGCTGGCCGATGCCGGCTACGAGACCATCATGGTCAACTGCAATCCGGAGACGGTCTCGACCGACTACGACACCGCCGACCGGCTGTATTTCGAGCCGCTGACGGCCGAGGACGTGCTCGAGATCATCGCCACCGAGCGCAAGAACGGCACCGTGCATGGCGTCATCGTGCAGTTCGGCGGCCAGACGCCGCTGAAACTCGCGCGCGCGCTCGAAGCCGCCGAGGTACCGATCCTCGGCACCTCGCCGGAAGCCATCGACCTGGCCGAGGACCGCGACCGCTTCAAGCGCATCCTCGACAAGCTGCACCTGAAGCAGCCGAAGAACGGCATCGCCTATTCGGTCGAGCAGGCGCGCCTGGTGGCGGCCGATCTCGGCCTGCCGCTGGTGGTGCGCCCATCCTATGTGCTCGGCGGCCGCGCGATGCAGATCATCCGCGAGGACAACCAGCTCAGCGACTACCTGCTCGGCACCCTGCCGGAGCTGGTGCCGGCCGACGTCAAGGCGCGCTATCCCAACGACAAGACCGGCCAGATCAACACGGTGCTGGGCAAGAACCCGCTGCTGTTCGACCGCTACCTGTCGGACGCCACCGAGATCGATGTGGACTGCCTTTCCGACGGCAAGGACACCTTCATCGTCGGCATCATGGAGCACATCGAGGAGGCTGGCATCCATTCCGGCGATTCCGCCTGCTCGCTGCCGCCGCATTCGCTCGACGAGGCGACCATCGCCGAGCTGGAGCGGCAGACCCGCGAGCTGGCGCTCGGGCTCGACGTCGTCGGCCTGATGAACGTGCAATATGCGATCAAGGACGGCACGATCTACGTGCTCGAGGTCAATCCGCGCGCCTCGCGCACGGTGCCCTTCGTCGCCAAGGTGGTCGGCACGCCGGTCGCCAAGATTGCGGCCCGGATCATGGCGGGCGAGAAGCTCGCCGATTTCGGGTTGACCAAGCGCGCGCTCAAGCATGTCGGGGTGAAGGAATCAGTCTTCCCGTTCGCCCGCTTCCCCGGCGTCGACACCGTGCTCGGCCCGGAGATGCGCTCCACCGGCGAGGTGATGGGCATCGACCGCTCGTTCGCCGTGGCGTTCGCCAAGAGCCAGCTCGGGGGCGGCACACGCGTGCCGCGCAAAGGAACGGTGTTCGTGTCGGTGCGTGAAAGCGACAAGGCGCGCATCACCGAGGTGGTGCGGATGCTGCACGAACTCGGCTTCAAGGTGGTAGCGACTTCCGGGACCCAGCGCTTCCTGACCGACCAGGGCGTGCCGACCGAGAAGATCAACAAGGTGCTGGAAGGCCGGCCGCACATCGTGGACGCCATCACCAACGGCGACATCCAGCTGGTCTTCAACACCACCGAAGGCCCGCAGGCGCTGGCCGACAGCCGCTCGCTGCGGCGCGCTGCCCTCTTGCATAAAGTGCCGTATTACACCACTCTTTCGGGTGCCGTGGCGGCCGCGCAAGGCATCCGTGCCTATCTCGGGGGAGACCTTGAGGTCCGCACCCTGCAGAGTTACTTTTCCGAAAACTAATCGCAGCGTGCGGGCGAACGCCCGCTAAGCGGTTGGCAACAATCGGCAATAGAAGCTTTCAGGAACTCGCCGCCCCGTTCGATGTTGTACCGGCCTTTGACGGGACGGTCTTGCCGGGCCTTGAGGCTTTGCTTTGAGCCGCAAAGGCCTATTCTGAAGATGCTGATCGTGCGCGCCCCCGCCCGCACGACTGAAGGACGAGAAGAGATGGTGGAAAAGGTTCCCATGACTTCGATGGGCTACGCCGCGTTGGAGAACGAGCTCAAGCAGCGCCAATCGGTGGACCGTCCGCGCATCATCGAACATATCGCGGAAGCGCGTTCGCATGGCGACCTGTCCGAGAACGCGGAATATCACGCCGCCAAGGAAGAGCAGTCTCACAACGAGGGCCGCATCGCCGAGCTCGAGGACAAGCTCGCGCGCGCCGACATCATTGATGTGACCAAGCTCTCCGGCGACACGATCAAGTTCGGCGCGACGGTGACCCTGATCGACGAGGACACCGAGAAGAAGACGGTCTGGCAGATCGTCGGCGAGGTCGAGGCGGACGCCAAGAAGGGCAAGATCTCGATCACCTCGCCGCTGGCGCGCGCGCTGATCGGCAAGAAGATGGGCACTACCGTCGAGGTCATGGCGCCCGGCGGCGCCAAGTCCTACGAGATCGCCAAGGTCGAGTGGCGCTGAGGACCCGAGGCACCGGAGCGGTGCCTGTGACCGTTCGGACGAAACCAGGGCTGCGCGAAGGCGCGGCCCTTCGTCGTTTGGCCGGCCGCACTGCGGCACAATGGCGTTCGGCAGCACACGGTCAATTCATCGGGCTCCAGGCCACACGCCGGTGACGGGCTTTCGGGAATGAGCTAGTGCAGAACCGACGAGCCGTGCCGGGAGGATGGGTCCGGTCCGTCGCATCATGATGGCTTTGATTGGGGGATGATCGACATGGAGCAGATGTTCTCGAAATGGCAACCGGCTGTACTCAGCCTGTTTCGCTTCGTCACGGGTCTGTTGTTGTTTCAATACGGCGTGGCGAAGATCTTCAAGTTTCCAGTGCTTCCGTATTTCGCAAACATTCCGCCGCTCATCTATACGGCCGGCCTGATCGAGCTCGTGCTGGGCGGATTGCTGATGGTGGGTCTGCTCACGCGGCCCGTCGCGTTCATTCTGTCGGGTCAGATGGCCTTCGCCTATTTCCTCGGTCACATGTTCAAGACAGGTGAGCCGGTGTGGCTGCCGCTCCTGAACAACGGCACCGCGGCAATCGCATTCTGCTTCTCATGCCTTTATCTGGCGACGGCCGGCGGGGGTCCGATCAGCCTCGACGCGATGCTGCGTAAGAAGGCGTAGGCTTTCACTCACAGTCATTCCGGGGCGCCTCGAACGAGGCGAACCCGGAATGGCGGTGGGCCTAGCTGCGTCCCTTGACCTCGAGCGGCACCGCCGCCTCGTATTTCGAGTTGTGCAGCACCAGGGACGTTCGCACGTTGCGCACGTGAGGTGCCGCCGTCAGGTGGGTCACGAACTCCTGAAACGTCGCCATGTCCGGTGCCACGCATTTCAGGATGAAGTCCACCTCGCCGGACAGCATCCAGCATTCCCGCACCAGCGGCTCGGACCGCACGAACTCTTCGAACGCCTTCAGATCGGCGTCCGCCTGGCTCGACAGGTGGACCGAGGCGAACACGGTCACGTCGAAGCCGAGCTTGCGCGGGTCGAGCAGGCCCCGGTAGCCGGTGATGTAGCCTTCCTCCTCCAGGGTCCGCACGCGGCGCAAGCAAGGCGGCGGCGAGATGCCGACCCGCTTGGCGAGCTCGACATTGGTGATCCTGCCGTCGGCCTGAATTTCGCTCAGGATTTTGAGATCGATCTCATCAAGATTCTTGGACACGGGGATTGTGGGCTCTGGCGGAACAGGAGGAGGCGCAGGGGGCGCCGGGCGACGATGGGCAACTCTCTTAGCGCAAGCCGGTCAATCCACGCAATTTTATTGCTTTAGATTTCCCCTGTTGACCGGCTCGTGAAGGGAAAATTCGCCGAGATGCGTTGCAATTCTTGCATAGCTTGCCAGATGGCTTAGACTTGGATTTGACATTTTCGATGGGGCTTCGGAGCGTTTCTTCAGCGCATTCCGCTCGCTGCGTCGGTAATCCTCCCTTTTCCAGCGAGTCTTCGGCCACATGCAAGCTCCGATCCATGCCAAAGTCGTCATCATCGGTTCCGGCCCTGCTGGCTATACGGCGGCGATCTACGCGGCACGAGCTATGCTGGAGCCGGTGCTGATTCAGGGCATCCAGCCAGGCGGCCAGCTCACCATCACCACCGACGTGGAGAACTATCCGGGATTTGCCGACGTCATCCAGGGTCCCTGGCTGATGGAGCAGATGGAAAAGCAGGCGACGCATGTCGGCGCCCAGATCAAGACGGACCTCGTGACCAAGCTGGAGCTGGGACAGCGTCCGTTCCGCCTGACCTGCGACTCCGGTGACGTCTACCTCGCCGAGACCGTCATTCTGGCGACCGGCGCCCAGGCGCGCTGGCTCGGGCTGCCGTCGGAGGAGACGTTCAAGGGCTTCGGGGTCTCGGCCTGTGCGACCTGTGACGGCTTCTTCTATCGCGGAAAGGAGGTCGTCGTCGTCGGCGGCGGCAACACCGCGGTCGAGGAAGCGTTGTTCCTGACCAATTTCGCATCGACCGTCACCGTCGTACACCGGCGCGACCATTTCCGCGCCGAGCGCATCCTGCAGGAGCGGCTGTTCAAGCATCCCAAGATCAAGGTCGTCTGGGACAGCGCCCTCGATGAGATCTGCGGCGCCGGCTCGCCATCCAAGGTCACGCATGTCCGGCTCAAGAACGTCAAGACCGGCGCGCTCACCGAGCTGCCCGCCGATGGCGTGTTCGTTGCAATCGGCCACGCGCCGGCAACCGAGCTGGTCGCGGGGCAGCTGAAACTGAAGCCTTCCGGTTACGTCGAGGTGGTGCCGGGCTCGACCGCGACCTCCGTTCCCGGCGTGTTTGCAGCCGGCGACGTCGCCGATGAAACCTATCGGCAGGCGATCACCGCAGCCGGCATGGGCTGCATGGCCGCCCTCGAGGCCGAACGCTTCCTCGCCCACGCCGCGAGCGAACGCGCCGCGGCGGAATGAACTGACGATGCCACGATCACGGGATGGATTTACGGATATGGATTGGGACAAGCTGAAGGTGTTTCACGCAGCGGCGGAAGCAGGCAGCTTCACGCATGCCGGGGAGCAGCTCGGGCTGTCACAATCGGCGGTGTCGCGCCAGGTCAGCGCGCTCGAGCAGGAGCTCGCAGTCTCGCTGTTCCACCGCCACGCCCGCGGGCTGATCCTGACGGAGCAAGGCGACCTCCTGTTCCGAACCGCGCATGACGTCTTCATGCAGCTGCAGGCGGCGCGCGCCAAGCTGACCGATAGCCGCGAGCGCCCGAGCGGCGACCTGAAGATCACGACCACGCCGGGCGTCGGCATCAACTGGTTGATCCCGCGACTCGGAGAATTCACCGCGCTCTATCCGGAGATCCGGATCTCGCTGATCGTCACCGACGAGGAGCTTGATCTGTCGATGCGCGAGGCGGACGTGGCGATCCGCACCCGCAAGCCGACCCAGCCCGATCTGATCCAGCGCAAGCTGTTCGCGATCAGCTTCCACGCCTATTGTTCACCGGAATATGTCAAGCGCTTCGGCACGCCGCGCACGCTCGACGAGCTCGATGATCATCGCATCATCATGCTGGCCGACGGCCAAGTCGCGCCGCATCTCCAGAACCGCAGCTGGCTGGTCGATGCCGGCCGCAACGGCTCCGGTCCGCGCGAGGCCTATTTCAGGGTCAACAACATTCTCGGCCTGGTCCGCGCCTGCCAGCAAGGACTCGGCATCGCCGCGCTGCCGGACTACCTCGTCGAGGAAAACAGCCGTCTCGTGCAATTGTTCGGAGAGTCGGATTCGATCCAGCTCGACACCTACTTCGTCTATCCCGAGGAATTGAAAACGGTCGCTCGCGTTCAAGTGTTCCGTGACTTCGTCGTGAGCAAAGCGCAGCGCTGGCCGGCGTAAGATTGTGCATGTCTGACATGCGGCTTGCATGGTTGCTGCGACGCCATGCGAGAGCCCATACTGAGGATGTGCTGAGCGTTGGCGTTGCGCATTGTCCCCCTCCTCCAGTGGCGCGAGCGTTCAGAAATCCCTCTTGGAAGGTGATTGTGTCGGCCGCTTTGGCCAATACCTCCAGCCGGGCTCATTTGGGCCCGGCTATTTTTTTGCCGAATGTTTCCGTGTCGTGCCCGATGCGGCGTTGACAGCATCGCCCGCACCGCGCATCTAGATCGCATGTCCACGTCTTCGTACGCCAAGTTGTCGTCGAAAAAAGCTCCCCTCCCGGGGACATGTGGACGCGCGCGCTAGAATCTCTCGAATTCACCGCCGCATCACCAGCCCCGCCGCGAGGACGGGGCTTTTTTGCGTGTCCCGTCTCCGGCTCCTGCCAACCCAAGGAGATGGACCATGACCGACGTTACGACCCGACTGCAGGGCCTCTGGCTGCCCCTGATCACGCCGTTCCGCGATGGCGCGCTCGACGAACCATCCTTACGCAGTCTGGTTCGGCACTACGCTGCCAAGCGGATCGATGGACTGGTGCTCGGTGCCACGTCAGGAGAAGGACTGGCGCTGTCATGGGACGAGCGCGCCCGTCTGATCAGCGTGGTCCGGGACGAGCTCGACACCACCGGCCGGTCGCTGCCGATCTGTCTTGGTGTCGGCGGCGTGGCGACGGCCGAGGTGATCGAAGCGCTCGACCGAACCGCGTCATGGCCGATCGACTTCTATCTGATCTCGAGTCCGCCTTACGTGCGTCCGTCGCAGCGCGGCCTGCTGGCGCATTTCACCGCGTTGGCTGACCGCACCGCCCATCCGATCGTGCTCTACAACATTCCCTATCGGTCGGCGGTCGGCCTCGACAACGAGACGTTGCTGCAGCTCGCCGAGCATCCCGCCATCGCTGGGCTCAAGGATTGCTGCGCCAACCGCACGCAGACGCGCGACCTGATCACGCGCCGGCGCGCTGGCTTTCATATCCTGACGGGCGAAGACGCCCAGAGCTTCGATGCGCTGCAGGCCGGTGCCGACGGCGCCATCCTGCTCTCGGCACATCTGGAGACCGAGACGTTTGTCGCAATCCTGCAGCACGTGAAGGCCGGCCGTCACGACGCGGCAGCAGCGTGCTGGGCGCAGGTCGAGCATCTGACGCGGCTGCTGTTCACCGAGCCGAGCCCCGCACCGGCCAAGTACTGGCTGGCGCGCACCGGCGTCATTGCGAGCCCCGAAGTGCGGCTGCCGATGGTGGAGGTTGGCGACGACCTCGCCGCACGGCTGGATCAGCAGATCGAGCGGCGCCAGCCGACGACCACGCAGAACCGCGTTGCCTGAGCACGCCCCAACCTATTCGCCGGCTCTGCCTTGCCTTCCCGATCGGAACAGCCAGGCAGAGCCGCGCCGCCGCTGCGGAGCCGGAGCAGAATCTCCGTGGTTAATCCGAGCTAACAAACGCGATCAAAAGCGGCGCAGTCCGCAACCTCGTGTTTAAAGATGTTCCGCTATGGATGTTGAAAACATCAAAGAGCGCGAGGGCGTCGTGGCTTTGCAGGATCATCCATACCCTGAGCACCAGGGGTTCAGCGTCGAAGACATTCTCTGGGCGGTCGGGATCTGGTCCGTCATCCTGACCCTGACGCCGGCAATCGCCTTCTATTTCCTGATGGTTGCCTGACCTCGCCGCGCCCTCGCGCGCGGCGCGAGGTCGGCACTCACGCCAGATCGTGTGACCCGACGCAAAAAACGCGCGGAAGACCGCGCGTCGATGCCTCATCTGATGCCGCGATCAGGCCGCCTGCTTGTGCATGGCGCCGTTGGCCGACACAGTCCCGCGAATCGCCCGCACCGAACGCTCGATCGCAGCCCAGAGGCGTGCGATCTCGGCCGCAGCCCGGCCCTCCGCATAATATTCCCGCACGCCTTCACCCTGGCCCAGCGCCATCAGCAGATCGGCGCGGTTGGTGATCTGGCCGCCCCACACCGGGGCCTTGAACTTCGCCAGCGCCTCGCGGGCGATGGTGACGATCGGGCTCTCAGCATCGTCGCGGCGCGCCGGCGCGCCATTGAGAACGACCGCGTAGGGCTTGCGCGCGGCGCGGCAGGTCTGGATCGTCTCCTGTACCGCGTTGACGTCGAACACGCCGGGGCGGGCCGGGATGATCACCATGGTGGCGTTCTTGATCGCATCCTCGACGACGGCCGAGATGGTCGGCGGCGTATCGATCAGCACCCATTCGACGCCGTCGCGGCGGGCGGCGGACACGATCGCGCTCACCGAGTTCACGGCCGTCTTGATCGGCGGCTCGTTGGTGCCGCGCAGCTTGTGCCAAAGCGTCAGCGACCCCTGCGGGTCGGCATCGATGAGCAGACAAGACTTGCTCGACTTGATCTGCGCAGCGAGATGGGCGGCCAGGGTGCTCTTGCCTGAACCGCCCTTACGCGATGCGAAAACAATAACGTTCATACCTTGGCCTCCAGATTGACCCCGGCAGCGAAAATGAATCAGCGGACTGATTCGCGGAAGATAAATTTAGCGATCGATAAGACGTAACTCCTGATTGCCGAAACGCATTGGTTTTTGAGTTACACCAAAGCAGGCAAAACAGCAGATCAGGCCGCGATGTTCGACAACATCCGGTCATGCCCCATCGCATTTACATGTTGAGGCTGCGCGTCGAGGACCGCCATCATTCCCGGTGCCGCCAAATGCGGCCATCGGCATCGCTCAGGTCGCGTCCGGTCGCGTCGACTTCTTCGATTTGCCGGCGCGCGCAGTGACCGGCTTCCTGGTGACAGAACGAATGCTCATCGGCCGCTCCGCGCGGCCCGATGACGCTGTCTGGCGCTCTGGCGGCCCGAATTGGGCGCGGCATGGCGGCGACAGCTCGGCCTTGCGGCGGACCATGCAGGCGGTGACACGATCGACATCGGGAATGTCGGAACTACAAAGCCGGAACGCATCGCCTGTGCACGCCTGCTCCTGCTCGGCGGTATAGGCCCGTGCGGTTACGGGGACTAACAGCGCGGCTATAGCGATCAGTACGGCAGAGATGCATGGATCGAGATCAATCCCTCTCATCGCCCCCTCCCCCTCGTTGCCGCCAACTGTGATTGAAGGAGACCGGATTCGCAAGCAACGGCGCCACGCCGTGCTACCGATCCGGCGCAGCAAAACCGCAAGCGAGCGCACGACCCGGCGATATATCCGTCGAAATACGGAGACCGGGCTCGGGCTTCCGCGACCAAAGCTCTGCGCCCACGCCCCGGCCCTGCGCGAGAGGTCGCGACGGGGCTACAAATCACGGCGCAGTATCAATGGGGCGCGGAGCACGGATGGAGGTGAGCTTGCGAACGGCACAGCGATGGGCGTGGCCATGGTACAGTTGGGTGGGCTCGAACCACCGACCTCCTGTTCCACAGACAGGCGCTCTAACCAACTGAGCTACAACTGCATCCGCATGGGACGGCCCACGAGGGGGCGTCCGAACGGGCCGGAAACTAGGTGCAACGGGCGAATTTGGCAAGGCCGAGAACGGATAAAGTCCCCTGCCGTGACGGCGTTTTTTGACGCCGCTTCGGCCCGAACGAGCCCCCGTGCAAACGGCGAGCCCCAGAAAGCAAACCCGGCCGCGAACGCGCCCGGGTCATGGTCTCCCGCCGTCCATGCCGGCACACGGCCCGTACCGCGCACCCGGCGAGACTTGAGGCTGGCCCTCAGGCCGCCGTCTTGAACAGCTTGGTGGCGCTTTCCTTGATCGGCTCAACCGTCTCGGCCGCAACCTTCTGGCCGAGCTCGCCGAGCTCCTTGGCCTGGGCCGTCAAGGTCTCGAACTGCTTGCGCGCGAAGCCCGTCCACAGCTCCATCGCCTCCGACGGCGACTTCACGCCGAACAGCTCCTGGGCGAAGTCGAGCGAAGCCGTGGTATTGGCCTTCGTGAATTCCATGACCTTGGACGAGTAGGCGCCGGCGCCCTTGCTGGCGTTGGCGAAGAAGGCCTCGATGGCCGAATTGTGGGTTTCCGCTGCGTCCTTGAACTTGGCGTAGTTCTCGCGGGCCTGGGACACGCCTTTTTCGGCGAACGCGCGCACCTGTTCGGGAACCTCGAACGGGATGATGGACGCGGAGAAAGGATCGGTGGCATTGGTCATGGCATGCATCCTTCGAAACATTGAGACTGGACCGTCCCGGCAATCGGGACGTCACTTCGGATCACGCAGAGGAACCGCCCCTGGGAGGTAACAACCTCGCGTAGAGCTATATCGTGGCGCTTTTGTGCAACGCAACGGAAATTCCACTATCAGGAACTGTTTGCCGCACCCGCTTCCAGATTTTTCGGGAGCGGAGAACGTTCCGTCAGGCCTTAGGCTTTGTGGCGTCGATCGCAACCTTGCCGATGGCCTGCCCCATTTCGCTTGCCTGCTCGGCGAGCGACCGCATCTGGCCCTGAACAAATTCGCCGTGCAGCCGCAGCACCTCGGGCAGGTCCTTGGCGTGCACCAGCGATTGGGCGTAGTCGAGCGACGACTGGACGTTCTTTTCAGCGTAGGACAAGACCTTGGCGCCGATGTCCTTGGCCCCGGCCCGCACCGTCGTGCTGCGGTGTTCGAGCGAGCCGGCCGTCGCCTCCGCTCCAGCCAGGAACTTCTCGAACGTCTGACGTGCCTGGTTGAAGCCTGCCTCCGCCATCGCCCGCATGTCTTTCGGAATCTCGAATCGTCGCCCGTCGTCGGTCATGGTTCCCTCCTTCTGACGTCACGATCGGCTGGCGCCCTTAGCGCCCCGTCCTCGCGGTGACCGTCCCGTTGCCCGCGCAGCTCTCGACCTGCCCAGGTATCATCGTGGTCCCCAACAGGGGGTTCGCCGCGATTCCGCGCGCTGCGGCTCACGAGGAACACATTAAGGTTATCCAAGCTTTAGCAGGACAGGAGCGCGGCCCCGCCGTGGACCTCGGCCCTCAAAACGCGCGATAGTAACGAATTCTTAACGCGACCAGTTCCGACCGCCGATCAACGTCGGCCGATCAACATCACAAGAGCCGTTTGCCGTCGTCGCCCATGACCTACGCCGATCTCGAATTGCAGGCCCTCAGCGACCCCCGGCTGGCCGTCCACGCCGCCGGCAGTCTGCCGGCCTGGCTATGGTCGGCGGATGGCAGCCGTGTGCTGTGGGCCAATGCGGCCGGGGCGCGCGCCCTCGGCGCGGCGAGCGCAGCGGCGCTGATTGCTAAGACGCTCGGCCCTGCCGACGCGCATCGTCGCCAGGTCGCTCAATTGGGACGGCGGCTGCCCGAGACCGGCGCCTTGCGGCTCGAACGCCTCCGTGGCTTCGGCGCGCCGCTCGGCACGCTCGCGACCTGCGGCTGCGCCCGGATCGATCTGCCGGATGGCACGCGCGCGGTGCTGATCACCGGCACCGACGGGGGTGGACGTAGCTTCCCCCTGGCGGATCGCCTGAAGCGGCTCGTGGAGACGAGTGAGCATGCGCTGATCGCATTCACCCAGGACGGTCAGTTCGCCGGCATCAGTTCAGCCGGACGGCGCCTGTTTGGCATGCGCGACCTGAGCGAGCCGGATTTCGTCGGGATACGCAGGGCGGCGCTGGCCGATGGCATGGCCGAGGTGACGTTCGGCACGGAGCGCGCAGCGCTCTACCGCATCGGCAGCGGCAACCAGGTCGGGCTGGTGGCCGTCCCGATGCCGGCCCCTGCCGAGGAGATCGAGGCGCCGGGCACGGCGCCAATACCTGAGCCAACCGCGGATGCCGCCCCGGCATCACCAGCCCCCGTGGATGTTCCCGCTGGGCCCGCGGTCGTGACTTCGCCTCCTCTTCCGATGGACGCAATGACTGAACGCCAAACCGAAGACGAATCCCGCGCGCTGTCGAACGAAGCGTCGGCCGAGTTCCTGCTGATCGACGATCCGGCCGAGGCCGACCTGTTCAAGGCGTCGGCGCCGCAAACGGAAGATCACGCGCATCCTGCCGATTCCGGCGCGGCGGACCCTTCAGTCGGCCGCCGCCATCCGCTCCGATTTTCCTGGCAGACGGATGCCGAGGGACGGTTCTCGATCGGCTCCGATGAATTCACCCGCCTGATCGGGCGGCACAGCGCCGCCAAGCTCGGCCATCCCTGGCATGAGCTCGCTGCATCGCTAGGCCTCGATCCCGAAGGGCGAATCAGTGCCGCGATCGAAACGAAAGAGACCTGGAGCGGGATCGTCGTCAGCTGGCCCGCGGAGGGCGAGCGGCTTGCGGTCGAATTGTCGGGACTGCCTGTCCTGACGGAGGACAGAACCCATGCCGGCTATCGCGGCTTCGGCGTCTGTCGCGACCTCGACGCCCTGGACCGGCTGGCCGCACTGCGTCGCCCCGCATCGACCGATGCAGCCGCGACTGATGCTCCGGACGCCGACGAAACCGAACCTGCCCAATCCGACCATGTGCAGGCCGCAGATGTGCCGCCGCAGCAGGACAACGTCACTGCGTCATCGCGTGAGGCTTCCATTGCGCCGGACGTACACCACATCGACGGCATCGGGCTCGAAACGACCGGGAACGTGGTCCCGTTCCGCGCTCCGGGCGAGTCCAAGCATCCGGTGCTCACGCCGGTGGAGAACAGTGCGTTCCATGAACTCGCGCGTCAGCTGTCGGCTCGGCTCGAAGGCGAGATCCGCAACTCAGCCGCGGGCGTCGCGAGTGCGGCGCTCGAGCCGGGATCGCGCGTGAGCGATCCGTCGGTCCCGCCGCAGCAGCAGGCTCCGTCGGCGACGGAAACGGCGACCGATCATGGCGCGGAGCTGCAGACCGAATGGCTCAGCCCCGAGGAGCCGCCGGCCCAGGGCGACAGTCAGCGCGACCGCATCCTGCTCGACCTGCTGCCGACGGGCATGCTGATCTACCGGCTCGATCGTCTGCTCTATGGCAATCCGGCCTTCTTCAGGCAGATGGGCTACGCCGATCTTGCGGCCCTGGAGCAGGCAGGCGGGCTCGATGCGCTCTATGTCGAGCCAGGCGTGTCGTCCGCGTCGAACAAGTCGGAGGCCGGCACCCCCGTCACGATCTCGGCCGCCGACGGCTCCTCCAGCGAGGAGGTGAAGGCGGAAGCTCGCCTGTTCACGATCACCTGGGACGGCGATACCGCCCATGCCCTGATCTTCGCTCCGGTGCCCGGAACCGCAGCCGCGGTTCCGACGGCGGCCGACGCCGCACCGATGTCGGCGCCGGCCTCGGCTGCACCGGCCCCCCTGGTCGTGGCCCCGCCTCCGGCCGCCGGCCACGCCGAAGCCGAAGATCTTGCGGCGATCCTCGACGTCACAGCCGAGGGCATCCTGATGTTCGACGCCGGCGGCAACATCCACGCCTGCAACCGCAGCGCCGAGGCGCTGTTCGGCTACGATGGCGCGGCGCTGGTGCGCCGTAACCTGATCGAGCTGTTCGCGCCGGAAAGCGCCCGCCTCGTGCTCGATGACCTCGACAGCGTGCAGCAGGCCGGCGCGTCGAGCGGGCTCGATCAGGGCCGCGAGGTGCTCGGGAAGGTCGCTCAGGGCGGCGTCATTCCGTTGTCGATGGCAATTGGCCGGACCCGGCCCAACGGTCCGAATTTCTTTGCCGTGTTCCGCGACCTGTCGCAACTCCATCGCGGCGATAGCGAGTTGCTGCAGGCTCGTCGCGTGGCCGATCGGGCCGCCAACGCCAAGGCCGACATGCTGGCCCGGATCAGCCACGAGGTGCGCGCGCCGCTGAACGCGATCATCGGCTTTGCCGAGGTCATGATCGGCGAACGTTTCGGCACGATCGGCAACACGCGCTACGCCGAATACATGAAGGACATCCGCGCCTCGGGCGAGCGCGTCGTCTCCCTGATCGACGATCTCTTGGAGCTGTCGCGCATCGAGACCGGCAAGCTCGAGCTCACCTTCACCAGCCAGAACCTCAACGAGCTGGTGGAGAGCTGTGTCGCAGTGATGCAGCCGCAGGCTAACCGCGCCCGCATCATCATCCGCACCTCGCTGTCGCAACTGCTGCCGCCGGTCATCGCCGACACAAGGGCGCTGCGCCAGATCGCGATGAACCTGATCTCGGCCTCGATCTCGCTGGCAAATCCCGGCGGCCAGGTCATCGTCTCGACCGCGCTGACCGATTTCGGCGAGGTCGCGCTGCGCGTGCGCGACACCGGTCATGGCCTGAACGATCAGGAGGTGGCCGCCGCGCTCGAACCGTTCCGTGCGCCCTCGGCTTCCGAGCAAGGCCCCGATGGCGCCGGTCTCAGCCTGTCGCTCACCAAGGCGCTGGTCGAAGCCAACCGGGCGCAGTTTCATATCAAGGCGGCGCCGAAATCCGGCACGTTGATCGAGGTGGTGTTTCCCCGCGCCGTGGCGCGCAATCAGAGCACCGGCTGAGCCGATCCCGCCCGCCGCACGGCCAGTGACCGACGCTTGAGACCGAGCAGAAGCGGACCGAACGCCAGGACGAAGCCGGCGAATGCGACGATCCAGGCCAACGCCGCGACGTGCAGCAGCACCTCGCCGTGCGCCGGCGCCACTGCGGCGCAGACCCGCGTCACCGCTGCGACGATGATCGCCAGATAGATCGCCTGGGTCGCGGGCGCGGCCGTCAGCGCCTGGCCGGTGTGGCCGAGCGTGGCCCGCGTCATCACGGCAAGCGTCGTGATGCCGGCGGCTCCGACCATCCAGGCATGCAGCCCGGCGCTTGGCAGAATCCATCCGAGGCTGGCGGCCGCCGTGAGCAGGAAGCCGAGCGGGACGAACATGTAACCGACATGCAGGATGACCAGCAGCCGTTCGCGCAAGGTGCGATCGCCGGCCCAGCGCGCGAGCCTCACCACATGCAACATGCCGGCCGCAGCCAGCGCGAGCGCGGTCGGCGCGCTCTCAGGAACCAGGATCCAGCCGAGCAGGCTCAGCGCGCTGAACAGCACGACCGCGATGTCGAAGCGGCCAAACGGCGCCGGCAGCCGGCCGGGATTGTGCTTGACCAGCCAGTTGCGCGTGAAGCTCGGCGTGATGCGGCCGCCGATGAGCGCGAGCAGCAGCACGATCACGGCAACGCCGACGCGGATCGCGTAATCGGCCGAGCCACGCAGATGGGCCTCGACGTGGAAGGCGATGTTGCCGACGCACAGCACCGTGACGATCGCGACCACCGGCAGATTGCGCCAATTGCGCCCGGCGACGATCTCGCGCGCCGCGGCCAGGACGACGAGCACGAGGAAGCTCGCATCGATCAGCAGCGCGGCCCACCAGGGACCCAGCGCAGACACCGTGACGGCCAGTCGTCCGGCTGTCCATACGAGCACCAGGGTGAGCAGCGGCAGGCCCCGGATCGGCAGCCGTCCGGTCCAGTTCGGGATCGCCGTGAACAGGAAGCCGGTGACGATGGCCGGCAGGTAGCCGTAGAGCATCTCGTGCACGTGCCAGTCTCGGGGGGCAAAGCCCGAGCTCAGCTTCAGCTCACCGTAAAAGGCCGGGAGCCAGATCAGGATCGCCAGCGCAGCCTGGAGCGCGCCGAGCAGGAAGAACGGCCTGAACCCGTTGGCGAGGACGGTCCAGCCCTGATAGTTGCGTGGAATGGCCATGTGCAAGCTCGCTCGATGAAGGACGGGAACCGCACCGATCGCGGCGCTGTGCTTAACATGTAGTTGCGCGTCGCCCACTATGGCTTGCGCCAGCACAAACTTCCGACGGATCGCAAAAACGTGCTATTGAGCGCCGCAAAATTGAGCCGAATCCGGCCCCGGAGAACACCATGGCTTCCATCGACCGTTCGCTGGTCGCGCATCTGCCGCTGTTTGCAGGGCTGTCCGCTGAGGATCTCACGGACGTGCTGCGGGAAGCCCGCTCCCTTCGCGTGCCCCGCAACGGCGCGGTGTTCGAGCAGGGCGCCGATGCGACCTCGTTCTTCCTGCTGCTCCACGGTCATGTCCGCGCCAGCAAGACGACACCGACCGGCGACCAGATCGTGGTGCGCTATGTCGTGCCAGGGGACACGTTCGGCGTCGCCCCCGCCATCGGACTCCAACATTATCCGGCGACAGCGACCGCCGTCGATGACAGCATCGTGCTGGCCTGGCCGTCCGCCTCATGGCCGCGGCTGGTCGCGAAGTTCCCATCGCTGGCGGCGAACACGCTGCAGACGGTCGGCCAGCGGCTGCAGGAAACCCACGCGCGCGTGATCGAAATGTCGACGCAGCAGGTGGAGCAGCGCATCGCGCATGCGCTGCTTCGGCTCGCCAACCAGGCCGGCCGCAAGCTCGATCATGGCGTGCAGATCGATTTCCCGATCAGCCGGCAGGACATTGCGCAGATGACCGGGACGACGCTGCACACGGTGAGCCGCATCCTCTCCGGCTGGGAGCAGCTCGGCCTGGTCGAAAGCGGCCGTCAGAAGATCGTCCTGCGCGAGCCGCACAAGATCGTGCTGCTGGCGCAGCAGGGCGCCGGCGACGCGGCCGCATCCCGCACCTGATCACGTGCAGGCACACAGGGCCGCGAGGAAGGCGTCGGGATCGACGCCATGCTCGCGGCAGGCATCCGCGACGTTGTGAAAACAGGCGATCGGGCAACCGACGCAACGCATCTGGAAAGCAAGAAAGACGCCGATCGTCTCCGGCCTTCGCCGCATGACATCGTCGACCAGTTCATCGAAGGAGATTGGCATGCGCGCCTCCATTCCAGCGCGAACGGTAGCGGGCATGCCCTTTGCGGTCTTTGTCGCGGCACAAGCACCGCGGCACCTCGACAGTCAGACCGCCCGGCTGTGCAGCTGCTTCGACGCGTCGAGATGCGCATCGAACGCCGCAGCGACGCTGCGCACCAGGAACCGGGAATGCTCGGTCACCGCGAGCGCACCGCCGTTGAGCTCGACCACACCGTCGGAGATCAGCGATTGCAGCCGCGGCGCCGATCTCAGCATGTCGTCGGTGTCCGTGCCATGGCGAGTGCAGATGACGTCGAGATCCACGCCGTAGTCGCACATGATGCGCTCGATGATGTCCGCCCGCAGGCGGTCGTCATCGGTCAGTCCATAGCCTTTCACGGTCGCGAGGCTGCCGGACGCGATCTTCTGCTCATAGGCCCGGACCTGCGGCGCATTCTGGACATAGCCCTGCGGCAGCTGTCCGATCGCCGAGGCGCCGAAGCCGAGCAGCAGATCATTGGCATCGGTCGTGTAGCCCTGGAAATTACGATGCAGCCGGCCTTCGCGGAACGCGATGGTCATCGGGTCCGTGGGCAAGGCGAAATGATCGAGCCCGATCTGGACGTAGCCTGCGTCCTTCAGCGCGTCAGCGATCGCGCAGGCCTGATCGTAGCGTTCCAGACTGTCCGGCAACGCCGAGTCCTGAATCTTGCGCTGGTGCGTCTTGAACGATGGCACATGAGCGTAGCCGAACACGGAGAGCCGGTCGGGGCGCAGGTCGATGGCGCGCCGGACGGTGTCGAGACACGACTCGACGTTCTGATGCGGCAGTCCGTAGATCAGGTCGAAGTTGATGCCGGCAACGCCGGCCTGACGCAACCCGTTCGTGGCCGCCGCAGTCTGCTCGAAGCTCTGCACCCGGTTGATCGCCTGCTGCACCCGCGGATCGAAACTCTGCACGCCCAGGCTGGCGCGATTGACCCCGCTCACCCCCAGCGCCGCGATCATCTCCGCCGTCAGCGTGCGCGGATCAATCTCGATGGCGATCTCCGCCGATGGCAACACGAAAAAGGAATGGCGCAGCGATCCGACGAGATCGACGAAGGATTCCGGCGCCATGATGGTCGGCGTGCCGCCGCCGAAATGAATGTGCCCGACCTGCAGCCGCCGGCCGATCTGGCGCGCCACCATGTCGACCTCGCAACGTAGTGCCGATTCGTAGACCGCAATCGGCTCGTCGCGTTTGGCGACCATGGTGTTGCAGCCGCAATACCAGCACATCGAGCGACAGAAGGGCACGTGCAGGTACAACGATGCCGTCGCGCTTGCTGGTATCGCGCGCAGCCATTCTGCGTAGGTGGACGGGCCGACCGCGGTGGAGAAATGAGGCGCCGTGGGATAGCTGGTGTAGCGCGGGAGGCGCTCCTGTCCGTAGCATGCTGCAAGATCTGGTCTCATGTCCTGCCTGTCACCTGAGCGTGTCGACCTGGGGTTCGGAGGTTCTTGACACAAGGCAAGAGGGACGACCTTGAGCTTTCTCAAGGCGCGGCCGGCAGATACCCTGTTGGAGCAGTAGAACGCCGGTGATCACCGCGGACTTTGCGCTTCCTCAAAGTGGCCGGCTCATTTCCCGTCATCATTGATTTATCGACGATTCGAGGAAACCGCAATGGAAGCTCTGCAACTGCTGATCCGTTCATTTGCTCTCCTCGCCGGCATCCGCGGCCATATCCCCCAGTCCGACGGCTTCGAATCGTTCCGCGACGAGTCGGGGCCCACAGGCCTGCTCGGCAACATCGCCATGTTCATGACCACGGTGTTCTGCATCGCCGCGGCAGTGGCCTTCATCGTGTTGCTGGCGGTGCGCTGGCTGAGCTGACGAGTTCGGGAGCCCATCGTCGATCGGTCCAGAGCTGTGCTCTGAAGCGCGCATCATAGCGCCCGCGATTCTCGTGCCGTATGGGCAAACGGACAGATCCCATCTTATCGCGTCGTCGCGCGGGACAGTCCGGCCCGCTTTGCTCCGCACCCTGTCCGGCCTCCCAAGAAACTGCGCGCCGATGCAACTCATTCGCGCGCTGCGCGGGCGCAGCCGCGCCAAATTCGCTCAAAATCCGCCGCCTGATTCCGCAATTGCGAAGTTGCTTGTTGCAGCACAAACAAGCCGAGTTCCAACGGGAGCATGGTGATTGCGGCACTACAACAGATCCAATGAAGGAGCGATCCATGTTGACCCGCCGCACCGCCATGTTCAGTGCAGCCATCGCCGCGATGATGCTTGCGGCTCCCGCGATGGCCGAGGACCTCAAGCTGCCGCGCCAGAAGGTCGATCTGGTGGCTCCGCCGTTCGTGCATGCGCACGAGCAGGCGACGAAGCAGGGGCCCAAGATCATGGAGTTCAAGCTCGTGGTCCAGGAAAAGAAGATGGTGATCGACGAGAAGGGCACCACCTTCCAGGCCATGACGTTCAACGGCTCGATGCCAGGCCCGCTGATGGTGGTCCATGAGGGCGACTATGTCGAGGTGACCCTGGTCAATCCCGCGACCAACAGCATGCCGCATAACATCGACTTCCACTCCGCGACCGGAGCGCTGGGCGGCGGCGCGCTGACCCTGGTCAATCCGGGCGAACAGGTCGTGCTACGCTGGAAGGCGACGCGGACCGGCGTGTTCGTCTATCACTGCGCCCCCGGCGGACCGATGATCCCCTGGCATGTCGTCTCCGGCATGAACGGCGCCGTGATGGTGCTGCCGCGCGACGGTCTCAATGACGGCCGCGGACACGCGCTGCGCTACGATCGCGTCTACTACATCGGCGAGCAGGACCTCTACGTCCCGCGCGACGAGAAGGGAAACTTCAAGTCCTACGACTCGCCCGGCGAAGCCTATAGCGACACCGAGGAGGTCATGCGCAAGCTCACGCCGACCCATGTGGTGTTCAACGGCAAGGCCGGCGCGCTCACCGGAAAGAATGCGCTCACGGCCAATGTCGGCGAGAACGTTCTGATCGTGCACTCGCAGGCGAACCGCGACAGTCGTCCGCATCTGATCGGCGGCCACGGCGACTATGTCTGGGAGACCGGCAAATTTTCCAACGCGCCGGAGACCGGGCTCGAGACCTGGTTCATCCGGGGCGGCTCGGCAGGCGCCGCGCTCTACAAATTCCTGCAGCCCGGCATCTACGCCTACGTCACCCACAACCTGATCGAGGCGGCCAATCTCGGCGCGACGGCCCATTTCAAGGTCGAAGGCAAGTGGAATGACGACCTGATGACGCAGGTCAAGGCCCCGGCGGACATTCCGACCGGCACGACGAACTGATCGGCCCTGGGGGCCGGCGTATCCGGCCCCCACTCTCCTGAGTGTGCTGCCATGCTGCTCGCTTTCAAGCTCAAGCTCACCATCGCCTGCGTCGTCGGATTGGCTGGCCCGACCGCAATGGCACCGATCCTTGCCGATCTGCCAAACCGCGTTGCGGACTTCGACGGCCCCGCCCTCACCGAGATCGCACCTGGTACGATCAGCTACCGCGACTCCGGTGACCATCTCCGCAGCGGGCGGCAGGCCGAAGCGCCCATCACGACGGTCCGCTTTGATCATCCGCTGACGATCATGACGAACCAGGTCAGTGCCGCGGACTACCACGCCTGCGTCGAAGCGCATGCGTGCCGCGCGCTCGATCGCAACGTTCCCATCGCCAGCGATCGCCCGGCCGTGCAGGTGAGTTGGCATGACGCGGTGGCCTACGCCGAATGGCTCTCACACCGGACCGGCCACAGCTATCGTCTGCCGACCGATACCGAGTGGGCCTATGCAGCGGGCAGCCGCTTCAAGGACGATGGCGTCTCGATCGACGACGCCGATCCCTCCCGACGCTGGATTGCCCGCTACGAGCGGGAAGCCGCGCTGCAAGAGGACTCCGAGACGCGCGGCTTCGGCAGCTTCGGCATCAACGAGCACGGCATTGCCGACCTCGCGGGTAATGTCTGGGAGTGGACCTCGACCTGCTTCACACGCAAGATGCAGGATAGTGCAGGTCGCGTCACCAAGACCGTCAGCAATTGCGGCGTGCGGCTGGCCGAAGGCGCGCATCGAGCCTACGTGACCGACTTCATCCGCGACGCGCGCGCCGGCGGCTGCGCCTCCGGCACGCCACCTGCCAATCTCGGCTTCCGGCTGGTCCGCGAACAGCCCTCATGGAGCCGCAGCATGACGCAGCGTCTCAGCCGGCTCCTCGGCGCCATTCGCGCCTGACGCGGCGTGCTCAGCGTTAAGCACGCTCGACAGCAACCCACGCCGGTGCCGGATCGGCGGTGCCCTGACACTGGCACAAATGACAGTCACGCAAAATCAACTTTCGATTGCGAGATGCAAGCTACAAACGTTAGACAATTTTCGTTGAGAGACGCGATAAGCGGACCAGGAGGCGAGTGTGAATTCTCGACATCCGCCGGTCTTCTTCACGTCCGACCTGCATGGTTACGGAATTGGCAACACCAGCTGGTTCGACGACGATTCGCCCCGCGCACTGGCTGGACGCTGCCTCATCGACGCGCTCGAATATCTGCGGACGTCGCCTAAATTCGCCGCCAGGGACTGGCACGTGGTGAATGCGGGCGCGGCGCGTCTCGTGCACCAATGTCTCACGGACGGCGCGCTGGCGCGCAAGGATATTCTCGATCGCGTGGCTCCCGCCATCGAACAGGCTTGCGCACGGATCGTCGCGAGCCGCCAATATCGCATTCCGTTCTATGGCGACGACTTCTGGGACTGGGCCAGTGTGGTCGACGGTTTGTGCGAGGTGCAGCAGGTTTCGGTGACCGCGGCCCAGGTCGCAAGACGCGAGCTCGACCAGTTTCGCAGGACCGTCCACATCCGCATGCCGAGCGGTCTCTCGGTCGGCGACCCCGAGCACGAATGGTTCGGACCGGCGATCGCAACACGCGCCTATCGTCTGCTGGATTCCCGCGCATCGGGAATAGATCCCGACCTGCGCAACGAGTTGCAGGCGCAATCGCTCGAACGCATCGAGCGCGGCAGGTATCGCGGACGGCAGGTGACGCCGTGGCAATTGAGCTGGCACTACGGTCAGGTCGTCGGCGAATTCCAGCGCGCCGCAAGCGAGCAGGCGGCCGAGCTGGCTGATTTTGCCTGGCTCGCCGTTCCGCTCGAACTTGGCAAGCGCGCCCAGGTTCTCGCGCGCATCCTGCAAGGAGCCTACGCCGTCAAGGACCGCAGAACCGTCCTGCAGGCATTGGAGGAGCTCTACCGTTGCGAGACACCCGGCCGCCCGCTCGGCCAGGGCGTGATCGGCGCCGGCATCGAGGCCTCTCTGGACGTGCTGGAAGCGCTGTGGCAGCAGCTCGATGGTCGGGAGAAGGCCAGCATCAACGCGATGCTCGACGCGCTGCGATTTCTCCATGCCAAAGCCAACACGATCGGTTTCCTGGTCGAAACGCCGGAGGATATCGAAGCCCTGGTCCAGGCCATGGGCCCGGGCACACTGATTGAACAGCGCAACGCGGCGCGCGCCATCATCAGGCATTCCTGCTTCCATGCGGTCGTGTGCCTCGGGCGATCGATGGCCGAGGTGGCGAGCGCGGCCGCAGTGGCGATCGAAGAGCATGGGGCGCAGTGGCTGATCATGCCGGGACGGGCCGAAGCACTGGGCCCGAATCTCCCGCACGCGGCCCGCGGCCCGCGATTCTTCGGCGCCGGCCCCGGTGATCTCGTCATCGCCACCTCGGTCGCGCCATTCCGGATTCAGATCAAGCTGCGCGACGCGCTCAGCATTGCCGAGCCGCCCTTGGTCGATGACAGCGGAATGATCATTCCGGCCGATCCCGAGCTTTGCCGCCTCGCGCACGAGGCCGCGGATGGCATGCTGGATGACATCGGCGTGTTCTTCGAAGGAATGACGGTGACGTGCGATGGCGACGGCACGAATGCCGAGATCTCGGCAGCGTTTCCAGGCGCGCTTGCGACGGATAACATGGCCTATGCGATGGGGCTGATCTGCCTCAGCCGCAGTGTGCCGTGTCTCATCATTCAGGGGCTGGCGGAGACCGCGCAGTCCACTGCTGCGAGCCCGCCGCGGCGAGCGGCATGCCGGCTCGCCGTCAAGGTCGCGGAGATGCTGTGCCGGCGCTGGTAGCCGCGCCCTCAGGCATTCTTCAGCGCGACCCGGAACTCGGCTTCGGTCTTGGCCTTGACCTCGTCGAGCGTCACGCCGTCGGCGAGCTCGATCAGGGCCATGCCGTCATTGCCGTGCTTGTCGATCGTGAACACCGCCAGATCGGTCACCACCATGTCCACCACGCGCTCGCCGGTCAGCGGCAAGGTGCACTGCTTGAGCAGCTTCGGGCCGTCCTTGGCGCTGTGCTCCATGACCACGACCACGCGCTTGACGCCGGCGACGAGATCCATCGCGCCGCCCATGCCCTTCACCATCTTGCCGGGGATCATCCAGTTGGCGAGATCGCCGTTCTGGGCGACCTGCATGGCGCCGAGGATCGACAGGTCGATGTGGCCGCCGCGGACCATGGCGAAGGATTCGGCTGACGAGAAATAGCTGGTGATCGGCAGCTCGGTAACGGTCTGCTTGCCGGCATTGATGAGGTCGGGATCCTCCTCGCCCTCATAGGGGAACGGACCCATGCCGAGCATGCCGTTCTCGCTCTGCAGCGCGACGTCGACGCCCGGCGGAATGAAGTTGGAGACCAGCGTCGGAATGCCGATGCCGAGATTGACGTAGTAGCCGTCCCGCAGCTCCTTGGCGGCGCGCGCCGCCATCTGCTCTCGCGTCCAGGCCATCAGACTTCCTCCCCGGCTGCGGCGGCGGCTTCACGTTTGCGCACGGTGCGCTGCTCGATGCGCTTGAGCGCAGTTCCGACCTGGATGATGCGCTTCACGAAGATGCCCGGCGTATGAATGTGGTCGGGATCGATCTGGCCGGCCGGCAGCAGATGCTCAACCTCCGCGACCGTCACCTTGGCCGCAGTGGCCATCATCGGATTGAAGTTGCGCGCGGTCTTGCGGTAGACGAGGTTGCCGGCGGTGTCGCCCTTCCAGGCGTGCACGATCGCCAGATCGGCAAACAGACCGCGCTCCATCAGATATTTCTCGCCGTCGAACTCCCGCACCTCCTTGCCCTCCGCGACCAGCGTGCCGACGCCGGTCTTGGTGAAGAAGGCCGGGATGCCGGCGCCGCCGGCGCGGATGCGCTCGGCCAGGGTGCCCTGCGGGCAGAATTCGAGCTCCAGCTCGCCGGCCAGATATTGCTGGGCAAACAGCTTGTTCTCGCCGACATAGGACGAGATCATCTTCTTGATCTGCCGCGTCTCCAGCAGCCGGCTCAGGCCGATGCCGTCCACCCCGGCATTGTTGGAGATGACGGTGAGGTCCTTCACCCCGGACTCGCGAATGGCGTCGGACAGGGTTTCTGCGATGCCACAAAGACCAAACCCACCCGACATGATGGTCATGCCGTCCTTGAGGAGGCCGGCAAGGGCGGATTTGGCGTCCGGATAGACCTTGTTCATACGGGAATGACCTGATGGAGAGCGGCGACCGCGCGGATATCGACCGGATTATTAGGCGAAATCTTCGCAATGCGTCAATGATGCCTTCCCAACGCGCACATCCTGCTTTAGCTGTCGCACCAGCCTGCGCCTCCGTGGCGATCCGGAGTCCGGAATATCAGGGCTCCGCCGCAATCCGGCCACACCGGCGGCGTGGCCTTGAAAGCGTCAAGAAAGCGCATCAAGTTGTTGATGTTGGCAGGGGTTTTCGGCGCACCCTGCCCATCCCGCGTAACCAGCGATCCGACGATCCCAGGACATGTCCGTGACCATGGCCCAAGGAATGAGGCGCCTCGGCACACCGATCGCGGTGCTGCTGGGCATCGCGTTCGTGGCCCTGCTCGCGAGCTCCTGGCTGGTCAATCGCGAGGCACTGCGGCAGGCGGTGGAGAGCCAGATCCGCGCGGTGACCGGCCTCGAGCTCGTCGTCAAGGGACATATCGACGTCTCCTTGTTTCCGGGCAGCTATGTCTCGTTCCACGATGTCGGCCTGAAGGGCAGCGGCACCGAGGATCCGGCCCTGCGCGTCGACGTGCTGACCGCCAATCTGCAGTTGTTGCCGCTGCTGCTGCAGCGGTTCGAAATCGCCGATGTCATGATGCTGCGGCCGCAGATCAACGTCACCCGCGAGGCCGACGGCAACAGCAACTGGACGCCCTTCATCGAGACCATCGCGCGCACGATGCGTCCGGGGCCCGACAGCCAGATGTCGTTCTCCGAGATCCGCATCCAGGACGGCATCCTGGTCTACGAGGACACCGACCACCACGCTTCCGAGCGGCTCGACGATATCGACCTGTCGCTCGCCTGGCCGTCGATCTCGCGCTCGTTCGCGGCGACCGGGCAGTTCGATTGGCGCGGCCAGCGCATCGAGGGCTCCATCAGCGTCAGCGACTTCCTGGCTGCGCTGTCGGGGGACCGGTCCGGCTTGAAGATGCGGCTCGCCAGCGCGCCGCTGAAAGTCGCCTTCGACGGCACGGTCGCGAACCGCACCAGCGCGCTGATGGAAGGCATGCTGACGGTGGATAGCCCTTCGCTCCGCGATGCGCTGCGCTGGACGGGGCAGACGCCGCTCGGCGGCGGCGGCTTCGGGCGCTTCGCCTTGCGCGCCCGTGCCAACGTGGTCGGCGCCTCGATCGCCCTCACCAATGTCAACGTCGAACTCGACGGCAACACCGCCGAAGGCGTGATGACCTACGCCAATAACGGCCGGCAGACGCTGCAGGCGACGCTGGCGGCCGACGCGCTCGACTTCACCCCCTACATCTCGACGGTCCGGCTGCTGGCCAATGGGGCCCGCGACTGGAATCGGCAACTCTTCGACCTCAAGGCCTTGTCCACCACTGACCTCGACATGCGGCTATCGGCCGCAAAGGTCACGGTCGGCTCCTCGAAAATCGGACGTACGGCCTTCGGCGCCAACCTGCGCAACGGCGTGCTCGCCCTCTCGGTCGGCGAGGCGCAGATGTATGGCGGCGTCGTGCGCGGCTCGTTCGGAATCGCCCGCGCCGACACCGTGGCCGACGTGAAGGCTGAGCTGCAATTCAACGATGTCGATCTGCAGGCCTGCGCCAACGAGATGTTCGGCGTGTCGTCGCTGTCGGGACGCGGCAATCTCAACGTCTCGCTGACGGCTTCGGGCTCGAGCCCGTTCGGGCTCGCCCAGTCGCTCGACGGCAGCGCCAACCTGCAGGGCCGCGATGGCGCGATCTCCGGCTTCAACGTCGAGCAGCTCCTGAAGCGCCTCGAGCGCAGCCCGCTGTCGCGCGGCGGCAATTTCCGCTCCGGTTCGACGCCTTACGATTCGCTGACGATCGCGGTCAAGTTCTCCGAGGGTATCGCGACCGCAGAGGACATCCGCGTCGAGAGCCCGACCGCGCGCATCACGATGACCGGTACGGCCTCGGTGCCGACACGGGAATACGATTTCAAGGGCGTCGCGAGCCTGCTGTCGTCCGGCAACGGCAGCAACGGCTTCGAACTGCCTTTCGTCGTCCAGGGCCCCTGGGAAGATCCGCTGATCTTTCCCGATCCGGAAAGCCTGATCCGCCGCGCTCCGGCCGCCGCCCCTCTGCTCGATGCGGTCAAGGACCGCAAGACGAGGGATGCGGTGCGCTCGGTGTTGGAACGATTCACCGGCGGCGGATTGCGCCCGGCGCAGCCAGACACTGCGCCGCAGGCTGACGCCCCGACGGGCGACCCTCCCACCAAGCAGAACTGACCGACGCGGCTTGCTTCGCGTGCCGATACGCGGCCGCCGTCACGACCTATGTCTGATATATTACTTCTGGATCACGTCGGGTCCCTGGGCTAGTGTCCGGCCGCAACCGATCAAGCAAGATCGGCGGATCAGGGAGAGACACGTGAAATCCAGGGGAATGGGTGCGCTTTCGATCGCAGTCGCAGCCGCCGGGCTTTTTTGCGCTGCAGCACCAGCCATCGCTCAGGACACCATCACGATCTGGTGGAGCAAGGGCTTCTACAAGTCCGAGGACGATGCGCTGCTCAACGTCGTCAAGAAGTTCGAGGCCAAGACCGGCATCAAGGTCGAGCTGTCGCAATACGCGATCCAGGACATGATTCCGAAGACGGTCGCCGCGCTCGATTCGGGCACCGTGCCCGACGTGGCCTATGCCGACACCTACGACGTTCAGGCCCAGGGCAAGTGGGCCTACGAAGGCAAGCTCGAGGATCTCACCGACATCCTGGAGCCGATGAAGTCGGCGTTCGCTCCGAACACGCTCGAGACCGCCTACCTCTACAACAACGTCACCAAGAAGAAGGCCTATTACGGCTTCCCGCTGAAGCAACAGAGCATGCACGTCCAGATCTGGGGCGACCTGCTGAGCAAGGCCGGCTTCAAGCAGAGCGACATCCCCACCAAGTGGGAAGACTACTGGACGTTCTGGTGCGACAAGGTGCAGCCGGCGGTCCGCAAGGCCACCGGCCAGCGCATGTATGGCGTCGGTCAGCCGATGGGCGTGGAATCCACCGACTCGTTCCAGTCGTTCTACACCTTCATGGACGCCTACAACGTCAAGCTGGTCGACGACGACGGCAAGCTGCTGGTCGACGACCCCAAGGTGCGCGACGGCCTCGTCAAGGCGATGAAGGATTATACCGACACCTACATCAAGGGCTGCACGCCGCCCTCGTCCACGACCTGGAAGGATCCGGACAACAACGTCGCGTTCCACAACAAGACGATCGTGATGACCCACAATTTCACGATCTCGATCGCGGCCAAGTGGTTCGAGGACTCCACCAACCCGGCGCTGACGCCCGAGCAGCGCGCGGCCGGCAAGAAGGCCTATGAGGAGGACATCATCACCGCGTCCTTCCCCAACAAGCCGGACGGCACGCCGATCAAGTACCGCTCCGACGTCAAGACCGGACTGATCTTCGCCAATGCTCCTCACAAGGCGCAGGCCAAGGAATTCATCAAGTTCCTGATGCAGGAGGAGAACCTCGGCCCCTACATCGAGGGCGCGCTGGGCCGCTGGTTCCCGGTGACGACCGCAGGCCAGAAGAGCCCGTTCTGGCAGGCCGACCGCCATCGCAAGGCCGTTTACACCCAGTTCACCGGCGGCACGACGCCGTTCGACTTCACCAAGAACTACAAGTTCACGATCCTCAACAATGAGAACGTCTGGGCCAAGGCGATGAACCGCGTGGTCAGCGAGAAGGTGCCGGTCGAGAAGGCCGTCGACGAGCTGATCGCGCGGCTGAAGGAGGTCGCCGGCTAGTCTCTCGCCTCGCGAGGCACTAGCTCGAGATCCTGACAACGACAACAAAACCCGGCCGCAGCGCATGCGGCCGGGATGGCTTATAGGCGGGAAGAGACGACCCGGGAAAAACGACCATGGCGATCACGCTCTCAGCTTCCGATTCCGCACTCGCGGAGGCGCCGCGCCCGGTGCTGCTCACACCGTCACAGGTGTGGGGCATCGTCATGCTTGCCCCCTATCTGCTCGTCTTCCTCGCCTTCGTCGTCTATCCCGTCGGCTACGGCCTGTGGCTCGCCCGGGAGCCGGCCAGCTACGTCGCGCTGTATAACGACCCCATCTTCGCGCGCGCCGCCGTCAACACGCTGATCTTCCTTGTGGTCGGCATCAATCTGAAGATGGTGATCGCACTGTTCCTGTCCGGCTTCTTCATTCAGCAGCGCGGCTGGATCAAATGGCTGTCGGTCATCTTCATCCTGCCCTGGGCGGTGCCTTCGATCCCGACCATCCTGTCGGTGCGCTTCATGCTCAATCCCGAATGGGGCGTGGTGAACCAGCTGATCTTCAAGTTCACCGGCGAAGATGGCCCCAACTGGCTGAACGACCCGACGGTCGCGCTGTCGATGGCGATCGGCATGCACATCTGGAAGTCGCTGCCGTTCTGGACCTTGATCCTGATGACCGGGCGGCTGGCGATTTCGCACGATTTGTTCGAGGCCGCCGAGGTCGACGGCGCCACCTGGTGGCAGAAGTTCCGCTACATCACCTGGCCGTCGATGCAGACGCTCTACGTCACCTGCACGCTGCTCTCGATGATCTGGACGCTCGGCGACTTCAACAGCGTGTATCTCCTGACCGGCGGCGGTCCGGCCGATCTCACCCACGTGTTGGCGACACTCGGCATCCGCTATCTCCGGCTCGATCAGCTCAGCCTCGCGATGGCCTCGATCGTCTGCGCGATGCCGCTGGTGCTCCCCCTAGTCTATTTCATGATGAAGCGGTTGTCGCGATGAAGCTCCCCACCCTGCGCGAAGTCGGCACCGAGGCCCGGCTGCTGCTGATCGGCATCCCCGTCTTCATCTGGACGATGATCCCGATCTACCACATGTTCCTGTTCGCGATCTCGCCGAAGGAGGACGCGTTCTCGGGCAAGCTGTGGCCGGACCATCCGACGCTGCACAATTTCTCGATCGTGTTCCATCAGCAGCATTACTTCCTGCGCGACTTCTGGATCCAGTTCGGCAACTCCGTCATCATTGCCGCCGCCGTCGGCGCGCTGACCCTGGTGATCGCGACTTGCGCGGCTTACGCCATCTCGCGCCTGCGCGTGCCCGGCAGCCGGGTGGTGATGAACCTCGCGCTGTTCACCTATTTCATCCCGGCGGCGTTCCTCGCGGTGCCGATGTATCGCACCATGGGCAAATACGGCCTGCTCAACAACGACTGGTCGCTGATCCTGGCGATGGTGACGATTGCCTCGCCCTACGCGATCTGGGTGCTGAAACAGGCCTCCGACAAGCTGCCGGTCGAGCTGGACGAGGCCGCCGTCATGGATGGCGCCAGCCCGCTGCAGATCTTCCGCCTCGTCTATGTGCCGCTGATGATGCCCTCGCTGGTCGCGATCGGAACCTATGCGGTGCTGCTGGCCTGGAACGAGTACCTCTACGCGTTCCTCCTGCTGTCGAACGACAAGGATATCACGCTGCCCGTGGCGCTCGGCAACTTCCTGGCCGCCGACGATTCGCCGTGGGAGCTCCTGATGACCACCGGCTTCATCTACGCGCTGCCGCCCGCGGCGGTCTATTATGCCTTCAAGCGCTACATGGTGGGCGGCCTGACCGCCGGCGCCGTGAAGTCGTGACGGAGCGATGAGGGTCGGATTTCGTCAGGGACGGTTCGCCGACGCTTCGCGGCCGAACTGGGACGACGACGGGCCGCGGCCCATCGACTGGTTCGCCTGGTATCCGGCCGCGGATAGCGCGATCGAAGCAGCGCTTCCGGTCGCCCCATGGCCGCAAGGATGGTTCGAGGCGGGACCTGCGGCGCTGGATGCGCCGCTCGGTCCCAACGGGACTTGCCCGCTCGTCGTGTATTCGCATGGCACCGGCTGCAACGGCCTGCAGTTCGAATGGCTGGCGCGCGAGCTGGCGTCCCGCGGCTTCGTCGCGGTCGCCGTCAATCATCATGGCAACAGCAACGCTGAGCCCTACCGGGCAGAGGGCTTCCTCTGCTCATGGGAACGCCCGCGCGACATGTCCTTGCTGATCGACCACATCGCCACTCATCCCGATTTCGAAGGCCGTATCAACCCCGACCGCATCTACGCCGTCGGCTATTCGCTCGGCGGCGTCACCGCCACCGCCTTGCTCGGCGCCATCATGCTCCGCTCGCCGTTCGAACCAGGCGCCAATCTGGGCCGCGGACCGCGCGAGTTTCCCGATCTCGTCGATCATCTGCCGCGGCTGATGGAGAAGAGCCAGATCTTCCGCGACTCCTGGGGGCGGATGTCGGCCTCCTATCGCGATCCCCGCATCAAGGCTGCGCTGCTGCTGGCGCCGGGCCGATCGGTGCAGGGCTTCTCCGACGAGAGCGTCGCCGCGATCAGCGTACCCGCACGCATCATGGTCGGCGGTGGGGACGCCCTGCTGCCATCCGCGCGCTGGCTGCATGAGCGGCTCAGCGGCAGCACCTTTGATGTCGTTGCCGACGAGGCCGGCCACTATGTGTTCCTGCCGAAGAGCACCGCGCTCGGACGCAGCGCCGACCCGGCGTGCTGCGTCGATCCGCCGTCGGTCGACCGCGGCGCGATCCACCGCACGGTTGTGGCCGCCGCGTTGCATCTGTTCGAGGCCTGAGCGACGCTGCCGCAGCATTCTCCGTCATTTTGAGCGTAGCAAAGCAATCCAGAGTCCTGGCGCGGCCCTGGATTGCTTCGCTACGCTCGCAATGACGACTTCTATAGTGGCGCAGCGCTCTCGCCGCGATCACTCGACAGCTTTGAAGCTAACGACGCCACGACGATCACCACGGCAATCAGCCCGATCACCAGCGTGCAGATCGCGTTGATCTCCGGCTTCACCCCGAGCCGTACTTCCGAATAGATCCGGATCGGCAGCGTCGCCGAGCCCGGGCCGGTGGTAAAGCTCGCGATCACGAGATCGTCGAGCGACAGCGTGAAGGCGAGCATCCAGCCGGCGACCACCGCCGGGGCGATCAGTGGCAAGGTGACCATCACGAACGCGCGCAAGGGATCGCAGCCGAGGTCCATCGCGGCTTCCTCCAGGCTGCGGTCGAGCGAGACCAGCCGCGACTGTACGATCACCGCAACGAAGCACATCGTGAGGGTCGTGTGGGCGAGCGTCACCGTCCAGAAGCCGCGCTCGGCCTCCAGCGCCACGAACAGCAGCAGCAGCGACAGGCCGGTGATCACCTCGGGCATCACCAGCGGCGCATACAGCATGCCGGAGAACAGCATGCGGCCGCGAAATCCCTGGCCGCGCGACAGCGCCACCGCGGCAAGGGTGCCGAGCAAGGTCGCCACCGTCGCCGAGGTGGCGCCGACCTGCAGGCTCATCCAGGCTGCATCGATCATCGCGCGGTCGTTGAAGAACTCGTGGTACCAGCGCAGCGACCAGCCGCCCCAGACCGTGACCAGCCGCGAGGCGTTGAACGAATAGATCACCAGGATCAGGATCGGGAGGTAAAGAAAGGCGAGCCCAAGCGTCAGCGAGGCGACGTTGAAGCGCGACAGGCGGGAGGGATTAGGCACGATCTCCTCCTCCCTCAATCCCAGTGAAACCCTCTCCGTTCCCTCCCCCCTTGTGGGGGAGGGTCAGGGAGGGAGGCACCCAGCAAAGACCGCCGATGCGGACCCCCAACCCCTCTCCGCAAGGGGGAGGGGAGCGAGAGAACGTGCCTTGCTGTACGCCATCCATCACCTGCTCTCCTCCAACTGCCGGCGCTGCAGCCGGTCGTAGAGCAGAAGCGGAAGCGACAGCACGACCAAGAGGACCACGGCGATGCTGGAGGCCACCGGCCAGTCCTTGTTGGTGAAGAATTCAAGCCACAGCGTCTGGCCGATCATCAGCGATTTCGAGCCGGCGAGCAGATCGGGAATGACGAACTCGCCGACGATCGGAATGAAGCACAGCAGCGCGCCGGCGCCGACACCCGGCAGCGACAGCGGAAACGTCACCAGCCAGAAGGTCTGGCGCGGCGAGGCGCCGAGATCGGCGGCGGCCTCTTCCAGGGCCGGCTCCAGCTTCGTCAGCGTCGCAAACAGCGGCAGGATCATGAAGGGCAGATAGGAATAGACGATCCCGACATACATCGCGCTGTCCGTCGACAGCCACACCACCGGCGCGGACACCAGATGCAGCGCGAGCAGGATCTGGTTCAACAGGCCGTCATGCTGCAGGATGTTGACCCAGGCATAGATGCGAATCAGGAACGAGGTCCAGAACGGGACGATGACCAGCATCATCGCGATGCCCTGCCAACGCCTGGGCAGCCGCGCCATGCCATAGGCGATCGGGTAGCCGATCAGGAGCAGGATCGCGGTCGACGTCGCCGCGACGACGACGCTGCGCAGATAGGACGCGAGATACAGATCGTCCGACAGCAGCAGACGGAAATTGTCGAGCGACAGCGCCGCAAATGCATCCCGAAGCGACGACAAACCATCAGCCAGCGAGAACACCGGCGTATAGGGGGGCTGCGCGATCGCAGTCTGCGACAGGCTGATCTTGGCGACGAAGGCGAACGGCACCAGGAAGAACAGCACCATCCAGACGTAAGGCGCGATCGCCGCAAATCGCGCCGGACGCGAGAAGATGCGGCGCGCGCTCATCGCTCCAGCACCACGCAATCATCGGGCGTGAACCAGGCCACGACGCGCTGGTTCAGCCCATAGCCGTCGGCGTCGAGCCGGGCCGTGTTGGCTTGCGACGCGTGCAGGACAGCGCCGCCGTCGAGCTTGATCTTGTACACGGTCTTGCCGCCGAGATAGCTCGCATCGGAAATGGCGCCCTCGACACAGTTGATCGCTGCGGCATCAGCCGCCGGCCGGCGAAGCGCGAGGCGGATCTTCTCGGGACGGATCGCGACTGCGACCTTGCTCTCGCTGATCGGAGTGACGGGTTGCGCCGCGGCGAGCTCGCCGGCAGCGGCGGTCGTGATCCGGAGCCGGTGCGACTCACGCGCGGTCACCTCGCCCTCGAACAGGTTGATGTCGCCGACGAACTCCGCGACCCACCGCGACACGGGCTCTTCATACAGGCGGCGCGGTGCAGCGACCTGCTCGAGCCTTCCCGCGTTCATTACCCCGATCCGGCTCGCCACCGTCATCGCCTCCTCCTGGTCGTGGGTGACGATGATGAAGGTCATGCCGAGCTTGCGCTGCAGCTCCATCAGCTCGAACTGCGTGCTCTCGCGCAGCTTCTTGTCGAGCGCCGCCATCGGCTCATCGAGCAGCAGCACCTTCGGCCGGCGCGCCAGCGAGCGTGCCAGCGCGACGCGCTGCTTCTGTCCCCCGGACAGTTGATCGGGCTTGCGCTTCTCCAGGCCTTCGAGCCGGACCAGCGCCACCATCTCCGCGACGCGGGTGGCGATCTCGGCGCGCGGCATGCCGGCGCGCTTCAGGCCGAAGGCGATGTTGTCGCGCACGTTCAGATGCGGGAACAGCGCGTAGTTCTGGAACATCATGTTGACGGGCCGCTGATGCGGCAGCACCTGCGCGATCTCCTCGCCCGATAGCAGGATGCGCCCTTCATCCGGCGTCTCGAAGCCGGCCAGCATGCGCAGCAAGGTCGTCTTGCCGCAGCCGCTGGGGCCGAGCAGCGCGAAGAACTCGCCGGCTCGGATGTCGAGCGAGACGCCGTCGACGGCGCGGAAGCTGCCGAAGGTCTTGACGACGTTCTCGATCCGCAGGATCGGCGGCTGAGGATCGGGGCGCGGTTCCGGCAGTGGTGATGCCGCCGGCTCCTCGGCGGGCGCTGGATTTGCGATGTCGTCAGCCATGTCCTGATCAAATCACCCTGCCCGGACACAACGCCCGGCCGGTCGGCAAGCTAGCCGCCCATGGATTGCAGCTCAACCGCACGGGCCGGACTATCCCCGCTCGCGTCAGCGGCCTGCGGCGAGCCCCGGCCACAGGCGACCGTCGCCATGAACGCGGCGAGCGCATCGCGTTCGGCAGCGGGAAGCGTCAGGCCCAGCTTGGTCCGCCGCCATAGAACGTCGTCGGGAAACCGCGCCCATTCGCGCGTCATGAGGTAGCGGACCTCCGCCTCCGTCAGCTTCGGCCCGAACGCCTGTCCGAGATCGGCCCGGTATCTCGCCCCGCCGAGGATCTCCGCCAGCCGGGTGCCATAGGCGCCGACCAGCCGCCGGGCCTCGGCTTCGCCGAGAAAGCGCCAGCGCTCCCGTGCGTCGTCGACGAGATCCTCGAACCGATCCCAGGCGAAATCGCCACCCGGAAGCGGCGCGCTCGCAGTCCAGCGCGGCGACATCGGGTAGAAGCGCGCAAGCCGCGAGACCGCCCGCTCGGCCCGGTACCGGGCTGTCGTGACATCGCCGCCGCACATGGTCAGGAGCGGCGCCTTGGCGGGCTCCTTGGCGCGGCCGGCATCAAGGCTCACGATCGTTTCCAATTCCCCGCTGTCGGCAGCACGCAGCACCATCATGTTGGCGCCGGACACGCTCCGGACCACATCCGCGGGCTGGACGTCCGAGCGGAAATAGCGGTTCGCCGCCTTGCAGAGATAGGCCACGTCCGCCGCCGGCACCGCCACCACGGCTGGGTCGCCCTTGAAGCCGTGGGCCACCGTGCCGATCAGGGTGAAATCTTGCTCGTAGGGCTGGGCAAAGATCAGCCTTCCATCCGAATTCTGAAACACGTAGACCGCTTCGACATCGAACAGCCGCGGCACGATGATCTGGCTGACCTGCCGCGCGGTGACCCGCGGCGGCGGCTGACGCAGCACGGTTTCCGCCGTCGAGACGCTCCACGCGCCGGTGGCGTTGGCGAGCGCGCGCGAAGTGACGATGCGGCGATGGCCGCGGTCGATGATGGCGAGCCGCCATAGATGGTCACGGTCGGCTCGCACGCAGCGGGCGCCGGTGCGGATCTCTGCGCCGCGCTCGGCGGCATCCATCGCGGTCAGAACCACCAGGCGGGAATCGTCGACCACGCAGTCGGAATAGTCGAACGCCGTCCCGATCGGACGCTTCAGGGCATCGCCGATCGGATGATGCGTGACGTCGAGCACCGACGCGGCCGGCAGCCGGTTGCGCGTAGCGAGGCGATCGTAGAGCCAGAGCCCTGCGCGCAGCTGCCATGGCGGCCGCTCATTGGCGTGAGCCGGAATCGCAAAGCGGATCGGCCGCACCAGATGCGGCGCGACCGTGAGCCAGACGTCGCGCTCGGCGAGCGCGCGGCGCACGCGCAGAAAGCCGCGGCGCTCCAGCGCCGCGAGGTCCCCGTGCACCAGCCGCGACGTGGCCGACGAGGCGGCGCCGCCAAGATCGCCCTGCTCGACCAGGATCACGCGCAAGCCGCGGCCGGCCGCATCGCGTGCCAGGCTGACGCCGTTCAGACCGCCGCCGATGATCGCAAGATCGTAGTCCGCCATACGCAAGGTCTTCGAGCGTGCCAGGGCGAATGATCGTAGACCGGCGGAAATGATTCTCGTAGCGGCCGAGCTGTCGTGCGCGCGGATAAATTCGCGCTGTTGCGCAACAGCCTCTGACCGGCGTGCCTGGTCAGCCCGTCTTGCGAACGGACGCGACGTCGTCGTCGTGAGCGCGACCGACAATGCCGTCGTATTTGTTGATCGGCAGGGGCTTGCCGAGCAGATAGCCCTGAACCGAGTCGCAGCCCTGCTCGGCGAGGAAGCCAAGCTGCTCGGGCGTCTCGACGCCTTCCGCCACGATCGACATGTTCATGCCGTGACCCAGACCGATGACCGCACGAATGATCGCCGCCGATTGCGGATTGCGGCCGATGTTCATGACGAAGGCGCGGTCGATCTTGATCTTGTCGAACGGGAATGCCTGCAGGTAGCTCAGCGACGAGTAGCCGCTGCCGAAATCGTCCATCGAGACGCGAACGCCGAGTGCCTTCAGCCGGCGCAGCAGCGCGACACCGCGATCGAAATCCTCGATCAGCACACCCTCGGTGATCTCGAGCTCGAGCCTGCCGGGCGCGAGCCCCGTCTCGATCAGGATCGAGTGGACCAGCGCAACGAGGTCGCCATGGACGAACTGGGCCGGGGACAGGTTGACCGCGACCTGCAGCGGCTTCGGCCACGACGCCGCCTCGCGGCAGGCCTCGCGCAGGATCCACTCGCCCATCTCGACGATGAGGCCGCTCTCTTCCGCGAGCGGAATGAAGTCGCTCGGCGGCACGAAACCCCGGACCGGGTGCTGCCAGCGCGCCAGCGCCTCGAAGCCGATGATCTCGCTGGCGTCGACCGTGCGGCCCGAGACGGCCTGCGGCTGGAAGTACAGCGACAGTTCGCCATGCTTGATCGCGACAGACAGCTCCTGATGCAAAACGCGGCGGTCGCGAATCTGCTGATCCATTTCAGGCTCGTAGAAGGTGATACTGCCGCGCGATTTGGCCTTGGCGCGGAACAGAGCGGCACCCGCATTGGCGAGCAGCGACGCCGGATCCGAACCATTGTGCGGGAACACCGAGATGCCCGTCGTCAGCGCGGTGCGGATCGACTTGCCCTCGATCTGGAAGTCCACCGCGATCGCCGCCGCCAATTGCTCGGCCAGCGCCCTGCCCGTTTCCGGTTGCTTGCCGTCGATGATCAGCCCGAACTCATCGCCGGAGAGCCGCGCGACCACCCCGCCCCGGGCAACGGCATGGACGCGACGGGCGACCTCGATCAACAGCTTGTCGCCGATGGCGTGGCCGAAGACGTCGTTGACGTCCTTCAGGCCCTTGAGATCGACGTTCAGGACCGCGAACTCCTCGTCCGTATCCGCGCAGGCCTCGATCATCTGGCTCAGGGCCTGCAGGAACGCGGCGCGGTTCGGCAGATCGGTCAGGCCGTCGTGATAGGCCATGTGCGCCATCCGCGATTCGGTCTGGCGCCGGTCGGTGACGTCCTCATAGGTCTTGATCAGATATTGCGGCTCGCCGGTCTCGCCCAGCACGGTTGCCCGCCGGGTCAGGAACAGCCGCAGGCCGTCCTTGGTCGAGATCGGATGTTCCTCGGTCAGAAGGCCCCGCTTCTTGATGGCGGCTTCGTCGCGCGCCGTGATCAGTCTGGCCTCGCGCGGATTGAAGATGTCGGCGGTGGTCAGGCCCGTGGCGTCCTCGCGCTTGCGGTTGAGGATGATCTCGGCGCTGCGGTTGGCGAGCAGATAACGGCCGTCGCTGACGCTCTCGACGATGAGCGAAACCGGAATGTTGTCGACAACCAGTTCCAGGAACTTCTTGCTGTTCTCCAGCTCGCGGCTCAGCGATCGCCGCTCCGTGGCATCGTCGAACAGCGCGATGAGGAATTGCGGTTCGTTCTTGTCGTTGCGTGCAACGACCCGGTGGGCGTCCAGGATGCGCTTCTCGTCACCGCGTTGAACCACGAGTTCGCTGCAATAGGTGGTGCCAGGTGCCAGCATCGCTTCGCGATCGGCCGCCGCGATGTCGGCCGCGGTCTCCTCGCCGAACAGGTCGCTCGGGCGCCGTCCGATGATCTGATCCCGCGGCACCTGCGCGAACTGCTCGAACGCCCGGTTGGCGAAGATGTAGCGGCCGTCCTCGATGTTCTTGGCGGCGACGCAGACGGGAACCTGATCGACCACCGATTCCAGGAACTGCTTGGTCGAGGCGAGCTCGCGCTCCAGCCGGTGCTGCACCGTACAGTCTTCATGGATGCCGATCGATCCTCCGGTGGGAAGGCGGAAAATCTGGGCACGCACCACACGCCCGTCGGGCAGTTCGGTCAGGCACCCGTCCGGTGCCCGCGCCTGGCGAGCATAGTCCTCGACCGTCAGATTGAGCAGGCCACGCTGCCGCCGCAACTCGACCAGATCCCGGCCGGTGCAACCGGGCGGAATGTCGGCCCGGCTCATGCCGTAGATCTCGAGAAAGCGATGATTGTAGAAGACGACGCGGTTGGCGGCGTCCGTCAGCATCAGCCCCTGGCTCAGATTGTTGAGCGCGGAGCTGATGAAAACATTACGCCGCAGTTGTGCCCGCTTGGCGCGCCGCAAGGCCGAATGGATCCAGATCACGACCGACGCGAGGAAGGCGCAGACGACAACGCCGGCGATCAACACCTTCCAGAGCACGTCCGGCTCGATGGTGGCCAGGTAACCGGAGGGCGAGAAATCGGCGGAAGCGGCCCAGGCTCGGGTCGGCGCAGCCGCCCACGCTGCCATGGCGGCCACCGAGGCCGCAACGACACGCGCAGAAAACGCGTTTCGGTCGCTCGCCTGCCAATTCTTGCCAGCCATCAATCACCCGCGGTATTCGGCGACAGTATCTGGCTTCACCTATTGGGATCGGGTAAACGGGTTCTGCAAACTTCGAAAAAGACGAAGCAAATTTGGTCAATGGCGCCTTATGATGAATGGTTTGCTAAGGGCCCTCGCACTCCGGACCGGGGTTCCACCCACCAGGGATTGCAGCGAGACATGACTTCTCCCAATCGTCTCAGGACTATGCATGGATAGAGTGGATTGCGTCGTCGTTGGCGCCGGCGTCGTCGGACTTGCCGTCGCACGTCAATTGGCGCGGGCCGGACGCGAGGTCATCGTTCTCGAGGCGGCCGAGGGTATCGGAACCGTCACTTCGTCTCGCAACAGCGAAGTGATCCACGCCGGCATCTACTACAAGGCCGGGAGCCTGATGGCCCGCTTCTGTGTGGCCGGCAAGCGCATGCTTTACCGCTATTGCGACGACCATGGCGTGCCCTACCGCAATTGCGGGAAGCTGATCGTTGCGACCAATCCGGCCGAGACCGAGAAGCTGCAGGGCATCCGCGCGCACGCCGAAGCCAATGGTGTCGAAGGTATGCGGCTGCTATCCGGAACCGAAGCGCTGGCGCTGGAGCCGGCCCTGGCCTGCCAGGCTGCGCTGCTGTCGCCGTCCACCGGCATCCTCGACAGCCATGCCTTCATGCTTTCGCTGCGCGGCGAGATCGAGGACGCCGGCGGTGCCTTCGCCTTCCACACGCCGTTGCTGCGGGCCAAGGCGACCGGGGGATCGATCGAGGTCGATGCGGGCGGCGCGCAACCGATGACGCTGAGCTGCCGGCTGCTGGTGAACGCCGCCGGCCTCGACGCGCCCGAGCTGGCGCGGCTGATCGACGGCATGCCGTCGTCGCTGGTGCCGACGGCCTATCTCGCCAAGGGCAACTATTTCAGCTGCAGCGCCCGGGCACCGTTCAGCCGGCTCATCTACCCGGTGCCGGAACCAGGCGGCCTCGGCGTGCACCTCACGCTCGACATGGCAGGCCAGGCCAGATTCGGCCCCGACGTCGAGTGGATCGACCGGATCGACTATACGGTCGATCCGGCGCGCGCCGAGCGCTTCTACCCGGCGATCCGCAAGTACTGGCCGTCGCTGCCGGATGGGGCGCTGATGCCGAGCTATTCCGGTATCAGGCCGAAGATCGTACCGCCGGCCGTGGCGTCGCAGGATTTCGTCATTCAGGGCCCGCGCGATCACGGGGTGCCCGGACTCATCAATCTGTTCGGAATTGAATCGCCTGGATTGACGTCATCGCTCGCGATTGCGGCTCACGTCTGCGATCTCGCCTCGAGCTGAAGACCCCAGATATCGCGATGAACGGCGTGTCGCGATAGATGCGCCGGCAGACAACGCAGGCAGATGCGTCCGCGTCATCGTATATCGCAACTAATTTGATTGGAGTTGCGTCTGGGATGGACTCGTCACCATCCCAGGCGCACGGTCTTACGATCAGATGGTACGGCGGATGATGGTCACATGTCAGTGAAGTGTTTCGCTGGTTACCTGTCTCAAGCGCTCGATCTCATCCTTCACCATCAGTTTGCGTCGCTTCAGTTCGACAATTCGCAGGTCGTCCGTCGATGGATGCAGGAGAGCTTGATGCAATTCGTTTTCAAGAACTTTATGCTTACGCTCCAGTTCAACGAGATGCGCCTGAATGGCCATTCGAAACCTCCTCGGTAGGTGAACCTGAGATTCGACCAGGGCTAATGAGTGTACACAAGTCGCTTGACCTGTCGATGGGGCCAAAAGACCGCACATGCAAATTTGAGCGCCGTGTGTAACGAAGCGTGAGCAGATCCGGACGAATCTAAAGCCGGCGCCAACCCGAAATTCACGGGACAGCTGCACCGATCTCGAGGAGTGCGACTTGCTTATCAGCTTCGCAGGCGCAATATTTGCGCCCGCCTTCGCAAGGCTTTCCACTTCCTTCCGCTTTTTTGCTATCATAGATCATGGCTGACCAAGACGAGCGCGAACTGCAGGCCGAACTCGCGCGCCTGCAGCAGGAGCACCGCGATCTCGACGCGGCGATCGACGCTTTGCATCAATCGCCCGCCCCCGATTTGTTGCGGCTGCAACGACTGAAGAAGCGGAAGCTTCTGCTACGCGATCGGATCGCCTTCATCGAAGACCAGATCACGCCCGACATCATCGCCTGAGGCGAAGCGTCAGCACGGCTGACCGTATGCACACAAGCAATACGCAACAGCGGTGCAGGATTTGCCGAAGCGCCTTGACAATAAGAACAAAAAGAGAACAATCGGACCAGTCCCTCGTAACTCCTGACGACAACAAGGATGGTTGTGATGCCCGCCTCCTTCTCCCCACAGGATCGCCTCTATGAACAGGCCTGTGACCAAGCCATCGCGATGTGCGACGGCAATCTGCGCTCCACGATCAAGGCGCTGATCATGGCGAACGAGTATCTCGAGCTGGAGCTGCAGGAGCTGCGGGCGACAATCTCCTGCGGCTGCATGCCCAACACCATTTCGGACGATGCGCAGAACAATGCGGCCTGAGCCCTAGGCCGTCGAGGCTCTCCGGACGATTGCCACCGCGCTCGCTCGCAGCTTCGACGAAGGCCGGGAGGTGCGTGCAATGCCTGACATCACCTATTACGTCGCCATGCCGTTCAGACGGGACGAGACTGGGATGCTGGTCGCAGGCGCGGCCGAGGAATGCCAGAGCTCGTCCGCAGCGCTGCGTCGTGCCGAAGCGATGTCGCGCTTGCCGGACAACATCGGCGCCATTGCCTTCAGCCGCAGCGGGGATCCCTTGCTGGGGGAATTCTGCGACGCCCGGCTGCTGGACAAGTTCGGCGAGTTGCCCGACGATCTCGGCGAGTTGTGAGCGCCGTGCACAGCTCTGTCATCGGAGCGGACGGCCCACGAGCGTCACCGCTGGTCGCCCGACAGGGCCGTGCCGTGCGCGGGGCTCTCGTACCTCCGCTGGGCCTTGCGCATATACATCGCACGGTCGGCTTCCTCCAACGCACGTACTGGGTTGACGCGCTTGTCGAGAAGGGCAATCCCGGCCGACGCGCCGGCACGCACGGTCTGATCGCCGAAGGTGAAGGTCAGGCTGTCGATGGCCTGTTCCAGCTCCGTCGCCTTGGCATGTGCGTCCGCCGCGCTGAGGTGCCAGAGCAGCACGCCGAACTCGTCGCCGCCGAGCCGACCGATCACGTCGGAGGATCGCACATGCTCGCCGAGGACACGCGCAACCGCCTTCAGGACCTCATCACCGGCGGCATGGCCGAACGTATCATTGATCGGTTTCAGCCGATCGACGTCGAGCACGATGAGAGCACCGGTCGCGTCGTAGCGCTTGATGAAGGCGATGGAACGATGGAGTTCGCGGGCGAAGCCGCGACGATTAAAGATGTCGAGCAGGAAATCGCGCTCTGCGGAGGCCGTCAGCTCGGCGATCCGGGCCTGTGCTGTCGCCAACTCGGCCTTGAGGCGTCGGATCGTGTGCCGCGCGCCTGCCGATACGGAACCGGGTTCAGGAGCCCGCGCGCGCCGCGAAGGCCGATGACGGTACCGGGTTCTTCGCTTTCCGGCTCGCCACGCGGCCGCCATGCGCTTCTTTTTCATCGGACACCTGCCGCGCCATCGTTTGGGCTTGCCGGGCTTGACCAAGACAGGATAGTCCATTCGGACCTCCATGCCATGGCTTGCCGCTGTCAGGACCGATCCTATACTCCGGCCCATGCTGATGGATTCCCGAGAAGAATTGAGGTCATGACCGCCCCGATCGCCATCATCATGGGAAGCCAGTCGGACTGGGGTACCATGCGCCATACCGCCGAGACGCTTGACGCCCTGGGCGTGAGCTACGACGCCCGGATCGTCTCGGCGCACCGCACCCCGGACCGGCTGTATGCTTTCGCCAAGGGTGCCAAGGCGGCGGGCTACAAGGTCGTGATCGCCGGTGCCGGCGGCGCCGCCCATCTGCCGGGCATGACGGCCTCGCTCACGGAACTGCCCGTGTTCGGCGTTCCCGTCGAGTCGAAGGCGCTGTCGGGGGTCGATTCGCTGTATTCCATCGTCCAGATGCCGGCCGGAATTCCGGTCGGAACGCTCGCCATCGGCAAATCCGGCGCCATCAACGCAGCGCTGCTGGCGGCCAGCGTGCTCGCTCTCTCGGACTCCGCGCTTGCCAGCCGTCTGTCGGCTTGGCGCCAGGCGCAGACCAATGCGATCGCCGAACGTCCGGAGGGCACGGCGTGACCGACTCCAATCGGGTGAAGCTCAAGCCCGGCGACACCATCGGTATTCTCGGCGGCGGCCAGCTCGGCCGCATGCTGGCGCTTGCTGCGGCGCGGCTCGGGCTGCGCTGCCAGGTGTTCTCGCCGGACCCGGACTCCCCCGCCTTCGACGTCGTGCTGAACGCAACCTGCGCCGAATATGCCGACGTCGAGGCGCTCGAGCTGTTCGCCAATGATGTCGACGTCGTCACCTACGAGTTCGAAAACGTCCCCTCGGCTGCGGCCATGGTGCTGGCGGCCAGACGCCCGGTGCTGCCGCGGCGTTCGGCGCTCGAGACCACCCAGGATCGCCTCACCGAGAAGGATTTCGTCACCTCGCTGGGCATCGGCACCGCGCCCTATGCGGATGTGTCCTCGGTCGCCACCTTGCGCGAAGCTGCGTTCCGGATCGGCTTACCGGCCGTGCTGAAGACGCGGCGATTTGGCTATGACGGCAAGGGTCAGATCAAGATCCAACAGGGTGACGATCTCGAGCGGATCTGGGCCGAGCTCGGCACCAAATCGGCCATCCTCGAAGCGTTCGTTCCGTTCGAGCGCGAGATCTCGGTCGTGGCGGCCCGAGCGGCCGACGGTCAGGTCGAGTGCTTCGACGTGACCGAGAACGAGCATCGCGATCACATCCTGAAGGTGTCGCGGGCGCCGGCGCGTATCCCTGATGCGCTCGCCGACGAGGCCAGGGACATTGCCAGCCGGATCGCCACCGCCCTCGACTACGTCGGGGTGCTGGCCGTGGAGATGTTCGTGGTGTCGGACGGACCCACTCCAGGCGTCCTGGTCAACGAAATTGCCCCGCGGGTGCATAATTCCGGCCACTGGACCCTCGATGGCGCCTCGATTTCCCAATTCGAACAGCACATCCGGGCGATCGCCGGTTGGCCACTCGGCAAGCCGCTGCGCCACGGTCACGTCACGATGACGAACCTGATCGGGGACGAGATCGACAGCTACGAGCAGTGGCTCACGGTTCCGGGCGCCACCGTGCATCTCTACGGCAAGGGCGCCGCTCGTCCGGGCCGCAAGATGGGGCATGTGACCCAGGTCTCACCACTGCCGCCGAGGCAGGGCTGAAATAAACCGCTCCGGCGGGGTTAAACTTGCGGTCAAGAGCCCGTCAGCGGGTGGACAGCGAGGATGTCCTCTGATACACGGGCGCGCTCAAGGTCAAGGGCGCGGCCATCTGCCAGCCCTGGCTTCACCAGATTTCAAACCGATAGACTGAGAAAGAGGATGCCGCGTGCAGGTTCTCGTTCGCGATAACAATGTCGATCAAGCCCTCAAGGCGCTCAAGAAGAAGATGCAGCGTGAGGGCATTTTCCGCGAGATGAAGCTTCGCGGCCATTACGAGAAGCCGTCCGAGAAGAAAGCCCGCGAGAAGGCCGAAGCCGTGCGTCGTGCGCGCAAGCTGGCCCGCAAGAAGTTGCAGCGTGAAGGCCTGCTGCCGATGAAGCCGAAGCCGGTGTTCGGCGCTGGCCCCGGCGGCGACCGTGGTGCTGGTCGTGGTCCGGGTGCAGGTGCCCGTCCCAGCGCGCCGCGCTGATCTGGCCGGATTGATCTGACGTCGTCTGAAGCGCGGGCCTTTGGCTCGCGTTTTTGTTTTGGGCGCCTCTCTTTGATTTCATGCCTCCTGCCATCCGGCGACCGGGGTCAATCCGGGTTGCGCCGCCACTCCTCGCATCGCTGCAGAGTTCGCCACTCCAAAGAAAAAGCGGCAGACCGCCCGGGCCCACCGCCTCGATCACGTCGGCGAACGATTCGGTCAGCTATTTCGGCAACACCGAGTGGAACACCGATTTGGCTGCGGACATCATGTCCTGCGCCACGTTGGACATCTGGTCCTTGATCGATGGATCAGTCCTGTCGGCGCGCAGGTCGAGCGGACGCAACTGCTGGACAGGGATCTCCGCCGGAGGCGTCGGGCGCCCGTCCGGCTGCAATGATCCCGCGTAGGGCGGGCTCGAGGCCGACGGCAAGGCAAAGCCCTGCTCGACCGGTGGCGCAGACACCGTCACGGGCGGCGGCAGCGGACGGACCGGCGACACCGGTGGCGCGACGGTCGCGATGCGCGGCGCCTCGCCAGCGCCCCGGGGTGCGTCGCTCGACGGCTTCTCGACAGCCGCCTTGCCGGTACCTTCGCTCGCGCGCAACCGCTCGATCGCCGCGCGGGCGAGATCAGCGGCATCCCGTCGATCTTCCTGCTGGGTCGCTGGGGCCTCGGCCGGAGTACCGCGCGCAATCAGCTTATCCCGCGGCGACGCGGGATGGCGCGAGGCCTGCGGATCGGCCGGGAGGCTCGCCGTTTCGGCCGGCTTCACTTCGACCGCCTTCTCTGCAGCCTTGTCGGCCAGCGACTTCTCGGACACGCCCTTGGCCTTGATGCCGGGAGCGGGAATGCTCGAGACCTCGTTCGACGTTTCCGCCGGCTTGGCGTCAGACTTGGGATCGGCCTTCGCTTCCAGCTTGGCAGGGTCGGTCCCCTTGCCCGTGGATTTCGGAGCGTCGCTCTTTGAGCCGGTGAGCTTGGCGTAGGCAGCCGACGCCACCGACGCCACGGTCGATGGCGGCGAGTCCGGCTTGGTGTTGATGTAGTGATTGACGATGTAGGCCCCGATGATGGTGGCAACCACCGACGGGATGATCTCCATGGCGAACTTTGTGAGATATTTCAGCATGCTGACCACTCCCGCGCGGTATTTGCGGGAACTTTGAGGCACAATTAAGGGACCATCCCACACCTTCCGAAGCTCGCAGACTGCACTCCGCGCAGACGCGACCGCCGAAAAGTCGTTTCCTGAAATCCTTTGAAACCGGAGCCAGCAATCCCAGGGTGTTGCCACAGCTTCCGGATCGCCGGCTCAAGATACCACAATCAGCGGCATCCCGGTAAACAATTGGTTACGGCTTCAATTCAACTTCGAGGAAAACGATCTCGGAACCGGTCTCGTTCAGCACATCGTGTTCGACACCGGCCTTTCGGAAATAGGATTTGCCGACCGCGAGCTGCGCCTTCGAGCGCTCGCCGGACGGCGCCACGATCGTCATCTCGCCCGCTGTGACCGGCACGATCACGTAATCCATCTCATGAACGTGGCGCCCCGTGGCACTGCCGGGCAATAGCCGCCACTCCGTGACGCGGACTTCGGGCGTATCGACCTGGACGTCGGACTGAGCGCTGAGCATGGGGGATCTCTTGAATCAGGGGACGAAGAGCAGGAACACGAATATCGCGAACACCACCATGTGCACCAGCCCGAACAGAATGTTCGTCCGACCGGTGCCGAAGGTCAGCATGCTCAGGACGAAGGTCAGGACCAGCAGCACTGTTCCCTGCGGGTCCAGCCCGAGGACGAGCTGCCTGTCGAGCACATGGGCGGCGACCGCCACTGCCGGGATGGTCAGCCCTATGGTGGCGAGCGAGGAGCCAAGCGCGAGATTGATGCTCTTCTGAAGGTCGTTGGCGCGGGCGGCCGAGAGGGCGGCGACACTCTCCGGCAGCAGGATCAACAGCGCCACCAGCACGCCTGCGACCGCCTGCGGCGCCCCCGTTGCGGCAACGCCGGCGTCGACCACCAGCGAGAACTTCTTGGCAAGCAGGACCACAGCGAGCAGTGCGACCAGCAGCAGCCCGACACTGAGCAACAGCTTCGCACGCGGCAGCCGGACATCGTCATCGGCGAACCCAGCCGAGCCGCCGACGAAATAATCCCGATGGCGGGTGGTCTGCGTATACAGGAACACCGCGTAGAGCAGGATCGTCACGACGCTGACGAAGGCGATCTGCACGGCAGAATACACCGGACCAGGCGACGTCAAGGTATAATTCGGCAGCACCAGTGTGATGGTTGCCATCGTGAACAGTACGCTGAGATACAGATTGGCACCGGAGACCAGCACGTCCTGCTCGCGATAGCGCAGGCCGCCGATGAAGATGCAGATGCCGGCCAGGCCGTTGCACACGATCATGACGACCGCGAACACGGTGTCGCGGGCCAGCGCGGGCGCAGCCTTGTCGCCGAGCATGATGGTGGCGATCAGCGCCACCTCGATCACCGTCACCGCCAGGGTCAGGAGCAGCGTGCCGAACGGCTCGCCGATCTCATGCGCGATCACCTCGGCATGGTGCACGGCCGCGAACACCGTGCCGAACAGGATCACCAGCAGCACCGCGGCGAAGACCACGCCGGCGGCCGAAGGCGTGAAGTCATAATGCGTCGCCGTGACGATCGCGACGAGCGCGACCGCCAGGCCGGGAAAGATCACCGATGATGCGGGCGTTGCGCCCTTCACGCTCATGATTCGCGTCCTTCGATCCGTTCTGTCCGACTATGCGCGACCGCGAGGCGATCGTCACGCGGTCCGGCCGTGACAGGGTCAACCAGGACGGTCTCTGAAAGTGCCGTCGATCAGGTCAATGCGGGCTGAGCAGCGGATGGATCGGAAGCACGGTCAGCAGCACGAACAGCGGAATGAGGACTGCACCTGCCCGCAACATGTAGCCGAAGAAACTCGGCATCTTGATGCCGCGCTCAGTGGCGATCGCTGCGACCATGAAGTTCGGCGCATTTCCGATATAGGTCAGCGCGCCCATGTAGACTGCGCCCATCGAAATCGCCGCCAGCGTTCCCGAGAGTTCGCCCATCAGCACCTTGGGATCGCCGCCCGCCAATTCGAAGAACAAGAGATAGGTCGGGGCATTGTCGAGGAAGGCCGACATCAGCCCGGTGAACCAGAAATAGGCGACCTCCCGCGGCGCGCCGGCGGGTGTCGTCACGGCATCCAAGAGCCAGCCGAAAGAGCCACTGCGCCCCGCATTCAGCATGGCGATGACCGGGACGATCGCGGTGAAGATCGCCGCGAACAGTTTGGCGACCTCTCGAATCGGCTCCCAGTTGAACCCGTTCGCCTCGCGGTGCTCGTCCGGCGTCAGCCACAGCGACAGTCCGGCGATCGCCACGAGGACGGCATCGCGCACGAGGTTCTGAAGCTCGACATGCGTGCCGAAGACGTCGAAGGAGATGCCCGGCTTCCAGGTCGCCGATAGCAGCGTATTGGCAACGATCGCGGCGATCAAAACGACATTGATGAGGCCGCGAATGCGCACCGGCTCCCTTGTTACGGACGCTTGCAACGCAAGCTTCTCCGCGCGGAAGCGCCACCAGTCGGTAGCGGCAAAGACGATGAGCAGCAATCCGGCGACGATCGCGGTCTGCAGCCAGAGATGTTGCGTCGTCCAGAAGAAGTCGACACCACGCAGAAAACCGACGAACAGCGGTGGATCGCCGAGCGGGCTCAGTGCACCACCGACATTGGCGGCCAGAATGATGAAGAAGATCAGCACATGCACATTATGCGGCCGGCTCAGATTGGCGCGGATCAGGGGGCGCACCAGGATCATCGCGGCGCCCGTCGTGCCGACGACGCTCGCGATGATCGTGCCGAGTGCCAGGATGGCCGTATTTGTCGCAGGTGTACCTCTGATGTCGCCGGTCACCAGGATGCCGCCGGCCACCGTATAGAGGGCGAACAGCAGCACGATGAAGCTGAGATACTCGGCGAGCAGCGCGTGGACGAAGGCGGCGAGCGCCGTGCCGAGCCCTGCATTCCAGGTCAACGCCGCCAACGTCACCAAGGCCCATGCCGCGGCGATCTTTCCGTAGTGACGATGCCAGAACCTGGCAAACAGCAGCGGCCCGAGCGCGATCGACAACAGCAGTCCCGCGAACGGCAGCGCGAACGGCCAGGTCATCGCGGAGCCGTTCAGCCCGGCCGCATGCGCCTGCACCGGCAGGCTCGCAAAGACAAGGAGCAGGATGGTCCCGCGCAGGGCCGGCCACCGCGATCCACGGACGTTACGGATTGTCGATGAAGCTCTTTGCCGTCTCAGTCGCACCGAAAAGATCCAGGTCGTTATGTCCGCCGCCGGGAAACCGTACGAAGCGCTTGGGGTCATGCGCAAGTGCGAACAATCGTTCCCCGAAGCGGATCGAAATCGCCGGATCCCGTTCGCCATGCATGATCAGCAGCGGCACATGCACATTGGCGATGCGCTGGTCGGAATGGAAGCTGTCGCGCATCAGCAGGCTGACCGGGACGACCCTGAGCATCGCGGAGGCGACGTCCACGGTCGACGTATAAGGGGCTTCGAGGATCAACTTGGAGATCGGGTGCTCCGTCGCGATGGCGGTGGCGACACCGCTGCCGAGGGAAAAGCCCCAGGCGACGATCCGTCCCGCCTCGTAGCGCTCTGTCGTGAACGCATAGGCGACTGCGGCATCTTGCAGCAGCCCGGGCTCACTGGGACTGCCGCTGGACCCCGCATAGCCGCGATAGGAAAGCGCAACGAGACCGGTACCGTCGGCCGTGAGCGCCTTGAAGCGCGACGCCACGCCGGCAAGAAAATCGCCATTGCCCGGGAAGTACAGAACGACCTTGCGGCCCGGCTTCGCCGGCACATGCCAGACGATGACCCGCTCGCCATCGGCCGAGGTCAGCACATGCTCCTCAGCCTGAGGAAACCCGGCTGCAGCCGGTGCCGTGCGGCCGACCGGCGGAATGGGAAACAGCATCGCACGCTGGCGGACGAACAGGGCCGCAAGCACGATGCCGTAGACCGCCGCCAGGACGATCAGGAGCCATTTCAGAAACGTCATGGCTCCCGACGCCGTGGGCTACATGCCCTTGACGATGTTCTCGGTCATCTTCTTGGCGTCGCCGAGCAGCATCATCGTGTTGTCGCGGTAGAACAGCGGATTGTCGATGCCGGCATAGCCCGAGGCGAGCGAGCGCTTGATGAACATCACGGTGCCGGCCTTCCAGACTTGCAGCACGGGCATGCCGTAGATCGGCGAGGACTTGTCCTCCTCGGCCGCCGGATTGGTGACGTCGTTGGCGCCGATCACGAAGGCGACGTCGGCCTGGGCGAATTCCGAGTTGATGTCCTCGAGCTCGAACACCTCGTCGTAGGGAACGTTGGCTTCGGCGAGCAGCACGTTCATGTGGCCGGGCATGCGGCCCGCGACCGGATGAATCGCGTATTTCACCTCGACGCCTTCCTTCTTCAGCGTGTCGGCCATCTCGCGCAGCGCGTGCTGCGCCTGGGCGACCGCCATGCCGTAGCCGGGGACGATGATGACCTTGGAGGCGTTCTTCATGATGAAGGCGGCGTCGTCGGCCGAGCCGAGCTTGGCCGGCTTCTGCTCGCCTGTCGCCCCGCCGGCCGCTGCGGTCTCGCCACCGAAGCCGCCGAGGATGACCGAGATGAAGGACCGGTTCATCGCGTGGCACATGATGTAGGACAGGATCGCACCGGACGAGCCGACCAGCGCGCCGGTGATGATCAGCGCCGAATTGCCGAGCGTGAAGCCGATGCCGGCCGCGGCCCAGCCCGAATAGGAATTCAGCATCGAGATCACGACCGGCATGTCGGCGCCGCCGATCGGGATGATCATGAGCACGCCGAGCGCCAGCGCCAGCAGCGTCACCATCAGGAAGTCGAAGCCGCCGCCGGTCATCACCAGGCGGACCACGAAGAAGACGAGCGCGACCGCGAGCGCAATGTTGATGATGTGGCGCGCCGGCAGGATGATCGGTGCACCGCTCATCCGCGCGGACAGCTTGAGGAAGGCGATGACCGAGCCGGTGAAGGTCAGCGCGCCAATGGCGACGCCGAGCGACATTTCGACCAGGCTCTGCGGATGGATGTTGCCGGGCGTGCCGATGTCGAAGGCTTCCGGCGCGAAGAACGCGCCGGCGGCGACCAGCACCGCGGCCATGCCGACCAGCGAATGGAACGCCGCCACGAGCTCGGGCATCGACGTCATCGGCACCCGGCGCGCAATCACCGCACCGATACCGCCGCCGATCGCAACGCCGAGGATGACGAGCACCCAGGCGATCGCATCCGCCGGTGGATGCCCGGCCAGGGTGGTGGCGACCGCAATCGCCATGCCGGCCATGCCGAAGAAGTTGCCTTGCCGGCTCGAGGCCGGGCTCGACAGCCCGCGAAGAGACAGGATGAACAGCACACCTGCCACGAGATAAAGGAGTGCCGACAGATTGGCGTTCATTGCAGATGCCCCGTTGTGCCTGTCATCCCGCGTCGTGCGGCGTTGTTACCTGGACTTCTTCTTGTACATCGCCAGCATGCGCTGGGTGACGAGGAAGCCGCCGAAGATGTTCACGCAGGCGAAGATCAGCGCGACGAAGCCGAACGCTCGCGCCAGACCGCTGCCGCTCGAGAGCATGGGAACGCCGACCGCCAGCAGCGCGCCGACCACGATCACCGAGGAGATCGCATTGGTCACCGACATCAGCGGCGTGTGCAGGGCCGGCGTCACCGACCACACCACGAAGTAGCCGACGAACACAGCCAGCACGAAGATCGACAGCCGGAAGACGAAGGGGTCGACGGCTTGGACGACATGTTCCATGGCTCTGCTCCTTAGGCCTTCGGCTGGAAGTTCGGGTGGACGATGGCGCCATCCTTTGTCAAAGCCGTGGCCTTGACCAGCTCATCGTCCCAGTTGACCGCCAGTGTCTTTTCCTTCTTGTCGATCATCGTCTCGATGAAGGAGAACAGGTTGCGGGCGTACAGGCCGGAGGCGGACGCTGCGACCCGGCCGGCGAGATTGGGGTAGCCGATGATCTTGACGCCGTCGATCTCGACAGTCTCGCCGAGCTTGACGCCCTCGACATTGCCGCCACGCTCGACCGCGAGGTCGACCAGGACCGAGCCCGGGCGCATCGACTTCACCATCTCCATGGTGACGAGGCGCGGCGCCGGACGGCCGGGGATCAGCGCGGTTGTGATGATGACGTCCTGCTTCTTGATGTGTTCCGCCGTCAGCGCCGCCTGCTTGGCCTGGTACTCCTTGGACATCTCCTTGGCGTAGCCACCGGCCGTCTGCGCGTTCTTGAACTCCTCGTCCTCGACCGCCAGGAATTTGGCGCCGAGGCTCTCCACCTGCTCCTTGGTGGCGGGGCGCACGTCGGTGGCGGAGACCATGGCGCCGAGCCGGCGCGCGGTTGCGATTGCCTGCAGGCCGGCGACGCCGACGCCCATCACGAAGACCTTGGTCGCCGGCACGGTGCCGGCCGCAGTCATCATCATCGGGAAGGCGCGACCGAACGCCTCGGCGCCCTCGATCACGGCGCGGTAGCCGGCGAGGTTCGCCTGGCTCGACAGCACGTCCATCACCTGGGCGCGGGTGATGCGCGGCATCAGTTCCATCGCGAACGAGGCAATGCCGGCATCGGCCATCGCCTTGAGCGCGGCATCGTTGCCGTAGGGATCCATGATCGCGAACACCAAGGCGCCACGCCGGTAGTTGGCAAGCTCGGAGGCTTCCGGCCGCTTCACCTTGATGATGATGTCGGCGTCCTTGAGCGCATCGGCGCTCACGGTTGCGCCCGCCGCCGTGAACTCCGAATCCGGCAGGCCGGATTTGATGCCGGCGCCGGGCTCGACCGCGATCTCGGCACCCAACGCCTTGAACTTCTTCACCGTGTCGGGAGAGGCGGCGACCCGCGGCTCCAACGGGTCGATTTCCTTGGCGACGGCAATCTTCATGAGGCCTCCGGCGCGAATGCGCGCGCGAGCTTTAAGAGGGCGGGACGTCCATGGGCTACAGCGTGACGCCTGGTCAGCAATCGGCTTCGGCAGTCAGCTGAAGGCCCGCCAGCGGGGATGCCGGCGGGCCGATCGCGACATTAAGCGAGGAAAATAGCCATCAAGATGACGATGAGAGCGACGCTGATCGTGCCGTACTTCACCAGCCTGATGAAGCCCTCGTAGGTGGCCTCATGCGCCAGATAGTCGTTGCCGTCAGCCGTCGAGTAGGCGATCTCGCCATGGTTTGCCATCGGGGTCCCCCAGAGAAAATATGCTTTGTTAAGGTCGCATACCCCAAAGCCGATGCAAGGGCAACGGCTGGCATGCAAGGCAGTTTTATCACCTTTTCCGATCGCCCTATTGGCAGGGCCAATTATCACGGATCCAGCGTGTCAGGCTGGCCTCGCTGACCTCGCCGGCGCGCCTCTTCGACCCGTTCAACACATGTTATACGCCCCTACCCCATCCGCTCCAGCTCGTCGATCATCCCGGCGATGACCGAGAGACCACCGTCCCAGAACCTGGGGTCCTTGGCGTCCAGCCCGAACGGGGCGAGCAGCTCCGAATAGTGCTTGGTGCCGCCGGCCGCGAGCATCGCCAGATAGCGCTCGGCGAACCCCTCGGCGGCATGCTCGTAGACGGCGTAGAGCGAGTTCACGAGGCAGTCCCCGAAGGCATAGGCGTAGACGTAGAACGGCGAATGGATGAAGTGCGGGATGTACATCCAGAAGTTCTCGTAGCCCGGCTTGATCTCGATCGCCTCGCCGAGGCTCTCGGTCTGCACCGACAGCCAGATCTGTCCCAGCCGCTCCGCGGTCAGTTCGCCGTTCTTGCGCTCGGTGTGGACAGCACGCTCGAACGAATAGAACGCGATCTGCCGCACCACCGTGTTGATCATGTCCTCGACCTTGCCGGCGAGCAGCGCCTGGCGCTGCCTCGCGTCCTTGGTCTCGGACAGCAGGCGCCTGAAGGTCAGCATCTCGCCGAACACGCTCGCGGTCTCGGCCAGCGTCAGCGGCGTCGGCGCCATCAGCGCACCGTTCTTCGCTGCCAGCACCTGGTGCACGCCATGACCGAGCTCATGCGCGAGCGTCATGACGTCGCGTGGCTTGCCCTGGTAGTTCATCAGCACATAGGGATGCGCCGAGGGCGTGGTCGGATGCGAGAACGCGCCCGGCGCCTTGCCCGGCCGCACCGGCGCATCGATCCAGCTCTGGTCGAAGAAGCGCTGGGCGATGTCGGCCATCTCGGGCGAGAAGCCGCGATACGCCGTCAGCACCATGTTCTTGGCCTCGGGCCAGGCGATGGTGGCATTGGCGGCGAAGGGCAGCGGCGCGTTGCGGTCCCAATGCGCGAGCTTCTTCTTTTTGAACCAGCGCGCCTTGAGCTGATAGTAGCGATGCGACAGCTTCGGATAGGCCGCGCGCACCGAGGCCACCAGCGCATCGACCACCTCGCGCTCGACGCGATTGTTGAGATGGCGCGAATCCGCAACGTCCTGGAAGCCGCGCCAGCGGTCGGAGATGTCCTTGTCCTTGGCGAGCGTATTGGTGATCAGCGCGAAGGTTCGCTCATTGGCCTTGAAGGTCTTGGCCAGCGCCTCGGCGGCGGCCTTCCGCTTGGCGCCGTCACGGTCCTGCAGGAAATTCAGCGTCGGCTCGATCGCAAGCTCCTTGCCACCGACTTGAAACCGTAGACCGGCGATGGTCTGGTCGAACAGCCGGTTCCAAGCCGAATAGCCGGTCTGCGACTTCTCGTGGAACAGCTGCTCCACGCGATCCTCGAGCTGGTACGGCTTGTCCTTGCGCAGATCCTCGATCCATGGCCGGTAGTGACCGAGCGCGGGCGTCTCTATCGCGCGCGCGATCACGGCATCGTCGATGCGGTTGAGCTCGAGCGGAAAGAACAGCAGGTGCGTCGACGCGGCCGTCAGGCGCTCCGAGATGTCGCCGTAGAATTTCGAGATCGCAGGATCGACGCTGTCGCCGGCATGCGCGAGACCCGCGAAGGAGCCGAGCCGTCCGGCGAGGTCGTCGATCGCCTCGTAGCGCCGCACGGCTTCTGCGAGCCATTCGCCACCGTCTTCGCGCGCCACATGCTCGGCAAGCTTGCCCTTGTAGTCGGTCTCAAACGCGACGCATTCGGCATCCATCTTCGCGAGATCGTGAGCGATCTCCGGCGCGTCGATGCCCATATAAAGATCGCCGAGATTCCATTCGGGCAGCGTCCCGATCCCCGTCTTGGCCGCGACCACCTTCTTCGCCGGCTTTGCAGACGATTTGGCCGTCGCGCCACGCTTGGTCTTGGCGGCTGCCTGCTTCGACGGAGTCTTGACGACGGACTTCTTGGCCGGCTTGGCCTTGGCAGTCTTTGACGCGGTTTTGGGCGGAGGAGCAGCTTTGGTCGGCTTGCGAAGGGCAGAAGAGGCGCGCGAGGTCATCGGATGGGTAACCTGTTGTTCGAACGTTTATCCCGATCAGCGAGGTTTAAGGTTGCGTTAATCGGCGTCGGCGAGAGTGCCCCGATTCGAGACAGATAGTCGTAGCGTGCAAGGAAAGCCATGGCTGCCAGCATTTTGATTGCCGATGATGATCCGGTCCAGCGCCGGCTGGTGGAGAACATGGTGCAGAAATGCGGCTACGAGGCGGTCGTCGTCGAGACCGGCGACGCCGTCATCGAGAAGCTGACGAATCCTGATGCCGGCCCCATCGACGCCATCGTGCTCGACCTCGTGATGCCCGGCCTCGACGGCATGGGCGTGCTCTCCAAGATGCGCGAGACGGGGATCTCGATACCCGTGATCGTGCAGACCGCGCATGGCGGCATCGACAACGTGATCTCCGCGATGCGCGCCGGCGCGCAGGATTTCGTCGTCAAGCCGGTCGGCATCGAGCGGCTCCAGGTCTCCCTGCGCAATGCGCTCAATACCTCGGCCCTGAAGGGCGAATTGCAGCGCATCCGGCACAGCCGCGAGGGGCGCCTGACCTTCGCGGACATCATCACCCGCGCCGAGGCGATGGCGCCGATCCTGCGCATCGCGGAGAAGGCCGCGGCTTCGTCGATTCCCGTGCTGATCGAAGGCGAATCGGGCGTCGGCAAGGAGCTGTTCGCCCGCGCGATCCACGGCACCAGCGAGCGCAAGACGAAGCCGTTCGTCGCCGTCAATTGCGGCGCGATCCCGGACAATCTGGTGGAATCGATCCTGTTCGGCCACGAGAAGGGCGCATTCACCGGCGCGACCGAGCGTCACATGGGCAAGTTCGTCGAAGCCCATGGCGGCACGCTGTTCCTCGACGAGGTCTCGGAGCTGCCGCTCACCGCCCAGGTCAAGCTGCTGCGCGCCCTGCAGGAGGGCGCCGTGGAAGCCGTCGGCGGCCGCAAGCCGGTCAAGGTCGACGTGCGCATCATATCGGCGACCAATCGCAGGCTGCTAGACCGCGTCAAGGAAGGCCACTTCCGCGAGGATCTCTTCTACCGGCTGCATGTGCTGCCGCTCACCGTTCCGCCGCTGCGCACCCGCCGCGAGGACATCCCGCATCTGTTGCGGCATTTCCTCGCGCGGTTTGCGGCTGAGGAGAACCGCGCCATTTCGGGCATCACCGGCGAGGCCGTCGCCTATCTGACCAAGCTCGACTGGCCCGGCAATATCCGCCAGCTGGAAAACGCGGTCTACCGCGCCGTCGTCATGGGCGAGAGCGACCAGCTCGGCGTTGCCGATTTTCCGCTGATTCCCACCCACGCGCCGCCGGTGGAGCCTGCGCCGGCCCTCACCGTGGAGCGGCCCGTTCCTCCCCTGCCTGCGATGGTGCCGGGGAGTGAAGTCCCCATTGCCCCCCTGCCCTCGCATGGGTTCCTGCCGCTGCTCACCGCAAGCGGCGAGGTGCGGCCGCTCGAGGAGATGGAGCATGAGATCATCCGTTTCGCCATCGCCCATTACCGCGGCCAGATGTCTGAGGTGGCGCGCCGCCTCAAAATCGGACGCTCGACGCTCTACCGCAAGCTCGACGAAGCCAATGGCGAGACGCCCGCGACGGAAAGCCCGCCGCTCGGCTGAGCCGCTCGGATCCTCACCATGGTCGCGCTCGGCTGTCGTCCGAAAAAGGCCGCAAGTCTTGGCAACACTGGAACATCTGAACCGTTGCCTTGCGGTGACAGACAAAGGAAATAACGCGTGGCACAAACGCACGATCGGTTTGGCCGGGGTTTCCCAAGAGTCAGTTTGTCGTGAGTTGTCCCGTGTGGCGCTGGCCGCAGAAGTGGGGCTTGAGTATCGTTTGGGCGTGAATCATTGCGTGCAGACGTGAACCATCCTCACCGGCGGTACCGACGCCGAAGCTGGCAGATCGACCTTGTTACACCTGTTCCAGCCGGGACAGATCATCCGAGGGATTGACGATGCGAGATTGTGTGACCACCCGTGGCGGATATGACCGCGTGCTCATGGCTGTCGCGGCGACCTTCCTCGCGGTGTCCTCGACCTCTGCTTTCGCCCAGAGCGATCCGCCCCGCAGCAGCGCGGCCGAGCTCGCCATCGATGCTGCGATCCCGTTCCCCGAGCCGGCCAACGTGCCGCCACCGACCGCCAGCGACTTCAAACTCGACACCACCGCCACCGTGTCGCCCGACCCGGCCAAGGCGCCGGAGACGACGACCAAGCCGCTCGACTCTGCCGCGGCGCCTGCGGCCGATCCCGCCAAGACCATCGCCACGCCGCCTGCAGCAGCCCCTGCGACCGCGACAGTCCCAGAGCCGGTCAAGGCCGCCAGCACCGTTCCCGCCGCCGATCAGCCGGTTGCCGACCGTCTGCGCGACCTGATGGCGACCAAGGCGACAAGGTATTTCGACCGCAAGGCCGAACGCGCCGCCGTCGAGAAATTCTACACCGGCCGCGACTACGCGCCGATCTGGACCCAGGGCGGCAACCTGACGGCCGCCGCGAAGGGCGTCATCGCCCGTCTCAAGGATGCAGCGGCCGATGGCCTCAATCCCGGCGACTATCCGGTGCCGGACTTCGCGGCCGCAGCCTCCGCACCGGACGCACTGGCGGAGGCCGATCTCAGGCTCACCGAGAGCATGATGGACTACGCCCGCCAGGCGCAGAGCGGCCGCATGCACTGGTCGCAGGTCTCGGCGGACATCCAGTATCCCGAGCACCCGATCGACCCGAACGAGGTGCTGGCCAACGTCACCGGCGCCAAGGACGCCTCCGCGGCGCTGGAGAGCTACAACCCGCCGCACCGGCTCTACAAGCTCTTGAAGGCCAAGCTTGCCGAGCTGCGCGGCGTCACCGACGGCGCGCCCGTCATCATCGACGAAGGCCAGCCGCTGAAATACACCCCGGCCCGCGGCAAGAATGCGCAGGAAGCCGAGGCGCAGATGTCCGACCCGCGCGTGCCCAAGCTGCGCGCCAAGCTCGGTCTCACCGAGAATGCCGACGACATCCGCTACGACGCCAAGGTCGCCGCCGCCGTCCGCAAGTTCCAGGAGAGTGTCGACCTCAAGCCGACCGGGGTGCTCGACGACCGCACCGTGAAGGCGCTGAACACGCCCAAGCGTGACAAGCAGATCGATACGGTCCTCGTCAACATGGAGCGCTGGCGCTGGTTGCCGCGCGACCTCGGCGCGCCTGCGATCGGCGACGCCTATGTGATCCTCAACATTCCCGACTACACGCTGAAGGTGATGCAGCACGGCGCGCAGGTGTGGACCACCCGCGTGGTGACCGGCAAGCCCGGGCAGCATGCGACGCCGCTGCTCAGCGAGACGATGAAGTTCATCACGGTCAATCCGACCTGGAACGTGCCGCCGTCGATCATCTACAACGAGTATCTGCCGGCGCTGCAGCAGGACCCGACCGTGCTGGACCGCATGGGCCTGCGGCTGGAGCGCGCGCGCGACGGCTCGATCCACATCTCGCAGCCGCCGGGCGAGGCCAACGCGCTCGGCCGCATCCGCTTCAACTTCCCGAACAAGTTCCTGGTCTATCAGCACGACACGCCGGACAAGAACCTGTTCGCCCGTGACGAGCGCGCCTTCAGCCACGGCTGCATGCGCGTGCAGTATCCGGATCAGTACGCGTCGGTGCTGCTCAACATCACCATGCCGAACGAGCGCTACACGCCAGAGCGCATCCGCAGCATGTACGGCCGGAGCGAGATCGACCTGAAATTCCCGACGCCGATCCCGGTCAACATCACCTACCAGACCGCCTTCGTCGACGATGCCGGCAAGCTGCAATTCCGCAAGGACATCTATGGCCGCGACGCCACCATGATCGCGATCCTGAAGAACAACCGCGGCAAGGATCTCGAGAACGTCGTCGCCCACGCCCAACCCAGCTACGCGCGTCCGAAGGGGGCGCTGCCGAACTCGGTCAGCCTCAGCGACAACAGCTTCTCCTCTGGCCCGAACTTCTTCGAGCGTCTGTTCGGTGGCGGTGGCCCGCCGACGCCGCCGGCGCCGGTCGGCCGTCCTGCCCGGCGGGTATTCACCCGCTGATCAGGCCGCCAATCACGGTCACAATTTCCGTTTGGAGATCAAAGGCCTCGCCGATCGGCGGGGCCTTTGCTTTAGGTTAACCACAAGGATCAACCAAGATTCGATGGCTCTTTTTCGCCACACTCAAGAGTATATGTTAAGGGTAATTGGGGGGCGGGCCGGTCAGTATCCCTTAACCATCCCGCCTTAGGTAAGCGTTTCCTCTCTCTTCCGCCGGACGGGCCGCAAGAGGGTAATCGAGTAAACGCTCGTCGACGGGGTGGGCTGCATCTTGCTGTCTGTTTTCGCGCGCCAATCTGTTTCGCTCACGAGGGCGGGTTGGAAGGCTGGATGCCAATGCGGGCTGGCGGCGCTGCTGCTGCTCATCGGCGCCGGCTCGGTGCATGACGCAGCGGCGCTGAATGAAACCCACACCCTCTCCTTCCACCACACCCATTCCGGCGAGGACCTGACGGTCACCTTCAAGCGCGAGGGCCGCTATGACGAAGACGCGCTGAAGAAGCTCAATCACTTCCTCCGCGACTGGCGTACCCAGGACGAGACGGTCATGGACCGCCGCCTGTTCGACATCCTCTGGGAAGTCTATCGCGACGTCGACGCCAAGCAGCCGATCCAGATCATCTCGTCGTACCGGTCGCCCGCCACCAATTCGATGCTGCGCCGTCGCTCGGCGCATTCCGGTGTGGCGCGGCACAGCCAGCACATGCTGGGCCACGCGATGGATTTCTACATTCCCAATGTGCCGCTGGAGCAGATCCGCTTCGCCGGCCTGCGCCTGCAGCGCGGCGGTGTCGGCTTCTATCCGACCTCCGGCTCGCCTTTCGTGCACCTCGACACCGGCAACATCCGGCACTGGCCGCGGATGACGGCTGACCAGCTTGCCCGCGTCTTCCCGGACGGAAAGACCGTTCACGTGCCGAGCAACGGCGTTCCGCTCAAGGGCTATGAGCTGGCGAAGGCCGAGATCGAGAAACGCGGCAATGGCGATGACGCGTCGTCCAGCCGCCCCAACCTGTTTGCACGGCTGTTCCGCGGTCGTCCGAGCGAGGATGACGACGAGTCTGGCGAGAGCGAGAGCAAGGCCGACGCCAAACCGGTCCAAACCGCGGCACTCGCCGCCAAGCCGGCTGACAAGAGCTCCGACAAGGACAGCCGGACCGCCGAGCGAGCGGTGGACAGCAAAGCCGCCACCGCGCGTGGCAAGATCGCCAATGCGCTGCAGTTGGCCTCCGCGGATGCGCAATCTGCCGCTCAGCCCGTGGCGACCAGGCCCGAGACGAAGTCCGAAACGACGGGCGCTGTCGGCAGCAAATCCAGGGACGGCGCGCCGCAGAGCGTCGCCGACATCATCAATTCGCGCGGCTTCTGGGGTGACAATCCTGGGACGCCGAAGCAGGCAACCCCCGAGCAGGTTGCCGCGATCACGGCGCGCCGTGCGCTGTCGTCGATCGATCAGCAACAGACGGCGAGCCTGATGCAGGCCATGGCCTTCGCGCCCCCGGCCTCCTCTCCGCTCGATCGCGCCAATGCCGCCTCCACGACCGCCATCCCGGTGCGAAACTCCCGCCCGGCGACCCGCAGCGTCACGCCGGCGCCGGAGCCCGCCCCGGTGGCCGCGAAGAACGGGCAAGGTCAGGACGGCGCCATCACGATGGCGACGCGAATCTCCGCGGCCAAGGGCCCCGATTCGACCTGGATGCGGGCCATCATGCTGACGCCGAGCGCATCGTCATCGATGTCCGTGACGAAAATGGGCGAGGTCGACCTCACCGTGATGCGCAGCTATTTCGTCAAGCCGCAGGTCGCGCTGACGATGAGCTTCGCCGCCGAGCCGACGCCGGGACTGAGCTATGACCAGTTCACAGGGCCGGCGATCATCAAGCTCGAAACCAAATCCTTCGCCATGCGCGCCGCAGCCTTGCGCTGACGCCGAGGCGGCCGGCTTCGTCGTTCTCCTCAGCATTGACGCGTTTGGAGTGCGGCGTCGATCGCCGCAGCACGCGCATGCCGCCGGCGCGCCGAGCCGAATCGCGAGAAAGCGAATGCCCCGTCAGGGGCCGGCGGAGGTCTCCTGCTGGTGAGCGAGGCCGGCTGCTCAGATCATTCCGAGCGCCTGCATATAGGTCTCGAGGATGCTTTCCTCTTCCTGGCGCTCGTTCGGGTCCTGCTTGCGCAGCCGGATGATCGTGCGCAGCGCCTTGACGTCGAAGCCATTGCCCTTGCTCTCGGCGTAGACGTCCTTGATGTCTTCGGAGATCGCCTTCTTCTCCTCCTCGAGACGCTCGATCCGCTCGATGATCGACTTGAGCTGGTCTACGGCAAAGCGGGTCGCGGGCGAGTCGTCGTCCTTCGCGGCGGCGGAGGTGGCCATCTGATACTCCTGAGTGGAACTCTGTGTCCAAGGAAGGCGCCAAAGGGCGCTGCGTGTTCGCCGCGAACCCTCAAATCTGGCGTGCCCTGCGTCAAGGCGACATCGACCTCATCCACAGAGCGCCCACATCTTGTTGGCCTGCGCAGCGTCAAGCCCGCGCAAGCCGCCCGCGCCACTTGTGTTTCGTCGCCATCGCGCGCAGCACCCGATTCGCCGTTCGAAGCCCCTGCCAAGTCTGGACTCGCGCGCGCAGGGCAACACAGCGCGTCTCCTGCGCGCTCGTTCCGGATTCAGTGGCCCGGATGCGCCTTCTTGAACGCTTCGTGCTGCTCGGCGCTCGCCTCGCGCTGGTACTTCGCCTTCCATTGCTCGTAGGGCATGCCATAGACCGCCTCGCGGCTCTCGTCCCTGGTCATTGGCGCCCCCTGGGCGTCGGCGGCGTCCTTCAGCCAGTTGGAGAGGCAGTTGCGGCAGAAGCCTGCCAGGTTCATCAGATCGATGTTCTGAACGTCGGTTCTGGTCCGCAGATGCTCGACGAGCCGGCGAAAGGCGGCGGCTTCGAGCTCGGTCCGGGTGGTGCTGTCCATCGTCATCTCTTTGTTCCCTGTTCCGCGCCGTGACGGATGTCTGCTATATAATGAGGCTTCGTCGCAGATTTGGCCATATCGCAGCACCGTCAGGAGGAGCGAGGCGCTGGATCGCAGCGGCTTCGCACGAGATCGTCATGGCGTTGATGGCCGCAGCCAAGCCCAGCGACATCGTTCAACGGTTGATATAGCGTCGCGCAATGATCCCGAAAATCTCCTCTCTCTTGCATCGCAATCCCTTCCGCCCCGGTTACGGACTGCTTTCGCTGCTTGGGTTGGCCGCGCTCTGCCTGTGGTCGTCCCCGGCGGCCGCCGATTTTCGGCTCTGCAACAACACCTCCAGCCGGGTCGGGATCGCCCTCGGCTACAAGGACGCCGAAGGCTGGACCACGGAAGGCTGGTGGAACGTGTCGTCACGCAGCTGCGAGACGCTGCTCAAGGGCACGCTGGTGGCGCGCTATTATTACATCTATGCGCTGGACTATGACCGCGGCGGTGAATGGTCGGGACAGGCCTTCATGTGCTCGCGTGACAAGGAATTCACCATCAAGGGCACCGACAATTGCCTGGCCCGAGGCTTCGACCGCACCGGCTTCTTCGAGGTCGACACCGGCGACCAGCGTGCCTGGACCGTGCAGCTCACGGAGGCCAATGAGCAGCCGGCGCAGCAGCGCGTTCCGGGTATCCCGGGCACGCTCGGGCCCGGAGGCAACGTCCCCGGTCTGCCGAATGGGCCGCAGGGCACGCCGCCGGCGGCCGCGCCGGCCCTGCCGCCAGGGCAAGCACCCAAGCCATGAGGCGGCTGCGACGCATCAAGATCCTCGCCACGCTCGGTCCCGCCTCCTCGGACAGCACGATGATTCGCAAGCTGTTCGAGGCCGGAGCCGACATCTTCAGGATCAACATGAGCCACACCTCGCACGACAAGTTGCGGGAGCTGGTGGCCACGATCCGCAGCGTGGAGGCGAGCTACGGCCGCCCGATCGGCATTCTGGTCGACCTCCAGGGCCCGAAGCTCAGGCTCGGCACCTTCGCCGAGGGCCCGGTTCAGCTCAACAACGGCCAGAGCTTCGTGCTCGATTCGGACAAGACGCCGGGCGATGTGACGCGGGTCCACCTGCCGCATCCGGAAATCCTGGCCGCCCTGCAGCCGGGACATGCGCTGCTGCTGGATGACGGCAAGGTGCGGCTGATCGCCGAGGAGACCTCGCCGACCCGCGCCGTCACCCGGGTCGTGATCGGCGGCAGGATGTCCGACCGCAAGGGCGTGAGCCTGCCGGACACCGACCTGCCGGTCTCGGCGATGACGCCGAAGGACCGCGCCGACCTCGATGCAGCCTTGAACGTCGGCATCGACTGGATCGCGCTGTCCTTCGTGCAGCGTGCAGACGACGTGCTGGAAGCCAAGAAGATCATCCGCGGCCGCGCCGCGGTGATGTCCAAGATCGAGAAGCCGCAGGCGATCGACCGGCTCAACGACATCATCGATGTCTCCGATGCCTTGATGGTGGCGCGCGGCGATCTCGGCGTCGAGCTGCCGCTGGAGCGCGTGCCCGGACTGCAGAAGCAGATGACCCGGCTGGCGCGCCGCGCCGGCAAGCCGGTGGTGGTGGCAACGCAGATGCTGGAATCGATGATCCAGTCGCCGGTGCCGACCCGCGCCGAGGTCTCCGACGTCGCCACCGCCGTCTATGAAGGCGCCGACGCCATCATGCTGTCGGCCGAGTCGGCCGCCGGCAAATACCCGGTCGAGGCGGTCTCGACCATGAACCGCATTGGCGAGGAGGTCGAGCGCGACGTGGTCTATCGCTCGGTGATCGCGGCGCAGCGTCCCGAGCCGGAATCGACCGCGGGCGATGCGATCGCCGAGGCCGCGCGGCGGATCGCGGAAAATCTCGATCTTCCTACGATCATCTGCTGGACCTCGTCCGGCTCCACCGCCATCCGTGTCGCGCGCGAGCGGCCGAAGCCGCCGGTGGTCGCGATCACGCCCAATCTGGCGACCGGGCGCCGCTTGTCGGTCGTCTGGGGCGTGCACTGCGTGGTGGCCGAGGACGCGCGCGACCAGGACGACATGGTCGAGCGCGCCGGCTCGATCGCGTTCCGCGACGGGTTCGTCCGCGCCGGACAGCGCGTCATCATCGTCGCCGGCGTGCCGCTCGGCACGCCCGGCACCACGAACATGGTGCGGATCGCCTATGTCGGGCCGTCGAGCGACGCCCATATCTGAGACGACCTATTGGGTCGTATCGATCGCACCCAATCCGGCCGTGGACGGGGGCTTGAGCAGCGCGATCACCGGACAGGCCTCGATGGCAATGCCGGCGGCGCCAGGAATGCGCTCGCAGCCACGCGACGCATCGATCTGGAGGTCGTAGTCGGCGAGCACCTCGAGCCGCGGCGGGTTGTCGGCCGGGCTTCTGGACAGATACAGCGCCCATACGCCTCCCGGCAGCGGGTTGGCCAGGCCGTTGCGAACCCGGCGGTCAAGCACGCCGCCAGGCACGATCGGCACCACGAGCTCGGACAACTGATAGACGCGCGAGCCCTGTGGCAGGAACGACGTGACGTAGCCGAGCGGCTTCTGCAGCAGCAGGAATGTCGCCGGACGCTGCAGGTTGGCCGCGAGCTGCGGCCGATAGGGGTCCGACCACGACCGCCGCATCCAGTCGGTCGGCTGCGACGCCAGCGCGATGCCGAGCGCGGCCATCACCGTGACGGCCTGCGTCATCCGCCGCGATGGTGACGCGACCGGCCCAGCGTCTGCACGCCAAGCATCGACCAGGCGGATGAGCAGCAGCACGATCAGCGGCGCCGACAACAGCTCGAGCGGCATCAGATAGCGCTGGATCGAGAAGGCCAGCATCCACAGGACGTAGCCGAGCCAGAAGAAGATCAGGAGGCGCCGCTCGCGCAGCGGCAGCACTTCACGCCGCTGCCATAGGCCGGTGACGATCAGCGCGATGAGCAGCACGATCACGACGGCGAAACGCGGATCGCGGAACGGCCATTCCGACGAGGGATGCTTGCCGATCACCCAGTAGAACGGATAGGCGAGCGCATCGAGCACGCCGGACGGCATGAAGCGCGTATCGGCGATCGAGATCTGCGGCGCTTCGGGCGAGCGGAAGACCGTGTTGTAGAATGGAAACAGCGGGCTGCCGTAGTCGCGCGCCATCTTCAGCGCCCACGGCCCCGCGGTCACGATCGCGCCGGCCGCACTGCCGGCCCCGAACGCGACGATCGCGCGCCACGGCCGCGCCACCAGCAGCAGCGACACGCCCGCTCCGACCAGAAACGTCGCATTGGTGAGCTTCAATCCCGTGGCCGCGCCGATCAGCAGGCCAGCGGCGACGAAACGTCGGCCGCGCTCATCGTCCTCCCCGAAGATCAGCGCGATCCCGGCGAGGATCGGAATGGTCGTGAGAATGTCGGCGAAGCTGGTGCCGACCTCGGACAGCGCCATCGGACTGAGGGCGGCGATGATGAGCGCGGCGCCGAGCGTGAACGCGTCAGCCGCGCGCCCGAGCAGCACGCGCGCGAGCCAATAGACCAGCGCGAGATTGAGGCCGTGCAGCGCGCCCAGTGCGACGCCCCACCACGGCGCCTCGAGCCCGTGGCGGACCGCGTAAGGCAGCAGGTAGATCAGCGGATTGAGGAAGCTCTGAAAGCCGCCGGGCGCCACATCGACATCGAAGCGGCCATGCAGCAGCGCGAAGCCGGCATAGTCGTGATAGTTCTGCCAGTCCCAGTTGATATCCTCGCCGGCGAGATACGCATAGACGGCGCCGGCGGCGGCCGATCCGGCGATGACGAGGCGCGTCGCCAGAGGGTTGCGTGCAATCGACATCGTCCGAGGAGGCACCTGGAGTGAGGCAAGGGCGGCCCTCTCGCGGCGCGCCAGCCCCCACCATCGCCGCGACGGGTGAATCCTTGCTTAAGCGCGGCCTTGCCCGACAGGCATGGGTGACGCGGACTACGCGCCGACCAGGCTCCTGACCGGCAGCACGGCCTGCACGACGAGACCGCGCGCACGCGCATCCATGACGCCGACCGCGCGCAGCGCCAGCAGGGTGACCGCCTGAACGGTGTCGCGGAGTTTGGCAGGGTCGTCGGGATTCTCGGTCGCCAGCGGCCCCACCAGCGCCTCGTGCAGCGCGCCGAGCAGCGCGGTCGCGGCCAACTGGGTGTCCTGCGCCGGAAGGTGGCCGGCACGGACGGCCGCGTCGATCCGCGAGGCGATCTCGCCGACGATCTCGCGGCGGCTCGCGATCCGTGACGCCGTCACGTCGACGTCGACCGGCTCGGCCAGGATACCCCAGGCAAGCTTGCGCTGCGACAGGATGTGCACTGCCACCGTGGATACCGCGGCAGCCAGGGCCGAGGACGGACCGGGCGCGGCATCGGCGGCGCGCCGGACGGCAGCGAGTTCGTCGCGCGAGACTTCCGCGATCAGCTCCGAGATCAGATCGGCCTTGGAAGGAAAGTAGCGATAGACGGTGCCGGCTGCGACATTGGCCCGGATCGCCACCGGGGCGATCTGGACGGCCGACATGCCGCCTTCTGCAGCAGTCTCGCGAGCGGCTGCCAGAATCGCACTGCGGCGGGCCGCCAGCCGCTTCACGACCTGATGGGTTCGCCGATAGACCATGGCGTTTCTCGTCCCGGACGCGCTCGTCCAGGGCACCCGGCGAACGCTGGTTCAGTGTTTTTGGAGGATCGACCTCACAAATGGCTGGGAAGAACTGAACACTTGTTCACGCGATAAGACAAGAGAAATCATGACCCTGTGCTGCGCGATCGATGCGTCAGGCGTGCGCGAGCGCCATGCCGGCGGGCGCCGGCTGCCGACGCCACCACGAGCCGGCGCGCGCCAGCACCAAGCCGGCCATGATCAGATTGGCGGCGAGCCCAAGCGGAATCCCGGACAGCATGAACGTGATCTGAAGCGCCGCGATGCCGCCGAGCGCGGGCAGCTCGTAGCGGCGAAAGCCCTCGGCGAGGCCGATCCGCACCAGCCACGCCACGGCGATGGCCTGAACCATCATGTCGTACATGAACAGATAAGGCGTCGTCAGCAGCAGTCCGACGGCCAGCGCGGCCGCCTTCAGAGCATAGCGCACGGGGCTGCGCCACAGCATCACCAGCGCGATCGCAACGGCCGCGGTCAGCACCCATTGGAAGGTCCAGCCGAGCGCTTCCGAGCCGCCGAAATAGCGTACCAGCGAAAACAGGCTCTGCAGCTTCCACCAGGTCGCCTTGCCCTCGGTCAGGAACGCCTGCGAGAACATCGGCAGCCAATGCAAGAAGGCCTGCCAACTCTCCAACCCGAAGGCGAGCCATGACAGCAGCGCCAGCACGATGGCGGTGACGCTCGCAGAGATGAAGGCTGTCCAGCGCTGGGTGGCGATCAGCACGATCGGGAAGAGCAGGCCATATTGCGGCTTGTAGGTCAGCAGGCCGAGACAGATCCCCGCCAGCACCGGCCGCACCGGCAGCAGATAGAGTGTGCCGCCGACGAGCGCGGCGGTGAGGCATCCGTTCTGCCCGACCAGCGCGTTCGAGAACAGGGCCGGAAAGCCGGCTGCAAGCAGCAGGCCGAAGCCGCGGCCGACGATCGCGCGCATCGCGAGCGCATAGGGAACGAAGCTGGCATAGACCCAGCCGACAAAGGCGAGCGTGTAGGGAAATTGCGCCAGGAACGCCGCGACGAACAGGAATGGCGGCGGGTAGTGCCAGGCGAAGTAGCCCGGAAAATCCTGCCGCAGCAGAGCGAGCTCGACCTGGCGCTGCACGTCCCAGTCCCAGGCCAGCGCCGGATGTCCCTGCAGCGCGAGCTTGCCGGCCGCCCAGACATTGACGAAGTCCGTCGGAATGCCGAGCCCGGCCTGGTCCCAGATCCAGGTGCCCGACCACAGTCCGGCCGGGAAGAACGAGGCGTTGATGCAGGCGAGCGCAAAGCAGGCCGCGAACAGGCCGAGCGGAACGTCACGACGCTGCGATGGGATCGCGGCGGCATCAGGATTGTCGGCCATCTGGACCTCGCCCCGCGCTGCATGGATGCATTCCCGATCGAGACATAGGCGCGGACGCTTGAAGAAGGCTTAAACGCGGGCAACGGCGCGCGACTGCCGGCGCCGCACCGATTGTTTACTCGCAAACTGTATCGCAGGGTCCGAATGCAACCAACGGCGGCAGGCCGGGGAGATCCCATGTTCGTTCATCGCGCTCTCATCGCACTGCTCGTCTGCGTCATTTGGCCGGCCGCAACCCGCGCCCAGGACAAGGGGCCCGTGCGCGTCTCCTCCGACGTCAGCTATGAATATCTGGCCCGCTGGGACGTCGCCCGGCTGAACACCATCCTCACCGTCGACACGCCGAAATTCGCGGGCGTTTCGGTGACCTACACCCCGGCCCGCAACGCCGTCCGGCTCTATCGCGTCACCTATGCGTCCGTCATCCCCGAGCGCGGCAACAAGCCGATCACGGCGAGCGGCCTGCTCGCGGTGCCCGAGACCGGCGAGACCAGCCTGCCGATGGTGTCCTATCAGCACGGCACGGTGTACGGGAAGCAGGAGGTGCCGTCGTTTCCGGAGCAGTCGCCCGAGACCCAGCTGATGATCGCGCAGTTCGCGGGGCAAGGCTATCTGCTGATCGGCGCCGACTATTTCGGAATGGGCATCTCGACCGAGCCAGAAGGCTACATGGTGAAGGCCAGCCATCAGCAGGCCACCTACGACATGCTGCGGGCGAGCCGCGCCGTGCTCGACCAGATGAAGCTGACGAGCGCCAGGCTCGACATCGCCGGCTGGTCGCAAGGCGGCTTCGTGACCATGGCCTTTCTCGAGAAGCTCGAAAGCGCCGGCGTGCCGGTGACGGCGGCGGCGACCGCGAGCGCCCCTGTCGACGTGTCCGTGGCGCTCAACGGCTTCCTCAGCTTCCCGCGCAAGAACGACGCCGCCTGGGTCAATTCGCTGTTCATCCTGTCGGCGTTCGCGTTCGAGAACTACTATGCGGTGCCGGGGCTGGCGCGCTCGGTGATCAGCGACAGCTACTACGATGTGGCGCGCAAGGCCTATGAGCGCGAGCCCTTCAACGTCGCCGACGTCCCGACCGATCTGCACAAGCTGCTCAAGCCCGACTATTTCGATGCGGAGTATTTCGCGGCGTCGGCCTACGGCCGCCTGGTCGCGCAGACGCAGGCCTATCGCTGGATCATCAAGACGCCGGTGCGCAACTATTACGGTGAGACCGACGAGGCGATCTCGACCGGTCTCGGCCGCCTGGCGATGACCTACCAGCAGGCGATCGGGGCCGGTAACAGCAAGGTCGAGGCGGTGTCGACCGGGCCGACCAGCCATCGCGGCACGTTCGCGACCGCCGTCCCGCAGTGGAAGGCCTGGTTCGACAAGCCGTGATGCGCGCGGCGCCGCTGGATGCGGTCCGCGGCAACCCCGTCAACACACGGACTTCTCCCACGCTCATAACCTGCGGTTCGGACCACCGCCGGCACCGATCTCCAAGCAAACAAAAGGCCCGGCTGCAAGCCGGGCCTGTCGTTTCTCTTAATCTTCCGGATCAGACGGGCTGACCGCCGGATGTCCGTTGCATATCAACCCTGGCTCACGCCTGAGGCTGCGGCTCCAGGCCCGGATCGGGCCGCGGCCGCGGCTTGCCGGCCGGCGGCACGGCCGACGCCCGTGGCGTCGACGGCTCGATCGCCGATTCGCGGTTCGGCTTCTTGCCCTTCAGGAGGTCGTTGATCTCCTCGCCGGTCAGCGTCTCGTATTCGAGCAGCGCCTGGGCGATCGCTTCCCAGTCGTCGCGCTTCTCGGTGATGATGCGGCGCGCCTCCTGCTCGCCGGCCTCGATCAGGCCGCGAATTTCGGAGTCGATCAGGCGGGCGGTATCGTCGGAGATGTTGGTCGAGCGCGCCACCGAATGACCCAGGAAGACCTCCTGCTCGTTGCTCTGGTAGCGGACGCGGCCGAGCTTGTCGGACATGCCCCACTCCATCACCATCGCACGAGCGAGGTTGGTGGCCTGCTGGATGTCGCCGGTGGCGCCGTTGGTCACCTTCTCCGGACCGAACTTCTGCACCTCGGCCTCGCGGCCGCCGAACATCATCGCAAGCTTCGAGACGCACCACTCACGGGTATGCGAGTGGCGGTCGGCCTCGGGCAGCGACTGCACCATGCCGAGCGCGCGGCCGCGCGGAATGATGGTCGCCTTGTGGATCGGGTCGTGGCTCGGGACGTTGAGGCCGACGATCGCATGTCCCGCCTCGTGATAGGCGGTCAGCATCTTCTCTTCCTCGGTCATGACCATCGAGCGGCGCTCGGCGCCCATCAGCACCTTGTCCTTGGCCTCCTCGAACTCGGACTGCGTTACCATCCGCTTGTTGCGGCGAGCGGCGGTCAGAGCAGCCTCGTTGACGAGGTTCATCAGGTCGGCGCCGGAGAAGCCGGGGGTGCCGCGGGCGATGGTCTTGAGGTTGACGTCCGGCGCCAGCGGCACCTTGCGGACGTGAACCTTGAGGATCTGCTCGCGGCCGATGATGTCGGGGTTCGAGACCACGACCTGGCGGTCGAAGCGGCCGGGACGCATCAGCGCCGGATCGAGCACGTCGGGCCGGTTGGTGGCCGCGATCAGGATCACGCCCTCATTGGCCTCGAAGCCGTCCATCTCGACCAGCAGCTGGTTGAGGGTCTGCTCGCGCTCGTCATTGCCGCCGCCGAGACCGGCGCCGCGATGACGACCGACAGCGTCGATCTCGTCGATGAAGATGATGCAGGGCGCGTTCTTCTTGGCCTGCTCGAACATGTCGCGGACGCGGCTGGCGCCGACGCCGACGAACATCTCGACGAAGTCAGAACCCGAAATGGTGAAGAACGGCACGTTGGCTTCGCCAGCGACGGCGCGCGCGATCAGCGTCTTGCCGGTGCCGGGAGGGCCGACCAGCAGCACGCCGCGCGGGATGCGGCCGCCGAGCCGCTGGAATTTGCCGGGATCGCGCAGGAATTCGACGATCTCCTGCAGGTCCTGCTTGGCCTCGTCGACGCCCGCGACATCCTCGAACGTCACCCGGCCATGCGCCTCGGTCAGCATCTTGGCGCGCGACTTGCCGAAGCCCATCGCCTTGCCGGCGCCGCCCTGCATCTGCCGGGAGAGGAAGATCCAGACGCCGATCAGCGCGATGAAGGGCAGCCACGACACCAGCAGCGACACGAACCACGGCACGTTGTCGCCGGGCGGCTTGGCCTGGATGTTGACCTTGGCGTCGTACAGGCGCTTCACGAGGTTCGGATCGCTCGGCGCGTAGGTCTGGAACGACGAGCCGTTCTTGAAGGTGCCGTGAATCTCCGGCCCCTGGATCACGACGTCGCGCACATTGCCCTGATCGACCTCGGTCAACAGCTGCGAGAAGTTGATGTCGGTCGACGACGCGCGTTGCCCCGGGTTCTGGAAGAGTGTGAACAGCGCCAACAGCAACAGGACAATAATGACCCAAAGGGCGAAATTGCGCAGATTGGCGTTCATCGATTTTCCTTCGTGGTCGCGCGGATCGCGGCCGTTCGTCCTCGGACTCATCCCTGGGTAGCCACGAGGGAATCCCCCGGTCGACCATCTCGTAATCTAGGTACCACTCGCCGCAATGCCAAGGGAACTAGAAAGGACTATTTATCGCATCCTAGCCCGATTCCCGCTCAAAAAATGGCGCGGGAAAGCGCCGCCAAGGCAGGTGGTTAAGCGTCCGCGAAGGCGGTGAGCCGCTTCAGACCCCGCGCGACCGCCGCGGCGGCGCGGGCGTGATGCGGATCGTCTCTCTCGTCATGCTTACCAGTGCACCAGCCAGGGTCTGTTTTAGCCTGCCCGGAGCAGACGTACCACCATCTGCGATCTCCGCAAGAGTCCGGTCCAGCCGCGCCAGCAGCGACTCTGCCTTGCCGAGTTCCACGGGACCTTCGGTTCCAACGCGGTTGATCGCGCGCATCAGCAGCCTCAGCCGGATTTCGGCTGGAAGTGCGACAAAGGCGCGCGCCTCGAAGGTCTCGCCGTGAATCGCGCCCACCGGCCTGCTCCCGGCCGCGCGCAGTGCAAGATAGCGTTCGGCGCCATCCACCATCAATTCGATCGCGGCATTGGCCCGCCCCAGCCGGTCGGCCAGCGTCGCCAGCGTCCGGGCATCGCCGCCCTCGGCGGCCAGAGCCGGCATCAGGGCGCGCAGCCGCGGCCGGGTGAAGGCGGGATCTTGATTGGTCGGATCATCTGCGAAAGGGATGCCGGCCGAGCGCAGCGTCGCCACCAGCCTGGCCTTGGCAACGTCGAGCAGAGGCCGCGCCAGCAACAGCCCTTCACGCTCGCTGAGCGGTGCCATCGCCGCGAGCCCCGCGATGCCGCTGCCGCGCAAGAGCCGCATCAGCACGGTCTCGGCCTGGTCGTCACGGGTGTGGGCGGTGACGACGTGTCCGGCGCCAGCCTGCCGCGCGGCGCGTGCCAGCAGGCGATATCTTGCCAGGCGCGCCGCTTCGGGAATCCCAGTGTCCGGCTTCTCATCGTTCCAGCGCAGGGTCCGATGTGGAATTGCCAGCCTGCGCGCGGTCTCCTTCACCATGCGGGCTTCACGGGCGGACTCGCGCCGCAGCGCATGGTCGACCGTCACGGCCACAAGGCGCGGCCCCTGCGCGAGCCCCGCGCGCCACTGCGCCGCGAGCCACATCAGAGCCATCGAATCCGGACCGCCCGACACGGCGAGCACCAGCGCGGGCGCCCCCGAAAGCGGGGCGAACAGGCGCTCGGCTTCGGCTGCGGAGATCGCAGGATCGGCTTCGGAACGGGCCTTGGACATGGCGCCGCAGCCTACCCGCCTCGCCGATTATAGGCGAGAGGCTACCCTCGCCCGGGGACGTTCAGCACTTCACCCGCTTCTGCTCGCGATCGACGGTCGCCTTCACGCCCGCCGAGGCGCGCGGATATTTACGCGTCACTTCGCCGAACGCGGCGCAGGCGGCCTCCTTCTCCTTCAGCGCGGCCAGCGACTGGCCGAGCCGGAGCAGCGCATCCGCCGCCTTGCCCGACTTCTCGTATTTCGTCGTCACGGCGAGGAAGACCTCGGCGGCATCGCGATATTGCTGACGCTGGTAGAAGCTCTCGCCGAGCCAGTATTGCGCGTCGCCGACCATCGGATCGTTCGGATATTTCTGGGTGAAGTTGCGCATCGTCTGCTCGGCCAGCGCGTAGTCGCGGCGCTGCATGTAGCCGATGCCGAGGTCGTATTCGTCGCGCGGCGTCTGCCGCGGCGGCGCGGTTTCCAGTCCGCCAGCGCCGGGAGCGGCGGCCGGCGGCGCACCCTGGGGATAGCGACCGCCCGTGTTGGCGAGAGTCGTGGGATCGCCGGCGGGACGGCCGGCGGGCTGGCCGCCACCCGGCTGGATCGGCAACTGGCCGCCGCCGAGCGCTTGCGGGGCGCCGGGAGCCGTCGGATTCTGGCTCGGATCGAACGCATCGCCGCGGCGGCCCCGGCCAGGGGCCGCGGGCTCCTGGACGATTTGCACCGGCGCGCCGGCCTGCGGCTGCGCGTAGCCCGGCTGCTGCTGGGGATAGGCCTGTTGCGGCTGGCCGTACGGCTGCTGGCCATATTGCTGCTGGCCGTTGGCCGGCTGAGCAGCCTGGCCGTAGGCGGGATTGGCCTGCGCCGGCGCGGCCGCGGTCGGCTGCGCCGCGGCGGCGCCCCCAGGTGCTGCGCCCTGCAGTTGTCGCAGCCGCTCCTCGAGCTGGCGATTGCGATATTGCAGCTCCTCGTTCTGACCGGTCAGTTGCCGGAGCTGATTTTCGAGCCGCTGAATCCGGATCTCGGGATCATCATCATCGGTCTGGGCGAGCGCCCGCGACGAAAATGCCTGGCACGAGAAAATGACGAGCGCGGCGAGGATCGCGGCGGCGCTCCGTGGAAGAAACATGAACGACATGCTGCCCTGACGACCAGATCGGCGAGACGTTGAAAACAGGCCTGTGAGCGTGGCTGTAAAGCAGAAATGCGACGGATACAAATGACGTTCAAGCGAAGAAAATACCAAGTCCGGCCGAGACCCGCCGACAACAAACGACGAAGCCGGCGTCGATGGGCGACGCCGGCTTCATCAGCAACGGATTCGTTCAGCTTTATGAACTGGCGTTCAGGACCGTCACCGCACGGCGGTTCTGCGACCAGCACGAGATGTCGTTACAGACCGCCACCGGCCGCTCCTTGCCGTAGGAGATCGTGCGCATGCGGCCCTGGTCGATGCCGCGCGACGCCAGGAAGTTGCGGACCGACTGCGCGCGCCGCGCGCCCAGCGCAATGTTGTACTCGCGGGTGCCGCGCTCGTCGGCGTGGCCCTCGATCGTGAAGGAGTAGCGCGGATAGCTTTGCAGCCACTGCGCCTGCTTCTCCAAGGTCGCGATCGCCTGCGGCGTGAGATCGGTCTGATCGCTCTCGAAGAAGACGCGATCGCCGACATTCACGACGAAGTCCTGCTGGCTGCCTGGAGTCGCAGCGCTGGCCATCGCCCCGTCGGCCCCGGTGAGATTCTTGTTGGCGCAGGCGCCCATCGACAGCGCCACGGCCAGCACGGCGGCCAACTTCAATCCCTGGAGGATACGCATCTGATATTTCATTCCCGGAGCCTCCACGCTCACGTTCTTAGACTGCCATCCGGTCTACAGGGCGATGGTTAAGCGAACGTTCCGTCAACCTTGATGGGGTCTTGCCGAACCCCGTCAAATGCTAACGAAACCCGAAAAGCGACCGCGATGGTTAATGGGTTGTAAATGTGGCGCCAGGGTGAAGGCAAGCCGCTCAGCGCCTGCAGCAGGGCGCTTTTTCGCTGATTTTTGCATCGCTGCCACGGTGCGAACCGGCCGGACGGCCGAGCTGGCCCCGATATCGGCCGACGATCAGCCGGCCCTCGCGACCGCGTGAATCCTGAACGAATCAGTGAAGGCGTCCGGCGCCGGACGATCGAACAGCATCCGTCGCTCGAACGCGCTCGATCGCATGAACGGAAAGCGCTGGAACACGCGATCGCGGATCGAAGGATAATGCGCCGCCACCAGGCCGACCGGCTTGGTGAGACCGGAGTAGAGCCGCGGTTCACCCCATGGTTCCTGCAGGAACACCTTCTTGTAGAACGCACGATGCTCGGGGCGCACGTTGGCGAGACCGATGTCCGCATTGAAATGGGCGCAGGCAACGTAGCCGAGCCGGACGGTCACATAGGGAAGCGCCGGAAACAGCCGCGCCTTCTCATGGTCGGCGACGAACCGTGTCGGGTCGATGATGACCTTGTCGCGATCAAGCTCGGGATGCAGCAGGTCGGCGAACATGTCCGAGGACAGCGATCGGCGCCATTGCGAGTTCAGCACGCTGATGCGGATCGAGCTGTAGAGCTCGCCATTGACGTAGACGCCGAAGATGAAGCTGTTGGGAAGATCGTCATATTCGTCGCTGACGCGTTCGCTGGGCGACGGCAGGATGGCGCCTTCACGCAGGTAGGCGCGGTAGCGCAGCCGATAGATCTCGTCCTTGTCTTCAGCAGTCAACGCCAGTCGATAGTCCACGTTCTCCAGCACATCCGACTTCTGCTCAGCAACGGCACTCACTCTAGCCGCCGACTTCATCCGTAACCCCTTTTCACACAACTCCTACGAGCAGTATGAGCTTAACAGCGGGTTAATGCCGACGCAAAGCTTTCGCCGGTACAAAGTTAACGGCACGTAGAATCCCGGAGGCGTAACCGTGACTTACGGGATTGGATGCTACGCTGGACGATTGCTTCGGATCACTTGCGTATCAAATCGAAACGGATTCGCTTGGCATGCACGTGCGATGTTTCCGAACGATGCGACGTGGGGTTGTTACATTGCCATTCCCATACGAGCCATGCTCGGACCGGCGGGATGCTGCGCACAGAGCCGCCTTCAGCACTGGTCGGTCTTTCCCGGCACCACCGCATCAAGGCGGAGGTCGGGCGATCAAGCGATCGAACGTGTCCCGCCGGCGGCCGCGATCGCCCCGTCGCTCGAACGGCGCCCATGCGATGCATTCAGGAGCTGCCGGATGCGGATGGCGGGGACGGGCCGGCTGAACAGATAGCCCTGCGCCTCGGTGACCGTACCGTCGGCGCTGACCAGTTCGAGCTGCTCGTTGGTCTCGATGCCCTCCACCACCACCGACATGCCGAGATCGGCGGACAATCTTGCGACACCGCGCAACAGGGTCAGCGGCCGATCGCTGTCGATGCCTTCGAGGAAAGAGCGATCGATCTTGACCTTCTCCAACGGGAAGTTGTGCAGATAGCTGAGGCTCGAATAGCCGGTGCCGAAATCATCGAGCGAAATACGGACCCCGAGCATGTGCAGCTGCGACAGCACATCGTGGGTGAGCTGAGTGTTGCGCAACAGCGAGGATTCGGTGATCTCGATCTCGAGCCGATGCGGCGGCAGCCCGGACACTTCGAGCGCGTAGCGGACCTCACTGAGCACATCGCGCTGATGGAACTGCTGCGGCGAGAAGTTGACGGCGACGCTGACCGCATCCGGCCATTTCATGCATTCCAGGCAGGCCTTGCGCAGGATCCAGCGGCCGAGATCGACGATCAGGCCCATGTCCTCGGCGACGGGAATGATGTCGACCGGCGAGACCGTGCCGCGCACCGGGTGGTTCCAGCGCAGCAGCGCCTCGCAGGTCGAGATCTTGCCGGACTTCAGGTTGACCAGCGGCTGGTAGAACAGCTCGAACTCCTCGTTCGCCAGCGCCTTGCGCAGGTCGAGCTCGAGGATGCGGCGTGCTTCCACCGTCTGGGCGAGTTCATCGCGGAAGAAGCAGAAGGTGCCGCGTCCCTCCGCCTTGGCGCGATACAGCGCCATGTCGGCATTCTTCAGCAGGGTGTCGGCGCTGATCCCCGGCGCGGTCATGGCGATGCCGACACTGGCGCCGATCTCGACCAGGTGATTGTCGATCTTGTAGCGCTCGCTGAGCTGGTCGACGATCCGGCGCGCCAGCATCGCCGCGTCGTCGTTGGAGCGGATGTTGCGTTGGAACACCACGAACTCGTCGCCGCCGAAGCGCGCGACAAAGTCTTCAGGACGCAGCATGTCGCGCAGCCGCTCGGAGACCGCGCAGAGCAGTTGATCGCCGCAGGGGTGGCCGAGCGTGTCGTTGACCTGCTTGAAGCGGTCGAGATCGACGAACAGCAGCGCGGACAATTCGCCGTGCCGCTGCGGAATCCTGAGCAGCCGTTCGATCTCGTCGCGGAAGCTGACGCGGTTCGGCAAGGTCGTGAGCTCGTCGTAGCGCGCCAGATGCGAGATGCGCGCCTCGGCATGCCGGCGCTCGGTGATGTCCTCGAGCAGGACCACGGCGCCGCCGTCGGCCATCGGCTGGAAGGTCCAGGACAGCGACCGGTCGCGCGCGACGTCGGGATCGCTGGTAATGACATTATGGGTCTTGGTGTGCTCGATCTCGGCCAGGATCAGCCGGCCGCTCGAAGCGGAGATCGAGCCTGCAATCACGCAGGCGTTGATGATGTCGGCCGCCTTGCCGCCACGCTGCAGGATGTCATCCGGCAGGCTCATCATCTGGCCGAAGCGATGGTTCATCACGGCCAGACGCCCGTCGGAGCGGAACATGCACAGGCCGTGCGGCATGTTGTTCAGAGCCGTATCGAACTGCTTGGCCAGTGCGGCCTCGCTTTCGCGCGCCACGAAGGCCTGGACGAAGATCCGCTGCAGGTTGGTCGAGATGTGTTTCAGCGACACGAAGAACAGGACGCAGAACGCCGCCATGCCCAGGTAATAAGGGCTGCCGTGGATCGCGAGGGCCACTGCGAGCGGTCCGCAGGCGAGCAGGATCTGGACGTGGAATATCCAGGGCCGCCCGTAGGTCCGGCCCGCGCCCGCCGACATGTAGCAGAGCGTCACCGTGATCGCGATCAGGTGCACCACCGGGTCGCTGTTGTCGACCAGGGCGACCACGCACCAGACGCCGAGCACCAGCGCATAGATCATGGCGCCGATCTGGTAGCGAACCTCCCAGCGCTCGACCGCCTCCTGCGTGAGGCGGCCGTTGTCGCACAGGCTTCGATAGTAGCGCATGTCGAGCGAACGGAACGCCCCTGCGATGATCAGCATCGCGGCACACGGCCACAGATTGACGTCGCCGCTCTTGATCGCGGTCATGACGGCGGCGACGGCGGCGCAGAGTGCGCCGGCGAACATCGGGCCGGGATCCTGGAAGAGGGAGTCGACGAGAGCCGCCTGGATCGCAGGCGACAACTTTCGATCGTCTTCTCCGTTCTGAGTGGCAAGCTGCATTCGTGCGCACGCGTCCTGTTCGGTGCACAAACATTACCGCTCGCAGGTGAAGTCTTTCTGAGGGAACATCGTTAGCGGAGCGTTTCCGCGTTCGCGAAGTGCACGAATTCGCTCGAAAATTCAGAGAACTAGGCAAACACTACCCGGCTACTACAACTAATAGTTATGCCTTTCCATAGAACACGCATCGCGCGACTGGAAAAATCGCGTCCACCACGACGTGAGCGGACCCAGAGGCTCGCTCCATCACGACAGCAGCGGCGACCAGGCCGGATCCGAGGCGAATCCCGGCGTCGGCACCTTCTGCTCGAAGCGGCCGGAGACGTCGATCGAATATAGCGACGGACCAGCGGTGCCGCCGGGGTCACGGAAGAACATCAGCACGCGGCCGTTGGGCGAGAAGGTCGGCCCTTCGTTGTGGAAGCCGGCGGTGAGGATGCGCTCGCCCGAGCCGTCCGTCTTCATGATGCCGATCGCGAATTGACCGCCGCCCTGCTTGGTGAAGGCGATGAAGTCGCCACGCGGCGACCACACCGGCGTCGAGTAGCTGCCCTCGCCGAACGAGATGCGCTGCGCTGCGCCGCCACTGGAGGACATCACGTAGATCTGCGGTTTGCCGCCGCGATCGCTTTCAAAGCAGATCTGGCTGCCGTCCGGCGAGTAGCACGGCGAGGTGTCGATCGCCGGCGTGTCGGTGAGCCGCGTCGTCGTGCGCGAGCGCAGATCCATCACGAACAGGTTGGAGTTGCCGCCCTGCTGGAGGCTGAGGATGATGCGCTGGCCGTCCGGCGAGAACCGCGGCGAGAACGACATGCCGGGGAAGTTGCCGACGATCTCGCGCTGGCCGGTCTCGATGTTGAACAGATAGACCCTCGGGTCACCCTGCCCGAACTCCATGTAGGTGATTTCCTGGCTCGACGGCGAGAACCGCGGCGTCAGCACGAGGTCGGCGCCGCGGGTGAGGTAGCGGACGTTGGCGCCGTCCTGATCCATCAGCGCGAGCCGCTTGACGCGCCGCTCGGACGGGCCGCTCTCGTCGACGAACACGACGCGGCTGTCGAAATAGCCCTTCTCGCCGGTCATCTGGGTGTAGATCTGGTCCGAGATGATATGTGCGATGCGCCGCCAGTATTCCGGCGCCGTCACATATTGCTGGCCGGTGAGCTGCTGGCCTGAGTTCGGGTCCCACAGCCGAAACTCGGCCTTCAGCCGCCCGTCCGGCTGCCGCGTCGCGCGGCCGGTGACGAGCCCGCGCAGATCGAGCGGCTTCCAGCTCGCGAATTGCGGCGGGGCCTCGAAATTGCTGATGCGCTCGGGAAAGGCGGCCGGGTCCACCGGCGCGAACAACCCGCTGCGCTTGAAATTGTTGGTAATCACCTGTGCGATACCGTTGCCGACATCGGCGTCGCCGGCACCGCCGGGCACGAAGGGCGGAATCGCGATCGGGATCGGCTTGAACTCGCCGGGGCCGATAATCACACGTTGCGCGAACGCGGGCCCCGCGCCCAAGGCTGCCATGGCGGCTCCTCCGCCCAGCAGAACCTGGCGCCGCGTGGTGGATCCTGTCTTGCGCGTCGGAGGTGTCGTCAAGTTCGGCCTCGCATCGAATTCATCATTTTGAGGTTGAATGTCGCGGGTATCAACTTCCACTCATTGTACCGGTTCTTCGGCAGAAACGCGTAGGGCGCACAGTTCTCGACCGCACGCTTGGCATTTTCCGCCATGGCCAGGCTGACGGTACGGGACGGTCCGGTCATGCCGACGACGGCGGGAGCAGCAAAGAGCGATCCATCCGGCCGTAGCTGGATATCGAGATCAACGGAGATCTTGTCTTCATCCACGCCGCTATAGGGCGCATTGAAGCAGCGGGTGACCGCCTCCTGGAACGCGGCCTGCCAGCTCGCGACATTGGCCTCTGCCGTTCCTCGCACCGAGCCCAGCGCCGCATTCGCATTGATCTCGGATCCCGTGACCGCCTGCCGCGTCGGATCTTTCTGATTGATCAAGCTCGCCATCTTCTCGGCGTCGAACTTGCGCTCGCTCTTGTGCTTGGGCGGCTCCGGCGGCGCGGCGGCGGCCTGCGGCTTCGGCGGCTGCTTCGCCTTGTCCTTGTTGAGCACGCTGGCGATCTGGTCCGGATTGAACGGGTCCGGCTTCTTCTCCTCCGGCTTCGGCTTCTCGGCCGGCGCGGGCTTCGGCGGCTCCGGCTTCTTCTCGGCCACCGGCTTCGGCGTATCCGGCTGCTTCTCGACCGGCTTCGGCGGATCGGGCTTCTTCTCGACCGGCTTCTCCGGCTTGGGCTGCGGCTCAGGCGCGGCGTCGGTCTCGGTGACCTGCTTGGTATCGACCTTGCCGACGATGTCCTCGGTCGGCTTCTTCTCGCCGATCTTGTCGGCCAGCAGCTTCTGGGATTCCTTCTTGCCCGTCAGCGCGCCGGCCTTGGCCTTCGAGCTGTTGTCCTCCGAGATCACGTCGACCGGCACAAGGTCCTCCGGCGGCGCCACCATCGAGCGCGCGGAGAAGCTGAACAGGCCCCAGCACAGCACGAGCACGTGCAGGGCGACGGACAGCACCGTCCCCTTGCGCGTGCGCACGAACCGGATGAGGTCCTTCGACGTCATGAGCCCTGATCCGGCAGCACGACGATGCTGGCGCGATAGCCGGCATCGCGCGCCAGGCCCAGCACCTTCATCATGTCGGAGTAGCAGGCGTCGCGATCGCCGCGGATCTTGACGACGTTGTCGCCGCCGCCGGCGCCCGCCTCCTTCATCGCCTTGATCTTCGGCCCAAGCTCGTTGATCGCGATCGGCGAGTCACCGAGATACACGTCCACCTTCGACGCGCAGCCGCCGCCGGTCTTCTTCACGGTGACCTCGAGCGGCGGCTTGGCGTCGGCCGTCGAGGCCGAGCCGCCTTGCGCCTGGGGCAGGTCGACCTGGATGTTGACGGTGAGCAGCGGCGCCGCGACCATGAAGATGATCAGCAGCACCAGCATGACGTCGACCATCGGCGTGACGTTGATCTCCGCCATCACGGCCGCCTTGCGCCGACCGCGGCGACCACCGCCGCCGGACGCGCTGCCCATGCTCATGCCCATGCTGTGGTACTCACGATCCGGATGCCACTATACCTGCCCTCATCCCCGCTCGTCGATCTGACGGGACAAGATGGCCGAAAATTCATCTGCGAAGCCTTCCAACCGCTGCGCCTGCCGGTTCACCTCCGAAGAGAACTTGTTGTAGAAAATCGTCGCCGGGATGGCCGCGATCAGGCCGATGGCAGTGGCGAACAGCGCCTCCGCGATGCCCGGCGCGACCACCGCCAGCGAGGTGTTCTTGGAAGCCGCGATCGCCTGGAAGCTGGTCATGATGCCCCAGACCGTGCCGAACAGACCGACGAACGGGCCGGCGGAACCGACCGTGGCAAGCACCAGGAGACGGCGTTCCAGCCGCTCGACCTCGCGCGCGATCGACACGTTCATCACCTTCTCGATGCGCATCTGCAGGCCGGCGAAGGAGCGCGCGTGGCCCTCGAACGAGCGCTTCCACTCGCGCATCGCCGCCACGAAGCACGCCGCCATGGATTGCGTCGGCTTCGCCGATAGCACCCGGTACAGCTCCTCGATGGATTCTCCGGACCAGAAGGCCTGCTCGAACCGGTCCATCGAGCGACGGGTCCGCGAGAACAGGAACATCTTGTCGATCGCAATCGCCCAGACCCAGATCGAGCAGGAGATCAGGCCGAGCATGATGATCCGAACTACCCAGCCGGCATTGCCGAACAGATCGATCAGGGACAGGCCGCCGCTATCGACAGACATCTGCAGTATCCTCTCAACCAATCATCCCGGGATGCCCGGGACCATGCAGCCGCCGTTCCATGCCGGATGCCGTCGCGGCGGAAAGCGCCTGCGCGAGAAAACCCTGAACTGATCGCTTTAAGAGGCCCGCCGAAGCCATAAGCGGCCTGCTTCCTCTGCCAACGTGTCAAAACAAGGGCTCTTGGCGCGCGTAAGCGCCCCTTAACCAAACCCCCTCCGGGGTTAAGGCGGGGTTACCGCGGAGTATTGCCGAGGTCAAAGGTCCAGCCGGACCAGCCAGATAGAGCCTTTGTGATCAGCCGCTTGACCGTTTTGGCCGGCGGCGGACAGCGGCCAGCCGCCGCAGGCGGGCGGTATCGGAGAACGCAAAACGCCCGCCGGCGGGGAACCGCAGGCGGGCGTCTTGTGCCGTCAGGGCGGGGGCTGAAAGCCCTGCGGCGTCAGGTGAGAGGCGATCAGCTCTGCGGCTGGTCGTTCGGCGGGGTCGGACGCGGCTTGTGCTGGGCCATGAACGCGTCGAACTCCTCCTTGTCCTTGGCGTGGCGCAGCCGGGTCAGGAAGTCACGGAACTCCTGCTGCTCCTCTTCGAGCCGCCGCAGGGTCTCCATGCGGTACTCGTCGAAGGCGCGGTTGCCGCTCGAAGCCGGCTGCGAGAAACCGAAGCCGAAGCCGCGGCGCTCCATCTTGTCGCGCATGCGGTCCATCTTCCACTGCATCCGTTCCATCTTGTTCGACCAGCGATCTCCGCCGTTCCAGCACGACATCTTTCTGCTCCCGAGTGTGAAAAAGAGAAGGGCAAGTCCGATCGGCCACCAGATGATGAAGCCGAGCACGGTCACGGCGATCCAGCCGGGATGCCAGGGCGACTCCATCATGCGGGGCCGGTACCTCTGCTCCTCCTCCGAACCGCGCCAACGATTGACATCTGCGGTGTAGGCCATCTCCCTCTCCATTCGCGGCGCCATGCCGTGTGAATGTAAATAACATTTACATAGCTAGCTCAACCCGGGATTTTGTCAAGGCGACCGCCTGACGCGTCGCTCGAATTATTTTTCGGCGTTCTTTGAACCTTATTTCGGGCGGCCCCAGGGCCCTGCCGGCTTGTCATCGTCCGGCAGCGGCGGCGGCTCGGCAGCGGAGGACGGCGCAGGCCGGCGGTCGGTCGGGAAGCCGAGCCCGCGCAGATAGATCAGCAGCTCGGCCTCCAGCAGCTCCTCGGGCGACATCGGCAGCTTGCGCCGGGCGGCATCGCCGCGCGCGAACAGCGAGGCGATGCCATGCGCCATCGACCAGATGTGCAGCGCCATCATCAGGGCCGGCGGCCGCGGCATCCCGGGCGGCGCCAGCGCCGCCAGCCGCTCCGCGGCGGCCCGAATGACGCCGAAAGCGCGCTCACCCGCCGCCAACAGGCCCGCGGTGGAGTCCGCCGGCACGCCGGATTCGAACATCGCCGAGTAGAACGCAGGCTCCGAACGGGCAAATGCCAGATACGCCTTGCCGACGCGCTCGAACGCCGTGACGGTGTCGGGCCGGCCGTCGTCCCACGCCGCCGAGAGCTGCGCCTCGAACTGCTCGAAGCCGCGCTGGGCGATGCTCGACAGCAGTTCATCGCGGTCGCGGAAGTGGCGATAGGGCGCGGCCGGGCTGACGCCGGCCATGCGGGCCGCATCGGCAAAGGTGAAGCCGGCAGCCCCCTTCTGCGCGATCAGGTCGAGCGCCGCCTGCAGCAGCGCCTCCTTGAGGTTACCGTGATGATAGCCGCGCTCGGCGCGGCGCTCTTCCTTGCGCCAGCTCATGTAAATGGCTTTTACATGAGCCGGGTCGAAGGAAGCCAGCGACTTTTGGGCGGGGTCAGCCGCCGACTTCCGGGACGCTCTATCGCGCCGTTCGGTTAAGCCCCCCGCGAACAGGTGCCACCCTCGCCCCTTGAGGGCCCCCGCAAGGGGCAGGGTGGCACCGAAGTCGCCGCGGGATCAGCGCGCCCGGCACAAACGCCGGGCGCGCGCAGCAAGCGGGACGTTCACCTCGGCCGACGTGCTCCGCCCTGCAGGCCGCTCAACTAGCCGCCCGGAATCGGCAGCACCGGCATGATCTCGACCCGCTCGCCCGGGAAGATCGCAAAATGCGGATGGTTGACGAACATCTTCGCGGCATCCTCATGTGACGCGGCGCGGACCACGGTGAACGCGCCCATCTCGTTGGCGATGTCGTTGACGCCGCCCTTGTCGACCCGCTTGGTCTTGCCGAGCGGCCCGCCCATCGCGACGATCGCGTCCTTGTGTTGGTCCACCCAGGCATGCCAGGCCGCCATGCCCTGCTGTCCCCTGGCATTGCGCTCCGTCTCGGACAGCGCCTCCCAGTCTTTCCAGACCGGACTGGTCTTGCTGCCGAGAAAGACGGCGAGATAGGTGTTGCTGTTGTCACTCATTGCACTTCCCTCTCCTGCTGTGAAACGGATCGATCAGACACGGCCGGCATGCGGCAGCTCGGCGAAGCCCGCCGCCGCCTGCTGCACCTCCTCGGAAAAGTCGGCCATCTCCTGGACCTGGCGAATCTCGATGATCTCGTTGTCCGAGGCCGGGCACTGCCTGGCCCAGGCGATCGCCTCGTCGCGCGAGGCGACCTCGATCATCCAATAGCCGCCGAGCACCTCCTTGGCCTCCGCGAACGGGCCGTCGGTCACCACAGGCTTGCCGCCCGCGAACGAGACCCGCGCCCCCATCGACAGCGGATGCAGGCCCTCCAGCGTGATCAGCACGCCGGCGTCCTTCAGGGCCTCGTTGTAGCGCATCATCGCCTTGACACGCTCGGGATCGAGCTGCACGTCCGGCGGCGCACTCTCATAGCCGAGCGGGATCATCAGCATCATGAATCGCATCGCGTTTATCCTCCTCTCCTGATCAGGGTCGGTTCAGTTCCTGGCGGCCTGCGCACGCAGCCGTTCGACCCGCTCACGCAATTCGGGCGTGAACGTCTCGCCGAAATCCTCCGCGGCATAGACCTGGCGGATCTCGATCTCGCCGCTCGGGAACGGCGCCCGCTTCATGTGCTCGATCACCTCCTCGAGCGAGCCGGCCTTGAGCATCCAGAAGCCCGCCGCGAGATCGCGGGAGAGATCGAACGGACCGCGCGCGACGCTCGGCGTCCCGTTCGAGAAGTCGATGCGCGCCCCCTTCGCGGTCGGATGCAGGCCCTCGCCGGCCTCCATCATGCCGGCCTTCACCAAGCCCTCGTTGAACCGGCCCATCGCCGCGAACTCCTCGGTGGTCGGCAGGATTCCGGCTTCCGTGTCCCTGGTCGCCTTCACGATCACCATGAACCGCATGGCTGCTCTCCCCTGATGCTGTCCGGCAGGACTGCCCTGCCCTCATCAGTAGGACGATCCGGCCCCGGCACGGCCGACACGCTCCCGCAATTATTTTGGCCGGGTTCCCGGTTCAGCCCGGCTCTTGCGGGAACATGTGGAAATAAGGCTGGGCCTCGGCGAGCACCCGCGCGACGGAGGGCCGCGCCTTGAGCCGGTCGAGATAGGCTGTGACCCCAGGCAGCCCATCACCCAGCGGCTCCACTCTGTCGGCGTAGAACAGCGCCGGCAAGGCCGCGCAATCCGCCAGGGTGAAAGGGTCGCCCATCGCCCAGCCACGCGGCGGCAGCTCGGCCTCGAGCATGGCGTAGGACGTGCGGAGCCGGCTTCGGGCGTCGGCGACGCCGAGCGGATCGCGGGCATCGGCCGGCCGCAGCCGGTCGAACACGACGGTCTGCGTCGGCATGTGCACATAGAGGTCGAGAAAGCGATCGCGCAGACGTGTCCGCAAAGCGAGATCGGGATCATCGGGAATGAAGCGCGTCCTGCCCGCATAGTGCTGGTCGAGATACTCGATGATGATGCTCGATTCCGGAATCGTGCGCTGCTCGTCGCGCAGCACGGGAAATTTACCGATCGGCCACAGCTTCAAGAACGCCGCGCGCTCATCCGCGTCACCGAGATTGATCAGCTTCGGCGTGAACGAAACGTCGTTCTCATACAGCGCGATCAGCACCTTCCAGCAGAACGACGACAGCGGATGATAGTAAAGGGTCAGGGACATCGTACGCTCCTGCTGAGTTGAGTGAGAACAAGTCGTTTGGTCCCGAACGCGCGGCCGCAGGACGGTGCGCTCCCGCGGCCCGCTGTTCACGGGGAGAGGGTTGAGGTGAGGCCCTTGACGCACGGATGATGTGAGTGGAAAGACCTGCGCTGCCCCGGAACCCGGAGCGCGCCGCGAGATATGGGCTCACACGCCCCGAACGGGGGCATAGCGCGCGATGACAACGCCGTTGGTCAGCGCCCGGCTGTCGATCAGGCTGAGCTTCAAGGCCTGCCCCGGCTTGAACAGCGGCCGTCCGGCGCCAAGCACGCGCGGATTGATCGCGATTCGAAGCTCATCGATCAGGTCGTGTGCCACAAGCGTCGAGCCGAGGTCGGCGCTGCCGAACAGGAACAGGTCCTTGGCATTCTCCTGCTTGAGCTTGTCGACCTCGGCCGCGAGCTCCGGACCCAGCAGATGCGCGTTTGACCATGCCAGGCGAGACAGCGTGCGGGAGGCGACATATTTGGGGATGCTGTTCATGACGTCGGCGATCACGCCCTTCTCCGTCGGCCAATAGCCGGCCATCAGATCGTAGGTCACCCGGCCGAACAGCAATCCGCCCGCCTCGTGCAGCTGCGTCTCGGAGATCTGCTCCAGCTCCGGGCCCCACACATCCTCGTGCCAGGAGATGTCGCCGTTCGGGCCCGCAACCATGCCGTCCAGCGTCATCATGTTCCACATCACCAGTCTCGCCATCGACTGCCTCTCCCTGACTGCTTTCATTTTGCAAGCAGTTGGAGAATGCCCAGACCGGTGCAATATTGCAAGCGGTTTATGCGCGATCCCTGCTCACGAGACTTCGATGTCCGACCCTCAGCGCTCCGGCTGCCCGATCAACCTGTCGCTCGAAGTGGTGGGGGATAAATGGAGCCTCTTGATCATCCGCGACATGATGTTCGGAAATCGCCGGCACTATCGCGAGCTGCTCGGCGGCTCGGAGGAGGGCATCTCCTCGAACATTCTCGCCGACCGGCTGAAGACGCTGCTCGCGGCCGGCATCATCAGCCGTGAGGACGATCCGAGCCACAAGCAAAAGGGCATCTATTCCCTGACCGAGCAGGGCATCGAGCTGTTGCCGATCCTCGCGCAGATGGCGGGCTGGGGTTACAAGTATCTGCCCGTCTCGGAGGAGCTCGGCATCCGCGCCAAGCTATTGATGGAAGGCGGCCCGAAGATGTGGGCCGAATTCATGGACGAGCTGCGCGAAACCCATCTCGGCGCGAAACGGCGCAGGAGGGCTGGACCGAGCGTCGGCGAGCGGCTGCAGGCAGCTTACCAGAAGGTCGTCGCTGCCAAGAAGGCCGAGGCAGGCGGCCGATGATCGCACGCCTCGCGACGCGCACGGATCGTGCGCGCCGCTTCCCGCATCAGAACCGCGTGTTGTCGGCCCTGTAGCGCGATGATTTGCGCGGGGCGCGTTCGGGGGCCTGCTCGAGCTGCGCGATCGGACGGCGATAGGTCTCGGCGCGACGCAGCCAGCCCGCCTCCCACACGCGGTTCGAGGGCAGATTGCGAACCCGCTGTTGCAGCACGACCTGCACCGCGTCGGAATATTCGGCGAGCACGGCCTTGGACTCGGTGGTGGTGCCGTTCATCTTGAGCAGCACCTGCTTGAGACCCCAGCCCTGGCGCTGGCCCGTCTCCTTGTCCACGGCCGTCTCGGACGGATTGGTGCCCTCGCCCTTGAAGTTGATGTAGTCGATCAGCGGGTAGAGATCGTTGGAGGCGCGCACGACTCGCGAATATTGCGCGACGATGTGCTCGCGTTCGGCGCTGTCCGGCGTGTTGGCGAGGATCTTGTCCATCGCGCCTTGCGCACGCGCCACCAGGAACTGCGTCTGCTCCGCAATCGTGTCGAGCAGGAACTGCCGCAATTGCCGCATTTGCGGCGAGTTGAAATTCCGCTTGAAGTCGGCCCGGCTGGTCCACGGGCATGCCGGAATCGGCGTCTTGTCGAGCCATGCAGGCAACGGCGTCTTGCCCTTGCGCAGAAATGCGATCAGCCCCGGAAAACCCTCTTCATAAGGCGGCTTCGCGGTGGACGGGTACCAGATGAAATGCCCGATTCCCAGCGAGGCGAATTCTTCACCCGCATTCCACGACGTGATCGCGTCGCGCCGTCCCCCGGCCTCGTTGAGCCAGATCCTGCGGCCGATCATCTGCGCGACGTCGGCCGGCAGCGCGCGCTGAGGCACCGACAGATTCTTCGTGGTCTTGGCGTCGCTCCGCGGGTCGCCCTTGCGCTCGGCCGCGATCGGCTTCGCAGGCTCGGTCGGTGGAACGACCACTTTCAGAGCCGGCATCTGCACGTCCGACGGCCGCCCCACCGTCTCGGGCTCCGCCGTCTGCGGCTGCTGCGGCGGCGCGACATCGTGCGCAGCCTGCTCGGTCTCTGCCGGTTTCGCAGCAACGCTGCCATCCGCTCCGGCGGCGCCGGACGCCGCGAGCCCGAGGACAATGCACGACAACAGCAGCGCGCCGCACCCGCGCCACAGACCATTCGACCCGTGCGACGAAGCGTGCAGCTCCGTGGTTCTGACGAGGGTGATTCGCCGGCTGATGAATAGATCGCCCATGTCGATTCTACCGAGACTCTTAAACTCTACGCCACCGGTTCAGATTCGTCCCGGACACGTCCGAGAGCCACCGACGACGAGCAAATCAGCCGACGGCGGGACTGTCCAATTCCACGGGGGAACGCGCCTGGAGAGGCGGCTCTTTTCCTGAAGACTTTCAAGTCGATCACCCTTGTCCAGTGCTTCCCGTAAGAAAGTCCCTCTTTCGCCTTTCCAGAATTCATACTCCTTTAGCCACGTCCTGTTCCCGATCGAGAGGGATGTTTCGCGGTCGTCACGAACGTGGGGGGCAGGATGCGGTGGACGCGTCGATGTTGCAGCGTGGAGCATGATTCGGAACCGGAGGCCGTTGACGGCTATTGCGCCACAGCTTTCCGACAAGATCATGCTCATATGAGGACACGCAGACGAACAACGCGGCGCGTACGGCGAAATCATGTGGTCCCTGGCATCCCGATGCTGATGCCGTGTCCGATGCGGGAGCGTATTGTGGCGGAAACGGGGGCAAAACAGCCGGTCCCCGGGCATCGCGCAGGGAGGGCCGGGATGTCTCAGCCGAATCTGTGGTTCCTGCCCCGTGCATTTTTCCCGCGGGGGCCATGGGGCGGGCAAGCTCCCGGTCTTCCCTGCGCCCTCCGACCCGAGAGGGAGGCCAGGGCGAGCATGACTCGGGTGCTTCGACACCGCGAGAACGCGAATTGACGTCGTCGTTACCACCCCTGGCTGTTTGACAACGCCCACGAAACTCGCTGGCTATACGCATCGCGCGGAGCTGGATTGAACGTACACTGACAGATGTGACGGCCTTCACAGCCGATCCGCGCAGCGCATGTTAGGACTCAACGACGAGAAGAGCCGGGCTGCCGGCCCGAGGAGTCGACCCCCGTGACGGAAACATCGACGACGACGCTGACTGACAAGGTCGCCCTGATCACCGGGGCGGCACGCGGCATCGGGCTGGCGACGGCAAAGAGATTTCTGCACGAGGGCTGGCGCGTGGCGCTTCTCGACATCGAGAAGACGCTGCTCGACGACGCCACATCGGCACTCAAATCCCCCGATCGAACGCTCGCGCTGCATTGCGACGTCGCGGACGCGGCGATGGTCGCCGATGCGTTGGCGCGCATTGCCGGCCGTTTCGGTCGTCTCGATGCACTGGTCAACAATGCCGGCGTGGCGCGTTTCGCCCCGATCATGGAAACCAGCGAAGCCGACTGGCAACGCATCCTCGACGTCAACCTGACCGGGCCGTTTCTGTGCACGCGCGCCGCGGTGCCGCTGATGCGCGAGCACGGCGGCACCATCGTCAACATCACCTCGATTTCAGCCGTCCGCGCCTCGACGCTGCGCTCCGCCTACGGCACCAGCAAGGCGGCGCTGGCGCATCTGACCAAGCAGCTCGCGGTCGAGCTCGCTTCCGCCGGCATCCGCGTCAACGCGGTGGCGCCGGGCCCGGTGGAGACCGCGATGGCCAAGGACGTGCACACGCCGGAGATCCGCGCCGACTATCACGACGCCATTCCACTCAACCGTTACGGCCTCGAGGACGAGCTCGCCGAGGCGATCTTGTTTCTCAGCTCCGAACGCTCCAGCTATATCACCGGACAGATCCTGGCCGTCGATGGCGGCTTCGATGCCGCGGGAATCGGATTGCCGACCTTGCGCGGCCAACGCAGGAACACATGAAACGATGCCGAGCCGGACGCGCGTCATCCTGACCTTGCTGCTCGCCGTCCTCTTGTGGGGGATCGCGACGATGCTGGCGCGCGCCGACGTCCGCATCATCTCCTCGCCCGGCGGCGAGGTGGGACCGTTCCTCGATCTGTTCGAGAAGGTGCGCGCCTCCGGGGAGCGTGTCATCATCGACGGTCCCTGCCTGTCGGCCTGCACGCTGGTGCTCAGCGTCGTGCCCGAGGACCGCATCTGCGTGACGCGGCGAGCCTTCCTCGGCTTCCACGCCGCACGCTCGGTCGACCGGCGCGGCCGCGTTTATGCGGAACCCGAAGCCTCCAAGCTGGTGCTGCAGACCTATCCCACGCCGGTGCGCGGCTGGATCGAGCGCCGCGGCGGCCTGACGTCGCGGCTTCTGTTGTTGCGCGGGCGCGAGCTCAAGGCGATGTACCCCTCGTGCCGCTAGCGGCGTCACGCCGCGTAGCCTTCCGCCGGGGAATTGATCATCCACGGAATACCGAAGCGATCGACGCCCATGCCGAAGCCCTTCGACCAGAAGGTCTTGCCGAACGGCATGGTGACGGCACCGCCTTCGAGCAGCGCGTTGAACTTGCGCTCGGCCTCGGCCGGATCCGCGATCTGGAGCGAGACCGAGATTCCGTGCGGCTTGCCTTGATAATATTCGGGCGGCGAATCCGAGGCCATCAGGACGCCGCCGCCGATCGAGAAGCGGACATGCATGATCCTGTCCTTGTGCTCCGGCGCACACGGCATCTCCGGCGGCGCCTCGCCGTTGCGCATCATCATCTCGATCTTGGCGCCGAGCACCTCGCTGTAGTGCTTGAGCGCCTGCTCGCAATCGCCGTTGAACGTCAGATAGGGACAGATCATCGTCATCCTCCTTGGTTGAAAGATCATTCGTCAGCGCGGCAGCGGCAGCAGCGCGCGCAGCCGGCGATCGCGCAGCCACAAGCCGCCCCACAGCATCAGCCCGAGATAGAGGCCGAACAGGACGTGGCTGAACAGCGGACTGCCGATGCGGACATGAGAAGCGATGGCGCCGCCGAGATAGCCTGTCAGCAGGATCGCCCCGACGAACGACGTCGGCGGCAACGCATAGAGCACGGTGCAGACGATCGTGATCAGACCGAGCGCGCGGGCCGTGCCGTCACTCGCGCCATAGCCCATCTGATCCAGCGTCTGGGTGACGACTGGCAGAGGGACGAGCTTGATCGCGCCGTCGAACAGCAGGAACAGGGTGACCAGCCCACTCAGGATGCGGCCGCTCCACAATTCGGCGCGCGAGACCGGTTCTTCCAAGGTTATCGTCGTCATCTGCAGCTCCTCCCCGTAATGCTGCTCCAAGGACGAATGAAGGAGCGTGCCGCCGACAGCCCGGTTCAAGATTTTGGATCGAATCTCAGCGGAATGTCACTGGCCGACCTGGACCTGAGCCGTTGCGCTGTCGCGCATCAGGCGATCGAGCTGCATGCGGATATGCGCGGCCTCCGCCGAGCTGTGCGCCAGCGCGATGGCGCGGTCGAAGGCGGTCCGTGCCTCGTCGGCGCGTCCGAGCTGCATCAGCAGCGCGCCGCGCACGCCGAAGAAATAGAAATAGTTGGCGAGCCGCCCTTCGAGCGGCGCGATCAGGTCGAGCGCCGCCCCGGCGCCGCGGACCTTGGACACCGCAACGGCGCGGTTGAGCGTCACCACCGGCGAGGGCTGCACCACTTCCAGCGCGCCATAGAGCAGGTCGATCTGCGTCCAGTCGGTGTCCTCCGGACGCGCGGCGCGCGAATGCAGCGCCGCGATCGCCGCCTGGATCTGGTACGGACCGCTGCGGCGATGGCGCATCGCCTTGTCGATCAGGGCTGTGCCTTCCGCGATCATCGGCTGGTTCCACAGCGAGCGATCCTGATCCTCCAGAAGAATCGGCAATCCCTCGGCGTCGAAGCGGGCGGCGGAGCGGGCGTGCTGCAACAGCAGCAGCGCCGTCAGCCCCATGATTTCGGGCTCGCTCGGAAACAGCCGCAGCAGCAGCCGCGCCAGCCGGATCGCCTCCTCGGACAGCGGCTGGCGCTGCGCGGCGGTCTCGCCGCTGGCCGAATAGCCCTCGTTGAAGATCAGGTAGACCATGGCGGCGACCGCGGTCAGGCGCTCCGACCGCTCGACCGCGCCAGGGGTCTCGAACGGCACGTTCGCCTGCGCGACGCGCGCCTTGGCGCGGGTGATGCGCTGCTCCATGGCGGCCTCGCTGACCAGGAAGGCCCGGGCGATCTGCTTCACCGTCAGTCCGGACACCACGCGCAGCGCCAGCGCGATCTGCTGCGTCGCGGGCAGATCCTTGTGGCAGCAGATGAACAGCAGGCGGAGGATGTCGTCGCGATAATGCGAGCCGTCGAGCCGGTCGGCCAGCGCGCTCTCGGCGTCGTCGAGATCCGAGATCGCCTCGTCCTCCGGCAGCGGCTGCTCGCGGCGGACACGGCGGACATCATCGATGGCCGCGTTGCGTCCGACCATGATCAGCCACGCCGCGGGATCGCGCGGCGGCCCATTCTGGGGCCAGCTCTTCAGCGCGCGCAGGCAGGCGTTCTGGAATGCCTCCTCCGCCGTGTCGAGGTCGCGGAAATAGCGCAGCAGCGCGCCGACGGCCTGGGGACGTGCTGATGTCAGGGCTGCATCGATCCAGGCCGTATCGGTCATGCCAGCGCTCCACCCGGCCTGAACGTGCCGACGGGACGGATCTCGTAGGAGCCGCCTGGATTGGCCTCACCGAGCTCGCGCGCGACCTCGAGCGCCTCGTCGAGATTGGCACAGTCGACGAGATAGAAGCCGAGCAGTTGCTCCTTGGTCTCGGCATAGGGGCCGTCGATGACGAGCGGCGGATCCTCCTTCCGGAGCGTCGTCGCGGCCGTGGTCGGCAGCAGCCGCGCCACCGGCCCGAGCCGCCCCTGCTTGGCGAGCTTCTCCTGGATGACCGCAAGCTTGGCCATGACCGCGGCATCCTGGTCCTTGCTCCAGGCGCAGACGACATCCTCGTCATGATAGCAGAGCAGCGCATACAGCATCGGAAGTCATCTCCATTCGTCTTCAAGACGGCGGAGTATGCCTCCGGCCGACAGACCCACGAAGTATTTTCGCGGGTTCCGCCTGCAGGAACAAGCCGCCTACCAAGAGATGCCGTACTTGGCCGCGATGTTGCGCGCCCGCGTCTCCTGCGCGCTCTCGCGCGGCTGCCTGGCTCGGCCCGTCTGGCGCTGCGACTGGCCTTGGCCCTGCCCCTGACCTTGCCCTGCGGCACCTTGGCCGCCCGCACCTTGCGCCATGCCGTCCGCGGCGCCCTGTTGACTGGCGGCCTGCGGCTGACCGCCGCCCTTGCCAATGGAAATGCCGTTGGCCGACAGGATCGACCCGACATCGATGGTCTGAGCCTGGACCGAGGCGGATGCGATGACGAAAGCGGCGGCGAGAAGCAATTTGCGCATGACGATGTCTCCGTGTTGATGGCTGGAGATTGGCCTGCGCGCGCGATCTGGTATGTGGAACACGTCACATAAGCTCGAGGACCCCCCGATGACCAAAGGCGCGCTGGCGCTCCTGATCCATGGCGGCACCGATAACTGGTCGCCGCAGCGCTGGAAGGCGCGTTTCGACGACGTCTGCGGCGACCGCCCGGTGGTGCTGCTGCCGGATGCGAGCCTCGATCCGGCGGAGGTGCACTACGCCGCGGTGTGGAAGCCGGTCCCCGGCGAGCTCGCCGGCTTCCCGAACCTGCGCGTGATCTTCAATCTCGGCGCGGGCGTCGACGCGCTGATGGCCGACAAGACGCTGCCGAGCGTGCCGCTGGTCCGGGTCGCGGTCGATGATCTCACGGCGCGGATGACCGAATATGTCGTGCTGCACGTGCTGATGCATCATCGGCAGGAGCTGTATCTGCGCGAGTCGCAGCGCGTGAAGCGCTGGGCGCCCAAGTATCAATGGCCGGCGGCCGCGATCGGAGTCGGCATTCTCGGACTGGGCACGCTCGGCATCGATGCGGCCGAGGTGCTCAAGCGGCTCGGCTTCCAGGTCGCCGGCTGGAGCCGCAGCGAAAAGCAGGCGGACGGCATCGAGTGCTTCCACGGTGCGGCGCAGCTGGATGCGTTCCTGGCGCGGACCGACATTTTGGTGTCGCTGCTGCCGCTGACGCCGGACACGCGCGGCATTCTGGATCGCAAGATGTTCGCGAGGCTTCGGCGCAGCTCGCCGCTCGGCGCCCCCGTCATGATCAATGCCGGGCGCGGCGGCCTGCAGAACGAGGCCGACATCCTCGCCTGCCTCGACGACGGCACACTTGGTTCGGTCTCGCTCGACGTGTTCGGCCAGGAGCCGCTGCCGGTCGACAGCCCGTTCTGGAGCCACCCGAAGGTGGTGCTGACGCCGCACAATGCGGCCGACACCGACGCCGACGCGATCTCGCGCTACGTCGCCGAGCAGATCGCGACCTTCGAGGCCGGCGGGGCGCTGCGCAATCTGGTCGATCGCGTCAGGGGATATTGAACCGCTATTTGTTGCCGACCATCACATCGATCGCGCCGGCGACGATCGCCTCCAGCTCCTGACGCGGCGCCCGCGCGCGCGCCCGGACAGCGATCGAGTGGATCGTCGCCGACGCCAGACGCGCCAACACGACGGGATCGGCGTCGGCCGGCAGCTCGCCTTTTTCCTTGGCGCGGCGGAAGCAATGCGCAAACGCCTTGTCGAGCTCGGTCAGCGCGTTCTGCACCATGGCGCGGATGTCGGGGTCGGCGACAGCCTCCGAGCCCGCCGTCATCACCGTGAAGCAGCCGCGCGGTCCCTCCTCGCCCGACAGATAGATGTCGAGCGCCGTGGCGAAGATCTGCTCGAGCTGCCGTCGCACCGGCCAATCGTTACTGAAGACGTCGCCCATGAGGGCGCGGGCATTGTCGCGATAGCGCTGATAGCTCTTGATGTAGAGCTCGCGCTTGTCGCCGAACGCGCCATAGAGGCTCGGCCGGTTCATGCCGGTGGCGGCGCTGAGATCGTCGAGCGAGGTCGCGGCGAAGCCGGTCGACCGGAACAGGTCGAGCGCCTTGCCGAGCGCGACATCCGGCTCATACGCCCGCGGCCTCCCGCGCCGCTTCGGCTGGTCGGGGGCACCCGCCTTTTCTATCGGACGGTCGCCTTGCGGCGGCCCTTTCTTTTTTTGTACCATTTCGCACTAAATTCCTTGACCGAGCTCATATTATGCGAGACAGTATAAAAATCAACCAATGCTCCGGTCCGGAGCCCGAGGGAGACGTCCATGGACCTGTATTTCTCGCCGCTCGCCTGCTCGCTCGCCACCCGCATCGCGCTCTACGAAGCCGGCGCGAAGGCGAACTATCTCGAGGTCGATCCCAAGACCAAGATCGTCCTCAACGACGGCTCCGATTTCCGCGCCGTCAACCCGCTCGGGCTCGTCCCGACGCTCCGCACCGATGACGGCGACCTGCTGACCGAGAACGCCGCGATCCTGCAATATGTCGCCGATCGCTTCCCCGAGGCCAAGCTCGGCACCGGCCCCGGCATGGACCGCAGCCGGCTGCATCAATGGCTCTGCTTCATCGGCACCGAGCTGCACAAGGGCCTGTTCATTCCGATCCTCGACAAGACCGCGCCCGAGGAAATGAAGGCTCATGTCCTGAAAAAGAACCTGTCGCGGCTCGATCATCTCGAGAACCATCTGCGGGATCGCGACTATCTGCTCGATCATTTCACGGTCGCCGACGCGTATCTCGTCACCGTGATCAACTGGACCATGGCAACGCCGCCGGTCCAGCTCGCGAAATGGCCGGCCGTGAAGGCGTACTACGAGCGCCTGCGCGCGCGGCCGTCGATCGCCCGTGCCATCGCCGAGGAGTTCGAGCTCTACAAGGCGGAACTGGCGCGGCATAAGGCAGCGGCCTAGGAACAGGCGGCCTGGGAACATACGAGTCTCGTCTCCCTCGATTGGGAGATGAGACCTCTTCACGGGGAAGATGAACCATCGCTCATTGACCGCTTCTCCACCGCGCCGGATGCTTGACCGCGATCATTCCGGGTTGCAATCCTCGAATCGCAGGAGGATTGCACGTGGCAACCACATCCGTACGAGACCGATTGCTGGCGGACCGGCGCGCGCTGCTCGATCTGGGCACGCGCAACCGGCTCGTGCACATCCCGCTCAAGACCAAGACCATCCGCACCATCGACATCGTCGGCGCGCGCTCTGCTGCGCTCTTCGAGCTTCTCGGCGAAGGCAAGCGCTTCACGTTCCTTCCGACGAAGGCAGAGACTGCGGAGGCGGAAGGCACCCTGCCCTTGAGCGTGCCGGCACCTCGATCCGACACGCCGACCACCAAGGTGGACCAGGAAGGTGATGATTCGGAGTCGCAGACGCGGCAGCCGGACACCCGGCTCAGGACCCGGCTGTCATCGGAGGCGCTGCAGAAGCGCCTGCTGGATATCTGGTACGACGCACGAACGCTCGAGGAAGAACAGGGCGTCAATATCCTCTATCTCGCCTTCGGGCTGCTGAAATGGTTCGAGGACGACAAATCCGATGTCGAGCGCTTCGCACCGCTCGTCCTGCTGCCCGTCCGCCTGGAACGCAGCAGCGCCGCCGATCGGTTTCACCTGGTCTCGCGCGCTGAGCCGCCGTCGCCGAACCTCTCGCTCCAGGCCAAGCTCGACGCCGAGTTCGGACTCAAGATCGAGGATTTTGGCGACGAGGACGATGTCGACATCGCGGCCTATCTCGCCGGCGTCGCGGAGACGGTCGCCAACAAACAGCGGTGGGAGGTCAGGACGGACGCGATCGTCCTCGGCTTCTTCTCGTTCTCCAAGTTCCTGATGTATCGCGATCTGGACCCTGACAACTGGCCCGCAGATGGCGGCCTTGATCGTCACCCCCTCATCGCAGCGCTGCTTCAGGACGGTTTCGAGGGCGCGGAGCCGATCGTGGCCGACGACGGAAAGATCGATTCCGTCATCCAGCCGGTGGCGATGAACCATGTCGTCGATGCGGATTCATCGCAGGCCGTGGTAATCGAGGAAGTGGTCCGCGGACGCGACCTCGTCGTCAAGGGACCGCCTGGAACCGGCAAATCGCAGACCATCACCAACATCATCGCGTCGGCTGCCGCCGAGGGGAAAACGGTGCTGTTCGTCGCCGAGAAGATGGCGGCGCTCGAGGTCGTGCACCGGCGGCTGAAGCATGTCGGTCTCGGCGCGCTCGCGCTGGAGCTGCACTCCAACAAGGCCAACAAGCGCGTTCTGCTCGAAGAGCTGAAACGCTGCAAATCGGCTGAGGTCCCGGTCCCGCGCGGCGAAGCCACGCTGGTGCAGCGCCTGACCGACAGCCGGGACGGCCTCAACCGGCATGCGGAGATGATGCACCAGCCGCATCAGCCGAGCGAACTGACACCGTTCAGGCTGCTGGGTCATCTCGTGCGCTCTGGGGACAACTCCGCGCAGCCTCCCTATCCGTTGCAGGGTGCCCCCTCTTGGTCTCCCCTCGATCTGGAGCGGCGGCGTGAGCTGATCGCCGAACTCGCCGAACGAATTGCGGCCGACGGCGCGCCGCACCTGCATCCCTGGCGCGGTGTCGGCCGCGACGCGCTGGATCCAGCCGAGATGACAGAGCTGCGAAAATCGCTCGACGACATTTCGAACGTTGTCGGCAGCGTATCCACAGGCGCGGCCCGCCTCGGCACGCTGCTCGATCTCCCGCCGCCGGCCACCTTGGCCGATGCCGCGGGGATACTCGCCTTCGCCGAGGCCGCGGCCGCGATGCCGGAGTGCGATCGGACGTCCTTCCGCGACGGCGTCTGGAGCCAGACCGGACTCATCACGGACATCATCGACAAGGGGCTGCGTTACGCGAAATTGAGGACGGCCTTCGAGAGCGCCTTCGTCGAGGCCGCCTGGGATGCGCCGATCGCCGAGTGCCGCAAGGTCATCGCCGAGAAGGGCCGCTCCTGGCTGCGTCTGCTCAGCCCGCGCTATCGCGAGCAGGTGGCGCTGCTGGCCTCGTACCTGAAGGTGCCGATGCCGAAAACGCTCGAGCAGCGGCTTCTGCTGCTCGACGGCCTCATCGCGGCGCAAGCCGCACGCCGGTCCTTCGCGGAGGTCGAAGCTGCCGGCAGCACCGCATTCGGAACGGCGTGGCAGAAGGAACGGTCGGACTGGGATGCGTTGTCCAGATTGGCGACCTGGTGGAGTGCATTCCCCAAGCCGTTCGCAAACGACGAAACGCGCCAGCGGCTGACGCAGCTGGCCTTGTCGGCCGATGATCGGCAATCGATCGAACAGCTCAACCACGACCTCGCAAGTCTGAGGTCCGGCCTCGGCAGGCTGATCGACTCTCTCCAGCTGGAGCCTGCCCGCATCCCGCTCGAGGCCGGCGACCAGATCCGGTTGGCCGACCTGTCGCAGACCTTGTCGGAGTGGCAGAGCGCGACCGAGCGCCTCACCCGCTGGATCGCGTTCATGGACCGGGTCCGCCTTGCGCGCGCGCAAGGCCTCGCCGCGCTGGTCGACCGCACGCTCGACGGCTCCTTGCCGGGCGAAGCGCTCGAAGCCGCCTTCGACCGGTCCTATTACGACGCCATGCGCAGCGTGATCTTCGCCGACCATCCCGAGCTGAAGCGCTTCGACGGCGAATCGCACGATCGGCTGGTCGACGGCTTCCGCAAGCTCGACGTCGCGCGCATGCAACTGGCCCGCGATCAGATCGCCCACGAGCATGCCGCAGCCCTGCCGCGCAACGCCGGCGGCATCGGGCCGCTCGGCGTGCTGAACGGCGAGCTTGCCAAGAAGCGCAATCATCTGCCCATCCGCCAGCTCCTGGAACGGGCCGGTCCGGTCATTCAGCAGATCAAGCCGATCTTCCTGATGAGCCCGCTGTCGGTGGCCCAGTTCCTCAAGCCCGGCGCGATCGCCTTCGATCTTCTGGTGGTCGACGAGGCCTCGCAGATCGAGCCGGTCGACGCGCTCGGCGCGGTCGCGCGCTGCCGGCAGATCGTGGTCGTCGGCGACGAGCGGCAGCTGCCGCCGACGCGCTTCTTCGCGAAGCTGACAGGTAACGACGACGAGGACAATGACGACGAGGATCAGCCGACCTTCCAGGTCAAGGACGCCGAGAGCATTCTCGACCTCTGCCTTGCCAAGGGCCTGTCGCACCGGATGCTGAACTGGCACTATCGCAGCAAACACCAGTCGCTGATCGCCGTTTCCAACAAGCAGTTCTACGACAACCGGCTGTTCATCGTGCCGAGCCCGTACGACGCGGTTGCGGGAATGGGATTGAAGTTCAACTACAACCCCGATGCGCACTACGAACGCGGCAGCAGCCGGACCAACCCCGGGGAAGCGCGGCTCGTCGCCGAGGCCGTCATGCGCCATGCGCGCGAGACCCCGGACCGAAGCCTTGGCGTCGCGACCTTCTCGGTGGCGCAGCGCCAGGCGATCCAGGATCAGCTCGAAATCCTGCGCAAGGAAAACCCGGCAACGGAGAGCTTCTTCGTCCGCGGGACGAGCGAGCCGTTCTTCGTGAAGAACCTCGAGAACATCCAGGGCGACGAACGCGACGTCATCTTCATCTCCATCGGCTATGGGCGAACCAAGGAAGGTTTCGTTTCGATGAGCTTCGGCCCCCTCAACTCGGACGGCGGCGAGCGCCGGCTGAACGTGCTGATCTCGCGCGCCAAGCTCCGATGCGAGGTGTTCTCCTCGATCACCGGCGACGACATCGACCTGTCGCGCGCCAAGGGTCGCGGCATCGCGGCGCTGAAGACGTTCCTGACCTTCGCGCAGACGGGGCAGCTCGGCATCGCGCAGGAGACCGGGCGCGATCCCGACTCGGTGTTCGAGGAGCAGGTCGCCGCACGGCTGCGGGCGCTCGGCCACGACGTGAAGACCCAGATCGGCACCGCCGGATTCTTCGTCGACCTCGCCGTCGTCGATCCCGACAAGCCGGGCCGCTTCCTGCTCGGAATCGAATGCGACGGCGCCCAGTACCATGCGTCTCGTTCGGCGCGAGACCGCGACCGCCTTAGGCAGAATGTGCTGGAAGCGCATGGCTGGGTGCTGCATCGCATCTGGTCGACCGACTGGTTTCTCCGTCCCAAGGAGGAAACCGAGAAGGTCCTCCGCGCGATCGACGCTGCGAAGGCGCATTGGCGGGACATCGACCAAGGGACTGCGCGAGCTCAACCCGAGCCTCCGGCAACCTCCGATGTGCCGGCGCCGGAGCAGACCGAGCAGCGCCCTCAGGAAATCCTCGCACAGGCACCCACGGTGGCCCCCTATGAAGAGGCGAAGCTGCGCGTCCGTCGGGAGATCGAGCCGCACGAGACGCCGCTTGCCGACATGACGCGGCATGTCGTCGAGATCGTCGCCATCGAAGGGCCGGTGCATGAATCGGAAATCATCGTCCGCATCAGATCGGCCTGGGGCCTTGCCCGCGCCGGCAATCGCATCCGCGATGCCGTGCGAACGGCGCTGACATCGGCCGTGGCGAGGGGACGGATCGCCGGAGGTCCGTTCTACGCCGTGCCGGGACAGGCGATCGTCGTCCGCACGCGCGAGGACGTGCAATCGCAGTCCTTGCGCAAGCCCGAGATGCTGCCGCCGGAGGAGATCAAGGCGGCCATCATGCAGATTGTCGAGCAGAACTTCGGTGCCGAGGAGGACCAGTTGATCCAGGCGGTGGCCCGCTTGTTTGGCTTCGGGTCGACCAGCGCCCAGCTGCGGGAGACCGTGCAGGGCAGTCTCAGAAGTCTTCTCGACGCAGGACACCTGCGCCGCGAAGGAGCGCTGCTGACTAGGCCGCAGGAGGCTTCGCCGGCGGCGCAGGACTGACCGGCTGAATGCGTGCTGGGAATCACGGCCCGAACGCCGCGTCACAGCCGCCCCGCGGAGCGCACGTCGCACCGCGTTGCGCAGAGTCGCTGGCAACAACGATCTCGCGATCCATCCGCGTGCTGCAATGGCGGTGGAGCGCCGACGATGTCGGAGCTGACGCCTTGAAGGACGGAATGTCGCCCGCCGGCTGTCACCGCAAACCCGCGGAATCGCTGAAGGAACGGAACTGGCGAGGTCAGAATTCGTTCGGTGCGGACGCTCGTCCCGGCCAATGCATCGGACCAGGATTGCACGGGTCCGTCCCGGCCACTATCCTTGAGGTGAGACACGCGCTGGCCCGCATCCCACAGGAGCGCCCCATGCCGACCGCGACCCCGGCTCAGACTCTGGCTCCCCTGGACGAGACCATCACCATCGCGGAGCTGACGCGCGATCCCTATCCGATCTACCGGCGGCTGCGCCGCGAAGCGCCGGTGTTGCGAGTGAAGTCGGTGGGCCGGACGTTCCTCACCAAGGCGGCCGACACCAAATATGTGAAGGACAATGCGGCGCTGTTCTCGTCCGACGATCCGAACACGCCGATGAAGCGCGCCTTCCTCGCGCATACCCTGATGCGCAAGGATCACGATGAGCACCGCGCCGAACGCATGGCGATGATGCCGGCTTTGATGCCGAAGACGATCGAAGCCGTCTGGGAGCCGCTCTACACCAAATTCGCCACTGATTATCTCGGCCGGCTGCCGCGCGGCGAGATCGTCGATCTCTTCCCCGCCCTCGCAGGCCCCTTGGCCGCGCGCATCCTCGCTGAAGTGATGGGCATCCCGGACGCCAGCGACGCGGACATGCAGCGCTGGTCGCAGGCCCTGATCGACGGCGCCGGCAATTTCGGCTGGACGCCGGGGCCGTTCGACGCGTCCGATATCGCCAACGCCGAGATGGACCGCTGCATCCGCGCCAACATGGCGCGCGTCCGTGCCGCGCCGGATTCGTCCGCGCTCTCCTTCATGGTCAACGCGAAGAATCCGATTGCCGAAAGCCAGATCATCGCCAACATCAAGATCGCGATCGGCGGCGGCATCAACGAGCCGCGCGACGCGCTGCTGACGATCCTCTACGGCCTGCTCACCAATCCGGAGCAGCTCGCCGCGGTGCGCGCGCAGGACAAATGGCGCTCCGCCTTCGAGGAAGGCGTGCGCTGGGTGGCGCCGATCCAGGCGAGCTCACGCCTGGTGATGGAGGACACCGAGATCCGCGGCTGCCTGATCCCGAAGGGCGACACCGTGATGACCATCCAGGCCTCCGCCAACCATAACGAGAAGCTGTTCACCGACGGCGAGACCACCAACGCCCTGCGCGACCCCAACCCCCACCAGGCCTTCGGCAACGGCCCCCACCACTGCGCCGGCGCCCACCTCTCCCGCCGCACCGTCGGCGCCATCCTGCTGCCAATGCTGTTCGAGCGTTTCCCCAACTTGACGCTGCCCGATCCCGCGAGCGTGCGCTGGCACGGATTCGGCTTCCGCGGCCCGCTCAATCTGCCGGTACGGCTGCAATAGGTCCGGCACGAAGGGCGTTGTTCTTCGCGTTGTCTCAGTGCACCTGAGGCGGGCCCCGGGTTGGTTGGAATCACCACGTTCGAGTTATCGCGCTTTGGCAGGCCCGGTGGCGATCTCGACGACGGCCTTCGTGAACCTGCGGTAGATGTCGATCTGTCTGCCGGCAAACGTGGTCGCGACGCCGAACATGCTGAGAGGCGAGCGCATCGTGGCGAGGCTGGCCGCCAAATCGAGATTGTCTCGCGTCATCTCCATAAGCAGGGTCTGGCAGGCCTCCATGCCGGCGAGCGCCGGCGGCGGTCCGCCCGCCACGGGCGAGGGATCGGCCGCCCTGGCTTCAGCGATCGGGGTTGGCTGGGCTTCGTGCGAGTCCGTCCCAGCGCCGACAGGCTGAGCGGCATCGGGCTTCAGCTCGCTGAGAGGCGGCAGGCGCGCCGGCGCGGATTCGGGCTCACGAGGCGGGAGCGGCGGCAGGATCGTTTCCGTCTCCTGGCCGGGTCGTCCCGGGAGCCTCGTTTCGGTCTCCGGAACTGCCTGCAGTTCGTCTGCGTCCGAGCTTACGAACTCGGTTAGCACGCGAGCGCGCTTCTGCCTCGCTGTCGCGTCGGCGTGTTTGGGCATTGATACCGGCTTCGCCACGACGGGTTTCGCGCTGTTCCCCTTGTGGGAGCCATTTGATTTGCGCTTGTTCATTGAAAGGCCTTCCTGTGCGGCATCGCCGGAGTGGGGCCAGCCCGGTCTCGATACCAATCTCCGTGTCGGACCATTGGTTCCTTGCGATCAGGACGCCGTCGCTCGAGCGAGGAGAGTGAGCTGGGCAATCGGGGCGGCCTGCACCATTGCGCCGGCGCCCACCTCTCCCACCGCACCGTCGGCGCCATCCTGCTGCCGATGCGGTTCGAGCGTTTTCCCAACATGACCTTGCCCGATCCCGCGAGCGTGCGCTGGCACGGGTTCGGCTTCCGCGGCCCGCTCAATCTGCCGGTTCGGCTGCAGGAGAAGCAGCGCGCGGGGGATCGTACTACTGCGCGCTGAGTCAGTGCGCCTGATCTGGTCGCGGGTGGGCTAGGACCCTGGTCTCTCCGTCGTACTGATCGGGTCGTACTGATCGGCGACGACGTCACGATCGGCTGACGGTTCGCGATCCGGCCATGGATCCCGCCTTGGATTCGGCCCTGGATCGGATCGCGGAAGCGGACGGCACGCTTGCTCCGGTCAAGTCGTCGCGGGTCGCCACGGCGGCGTGACGCACCGAGACGGTCGTGCCGGGCCGGCCGGCCACGGTCGTGACCTCGGCACCGAGCTGCTTCGCCAGCGCCGTGACGATGCCGGTGCCGAGGCCCCCCTTCGGCCGGCCGTTCAGCTGCAATTTCCCCGTTCCATTGTCCGAGACGGACAGGGTCCAGCCGGCTCCGGAGGACTCGTAGGTCACGGTGATCAGCCCATTCGCGGTGTCCTCGGGAAACGCATGCTTGAGGGAGTTGATGACGAGCTCGGTGACGATCAGCCCGAGACTTTCGGCTTCGCTCGTCGTCGCCTGGCCGTCGCCGCGGGTTTCGATCCTGGTCCGCTGATGGTCGGCGATCATCGATTGCGAGATCGCCTGGCAGAGCCTCGCGAAATGCGCTCCGAGCGCGACCACGCCGCTGCGCGCGGAGGTGTGGAGACTCTGCTGGATGTTCGCGAACGAGATGACGCGGTCGCGGGCGTCGTCCAGGTGGCGTCGCGCCTCCTCGGAGCCGACGGACCGTGCCTTCAACGAGATGATGCTGGCGATGATCGCCAGGCTGTTGCCGACGCGGTGCTGAAACTCCTCGAGCAGCATATCCTTCTGACGCAGCAGCTCCTCGTTCCGGCGCGCCATCTCGCGCTCGCTGGTGACGTCCTCGAGGCCGAGCAGGATGGTCGTATGGGACCCGACCGTGTAGGACACCTGCCGGGCGTTCAGCCGCATCGCCCGGGGTCCGACGGCGGGAAAGACGTGCTCCACCTCGAAATCATGCAGCACGCCGGTGTTGGAGAAGATCTGGCTCAGCCACGACTTCAGCGCCGGAATATTCCAGGCGCCGTCATCCAGCTCATAGAAGAGTTGTCCCAGCACATCCTCGGGCGTCGCGGAGAAGGTGAGATAGAACGAACGGCTGGCGGCAATCACGCGGAGATCGTGGTCGAGGACGAGCAGCGGCTCCCGGACCGTGTCCACAATGGCTTCGGCAAGTGCGCACGCGTCAGACGCGTCGGAAAACTGCTGCTTGAACATGTGGTCCCCTCCCTACGCAACACGTCCCCCCGTCACGAACGCTTCGCGTGTCCCGCCTTCAAGCGGCGAAACGAAACGCAGAGCCCGGCGGCGAGTTCTGGCAGCTAGCGATGCGGACGGAGTTCCGTCTGTGCAAAACAGACCACCCGCGCGCTGCACACCCGCAGCTAGTTCTGCTGCTCCGCCTGCAGGTTGTCGTTCAGGACGGCTTGCAGCAGCGCCGGATAGACGACGATCTCGCCGTCATATTCGATCAGGCCCGCCTTTCTGAACTTGTTCATGAAATGACTGACGCGCGACCGCGTCGTGCCGATCATTTCGGCCAGCGTTTCCTGGCTGATTCTTGGAATGACCGGCAGCGGCGTTTCGCCGCGGCCGTAATCGGCCATCGTCAGAAGCAGCCGCGCCAGCCGCTTTTCGCTGCTATGGAAGAGCTGGTCGATCAGGTCCGCCTCGAACCGGTCGATCCTGGCCAGCAGAAACGCGACGAACATCTCCGCAAGCTCGGGGTGGAGGCGAAGCGCTGCGATCATCGTCTTCTTGGCGATGGCGGTGACCACGCAATCCTGCAGGGCGAATGCCGAGCCGGTATGCACCGCCTGCCGCGTCAGACAGCCTTCGCCGAAAAACTGCCCGGCATCGACGATGCCGATGACCGCTTCCTTGCCGACGTCGTTGACGACGGTCAGCTTGATCTTTCCCTGTTGGAGAAAGAACAGGGCGTCGGCCGGGTCGCCCTGGGCGAACACGCTTCCCCCCTTGGGAACCTTCAGGACCTTCTGCCCCGGGCATACCTTGTCGAGAAAGGCCTTCGGATCAAATCTGGCGAGGTTCGAACTCGGCACAGCCCCCATCCCCCTCGGTGGACATGCCGAAATTTTACGGTGGAAACCGCTTCCATCTTTGCGCTAGGTCAATCTTCTCATCGCCCTCCGATTGAGTTCCCGGCGAGGATAAGGCGCCGCGAGCACCATTCTGCAATCGATGCGAGACCTTCCCTGCGATGCAGCCCCTCACATGATGGAGCATGCTCACGCCGGAGCCGCTTCGAACGAGAGACCGGCGTGCACCAGACCCCGCGCGTTCGACCATCTCCTCGGCGCGCGCCGGCCGAGTGAATGAGGCCTCATCGCATCCTCGCGGTCGTTCATCCGTGGTGATCGGCCACCTGTTTGGGTTGCACAGACCAGGTCGCGGGCGCGTCGTCACGGTCGGCTGCGGCCGCAGCCGCCGTCGCCTGCACCTTGCCCGGCGCGTGATGGGCCGGCGCATAGATCGCATAGACCTGCATCGGCGTCGGGCCGATGTTGGTGATGTTGTGCCAGGTCCCGGCCGGAACGAGCACGCACCAGCCGTTCGACACCGTCTGGTCGAATGTCAGCTCGTCCTTGGCGGGCCCCATCTGCACCCGGCCGCGGCCGGCATCGAGCCGCAGGAACTGATCGGTTTCCGGATGCGCCTCCAGGCCGATGTCGCCGCCGACCGGAATCGACATCAGCGTCACCTGCAGATAGCGCCCGCTCCAGGCGACCGACCGATAATTGGCATTGTCCCGCGTCGCCCGCTCGATGTCGAACGCCTGCGGCTGCGGCCCGATGTCGGTGATCTCAGCAAGCATGTCCATCACGGATCTCCCAACCGGCGGCCTTGCCGGCAAACCGTCCCGCCACGCGTCTAGCGATGGTCCCGAAGCTGATCGGACACCGCCTCCTTGCCGAAGGCGTGGTCGAGCGCGCGCTTCAGCTTGTGGACCGCGCCACGCACGGCCTGCTCCATGAAGCTGTCCTGATGCGCCGCGACGATCGGCTCGCCGCCGTCACGGTGCACCTCGATCTTGCAGCTCTTGTCGTCGTGACTGGGCTTGTGGCTCACCGCGTCGCTGAGCTGCACGTCGATCCGCCTGACCTGATCCTCATAGCGATGCAGCACCGCATGAAGCGACGCCTTCACGTCCTGCGACAACTGCTCGCCGTCCTCGACGTTTCCATCGGTCCTGACATCGATCAACATCCGTGTCTCCTTCAGGTGAAGCGTCAAACGTCGCAAGATGGAATTCGCGATCATGATCAGCTCTCCGGCATGGTCGTCATCCAAGCTTCGACGCCGCCGCACGGCACGCGACGCCACGACGCGTCGTTCGCGGGCGGCCGCCACGACTGAACGCCCCGTGATACAGCGGGTCTGAAGCGACGCTTGATCCGCCTCGCGGCCTTTCGGGCGGGGCGAAGCCGCCGTTCGAGCGCGTCTCCCAATGTCTCCCGCAACCAGACTGCCAGAGGCGAACGCGCGCGGCTGATCAATATTGCTCAGTCAATACCGGAGAATCAGGCGCAACCTGCGGCGACCCAACTTTCGAGTCTGCACCGGAGATGGGATGATGGATTGTCCGATCACATTTCGCTGCCCCCAGACAGGGTCCGAGGTCGATGCCATCCTGCACCAGCCGAAGGACGACTGTCGGTTCGAGACCGTGACCTTCGAGACCGTGAGCTGCCCGGCCTGCTCGAGATTCCACTTCATCCACGCCATGACCGGCGCGCTCATTCCTCCGACCCTGCTGGGCCCGGGGAACTGGACGCCGTAGCGGCGGGCTCGAAGGGCGAACGTCCCGTCTCGCACATTCCTGTGCGGAGGCCGCTGCCGCGGCATCAACGAACCGCGCGACGCGCTGCTGACGATCCTCTACGGCCTCCTCACCAATCCGGAGCAGCTCGCCGCTGTGCGCGCGCAGGACAAATGACGATCGGTCTTCGAGGAAGGTGTGCGCTGGGTGGCGCCGAGCCCGGCGAGCTCACGCCTGGTGATGGAGGACACCGAGATCCGCGGCTGCCTGATCCCGAAGGGCGACACCGTGATGACCATCCAGGCCTCCGCCAACCATAACGAGAAGCTGTTCACCGACGGCGAGACCACCAACGCCCTGCGCGACCCCAACCCCCACCAGGCCTTCGGCAACGGCCCCCACCACTGCGCCGGCGCCCACCTCTCCCGCCGCACCGTCGGCGCGATATTGCTGCCGATGCTGTTCGAGCGGTTTCCGAAGATGGAGCTGGTGGATGCGGCGGGCGTGCGGTGGCACGGGTTCGGGTTTCGGGGGCCGCTGGGGTTGGTAGTGAGGTTGCGGTAGCGATATTCAATTAGAGAGTTCTTAGCAAAATCTCCGCTTGGGCAAGAACGGTCTGTACCGCCTCATCCGCAAGGTCTGGCGGATAACCGTATTTTTTAAGTATGCGTTTCACCAAGACGCGCATACGGGCGCGAGCGCTTTCGCGCTGATGCCAATCGACGGTGACGTTGCTGCGCAACTGCTCCAGCAGCTCATGGGCGATGACACGCAGTTTGTCGTTGCCCATGGCTTCCACCGCGCTCTCGTTTTCCGCAAGCGCCATGTAGAACGCAACCTCTTCCTCGCTGAGGCCCATCTCTTCGCCACGCGCGCGAGACGCTTTCATGTCCTTGGCGAGTTCGATCAGTTCTTGAATCATCTCTGCGGCTGAAATAGCCCCCGCATGGTAGCGGGCGACCGCCTCCTCCAACCTGCTGGAAAACGCTTTGCTTTCAACCAGATTGCTCTTTGCGCGGCTAACGATTTCGCCATTGAGCAGCTTCTTCAACGCTTCCAGCGCTAGGTTCTTCTTCTCCATCTTGCCGACTTCCAAGAGGAATTCGTCGGACAAGATTGAAATGTCCGGGGACTGGAAGCCTGCCACTTTTAGGATATCGATAATCTCGGAAGACGCAACGGCACGATCAATGAGTTGCTGAACGGCGAAAGCCCGGTCTTTTTCGCTGATCTTTCCGGTCGCCGTGGTCTTGGCCAGCGCTGCCCGGATTGCCTGGAAGAAGCCGACCTCATCGCGAATGGTACGAGCCTCATCGCTCGCAGAAGCAAGAGCGTAGGCTTTTGATAGTTCGAGCACCATGTCCATGAAGCGGCGGTGCGCTCGCTTCTTTTCCTCATCGGTCTTCTGCCGTGCTGCCTGAGCTTCCTGCCACTTCAGAACCCAGTCGATAGCTCCGCCAAGGCAGATCAGGCGTTGGCGTGGTTGGCCGTTGATACCGAGGCGATAATCAAAGCCATGGAATAGGTCTCGGATGGTCTCGTACCGTTCCATCATCGCGGCGACGGCTGCGGATTCGTCGATTCCAGTCTTATCGCGGTCGGAATCGGTGTATTGGCTGAGCGCGTTGCGAAGATTCTGCGCAACGCCGATGTAATCGACCACCAGACCGCCGGGCTTGTCCTTAAAAACACGATTCACACGGGCAATTGCTTGCATAAGCCCGTGTCCGCGCATCGGCTTGTCGATATACATGGTGTTCATGCAAGGTGCATCAAATCCGGTCAGCCACATATCGCAAACGATGACCAGGCGAAGCGGATCATCGGGACTACGCGCACGCTTTGCCAGGTCGTCGCGGCGCTTCTTTGATCCGATATGTTGCTGCCATTCGAGCGGGTCTGACGCTGAGCCGGTCATCACGATCTTGACTGCACCTTCGGCATCGTCGGTCGAGTGCCAGTCCGGCCGCAAGGCGATGATGCGGTCATAAAGGGAGACGCAGATTCGGCGGCTCATGCAGACGGCCATCGCCTTGCCATTCATCGCCTCGATGCGCGCTTCAAGGTGCGCGACCATGTCCTCCGCCACCTGCGACAACCGCTTTTCAGACCCCACCAAGGCTTCGACGGCTGACCATCTTGCCTTGAGCTTTTCCGCCTCGGTCAGCGATTCATCCTCGACCAGCGCCTCGATCTCGCTGTCGATCAGCGGCTTTTCGTCTTCGCTCAGTACGATCCGGGCCAGGCGGCTTTCATAGAAAATCGGCACGGTCGCGCCGTCTTCCACCGCACGGCTGATGTCGTAGATGTCGATGTATTCACCGAAGATCGCGGGCGTGTTGATATCTGCTGCTTCAATCGGGGTGCCGGTAAAGCCGATGAACGATGCGTTCGGCATGGCCTGTCGGATATAGTGAGCATAGCCATAGCGCCTCAGGCCCGTTTCCCGGTTGAGCCGTGCCTCGAAACCGTATTGGCTACGGTGCGCTTCATCCGCGATCACGATGATGTTGCGCCGGTCGGACAGCAGCGGGAAGCTTTCTTCGCCCTTCTCCGGCGAAAACTTCTGGACAGTGGTGAACACCACGCCGCCTGCTGCCTTGTCAAGCAGCCGCTTGAGGTCGGCGCGGCTGTCCGCCTGCTCCGGCTTCTGGCGGATCAGGTCGCGGCACAGGCCGAAGGTGCTGAAAAGCTGATCGTCGAGATCGTTTCGGTCGGTCAGCACGACGAGCGTCGGGTTTTCGAGCGCCTGCGACTTCACAGCCAGCCCAGCGAAGAACGCCATCAACAGGCTCTTGCCTGAACCCTGCGTGTGCCAGATCACGCCGATCTTGCGGTCGCCGTCAGGCCGCGAGGCTTCCACCGCCTGCCGCACGGCCTTCTGCGCGCCGTGGAACTGATGATAGCCGGCGATGATCTTGAACGACCCTTCGCCCTTGTCGCCGAACACGATGAAATCGCGGATTAGGGCCAGCAGGTTCTCACGTGTGAACACGCCGCGCAGCAGGGTTTCCAGCTCGGGCGTGCCTCGGTGAGCGAAATCTTTGCCGTCCACGGTCCGCCAGGGCATGAAGCGTTCGGCATTGGCAGTGATGGAACCGATGCGCGCCTCCATGCCGTCTGATGTCACCAGAATGGCGTTGGTGTTGAACAAGGCGGGGATCTGGTGGAGGTAGGTCTGCAATTGATTGTAGGCGTCGGCAATCGTCGCGTTCTGCGCAGCGGCGTTCTTCAGTTCCACCACGGCCAGCGGCATGCCGTTGACGAACAACACGACGTCCGGGCGACGACTGGCGCGGTTCTGCACGACGACGAACTGGTTTATAGCCAGCCAGTCGTTCGCGTCGGGGTGGTCAAGGTCGATCAGCCAAATCTTGGTGGCGGCAGTCTTGCCACTGTCGGCGCGATATTCGACATCGATGCCATCGGTCAGCAGCTTGTGGATGCGTCGGTTTTCCTCGACTAAAGAGGGCAACTCGCCGGTTAACACGCGGCGCAGGGCCTCCTCTCGAGCAGCTTCCGGTGCATCGGGGTTGATCCGAGCGATCGCAACTTCCAGCCTGCTTGTCAGAATAACATCCCCAAAGGATCGACGCTCTGGAGCAATTCCATCGGGAGCAATCACTGAACCATGGACGTAGGACCATCCAAGCTCTCGCAACGTTTCCAGCGCCGCCAGCTCAACAATGTCTTCGGTAATGGTCAAGGGGCGCCTCCCGAAGGCCCAGCATACTTCTACTGGTGGGGCCGGTTATTAACTTTCCGCCAGTTTGATTCGAATAAATCCAACAATTGCAGCGCGCATGCCTCCGCAACCGACTTGTTGACACTGTTGCTCAACAAGAACTTGCGAAATTCGAGCTTGAGGTTCGCCCGCACAGCATCACGTTCTGGCCAATCGAGCCCCGCAACGCGCTCATACAGGTTGATGATCTTTGGCGCCCAGCCAGTCAGCAAATCTGCAGAAAATTTGTCGCCTGGCCCCAACATATTTTGCAAAAGCTGGGTTATGACTTCTGCGGAAATTTCACCTGCTGTTATCAATTGTGAATCTAGCGGCGCTGAAACATCTTTGCGCTGCTGTTCATGATCTTCAGCCTGCGTTCGGAGTCGGCGCTGTTCAAGCACCTGGGCTTCCAATTCGCCGTGTCTCTCTTCCTCGATCACCCGCGCCAACCAATCATTGCAGTATTTCGATGCGCCGCCTGGATCAGGAAAAAGATTGGCATGATGAATATTCATCTTGCGTAACGTGTTCAGACACTCAACGCGATGTTCATTTGGGATGTGGATTTTCGCGATAAATCGAGACACGTCCATAGGGTCGCTGGGATCGATTACTTCGTTTTCGATCAATTCATTCAAGATTGCGGACACGAGATTGTCTCTACCGCTGGGCGTGATAGTGAACAACCCCGCCTGATTGACCAGCCGCGCATTTTCGTGATGAGTTGGTTCGAAAATGATCTCGGAAAGGCTCTCATCAGCACGAATGGCGGTCATATTCAGGCAGAAGACCGCGCGCGAGGGATTGTCCACGCCTTCGAGGTCCGGCTCATCGAAAGCGAAGAACAGCGCGACATAGGGCGATTTAGTCCAGTCGATCAGCGGAGTTCGCAGGCCGTGATGCTGACCGAAGGCCCAAATTTCCTGCTCATCCAAGCCACTAACATCCAGACCGCGCCCGCGCATGGCGAGACGAAACTGACCCAGCAAGCTGGCTTCGTGTTGAGGGGGGACCGATCCGCCATCAAAAAGTCGTGCAAGAGTAGAGGACAGATGCCAGTTATGCCCGCGCTGTCCACGATAGATGATTTCTGCTTTTGCCCGATTATGATCCGGCGAACGCATCGCTTCAATGAACTTTTCCCAGCTTTCAACCCGGCAGGCAGGAACGAGCCCATCGATACGCTCGTCTCCAAAGGCATAGGCCGGAAACAGCGGCAACGACCGGAAATAAGGGGCCACGTCCATTAGTCGATTTCAGCTTTTTGGGCGACGCGCACTGCACCAGACATTAGTATGGGCAGCAGATAGTCGCGGGTTGCAGCGAGAGTGACGTTTTGAAGGAGCGTCGCAACGAGTCGGTCAAAGATCGGCCCGACAAAGGCCGCGAACGCGGCAGCAACCGGCGGAGTTGGCTTCGTGATCAAAAGGCGCTTCATATCGTCCTTTGTCACATGACCAAGACCCGTCGTTTGTTTGTTTCGTGCAAGCTCCGAAAACTGCGGCATTAGCCATTTCAGCAAGGTGTACAATGCTGACCTGTCCATCTTTCCGTTCTCTCGCACCGCGAAAATATGCTGATTCAGCCAAGCCTCACCGCCGGTCCAAATGAACGCGTCGATCGAAGTGTCAGGATTTCCGGACCACGAAAACAGTAGCTCGCCGTCACTAATCCGATATTTTTGCCCAAGATCCGTATTCGTAAACCTCGTTTGATTAGTGATGCCCGCTTTTAGCTCAGCGATCTTGACGACCGGTAAGCCGAGCCCCTTCTGTACGAAGTGCATGTTCTTGTATGCGGCACCATTAACCCAATGCGCCTGATCCAAAAGCGACTCTTTATCCCACCCGATCGGCAAGCCTTCCGCGCCGAAGACGGCGGGGAACAGAGCAGAAAGCTCGGCGGCGCGGATCGGGTCTGTGTTCAGGCCGCCCATAATCGCCACTGGATCTGTGACGCCAGCTAGCTTGCGCTGTATCGGGCCGAAGTCGACAAACCAATCCCGAAAGATCGCCTGCGCTATACTCTCCAGCGTCTCAGTTGTCTGTCGATTCAAAGAAATCTTTCGGTCTAACGAGAAAAGGACATCCAGGATTTGATCTTGGACACAGACTTCTGGAACCGACACTTCCATTTTCGCAAGTCGAGTGACGTAAATGTGCTTAATAGTCGAGCCATCGGCGTCGCCCAGCATTTTTGCGAAGTTATTTGGCTCTTCCAGTAAGTATTTTAGGAACTGCGGCCTGATTCTGTTTGATGGCCTCAAAAGTGCGACAGACTGATTGATACAAACATCATCTCTGTCTACAACGGCAATCCTACCAAGCGTCCCGTCTTTGGTGACTAATACGTCGCCGACCTTTGGCCGGCTTTTGGCAGTAAGAAGCGTATTGTAGGCTTCCCAAGATGTGCGTCGCGCCTGCTCATACAAGATGCGGCCAAAGTTGATATCTTTCGCTGTAAGCATGAAGGGGCCGACACTCGTTGTCGGCATTGGGTTGGTGAATCCATACGTAATCCGCTCTAGATAGCTATCCAGCGGCCCGCTCGACCAATTACTCATTTCCAGTCAGCCCACCAAAAGCATCGGCAATTTTCTCATCAAGCGCCCGCGCATCCTCCATGAGATCGAACATCTTTGAACGAAGTACACTAATACGTTGCTCGAACGAGATACCGTCATCGACAAAATCTTGGATTCCGACGTATCGCCCTGGAGTGAGAACATAACCGAGCTCTCGGACCTCCTCCAAAGAAGCTGACCTGCAAAATCCTGTGATATCTTGATACTCGCCAAGTCCCGCTTCCGGCTTCGCCCTCCAGCGGTGATAAACTTCGGTGATCGTGCCAATATCGCTTTCAGAAAACTCACGGCGGGTGCGGTCCACCATATGGCCCAGATTGCGGGCATCGATGAACAGGATTTCGCCGCACCGGTCACGGTGCCCGTTCGCGCTCTTGTCACGGGCCAGAAACCAAAGGCAGGCGGGAATCTGGGTAGAATAGAATAGCTGACCCGGCAGCGCGACCATGCAATCAACAACGTCGCCCTCGATCATGGCCTTGCGGATTTCGCCTTCGCCCGATTGCTGGGATGACATCGATCCGTTGGCCAGGACGACGCCCGCAGTGCCGCGCGGAGCAAGGTGGTGAATGATATGCTGAAGCCAAGCGAAGTTGGCGTTGCTCGCAGGCGGTGTGCCGTATTTCCAGCGGACATCGTCTTCAAGCTGGGGCTGCCACCAGTCCGAAATGTTGAAGGGTGGGTTTGCCATCGCATAATCAAACTTCAGCGTGGGAAAGGCGTCGTTGAGGAAAGAGCCTTCGTTGTTCCACCTGATATCCGCATCGATGCCGCGAACGGCCAAGTTCATCTTGCAGAGCTTCCACGTGGTGTGGTTACGCTCCTGCCCATAGATGGCGATGTCGCTGCGGCGGCCCTGATGATTCTCGACGAATCGTTCGGACTGCACGAACATCCCGCCCGATCCGCAAGCCGGATCGTACACGCGACCATTGTGCGGCTCCAACATCTCGACGATAGTCTGGACGACCGAACGGGGCGTGAAAAACTCGCCGCCGCGCCGGCCTTCCGCGCCAGCAAACTGGCTGATGAAATACTCATAGGCCCGGCCGAGCAAGTCCTTCGACTTGCCGTCCGCACTATGCATCCCGACCTTGGAAAACAGGTCGATCAGCTCACCTAACATGGTCTTGTCGAGCTGCGGGCGACCGTACTCCTTGGGCAGCACGTCCTTCAGCACAGAGGCGTTGGCGCGCTCGATGGAATCCATCGCGTTGTCGATCAGGTTGCCGATGTCGCCCACGCGCTCCCTGCCGGTGGCAACATCGATAAAGGTGATCTGCGGGCGCTTTGCGTTGGCCTGCAAGTTCTCCCACCGCGCTTCCGGTGGTACCCAGAAGACGTTTGACGCGAGATATTCTTCAGGATCTTCGGGGTCGGCGAACTCCTCCTGCAACAGCTTGGCGCGATGATGCTCGAATGCCTCGGAGATGTATTTCAGGAATATCAGGCCAAGCGCGACATGCTTGTATTCCGATGGTTCAAGGTTCCCGCGAAGCTTGTCCGCGGCCTTGAATAACTCCGCTTCGAACCCAAGATCACTGCCACTATTAATTTGCGATGCCATTGATTCGGAATCCCCCTGCTTTATGACGCATAGCTGAGTGAGAAGCCTGCGGGCAACTGGCCAAATACCTCATTCGTGGAAAGATGCTTAGCCGTGATGTACCCAGCCAAAGGGGAATCAGCGAGAGCAACTATCTCCGATCGGAGTTTCCGAGCCGCTCCAAAGAAATCTCCCACCTGCCCAAACTGCCCGTCATGCCAGTTTGCCGCATTCCGTCGGGCAACTTCGGCCTTGTGTCGTCGGGCAAATCAGATCGATGCTTCCCGCCGTCTCCTGCTCACAGAAGGGGCGTTTCGCGATCGTCACGGACCGTGGAGCGGGAGATGCGGTGGCCGCCTGGGGTCGCAGTGCGCGTTTCGCGTGCGGACGAACGAACCCTGGGCGGACGGTCAAGCCGTGTGGTCCCGACACCCCGACGCTGGTGTCTTGGTCGGCGACGACGTCGATGACGGGGGCAAGCAAGCCCGGTCCCCTGGGAGAGCACGGAGCAGCCGTTCAACCCATCGCGCAGGGAAGGCCGGATGTTCGGCCAATCCTGTGGTGACTGCCGCCTGCTTTTCTTTCTGCAGGCGGGCCATGGGTGCGGCCTGCACCCGGCCTTCCCTGCGCCCTTCTTTTGAAAGGGTGCCTTGATGAGCAAAGCTCGGACGCGACAGCGCGCCGCGAGGCTGAGGAGCCGCGTCGTGATGGTCGGAGATTGAGGGTTGAGCGCCGGGAAATGGCGCTCCCTAGGGGAATCGAACCCCTGTTTCAGCCTTGAGAGTTGGAGTTTTTCCGGCTCGGCCAGTTCGCATCCATTCGCCACAATCCAATATTATCATATACTTAGACGATGGCGGTTCGCGGTCGGCCGTCTCCGTACGCCCTCGCTTATTCGACGGATATTCGACGCTTTCGAGAAGGTCGTCATGGCGAAAACACTCGCAGAGGAACAGATAACGACGGCCAGGGCACGCTCCAGGTTGGATCTAGGCGTGCATTGGCGTCGCCTCGATGCCGAGGCGCATCTTGGCTATCGCAAGGGCAAGCGAAGTGGGAAATGGTTGGTTCGCTGGCGCAATCGCCATGATGGGGCAAATTACAGGCAGGCGCCGATCGGCGTTGCCAACGACGTCAACGACAAACCAGCCGAAGGCACGCTGACCTTTGAACAAGCCGTGACACAAGCGCGAGAACACGTCACCCGGTCAAGGGCAGAAGCGGCGGCGCTAGCTGCCGGACCGCCGCCCACAGTGCAAGCGGCAATTGAGATATACGTTCGAGAGCGCAACGCTCGTGACAGCCGGAGGGCCGGTCGCGACGTTCGCTCCGATGCTGGCCACCGACTGCGGCGCTACCTTCTTGGCCAAGAGCGCCGTGGTCGTCAGGAAGCCATTAAGGCTGCCTCCCTTGTCGCTGTCCGCCTGTACGCGTTGACAGAAAATCACCTTTTGACTTGGCGTGAGAGCCTGCCCGCAAAACTGAAGGCCACAACCAGGCGCCGGCTCGCAGCTGACCTGAAGGCTGCCCTAAATGCAGCATGGCTCCGCCTACCCTCGGAACAAAAGAAGTTGAACCCGACATTTCCCTCGATCGTGAAAGACGGCCTCAAGGCTGAGCGAATCGACGATGACGACGAGACATCTGTCGCTCGAGACAACCAAATCCTCACGGATACACAGGTCAGTACTCTCCTCCGAGCCGCGCGCAAGATCGATGAGGAGCAAGGGTTTGAAGGCGACCTGTATCGTATTGTCGTGTGCCTTGCGGCCACGGGTGCCCGATTCGCGCAACTAAGGCGAATGCGCGTGAGTGATGCGCAGCGAATAGAGCGACGCTTAATGGTGCCAGGGTCATACAAGGGGCGCGGCGGCAACGGCGGCTATGTCCCGGTACCCGTGGGTGAAGATGTCATCGACGTTTTGCTGCCGGCAATTTCAGGCCGCCCGAAAGAAGCGTCATTGTTCGAGCGATGGCGGTACCAGCAGGCTGGTAGCTTCGGGTGGAAAAAGTCGGAGCGCGGTCCCTGGAGGACAGCCGAACTCACTCGCCCGTGGCAAGACATCCGCAAGCGCGCCGGGCTCCCGAAGGTCATCCCTTATGCATTCCGGCATTCCAGCATCGTACGCGGCCTCCGCAATCTACTGCCTATCCAACACGTTGCTAAACTGCACAACACGTCGGTGCAGATGATTGAACGCCATTATGCGAAATACATCGCAACGGCCCTCGAAGATCTTGCCAGGGCGGCTGTCATACCGCTTATTCTCCCGGAGAGGCCAAGCAAGCATTTCGCCGATGGCGGGGTCCAACCAGAAGCTCTTGTTGCCGATCCATGATGCCTTAGATGGAACGGCCCTGTTGGGCCTGCGTCGTAACGCTGCAGGCAGTCAGTTATTTTATTGTCTACTTTTGAGGAAAAAATCTATCTGCTGTTGGCGGGTACCGCATTGATGCCAACTAGAGACAGCAGAGATTGCACAACGACGAGCCTGCGACGACCGATCGTCGTAGTCGTAACTCGACCATTTCCGATGAGCTCATAGATTTTTGTTCGCCCAAGACCGGTCGCTTCACACGCTTCCGCCACGGTACAGGTCAGCCGCTGCGCAAACGGGATGCAATCCGGCGGGTGACGCTTCGACTCCTCTGGAGTCACAATAGGCGCCGTTTGGGTAGTGCATTCGATGTCTCGGCCACGCCGCGTCAAGGATGTACTTCCTCCGTGATCGAAGGAATGCACCGTGAGGCCGCCTGCACCCGACGTCAACAGGACCGAAAGAGCAGAGTGTCCTGGCGTACATCAGAAGACTGCGGAGGGATCAGCCTAAAAAACCTGAGCCAACATTTTCGGACCGCATGGTCGCGTTCGAGTCGTCCTTCTATCGCCTGTGCGACTCATTCGCTTCTATGCGGTATTCACAGTCCGCAACATCGATGAGTTTGGAGAGCGCGGGCCTAATGAAGAAGGAACGAAGACGCAAGCGCAAGCAGCCGCAGACGTACAAACAGGCGCTGCTTGCGTCCGTGAAATCCGTCACGGTGAGTTACTATTTACAAAAAAACGGCGACGGCGTCTCGGACGAAGCCATAACCGAGGTGCTCTGCGACATCGTCGCAATGCAGCCTGAGATGCCCAAGCACCTAGGCAAAGAAGTGACCTGCTCGCTCATGTGTTCGCGTGTTGATGATCCAGACGAAGTGCCTTGGCCGCGAATTGGCAAGGGTCAGACCGTTTCCGAAATGCCTTTCTTGCTCGACATGCGACTTAGCAACGAAGGCGGATTATTCTCCGCTTACTTGCCCGAGGCCGCGTACTGGGCGTTGCAGGTCGACTTGAAGAACGGGCGATTGAAGTTCATCGAGGCAACCTTCATCAAGACTCGTCGTGGGGGTGGTGATCTGATCAGCTTGAGCTTCTCGGAAACCCCGCCGGAACAATCGTGAGCGGGATTTGCGATCGGGTGGATAGACGTGCCTATCCGACTGGGGCGACCTGACGCGGAGCGTTCGAAAAACGGCGGTAAAGGTTTGCTCTCGTCATCGCATATGACCGTTGGCCTCCAAGGCAAAGGTCACATGTTCGAATCGCATCGAGTGCGCCAGTGAAATCAAGAGCTTGCACCGCAGCCGTGATCGCAATCAACCTTCACACGGGAGAGTCCAAGGTTCGATCCCTTGTGCGCCCACCATTCGATCATTGCAATCAATGACTTAGCGAGCCTCTTCGCCTGATGCGTGCCCCAAAAAAGCTGGGGCACAATAGGGGCACATCGGCTCTCTGCGGGCCTGACAAGAACGGCAGCGCCATGGCCTCCCCGCACGCGCTGCTGCCGCGATCCCGACGTCAATTTGCGGACGCTCACGATATCGCCGCCTCGAAGGCCCATGGGAACCGACAACGAGGGCGACCTTCATCTTTGGACTTTCCGCGGCCGGCATTAGAGCCGAAACGCGGGGGATAGATCTGAAGGACGACGAGTCTGACGAGGGTCAACTGCGACTACAGGGGTGATCAATCGATAGGTTCAAATCGGAGACTGGCAACGATCTTTACTTGCTATTCAATGCTGCGGCGTACCGGCTCAATCAGACAAATCCCGTTGCCGGCCGCGAGGCCCATGTCGCCGCCAGCAGCTGCGTTACGGCAAAAGATGACCGTTGTGGGCCCGATTACCAGGACGGGGTACCCGCAGAGGCCTCCGGTCTGTGCAACAAATCCAGATCTGCTATTCTCTTTGGATGGCGACGTCTGAATTCATCCTTCAGGGTTTCACGTCAACAACGCATATCGATGCGTTGCATCGGCTATTTGAGCTACCGGATGTTCAAAAGGTTCTGGTGAGCGCTGCGTTCGTTTCTGAAGGGGGCGTGGACCGGATTGAAGCACATCTGATCCCGCACTTGGCCTGCACGACCATGTTTGTGGGCATTCGAAACGGCGCTACCTCGTACCAAGGGTTGGCTCGGCTACACCGCGTCGTAAATGAGCTCTACACTGTCGATACGGGATCCCGGACAGTGATCTTCCATCCCAAGCTATACCTCGTGCGTGGGAGAGAGCGTGCACGCCTGATCATAGGTAGCGCTAATCTCACTCTTGCAGGTTTGCACTACAATATCGAAACCGGAATGCTGCTCGATTTCGATTTGACGGACGCAGTCGACAAGGCAGAAGTTGACAGAATTGAAATGCTTTTTGCAGCATCTGTGACGGATTACCCGAGGCATGTAGTCAAGGTTGGCAGTATCGCTGATCTTGACGAACTGTTGGCTATGAACCGGCTCATCGATGAAAGTGTCGGCTCTTCGGCGCGCGAACCCATCGATAGCGCCGCAGCAGATTCCGCAAGCGAAGAGACCGACGTTGATGAAGATGTCGACGATAGCGCGATCCCGCGGATACGACTTAAGACGGGGTCTCTGCGAAGCAGTGTCATCAAAGAACACTTCGTCTCGAAAGATACCGAGCAGGACAAAGTGCCTGCCGAGGAAAGTGAACCAGTCGAGCTTCCGCCGCCCGTGATCGAGACTGAGGTTGAAGTGGTACCGGGAGATGCCACCCGGTTCGCATTCAGGACTTCGCGCCAGAGCAGCGGACACGGCGAAGGTCCCAGGGTGCGAGCACGAAGACTGCGGGCGGAAGCCAAGGCAAAGGGAAAGAAGTGGTACTTTACAGGCGATCCCTGCATCTATGGCCATGTCGAGGATCGGCTGGTCAGCAACGGCAAGTGTCGGGAGTGCAACCGGTTAGATTCCGAACGGTCTAATCGGCTAGGACTCTACCGCTGAGGGCAGCAAACAACTACAGCCCCCTCTGCGTGGCGGGCATCACGCAAACTGAATCGGATCGCTTTCAAACTGTTTTCGGGTGATGTCCCAGAAAGCACGTACCACCTCGTCCCGGCGCGCGAATTGAGACATTGCATCCTGGGGCTTTATGCCCTCAGGCAATTCACCGCGGAGTCGATCGGCCTCGTTAAGCTGATCGATGATGCGCTGGCTGGCTAACATGGCCTTCGGCCAGTCCACCTGCGCCGGGTCGCGAACGAAGCCCTTTCTTTTGAGGTCGTAGCCGTACAGCTTGGCCATCCAGTACGCATAGAACATACCGTAGCTCGGCTTCTCTTCCACGGCCAGACTTTCGGCAAGTCCGGCCAGCTGCATCAGGAGGCGGTCCGCGCCAGCGACAAAACGCCAGAGCCTGGCTTCCTTGCTCAACCGGCGCGATGTGGTGAGAAAAGTCCACAAGACCTCCTTGTCGGTTTCTTCTGAAACGTTCAGGACCTGATAGTCATCCAGAAAATCGATCCAGCCATCAAGCTCCCTGTCCTTGTACCAAAGCGCGTGCTGAGAGAGGAATGATGCGAAGCGTCCTTGCGTGCTTTTGCGGACGGGCGGCAGCTCGGGGATCCTCTTGAAGCCCAGATCGAGTTCGACCCGCTGGGCCAGGTAGACGATCGCGGCATAGCTGTAGTCGCGCAGGTACCGGCGCGCCCCGTCCGACCACAGGAGAGCACCCAATTCCCGGTAAATGCGATCCCTGACATCCTCAAGCTGGATGTATCCGGTCTCGACCGCGAGCTCGTACAGCTGATAAAGGGTGAGCGCTTCATCGAAGGAATCCCGTACAATCCCTTCTTCGAGATAAATCTCGTCGTCCCAGTGAGACCGCAGGAGACGCCGGAGCTGTCTTTGCCTCATCGCCACCTCGATTGACGATCCCGCGGGCGGACCGCCAATCTCACGCCAGGCGCGCCTGCCTCTTCTGATCCAGGGCCCCTGGTTGAGGAACTTGATGCGCTGTCTGGCCTCGAACGCCGTCACGGCAGCCCCCTCAGTTCATCCAGCAGAAAGCCCTGGGTGGATTGAGCATTATTGACGATCTTCACCATCCCGGAGTGATCCATGGCGGTCACGGCCTTATCATCGTCGTCCCAGTCCACCAGGCCGCCCATACCAACCACATGATCATCGGTGCCGAGAATGACTTTGGTGGGTCCGAACGCCGACTTGCCATGCAGCCGCATCGTCTTGCTCCAGACATGAAGCATTTCGAGTTCAGGATTACCCTCCACCAGCGCGCGCGCGATCCGGAAATTCTTGGGCAGAACGGCCGCGGGCTTGCCCTTGAACAGATCAACGATCCTGAACAGTCCGCCCATCCCGGCCAGCGGACTACCATTGAGCGGGCTTCCGAACAGAACCGCCTTCTTCAGCGCGGTCATCATACCCGGCGGCTGCTTTGAGGCGGCGCAAAGCAGCTGCCGAACACCCAGCGTGCCGAGCGAGTGCGCGAAGATCGCAAGCTGCGTATAGGCGTTGTTGTCAAACGGCGGCTGACCTGTCGAGGCTCTATGCCATTGCGTGCCGACAAGATCGGCGATGGCCATGTAAGTATTGATGGAATAGGTCTCGTAACCAACGAAGAGATAATCCCAGGTCGAGAGCTTCTGATCGGCGTCGGCATGCTGCGTCAGAAAATTTGCCAGCTCGCCCCATGTGCTCAGATAGCTCCCCGAGAACCCGTGGACGAAGATCACCAGCTTGGAATTCGGACTGTCGCTGCGACGCACATAGGCCCAGAGCTCCTTTTGGCGATCGAACAACGCCCGGGTCATGTCGAGCCCTCCAAAGCCTGATCACCTGAACGGGAATTTCCTGAGGAAACTGTCTCGCTCCAACGCTTCGATCCGCTTGTCAATCGGCACATCGTTGAAAAGCCGGTTCTGCGGATGCAACAGAACAGCCGGGCCGCTTCTCGGCCCTAGCCGTTTTGGCACCGCTTGTTCGCACCCTGACCGCCCAGCCGGGATCATCGGGCGGGCAATCACATTTGGTGATGTCCTCAGAAAGATCTCCCTCCTATTGGCCTGTGTAGGCTCCTCTTCTGCATTTGCAAACGTCGCTGTCGGTGAACGAGCTGCCTTCAATCCCCAGCGGCCGCCGGACTTCAGTATCTTCAGCTTACGGGAGAGATCGAACGGATTACTCAACGCCAACGCGCCACAACCCCGGGCAGGCTAAAACAGAATGGGCTGGCCGGACAACTAGAAAGTGCGCCAACATTTGGCGGCTTAGGGCCAGAACAGTGCACTTACGCGTCGCCGCCAACATGTACGCATTGGTTTCTAAAGAGCTGGACGGCTACAGGATCGAGGAAGTCCTCGCGCTATCGTCAAAGGCATTTCCGAAGGAAACAATGGCTTCTCTTCATGAACCGGGTTGAGCGCGCCGCCAACGACGAAGATTGGCAATATCAGCCCGTCAACAATGGACCGTACACTCACATACCGCTCCGGTTCCGCGATTCCGACGCCTATTCCGAGTTGCTGAGGACAGTCGCAGAGTGGATGAAGTCTGGTAAAAGCAAGCCCGCCGTGTTTGGCGATCGTGCCCAGGAATTGTTCGAGAGTTTGTTCGGGCCTTTCGACGGGGAGACGGCAGCGTTTCTGGAAGAATGGATTGCAATGTCCGACGAAAGCGATTTGCGTTTGATCTCCGATATACTTGGTGAGGCAATCCACGACTTTGCTTTCACCCACCGACCGTTTGTCGAACGCCTTTAGATAAGGACAAACAGATAGACCCGAGAGTCCTCAAGACAGCCATTAGCTCGCTGTTTGCCTCTGCGATCGGCGGCATTCGGTCAGGAACACCAGGGGAGGCGATCCGCGTGATATCAAGATAAAAGAAGAGAGCGAGAAAATCCTCCAATCGGTGCCGAGATTTTCACCAGCGTTCGAGTTATACGATGCGCTGCGAAAGCATGCCGAGGAAGGCATTGCTGACTCAAAGCGGGAAAAGGAAGCTTTTGAGGACTGATCATCTGTTCACCCACGAGAGAATTACATGACCATCCAGCTTACCGAAAAAAGAAAATTCCATCTACCGCAGGAATTGTGCTGGAGGCGCCAGTTCTTCGCTTCTGCCAGGCGGCGGCGCACCCGCAGGCGGTGGAGCAGAATAAAACTGTTTGAAGTCATCGTGTTCACGAAGTGCCTCCGGGCGATAGCTGCCGACTTTGTCTCCCGCGCAATCAATAATCGTTTCCAACGCAAACCGGACCTTGACCGTCGGATGAATCTTCGCCTGAGGTAGAATTGACCGCTTGATGATCTCGTAGTTGGCATTTGCCAGAAGGCCTCGCAGGAGACGGGGCAGCCGCTCCCTGAATGCATCAATGGCATCTCGGGTACCCGCAATCTCGCTGTGCTGCATGCTCGTCCCGTCCGGGTAGAGATGCAAAGGTGTGCCGGTAGCACCCGTGCCAGTCACGACTCCGCCGTTGACCGTTACCGGTCCGAATTTGATCGGATGGTCCAGGGTAAGGATCTCTTCCAGCATCCATTGCAGCGAAATATCAGACAGCCGGGACTCGGTCTCCGGATAGCTGCCACCGATATCGGAGTGGTTACCGGCAAACCAAACTTGCGACAATTGCTTGCTGTCTGCCTGCCCCCATGTGACGCGGTCGAAATCCTTTCGCCTTTCGTCAATGGCGTTGGCCGAACGGGCCGTGCCAACATATTTCGACAAGAGGCGGTCGAAGTTGCCTGACTTCCATTCGGCCTGGTGGGAATGCTTATCGCCCTTGTTCGGGAAATCGTAGATCGTCTTCGTGTATTGCGCGCGCTGCCTGTACAGAAACCAGACGACCGAGAGCACGACCAGAGCGGCACCTATCACAAGCTCCGACCACCAGAAGCCGAGGTCAAAATAGTATCCTGCGACTAACGACGGTAGGATTGCTACGACGGCAGCCGCGAAGCTGGCCATGCTGGCGAAGAGAAGCGTCAGACCCGCCTGAATCACAAACCTGCGCACGCCGCTCGCGCCGAGCGCCGCGACTGTATCAAAGACGCCAACAAAGTAGACGGCCGCGTTGGACCTGTCCTTGTCGGCATCCTCACCGACAAAGTTCGAGCCGTACTTCGCGCGAAATCTTCGGGCCTGCTCGTCACGCTCGGTCTCATAATCCCCGCGCGCATGTCCAGCGCCATGCTCATAGACGGTTTCAACAGCTTCCCTTGCGATATCATGGACCTGCTTGCGGTAGCGCAGCAGTGGACCGTTCTCCGCCTTTGTCGGGATGCCACACAGCATGATCGTGTTGGCAAGACAGCGGACGGTGTACGCGCCACGACTGAAGCCGATCAGGTAGATCCTGTCGCCCTCCTTGTAGTGATTGATTATGAACTCGTAGCAGTCGGCCATGTTCTTGGTGATGCCGCGTCCAGTCACCGACTGCAGCAGCTTGTCAATCTTACGCATGATGCCGGTCAGGCCGCTTGCACCGATGTCAGTTCCTAGCCCAGGATCATAGAAGCAGACCTGTTCGGTCGGATCGATCGGATTGTCCGGATGCACGTGAGACGACCGGTACATCTTGTAGACGTTGCTGATGCGTTGCTCCGGACGAACGCCGCCGTCCTGACCCGTCCCGTCGGAATAAACGACGATGTTCTTCGACATGAAAGGCAACCTCCGTCGCGGGAGCAGCAGCCGTCACCAAGCGCCCACGCGCCACATTAGTTGAGTCCAATTAAACATCCTACCCCCACGTGAACAAAGCCCGGTAGAGGCGGCTATCGCGCGATCCCGCCTCTCTCAATGCCCGGCCAGCGCCAACGCGGCCAGAAATGGGGCGGAGAGTTAGGCCAACGGCGCATCCCCACAAGGCATCCAACCGCCCCCTCGGTCGGAACCTCCTTGCGCGTCCGCTCGATCCGTCCGGCCTCTTGAGCTCCCGAAGGCCGCGATTGGCGTGGCCAGGAAACTAACAGGAGAAATCCAAAATGGCACTCACTCACAAAGAGCTGCCCCACCCTCACAGTTTTCGTGTCGGACGGTGGAAGGCGACGAGGCCTTTTAGACCAGAATCGGCGCGGCCTGGTCGCACGAAGACCGTCGGGGCTACGACGTGGTGCTGACAGCGGTGCCTCTGAATGGCCGACTGGTGGTTCCTGACTTTGTCCAGGATCGTCGCGGCGGTGCGCCGGAGGTCGTGGGGCGTCCATCGCTCCATCTTCAGCCCCTCAACCAAGCGCTGCGCCGCTTCGTGTAACTGTTTGCGGCCAGTCGGCTTGAACAGCCTCACCGTCGGGTCGCTCTGTAGGTGCGGCCGCACCAGTCCGAGGGGCAAGCCGGTGAGCGGCGCGATGAACGGGCTCCCGGCCTTCGTCCGCTCTGCGGAAAGCGACCGGTGCGGACCATTCTCGCTCGGCCCGCTCAAGTTGCGAAGCTCGCCGCCGACCATGCCGCCCTAACGAGGACCAGCCGCAGCGCGGTTTCGGCGTCCCGCGACACCTGTACGTTTAAGTCTTTTTCGGCGTCGGCGCGCTCGATCTTCGGCATCAGCGGCGTTCCGCCGGCCGCCACGGTCTTGCGGCGTCGTTCGCGATATCGCGCGCTCTGGCCAGCGACACGTCCGAGTGTCGACCAAACTTAAGCCAAGTGACGTAACCCGTGCCCTTGTTACGGTAGCCGCCCTGGCAACTCATCAACAGCAAAGGACCGCCCGACGCTCCGCTGACTTCGCCGCACTTTCATCGCTTTTGTCGCGAATCTGGAACAGGAAGTCCAGTACATCGCGCGGTTTTCGAAACGCGGTCTCGTTCGAGCGAACGGATTTCGCAAGATCTACTTGCGACTCAGTTTCCGGACTACGTCGACCGGGTCGAACCCCAGGATCTTCCCCAACTCGATCAGCTCGACGACATCAATCCGTCGCTGGCCGGATTCCATATGGGTCACCCAAGATTGGTAGACACCCATCTTCTCAGCTAGGTCGACCTGTCTCAGCCCCGCAGCCTTCCTGTGCTCGACCAGCATGGCGGCAAGCTTCTTCTGCAGCGGTGATGTCACCGTTTTCGGCATCCTGGCCTCCCGAAGGGGCCAGAGACATAAAACGACTTTTCAGATACCGATAAATTCGGTATTATACGGGATCGTCTCCATTTATTCTGGAGTTTCCAATGGAAAGGCTGATTGTCCCTATGCAGCCTGGCTGCGGCGCTCGCTCTGGCGCAACCCCATCACCATCAGAGGCAACCTCCCCGGAAGCGGTGTCCAGAGAGAATGGCAACGTACCGTCGGGGCCGTCGATGAATTCCAGCAGCTCTCTGAGAGTCGAGGCGCTAAACATTCCAAATGAGCTTCTAGCGGGCCGGACGGTCCTAGCTGAGCAGCTTGAGGACGATTTCGCGCTTGTCCAACTTGACACGGCGTTTGTCACACTGCTGTCGGAGTTTTTCGCCCTGGAGCCCGAGCACCATGACGGTCGGGGGCGACGAGACGCGGAGAGCGTTCGCTCGGACGAGGCCAAACGAACGCAAGAGTTCGAATCGGTCCTGGCTCGCCTGGAACCCGTTGAGCGGGCAATTATGGCCACGCCCGCGCGGACGATCGTAGGTCTGGGCATAAAGGCTCGTCATGCAGCCTACGTGATGTCAGAGCATTGGGATGCTCCTATCGAGCAAATTGACTGGCACGCCCAAGCCGTTAGGCTCTTGATCGAAGCGGTGTGTAACGCTGCCGACGTGCAGCTGCCCTTCAAATAAAACGGGCCGATTAACGCGCACGATCGACGCAACGTATTTGCTCACGATTTGCCAGCCGGATCAGAGGTCGACATCGTGGCTTGCGGCCTTGGGGGCAAGTCAGAAAACGTTCGCATGATTGTCGAGCAACATGGCCACTTCAGCAGCTGGTCTAGCAATTTCACGCCGATCGTACGATCGGCGACCTGGATTCCGAAAAGAACCACAATCGGCAATCGACGTCCACTCGGGGCGACGATCAGCTCGATCTATGTTCTTCGTCGGTAGACACTTCTGCATCTTTGCTCGCTTGGTCTCCTTGAGGCATCGCCAGGCGAGACCAGACGTTGCCTAAGAACGGTGACGTCCTTGAGCGAAATGTCTTATTGATCTCGTGATCGATCGCCTCGGCAACTCTGTTGAGGCAATCTCATGACGAGCAAGACAAGACCAATCTCGATCCGTCTCGCAGCGAGCGAGATTGAACAAATCCAAACACGCGCTCACAGACTTTCAGCAAACATCAGCGGGGTTGCCCGCGACCTGATCCGCACCGGGCTTGCTGGCGGCGACAACAAAGCGCTAGCCGATCGCTTGATGCGGATCGAGCGCCGGATCGTCGCGCTCGAACAGCAAGGCCAAGAGACATACGCGCGGGTCCAGTCCGTCGACAAGGCGACGCGCGACCTGCTCGCGATGTTCGAGGCGCTTTTGAAGGCGCTCACCGACGAAAGCTCCGGGAGGGCAGCATGACCCGGCGTTTGCGGATCATTTGCTTTCTCGCTGCCATAGGCTGCTTCACGGTTGCGGCAAGCATCTCGCATCTCGGGTTCGAGGTCTGGCCGCCGAGCGCCAAGCTGGCAAACGGATGGAGCGCCGAGTTCAAGCCAGCAGACATCGACGTCTGCATCAGAGAGCGTGGCCTGGCCTGGCTGGGAGACCGCTCCGGCGAGGCCTATTGGCGGGCTTGCCGAGACTGGCTCACCCGATATCAAGCTTTGACGGGCTTCGAGCTTCGCTTCTGGAGCGTGATCGGTGCCAGTCTTGCGGGCTTACTGGCGCTGTTAGGGTTTGCGCTAAGCCTTCGGCTGGATTCGGTCTCGCTCAAGGTCCTTCGCGGAGCACGGCTGCAAACAGGCCGCCAAGGCCTGAAGGCATTCGCCCGGGCCGCAGCCGCGGAGTGCCAGGTCCATGGCAAGGGGGTTGAGTTGATGCCGGCTGTGCCGTTCGGCCGTGAGCGGGAGGCGCGGCATTTCCTGATCGTCGGCAGCGTTGGCGGAGGCAAGACTCAGACCATGCTTCACTTGATCGACGAAGCACTCTCCCGCGGAGATGGCCTTTTGGTGCTCGACACCAAAGGCGACATGATGGGCGGGCTTCCAGCCGATGGAGACCCCCTCCTCGTCGCGCCACATGATCAGCGGTCTCTGGCCTGGGACGTGGCAACCGACTGCAGCATCAAGCAGGACGCCCGCGAGCTCGCCGCCCGCTTCATTCCGCCAAGCTCAGACCCGATGTGGTCGCAGGCGGCACAAGAGATCTTCGTCGCCTGTATCGTCTATCTCCAGGCGACCAAGGGGAAGGACTGGGGGTGGAGTGATCTGGAACGAGCGGTGACCGCCGATGTCGACAAGCTCGCAGCCTTTGCCAAAGACCACAACCCCAATGCGCTGCGACTGCTCGACCAGCCGGAAAGCAAGACGACTCTCAGCATCCTGACCACCTTCCAGACCCACATGCAGATTGTCTCCGTCCTGGCAGAGGCCTGGTCCGATCCAACGGCGCGCCGCTTCTCGATCCGCAACTGGCTGCATCACCCCACGCCCTATCGCCCCCTGATCCTGCAACACGACCCCGGCTATCCCGAACTGTCGCGGATCTGGATTGGCAGCATGCTCGGCCTGCTTGCCTCGGCCGTGGGCAGCCCGACCCTCGCGGAAAGCCGCGAGAGACGTGTCTGGCTCTTCCTGGATGAGTTCCCACAGCTGCCGCCGATCAAGCAGTTTCCGACCTTCCTCGAGCTCGGCCGCTCCAAGGGCATTGCGGTCGTGATCGGAGCGCAGGACACGGCCCAGATCCGCGCAGTCTATGGACAGGACCAAGCCAAGTCCTGGTTTGGCATGACCGGCACCAAGATCATCACTCGGATCAATGCCAGCGAAGCGGCCGAGGACATCAGCCGCCTAATCGGCGAGCAGGAGATCGAGCGGAGAACGAAGAGCTCAACGCATGCCGGCGGCAAGACCAGCGTCACCGAGAGCACCCAACGCGAGATGCGCCGGGTGATTACGGCATCTGAGCTTGGCTCTCGCCTTGGCCCAACCAGAGACGGCGTACGAGTCCTGCTCATTGGCCTTGGAGAGGACGTCTATGAGCTGGAGCTGCCCTATCTCAAGCTACGCCAACTGAGGGAGCCGATCATGCCGGCGGATTGGACCCGCCCCTTGGCCGGAGCGAGGCTCTCGGGCGGCGCCGGCGAACACACCGATCCAGCTCCGACGCCCTCACCTGCCCGCCTCACGAAGGACTTGGCGGCCCAGATCCTCAAGCGGCGGGAGTGAGCCATGGTGGCCTCCATCTCTGCCCGCGGGAACGCCGCTTCTGCCTCCCGCTACTACAGCCATCTGCAGCGCGACGATTACTACAGCCGCGATGGCGAGCCACCCGGCCGCTGGACCGGCAAAGCGGCCGAACGGCTTAGCCTCGACGGGTCGGTCACGCGGACAGAGTTCGACGCTGCGCTGCGCGGGATCGATCCTAAGACCGGCGAGCGGCTTGCGCAGCCCGGCGGCCGCGGCCGCGAGCACGCGGCGGGCTGGGACATGACCTTCAGCGCCCCCAAATCGGTCTCGGTACTCTGGGCGCTCTCTGAGGCTCCGGAGCGCCAGATGATCGCGCAAGCTCATCGGACGGCCGTGCTGGCGGCATCCGCTCAACTGGAAGCCAAGGCTGGCTGGGCCAGACGTGGCCGGGCTGGAGCCACGCGAGAGCAGACCGCGGGGCTGCTGATGGCCCAATTCGACCACCACACCAGCCGCGAATCCGACCCGCAGCTGCACACCCACACCTTCATCTTCAATCTCGCGCCGCGGCGCGACGGCAGTTGGGGCGCCATCGTCAGCCGCGAGCTCTACAAGGCCCAGAAGCAAGCCGGCGCGACGTACCGCCAAACCCTTGCCGCGGAGCTCGAACGGAAAGGCCTTCAGCTCGAAGGGCAGAAGGATACGTTCCGGGTGGCGGCCATCCCGCGCCACGTCGAGCGCGCCTTCTCCAAGCGGCGGCAGGCGATTGAGGAGGCCGCGAAGGCCCACGGCTACAGCACGCCAAAGGGCATGGAGCTCGCGACCTTACGCACGCGCCGCCCCAAGCGGGATGCCAAGCTCGGCGAGCTCACCAGCCACTGGCAGGCCGAGGCCAAGGCGCTGGGATTTGATCTCGGCAAGAGCCGTGATCACGTGCACGCGGCGACCAGCGGCCGTTCTCACGCGGGGCTCCCAGGACGGCTAGGTCAAGCCGGCTCGCCGATCGCTCAACCATCACCGTCGACAGCTTTGCCCGCAGGTCAGCCAACCCGGAACCAAGCCGCCGCTCAGCTCGGCTCTCGCCTCGGTCGAGTCCTCCGCACGTTGGACCAGCCGACCGGCATGTCTGGCGCCAAGATCAAGCTACGTTATCGCGAGCACGAGCGGGATTAGCTGAGATCCCAAGAACACAAATTGGAGGTTGCTTCCCGGCCTGCGGCGGTCCCTGGATGCACACCCGGATTGCCGACCCTGAGCGAGCTACTGCGCGCATCGCAAATCAATCTGCAGCCCTCGTGAACCCATTTGCAAGGTCAAATCCTGTCTCAAGGGTCGACATCTTCCGCGGGCCCTAAGCCGAGGCAATCCCACTGGAAATCGAGCTTCAGACCGGGAGTTCAGTCGTATGAGCGTCCAACCGACAGCAAGTTATTGATGAGCCGCGACTTGCCGATCGTTCGGCAGGACCGCTGTATTCGGTCGATCCTACCCTCGTAAACGCCAGTCAAGAGAAGGTTTTTTGTTTCACCCCAATAAGATAGCCGTACGCGGCCTGCGAAGCGTCAGCACCGGAGGTGCATAGGGTGTGAAAAATCCCTTCTCTTCCTTCCTTGAGCCTTGGCTTGGCTTCTCGTCTTCTTCCGAGGCTTGTGGATCAGCCCGATCTCAGCCGCTACGTCGCATAGGTCTTGCGATCGGAGTGTCGATCAGGCCACTGCGACGCAGCCAACGAGCTGCGGTCCAAGTTCGGAATTCGTGCCGTTTATGTGCAGAACAATGAAGCGAAGTTCCCTTCGACCGCTGCACGTCTAACGATCTCTCAGCCGTCCGGCTGCAGACCGAATACACTTGCTGGCGCTGGCCAATGTCGATCATGGCCAATCTGACAACGTTGGTCCAAAGAGATGCAGCGCTCGCAGAACCAAGGTTGAAGCCATTCCCCAGCGCGTCCACGCCGGCGCTCCGACTGACTTTCTTCGCAACCACTGCAAACGAGGTATCGTTTGTTCGGTACGTTCTTAGCAGGACGTGAGCGTCAGCAACGTCACTGCAGGCCAACGTCCTAGCCGTCGCTTGACGTCGTGAAGTCGCGGCAGCCGACGATCTTGTGAGATAGCGCAACCCGCGCAATTCAAAGACCTCGGACGGATTCGTCCGTCCAATTGGAGGTTGTACTTGTAATCCCACGTTGGTTTCTTCTTCTGTCGCGAGCCGGGCCGGAGGCCCGGCGAGCTCCGGCCGTTTGCGCGTAGCTGCCCCGCCGGTCGAGCCTACCCAGATGGCCACGCTGCGGATCGGGGTTACAGACGGCCGCGCAACCGATGTCACCCGGCTGCGCGGCTATTGTTCAGATGGCGCGCTCCATCAGGCGCCTGGCCTTGCCTTCGAGGTCGAGCCTGGCGTCCTGATGCGCCTTGCCGCGCGCAACGGCGGTGATGCCCTGCACAAAGTCAAAGATGCTCTCCGGCTTGCGATTCTCTTCACCCAAGACCGCTTCAATAACCTTCGACTTTTCGGCTTTGGAAAGACCGCTCTTGCGCAGAAAACTCTCCCGATCCTCATCGGTGCGAGCGACAATCCGCTGCCGTGCTGCCGCAATGCCGGCGACGAATGGCGCGGGCGAGGAGTTGGCAAAGTTCGTCAAGGCCGGTACAGCCTCATGCGCAAAGCGCTGCGCCGCGAACTTCGAATGCCGGATCGTGATCTGCTCGAAATTCTCCACGCCCCAGAGGTTCCGGTTCATGCAGACGGCACGCAGATAGAAGCTCGCAATGCCGAGGGTCTTGCTGCCGACCTCGGAGTTCCAGCAATAGAACCCCCGGAAGTAGACGTCCGGCGAACCGTCAGGCAGCCGTCCCGCTTCGATCGGATTGGTGTCGTCGACCAAAAACAGGAACACGTCGCGGTCACTGGCGTAGAGCGTAGTGGTGTCCTTGGTCACATCCACAAACGGGTTATGAGTCATGCTCGACCAGTCGAGCACGCCCGGTACTTTCCATCGTGTGTCGCCGGTGCCATTGCCGGCGATCTGCATGACGGCCGCAACCAGTTCGTGATCCCAGATGCGGCCGTAGTCCGGTCCGGTGACAGCGCGAAGCTCGATCCGGCCGCTGTCGGTTTCCAGGGTTTTGATCAGCTCGGCGCGGTGCGACAGCAACCCATGTTGCAGATTGATGGCTGACAAGGCTGCAGGCAGCTGCCGCAGATAGGCGCTTGGCGCGCCAACAAGCGTGCATAACTGCCCAAAACTCCAATGCGTCGGCGCCACAGGTTCGCCACGGCCGGGAACGATCAGGGCCAGCCGCTCGGCGTTCTCACGGGCAGCTTCGACGCGGATGGACGCGCTTTCCACGGTGCGCACCTCGGCGCACTCTGCCCGGCTGCGCACGGCGTCATAGAGGTCCGGCAGGTTGAGGTAGCGCTCGTCATCGGGACGCGCAAACCACTCCGACGACACCCGGCCGATGCGCTGGCCGCGCGATACGTCCACGCGAAAGCCGCCGGAAACAGGCTGCTGGCCTTGCGACAAAGTCATCACGGTCATGATTGTTTTCTCCTTCGGGTCTGAGGTTGAAGCGCAGCGCTGCGCTGCAACCCTGCCCGTCGGCGAGACCTGGGGTAGCAAGGTCAAGGGCGGCCGGAGTGGAGGGGGATCACCCGCCTGACAAGGGCGCGCGAGATCCGCGCGCGTCTGCACGCGCCGTTTCAGTGCGAGATTCTTGGCATCAGTGAGAGGCGCGGAAGACCGGGGAGACCGCTCCGGCCGGCACGTTGTCGTGCTTCACCCTTGCCCGCGCGAGGGCGGAGCCCTTAGCAATCCCTCTTGAGAAAAAGAGCCTTGGCCTTCCTTCCAGACGGCGATGAACATGCAAGAAGCCCCGCCTCCTTCGAAGGCGGGGCCGATGATCCAGCGTTGGATCAGTCGCCGCTGCGGCGCGACCAGATTAAGGTGAAACCCTCGTCGCCCTCGGTCTTGACCAGCGAGGCGTAGATCGGCGCCGGGAGGCTCGGATCGTCGAGCTTGACCGAGAGATATTCGCGGTCGCTGTCGCGGGCGGTCTTCTTCCAGGCCGCGCCGAACTCGACCGTGGCGGCGAAGATGCGGTAGTCCGGCGCCTTGTCGTTGTCCTTTTCGGCCGCGACGAACTTGGCCTTGATGTTGAGCGTCAGCGTCTTGATCGAGCCGGTGTAGCCGTTATCCGATGCGGTGAAGGTGCCGATAGTCGCCATGGTGGTCTCCGTCTGTTTGCTCGGGCCGCGGCCATCGCGGCCTCGATGGCGGTCCTTGGCCCGGGGAGCGATCGGCCCGCAGCCGTCAGGCCCGAAGCGCAAGCGGAGGACGATGAGAGCCGGCTTTTTTGACTTGTCGCGAGGAATGCCGCCGCTTGGCGGCAGGGGAAAAAAGCCGGCGTAGCCGTTGCGGGAAGGCGATCGAGGCTTTGGCCGGCCCTCGGGTCTGATCAGCCCATTCGAGGTCGCGTCGGACGCGGCACTACCGACATACGGAGATAGCCATGGCAACCATTGGAGCAGATGCAGCACGCGGACGCGACCAAGGCCGCAGCGGTCGAAGGATTTCTGACGTGCCCTAAGCAACCACCGTGATGTCGCGTCGAAACTAACGCAAGCCAGACTGTTCGGGCGGCACCTGCCAGATTGCAGAGGCCCTGCTGTTGCCTGCCCAGCCGATCGTGGCGCTCGATTCATGACAACGTCTCGGCCAGAGGCGACAATATCATCGCTGGTCGAGATGGACGGCGTCGATTTGGATATCCGCCAACGCGCGGTCAACTGGCTAGTCCGCGCTCGCACTTCCACTTCACAAGAAGGTTGGGCGATCGCGTTACGCCGTCACTGATATTGCGTGACACCGTCACAATAACCGATTGGCCGCGCGCCGGTCAGGTGCGCGGCCGAACATTTCCCGATGTGCCGCCGGAGCCGCGAGAGCGGCTCAGGCACAATTCTCACTCGGCAGCGGCGGGATAGGACGCGCCGCTTTGCTCGTCAGGCGCTTCGCTGACGCGCTCCTGATCGCGTCTGGGCGTCCGCAAGAGCACCGGCAGCCAGCCGGTCGCGACCAACAGCTGCTCGGCAGCCTCTGACATATCGACCTTCTTCATATCCGCGATCCGTCGGCCGCCTCGGTGCCCGCCCCTTCCCGCACGGCGTCGAGGATATGAGCCTTGGTGACACGGCCGAGATAGCTGCGCGCCGTTGGACGCCAATATCCGGTCATGTCCAGTTCAACTGCTTGCGCCAACCGGTCGGCTGTGGCCAGCGCGCGCGGCCGCCGTTCCCATGGCAGCTTGATGGCATTGACCGTCAGCGCCACGCAATGCGCGAACAGGGCCATGCGGCTGTCGTGATCGAGTCCGGCCACGAAGCTCACAGGCCGGCAACATCGCGCGGCAGCTGCCTTGCCCAATTGGCATTGCGATCCGCCCACGCTTTCCCAGGCGCGGCATCCTCGATCCCATCGGCATGTGATGCCAGATCGGTCCTGACCGGCTGAATGCCGACAACATGCGCATTGGCGCCGATGTAGAAGTTTTGCGCGGCGAGCGCGTGGGTCACAGCGATGATGGCGACGTCTGGCTGTTCACTCAAATTGAGCCGCAGTCCTAAAGTGCGCCAGGCTGTGAGGTCGCGGACAAGGAGGTCCGATAAGGGACAATCCTCCTCCTCGTCGTCGGTCCCACTCTCCTCACCCTCCCCACCCTCAGCAGCTTCGCCATCTGCGCCTTCGGCTTCCAGCGGCTCCGAGGCCTCGCCAGCCTGCTCCGGCTGCGGTCGCGGCTTGTCATCCTCAGGCCGGATGAAGCCGCGTTCGATGCGAAGGTCGCCGTCATGGCCGAGAATGACAAAGGCGCCGCCACGGGCGATATCATCGGGGTCGTAGGCATGCCGCTTCGCCTCCAGCCGGTCGATCTCCGCCTCGAGCTCGCAGAACCGGACATCCACATGGTCAGGGATTTCGTCCGCGGTCTGATGCCATTCGGACAGTTGCTCGACTTCGTGCTTGGCGGTCTCAAGCGCAGCCTGATCCTCCGCCGACAGCTCGATCTGATGGGGGTAGACCCGCCGCAAGCCATGGGCATACGGGAAATCCGGATAGGGCTCCGTCCACTTCCAGCCCTCGGCCGCCCGTAGCGCATCGGCTTCACGGCCCAGCTTTGCTGTCACCAACAGATCGAGCAATGCCAGATCTTCCAGATAGCCGCCGCGATCCTCGCTAAAGAGGTCACGCAGGACGGTCCCGCCGCCTCCACATAAGCCACGATGCCAACAAAACGCGCGCGCCGGTCGCTGGCAGGGACATGGGTTTCGGTCAGCCGGCGGCGGATGGAGCTGACGTCGCGATGATAGGACAGCCGGTCAAACGCAGCCTCCTGACGCGCGTGGTCCTCGGTGAGGGCAAACGCCGTCAGCTGCTCAAGGGTCAAATCGCCTTTGCGATAGACCTGCATCAGCTTTGGCGAAATTGCTGCCAACCGCAGCCGCAGCCGCACCACTTGAGCGGTCACACCAAAGCGGGCCGCGATCTCCTCGGCGCCAAAGCCGCGTTCGTCCGCGAGCCTCTTGAACGCCTCGAACTGGTCGGCGGGATGCATATTCTGCGGGTGACGTTCTCGTCGAGGCTGATCTCGTGGGCATCGTTGGCGGTGTCGACGATGCAGCGGATCGGCTCGGTTTTCTTGATCTCCTTTCGTTTCACGCGCAGGAGCTGAGCCAACCGCCTGCCCTCGCCGATGGTCACGACATAGAACCCGGTTGCCGCACCTTCTCCATCCAACTCCGGCTCGACAACCAGATTTTGCAGAATGCCCTTGGCGGCAGTGCTCGCCGCCAGGGCCTCGATCGCCGCCTCGCTGTGCAGCGTCTTGCGGGCGTTCTTCGGGGACTTCTTGAGTTTGTTGAGCGGGATGAAAACCTCCGTCCCGCTCTCCACAATGGTTTCCACTGATTTGGCCGTCATGATCGATCTCCCTTCTCTCGCTTGATGGGCGCATAGCGCGCGCACTCCGCGCCTGCGCCCCTGCCCGTCGGCGAGACCGGGGGTAGCAAGTGCCAGGGCGACCCGAGCGGAGGGGGATCGCCCGCCCGAAAAGGGCCGCTCGCTAGAAGCTGGGTCTGCACAAGCGCATGACCGACCGCGACGATTCAGGACGTGAGGGAGCGCGGAAGACCGGGGAGACCGCTCGGGGCGGCGCCGGCACCAGCCGGCGCTTCACCCTGGTGCGCGCGAGGGGCAACGCCCCTTAGCCTCTTGCGAGAAGAGAGACCTGTCGGTGCAAGCGATGTCCGGAAGAAAAAGGCAGCCGCAGGAGCGTCAGCATAGCGCCGACGCGGAAACCGCGGCGGGACGCGGAACCGACTGCAGTCGCGAGACCGGTTAACAAGGCACCCGAACGCAGGACAGTGACAGCGACGTCGATATGCAATGACGGCGCGGCCCGCGAGCGAGTGCCTCCGGCGAGCGACACATCATTCTGAATTCCGAGCGAGGGATCGAAGCTGGATGGCCGAGACGCCACGCGGTTCGGTTCACGAGAGCCCGCTGCGGCCGTTGCCGCACACGCCTAGACGGGTGCGCCTTGCGCAATTATGATCGAGGCAAGCTCGGTCACTTCTGCCGGAAACCGAGCATCTGCCGAATCCAAGATCATTTGCCGTACACGGGGATGAGTGCACGGAGAAATCGCCCCGCGATTGACATCACGACCTCAGCCCAGGACGGCTCCGCAGTCAGCGCACCTATCACCGCAGCTCCCACCTGCCCCTTGCCACCGATGATCAGACACGACATGCCATTCTTACGGGAGAACGGTGACGTTGAAGGTCAAGTTCAAGGACTTCGGGATCATGACGCGCAGCCGCTCCGTGCCTGCCGCCGTATCGAGCCGCACCGAACTCGAGCGCATAGCCCTCAGGCTGCTAAAGAACGAGATGCCAGTTCCCAAGCCAGTCCGCCTTCTCAGCGTTCACTGTCAGCGCTGCAGCAAGCCGACGACGCGAAGCCGCTGGCGCTGCTGATGTAATGGCCTCGTTCAATTCGTTTTGGGCCGGTTGCTGACCTTCAGCCCAGCAGCCCAAATCAGACGTGCGCTAGGTCTGAAAAGGCCGTCGCTCGGACATCGCAAACAAATCAGGCCCGCGCGTTTGGCCTTCTCAGCGCGGATCAGAACCCGTATTTCTGCCTGCGAAATTCGAACGCTTCCTGACCGCCCTCCAGCAGGTCTTTGATCATTTCCTTGATCGCAGGAGTATCGATCGATCCGCACAGGTCGTCAGGGATCGTCGCATGCTCAACTCCGCTCTCCACAACCGGCGTAAGCCCAGCAATCTGCTCAGCGTCTCCAAGGACGGGAATATTGGCGTTGTGCGTCGAGAAGATAAACTGCCGCTTCTTCTTCTCGTCGCGCATCGTCGGGACGATGCAATCGGCGATGAACCGGTTGTCGAGATCGTCCTCGGGCTGATCGACGATCAACGGCGCGTCAGATTCGAGTAAGAGGAGCAGGAGCACGGCCGTCGCTTTCTGCCCAGTCGAGAGCTGCGCAAGTTCTTTCCAGGTTTGTGCATTCTCACTGCCGACGTTCAGCTCCAGCACTGCTTCGGCCGGCACTTCGCACTCCTCAATTTCCAGAGCGAGCGCCGCCCCGCCTTGCGCCATGCGCTCTGCCGCGTTCTGTGAGAATCCGTACCTGCTGACGAGCGTAGCCGCTCCTTCGGCGACAGCCGATCCGAGATCAGTGAGGCTCAAGTCGTCCTTTGCGCGCAGCCGCTCAAGAGGCTGGGTGAAATTTCCCGAGCAATGTTTGCGAATGGCCGTCTCCAACTGGTCGAGCGTTGCGCTTGGGCGCACACTGACGCGCACGCGATCCTTCAGCCGTTTCGAAACCTTGCGGGCCGCCTTCTGAAGCTCGCGATAGTCCTCGGCCTTTGCGGCATCCCACTTGGCCAGCAACTCGCGCCTTGCTTTTTGCAGTTCCGCCAGCGTCTTCTTGCGCGTCTTGAGCTCGGTCTCCTTGGGCTTCAGGCGCTCGACCTGATTCTTATATTGCACGAACTTGTCGGCGTCGTGTCCCTCCGCCTTCAGTTGCTTGAGGGTCTTCTGATAGAGCTCGTTGGCCGCCGTTTGCTTCGGCGTCCATTCGACCTTGATCGTCTCAACCGCCTTAGTCGCCTCCTTGACGGCTGCCTCGATGGCCTTGCCGGCGGCGGTGATCTTCTGAAGTAGATCTTTCTGAACCTTGTCGAGCTTCGCGACGATCACGCCGTTAGGAAGCTCCTTGGCATCATCCCCGACTATCGGTCCATCGGCCGTCCCCTGCGCAAGAACTTCGGCAGCGAGTTCGCTGGCCTTACCGACCATCTCCATGGCATCTTCGAACAGGCGACCTTCCTTGTCGATCTGGGTTTTGTCCTTGAGCTTCTCGTCGAGGCCCGCAGCGGCAAATCGCTTGAGGTGCTCCTTGAGCGCCGGCAGCGCCGCGAGGGCCTCCTCAATGCGGCCGATCTCAGTCTCCTCGGTCGTGACGGCCGTTCGAGAGCGCTCCAATTCCTCGCGCAAACCGGCTTTGGCCGCGGACTTGTCGGCAGTCGGTTCCGTAAATCGACGCAGCAACTGGGCGAGTTTCTCGGGGAACCTTGTCAGTTCGGAGATCTCATGCTGGCCGTAGACCTCGAGGTTGCCGAGGACCGCCTGTGGCTTGACGTTCTGCAAAAGCTCACCGCTTTGGTCGCGCACGCGGGCCTTACTGCCATAGATGCGCTCGATCAAGTAGTATTGAGGTGACGGACGCGGCGAGCGCAACAACACCGCAATCGTCGCCCCCTGCCCGAGCACGCTCTTGATCATGCTGTCATGTTGGCGTTTTGCCTCATCGCCCTTGGGCGGAAGCTCGAATGCATACCGCAGGCTCTCGATCAGGGTGGATTTTCCCGCACCGCGGCCACCAATCAGAGCGTTGAGCGATTCGTTGAACCGAAGAGACTGACCGTCGAGTAGTCCACCTGCCCAGGAGACGGCGATCAGCTCGGTATGCTGTGTCGGAGCGGGATCGCTGTTGAGACGAATGCGTGAATCGCAGTCGAGAAACGCCTGGCGCAAACCTTCGATCGAAGGAACGACCATCTTGATCCACGAGGTCGTGCTAGGATCGGCAAGCGCGGCAGGATCGCTCACATCATTGGCATTGATGACCGCCACGAGGTGAGGCCGCGCATGCGCCGGGTCCTTGTTAGCGATAATGTCACGGCAATTCTCGGGCGCGCTGGCACGCGGGCCGGGCAAGGCGATCGCCAGAAGATCAGGGTTACCCCAGACACGCGCTCGGGGCTGTCCCTTTAGGGTCGTCAGCAGGCCTGACGGACTACAGGCGTGGGCGGCGACCGTGATCCCACCCATCTTGGGAATAAGTTGGAGGAGTTGCTCGCACGTCTTGTCCGACTGCGGCGACTCGGCCGTCAGGTCGGTCACGCCACAGGCGCCGATCGTTCGTTCCAGTTCGCTATGGCTGGTAGAGCCCGGAAATAGGCAAAGCAAATGCACGCCTTCGCTTGAACTTGCTTCGAATCCAAGAAGCACATGGATGCCGGCAGCCTCGAGAGCCGCGGCCAGCTTTTGCGAGGTCGCGATCCGAAAATGGTCCGTAATACCGACCACCTCGATCCCTTCCTTGACGCAGGCCGCTACGATCGCCTCGTTGTATTCCTCCTCGGTCTTGAATGCGGTCTTCTTTGCGTGGCGCGTGGTGTAGGCGAACGGGTTGACCTGCAAGGCACATTTGAAAAAGCGCGCGCCCGAAGGCTTGCCCAAAGCAGCGCGGATACCCTCCGGTACCGCGCTGTGACCCATGAGGCTTGCAAGCTGAGGATCGGGCGAATCGACCTTAGACCTGTTCATTGCTGAATATTACTCCCGACGGCAGCGCCAAAACACATTTTTTTCAATTAGAGTTGAGGCCAAGCGCCCAACAACAAACTGCTGACATGAGGAGCGCGTCGCAGCAGACCGCGTGCGTCGTGTTTCAAGGCGCCCTGCCCTTCGTCGAACGGGAATGTCAGTAAGCCGTCGTCCACGCGCTTGACAACGTCTGTGTACGCCGCGACAGCGCCTGACCCCAACTTTCCTTTCTTGCGATCGAGAACCCAGCAAAGGTCCGTTAGCCTCGCCCTCAGGGCCGGATGTTTCGCTGCTTGAGCGGCAGTCGCTAGCACCTCTTCCGGTTGACCGCGAAAGTCGGATGGCGCTGGTGACCTGCGGCCATCTGGCAATACGAGCATCGGCCCGAATGGCTCGTTCTTCTCTTCGGGCCGCAGCATCATTCCTGCAGCCGCCGCAAGCATGCCGAATACGGCCGCAGCCGACGCGTCTTCGTCGCCGGCGGCGGCGCGAAACAAGTCGCCCATTTGACGGCTATCCGCACTTTTCGATCCGGCGATCGGCTGTTCGAAATCCAACGCCTCAAGATCGGCGACAGATGCACGCAGCCAGATAGGCGGTTGCGCTTTTGTCTCGCTGCACTGCTCGCTGTCGTTGCCTGTCTCTTGATGGAAAACCTGGCTCACCCTGCGCCGAGACCAAAACAAGCTAGATACACCGCTCTTCGCAACTCAGGATGTTGATCGGGCGGACGCTTGCCTCACTCGGATCGAGAAGCCGCCGGGCACGTAGCACCGTCAGCATGGTCGCCGCAGAAACCTTTTGAGAGCAGCGGCACTCATTGCTCTTGCAAGAAAGCCGACACAGAGTAGTTCATTCGATTCGGGTTTGCTTGTCCATGCCGCAAAACAAAAAGCACCATTTTGTGCCGAAATTCTATCTCCGAAATTTCTCCGGGGATGGGAAGAGCATCGGGATTTACAACATCTCCTCGCAACGTGTGATTTCCAAGGGAAATCTTAGAAATCAGTGTTATCGGGACTATTTCTATGGCAAGGATCTGACGGTTGAGCATGCGCTTGCTGGCATGGAGGGCGCGGCCGCAGAGCTGATAAACAACGCTATTCTTAAGAACGAAGCCGTTCCGCGACCATTTTCTGCTGAGCATATCATCCTGTCGCATTTCATCGTGCTCCAAGCCGCGCGGACGAATTACGAGGCTGATGCGATGGCAGAGTCAACGGACAAGCTGTTTAAGACCATTTATCGTGGGCAGTTTGACGACCTCGACCAATATGAGATCGGTTTCGAGGATCCGGTGCTGATGTCGCTTCAGGTCGCGTCTCGGATGGTGCCGGCTGTCTACGATCTGAAGATCAAGCTTTTGCGGAACAACTCTGGACTTGGACTTATCACGTCCGATAATCCAATTGTTCGGCATAACCAGCATTTCGAAGGCAATGAACGCGCCGGCCACACCGGGTTAGGACAGGCGGGTCTGCAAATATTTCTTCCCTTATCGCCGAAATATCTGATCCTGCTATACGATGCGCAAACCTACAAAGTAGGCGAGAAGAACTGTCGCGTTGTCACTATCTCGTCGAGCGACGACGTTGTGGCACTAAATGAGCTGCAGTGGCTCAACGCGCACGAAAACGTCTACTTCAGTGAGGGTGAAGAGGCCTCGGTCCACGCGCAAGCTCTGCGCGTCGTCAGGCGCAGAAGAGACGAAAAGAGTTCCGTAAAAGAACATCCTTTGGTGGACAGAGAGCCCGATCCAGAGCCGGAAACAACGCGCGGCTTGTTACACGAGTTCAGGCCGGGATTGGATGTTCGGCTCAGGGGGGGATTCATGAAGATCCGTCGCCGTCCTAAGCACCAGCGGCATGACTTTCGCCCGGCACCGGAACGCGACAGCGACTACTCGGATCTAGTTGAAGAATTCGGACGGCTCCTTGCTGCAAAGAAGGTAGCTCCCGAGGACTTTTTTGCGTTCGCAGCGAAACATCGCCCTGCGACGCAGCGGTAGTCCTCGCATCGTTGCCGGGTCCATACGGAGCGTCATGATGATGATCGAGTTTGCTGCCATACTTGATGGATATGTCGGACACGATTTAGAGGTCAGCCAACGCATTCTGGCGAGCTCCAAAGGACGGCGCACCCAACAATTTATCGCACGCAGGAGCGGAACTGAGATCGGCTTCGTTTCGTTCGATGAGCTTCCGGAAATAAATTGCCTAGCATTGTGCGAACTGTTTGTTGTTACCCGGCTCCGGGGCAGCGGACTTGGCAAGCTGCTGCTCGAAGCGGTCGAGGTCCGTGCGCGCGCGGAAGGCTACGAATGGGTCACCCTCTCTCCACAGCCGCTCGAATCGGGCTTTCCGGTAAACCGTCTTGCGACCTGGTACAGGAAGCAAGGCTATTCCGAACGAAATGGCTGCCCGACTGAGTTCGAGAAAAGAATAGAAGGCCGGCTTTGAAGAGCTCCGTGCCGGTCTGGCATGATGGCGCGGCACCAACTTTGCGTGGCTGGTCAACGAGAAACCTCGGCCGCGGAATACAGCCGAGCCGAATGACACCAATTGTATTTCCGTCTACAATTTCATGCCTTTAGGGGCAGTGACGCTCCACGATCGTCTTTCCACTTGAGCAGGCCCGATTTCGTCCATGCTGACACAGAGTCCAACGCCTCGCGGTAGCACGAGAAGACATGCGATCCGGTGCATTTCTCAGACGAGTAGCGTGAGCGAGCGGCAGTTGCCGCCGTCCGTTCCGCCAATCTTCTGAAGTCGCGCCGCGGACCTGCAATCCAGGCGCAGAAGGGGAGTTCCCAGGTGCCTGGTTTCACAAAATTCCACCGCAAATCCCAATACGGCCGAGCGTTCCCGGCGGGTCGTTATGATGATCCGCGCGGCGGCCGTCCGTCCGCGATCGAGCGAAACATCCTACGCTACAGATCGACCGAGGCAGCTAAAGGCGTTGCTCGACTACCGAAACGACATAGCACACCGGATTCAACTGGTTATGTCTGATGTGAGCCGTGACTACTGAGCGATCGATCACCTGGCGTTCAACGCGCCGGTTTACAAAGGCGACGCACTTGACAGGCTGCGCGCATACAGGCGGTCGTTGTGGGAGCGCGGGCGCGGTCATCTCTCGCTCACGCTGTCCATGGACGGCGTATTGTTCGAACTTGCCGAGCACGTCTTCGAGCGCGATCTCAAACGACTCGATCGAATTATTTCCAAGCAAATTGATCGAGAGCGGCAGCGCTTTGAGGCCATCAATGCCGAACTCGACCTGCGGGGCACAGAGGTCGTAGGTGATCTTTCGCCACGTTTTCCGGCCAATCATCGGCTTGGCTACAGCTATGCCGACGACTACATTCCTGCAACAGGCCATCTGATGAAGCGCGGCGTTGAGACCTGCTATCGCCTCTTCGATCTTGGGAAGAGTCCGATGGCGGTCGCCTATCTGATGGGGATGACTTTGCGCTCGGCGCAACGCCGTCACTACGGCTGGGTAAAGGCGGGAGGACTTGAGCGCGTTCGAACCGACGTCGAACGTTACGACGTGCACTCGTTGCAGCGAATATCGGCAAATTGAGATCTAGGCAGCAGCACTGTCTTTGCTCACGCGCTCGGCTTCAACGATGAACCGGGCGCGCTCGTAAAGCTCATCGAAGGTAACGATTTCCGGTCGGATCAGATTGCGGCGATAGAGCTCGAACGAGCGAAATTTTCGCTCATTGATGCCATGCTCTGCCTGAAACTCGCCGAGGCTGCCGCAGATCACAAACGAACGAGGTTCGGTCGTGAACAAGGATTCGCCGGTCGGGTTGCCATCGGTGCCAACGATCGTTTCGCGCGCCTGCCATTGCTCGAGCGCAGCCGAGACTGTGCCTTGAACCTGAGCGACAGCTCCGGACAGCTCTTTGGACGGTTGCCAGACGCCGGCTCGGTAGCTGCTCTCCGCAACGAGATCGGTATCGTGGCGCTTGATCTCGACGAAGCAGGTTGTGCTCAACATTGCGTGTGATTTCAACAAAGCATCCACGCGTTTGCCCGGGCCGGTGAGATCGAAGCCGCGCACGGACTGCTCAAGTTTGCGGTCATCCAGTGGACCAAAGCTGATCAGCGACAGGCCACAACCGAAAATCCAAGGATTGGCTTCGAAGAATTTCTGCCAGACATGTTCAGGACCCTTGGGATGCTTGCGCAGAGCCTCCTCGAAGTACGAGGGCTCCGTAAGCAGCTGCTTGAATATCCGCAATTGCTTGCGTCGATAGCCAAGCGCAACAATGTCCTCGTTGGTAATCTCGGTGCGCGCCAAGGTCGCGAGCAGATCCTGATTGTCAGTGGCTAGCCGCTTCATCTGATCGGGGCTGAGGAGCAGCTCTTCCAAATCGGCGTCCGAGATATTGATCTTCCCTTCGTTGGGAAAATGGACGCGTTTGATGTCGGAGAGGAATTTCAATAGCCTTGCGATTTCTGCAGGCCTGAACGCGAAATACTCGCAGGCACGCCCCTTACTGGTAAATTTCTGAATGGTGACAGTTTGAAACGACCGATCGTCTTCGAGAAAGCTCGCCTTGATCTGGATCCTCTCGCCAGGGGTGGTCCGAAGGACAACCTCGTCCTTTACGGTCGCAAATTCGTAGCCGCCATCCCCCTCAATGTATTTGTTTGCGATTCTGATCCGTCTGCCGCTGAACGACGGGAAGGATGAGCCGACATAGGTTTTGTCGGGTTTGCTGCGCAGATAAATCGTATATTCGTCCGGGTCTTCCATATGCGACTCCTGCTGTCGGCCGGCAATTTACCAGAAGGGATACGGCGCGGATTGCCGCCCGGAATGTTCCCATTATGTTCACGGACCCGGCAGACGGCAAGGGTCTCACGCCGAAGGGCGAAGATTGACTGACTGTTTTGGCCCGTTGCCGTGCGCGTGGCCCGTATTCAATGTCAGTCGGCCAAGCGGGGCCCGGCTAGGCGCACTGGCTGCGGTCAAGGAGAAGGGCCATATAACGAGACTGCCGGTGATCGTTGGGGTCGACCAGCGATCAGGTCGTCAGACTCGAATATCGGGCTTCTGTTGGGGCGCAGATCAGGCCCAGATCATTTTTGGACTAGATTATTCCGATGACTGCCACGCAACTCACAAGGTCTCCTACGGAGGCCGACCTCGAATCTGAAATTCATGCAGTCATCCGAAAAGCCTTTCCCTGGCTTCCGGCAGGCGCGATCCGTCACCAGACGAAATTCTCTTTCGTTTTCGGGCATGCGACCATCGAGATTGACGGTCTCCGCGATTGGCAGGCCGAAGGCCGCACTGACATCCTGGTTCGTTGGGACGAGACCCCGCTTGCTGTTCTGGAACTCAAGCGCAAAGGGCTGCCGCTCACGACGGCGGACGTGGACCAGGGCCTCTCCTATGCAAGCGTGATCCGGCCGCGCTTTCCGCTCGTCGTCGTCTCGAACGGGGAAGACACCCGGATCCTTGAGTCATACAGCGGAAATCCTTGGCAACCAGCGACTCCATCCGAAGCAGAATTCCACAAGCTTGTCGCCGCCACGGCACGGGTCGCCGCAAGCGACCTCAAGAACGCGGTCAGCACCTTGATGGGATCACAGCCGGCCGTCTGGGTACAGGCCGTCCGGAGTGCGTCTGACGCGATAGTTGACGAGTTGAGCGGCCGGTGGGACGAGCCGCTGCAACCCTTCGTTCGAGACTTCCTGTTGCCGCGGAAGGCTTCGGCAGTCGTCGAGGTGGAGCTATCGCGCGGCAAGAAATTCCTGTTGGTTGAGGGCGCGCCACTCGTCGGCAAAAGCAGCCTCGTTCGAGAGATGGTTCGGCGTACGGCGGATTCTGCTGACCTGGTGCTTCTATTCGTCATGGGTGATGAAGGCACTGGCATTTTTCAGTCGATTGCCGATATTCTGTCGCGATCCCTGGCTTGGCCCGTCAGCGCCGACGAAGCGCGCTCCTGGCTTGCGCGACTTTCACGCGGCAAGGGCCCAGCGCTCGTGCTCGCCGTCGACGGTGTCGGTCCCGAGCATGAACGTCTGCGTCGTGAGCTGGAGGACCTGAGCTCGTCATCCTTCGGACCGGAGCTTCGGTTGCTCGTAACCGTTGATGATGCGGTCACTAAAACGTTGATAGAGCACCCGCGCGGGCGCCAAGCCTCAACGATTGGCCGCCGAATAGACGGACGGATCGAACTGGATGTGCTCGATGATGACGAATTTGAGCTCGCAACAAGAGTTCTATGGGATCATCGTATGGCGATCATGCACGGCGGGCTCTCGTCGCGCGAACTGCGGGTGCCCTGGATCTTGCGTGCGCTCGGGGGGCGATACGCTCCCGAACCCGGTGAGCAACCAGGTAGGGCCACCGTCCTTCCCGCGCAGTTAAGCCTTGGTCTGATCGCGCATGCGCGTGAACGGTTTACTGACGACGAGTTGCGCCGGCAGTTTCGCGAGATTGCGCGAGCTGCTCTCCGCGATGTGGAAGACGAGAAGCGACCGATCGCCCTCATGCTGGAGGCAATGGCGACATTTGTGGTTCGTCGTCAGACGCTCTTGGGCTTTCTGCCTCACGCCGAGATCGATAGTCTGCTGAGGCGAGGCTATTTGAAGCCAAGCCTTCATTCATCGGGGGAGTCTGTTCTGTTCGTTCGCTTGCCAGAACTGCTGGCCAGTGAAGCGTCGATCGTGCTCGCATCGGATCTCATCGAGCGGGGACGTGCTGACGCCACGGAGGCGGCTCGCTCGATGGTATCCGTGACGTCGCGGTTACCATTAGGCGACATCATTGCTGCGCATTCCTTTGCTGACGCGATGCGCGGAAGCACGGGAGTTCCGCTCGACGTCGTAGCGGAGTTGGTCCGGATGCCACCGGAGCGGACCCCGATTAAACCCGGCATGAAAGCGGCGATGCATGTGCCTGGCATCGGGATGATGGAATTGACCTTCCAGGCGGACGGATCGTTTGTCGGCGAGTTTGATGGGCAGCGGCATACGTTCCCGGTGGATCCCGACGAGGGACCTGGCCAGCTAATCGGCCATTCCCACGCCTGGTTGATTTTATCACATCTCGGCGGACAGCGTATCGGCATTGTCCGCGAAGGCGAGCTCGAGCGAATCGATCTGGCAATCCTTTCGGAGGTCGGTCGCTGCCCGCACACGCTTCGACGTCCTGACCTTGGTTTTGAAGGCAGAGGCATCTCTAGTCATCAAATCCCAGGATATGGTGAGGTTGTGTGCCACGGGGCCGGGATCGTCGAACCCATTACGTTTTCACTGTTTCGACGCGTAAGCGAAGAGGGGCCGGAGCTCGAGGGCTGGATTGAAGCGGCGGTCGAAGACGGCTCGTTGGCGCTGCTCGCAAGACTCGACATCGCACTGCGAGAGACCGCAAAGCTTGTGGACGACGTTCGGCGGCCGTGGGCCGAGCGGATGCTCAATGAGCTGGTTGCGCCGGCGTTAGAGCATGCATTGCAGAGTGCGGTCGCATGATCCACAGGCTGCCCGAACTGCCGTTCTGGCCGGCACGCACGGCACGCAATTTCTATGTCGACGAGAGCGGGAATTCGGGCGATCTTGTCAAGACAGGCAGGGCCTTTGACTTCGGGCAGCAACCAGTCTTCACCCTTGTAGGTGCCGGCATTGATGATGTTGATTCTCTCGCCGTCGAGTTGGACCGGCTCCGTACACATCATCGTATCCAGACGCGAGAGATCAAATCAACCGCGTTGACGAACAAGCCTGGCTTTGTCTTTGATCTTGTCGCCTATCTCAGCGAACAGCGCTGCCCAATTTTCGCGGAGGTTGTCGAGAAGCGCTTCTTCATTTGCACCACGATGGTCAATCATTTCGTCATCCCGCCGGTTGCTGGTGATTTTGACCGTAGAACCGATGTAATGCGGATGAAGAATGACGTCGCGGAGTTTCTCCACGCTCTAATGCCTGCGGCTGTCATGCATTCATACGTGAAAGCTTGCTTGGAACCGTCGGTGGCGTCAACGCGGCTTGCGTTCGAGGCATTGATAGCGTGGTTGGAGAGCCGCATGCCGGCCGATACGAATGCGGGTTTCGTACACCAGTTTGTTATCGACAGCTTCGCCGAGTTCAAAGACGAAGCGGCTCAGCAGCCCGACGTTCATAGCTTCTTGCCTGTGCCTGATTTGAGCAAGTCCGCGAAACCTTATTGGATACTTCCGAACCTGTCGTCATTCACCAATCTTTATGCGCGCATCAATCTTTTCCGTGAGAGACAGCTAGGGGGTGTTCGGATTATCCACGACGAGCAGCTCCAGTATGATCACGTTCTCGAACAGGGAAAGCGAGCCAGCGAAGAATATGCCGAGTTGGGTTTAAGCTGGCCGGTGCAACATGCCGACTATGGCTTCAAGGAACGCGCCGAGCTGACGTTTTCGCCGTCGAACAGCTCGGTCGGGATTCAGGCAGCCGATGTCCTGGCAGGGTTTGTGATGCGCTACGTTCAAAGCGTCATTGCCCAGGCGAACGTTCCTTCGTCGGGAGCCATCAGAACCTTCCACTCGCTGCTGCTCCTGGGAGAGCCCGAAAGGGGGACAGGATTCAACTTCGTAGTCTCTCGCCAAGACTTCGCGCGCCTTGGCCTGATGCAGACGTGATGTGCGACACCGCTGTCCGTGATCTGGTGGTCGTTGGCAGTTGGTCGTACACCGACTGCACCATCGGCCATCTAATGGCCTAGACGTGTCGGCAGTTTCGCCGCAGCCTATTGCGATCGGTCGCTCGAGTTGAGTGCCGGATCGGACGAAGGTTCATGGATCATCGTGATGCTCTTAGGATCGACGATCAGGCTCAGCCCGTGGGCATCTGCTTGGTCTGCACCATATTCTTCGTGATCATCCACCTTTGGGCGAACGTCGAGCGGTTGGAATCCAGTCGAGCGATATCGCCAAATCGGATCGTCAGTTCGCGTGAACAATACCTTGACACTGTAGGTCAGGCTCACATCGGCAAACGAACAGCTGTTGTAGTATAGACCTTCAATAATCTCAGGCGGCTCGGCAGAGCCAAGCTCCCGAAACTCCATCCGCGCGAGCGGCTTCGGGTTGAGGAAGAGGTCGACCGCGAACCTGGCATCATTGGCACCCCAAAAGGCATCGAAATCAATGCCGGCAGTAGACCGGATGCCTGCGGTCACCAGAAGACGCTGCCACCCGCCTAAAAACTCGGAGATGAGCGGCATTAGATCGAGATATGGGCCGTCAATTGGCTGATCCGCCGGCAACGATATCGCAGGAATGCGCGTGTTTCCTGAGATCGTTATGGTCGCTCGGCCGGTTGCCATCAACGATAGTGCACGGGTCAGCTCAACCCATTGCGCGAGGTTACGTTGAAAACCTTCCAGGACCGGGATTGTCTCAAACTTCAGCCCCGTGGGCGTAAACCGAATGGTGAAATCAGAATGGCGGATCAGCAGTTCTGGGCCGCCCGATATTGGAGGCCCGATAAACATTTCAGCTTCGAACCGGGCCGCCGGACCCAAGCCCGGCCCCCGGAACGATACATCGCATGAACCAAGGGTCGGCGGGATAAGCCGAAGTTCATCAAGGTCATCGAACAACATCCCCTGATAGGGAAGACGTATGCCGAATCGATTGTCGAATACCTGAAGCTGATGCGGCTTGAGCGGAACGAGGCCGAGCAGAAGATCATTCAAATGATCCGGCCCCTCGAGCCGGATCAGCGCTTCAGCCGTGAAGCGCCCTTGCTCATATCCAAGCTCGGCGAGCTGGCGCTGCTTTTCGACCGTGTACGCGGCTGGACTTTGCTGACATACCAACGTCAGAGCTTCTAGCAGACCCGCGGGAGTGGGTTCAAAACGTCTTCCGGCCTTTTCAAAGTCGTAGCCGATATCGGCATGATTGATGTCGTGCGCCCTATGTGCCTCAGCAACGCGAAGTCGCCGCAGCACGCGCGCAAGCTCATCGCCAATCAGATGGACGAGGTAACCGGACTGCAACTCACCATTTGATTTCATGCGGAATACAACGATGACCGCGGGGTGCGCGTCTTTCGCTAGCCGATCGATTGCAGACAAACTCAGTCGGATGCGGCTCCCGGATCGGCCCAAGGTGGATTTTAGCTGTATGCGAACGCCTCTGGCCGGTCGCTGATCAAGCGTCACACCTTGTTCGATGGATTCCATCGGAAATTCGACGATGAAATCCCAACCCATCACATCGACGCTACTTTTGTTGCAAAACAGACCGGCACGCTCGCACAAGAGTTCGAACTGCCGTTCGCCAATGCGACCAATCTGCTCGGATTTTAAGTCATTTCCCATTCGGCTCACTCAAAGCGAAGGCCGAACAGACCACCAGTGTAGGTCGCATCGGTAAGCTTGGTCTCAAGCACATGATCCAGGATATTCAAACCACGTCTGAAACCTTCACGCGGCAGAGCGTCCGAGTTCATGGTGACGATGTACTGGAACCCCGATGCCTCGGCTCGCTCGGAGCCCAGTTGCAGCGCCTCGGCCACCTGACGCTCGTCGACGCCGTCAAAGAGATGGCTATCTTGGATCAGGAAGCGAGGTCCGCGCCCCTGTTTGAGGCTAATCTCGGTTAACATCAGATCGAAGCAAAAGATCTGCATGTTGGTGATGCCTTTGCTTCGCTGCCCGTCAATATGGACTTCGAATTGAGGGCCGCTTCCGGTTTCTGAAATCGTGAGACTGCCAGCCCTTCGTACAGGGACCCTGAGAGAGACTCAAAAGCAAGGATCGCCTCCCGAATCACATCACCACGCTCGTGGATGTCGTCGCGCAATGCTTTCGACCGCTTAGCACGCGCGACATCAAGCTCGGCCTTGGTGCTTTCGATCCTCTCCGCCGTATCGAGCCGCTGGCGCAGCCCTTCGACTTCCGCTTACGCACGGCCGGCGCAGTCCGCTGCCGTCCGTCGATGCTTATTCGACGGATATTCGACGATTTCGGTCGTGTCCAGCTAAGCTATTGAATTTATTGGCGCTCCCTAGGGGAATCGAACCCCTGTTTCAGCCTTGAGAGGGCCGCGTCCTAACCGCTAGACGAAGGGAGCGTGAGGTGAACCGCATAGCCTTGAACGCGCCGCGCCGCAAGACGGGGGATGCAGAATTTGTGGGTGGAGGAGGAGAGAGTCCCCGGGGGGACCCCCACCCCCGACCCCTCCCCGCAAGGGGGAGGGGAGCTCACCGCCCGGGTGGTGAGGGGAGTGGATATCAATGGGAATGGAATCAGCCGACCGCGAGGGCGGTGGGCTCCCTCTCCCGCTTGCGGGGGAGGGTTGGGGTGGGGGCGCCGCGAGCACCGGTGCCAGAGGAGAGAGTTCCCCCACCCGCATCGCATCTTCGATGCGATGCGACCTCCCCCGCAGGCGGGGGAGGCGCTGACTGCCCGCGGGCGGGGAGATGGGCCAAAGTCAAAAAGAGAAAGGGCCGAAATGGCCGGGCGAAACCGCCCTGCCCTCACGGCTCGACCGCGAAGCGGAGGCGGCCGGTGGGTTTGAGGGTCTTGGCGTCGAAGGTGCGGATCTCGGTGGTGCCGCCGACATCCAGCGTCACCGCCAGGCGGTCGCCGGCGGTGCCGGTGGCGACGATGCGGGCGCCCTTCGGGAGCATGGCGGTGAGGTCCGGGCCCGAAGCTGTGCTTCCATCGCCGCGGAAAAGGCGGTAGCCGATGGCGACCAGAAGCACTGCGATCGCGATCGAGGTGGTCACGCCCGCGATCATCATCATGCGCCGCAGCCGCGCCATCAGCTGGGCCTGCTCGGGCGAGGACGGCTCGGGCGCAACGGTAGAGTTCATGGACATCTCGACTTCACAATCCCACGGTCTGATGACGGTCACGGTCGCCGGCGACGAAGGCTCGCCGCGGCTCGATCGCGTGCTCGCGGCCAGGCTGCCGGAGCTGTCGCGGTCGCGGCTGAAGGCGCTGATCCTGGCCGGACAGGTGTCGCTCCGTGCCGAGGCGGTGCGGGACCCCGCTTATCACGTCACGGCCGGCGACACGATCACAATCGACGTGCCGGAGGCTGTCGCCGCCGAGCCCGCGGCCGAGGCGATCCCGCTGAAAATCATCTACGAGGACGACGACATCGTCGTCATCGACAAGCCGGCCGGCCTCGTCGTGCATCCCGCCGCCGGACACGAGACGGGAACGCTGGTGAACGCGCTGATCGCGCATTGCGGCGCCAGTCTTTCCGGGATCGGCGGGGTCAAGCGGCCCGGCATCGTGCACCGGCTCGACAAGGACACCACCGGCTTGATGGTGGTGGCGAAGAACGACCACGCCCACGCCTCGCTCAGCGCGCAGTTCGCCGATCACGGCCGCACCGGCGCGATGGAGCGCGGCTATCTGGCGTTCGCGTGGGGGGGGCCGCACCGGCCGCATGGCACCATCAATGCGCCGATCGACCGGCATCCGCATGCCCGCGACAAGATGGCGGTGCGGCCCAAGGGCCGCGAGGCCATCACCCATTACGAGGTGCAGGAGAGCTTTCCTGGCCGCGACGGCAAGCCGGTGGCGTCGCTGATCGCCTGCCATCTCGAGACCGGGCGCACCCACCAGATCCGGGTGCATCTCGCCCATCTCGGGCATCCGCTGATGGGCGATGCCGTCTATGGCCCGCATTTCAAGACCAAGGCGAACCAGCTCGCCCCGCCCGCGCGGGCAGCGCTCGAGGCGCTCGGGCGGCAGGCGCTGCACGCCTATCTGCTGGTGATCGAGCACCCCCGGACGGGAGAAATAATGCGCTGGGAATCGGAGCTTCCGGAGGATCTTTCTCTTTTGGGGGATGCCCTGCGAGCGGCGCTATGACGCAGGACCTTCAGAAAAACGCAAGCATGTCAAAAACTTAATGGAGCCACACGGGGTCGTGACCCCCGGAATCCTTCCACCGGGAAGCGAAAATGGTGTATGTTGCGCCTGCGTCGAATGGTCGACGCATGGAACGTCGCAAACCGGTTGGCTTTAACCAAGCGACCGCTTTGCCTGGCCCGCCGCTATCGGGGGCCTGAACCAACTGGAGGGCGCTCAATGGCCCGTACAGCTACACTGCCGGTTCTCAACGGAGAATCGGGACTTTCACGCTACCTCGCCGAGATCCGCAAGTTCCCGATGCTGGAACCGCAGGAGGAGTACATGCTCGCCAAGCGTTGGCGCGAGCATGACGACAGCGACGCAGCGCATAAACTCGTGACCAGCCACCTCAGGCTCGTGGCCAAGATCGCCATGGGCTATCGCGGCTACGGCCTGCCGATATCCGAAGTCGTATCGGAAGGCAATGTCGGCCTGATGCAGGCGGTGAAAAGGTTCGAGCCCGAGAAGGGCTTTCGCCTCGCCACCTACGCCATGTGGTGGATCAAGGCGTCGATACAAGAGTACATTCTGAGATCGTGGTCGCTCGTGAAGATGGGCACCACCGCGAACCAGAAGAAGCTGTTCTTCAACCTGCGCAAGGCCAAGAGCCGCATCAACGCGCTGGATGAAGGCGATCTGCATCCGGATCAGGTCAAGCTGATCGCGAAGCGCCTCGGCGTGACCGATCAGGACGTGGTCGACATGAACCGCCGCCTCGGCGGCGACGCCTCGCTGAACGCGCCGATCCGCGACGACGGCGAAGCGGGCGAATGGCAGGACTGGCTGGTCGACAATACGCCCAACCAGGAAGCCATCATGGCCGAGCACGAGGAATACGACCACCGGCGGCAGGCGCTGAACGGCGCGATCGGCGTGCTCAACGCGCGCGAGCGCCGCATCTTCGAGGCGCGGCGCCTGGCCGACGAGCCGATGACGCTCGAGGACCTGGCGGCCGAGTTCGGCGTGTCGCGCGAGCGCGTGCGCCAGATCGAGGTGCGCGCGTTCGAGAAGGTGCAGTCCGCCGTCAAGGGCGCCATCGCCAGGCAGGAGGCGGCGGCCCTGGAGGCCGCGCACTAGACGCGCGGCTTGCTTGAAGGTGGTTTTTGGATGCGATCGGAGCCGGCGGAGACGCCGGCTTCTTGTTAGGTGCAGTTAGTCGGGCGCGGCGCGGGCGAGCTCGGCGAGCGCACAGCCCTCGCAGTAGCGGGCGTCCTTGTAGTCGATCCAGTTGTGCGCATAGATCCGCTCCCGGGCGATGCCATAGCGCAGCCGGAGCAGCTTCGAGAGCACGCGCCAGGCGGCGACCTGGGCGTCCGTCGGAGGCGTGGTGACGTCGGGATAGTTGCCGGCGAACTCCACGCCAATGGAATTGTCGCGCACGACCTTGCGATAGGTGGGGCCGTTGTCGATATAGCGGTTGTCGTTGCGGTTGGCGCCGTCGCCATGCAAGGTCACCAGGGTGTCCGGCACCGCCCAATACACCGTGCCGTCGGTTTCCACCCACACGGTGACGCCGCGCCGTTTCGGGTTCTTGGCCTGGGCCAGCGCCCCCGCTCGCGCCGACCCGGCCGGGCCCTCGGTCTGGTGGACGATGATGTTGGTCCAGGGATGGGCGAGGTGCGGATCGCCCCACGGCGCCAGCCAGACCATCTTCAGTCCCGGGATGTCCGGCGTGCCGGACGAACGGGCGAGCGACGTGAGATCCTCAGCCGCAACAGGCAGAGGCAGCGCGACGAGAAGCAGCGCGAGCGCTGCGCGGAGGGAGAACAGGACCGGCCTCATGGTCGGCAACGATAGCACCGGCTACCCGGCAGCGGCATCCTGCCGACGCGGCGGCGCCATCATCGGCTCGATCTGGTCCGGCGCCAATGTCGGCGTCTCGTGGTCGGCGGCGAAGACGGCATAGCGGTTCTTGCCCTCCTTCTTGGCGGCATAGAGCGCCTGGTCCGCCCGCGCCATCAGCCGGTCGGGGAAGGCGCCGACATCCTCGGTCCATTCGGCGACGCCGATCGAGACCTCGATCGGCACCTCGGCGCCGGCACAGGCCTCCGCATCGTCGTGGCAGACCTGCAGGATGCGCCGCGCGATCATCGCGCCTTCGCGCAAGGCGGACGCCGGCAGCACGATGCAGAATTCGTCGCCCCCGGTGCGGGCCAGCATGTCGCCGGGGCGCAGCCGGGTCTGGGCCATCAGCGTGAAGTGCTGCAGGCAGGCATCGCCGGCGGCATGGCCATGGGTGTCGTTGATGATCTTGAAGCCGTCGAGATCGATCACCAATAGCGCGAACGGCCGCCGCGAGCGCTCGGCGCGCGCGCATTCCTCGCTCAGGCGCTGCATCAGGTGACGGCGGTTGGCGACGCCGGTGAGATCGTCGAGCAGCGCGAGGTCGGCGACCTCGTTGCGCAGCCGGTCCACCGCCATCAGCAGGAAGCCGAAATTGAGCGACATCGACAGGAAGATCAGCAGCAGCACCGCGGCGGCCTGACCGCTGGTGGAGCGGCTGAAATTGAAATCGGCGCCGATGAACGCCCCGATCGAGCGCGCGGCAAACACCGCGATGATCAGAACGGACAGCAGGCCGGCCAGCCGCGCTCCCGGATTGACGGGCCCGCGCCTCGCATCCAGCACCAGCCGCGCGATGATCGCCATGGGGACCGCCTGCCCGATCGAGTAGCACAGGATCCTCAGTGGGCCGTGGTCGTATCCGTATTGGAAAAATGCGATCGACGAGCAGGTCATCGCGACGACGGTCAAGCTCAGTCGCCACGACGCCCTGGAGCCATAGAAGCGCTCGACGCCCATCGCCGCGAGGCAGATCGCGAAGGTCATCAGCGAGCCGCCGACCAGCAGCGGAACGAACGAGCCGAAATAGAACCGCGTCAGCGCGAACGCCGCCGCCGGCGCGCACATGAACGCAGATGCCGTCCAGTACCGCGCCGAATCCAGATTGGGATAGCTGCGCATCACGTAGGCCCAGATCAGGCCCAACGCGAGGAAATTGACCACGAAGGCGGTCCACAGCGTCGGAACGTTCAGCATCCCGACAGCAGGACGCCGCAGGTCCTGTCCTCGATGTTCAATAACGCCGCGCTCATGAGCTACCCTGTTGCTCGAGGCAACATGGGCGCGGCGCAGTTAACGGTTCCTCAAGGGCCCAACCAAGGTTGCGCCTTGGTTTTGAATCAATGAAGACACCTTTTACGATCCGCTAACCTTGTCACGCCCCCAGCGCCAGTGGCGCAACTGGCCGGCGAATGCATCGAGCTGTGGATAAGCGCAACCGCGCTGGTGACAGCGTGAGGCAGAGCTTCGCGAATCTGCTGGGATCGACACCCGAGGCTGATGCATGGCTGGCGTGCGCCAGCGAAGCCTCAAAGTCGCGTTGCAATCCATCAACTCCTGACGAGGATTCCATGGCGAAGAAGGCGAAGAAGGCCGCAAAGGCCACCAAGAAAGCTGCGAAGAAGACCAAGAAGGCTGCCAAGAAGAAGTAGTTGCACTTCCCGGGTGGGAGCGCGGCTTCCACCCGGCTCTCAGTCAGCTCGACCCGCTAGCCGATCCTACGTCTCCACCGGTCGGCGGTTGCCACGCAACACGCCTCACCTGATATCGGGCGTGCGCTCGAGCGTCACCTCGGCTTCGCGCAGCACGTCCAGCGGCGCCCACGGCTTGCTCCAGAACTTCGTGCCGCCCGGCAGCGGCTGCGACAACGGCCGGCCAGAAGTGACGACCACATTGATGTGGGGGTGACGCGCCTTGGCGAGATGGGCAAGCTCGACCCCGTTCATGCGGCCCGCCAGATTGACGTCGGTCATCAGCAGCACGATGCGATGACCCGGCTTGTTCAGGACGAGTTCGGCGGCCTCCGCGCTCTCACACGCGATCACGTCGTACTCGCTCTCTTCGAGCAGCAGCGTGATCATCTCGCGCTGCGCCAGATCGTCTTCCACGATCAGTGCGGTGGCGCGAAAAGGTTGCGACTGTCCCATGCAGGTCCTCCACGAATGTGTGCTCGCAAAGTAATGTGAGTTAAAAGCTGAACGGCCGGATGGTTCGGTTCCAATCAGAAAAAGTGGCAGAAAACCCAGCTGCAATTGGAACAGGCACGCAGAACCGGTCGATCAGGGGAGTGAAGCGACAATGACGATCATTCGAGGCGCATCTGCCGCCGTGACAGGCGCAGCCAGCGGCATTGGCCGTGCGCTGGCGCAGGAGCTGGCGGCCCGCGGTTGCGATCTCGCGCTCGCCGACCGCGACGAGGCGGGCCTCGCAAGCCTCGCCGCCGAGCTCACCGCAACCGGCCGCAAGGTGACCACGCACCGGCTGGACGTCAGCGATGTGGCTGCAGTCACCCAGTTCGCAGTAGACGCGACCCGCGCGCATCCCGGCCTCAACATCGTCGTCAACAATGCTGGCGTGGCACTGTTCGGCAGCTTCGCCGAGATCGATCAGGCGGAGATGGAGTGGCTGTTCAACATCAATTTCTGGGGCGTCGTGCACGGCACGCGCGCGTTCCTGCCGCATCTTTCGCGCCAGCGCGAAGCGCACGTCGTCAACCTGTCCTCGATCTTCGGCATCATCGCTCCGCCCGGTCAATCGGCCTACGCCGCGGCAAAGTTCGCGGTAAGGGGATTTTCCGAGAGCCTGCGTCACGAGCTCACAGCCGCCGGCAGTCCCGTGCGGCTGTCCGTCGTGCATCCCGGCGGCATCGCCACGGCGATTGCGCGCAATGCCCGCGCCGGCCAGGGCATGACCGACAATGCGCGCCGCGTGCAGGCCATCGAGCGGTTCGAGCGGCTTGCCAGGACCAGCCCGCGCGACGCCGCGTTGCGGATCATCGAGGGCATCGAGCGCAATGAGCCCCGCATCCTGATTGGCGGCGATGCGCGCTTCATGGATCTCCTGCAGCGCTTCATGCCGGGCACCTATTGGCGCGTGATGGCGAAGCGGCTCGAGAAGGCGGCCGCGAAGCAGGGATGAGCCACGGGACAGGAGCCCCCACCCCAGCTCGCGCCCGTGGCTACGCCGGAGCGATCGGCGTGTCGGCGAGCTTGATACTTCAGCCACCCAACGACCGGTCAGGCCGCCCTGATATGGGCTAGGAACTGGTTGACCTCGCTACGCAGCCGGGTCGACTGCTGCGCGAGCTCGCCGGCCGCCGACAGCACCTCGTTGGCGGCGTGGCCGGTCTGCACGACCCCGGACGTGACGCCCGCGATGTTGCGCGTGACGTCCTGGGTCTTGCCGGCGACGACGTTCACATTGCCGGCGATCTCGCGGGTCGCGGCGTCCTGTTGCGCGATCGATGAGGCGATGATGGTCGAGATCTCGTCGACCTCCTGGATCGTGGTGCAGATCATACCGATGCTCTGGACCGCGGCGGCGGTTTCGGCCTGAACCGCGGCGATCTGAGCACCAATCTCTTCGGTCGCCTTGGCCGTTTGGGTCGCCAGCGTCTTCACCTCGCTAGCGACGACGGCGAATCCCCTGCCCGACTCGCCGGCGCGCGCGGCCTCGATCGTCGCATTCAGCGCCAGCAGATTGGTCTGGCTGGCGATCTGGGTGATGAGTGCGACGACCTCGCCGATCTTGCTGGCCGCAATGTTGAGCCGCTGCACCTTGTCGTTGGATTGCTGCCCTTCGTCCGCGGCCTTGCGAACCACGGACGACGCACGCTCGAGCGTCTTGCTGATCTCGTTCATCGAGGATGACAGCTCCTCGGCCGCCGAGGCAACGGTGTTGACATTGTCCGACGCGGAGCCGCACGCCTGCGATACCGTCAGGGCCTGCTGCTTCGACTGATCGATCGTCACCGACATCGAACGGGCGGTCGCCTCCATTTCGATGGCCGCAGCCGACACGGCGTCGACGACGCCGCGGACGCTGGCCTCGAAGCCATCGGCCACCTCCATCAGCATGCGGCGCCGGTCCTCCTCGGCACGAGCCTGGGCCTTCTCCTGCTCCGCCTGCAGATCCCTCATCCGGACGGCGTTGTCCCTGAAGATCGAAACGGCGCGTGCCATCTGTCCGACCTCGTCCTTGCGCCAGTCGGCCGGGACGCGAACGTCCAAGTTGCCGTCGGCGAGCTCGCGCATCGCGCTCGTCATCTGGACGATCGGGCGGGAGATGCCGCGCGCGATCAACAGCCCGGCGAGCGCGATCAGCACGAGGCCGGCCAGCGTCATCCCGATCGCCAACGCCCCGGCGCGATTGCGAGCCTGGATGAACTCGCTGTTGTCCATGATGATCTCGACGGCCCCGATCGGCTTGCCGGAGAAATCCTTGATCGGGCCCAGCAGCGCGACGACCGGAACACCCTTGAGCTGTCCTTGGCGCGACAGGAAGCTGCCGGCCGATGCCTCCCGATAGTCGCCGCTTGCGAAGAAGGAGGTCTCCCCGATCGTCGTCGCGAACAGCTTGAAGCCGGTGTCGCCAGCCAGGCGGAACGCGACCTCGACATTCCGGCTGCGCTTGAACTCGTCGAAGAAGTTCTGGCCAAAGGTCAGGCCGAACTCGACCGAGCCCAGATGTTTGCCGGCGGAAACGATCGGTACGACGCCGCGGAGCCCGAGGCCGGCAACGCCGCCCTCCAGCCCGACGATCGGCTTGCGGTCGGTGTTGGCGGCCACCACCGTCTTGCGGAATCCCGACAGATCGTCGCCGAACTTGGCCGGCTGGTGCACCCGCAGGAAGGACATCGCCGGCGGCGTGTGAAACTGAAACTGGTCGACGCCATAATCGGATTTCAGGCTGGCCATGCCCGCGCCGAACAGCCGCATCAAGGCGTCGCGGTCGTTCTGCGCCATGGCGTCCTGGACCGCGGGGATCTTGGCGACCACCGCACTCATCGCTTCCGCGCGGGTCGCCTCCAGCTGCAGGCGCGAATTGAAGGCGTCATATTGGGCGTGGAGCTCGCGCTCATTGGCGCGGTCGATGATGCCGCCGATGATCCACATGGCGACCAGCAGCACGAAGAGGGCCGTCGCTGCCGCACCGATCACCAGAGAAAGGGTGATCCGGGTTCTCAAGCCACCAAACTTCAACATGCGATCCTCGAACGTCGACCGGTGTTCGAGTATTGCAGCGTTGCAACTAATTATTCCTGAACGAGTCAACCAATGGACTGGACCAACAACAAATTAGCTGCTGCGGGGCGGGAACGGCTATCGGAGCCTTCCGCCGCACACTTTGCTCTTAACCTGCCGCAATCCATGCTGGTTGCAGATCACTTCACCTCAACCCTTCACAAGTCCCGTCGGAACATGCTGACAGAGCAGAGCGTCCGACCTGTCCGGCAGGGCGCGTTCAGGCGACAGGACCGCCGCGCGCCCGCCAGCCGCTCATGCCGCCGGCATAGTGGCGGATATCCTGCCGCCCGGCCGACAGCGCCCGCCGCAGGGCGGTGGCCGAGCGGCCGCCGGCCTGGCAGATCAGAACCACCGGCTTGTCGTGCACGAGGCTGCCCGGGTCGAAACGCGACAGCGGGTGATTGACGGCGCCGGGGATGTGGCCGCCCTTGAACTCATGCGGCTCGCGCACGTCGACGATGACGCAGCTCCGCTGCTGATGCGCCCGCACCAGCTCATCATGCTCGATCGCCGGCACGCTGGTCGACCCGGTCAACCTGCTGAACAGTCCTGATAGCATGGGAGGAACCTCTCACTGTTTGACATAGGGGCACTCGGGCGACTCAGCCTAGCCCTGTGTCCGCTTCGCCTTGGCCGCGGACGCTTCGACCCAGAAGAAGAACGCACCTGCACCGATCGCGAGCGCGGCGAACCAGACGCCATCCGGCACGCCGGTGATGTCGGGCAGCCGCACCTTGCCGAGCGCCCAAACATTCAGGACATGGGCCTTCACCCAGTCGAAGCTCAGCGCATAGAGGATCGCCCCGACGATCATGCCGAAAGCGCCCACTGCAGCATGAACGCTGCCGCTGGCAATGGCGCCGAGCGCAGTGCCCGGGCAGTAGCCGTAAACCACCATGCCGACGCCGAACAGCGCCGCGCCGAGCGCGACCGCAAGCATGTTGGCGTCCTTGACGTAATACTTGGTGTTGCCGGTATCGACCAGCAGCAGAACGCCGATGCCGCCGACCACGATCGCCGTGCCCATCACCTTCAGCACGGTGAAGTCGCGCAGCCGGAACTGGTTCTCGATCACGTTGCAGCTCGTGACCTTGCCCTGCTGCAGGAGATAGCCGAACACGGCGCCCATCAAGAGCGGGCCGGCGATGCTCATCAATGACGTCATGGCCCTTCTCCTATGCTTTCCGGAACATGACGCGCGACACCACCAGGCCGGTCGCGAACATCACGGCGAGGAACAACCAGCTCGACAGCGCCAGTTGCAGACCGCCTGAAATGCCGTGGCCGCTGGTGCAGCCGCCGGCCAGACGCGCGCCATACATGATGACGATGCCGCCGAGAAACGCAGCGACGAAGCGCTTGGACACCGACGGACCAAAGCGCTCCCTCCAGACCTCCGGCACCAGCTCCAGTCGCCACGTGCCGGAGATGACCGCCGACAGGAATGCGCCGAGCGGAATGCCGACCAGAAACCAGACGCCATAATCCCATTTCAGCGGCATCGACTTCCAATAACTGTTGGCGGCGACGGCTTCGGATCCGATCACCGGCACGGCGAACAGCGACGCGATGCGCGAGAACGCCGTCGTCACGCCGAGCGGGTCGCCGAACCCGGCAAAGGCCACCCAACTGAGGATGCCGATGCCGGCGCCGACCAGATAAGGCGACCAGTCGATGCGCCCGGACTCGCCCAGATCCTTGACCATGACGTCGTTCATCATTGCCACGACGGGTCCTCCCTGCTGACGCGGCCCAGCGCCGCGACCGACGTACGCCACTATATGCATATATTCGAATTTATGCAATTATAAATCGGCCAGTGCCGATAGGTCACGATGCCGATAGGTGAAAAGGCGGGGCTCTTCGGCAGCCTGACGGCGAGGAATCAGCGGCACGGGCGACCTCGGGGACGGCAGGCCCGAGCAAGCCGCAGTGGAGCATGATCCGCCGCAGCCCCACGCTCTGTTCATGTCGGCGCGGCCTCTCGCAGGTCCATCGTCACCACGCGACTCGGTCGCGCCGCTTGCCGCGGCCGCGGGAGAAGTCCTCGAGATGAGGCTCGCAGGCCAATGCAGAAGCGATGCCCGGCGCGTGGTGGCCGGGCCTGCGCACCTGTCCAGCACTCCCGACGCGGGCCGGCGAATGGCGGCGAGATCGGATCTGCGCGGCTCTCAGTCGCTGCGAGTTCCTAGGCGGCTCTCACGCCGGCGATGAACTTCTTCACTTCCATGCTCAGTCTGGCACTGTCGTCGGCCAGCGATTTCGCGGCGGACAGCACCTGGGATGCGGCGGTTCCGGTATCGACGGCACCGCGCTGCACATCCGCAACGTTGGCTGAGACCTGCTGCGTTCCCGCCGCCGCGTGCTGGACGTTGCGCGAGATCTCCTGCGTGGCAGCGCCCTGCTGCTCCACGGCTGATGCGATCGTCGACGAAATCTCCTGCAATTTCTCGATGGTGATGCTGATGTCGCGGATGGCACCGACCGATTGCTGGGTGGCGGACTGGATGCCGGAGATCTGCTGGCCGATCTCGCCCGTGGCCTTCGCCGTCTGCTCGGCCAGCGCCTTGACCTCGGATGCGACCACCGCAAATCCACGGCCGGCCTCGCCGGCGCGTGCGGCCTCGATCGTTGCATTCAGCGCGAGCAGATTGGTCTGTCCGGCAATCGTATTGATCAGCTCGACGACGTCGCCGATGCGGGCAGCGGACTTCGAGAGCTCGCCGACCTGTTCATTGGTCCTGCGTGCCTGTGCCACCGCCTCATTGGCCATCCGGGCCGAATCCTGGACTTGCCTGCTGATCTCGTTGACGGACGCGGAGAGCTCCTCGGTCGCAGATGCCACCGACTGCACATTGGTGCAGGCTTCCTCGGAAGCCGCGGTGACGGATGTGGCCAGGTTCTGTGCGCGGCTCGCCGTGTTGCTGAGCCCTCCGGCGTGACCTTCCAAAGTGCTCGATGCCGTGGACACGGTATCGACGATCTCGCCGACCACGGCCTCGAAGCGGCCAGTGATCTCGTCGAGCCGCCGGCCGCGTTCCAGTTTCACCTCTGCCTCTCTCGAAGCGATATCGTCGGCCTGCTTCTTCGCAATCAAGGCGGTCTTGAAGACGTCCAGGGCGTCGGCCATCATGCCTACTTCGGTCTTCTGACCGCGATAGGGGATCTCGATCGCCAGGTTACCCTCACCGAGCGCCTGCATCGGCCTGATGATGGAAGCGATGCGCCGGGAAATGTCGCGAACGAACCAGCTTCCGACGCCGATGCCGGTGAGAACGGCAAGGACGATGACCGTCGACATCAATGCAAATGCCTCGGCATAGCCATCCGCGGCGATCTTGGTTTCGGCGTCGGCGCCACGATTGTTGAGGTCAATCAGCTTTCGAAGAAATTCGTCCGACTGATTGGCGACGCTCCGGACCGTCTTGTTGAACAGATCGCTCGCCTGCTTGGTCGCGTTGCCGTTCCCTGCGCGCAGCACCTCGAGCACACCATCGGCAGCCTTGACATATTGCTCCCAGCCCCGCGACCAGCTCTCGAACAGGCTGCGCTCCTCGGCCGACGAGATCATCGCCTCATAGGAGCGGCGCGCCGTCGCGATGACGGCGAGCGTTGCCTTCATGTTGCGGTCGAGATTGTCCTTCTCCTCAGTCGTATCTGCCGTCATGTAGGCTCGCAGCTGCGCCCGATTGAGATTGATCGCCGAACGCAACTCGCCGAGCACGCGCACGCTCGGCAGCCAGTTCTTGGCGATCTGTTCGGTATGCGTATTGATTGTCTGCATGCCGCGGACGGCCAGCAACCCGACGATGGTCATCGCCACCAGCAGCAGCGCAATGACGGCCGCCATTTTTGCTCGAATGGAGAGTTGCGACATCACGCGTGCCTTTCGTAGTCCCGGCGATTCGTATCGGTCCGCCGCATGATTGCGTCGTCCCCTCGCGACGGTATCACCCGACCTTCGCAAATTGGTTAACGGGCGGGATTTCCAGACTGGAATCTACCAACGTCATGATCGGGCACGATGGTCCGAATGCCGTGTTCGGCGCGCATCTCCTGTGGCCAATCCGCGGACTACGCGATCTGCGCTCCGGCGTGACGACGCAAAGACGCGTGTCTTCGGGCTCGATCCGATCTGATCAGACAATGTTCTTCGTCGGAGGCTTGAAGTGCGCCGACACGCCACGCGTCGACGAGCCTGTGACAGACAGGTCCCGGAGATTCATGGATGCTGCGCCTTGACGCTGCATGTCCAATGCCGCTCAGCAGAAGCAGGCTCGCTTCCGCAGGATGCCTCAAGAAGGCATGACGGAGGGCGACTGAACCGGGCTCTGCGCCGGCTTGGTGGCGAACAGCCAGCGGTCGACGACAAAATCGGTGACGGCCGCACCCAACCACATGCCACCGAGCACGATCCACGCTGTGAGCGCAAACACCGATGCCCCGGTTACGCCGGCGCCAACGGCGCAGCCGCCCGCCAGCATCGCACCGAATCCCATCAGGACGGCGCCGATCATGTAACGGCGCATGCCGCGCCCATCCGAGAAGCCTTCGAGATTGAGTTCACGCGCCAGCGCAGCCGCAACGAACGAGCCGATGAACACACCCGGAATGATGCCGAGATCGAAGCCCGGCTTCAGTTGCGGGCTGGCGAGCACCTGCATCAGCAGCTCCGCCGAAGGACCGCTGAATGTCAGGCTCTTCAGCGGCACCGGCGAGAACGAGGCCTGGCCGAGCTGATAGGTAAGGAGCCAGCCCCCGGCGACCGCCGCGCCCGCGGCCACCGCCGAGCGCAGGATCTTCGGGCCAACCTGAAACTTCGACACGGCGGCGAGCCCGGCGAGGAACCACAGCATTCCGAAGCCGAGCTTCTCGGGCGTACCCCCGCCGAACAGGCTCATGATGTCGCGCGACGGTCCGCCGTCGACGAGCCAAAGATTGGTGAGCCACTCGCGTGCCGGCGCGAGCAGGCCGCGATAGGCGGACTGCGCCGTCACCGCGAAGACGAGGCCGGACAGCAGCGCCCGCAGATTGCCGTTGGCCGAGAGCACCAGCAGACGGCTGGCACAGCCTCTCGCCAGGATCATGCCGCAGCCGAACAGCGTGCCGCCGATCATCGCGCCGGAAATGCTGCCCTGCTGCGCCAGCTGGCGCGCTTCGGAGACGTCGAGCAGGCCCATCGCCACCAGCGCCTGGGTGCCCAGCAGCGCCGAGGCGAAGGTGAGGAGCCACACCGCCAGCCGCGGACCGCCCTGCCCGCGCGCGAACTCGACCGTGGCCGCCCGGAGGCAGAAGCGGCTGCGCTGGGCGAAGAAGCCGAACGCGCCGCCGGCCGCGAGCCCGCACAGCAGCGACACCAGCTCCTCACCCAGAAGGTCGATCAATGCGGTGAGCACAGGCGCTCCCGTCGTTCAGGCCTACCGCTCAACATGCCGGGCGGCATCGGCAAGGACGCATGCGCCCGTCACGGGCGCAGGTAGGCGTATCCACTCTGCTGCAGCTCCGTGAGGCGCACGACGCCGCCCTTCTCCGCCACCGCGAACCCTGGCAAGAGATCGTCGAGTTTCACGCCTTGCGCCTTCATGGTGTTCGCACAGGCCTCGAAGCCGACGCCAGCCTTCATGAGGCGCTCGGCCAGAGCCGAGATGGTCTGGTCGGCCGAAATCGCATGAAAGGCCCGCAAGCCCGGACCGTGGATCACCAGGCGAATGTCTGCGCGTCCAGGTCCTCCGGTGCCATCGACGTGGTTCTGGAGGTTGCCGAGAACGAACAGGGCGCGGTCCTGATCGGCGAGATGATAGGCGACGCGCTGGCGCGGAGATTCCGTCGCCGCGCGTGCGCTGCTGACACCGAAGATTCCAAACAGGCCGGCAAGACCGGCTTGCATCAAAGATCGACGTTCCATGGTGGCTCCTAACGCGCGGCTGCAATGAATCCTGCGATGCGATCAGCGGCATCCTCGGCGGCGAGATCGCGAAAGAAGTGATCTGCGTCGTCAATCGTCTCCAGTCGGACACGGCTGCCGGCGCGTGACGCCAGCGGCGCGAACGACGCTGCCACGTCCGGTACCGTCTTGTCTTGCGCTGCCGCAAGCACCAGAACCGGCAGGCTCACATCGGCGACCAGCGCCGCCGTATCCTGACGCCGGTCGGCGCGATAGAATGCTGCGAATGCGCGCGCCGTCACCTTGGCATCGCGGCAATAGATGAAGCCCGGCACCGACATCCAATCACCGCCGCGCCCGGCGGCGATCGCTGCCTCAGCCTTGTCGAGCAGCGGCGCCAATCGCTGGCCGTAGCTCTCCGCATAGGCGTCTCTCAAACCGGCCTCGATGCTCGCCGTCGCGGGCGCCAGCAGGATCGCACCGTCGACCGCCGCTCTGGGATTGGCGGCCAGATAGCGCGCGACCTGATTGGCGCCGCGCGAATGACCGAGGACGAAGACGTGCGACGACGTCTTGCGCGCTTCACTCAGCCAGGCGGCGATCTCCACGACAGCATCGTCCGTCACATAGTCATGGGGTTTGGCACAATCGTACATGCCGGTGCGGCGATCGAGACCGAGCACGAGATTGTGCGCGAGCGAGGCGATCCCCCGCTCGGCCAACGCCTTGGACAGGCCCTGGATGGTCTCCATGTCCTTGTGCGCGAGCGTGCCGTGCGTCATCAGCACCAGCGGCACATCCGGTCCAGACTGCGCCGGCAGTCGGAGCGTGCCGAGCGCCGTACGCCCGCCGATCGTGAGCTCGCGCGGCTCCTCGGCCGCGAAGGCGATCGACGCAATGAACGAGACGACAAGAGCGAGCCACCACCGCATCGCAAATTCCTCAGGGACGCACGATCGTCCAGTTCTTCTCGGACAGCTCCAGCAGGGTCGCGACCCCGGTCTTGACGACCGTGACACCGTCGAGCAGAGGCGGCTGCCGTCCCTCCTTGCTCGCGAGCGTCTCCAAGGTATTGCCGCAGGCGATGAAGCTCACATTGGGCATCGACTTGGCGAAGCCGAGCACCCGCTCCTTCACCGGCGAGCGGTCGGCCAGCAGCATGTCGAGGCCGCCATTGAACGCAACGATCACGATCTCGACCTCCGCGCCCTCGCCCGAATAGTGGCGGGAGACATTCGCGGCCACGTCGAGCACCGCGCGCATCTTGGCCGGATCCTCGTCGCTGATCTGCAGCGCGAGCCTATGTGGCTCGGCTGCAGTGGCGATGGACGCAACCCCGCTTCCGGCCAGGGCGACGGATGCGGCCGCCAATAGCATCTGGCGGCGGCTGCATCCGGCAATCCTCACTCGACGCCTCGCGGCTTGCCGTCCTTGTCTTCCGGCGTGACGTCGACCGCTGTCGCGCGTCCGGTGATCTTGACCGGCGCGATGCAGTTCTTCATGCAAGGATCCTTCTGCCAGAACGCCTTCTCGCTCGTGCTCCGGTCATCCATGATGAACCCGCCCTCGTTCGGCATCTTGATCGTGGCGAGATTGCTGTTGCTCAGCTCGAAGTTCTGATCGGTGATCACGTCGTTCAGATACAGCACATAGGCGACCAGCGCGTAGTACTCGTCGACCTTCAGCGACTGCGGGCTGCCGAACGGCATCGCGTGGCGGACGTAGTCGAACAGCGTCGAGGCGTAGGGCCAGTAGGAACCGACCGTCTTGACCGGATTGTCTGATGTCAGCGATCCCTTGCCGCCGGCGAGCACCGGCCAGCGGCCGGCACCCTCGCCGAATTCGCCATGGCAACTGGCGCAATTGTCCATGAACAGCTTCTCGCCCTGGGCGACGGTGCCCTTGCCGACTGGCAGCCCCTGCCCGTCCGGACGCACGTCGATGTCCCAGCCGCGGATCTCCTCCGCGCTCGGCGCGCGGCCGATGTTGAAGCGCTGCGGCGCCTTGGCATCGGACTTGGCCTCGGTCTTCTCGCTCGGACCGCCGGCGAACGCCACCGAGCCCGCAAGCGCTGCCAGCGCTGCGGCGGCAATGATGAGCTTAGGCGACCTCGACATTCTCGACCTCACCGTTTGCCTGCACATGCCAGGTCTGGATGCCATTGTTGTGATAGATGGAGTTGTAGCCGCGGACCTTGCGCAGCTCGGCCTTGGACGGCTGGACGTAGCCGGTCTCGTCCTGGACGCGCGACTGCAGCAGCAGCGGCTCGCCGTTCCAGTCGAACTCGTAGTAGAAACGGGTCAGCGCCTTGTCGAGCACCGGGCCGTCGATCCGCGCCGGCCACCAGTTGCGGCCGCCATCGAGCGACACGTCGACGCGCTTGACCTTGCCGTTGCCCGACCACGCCAGTCCCGAGACGATCGTGAAGCCCTTGCCATGCTTGATCGGAGCCTGCGGGCTCGGGCTCGTGATCACCGACTTGGCATCCATCGCCCAGGTGAAGCGCCGCGCCTTTCCGTTCGGCAAGAGATCGGTGTATTTCGAGGTTTCCTCGCGGGTGTGCCAGGGCTGGTCGCCGACCTTGATACGGCGCAGCCACTTGACCCAGAGATTGCCCTGCCAGCCCGGCACGACCAGGCGCATCGGATAGCCCTGCTCGGGATACAGCGCCTCGCCGTTCATCTTGTAGGCGATGATGCAGTCGTCGAGCGCCTTCTCGATCGGCAGGCTGCGATCCATCGACGCGGAGTCGGCGCCCTCGACCAGCAGCCATTTGCCGTTGGTCTTGACGCCGGCCTCTTCGAGCAGGGTGCGCAGCGAGACGCCGGTATATTGCACGCAGTGGATCATGCCATGCGTGAACTGGCAGCCGTTGAGCTGGGCGCCGCGCCACTCCATGCCGGAGTTGGCCGCGCATTCCATGAAGTGGATGCGGTTGACGCGCGGGTAGCGCTTGAGCTCGTCGAGCGTCAGCAGCAGCGGCCGCTCGACCAGGCCATGGATCATCAGCCGGTGATCGGCCGGATCGACGTCGGCCACGCCGCCGTGATGGCGCTCGAAGCACAGCCCGTTCGGCGTGATGATGCCTTCGAGCTCATGCAGCGGCGTGAAGCTGACCGAGGATTCGCGCGAAGCCGTCAGCCATTCGACGTCGCGGCGGACAACGTCCTTCTCGAACTTCGACGGCTTGCCGTAGGGGCGCACAGCGACGCCCTCGCCAAGGGTCCGCGTCCATTCCGGCACGTTCGGCGGCTGGTTGGCGGGATTGCCGACGCCGGCACGCGCCTGCGAGGCCAGCGCCGTGGCGGCAAGACCTCCGGCTGCAGTCAGGAAACCACGGCGCGACGCGCGTGGGGCTGAGGGAAGTAGTTTGTCCTTGGACATCGTCGTCACACTCCGGAGACTTTGACGGCCCGGTTGGGCTCGAGACGAACGGTTTTCTGGCGCTGCAGATAGCTCGATACGACCTCCCAGATCGGCGGTCCCTGCGTGCCTTCGTTGACGCTGGCCCAGCCCGCGACCTGATACTCGCGCGTCGGATCGATCGCGGCCCCGGTCTTGATCAGGCGCATGTCGGAGATGCGCTGCCCCTGCGGCTTGTTGACGTCGATGGCGTAGGACATGCCGCCGATGCGGACCATGTCGCCGCCCTGCTGGTAGTAGGGATCGACGTTGAACAGGTTGTCGGCGACGTCCTCGATGATCTCCTTCAGCCGCGTTCCGGTCATGCCCATGCGATAGACGGCCGGATAGGTGATCGCGGTGGCGTTGGTGACGTCCTCGAAGGTGATATCCTGGCCCGGCATCACGCTGGTGCCCCAGCGGAAGCCCGGCGACAGCGCGATCTCCGCATCGCGCTCCTGCAGCAGCGCCTGGCAGATGAGGTCATCGAACGTGCCGTTGAAATTGCCGCGGCGATACAGCAGCGTCTCGGTCCGTCCCAGCGGGCGGGCGAGATCGGCGGCAAACGGCTTGCGCACCTCGGCGATCTTGGCCGCCATCGCCGGATCCGGCGTGATCACGTCGGAGAACAGCGGAATCAGCTTGTAACGATAGCCCTTCACCTCGCCGTCCTTGACGTCGAGATCGAGCCGCGAGACGAACTTGCCGGAGGAGCCCGACGCGATCAGCAGCGTCTTGCCGACCTTGACCGCTTCAGGCAATGCATCATGGGTATGACCCGTGAGAATGACGTCGAGACCCTTGATGCGGCTGGCCAGCTTGCGGTCGACGTCGAAGCCATTGTGTGACAGCAGCACCACGAGGCCGGCGCCGTCCTTGCGTGCCTTGTCGACCTGGGTCTGAACATCCTCCTCGCGCACGCCGAACGACCAGTTCGGAATCATCCAGCGGGGATTGGCGACCGGCGTGTACGGGAAGGCCTGGCCGAGCACCGCGATCTTGACGCCGCCGCGCTCGATCATCGTCGAGGCTTCGAACGCCGGCTCGTTCCATTCGGTGTCGCGGATGTTGAGGCCGAGGAAGGGGAAGCCCAGACCATCGACCGCCTGCTTGACGCGCTCGGTGCCGTAGGTGAACTCCCAATGCCCCGTCATCGCATCCGGCTTCAGCAGCGCCATGCAGTCGATCATGTCCTGGCCGCGGGTCTTCAGCGACGACCATGAGCCCTGCCAGGTGTCACCGCCATCGAGCAGCACGACCTTGTCGCCGCGCTCGGCGCGGATGGCCTTGATGACGGTGGCGGCGCGGTCGAGCCCGCCGATCCGCCCGTAGGTCTTGGCGAGCGCCTCGAAATCCTCCGAGGTCAGCGCATAGGCCGACGACGAGCCCGGCGCGATGCCGAAGCGGGTGAGGAAATCCTTGCCGGTGACATGCGGCGGCTGGCCCTTGGCGTCACCGACGCCGAGATTGGTCGACGGCTCGCGGAAATACAGCGGCATTAGCTGGCCGTGGATGTCGGTGACATGCACCAAGGTGACGTTGCCGACCGGATCGAACGCCAGCAGCTCCTTCTCGGTCAGCTTCTGCTGAGCAAAGGCGCGGGTCGCACCCGCAAGACCGGAGCCACCCGCCAGGGCAGCCGCCGCCAATGCGACCTGAACGAATTCGCGACGCGATATCATGATGTATCTTCCTTGTGTCCGCGGCTAGTTGCGGACCGACGGTGTCTCGACGGGCAGCCCGATGCCGCGCCAGGCGACGTAGACTTCGAGCGCGAGGAACTCGTCCGACAGCGGCTTGTAGGGCACGCCGCGAACGTCGAACATGCAGCCCTCGAACCGTTCGTGCAGCGGGATCAGGCGCTGATCGCGCAGCCGGTAGGTCGGAAAGCCGTTGGTCTGGCCTTGGCTCAGAAAATCGGCGCGCATGAACTTGCCGTTGTTCTTCTCGTGGCAGGACGCGCAGGCGAGATCGAGCTGCCCGACCCGCGTATAGTAGATCTCCTTGCCCTTCTCGAACCATGGCGACATCGGACCGTCGGTCTTCACCGCCACCGGCATGCCGCGCGACTGGTAGCGGACGAACGCCGTCATGTCCGTCAGTTCCTTCGACTTGAAGGCCCAGGGCTGCGCCTTCATGTGCTCGGTGCGACAGATGTTGATCTGCTGCTCGAGATTGACCGGCTTGTTGAGCTTATCGCTCCATTTGGGCATGGCGGCGCCGACGCCCTTCATGGTCTTTTCCGCCTCGCCGTGGCAGCTCATGCACGACTTGCCTTCGCTGCCGTCGACCGTCTTCCAGACGTCGGCGGCCCGCTCCACCGCGAGGAAGCCGGGATTCTCCAGGTCGTCATCCTGGAGCGCGCGCGTTTCCTTGGTGCGGAACTGATAGCCCGAGATGATGGTCTTGAAGACGTGACCGGGAGGCGCCGGAATGCCCTTCCGTTCGGCCTCCTGGCCGAACGTCGCGACTGCGGACAGGGCCAGCGCGGCCGAAGCCAGGACGGCGAGAGAACCGTAGCGAATGGACATCCGTCACTCCTCCTAGCGATCACACGCTGCCGATCAGGCCTTCAACGCGATCTTCTCTTCGGCCGTCACCACGGAGCCATCATCATCCGTCCATGCGAACTTGAACGTACCTTCCTCGTCGATCCTTGCGTCGAACTGGATGTACGGGTTGGCGGAGATCGCCGGCTCCAGCGCGCAGGAGAACACCGGCTTGCCGTTGAACTCGCAGGTGAACTTGTTGATGATCTTGCGTGGGATCGGCTTGCCCTGCGCATCCTTGCGCTGACCCGATTCCATCAGATGCGAGACCAGCGTCTTGATCTGGATGATCTCGCCCTTCTTGGCTTCCTTCGGAAGCTTGATCCGCGGCTTGTCTGCCATGTTCGTCTCTCCCCTGTCTCAGCCGCCGCAGCCGCCGATGGTGACCTTGACGGTCTTGCGCTCAGTGAAGAGCGAGCCGTCACTCATCTTCGCGACCGCGATCACGTTCTGGGTCTGCGCCAGACGGATGCGGATCGATGCCTCGGCCTTGCCGGACATCGGCGTGAACATCAGCGTGGCGACGCCGGCATTCGGATTGCCGTCGGCCACGAACAGCACTTCCTTGACGTAGTTCTCGGCGGTCATCGGGCTTTCGACCGAGAGCGCGAGCGGCACGGTGTTGCCGTTCTCGGCGATCTCAGGCAGATCGAGCGTGATCTTGCCCTTGGCCGCTTCCTTGCCGCCGGTGAACTTCTTGATCATCTCGGCCGCGTCGTTGCTCGGCTCGGCGTTGGCGGCCATCGGCAGCACCGTCAGGGCGACGAAACCGCCGCCGAGAAGGAACGCCTGTCGTCTGTTGATTGCGCCCATGCATCATCCTCCAGAGGCGGTTACTTCAATGTTTCGAGAAAGGCGACGACGTCCTCGACCTGCGCGGCGGTGAGGACGGGTTTGCCGACGAACTCCGACCTGACGCGATTGAGTCCGTCGTTCTTGTAGAAGGCGGGCATCACCGTATCGGTGAAGATGCGCTTGGGATCGGCGACGATCAGGCGCAATTGCGCCATGTTGTAGCGGGTCGCGACGCCGTCGAGCGACGGACCGAACTCGCCGTGAAACTCTTCCGACTTCAGCGACGACACCTGATGGCAGGCGAGGCAATTGCCCAGCGTCCGCGTCAAGAACACCTTCTTGCCGGCATCGGCATTGCCGGGCGCGCCCGTCAGCGATTTCGGAATGGCATAGTCGACGACATCGAGCCTGATCGGCTCGTCACCCCGCGCGGCTGCCGACAGCAACACGCAGAGCAAGGCGGCCGGAATCAAACGGCGCATGTTTCCACCCTTACCGGCGAGGCGTCCCCTCGCCTTACGATGACACGACGGACTTACGATCCATCATATTCAAGAATTATGATTTGATAATGTGATTGGTGTCAAGCGCATTTCGATGCCGCACTGCACTCAACCCCTGGTCGAAGCGAGATAGTCGCGGAATGTGCCGCGCTCATAGGCCCTCTCGCGCACGAAGCGGAACATTGCGAGGAAATGCGGCGGCTTGAGATAGCCCGGCGCGCGCGCCACCTCGCGCGCGAGCGGCTCCTTCGCAGAGACCCCCTCGGCCGATGGCGGAAAGAACTGGAACGTCGGCGTGAAGCGGATCGCGTAGCGCTCGGCGAGCTCCTTCTCGGCAAGCTCCTTGCCATCGAAGTCGATCACCTTGCGCGCGCCGAGCAGGTTGAGCTGCAGCACTTCGAAATTGGCACGGATGTAGTCCGTGATCTCTTGATCGGCAAAGTTCACCAGATGCGTCTCGCGGCAAAACGGGCAGCCGCGCAGCTCCCACATGATCGCAAGCCGCTTGCCTTCCGACGCCGCGCTTTCGAGATCCTCGCGCAGGTCCAGGAAGCTGTTGAGAAACCAGGACTGGTGATAGAGCCCGTCGTCGCCGAGCGCCGCGTCGGCCTGCGCCGGCGCCGACGCCGGGCCGACGGCCGCAGCAGCAGCAGAGAGCAGCGCAACCAGATCGCGCCGCGTCATCGTCCGGTTCGTCGTCATCAGCCTGCTCGCGCGCTTTGCCAAGTCCACTTTGCCAAGTCCACGGAATTTCGATACATGATATTCGAATAACAGAATGTGAAAAGGACATTCGATGCTGCGCCGCGTCATCATGCTGTCGCTCGTGCTGTCATGCCTCACGCACGGCGTCCGTGGGCGCGCCGAAGAGAACACGGACGTCGCTGCCTTCATGCGCTCGGCGATGGCCAGCCTGCGCACCGCCGCGAGCTATGGCCGCACCGGCAATGTGGGCCTGGCGCAGATCGAGCTCGACGACGCCCGGATCGCCTGGGGCAGGCTCAGCCGGCTCGCCGAGCGCTCCAATGCGCCCTATTCGGTCAAATCCTTTGCAGAGCTGATCGCCACCGGAAACGATCGCCTGAAGCAGGCGGACGAAGCGCTGACCGCAGGTGACGGGGCACGCGCTGCGGCGGCCATTGCCGCGTTGCGCCGGTCGCTTCACGCCCTGAGGCAGGACGCCGGCGTGGTCGAACTCAGCGATTGCGTGTTCGACCTGTCACCCGTCATGGACGCGTTGCGCAACGCAGCTGCGCGGTTCGCTGCGGGCAAGGCCGAGCCTGGCGAGGTCGTCCAGGCCGGCACAGCGCTGCGCGACCGGCTGCAACGCTGCAACGGCCTCGCCGCGCCCGACGTGGCGAGCCAGGCCGAGTTCCGCCGCCCGATCGACGGCGCCACGACGAGTGCCGGCGAGATCGGCCGCGCGGCGCGCGAGAGCGACGCCGGCCTGGTGCATCGCTATGAGATCGAACTGCAGTCCTTCGTCAATCTATTGGACTTCCGCTTCGGCTGATCAGCCGATGGTGGCGAGCGACGGAAAGCGCTCGAAGATCCATTCCGACATCCGCGGGATCACGCCGGCGAGAAAGGCCGCGCCGGTCAGGACGAGAAAGCCGCCCATCGTCTTCTCGACCAGGGGGAGATGCGGCTTGATGCCCTTGAGCATGGTCATGAACTGTCCCGTGAAGGCAGCGGCGATCAGGAACGGGATGCCGGTCCCGACCGAATAGGCGGCGAGCAGCAGCGCGCCCTTCCCCACCGTCGCCTCCGCGCCGGCCATCATCAGGACGGCGGCAAGGACCGGCCCCGCACACGGCGTCCAGCCGAAGGCGAAGGCAAGTCCCATCACGAACGCACCGAGCAGGCCGGCCGGCTTGCTTCCGACGTCGATCGTGGCGCTCCGGTACAGCAGCGGAATCCGGAGCACCCCGAGGAAATGCAGCCCCATCGTGATGATGACGAGGCCAGCGAGGATGCCGAGCTGGCTGAGATGGCCGGCAATGAACCTTCCGAACACCGAGGCGGTGGCGCCGAGACCGACGAACACCAGCGAAAAACCGCCGACGAAGCACAGCGCCGTCAGCACCGTCCGCCGCCGCTGGGCCATGCTGGTTTCGCCGATCGCGTCGGCCGCCGAGACGCCGGCCATGTAGCACAGGAACGGCGGGACCAGCGGCAGAATGCACGGTGACAGAAACGACAACAGACCCGCGGCCAGCGCGGCGCCCAGCGTGACGTCGAGATCCATCTTTCCCCCCGGTCGGCCAGCGCTACGTGCCCGGCCTGCCGGGCAGGATTCGGAAATCGCGCACTAGTACATATTCGAATTTAATGATAGATTGGCCACCAAGTCCAGAGAGGATCTCGGCATGACCAGCAGACGTGCATCGCGCGGATTCGCAACGCTCGCAGGAGCCGTAGTGACCGGCATTTGCCTCTCGTCCCCGGCGTTCGCCTCCGAGCTCGTGATGTTCGAACGTCCGGGCTGCGGCTGGTGCGCCCGCTTCAACGCGGAAATCGGTCCGATCTATGACAAGACCGACGAGGGGCGCGCGCTGCCGCTGCGACGGGTCGACCTTGCCAAGCCGCTGCCGACGGACCTTTCCGGTATCGATCCGGGAGCGTTCACCCCGACCTTCGTGGTGGTCGATCAGGGCCGCGAGATCGGACGCATCCGCGGTTATCCCGGCGATGCGTTCTTCTTTGGGCTGCTCGGCCGCATAATGAATGCTACAAGCGGGGCTCCGGCCCGCTCCTGACGCCAACCGAGGGATTCAGAATTCATGCCGCTGCCGAAGTTGAAGGACATCGAAACCTCTGCCGAGCTCGAGCAGATGATCGAGAAGGCGCGGGAAGCCAGCGAGATGCTGAAGGCACTGTCCCACGAGTCCCGGCTTTTGCTGCTCTGCATCCTTGCCGAAGGCGAAAAATCCGTCACCGAGCTCGAGCAGTTCCTGGGCGAGCGGCAGTCGACCGTCTCGCAGCAGCTCGCCCGTCTCAGGCTCGACCGGCTGGTCACGACGCGGCGCGAGGGCAAGACGATCTACTACAGCCTTGCGAGCGAAGATGTCCGCAAGATCCTGACGGCGATCTACGACGTCTATTGCGAGCCGGTCCGCAAGCGCCGCCGCTGACCGGTTGGCCCTCGCGGTCTCGGGCTTCGCATCGGCGCGCCCCGTAGCGGCGCAAGAGGTCTGGCGTCCCCGCCGCTCCTGGCGCACAATGCCAGGAAACCAACGAGGATGTCGGAGAGGAATGCTCAGCCCATCAGCACTGACGTTCATGTGTGGGCTCCTCGCGGGCGCCGTTCTCGGCGTCGCCGGTCGCGCCGGCCGCTTCTGTACGCTCGCGATGCTGGAGGACGCGTTCTTCGGCGCCGATACCCGGCGACTCAAATCCTTCGCTCTGGCGGCCGCGGTCGCGCTGGTCGCAACCCAGCTGCTCGCCAGCTTCGGCCTGATCGACCTGTCGCGCTCGATCTACTTGACGTCGTCCATTCCGCTCGGCGGCGCCATCCTCGGCGGCTTGTCGTTCGGAATCGGGATGGCCCTGGTCGGCACCTGCGGCTTCGGGACACTGGTCCGTATCGGCGGCGGTGATCTGCGCGCCATCGTCGTGTTTCTGGTGCTGGGCGTGTCAGCCCTGGCCGCGATGCGCGGGCTCACGGGATTCCTGCGCATCTCGCTGATCGAGCCGCTCTCCATACGCCTGCCCGAAACGATGACCCAGGGCATGGATATGCTGCTGTCGCCCGCACTTGGCTCATATGCGCGGCCGGCAACCGTTTCCGTCGCAGCGGTCGCGCTCGCGGCCTGGGCATTGGCCGACGGGCGCCTCGTGAGATCGCCGCGCCTGCTGCTCTCCGGCCTCGCCGTAGGCTGCGCGGTGGCGTTCGGCTGGTTCGCCACCAGCTGGCTCGGCAATGACGATTTCGATCCGGCGCGCGTGGCATCCCTGACCTTCGTTGCCCCGCTCGGCAATACCGTGCTCTACATCGCCACGCTTTCGGGCAGCCGGGCCGACTTTGCGATCGGCTCCGTCGCCGGCGTGATCCTGGGCTCGTTCGTCGCGGCAATGTTTTCGCGCGTCTTCCGCTGGGAAGCCTGCGATGACGCGCGTGAGTTGAAGCGTCACATGACCGGCGCGCTGCTGATGGGCACCGGCGGCATCATGTCGATGGGCTGCACGATCGGACAGGGCCTGTCGGCATTCTCGACGCTGGCGATCTCGGCGCCGCTGACGATGCTGGCGATCACCTGCGGCGCACGTCTCGGCCTCGAATACACCATGACCGGCGAATGGCGCCCTGCCGTGCGCAACCTGCTGCGTCTGACATCGTGACGGCGGCTGCGCTCGCGCAATGTGCAAGCTCGCTCCCACACCAGGGCAATGGGGTTGTACCGCAGGCAGACGGATTGTGGATTTCGCCGTTGCCTCAATACTTCAGTTCACGCGCTTCGCAGATTGTCTGCCGGCTCGCATGGTCGCCTGAGCGCCGTCCTGGTGATAATTCCCGGATCTTCCGATGCCACGCTTCAGGGGGAGACGGCACTGTCCTCAGCTGCACAGCAGCTCACAAACCAAAACTCCCGCAGCCTCGTCGGCTACGGGAGTGTCGGTCTCAATGGTTGCGGGGATAGGATTTGAACCTATGACCTTCAGGTTATGAGCCTGACGAGCTACCGGGCTGCTCCACCCCGCGTTAACTTGTGCGTCACCTTCAGAGAAGCGCCGGGCGGTCCTGGCAGACACCGAGGCGCTGCCGATCCATCCCAAAGGCTTCCTGAGAAGGCTTGAGCCCGTTGGCCTAGCCGGCCGTCGGGTGCGGGCGGTATGTACCAATGCGAGGCCGGTTTGGAAAGGCCTTTCGGGAAGTTTTTTTGCCGGATTGTGACACCGCCTCTCTCACGACTCACATCAGAAATTACCTCAACATTACAAATACATATGAGAGCGACCTATTTGCCGGCCGGGACCACGGCACGGCCCGGGCTGGGGACAAGGACAAGTTCTTCGGGGGGCGGCGGCAGGGACCGACGACACACACCCCAAATGGATTGGCTCCACGCTCGCGCCCAGCCGGCACAAAACCGACGCCGTGCTTGCCAAGGGTCCCGCAACGCGGCAGCTTTAAGCCAACCAGAATGACGGCCCTGCACGCGGCCGCGGTACACGCGAGGAGACGTCCATGGACCAGTCCCTGAAGAGCCCAGCCCTCTCGGCGCTCGACGACGCGTTCCACGCCCAGGTCGAGGCCTCCCGCAATGCGCCCCCGCCCGCTCTCGCGGCACGGCTGGACGGCCTGAAGCGGCTGCGAGCGATGCTGTCGGACAACGAGAAGCGCCTGGAGCAGGCGATCTCGGCCGATTTCGGCCACCGCTGCGCCGTCGAGACGACGATTGCCGAAACGCTGTTCCTGCAGGCCGAGATCAGGCACACGCTCAAGGTGCTGCCGCGCTGGATGGCGCCGCGGCGCATCGCCACCGCGCTGCAGTTCTGGCCGGCGCGCAACCGCCTGATCCCGCAGCCGCTCGGCGTGGTCGGCATCATCGCGCCGTGGAATTACCCGTTGCAGCTGACGCTGGCGCCAGCAATCGGCGCGCTCGCCGCCGGCAACCGGGTCATGATCAAGCCGAGCGAGCTGACGCCGCACTTCTCCGCGCTGCTCAAGGAGCTCATCGCGGCGAATTTCGACCCGACTGAGCTCATCGTCACCGGCATCGAGGACGGCGTCGCGGAGACCTTTGCCGCGCTGCCGTTCGATCATCTGGTCTTCACCGGCTCGACCCGCGTCGGCCGCATCGTCGCTGAGGCCGCCGGGCGCAACCTGACCCCGGTGACGCTCGAGCTCGGCGGCAAGTCACCGACCATCGTCGACGTCTCCGCCGACATCGACGAAGCCGCGGAGCGCATCGCCTATGCCAAGCTGCTCAACGCCGGCCAGACCTGCATCGCGCCGGACTACGTGTTCGTGCCCGAACAGCACGCGGACGCATTCGCGAGCAAGCTGCACCGGCACATGCTGCAGATGTTCGGCACCAACCCGGCCAATGGCGACTACACGTCGATCATCTCCGAGCGGCACTATGCTAGGCTGGAAGGATTGCTGCGCGATGCGATCGCGCGCGGCGCCAGGACGCTGAGCACGACCAGCCCGGAAGATCCGGCCTGGAAGAAGCTGCGGAAATTTCCACCGACGATCGTGGTCGGCGCGAGCGCGGACATGGCGGTCATGCAGGAGGAGATCTTCGGTCCGCTGCTGCCGATCATGACCTATCGGCAATCCGACGACGTCATCCGCCACATCAACGCCCACGACCGGCCGCTCGCGCTGTACTGGTTCGGCACTGACGCTGCGGCCCGTGACACGGTGCTGGCGCGCACCGTCTCCGGCGGCGTCACCATCAACGACTGCCTTCTGCATTTTGCGCAGATGAACCAGCCGATGGGCGGCGTCGGCGCCTCCGGCATCGGCCATTATCACGGCGAATGGGGCTTCAACAGCTTCAGCAAGTTGAAGCCGGTGTTCTACCGCTCTCCCTTCAACCGCATGAAGGATCTCTATCCACCCTACGGCGCCAGCATCGCGCGGATCGAAAAGCTTCTGCGATTCCTGTCCTAGCCAATCGTCGTTCCCGGGGCGCAGAGCGCGCCCCCAGGAATCCCGAGACGATCGGGTGCAGATCAAACTCTCGATTCCGAGTTCGACGCTCAGCGCAAATGACTTCGCCACCTGCCGCGCGCCGCCGGAACGACATTCGAACAACAAGCAAAACAAACATCAGGGAGAGATGCGTGACGGACGAGGTCGATTTCATCGTCGTGGGCGGCGGCAGCGGCGGCGCAACGGTTGCCGGCCGCCTGTCGGAAGATCCGGCGACATCCGTCGCGCTGCTCGACGCCGGGGGACGCAACGACAACTGGATCGTGACCACGCCCTACATGCTGTTCCTGATGGTCGCGGGGCCCGTCAACAACTGGTCCTTCACCACCGTGCCGCAAAAGGTCCTGGACGGGCGCAGCGGCTATCAGCCGCGCGGCCGCGGGCTCGGCGGCTCCTCCGCGATCAACGCCATGGTCTACATCCGCGGCCACCGCGCCGACTACGATCATTGGGCTTCCCTCGGCAACACCGGATGGTCGTATGACGACGTGCTGCCCTACTTCAAGCGCGCCGAGAACAACGCCGAGTTCAACGGCGCGTATCACGGCCAATCGGGACCACTGCCGGTCAGCCGGCTGCGGACCGACAATCCCGTGCACGACATCTTTCTCCAGGCGGCGCGCGAAGCGCAGTTTCCGGTCCGCGACGATTTCAATGCCGACACGCAGGAAGGGCTCGGGCTCTATCAGGTCACGCAGAAGAATGGCGAGCGTTGGAGCGCGGCACGGGCCTACATCCAGCCGCATCGCGGCAGCCGCAGCAACCTGCGGGTCGAGACCTCGGCGCATGCGTCGATGATCCTGTTCGAGGGCAAGCGCGCGGTCGGCGTCAAGTATCGCCAGGGCAAGGAGGTCAAGGAGATCCGCTGCCGGCGCGAAGTGATCCTCGCCTCCGGCGCGTTCCAGACCCCGCAATTGCTGATGCTGTCGGGCATCGGCGACGCGAGCGCCCTGGCGCGGCTCGGCATCGCCGGCGTCCACCATTTGCCGGGTGTCGGACAGAACCTGCAGGACCATCCGGATTTCATCTTCGCCTACACCTCCGACAACCCCAACTTCTCTTCCCTGTCGCCGAAGGGCCTGCGCCGGCTGCTGGCGGGCATCGGCCAATATCGCCGCGAGCGCCGCGGCGTCCTGACCTCGAACTTCGCCGAATGCGGCGGCTTCCTGAAGACGCGGCCTGATCTCGACGTGCCCGACATCCAGTTGCATTTCGGCATGGCCGTCACCGACGATCACGGCCGCAAGCGCCACGGCAATGGCTTCTCCTGCCATTTCTGTCTGCTCCGGCCGAAGAGCCGCGGCATGGTCGGCTTAAAGAATGCCGATCCGCTCGCCGCGCCGCTGATCGATCCCAACTTCCTGGGCGAGGCCGACGATCTCGAAACCATGGTGGCCGGCTACAAGACCACGCTGCGGCTGATGCAGACGCCGGCGATGCGCAGCCTCAGCAAGCGCGACCTGTTCACGTCGGACGTCAGGACCGACGACGACATTCGCGCCATCCTGCGCGCCCGCGTCGATACGGTCTACCATCCTGTCGGCACCTGCAAGATGGGCGTCGACGATCCGCTCGCCGTGGTCGATCCCGAATTGAAGGTGCGCGGAATGTCCGGCCTGCGCGTGGTCGACGCCTCGATCATGCCGACCCTGATCGGCGGCAATACCAATGCGCCGACCATCATGATCGGCGAGAAGGCCGCCGACATGATCAAGCGCGAGCTGAAAGGCTGAGACGGCTCGCCATCGAGGGAAATCAACCTGCCGATCAGCAGGGTCTCACGTTAGCAGGAAGCCGCCGTCCACCGTGACGACGCTGCCGGTCATGTAGCGCGAGGCGTTGGACGCCAGCAGCAGGATCGCGCCGTCGAGGTCGCTCTCGTGGCCGACGCGCCGCTGCGGGATCCGCTTGACCAGCTTCTCGCCCGCCGGCGTCTCCCAGACCTCGTGATTGATGTCGGTGTCGATGTAGCCGGGCGCCAGTGCGTTGACGCGGATGCCGCTCGCCGCGAGCTCCAGCGCCAGCGCCTTGGTCGCCTGCACCACGCCGGCCTTGGAGATCGCATAGGGCGAGATGAACTTGACGACGCTGAAGCCGAGCACCGAGGCAATGTTGATGATGTTGCCGCCGGTCTTGCGCGCGGCCATGCGCCGAGCTGCTTCGGTTGCGGCAAAATAGGCGCCCTTCAGATTGGCGCCGATCACGGCGTCCCAATCCGCCTCGCTCTGCTCGACCGCGAGCTTCTCTACCGCGATGCCAGCATTGTTGATCAGCACCGTCACGGGTCCGAGCGCGGCCTCGGCCGCATCCATGCCCCTGACGATCGATGCCATGCTCGTCACGTCCATCTCGACCGCGGCGGCGCGACCACCCCTTGCCTTGAGCTCCGCCTCCAACGCCTTGAGCTTGCCGGTCTGGCGTGCCGCGAGCGCGACGGCGGCGCCACGTGCCGATAGAACCCGGGCGAACTGCCGGCCGAGCCCCCGGCTCGCGCCGGTGATCAGGATCACCTCGCGGCTGACGTCGAACAGCTCGGACATGGTTCCTCCCACGGTTGCTCATTTGTTGCGGCGCATTGATACAGACGATTTGAAGTAGCGCAAACCGGAATCGTTTACCGGGCCCGGCCTACAACCGCGGCGGAGCAACCATGAACGCTTTCGACCTCGCCGCTTGTGCCGCACTGATGGTTGCCGTCTACAGCGGCTTCTCGACCGGGCTGTTGCGCAGCGCCATCACGATTCTGGCCTACCTGCTCGCGATGCCGCTGGCGATGGGCGCGGTCGCGGCGATGAGCCCGCAACTGCGCGACGTGCACGGCACTCCGCTGGCACAGAACTGGCTGCAGTTCTTCGCCGCCTTCGTCGTCATCGGCATGGCGCTGGGCAAGATCGGCCGCATCCTGCTCGACGAAGCGATCGGTTCCGAGGCCGGTTTTGGCGACCGGCTCGGCGGCGCTCTGCTGGGCGCCGTGCGCACCGGCATGGTCGCGACCACGCTGGTGCTGGTGTTCGACAGGATCGTTCCCCCCGAGCGTCAGCCGCGCTTCCTCGAGGGATCACGCCTGCGGCCGATGCTCTCGCTCGCAGGCGCAAAAGGCTTCCGCTCGCTGCCTCCGGAGCTCGCAAGCCTGATCGACCGGCTGAAGCAGGAACGGCGCATCTGACGGACACGGCGGCGCCGCCTCTCCCGTCATAGCGAGCCATGCAATTCGGCACAGGCCGGCTGCTCTTATCAGCGGCAATTCGGTTGGCTAGAATGCACCCATCTTTCTTCCAGCCTCACTGACATATCGGAGTGATCAATCGTGGATCTCGGGATCAAGGGCCGCCGCGCCATCGTCTGCGCCTCCAGCAAGGGCCTGGGCCGCGCCTGCGCCATCGCGCTGGCCAATGAAGGCGTACATGTCACGATCACGGCGCGCGGCGCCGAAGTGCTGGCGAAGACCGCGGCCGAGATCCGCGCGGCCAATCCTGGCGTCACCGTCACGGAAGTGGCGGGCGACATCACCACGCCCGAGGGCCGCGCCGCCGTGCTGAAGGCCTGCCCGGATCCGGACATCCTGATCAACAACGCCGGCGGCCCGCCGCCCGGCGATTTCCGCAACTGGACCCGCGACGACTGGATCAAGGCGCTCGACGCCAACATGCTGACGCCGATCGAGCTGATCAAGGCGACCGTCGACGGCATGATGGCGCGCAAGTTCGGCCGCATCGTCAACATCACCTCGGCCGCGGTGAAGGCGCCGATCGACATTCTCGGCCTCTCCAACGGCGCCCGCGCCGGCCTCACCGGCTTCGTCGCCGGCCTGTCGCGCAAGACCGTGATCAACAACGTCACGATCAATGCGCTGCTGCCGGGGCCGTTCGAGACCGACCGCCTGCTCTCGACGGCAAAGGGCGAGGCCGAGAAGCGCGGTGTCACGCCGGAGCAGATCCTCGCCGACCGCGCCAAGACGAACCCTGCAGGTCGCTTCGGCGATCCCGAGGAATTTGGACTCGCCTGCGCCTTCCTGTGCGGCGCCAAGGCCGGCTACATCACCGGCCAGAACATCCTGCTCGACGGCGGCGCCTTCCCAGGCACGCTGTAAGACAGACTTCCTTGGGCGGTCTGGCGCGGAAACCTGCTACGCCGATCCCGGGCTTTCACCTCGCCCCGCTTGCGGGGAGAGGTCGGATTGCATCGCGAGATGCAATCGGGGTGAGGGGGGCTCTCCGCGAACGCGGTGTCTGTGGAGAGTCCCTCTCACCCCAACCCTCTCCCCGCAAGCGGGGCGAGGGAGCGCAGCGCCGGCGCAATAGGAATTCGAATCCAACTAATAAAGCTGTGAGTTCTGTTTGCCATCCGCGCTATGAATACAGCGACTCTGCCTTTCCGAACGACCTACCGCTTCGTGGTCTCGTCCTCGTCGCGCTGGCTTGGGCTCGACGAATCCGCCGTGGTGCGGCCTTCGGTCCAATCGATGCCGAACGCATCAAGGCCCTCCGCCAGCAGGTCGCCGAGCATCGGCTCGCCCAGCAGATAACGCGCGGTGTGGCGGTCGCGCTGGCCGGCGGCCTCGCGGCGCAGATCGTCCCACTCGTCGATATCGCCGTCGCCGCGGCCGAGCCGCATCAAGGCGACGAGATCGGTCTGCTCGTCCTCGGTCATCGCGTTGATGAAGCCGGTGATCTCGCGCACCACGGGATCATCGCCGCTATCCTGGAGCACGTCGACCATGTCGTCATCGACGGCATTCGAGCCGGATTCCTCATCGGTCGCCTGCTCCTTGACGTCGAACTCGCGCGCCTTTTCGATCAGGAAGGCGACCTTCTCGGGCGATATCGTCAGCTCTGGCATGGCGTTCTCCTCATGGACGGACTGCAGCAACGCCTGTTCCGGGCAGTTGATCCATTGCGCCGGAACAAGCCGCGCGGCATCGTGACCGGCATCAAGAATAGGACGAGGAAGCGCGCATGTCTTGGACGATCGGCCGGGTCAGGGTCACCAAATTCGTCGAGCTGGAGACCGTCGGCGGCACCCGCTTCATCCTGCCGCAGGCAACACCCGAGACGATCCGCGAGCTGTCCTGGCTCACGCCCGATTTTGCGACCGATGAAGGTCGGCTGAAGATGTCGATCCACACCCTGGTGCTGGAAACACCGACGATGCGGATCGTGGTCGACACCGGGCTCGGCAACGACAAGCAGGGCCGCAGCGTGCCAATGTGGAACAACCGCGCGACACCGTTCCTGGAGACGATGAGCGCTGCCGGCCTCCCGCCCGAAAGCATCGACATGGTGATCTGCACCCACCTCCATGTCGACCATGTCGGCTGGAATACGCGGCTCGTCGACGGCCGCTGGGTCCCGACTTTCTCCAATGCGCGCTACGTTTTCGGCCGCACCGAATATGAGCATTGGCGCGATCACAGCGAGGCCGCCGACGAGACCGCGACCTTCGCCGATTCCGTGCAGCCGATCGTCGCCGCCGGACGCGCGGAGTTCGTCGGAAGCGAAGCGGTGATCACCGACGAGATCAACCTGATCCCGACGCCGGGGCACAGCCCGGGTCATGTCAGCCTGCACATCCGCTCGGATGGCGCGCAGGCCGTGCTCACCGGGGACGTCGCCCACCATCCCTGCCAGATGGCGCGTCTCGATTGGAGCTCGACGGTCGACTCCGATCCGGCGCTGGCGATCGCGACCCGGCGGGCGCTGTTCTCGCGTTTTGCCGACACCGAGACGCTGGTGATCGGCGGCCATTTCCATGCCGGCCATATCCGGCGGGACGGCGCCGCCTTCCGCTTCGAGGCATTACAGGGCAGCGGCGACGCATAGCCCGCAAGGTTGAATTTCCTCCCGCCATGCTCCATGACAGGGCTCTGGAATACCAGGGAATTGAGGGAGAGAAACCAATGAAGCTTGTTCGCTACGGCGAGAAGGGCGCGGAAAAGCCGGGCCTGATCGACGCATCCGGCCAGTTGCGCGACCTGTCGGCGCATGTGAAGGACCTCGATGGCGCGGCCTATGCGCCGGAGTCGCTGAAGAAGCTCGCCGCGCTCGATCCGGCCTCCCTGCCCGCCGTTGCCGGCAAGCCGCGGCTCGGCGCCCCTGTCACCGGCATCTCGAAAATCGTGGCGATCGGCCTCAACTACTCCGACCATGCCAAGGAGACCGGCAACCCGATCCCGGCCGAGCCGATCTTCTTCCTGAAAGCCAACACCGCGCTGTGCGGTCCCTATGATCAGGTCGAGAAGCCGCGCGGCTCGACCAAGCTCGACTGGGAAGTCGAGATCGCCGCCATCATCGGCACCCGCGCCAAATACGTCTCAGAGGCCGAGGCGTTGAACCACATCGCGGGCTACACGATCTGCAACGACGTCTCCGAGCGCAACTTCCAGATCGAGCGCCTGGGCCAGTGGACCAAGGGCAAGTCGCACGACACGTTCGGTCCCGTAGGTCCGTGGCTCGTCACCAAGGACGAGATTCCAGACGTGCAGAACCTGTCGATGTGGCTCGACGTCAACGGCCAGCGCCGCCAGACCGGCACCACCGCGACGATGATCTTCTCGATGGCGAAGTGCATCTCCTACGTCTCGCAGTTCATGACGCTCCTGCCCGGCGACATCGTCACCACCGGCACGCCTCCCGGCGTCGGCATGGGCATGAAGCCGCCGACCTTCCTCAATGTCGGAGACGTCGTCACGCTCGGCATCGAACGCCTCGGCGAGCAGCGCCAGGAGATCATCGAGGCGTAAGGCGCGATATCGACTTGTGAGTCATTCCGGGATGGCGCGTAGCGCCAGACCCGGAATCTCGAGATTCCGGGTTCGATGCTTCGCATCGCCCCGGAATGACCAGCCAGAGGACACTTCCGATGAAACTCACCTTCTCGCCCGCCTCGCCATTCGCCCGCAAGGTGCGCATCGCCGCCATCGAACTCGGGCTGATCGACCGGCTCGAATTCGTGCCTGCAGCCGTGGTGCCGGGCCAGGCCAATGAGGAGTATTCGAAGATCACGCCGCTGAAGAAGCTGCCGGTGCTGATCCTCGACAATGGCGACGTGATCCTGGATTCCTACGTGATCGTCGAATATCTCGACGAGCTCGCCGGCGGCAACAAGCTGATCCCCGCTTCCGGCCCGTCGCGCTGGAAGGTCAAGAGCGAGCATTCCATGCTGCAAGGCATGCTCGATTCCATGCTGCTATGCCGCTACGAGGCGATGGTGCGGCCCGAGGGCCTCCGCTGGCAGGCCTGGTCCGACGATCATTGGAACAGGGCCTGGATGGGCATGGCGCGCTTCAATGCGCAGCCCGACTTGATGACACGCCCGTTCGACATCGTCGCGATCGGACTCGTCTGCGTACTCGGCTATGCCGATTTCCGCTTCGCCGACTGCGGCTGGCGCAAGGCATTTCCGGCACTCGACGCGTTCCACGACAAGATGCTCGAACGCGAATCGGTGAAGATCTCGGTGCCGCCGGCGGCTTGATCCCTGAACAGGAGCTGCCGTGACGCTGACGTTCTCGGTTGCAGACACGACCATTCATCGCATCATCGAGCAGGAAACCACGTTCCTGCCGGCGCGTGAGATGTTTCCCGAGCTGACATCGGAGATGCTGGCGGCAGAGCGCAGCGCGCTGCAGGCGGCCGGTGCCCTCGATGCGCAGGACTCGCTGATCCTGTGCTTTCAGTCCTACGTGGTGAGGACGCCTCACCACACCATCCTGATCGACAGCTGCATCGGCAACGACAAGCCGCGCGCGCGGCCGGTCTGGAACATGAAGACCGACGACAGCTACATGCTTGCGCTTGCGGCCGCGGGCGTATCGGTCGACGACATCGACGTCGTGATGTGCACACATCTGCACACCGATCATGTCGGCTGGAACACGCGGCTCGACGACGGCCGCTGGGTGCCGACCTTCCCGAATGCGCGCTACGTGTTCGCGCAGCGCGAATATGACTACTGGGTGGCGCAGAATGCCAAGGCCGAGGTGCCTCCATTCGCCGACAGCGTGCTGCCGGTGGTCGAGGCCAAGCGCGCCGACATCGTCGGCGACGCATTCGCGATCGGTGATCATGTCCGGCTGCTGCCGACGCCGGGCCACACGCCCGGCCATATCGCAGTCGCCGTCGGCAGGGGCAGAGACGATGCGGTGTTCGCCGGCGACCTGATCCACACGCCGCTGCAGCTCAGCTTTCCCGAGCTGTCACCGAGATTCGACGTCGACCCGGCTCAGGCCGGGGTGACGCGCCGCGCCTTTCTCGAGCGCTATTGCGACACGTCGACGCTGTGCTGCACGGCGCACTTCCCGTCGCCCTCGGTCGGCCGCATTACCCGCAAGGGCAACGGCTTCGCCTGCGAGGCGGTCTGAGACACGGGCGCGGCGCCGGTCACCGCGCCCGTCAATCGAACAGGCTCGGCGTATGGTTCACCGCGGCGCCTTCGATCGCCAGCATCTTCAGCTTGGTCTCGACACCGCCATTGGCGGAGAAGCCGCCGGGCTTGTTGCCCGCCGCCAGCACGCGATGGCAGGGTACCACGATCGGGCACGGGTTGCGCCCGAGCGCCTGGCCGACCTCGCGCGACAACTCGACGCCGCCGAGCTGCTTGGCGATGTCGCCATAGGTCAGGGTCCGGCCCGGCGGGATCCGGCGCGCGATCTCGTAGACGCCGCGCTGGAACGCGCTGACGCCGTCGAGATCGAGGTCGACATCGCTAAGATCATCCGGCTCTCCGGCAAGCAGCGCCGTGATCCGCGTGATGGTGCGCCGCACATGCGGCGGCGGCTCGGCTTCGCCGATGCCTTCGTAACGCTGCTGCATCCGGATGCGGATCTGCGCGACGCCGCCCATCGGCAGTTGCACCGCATTGATGCCGCGCGCTCCCCATGCAATCGCGCAAGCGCCGATCGCAGTCTCGAAAATTGCAAAGCTTTGCTCTGACATGACGGACTCCATCGCCGCTCTGCCCCGTATCATCTGCCAGTCAAATTAGGCTTGGAGAATGTTGCGATCCACCCGGATTCTGCCAATGTCGACAGCGGAAGCACCGTGATGTCCATCGGCAGGCCGAAAGGATGGGAGCACGGCGCAGGGGCAGCCCGGCGCAAAGAGCGGGCGCCTCATCCGAGGAAACCAAGGCGAGGGAGACGGCCATGAAGCTGACGCCGGAGCAGATCGCATTCTTCAACCGCGAGGGCTGGCTGTTCCTGCCCGAGCTGTTCAGCCCCGAGGAGACCGCCTTTCTCGCCCGCGAGGCCGAGGCGATCTATGCGGTTAACCGTCCCGAGGTCTGGCGCGAGAAGAGCGGCGCGCCGCGCACGGCGTTTGCCGCCCACCTCTACAACGACGCCTTCCGCGTGCTCGCGGCGCATCCGCGCATGATCGAACCGATCGAGCAGATCTTCGGCGAGAAGGTCTACATGCATCAGTTCAAGATCAACGCCAAATCGGCCTTCACCGGTGATGTCTGGCAATGGCACCAGGACTACGGCACCTGGAAGCGCGACGACGGCATGCCGGAGCCGCGCGCGATGAACATCGCGATCTTTCTCGACGAGGTGATGCCGATCAACGGCCCCTTGATGCTGGTGCCGCGCAGCCAGCATGCCGGCGACCTCGAGGCGTCGCATGATCTCGCGACAACGTCCTATCCGTTGTGGACCTTGGACGAGGCGACGGTGACGCGGCTGGTCGCGGAAGGCGGCATCGTCGCGCCGACCGGAAAGCCCGGCGGCATGCTGATGTTCCACGGCAATCTTGTGCACGGCTCCGCCGGCAACATCACGCCTTACCCGCGCAAGATCGTGTACCTCACGCTCAACGCCGTCTCGAACCATATCCGCACCCCGACGCGGCCGGAGTACATCGCGCATCGCGACTTCACGCCGATCGCGATGCTTCCGGATGACGCGCTGCTGCAGCTCGCTCGCGCGAAAAATCGCGAGGCGGCGGAGTGAGGCAGACAATCGCGCTACGAAAAGAGGCGTCATGCCCGGGCTTGACGAGTCAGGAAAATCACGCCAGCTCGCGCAAGCATCGACACTGGACTATCCAATGAACCTCCACGCCCTCCTCCAAGCCCGCGCCGCCGCCGGCAAGCCTGTGCGCGTCGCACTGATCGGCGCCGGCAAGTTCGGCTCGATGTTCCTGGCGCAGGTTCCGCACGTCGCGGGCCTCGAGGTCCCCGTCATCATCGACCTCGATCCCGAGCGCGCCCGCGACGCGTGCCGGACGGTCGGCTGGAGCGCCGAGCTGATCGCGCGCACGAATTTCAGCCCCGATGGTTCGAAGGCGACGGGTGACGGCATTGACGTCGTTGTCGAAGCGACCGGCAACCCTGCTGCCGGCATCCGCCACGCGCGCGCCGCGATCAAGGCTGGCAAGCACATCGTGATGGTCAATGTCGAGGCGGACGTGCTGGCCGGGCCGCTTCTCGCGGAAGAGGCGCGCAAGGCGGGCGTTGTCTATTCACTGGCCTATGGCGACCAGCCGGCGCTGACGGCCGAGCTCGTCGACTGGGCGCGCGCGACCGGCTTCCACGTGGTCGCGGCCGGCAAGGGCACGAAATATCTGCCGGCCTATCACGACGTGACGCCCGATGGCGTCTGGCAGCATTACGGGCTGACGGCGGGCGAAGCACAGTCCGCCGGCATGAATCCGCAGATGTTCAATTCCTTCCTCGACGGCACCAAGTCGGCGATCGAGATGGCCGCGATCGCCAACGCGACCGGGCTCGACGTGCCCACGGACGGACTGCTGTTTCCCCCCTGCGGCGTCGATGATCTGCCCCATGTCCTGCGTCCGCGCGACCGCGGCGGCGTGCTGGAACGATCGGGCATGGTCGAGGTGGTGTCATCGCTCGAACGCGACGGACGGCCGGTGTTTCGCGATCTGCGCTGGGGCGTCTATGTCGTGCTGGAGGCGCCGAACGACTACGCCGCGGACTGCTTCCGCCAATATGGCCTGAAGACGGACGCCACTGGCCGCTATGCGGCGATGTACAAGCCCTATCACCTGATCGGGTTGGAGCTGAACGTCTCGGTGCTGTCGGCGGCGCTGCGGCGCGAGCCGACCGGACAGCCGCTCGGTTTCCGCGGCGACGTCGTCGCCGTCGCCAAGAAGGATCTGCGCGCCGGCGAGATGCTCGATGGAGAGGGCGGCTACACGGTCTGGGGCAAGGTGATTCCGGCGCGTAAGAGCCTCCAGCTTGGGGCGCTGCCGATCGGATTGGCGCATCGCGTGAAGCTCACCGACGACGTTGCTCATGGTTCAGTCGTGCGGTGGAGCGACGTCGACGTCGACGACATGGACAAGGATATCGTCGCGACCCGCAAAGAGATGGAAAGGACGTTCGCGCGCTGATTCGCTCCCGCGCATGACCTCTCACGGTCAATAAAAAGCCCCGACCAACAGGCCGGGGCTCTGAGTTCACGTGACGTCCGGGGCTCAGTTGTCGTCGTCGCCGAACGCCGCGGCGAGCTTGTCGTAGTACTTGACGACGAGATCGATGTTGCCCTTGTTCTCGACCTCGGGCGGTTTCGCCTTCAGCGCCGCGTTGAGATCGCTGAGGACTTGCTTCTTGTCGTCGGGCTTCATCTTCGTGTCGGCCTGGACCTGATCGATCTGCTGCTTGATGACGGCTTCGGGACCGATGTACTTTTTCGTCTTCGGATCGATGCCGCCCATCACCAGGCTGATGTTGTCGACGACGATGTTGAAATCGTCATAGCTGGCGAAGCCGTATTTCTTGGCGACGCCATCGAGCTGCGTCACCACCTTCTGGTCCGGCGGCGCGTTTTCGGGAAGCTTGTCGGTGACGGCATCCATGTCCTTTTGCGATGCCAGCACGTTTTCGATCTGCTGGTCGGTCAGCGCGATCTGCTTGAGCTGCGGCGGCTGGCTGACCGTGGGTCCGGGCGGCTGGGCCGGCGAATCCTTGGCAGCCTGCGCAAGTGCC
>NZ_JAUESY010000007.1:0-360000 GCF_032484415.1 Bradyrhizobium sp. SZCCHNS30572 | reverse complement strand
ACCAGCTATTTCCCAGTTTGATTGGCCTTTCACCCCTAACCACAAGTCATCGGAGCCTTTTTCAACAGGCACCCGTTCGGTCCTCCAGTGAGTGTTACCTCACCTTCAACCTGCTCATGGCTAGATCACTAGGTTTCGGGTCTAATACAACGAACTTGACGCCCTGTTCAGACTCGCTTTCGCTACGCCTACGCCTATCGGCTTAAGCTTGCTCGTTAAATTAAGTCGCTGGCCCATAATACAAAAGGTACGACGTCACCCAGAACGCATCTTGGGCTCCGTCTGTTTGTAGGTGTCCGGTTTCAGGTCTATTTCACTCCCCTCGTCGGGGTGCTTTTCACCTTTCCCTCACGGTACTGGTTCACTATCGGTCGCTGAGGAGTACTTAGGCTTGGAGGGTGGTCCCCCCATGTTCAGACAGGATTGCACGTGTCCCGCCTTACTCGAGCATGAATGTTCGCATTACCCATACGGGGCTATCACCCTCTGAGGCCCTGCTTTCCTGACAGGTTCTGGTTGGCTTACATTCATGACTGGCCTGGTCCGCGTTCGCTCGCCACTACTAGCGGAGTCTCGGTTGATGTCCTTTCCTCCAGGTACTTAGATGTTTCAGTTCCCTGGGTTCGCTTGAAACCTCCTATGTATTCAGAAGTCTCATACCTTCTCTTGATAACCGGAAATCCAAAACCTCACGGCCTTGAATTCTCACAGTCTCCTGGTCGAACACCAAGACCAAGGTCTTGGAGTTCCGGCTATCGAAGGTGGGTTTCCCCATTCGGAAATCCGCGGATCAAAGCTTCTTCGCAGCTCCCCACGGCTTATCGCAGCGTAGCACGTCCTTCATCGCCTCTCAGCGCCAAGGCATCCACCGAACACCCTTAAGGCACTTGATTGCTCTCATTATCAATGTCCACACACTCGGCAGAATGTTCACCGCTCCCACAAGTCCGTAAGGACAAGCGTTGGAGCAGCGCGGACACTGATTAGAAAGACCAGCTTGCTTCTTAAGATCGAACCGATAGCCGTGCGGTCAAGCGCAGCTAACAGAGTCATTTACAACAGACAGGATGCTTCACAGCTTCCAGCCTGCGCCGAAATGACCCGGAGATAGTGAAGTGTCAGTGCATAGTCGAAGCGCGGACCGCTTGCGCGGTGACGCTCCATTGCACGACCCAACTCGGATCGATCTCCTCTTCACGATGTCAGATAACACGCAGTCTTCTGTAATCCCGGTGAGGATCAGAAGATGCGAAATGTTGTCTCGCGGACGATGTTGAACCAGCGCTGTCAAGCGATCGCTCGGCGATCAGACCATCTGGTGGAGCCAGACGGGATCGAACCGACGACCTCATGCTTGCAAAGCACGCGCTCTCCCAGCTGAGCTATGGCCCCGTAACCAGAAGACGAATGCCAAGCCAGACCAGAGAGTGAGAGACGCCAGAAAGTGGTGGGCCTGGGAAGACTTGAACTTCCGACCTCACGCTTATCAAGCGCGCGCTCTAACCAACTGAGCTACAAGCCCTAACGCTCGAAGCTCGTCGCCACCCTGCCCGCGAGGGCAAATGCAGCAACCGCGCAGCCCCAGGCAGCGTGTTCGTCCGCGAAGAAAGAGAAACGAAGACGGCGAAATCCCGCCAATGGAGCTCAAGCAAGATCTGGCGATCTTGATGGCCCCTGATGTTTCTAAAACAGCTCGATAGCTGACCGGTCCGAAGACCAGCCGATCCGAAGATCATGCTGAAGAGCCATCCTTAGAAAGGAGGTGATCCAGCCGCAGGTTCCCCTACGGCTACCTTGTTACGACTTCACCCCAGTCGCTGACCCTACCGTGGTCGGCTGCCTCCATTGCTGGTTAGCGCACCGCCTTCAGGTAAAGCCAACTCCCATGGTGTGACGGGCGGTGTGTACAAGGCCCGGGAACGTATTCACCGTGGCGTGCTGATCCACGATTACTAGCGATTCCAACTTCATGGGCTCGAGTTGCAGAGCCCAATCCGAACTGAGACGGCTTTTTGAGATTTGCGAAGGGTTGCCCCTTAGCTTCCCACTGTCACCGCCATTGTAGCACGTGTGTAGCCCAGCCCGTAAGGGCCATGAGGACTTGACGTCATCCCCACCTTCCTCGCGGCTTATCACCGGCAGTCTCCTTAGAGTGCTCAACTAAATGGTAGCAACTAAGGACGGGGGTTGCGCTCGTTGCGGGACTTAACCCAACATCTCACGACACGAGCTGACGACAGCCATGCAGCACCTGTGTTTCGGGCTCCGAAGAGAAGGTCACGTCTCTGCGACCGGTCCCAAACATGTCAAGGGCTGGTAAGGTTCTGCGCGTTGCGTCGAATTAAACCACATGCTCCACCGCTTGTGCGGGCCCCCGTCAATTCCTTTGAGTTTTAATCTTGCGACCGTACTCCCCAGGCGGAATGCTTAAAGCGTTAGCTGCGCCACTAGTGAGTAAACCCACTAACGGCTGGCATTCATCGTTTACGGCGTGGACTACCAGGGTATCTAATCCTGTTTGCTCCCCACGCTTTCGTGCCTCAGCGTCAGTATCGGGCCAGTGAGCCGCCTTCGCCACTGGTGTTCTTGCGAATATCTACGAATTTCACCTCTACACTCGCAGTTCCACTCACCTCTCCCGAACTCAAGATCTTCAGTATCAAAGGCAGTTCTGGAGTTGAGCTCCAGGATTTCACCCCTGACTTAAAGACCCGCCTACGCACCCTTTACGCCCAGTGATTCCGAGCAACGCTAGCCCCCTTCGTATTACCGCGGCTGCTGGCACGAAGTTAGCCGGGGCTTATTCTTGCGGTACCGTCATTATCTTCCCGCACAAAAGAGCTTTACAACCCTAGGGCCTTCATCACTCACGCGGCATGGCTGGATCAGGGTTGCCCCCATTGTCCAATATTCCCCACTGCTGCCTCCCGTAGGAGTTTGGGCCGTGTCTCAGTCCCAATGTGGCTGATCATCCTCTCAGACCAGCTACTGATCGTCGCCTTGGTGGGCCGTTACCCCACCAACTAGCTAATCAGACGCGGGCCGATCTTTCGGCGATAAATCTTTCCCCGTAAGGGCTTATCCGGTATTAGCACAAGTTTCCCTGTGTTGTTCCGAACCAAAAGGTACGTTCCCACGCGTTACTCACCCGTCTGCCGCTGACGTATTGCTACGCCCGCTCGACTTGCATGTGTTAAGCCTGCCGCCAGCGTTCGCTCTGAGCCAGGATCAAACTCTCAAGTTGAACTTGAAGCTTTGAACCGGCTGATCACAACGTTTGACGAGGTCCCACCAATCGATCTCCACGCTTCACAGCGCGGAAACCATGGTGTTACCTTTGAAACATTGTCCGCCGAAGTCTTCTCGTCCGATCCCAGAACCAAAAGCCGAAGCCTTCAATCCCGAGACCCGCAAGGACTCCGCCGTCCACGTTTCTCTTTCTTCATCTTCACTTGTCAAACAGCCCGGGACCTCGGTCCCACCCTCGGATGGAGGGTGCGCCCAACATCTTCCGACGTCGATGAGCAACCGGGTTTTACCGGTTGTGCATCACTCAACAGAAGTGAGGAGCAATATTGGCGCGAATGCTCGCCTCGGTGTGTCCCGAAGCGGCGCCGCGCTCAGTGATCGGGTTTATAGGGGGGGCCGATCGGGGTGTCAACGCCCAATGTCAACAAATCGTCGCATCGAATCATTTTTTTCCGGACAGCAGGAGAACCCCGACTTCTTGCGGACTTCGTGCCCCACTTGGGCCACAATCCTGCGACGATTTGTTAAGCATCGACCTGGGTTGATTTGGGTCCAGCGGGGACTGCCATCGATTCAAGGATGATCCAGATCAAGGAAGTGGCGAGCCCTTCGCCTGATACGGCCGAGACGACATCGAGAGATCCTGAAGAACAATAGCGGTTTGCGGATTCCGGCTTTCCAGCCAGAGAGTCTCGAACCGTCAGAAGCGCGCCATCATTCCGAGCCGTTTGTCTTGGACGTTAAGCCAACCGGCAGCTGAGTGATCTCGGTGCTGACTTTGAATTTGGGGGACGAAGGTTGAACCATCGGACGTCACGCGGGGGGTATGGACGCGAGGTCGGCATGATCGATCTCGGTCATGAGCCGCCGCTATCGGTCGATGGCTCCGAGGCCGCGGTGATCGACCGCCGCCGCGTTTCCGTACAATGGTTCTCTGGTACGATTCTGACGGGTCTATGCGGCGCAGCCCTCATCGGCGGCGCCGTTTTCGCCTCGCTCGACGGCGAAATGACCTTCGCGCGCATGCCGGAGCGGATGGAGAGCGCGCTGCGCGGCGCCTTCGGTGCCAATGACCGCGTCGCCACCCTGCGCAAGAGCGACCGCCTGCCGCCGCCGAGCGAAGCGGCCGCGGCCCGCAATGTGGTGCGCATCTCGACCGTGACCCGCGCGGGATCGCGCGAGCTCATCCGGGTCCGTCCCTATGTCCGGATCTCGGGCAACCTGTCGATGACGACGAGCGATCTTTCCGCCAAGATCCCGCCGTTCAACGCCCAGCGCCTGCTGAGCGACACCGACAACGACAAGACAGGGTCCGGCGAGGATCCGAACAATCCCGAGGCCGTCGAGCCCGACGCCGAGGTCTCGTTCGTGACCAAGGATCTCGCCGCCGTGCTCCCCAAGGCGAAGATCGCAACCTCGGTGGCGCTCGACGAAATCGTCATGCGGGTCCGTGATGCGGCGAACTGGCGCGGCTACAATGGCGGCGTACGCTACGCCTCGCTTGCCAATGCCGCCGCCGACGCGGCCGGCGCGCAGGCCGTCCAAGGCGGCGACCTGAAACTGTCCTATGCCAATGACGGCACCTTGCCCGATCCTTACGCCGGCTTCGAGACCCGGGTGGTGCCGGAAAATGTCACCTTGCTCCCCAAGACCAAGGACCAGATCACCGGCGGCAATCCACTCGGCGAGCGCGTCCACCTGGTCAAGAAGGGCGATACCGTCGCCTCGATCCTGCGCGACCAGGGCGCGACGCCCGACGAAGCCAAGGCGATCGCCGCCCAGCTCGGCCCGCGCGGCCGTGACGGCGGCCTGAAGGAAGGCGAGAAACTGCGCATCCTGATGGCGCCATCCAGCCCTGCCCCCGGCGCCCGGCTACAGCCGTTCCGGGTCATCGTCGCCAACGACACCATGATCGAGGCGGTGGCCGCGCTGTCGGACCTCGGACGATACGTCGCCGTGGACGCGCAGAGCATGAACACGGTCACCGAGACCGCCGACAACACCAATGACGAGGAGGATGACGGCACCGGTGTCCGCCTCTATCAGAGCATTTACGAGACGGCGATGCGCAACAAGGTGCCCGCGCCGGTCATCGAGGACATGATCCGCATCTACTCCTACGACGTCGATTTCCAGCGCAAGGTGCAGCCTGGGGATTCGTTCGACGTCTTCTATGCCGGCGACGACGACGACAAGCCTGGCAACAACGACAAGACCGAGGTGCTGTTCACTTCGCTGACGGTCGGCGGCGAGACCAAGAAATACTACCGGTTCCAGACCCCCGACGACAGTGTCGTCGACTATTACGACGAGACCGGCAAGAGCGCGAAGAAGTTCCTGGTGCGCAAGCCGGTCAACAACGCGATCATGCGCTCCGGCTTTGGCGGCCGCCGCCATCCGATTCTCGGCTTCGTGAAGATGCACACCGGCGTCGACTGGGCCACCGCCTACGGCACCCCCATTTTCGCCTCCGGCAACGGCGTGCTCGAGAAGGTCGGCCAGGAAGGCGGCTACGGCAAATATATCCGCATCAAGCACAACAACGGATACGAGACCGCCTACGGCCACATGTCGGCGTTTGCCAAGGGCATGGAGCCCGGCAAGCGCGTGCGCCAGGGCCAGGTCATCGGTTTCGTCGGCTCGACCGGCATGTCGACCGGCCCGCACGTCCACTATGAGATCCTCGTCAACGGCCGCTTCGTCGACCCGATGCGCGTGAAGCTGCCGCGGGGCCGGTCGCTCGAGGGCCCGATCATGGCCAACTTCGAGAAGGAGCGCGACCGCGTCGACCAGATGATGACCAGCCGCGGCACCGGCGCCTCGCGCATCTCCGACGCCGGCCCGATCCAGGTCAGCCGGTGAGCGAGGCCCCTCGCCCCCCCAAAGGCGCGTTCAACTGAAAACGGCCCGCGCTGATCGCTCAGCGCGGGCCGCTTCCGTTTCAGTTCGGCGAAACGCCGCTCAGTTCAGCTTGCGCTTCGGGATCGGCGCCTCGAAAGTCGCGATCTCGGCAGTGTGCGGCACCTTGCCGTTGAAGGTCAGCACATTGCCTTCGGCCGAGATCGTCATGTGATCGCCGTCCTTCACGTCGCCGGCGAGGATCATCTCGGCGAGCGGATCCTGCACGCTGCGCTGGATCACCCGCTTCAACGGCCGTGCGCCGTAAGCCGGATCCCAGCCCTTGGCGGCGAGCCAGTCGCGCGCGTCGCCATCGAGCGACAGCGTGATCTTGCGCTCCTCCAGGAGCTTCTGGAGACGCCCGAACTGGATCTCGACGATCCGACCCATCTCGCTCTTCTGCAGGCGGTGGAACAGGATGATCTCGTCGACGCGGTTGAGGAACTCGGGTCGGAAATGGCTCCGCACCGTGCCCATCACCAGCTCGCGCACCTCCGACGTATCCTCGCCCTCCGGCTGATTGACCAGGAACTCGGAGCCGAGATTGCTGGTCATGATGATCAGCGTGTTGCGGAAGTCGACGGTGCGGCCCTGGCCATCGGTCAGGCGGCCGTCGTCGAGCACCTGCAAGAGAACGTTGAACACGTCCGGATGCGCCTTCTCGATCTCGTCGAACAAGACGACCTGGTACGGCCGGCGCCGCACGGCCTCGGTCAGCGCCCCGCCCTCGTCATAGCCGACATAGCCGGGAGGCGCGCCGATCAGCCGCGACACCGAGTGCTTCTCCATGTACTCGGACATGTCGAGCCGGACCATCGCGGTTTCGTCGTTGAACAGATACTCGGCGAGCGCTTTCGTCAGCTCGGTCTTGCCGACACCGGTCGGCCCTAGGAACATGAACGAGCCCATCGGCCGGTGCGGGTCCTGCAAGCCGGCACGCGAGCGCCGCACGGCGGTCGCGACCGCATGCACGGCTTCGAACTGGCCGACGACGCGCTTGCCGAGCGAGTCCTCCATGCGCAGGAGCTTGTCCTTCTCGCCCTCGAGCATCTTGTCGACCGGCACGCCGGTCCAGCGCGAGACCACCTGCGCGATGTGGTTGGCGGTGACCGCCTCCTCCATCATCTCCCCGGCATTCTCCTTGGCCTCGATGTCGGCCAGCTGCTTCTCCAGCTCGGGGATGCGGCCATAGGCCAGCTCGCCCGCCTTCTGATACTCGCCGCGGCGCTGCGCGTTGGCGAGCTCGATGCGCAGGCCGTCCAGCTCGCTCTTGAGCTTCTGCGCGTTCGACAGCTTGTCCTTCTCGGCGCTCCATTTCGACGTCAGCGCCGCCGACTTCTCCTCGAGATCGGCGAGCTCCTTCTCCAGCACCTGCAGCCGCGTCTTGGAGCCGAGATCGCTCTCCTTCTTCAAGGCCTCCTGCTCGATCTTGAGCCGGATGATCTCGCGATCCAGCGAGTCCAGTTCCTCGGGCTTGCTGTCGACCTGCATCTTCAGCCGCGCCGCCGCCTCGTCCATCAGGTCGATGGCCTTGTCGGGCAGGAAGCGGTCGGTGATGTAGCGGTTCGACAGCGTGGCCGACGCCACAAGCGCGGAGTCGGTGATGCGCACGCCGTGATGCTGCTCGTATTTGTCCTTCAGGCCGCGCAGGATCGAGATGGTATCCTCGACCGTCGGCTCGGTGACGTAGACCGGCTGGAACCGCCGCGCCAGCGCGGCGTCCTTCTCGACGTGTTTCTGATACTCGTCGAGCGTGGTCGCGCCGATGCAGTGCAGCTCGCCGCGAGCGAGCGCGGGCTTCAGCAGGTTCGACGCATCCATCGCGCCGTCGGCCTTGCCGGCACCGATCAGGGTGTGCATCTCGTCGATGAACAGCACGAAGCTGCCTTCGGCCGACGTGACCTCCTGCAGCACGGCCTTCAGCCGCTCCTCGAACTCGCCGCGATATTTCGCGCCGGCGATCAGCGCGCCCAGATCGAGCGACAAAAGCCGCTTGTCCTTCAGGCTCTCCGGCACGTCGCCATTGACGATGCGCAGCGCGAGGCCCTCGACGATCGCGGTCTTGCCGACGCCGGGCTCGCCGATCAGCACGGGATTGTTCTTGGTCCGACGCGACAGAACTTGAATGGTGCGGCGGATTTCCTCGTCGCGGCCGATCACCGGATCGAGCTTGCCGTCGCGCGCCGCCTGGGTCAGGTCGCGGGCATATTTCTTCAAGGCGTCATACGCATTCTCGGCGGTCGCCGAGTCGGCCGTGCGGCCCTTGCGCAGGGATTCGATCGCTGCGTTGAGGTTCTGCGCGGTGACGCCGCCCTTGGCGAGGATGCCGCCAGCTTCGCTGTTCTTCTCCAGCGTCAGGCCGAGCAGCAACCGCTCCACCGTGACGAAACTGTCGCCGGCCTTCTCAGCCGCCTTCTCCGCCGCGTCGAAGGCGCGCGCCAGCTCGGGCGACAGATAGATCTGCCCGGCGCCGCTGCCCGACACCTTCGGCAGCTTGCCCAGCGCATCCTCGGTCGCTTTCAGGATCGCACGCGAATTGCCGCCGGCGCGGTCGATGAGACCGCCAGCGAGTCCCTCGCCGTCGTCGAGCAGGACCTTCAGCAGATGCAGCGGCGAGAACTGCTGATGGCCGTCGCGCATCGCCAGCGACTGCGCCGATTGGATGAAGCCCCGCGCGCGCTCGGTATATTTTTCGATATTCATGATGTTTCCCTCAGCCTGCTGTGACGCCCCGAAGGCACGGTTTCAGCATCTTCATTGGGTTTCGGACCGCGCACGTTGACGTCCATCAACGCCGCAACCATTGACGTCGCCGGCTTGCGCCCGGCTTGAGTGGAAATGTGGGAAGGCGGTGCGAAAACGGAAGAGGCCGCTTCACAAATTCGTGTGCCCTGGCCGCGGCCAAGGGAATCTCCTATGAGGCGGCATGAGCCAGACCCCTCCCGCGCGCATCGCCGGCCTGTACCGCTATCCCGTCAAGGGCCTTACCCCGGAACCATTGCGGAGGGCGCCTTTGCGGGTCGGCCAGACCCTGCCGGCCGACCGCCGCTACGCGCTCGAGAACGGTCCCAGCGGGTTCGATCCCGCAGCTCCGGTCTGGAAACCGAAGACGGCGTATCTGATGCTGATGCGCAACGAGCGCCTCGCCGGCTTCAAGACCATCTTCGACGACGCGACCAACATCCTCACCATCCGCAAGGACGGCGCGATCGTCGCCCAAGGCGATCTCGAGAGCCCCGACGGCCGCGCGGCGATCGAGCGCTTCTTCGCAGCCGAGTTCGCCGCCGAGCTGCGCGGGCCGCCAAAGCTGCTGTCGGGCGGTGGTTACGCTTTTACGGATCTGGCGCGCAAGGTGGTCTCGATCATCAACCTCGCCTCCATTGCGGAGATCGAGACCTTGGTCGGCGCTCCCGTGCACCCGCTGCGCTTCCGCGCCAACGTCTACGTCACCGGCTGGCCGGCCTGGCACGAGACCTCGCTCATGGGCGAGACGCTGCGCATCGGCTCGGCGCGGCTCAAGGTCGTGAAGACCACCACCCGCTGCGCCGCCGTCAACGTCGACCCGGACACGGCCGCCCGCGACCTCGACATCCCGCCCGCGCTGATGACCCGGCGCGGCAACAATGAATGCGGCATCTATGCCGAGGTGATCGAAGCCGGCGATATCGCCGTTGGCGACGAACTCGCCGTGGAGCAGCCGCGGCTGGTGTAGTTCGAGCGCTGGCTGCATCGGCGGCGCGCCCCCTCTCCCGCTTGCGGGGGAGGGTGGGGGCCGCCCCACCCGAAAATCTTCGTGTGGAGAGACTTCCCCCACCCGCACCGCATCTTCGATGCGATGCGACCTCCCCCGCAAGCGGGAGAGGCGCACACCGAGCGAGCCTCGACGGCTCGATTCATTAGTTCGAGATTGGTTAGTTCGGCATCACGTAGGCGTACACCCGCCCCCGCGACACCGCGCTCTCGCGGACACGGTTGCCGTTGTTGCCGGAGATGACGATCGGGTTGCCCTGGGCATCGACGCCCGACACCACGCCGACGTGGCCGCCGCCGCGGCGGCTCATCACCGCGATCGCCCCGACCTGCGGGCCGGAGACGCGCTGGCCATAGCTCGCGAACGAGCGCGCCATGTCGGAGCCGGTGCCGCGATGGCCGGTGCGCTCCAGCACCATGTTCATGAAACGGGCGCACCACAGGCTGCGCCGGCCGGTCGGATTGCCGCTGCCGATGAAGCTGCGCGCCGCGGAAACGACGCTGCTGCCGCCGCCGAAGCCGCCGGACGACGCCATGCCGTCGGACGCCGTTCCCGGCATCATGACGCTGGCCTGCGCGTCGGCAACGCCGCTCACCTGCACCCGCGCCACGCCGCGCTCCCAGCGCGACAGCCGGGCGACGGAACGCCGGTGGTGATGATGCCCTGCGTAGTGATGGCCGCCGTGGCTGCGGTGGGCATGATGCCCCGAGCCGTGATGCGGACGGGCCGATGCCGGTGTTGCGGTGACGGCGACGACTGCCGAGCACATGGTCAGCGCAACGACGTGAAGCGACCGGCGAAGGGTAGACACAACCATACTCAATCCTTCTGTTACTTCCCCCAGTACCCTGACTTGGCACCCCCTGGTCCTCAGCGCGGCCCCTCTGCAAGCCGCCAGCGGGTCCGTAAAAAGTCGCGGTGTGACGAAACCATGACCTTCGGCGGCGAAAGACTGGCGACGAGAGGGTGATTCCGGGTCTATCTTGAGGCGAAAACAAGGCTACTGGCCCGGCCATTGTCGCGTGTCGCGCGACTCGTCAACATGCGGCACGTGACACGGGAGGAGCTGACGATGCCCCACGCAACGGCCAAAGACGGCGTTCGCCTCTATTTCGAAGAGGTCGGCGCCGGCACGCCGCTCATCTTCCTGCACGAGTTCGCCGCCGACCACACCAACTGGGAGCCGCAGTTGCGCTATTTCGCGCGCCGCCACCGCTGCATCGCCTACTCCGCGCGAGGCTACACGCCCTCGGAGGTGCCGGCCGCGCCCGACGTCTACAGCTACGTGCACTTCTACACCGACGCCCTGGCGGTGCTGGACCATCTCGGCATCGACAGCGCCCATTTCGTTGGCCTGTCGATGGGCTCGTACTCCGCACTGCAGGTCGCGCTGAACGCGCCCGGCCGCATCTGCTCGATGGTGCTGGCCGGCGTCGGCTCGGGCTCCGACCTCACGCAGCTCGACGCCTTCCGCGCCCAGTGCCGCGCCACGGCCGAGCAGTTCGAGACCCTCGGCTCGGCCGAGACCGCCAAGGTCACCCGCGAGGCGCCCGGCCGCATTCCCTTCCTGGTCAAGGACCCGCGCGGCCACGCCGACTTCTATGCCGCACTCGCTCGCCACGACGCCAGGGGCTCGGCCAACACCATGCGCGGCTTTCAAGGCGCGAGGCCCTCGATCTACATCATGACGGATGCGATCCGCCGCGTCGCCACGCCCGCGCTGATCATTTGCGGCGACGAGGACGACGCCTGCATCGAGCCGAGCCTGTTCCTCAAGCAGCACCTGCCGGCGTCGGGACTGACGTTCTTCCCGAAGTCCGGCCATGTGCTGAATCTGGAGGAGCCGGCGTTGTTTAATGAGGCCGTGGAGCGCTTCATCACCCTGGTCGAGGCCGGCCGTTGGGGCCTGCGGGATCCAAGGTCGATGGTGTGATGACCTCCGGAAGCGCCTCTCCTTCGTGGCTGAATCACCGACGCCTCGCAGCCCTGCATTGTCGTCCCTGCGAACGCAGGGACCCATAACCACCGGCTTCAATGGGACGATGGCTGGTAGTTGTGCCTCACCGATAGATTCCGCGGTATGGGTCCCTGCGTTCGCAGGGACGACAGCGGAGATTGTGGCACGGACCAACCCGGCCGTGACGACATGGGTCAGTCGGAGGCGTCAACGCATCCGGAAACGGCGACACCGCCCCCTACTCCCCGATGATCTTGATCAGCACGCGCTTGCGCCGTCCGCCGTCGAACTCGCCGTAGAAGATCTGCTCCCACGGGCCGAAATCGAGCTTGCCATTGGTGATCGCGACTACGACCTCGCGCCCCATGATCTGGCGCTTCATGTGGGCGTCGGCATTGTCCTCGCCGGTCCGGTTGTGCCGATAGCCCGCGACCGGCTCGTGCGGCGCCAGCTTCTCTAGCCACTGCTCGTAGTCGAAATGCAGCCCGCTCTCGTCGTCGTTGATGAACACCGACGCGGTGATGTGCATCGCGTTGACCAGCACCAGCCCTTCGCGCACCCCGCTCTCCTTCAGCGCCGCCTCGACATCATCCGTGATGTTGATGAAGGCGCGACGGCCCGGTGTCTGGAACCAAAGTTCCTTGCGGAACGATCTCATCGGAACAATCCAATCTTCCTGACCATGGAGCATGCGGCACGACGGTGTCCGACGTGGAGTGTGGCGTAGCTCACAGCGTGCGGTTCCGGCTGCGCCCAGACTGGACCCGATGGAGTGCATACTGCAAGCCACAACGGCACGGTCTCGCTTCGTCCTACAATCCAAGATTGAACCGAACGTTGCTCGGACAGACTTAACTGCATTGCCGATCTCATTTCGACGATGACAACGAACAGCGTGGCGGCTCGCCGTTCGGCGACGACCGTGCAGACCTGATCGGGCTGCAGCCGCTCAATCTCATCGCACGAGAAGCTCGACTTCTGCAGGCAAGGCGCCGATCGCAGCGAGTCGCCATTCAGAGGAGAGAGACAATGAGTCTGCTGCGTATCAATCTCTTTGGCGGTCTTGAAATCAGACGCGTCTCCGGCGAGCAGGTCGTCATCCCAAGCCGCAAGGCGGCAACGCTCCTGGGCTATCTCGCCCTCACCTCTCCGCACGGCATTTCACGCAGCAAGCTTGCCGCCCTCCTGTGGGAAGGCCGCTTCGGCGACAACGCGCGCGCAAACCTGCGCCAGGCGCTGTTGACGCTGCGCCGGGTGCTGCCGCAATGCACCGAGGTGATCTCGGCGGAACGCGACGACATCCGCATCCATCCGAACGCCGTCACGACCGACGTGCAGGAATTCGAGGTGCTGCTGCAGCTCGGCGATCTGGAAACCATGGCCCGCGCCGCCGCGCTGTTCCGGGGCGAGTTGCTCGACGGCATCAGCTCGACGTCCTGCGCGTTCGAGGCATGGCTCTCCGCCGAGCGTCAACGACTGAAGACGCGGGCGATCCGGGCGATCGCGGGCCTGCTGGACGTCGGCGGCCGGGAACATGTGGAGATCGCCACGACGTTCTCATTGCGTGTGCTGGCCGCAGATCCGCTGCAGGAGGACGTCCACCGCACCTTGATGCGCTGCTACGCGCAGCAGGGCCGCCGTGCCGACGCCCTGCGTCAATATGACTTCTGCCGCACCGTGCTGCGAAAGCAGGTCGGCGCCACGCCGGAGAGCGAAACCGAGAGCCTGCAGCGCGAAATCAGGCGCATGCTACGCGTCTGACGATCCGCGTGATCTTGCTCCATGCGTTCCACACATGATCGATTTTGACGGCACTTTCACGCCCCGCTTGACACTTGCATCACGGCCACGCGCGCAACATCGCCCTCGATCGACGTCGCGCAGCAACTACGCCTGATGAGGTCAAGCGGCGCGCCGCTCGAAGATCAAACAACGAGCGAGGAGGCTCAACATGAGTGGCATGCAGCAGTCGACTGAGGACTATGGTCAATTGAATCCCGAAGGGATCTTCGGCTCCGTTCTCGGCAGGTTCGCCGGACAGGCGATCGGACGCCTGATCGGCGGCAAGACCGGCCGCGACTTTGGCGGCGCCATCGGCGGAATCGCGGGCGGGTTCGCGCCGTTCTCGGTCGGCCCCGGCACCGAGCAGCCGTCGGAGATGGAGTTGCAGGGCTTCTGGAGCGTGCTCAAGAAGATCGGACAGGGCGTCCAGACCGGGCTCAACGTCGGGCACAACCTCGGCATCTTCAGCGCCGGCCCGCAGGCCGCAGCCGCCGCGCAGCCGACCGACATGGAGCTGCAGGGCTTCTGGAGCGTGCTCAAGAAGATCGGACAGGGCGTCCAGACCGGCCTCGACGTCGGCCACAACCTCGGCATCTTCAGCGCTGGTCCGCAAGCCGCAACCGCCGCGACGCAGCCGACCGACATGGAGCTGCAGGGCTTCTGGAGCGTGCTCAAGAAGATCGGACAGGGCGTCCAGACCGGCCTCGACGTCGGCCACAACCTCGGCATCTTCAGCGCTGGTCCGCAAGCCGCAACCGCCGCGACGCAGCCGACCGACATGGAGCTGCAGGGCTTCTGGAGCGTGCTCAAGAAGATCGGACAGGGCGTCCAGACCGGCCTCAACGTCGGCCACAACCTCGGCATCTTCAGCACCGGTCCGCAAGCGGCACCCGCAGCGGCGCAGCCGACCGACATGGAGCTGCAGGGCTTCTGGAGCGTGCTCAAGAAGATCGGTCAGGGCGTCCAGACCGGCCTCGACGTCGGCCACAACCTCGGCATCTTCAGCGCTGGCCAGCCGGGCCAGCAGACGGCGGCCGCGCAGCCCACCGACATGGAGCTGCAGAGCTTCTGGAGCGTGCTCAAGAAGATCGGTCAGGGCGTCCAGACCGGCCTCAACGTCGGCCACGACCTCGGCATCTTCAGCGCCGGCCAGCCGGGCCAGCAGGCGGCGGCCGCGCAGCCGACCGACATGGAGCTGCAGGGCTTCTGGAGCGTGCTCAAGAAGATCGGACAGGGCGCGCAGACCGGCCTCAACATCGGGCACACGCTCGGCATCTTCAGCACCGGCCAGCCCGCAGGCACGATGCACTAGGACGGCGGATCTGAAGCAGCGACCCGCGCCATTCGCAACGCGGGTCCAAGCAAGCAAGGCGGTGGGCGCACGAACAGTCCGCCCACCGCCGACCTGACATGGAGGGAGCGACGCATGGCGGATCCGAACTCAGAGCAGGAATTCATCGTGCAAGGCGAGCCGGTCAAGTCCGGCCAGCTTGCTGATCATTTGAGCCGCGAGCCCGGCGTGAAACGCGTCGGTCAGGTCGCGCCCGACGTCGTCATCCTGTCGATGACGAAGAGCCAGGCCGACCGCCTCCGATCGACTTTCAGCACGATCGTGGTGGAGCCGAATGCTCCGCTGAAACCCTTTGGCGCCGGCTGACTTCAGCCGCGCCCCCCCGACGATGTCACGAGCGAGGATGAAGGAGCCCGCAAATGGCCGCACGAAGCAAACCTGAAATCTCGGATCCGAAGAAGGATGCGGCCGGCACGGCCGTCAACGGCACCGGAGCACGGCCCGGAGCGGAGCAGCCACCAGCCGAGGCCGTTGCCGCACCGCGGGCTACAACGCCGGCAGCCGCCGCTGCAGCCCCTGCCGCGCAAGGCACGGGCCGCAGCGACGGCGGCAAGGACGGCGGCAAGGCGCCGCCGGCAGCGGGCCAACCCGTCGCAACGATCTCGCAGCGACGGGCGCAGTACATCCTGGCCCCGCGCCAGCAGACGGGGCTTGCGACCTTCAGCGCCGACTTCATCGTCCAGCAACTGACAAACACTCCCGACATCGACGTGGTGAAGACCATTCAGCCGCCACGGCTGCTCGGATTCCAGAGCGCCGACCCGGGGCAAGCCCCGCTCGGCCCGATGGTGCTGGCCCGCATGGCGCCCGACAAGGCCGAATTGCTGAAGGCCCAGGCCGGCGCACGGCTCGCGGTCGAGCGCGATGCGCCGCTCACCTACATGCTCGATCCGACCGTCCCGCAGGTGCCGGCGCCGCATCAGCTGCCCAATCCCGGCGTTCTCATTCCCTTGGCCGACGGGTTCTCGACGACGATCGAAGTGGTCGGCGAGAGCGGCCCGCTGCCGGAGGTGGAAGTGTACGTGTTCGGCAGCGTATGGCCGGTTCAGGGCGTCACCGACGCCAGCGGCCGCGTCACGCTCAAGATTCAGGGCGAGACGCCCGACACCATCCGCTCGATCCTGATCAAGCCGCGGGTCGATTACTGGACCTTCTGGCTCGATCGTCCGCAACTGACCCCCGACAGCGTGAACCGCATCGCCGCGAAGACGCTGGGCGCCTACCTGCGCGGCTTTCCCGGCCAGCAATTGCTGGGATGGGGCCAGCGCGCGATGGGCCTCGACCGCGTTCCCCTCGCCTACAATGGCGCAGGCGTGAAGATCGCGGTGATCGATTCCGGCGCAGCACCAACCCATCGCAATCTGCACGGCGTCACGATCGGCAAGAGCATCGTCGGCAATGATCCCGCGAGCTGGACCATCGATACGATTGGCCACGGCTCGCATTGCGCCGGGATCATCGCCGGCGGGCCTGTCGGCAGCGGCGGAGGCATTCGCGGCTTCGCTCCGGCGGCCGAAATCCATGTCTGCCGGATCTTCCCGGGGGGCCGGTTCAGCGATCTCGTCTCGGCGCTCGACTACTGCATGGAGAACGGCATCGACGTCGCCAACATGAGCCTGGGCGGCGGCGAGCCGTCGCAGATCATCGAGGAGCGGATTCTGCGGGCCAAGCAGATGGGCCTCGCCTGTATCGTCGCCGCGGGAAATTCGTCGGGGCCGGTCCAGTTTCCCGGCTCGACGCCGCATTGCCTGTCGGTCGCCGCGATGGGCAAATGGGGCGAGTTTCCCGAGGACAGCTTCCACGCCCAGCAGGCGCTGGATGGCTTCCGCAGCAGCGACGGATATTTTCCGGCCAAGTTCAGTTGCTTCGGGCCGGAGATCGACGTCTGCGCGCCGGGCGTCGGCATCGTGTCCTCGCTGCCGGCGGATGGCTTCGGCGCCTGGGACGGCACCTCGATGGCGACGCCGCACGTCACCGGTCTCGCCGCGCTCGTGCTGGCGCATCATCCCGACTTCAAGGGCCAGTTCGCGACGCGCGACGCGCGGCGTGTCGAGCGGCTGTTCCAGATCCTGAAGGAGACATCGACGCCGCTGCAATTCGGCGATCCCAATCGCGCGGGAGCCGGGCTGCCGAATGCGATGCGCGCCCTCGGCCTGGAGGCGAGCGTGGCCTCCGCGCCCGCGTCCGATCCCTCGCTCGACGTGCTCCGTCGCCTGTTGGGACTGGCGCGCGGCGCGCCGAACGCCGCGACGTCTCCGACGCTGGCGCCGCAGGCGCCGAATGGCAAGCTCAACGGATCCGGTTCGGTTGCCCGGGGCCCGGCAACGACCACCGGCGAGTGGTCCAGCCCGGCGGTCGGTGATCCCAGTCCGGCGCAAATCCGCGACATCATGCACAAGGTCGGCTTGCTGTAGATTGCCGGCCCAGCCACAGCGACGAAGCGGCGTCGTTGCACGACGGGCAGTTTGCGCATGAGCGTCATGCGCGAATTGCCCGTCGTGTTAGTTCGTCGCACGTTTGGCACTTGCGCCGTCGGGCAAATCAGGCGCAGATTTCCGCGCGTCCCGCCTCGCAGCAAGAGGGGCGTATCGCGGTCGTCACGAACGCTGAGTGTGGGATGCGATGGGCGTGTCGGATTGCGCGTGGGGCTTGCCTCGCGCGGACGAACAATTCCGATGCGCACGGTCAAGTCGCGCGGTCCTGGCATCCCGACGCTGATGCCAAGTTTGTTGTGGTGTTCTGCATCACTCGGACGACGGTGGCCAGAAAGCCCGGCGCACCGGGGAGAACGCGAAGCAGCCGTTCAACCATCGCGCAGGGAAGGCCGGGTGTTCCGGCTCGTACCTGTGGTTCCTGCCGCCTGCATTTTTTCCGCAGGCGGGCCATGGGTGCGGCCAGCATCCGGCCTTCCCTGCGCCTCTTCGTTATCGGAGGCAGGACTAATGCAAAGCTCGGGTGTAGACGCACCGCGGGAACGCAGCACTTTGTATCAACCGCTCTCGGCTCTTTGAAAAGTAAAAACCGCCAACCCCAAGCTCGTCATGGCCGGGCTTGTCCCGGCCATGACGTGGAGAGAGCGAGCCATCAACTTAGACCGCGCCCCGCTGCAGCAGCGAGCGCGCCCTACCTTCCCTTCTCCGCCCGGCTCAGCAGGAACACGCCCTGCTCGCCGAACATGTTCCAGAACCACCAGGGCATCGCGACGCGCAAGGGACGGCCGTAACTATCAAGCGCGACGGCGCGCTCCATCTTGACGCCGATCTCATCGCAGAGCTGCACGAAGTCCTTGATGGTGCAGAAATGGATGTTCGGCGTGTCGTACCAGGTGAAGGGCAGATTGTCGGTTCGCGGCATGTGGCCGCCGACGAGCAGTTGCAGGCGCAGCCGCCAGAAGCCGAAATTCGGAAAGGTGACGATGGCGCGACGGCCGATGCGCAGCAGATTCTCCAGCACGACCTTGGGCTGCCGCGTCGCCTGCAAGGTCTGCGACAGGATCACGTAGTCGAACGCATCGTCGGGATAGTCGACGAGATCGGTGTCGGCGTCGCCCTGCACCACCGCGAGCCCCTTGGCGACGCAATGATTGACGCCCTCGCGCGACAGCTCGATGCCGCGGCCGTCGATGCCGCGGCTCTCCAGCAGCTGCAAGAGATCGCCGTCGCCGCAGCCGATGTCGAGCACCTTGGAGTCGCGCTCGACCATGCCGGCGACCAGCAGATGATCCGGTCGATAGGCCAGCACCTCGCCGCCGGAAAAGCCGTTCAGCGGCAACACGCCCTGCATGCTCATGGCTCAGCCTCCGTTCGCGGCGTTGAGGCCGCGCGCCTTGCCGGCGGAATCGAGAAAGGCGCTGGCGATCTCGAAGAACTCGGGGACGTCGAGCAGGAACGCGTCGTGCCCCTTGTCGGTCTCGATCTCCGCGAACGACACCCGCGCGCTGGAGGCATTGAGCGCATGCACCAGCGCCCGCGATTCCGCGGTCGGAAACAGCCAGTCGCTGGTGAAGGACACCACGCAGAAGCGGGTCTGGATGCCGCGGAACGCCGCCGCCAGCACGCCGTCATGATCGGCGGCGATGTCGAAATAGTCCATCGCCCGCGTCAGATAGAGATAGGAGTTGGCGTCGAAGCGCTCGACGAAGGACGAGCCCTGATAGCGCAGATAGCTCTCGACCTGGAAATCGGCGTCGAACGAGAAGGTCGGCAGTTCGCGGTCCTGCATGCGGCGGCCGAACTTGCGATGCAGGGCGGCATCCGACAGATAGGTGATATGCGCGGCCATCCGTGCCACCGCGAGGCCGCGATGCGGATGAGTGCCCTTGTCGCCGTAGCGGCCGTGGTCCCAGTCGGGATCGGCCATCACGGCCTGGCGGCCGAGCTCGTGGAAGGCGATGTTCTGCGCCGAATGCCGCGTCGCGCAGGCGATCGCGAGATTCGCGAACACGCGGGTGGGATAGGCCACCGTCCATTGCAGCGCCTGCATGCCGCCCATCGAGCCGCCGACCACGGCGAACAACGTGTCGATGCCGAGATGATCGATCAGCATGGCCTGAGCGCGCACCATGTCGGGGATGGTGATGATCGGGAAATCGAGCCCCCACACCTTGCCGGTGGCGGGATTCAGCGAGGCCGGGCCGGTCGAGCCCATGCAGCCGCCGATCACGTTCGAGCAGATGATGAAATAACGGCTCGGGTCGAGCGGGCGGCCAGGGCCGACCAGCGTCTCCCACCAGCCGGGCTTGCCGGTGACGGGATGGCGGTTGGCGACGTGCTGGTCGCCGGTCAGGGCGTGGCAGACCAGGACCGCGTTGGACCTGTCGGCGTTGAGTTCGCCATAGGTCTGGTAGGCGATCTGGAACGGCGACAGGTCGACGCCGCAATCGAGCCTGAGCGGCTTGTCAGCGCCGAACTGCGCGACCAGCGAGCTCGGATGATCGACCTCGTGCGAGCGCTCTTCGGGCGCAATCGTGCGCAGCGCGGAGGTGGGTTTCGGCGTCAGGCCTGTCATGTCTCTCACCCCGGCCATCCGGCAAGGGCTCCCGAACAACGTGACATATCAGGCCATGAAAAACCCGGCCTGAACTGGGGTTCGGCCGGGATCGATAACGTCCCCGGCCTGTTTAGCGAGTTTTTTAACGTGGCTGCAAGCCGGCCGGCTCAAATGACCACGGAACAGGCAGAAACTAGTCCCGCGGGCGCTCCGCGTCAAGGCAAGCTGGGGTTGACCGCCGATCGGGCGCCCCACGGCTGCAAACCAGCCAAGCCTAGGCGGCACAAGGTAAACTTGCTGTTGCGCGCGTCTCCCGCATCGGAGAGAACGACATCCGTTCCAGTCGGCCGCACGTTAACCGGTGGCCTGCGAAGAGTGACCAGCCCATGTCCAACCCGCCGCCTGCCCCGCCTTCGCTTGCCGATTTGCGCAAGGAGATCGACGCGATCGACGAGCAGGTCCATCAGCTCCTGATGAACAGGGCCGACATCATCGACCGGCTGATCAAGGTCAAGAAGACCCAGGAGGTCGGCTCGGCATTCCGGCCGGCGCGAGAGGCCGACATGATGCGGCGCCTGGTGCAGCGCCATCGCGGCATCCTGCCGCTCGACACCGTCGAGGGCATCTGGCGCGTGATCGTCTCGACGTTCACTTACGTGCAGGCGCCGTTCTCGGTTCACGCCGACGTGTCGGTCGGCGAATCCGCGATGCGCGATTCCGCCAGGTTCCATTTCGGCTTCGTGGTGCCTTATGTCGCCCATTTCAGCGCCCAGGCCGCCGTCGAAGCCGTGGCGCGCTCGAAGGGCGATCTTGCGCTGGTGTCGACGACATCGGGGCATACGCCGTGGTGGATCACGCTCGAGCCCGTGGGCGCGCCGAAGATCATCGCCCGGATGCCGTTCATCGAGCGTGCCGACCATCCGGCGGCGCTGCCGGTGTTCGCGGTGTCGCGGGTCGCCGACGACGCGCTCGTGCTGGAGGTCGAGACCTGGAGCATCCGCGTCTCCGGCTGGAATGCGCAGGTGTCGCGCGCGCTGTCGCCGCTGGCCGACGTGGTCGCGGTGCCCGATACCGCCTTCGACGGCGCCGCGCTGCTGGTGTCGATCGAGGCGCCGTCGAACCTCGACAAGATCAAGGCTGCCCTAATCGCGGCGGGCGCCTCGGTCCGCTCGACGGCCCTCGTCGGCGGCCATGCGAAACGCTATACGGTTCCGAGCTGAGACGCCTCGCGCCAGTGATGATTTTCCGGAGTTGATGATGAACCGCCCCGTGCCGAACCCCGGCATCCTCGACATCGCGCCCTACACGCCGGGCAAGAGTCCCAAGCCGGAGCCTGGCCGCAAGGTTTTCAAGCTGTCGGCCAATGAGACCCCGTTTGGTCCCTCGCCGAGGGCGATCGAGGCGTTCAAGAGCGCGGCCACGCATCTGGAAGATTATCCGGAAGGGACCTCCCGGGTGCTGCGCGAGGCGATCGGCCGCACCTACGGCCTCGATCCCGACCGCATCGTCTGCGGCGCCGGCTCCGACGAGATCCTCAATCTGCTGGCACACACCTTTCTCGGCCAAGGCGACGAGGCGATCTCCACCGCGCACGGCTTCCTGGTCTATCCGATCGCGACCATGGCCTGCGGCGCCAGGAACGTGGTTGCCGCGGAGACGGAGTATCGCACCGATGTCGACGCCATCCTTGCCGCGGTGACGCCGCGCACCAAGCTGGTCTGGCTCGCCAACCCGAACAACCCGACCGGCACCTACATCCCGTTCGACGAGGTCAAGCGGCTGCGTGCCGGCCTGCCGTCGCATGTCGTGCTGGTGCTCGACGCCGCCTATGCCGACTACGTTTCGCGCAATGACTACGAGTTCGGGCTCGAGCTGGTGGCGACGACCGAGAACACGGTCGTCACTCATACCTTTTCCAAGATCCACGGCCTCGCGGCGCTCCGTGTCGGCTGGATGTTCGGCCCGGCGCACATCGTCGATGCGATCAACCGAATCCGTGGGCCGTTCAACGTCTCCTCGCCGGCGATGCTCGCCGCGGTCGCCGCGATCGAGGACACCGCGCATCAGCAGATGTCGAAGACGCACACGGAAACGTGGCGCAACTGGCTGACCGAGGAGATCGGCAAGCTCGGGCTGAAGGTGACGCCGAGCGTCACCAATTTCATCCTGATCCACTTCCCGACCGACAAGGGCAAGACCGCGGTCGAGGCCGACGCATTCCTGACCCGGCGCGGCCTCGTGCTGCGCGCGCTCGCCAACTACAAGCTGCCGAACGCGCTGCGCATGACGATCGGCACCGAGGAAGCCAATCGTCTGGTCGTGGAGGCTCTCAGCGAATTCATGAGGGCGAAATGAGCGTCGCGGGGCGGTTCGAACGCATCGCGCTGATCGGCTTCGGCCTGATCGGCGGCTCGATCGCGCGGGCGGCGCGGCTGCAGGGCGTGGCCGGCGAGATCGTCACCACCGCGCGCTCGGAAAAGACGCGCGCGCGCGTCGCCGAACTCGGCCTCGTCGACCGCGTCGTGGCGAGTAATGCGGAGGCGGTCAAGGATGCCGACCTCGTCATCCTCTGCATTCCCGTCGGCGCGTGCGGTCCGGTCGCGGCCGAGATCGCGCCGCATCTGAAGCCCGGAGCCATCGTCTCCGACGTCGGCTCCGTGAAGGGCGCCATCGTTCGCGACATGGCGCCACATCTGCCAGCGCATGTTCATTTCGTGCCGGCGCATCCGGTCGCCGGCACCGAGAATTCGGGACCGGATTCTGGTTTCGCCGAGCTGTTCATCAACCGCTGGTGCATCCTGACGCCACCCGACGGTGTAGATGCCGACGCGATCGATCGTCTCCGCGCGTTCTGGGCGGCGCTCGGCGCCAAGGTCGAGATCATGACGCCGGATCACCACGACCGCGTGCTCGCGATCACCAGCCATCTGCCGCATCTGATCGCCTACACCATCGTCGGCACCGCCGACGAGCTGGCGCAGGTGACGGAGTCCGAGGTGATCAAGTTCTCCGCCGGCGGCTTTCGCGATTTCACCCGCATCGCCGCCTCCGACCCGACGATGTGGCGCGACATCTTCCTGAGCAACAAGGATGCGGTGCTCGACATGCTCGGCACCTTCACCGAGGACCTCTCCAAGCTGACGCGGGCGATCCGCCGCGGCGACGGCGATGCGCTGTTCGATCACTTCACCCGCACCCGTGCGATCCGCCGCGGCATCGTCGATATCGGCCAGGATTCGGCGGCGCCGGACTTCGGCCGGCCGCTGCCGCAGTTGAAGAAGAGCTGAGGTCAGAACAGCGGCGGGACGCGGGCGACCTTGAACGGACCGAGCACGACGACGCCATCGGAGAAGCGCAACGGGAAGGTCCGCGCCTTGCGCCCTTCGAGGGTGGCCTCCTTGCCGAGCGCATTGATACCGAGCGCGACGCCGACATTGGCGTTCTGCTTGACGACCTTGCCGAGGCCGGGAATGGCGCGGTCGAGCGCACCGAGCAGGTTGTTGACGTCCTGCGACTTCACACCCGGCGCTACGCGATCGAGCGTCCCCTGCGGCACGCCGTTTTCGAGCATCTTGTCGAGACCGAGCGCCGGAATGACCTTTTCGATCCCGGCCACCGTCATTTGCACTTCGCCATCAATGCCGCCATTGGCGGTCAGGCTGAGCGTGCCCGACGCAACGGCCAGCAGCTCGCCCTGCTGGATGCGCGACTGGACGATCTCGACATGACCGCCCGCCGCCTGGATCTCGCGAAACCGCTCCGGCCAGGGTTTGGGCCGGAAGTCCTTGAGACCCGTGACGCGGGCCTGGATGTCGGTATTGAACGGTTCGGCAAGCAGAGGATGGCTGCCTTGGATGCTGCCGCTTTCGATCTGCAGCGCAGTCTCCAGCACCGGATGGTCGGACGGCGTGCCGTCGGCGAAGCGGCCGTGCAACTCGACGTGATCGGCGCGCGCGGCGGGCACGGCTGTCCCGCCCTCGATGCGGTCGATGGTCGGTTGTTCGAACACGAGGTCGGCGCGCTGCGGCAACCCCGGCAGACCGCGGACGCTGGCCTCACCGACGCGCCAGTTCACGGAGAACGAGGCGGGTCCGCGACCGTCGGCGATCATAGCGGGTCCCTTGAACTCCGCGATGAGCCGCTTCGGGTCCCACACCTGGGCGACGACGAGGATCTCGTCGAGCCTGGCATTCATCAAAGGCGTGCCCGCGGCCTGCGAGAACAGGGCCACGCTCGGATCCGTGCAGCGAACCTCGAGCCGGAACGGGAAGCCGGCGACCGAGCGCTTCGCGCAGTCATAGACGCGTCCCGATTTTGCTTCGCGCGCACGCCAAGCGTCGGCCTGGACATCCACTTGCGAAGCGGCGAAGAACCAGAATGCGCTCCACGCAACAGCGGCGATCAGGAGCAGAACGGGAGCTATGAAGAGCCCCCAACGAGAGCGCCTGCGGCGCGCTTGCGGCAAACGAGACATGCAGGACACCCTTTGGGCAGCAATTTTGGCAATTCGGCGATCACGGATTGTGTATCTAAATTAACAATTCGCGAGCATCACACTTAGGCTTCCGCATTGATGTCCGCAATGACCCTCTCCGAACGCGACCTTCCCCACGGCGACCTCTGGGTCTTCGGCTACGGCTCGCTGATGTGGCGGCCCGGATTCGCTTTTCTCGAGCAGGTGCCGGCGCGGCTGATCGGCGAGCATCGCGCGCTCTGTGTGTATTCGTTCGTCCACCGCGGAACGCCGGAGAAGCCGGGCCTCGTGCTCGGTCTCGATCGCGGCGGCGCGTGTCGCGGCATTGCGTTCCGGGTGGCAGCAGACAAGCGCGACGAGACCATCGCCTATTTGCGGGCGCGTGAGCAGGTGACCTCGGTATATCGCGAAGTGACGCGCTCGGTTTGGCTTGAAAACGACGCGCGCGAGCGGGTGAGCGCGCTGGTCTACGTGGTCGATCGCGGCCATGTGCAATATGCAGGCCGGCTGTCGCCGCAGGAGCAGTTGCGCCATGTACGCCAGGGTCACGGCCAGTCCGGCGCCAATCGCGACTACGTGATCTCGACCGTGAAGGCGATCGAGGCGCAGGGCTTTCGCGACGCGCAGTTGCATCGGCTGGCGACGATGCTGCACGATGACGGCCACTCGCTGCATCCTGCGCCAAGCAAGACATAGCCCTCAAGCCTTCACCGGCGCCGGCACCCGGCCAAACAACTGCGCCTGTTCCGCCTGCCCCGCGGCGACGAGCCGGCCGGTCGCCTCTTCGATGACGCTCTGAATCCGCGCCATGAACTCATCGCGCGGCAGGCCAGGCGGCAGCGGATCGAGAAACTCCACGACGAGCGTGCCCGGATAGCGCAGAAATGTGCGGCGTGGCCAAAACAGACCCGAATTCAGGGCCACCGGCAGGCAGGGTACGCCGCAATCCGTGTAGATCAAGCCGACGCCGCCTTTGTAGTCCGGCGGTGCGCCCGCCGGACGCCGGGTGCCTTCCGGGAAGATCACAAACTGACGGCCGTGCTTCACCTCCTCTGCCGCCCGCCGCATCACCTGCTTCAACGCGCGGGCGCCGGAGCTGCGGTCGATCGCGATCATGTCCGCCTTGACGAGATACTGTCCGAACAAGGGAATCCGCAGCAGCTCGCGCTTGAGAACGAAGAACGGCGCATCGAAGAAATGCAGCAGCGAGATCGTCTCCCACATCGACTGATGCTTGGCGGCGACGATCAGCGGCCCCTTCGGGATCTTCTCGACGCCGCGATATTCGACGCGGATGTTGCAGACGACGCGCATCAACAAGATGTTGCTCTGCGCCCACCAGTTGGCGACGCGCAGCAGCGCCTTGCGGGGCATAGCCAGGGTCGGCAACGCGATCAGCGCCCAGAGCACGAAGTTCGGGTAGAATAGGATGTTGAACAGCAGCGAACGCAGGAAGATCGAGACCATCAGAAACCCAGTTCAATTGGCTTGCGCCGTCGTCGGTCGGCGCGACACCGAGCCGGTTGGCGGATCGAACTCGGGCGCGAGATCGAGGCCGAGATCGGCCAGCCGCAGCCGCATCTCGGCGGCGACATATTTGGCATATTCGGACAGCAGAAGCCGCACCGTCGGCGCGCTGGTCCACCACGGCTCGTCGCGCCATTTCTCGCCAACGACCGCATAGGGAATGAGATCCATGCTCGGCATCGCATGCGACAGTTCGACGATGGCCCGCGGCATGTGATAGTTCGACGTCACGACGATCAGCGACTTGAAGCCGCGCTCGCTCGCCCATCGCCGCGTCTGCGCAGCGTTGCTGCGGGTGTTGATCGCCGAATAATCCAGATCGACGCAGCAGTTGATGAATGATCGCGCCTCGGGCAGCGACCGGGTGATGTCGCTGGCCTCGTTGGTCGGGTGCACACCGGAGATCAGCAGCCGCCGGCCATAGCCTCCCGCCAGGAGTTCCACCGCGTCCGATACGCGTGACGAGCCGCCGGTCAGGACCACGATTCCGTCCGCCTTGCGCTCGGGCTGGATCTCGGCGCCCCGCAATTGCGAGAGGAAGCCGACGAAGCCGACCGCCGCGACGAAGAAGCCGACCCCGAGCGTCGCCACGGCGCCCGCGAGCGTCCGCCACACCGCGACGGTGAGCGGCAGCTTTCGCCTGCTATGGTCAGTCTCCGGCTCCATGCAACGCCTGGCTTGTCCTTGCCTGCCTGCGCGCGGCGCCATGCCGTCGCGCGATCCCGTCGTTCAAGTCCGGGAACGCAGGCAGGTTTCGCCGGCCTCCCGATCACGTTCGCTCGCCGCCGATCCTGGCGCGCGACCTCCGCCGTGTTCGTGACCCAGCTCACCCCGTCCTGCCTCACCCCGGCGCAGACGATTTTAGGCGGTTTTCGGGCCAAGTGAAATCCGCAACGAGACGGCTGGGGATAGAAGCCGCCATCAGTCGATGCTCGCCAGGGTCGTGAACAGGGTCCGGCGTGCGGCCCAGCCGGTCACCGCGGCGATCACCACGGCCTGCAGCGCGATCGCGACATAGCCGAGCGGGCGCAGCGAGAATGTCCCCAGCAACGCCGCGAACTGATCGCCGACGGGAGTGCCGGAGAACCAGTTGGCGATCGACTCCGAGAACCCGAATCCGAGCATCGCAAGGCCGCCACCGATCACGCCCCCCTCCAGTCCGAGCTGCAGAAAATGCCGCAGGAAGTGATTGGCGATGTAGCGGTCGCCGGCGCCGACGAAATGCAGCACCTCGACGATCGGCCGGTTCGCGGCCATCGCGCCGCGGGTCGCGAACGACACCGAGATGATGGTGGCAGCGATCACCAGCAGCAGAATGCCGAAGCCTGCGAAAAGCGTCGCGCCTGTCATCGAGCGCATGCGCTCGATCCAGGCGCGGTGGTCATCCACGCTGGCGGTCGGCGCAACCTGGGTCACGCGGCTGCGCAGCGCGTTGAGATCGAAGCTGGTGCCGGGCTGGACGCGCGCGATGATGACGCGCGGCACCGGAAGCTCGTCGAACGACAGGCCGCTGCCGAGCCACGGCTCCAGCAGCTTGCTGGATTCCTCCTTGGTGAACGGCCGGACCTCGACGATTCCGGACTGCGCCCGCATCGCCTCCGTCACCAGGGCAATGTCGCGCTCGATGTCCCGGCCGGTCTTGGGGCGAACCTGGACGGTGATCTCGCTCGACACCTCCGACTGCCATTCGGCCGCGGACTCGCTGACCAGCAGCACGCCGCCGGTCGTGATGGAGGCCAGGAAGGTCATGATCGCCACCACGGCGACCAGCGCGCGGCCGGCGATGGAGGCGCGCGGCACGATCGGTGACACGATGCGCGCCTGCGCCGGCAGTTGCGGGCGGTCGTCGCCGAGATCGACCAGGAGGCCGCGATCGTCTACGCTACTCATAGATGTGCAATCGTCCCTGATGCAGCACCAGCCGGCGGGCCTCGTATTGGTCCATCAGCGTGATGTCATGGGTTGCGATGATGACCGCCGTCCCCGAGCGGTTCAATTCGATGAACAGCCGCAGCAGGCGGCGCCCGAGCGTCGGATCGACGTTGCCGGTCGGCTCGTCCGCGAGCAGCAGTTGCGGCCGCGAGATCACGGCGCGCGCGATCGCCGCGCGCTGCTTCTCACCACCCGACAGGATCGGCGGCAGCGCGTCCATGCGCTCGCCAAGGCCGACCCATTTCAGGAGGTCGATGACCTCCTTGCGGTAGCTCGATTCATCCCGCCCCATGACGCGAAACGGCAGCGCCACGTTCTCATAGGTCGTCATGTGATCGAGCAGCCGGAAGTCCTGCAGCACGATGCCGATGCGCTTGCGCAGATCGGCGATCTCCTCCTTGCTGAGCAGCGAGATATCGTAGCCGAACAGATTGACCAGGCCGCGGGTCGGCCGCAGCGACAGAAACAACAGCTTGAGCAGCGAGGTCTTGCCCGCGCCCGACGGGCCGGTGAGGAACTGGAAGGAATGGGCCGGAATCTGGAAACTGAGGTCGCGGAGGATCTCCGGCCCCAATCCATAGCGCAGCCCAACATTTTCGAACCGAACCAAAGCGTCAGCTCCGTTCGACCGCGTGCGCGGCAGACCCGCACGCTCCAAGCTCAGCGGTACGATGGCCCGATTGAGCGCCCGTTATGGTTTCCGGTTCGTTAACGGTCGCCGTGTACCATTCGCGCGATTGAGTTCCGAAGTTCGTCGACATGGCGGTCCTTGTAGCACGAACTGTCGGAAACAAAGCGGCAATGGCCGTTGGAGAACAGGCGCGATGTTCATCGTTTGCCCTCATTGTACGACATCTTATGCCATCGACGTGGCAACCCTGGGTATGGCTGGCCGCAATGTACGCTGTTCCCGTTGCAAGGAGGTCTGGCTGGCGCGACCGGAGGATGCGGTCGAGGCGCCCGCCCCCATGCCTGCCATGGCGGAGGCCGGCGCGGCGGCCGCGCCCCGCGACGCGGCCGACGAGTGGGAAGCCCTCGCGCGCCAGGAAGACGACGACGAACGGACGCCCGACGTGGAAAGTCCGCCGCTGGCTGCCGGCTGGCCCGAGGATGCCCTCGCCGAGCCCGACGACGACACGGCCGATGCCGAGCAGCCGTTGCAGAGCGGGGCTTCGCGCCTCGCCGGTCTCCGCAAGCTCATCAGGCGCCCGACGTTGCCGGATTTCCCAGGCAACAAGGTGTTGAACCTGCCGGTGCTGACGGCCGCCATGGCGGCGCTCACAATTGCGCTGGTGGTGTGGCGCGCCGACGTCGTCAGGCTGCTGCCGCAGACGGCCTCGTTCTACAAGCTGGTCGGGCTCGAGGTGAACCTGCGCGGCCTGACCTTCAAGGACCTGAAGGTGGCGACCGAAACCGTCGACGGCAAGCCGGTGCTGGTGATCGAGGGGACGATCGTCAGCCTGACGAAGAAATCGGTCGACCTGCCGCGGCTGCGCTTCAGCGTCCGTGACGCGCAGGGCACCGAGATCTACGCCTGGAACACGCTGCTCGAGCAGACCGCGCTCAAGCCCGGCGAGCGCACGACGTTCAAGTCGCGGCTCGCCTCGCCCCCTCCCGAAGGCCGCAATATCGATATACGGTTCTTCAACCGGCGCGATCTCGCCGCCGGCAGTGCATGATGGTTCCGGTCTCGTGGGTCGCCCGCGGGGCCCACGAGACGGAGACGAAACGACATGTCGCGCGTGCTGATCGCCGACGACGAAGATTCGATGCGGACCTTGGTCGCGCGCGCCATTGCCATGGATGGACATGAGATCGTGACGGCGCAGGACGGTGCCGAGGCGCTCGACATCCTGACGCGCGAGGCCGGCGCCTTCGACCTGCTGCTGACCGACATCCAAATGCCCATCATGGACGGCATCGCGCTGGCGCTGTCGGCAGCACGCGATTTTCCCGACCTGACCATCCTGCTGATGACCGGCTTTGCCCATCAGCGCGAGCGGGCGTCGAATCTCAGCGCGATCGCTCACGACGTCATCACCAAGCCGTTCTCGATCGCCGACATCCGCACCGCGGTCGCCGACGCGCTGGCGTCAAAGGCTGCGAAGGCGTAGGGCGCCAACGATGATCCTCGACGTTGCTGCAGTCCGCGCTGTCATCCCTGCAAACGCAGGGATCCATAGCCACCGCCGCCGTTGAGGGACACTGGTCCCACATCTCGCGCCATCACATCTCCCTGGGGGTATGGGTCCCGGGTCGGCGCCACGCCGTCGCTTCGCGCCATCGCGGCTTGCCCGGGACGACAGCGATGGGTGCGATGGAGCGCGGACGTGCCTGATGGGCTCGCGCCTGCGTAAAGGTCGCTGAAGGAACTGATCCTCTCTCCTCCGTCATTGCGAGCGCAGCGAAGCAATCCAGAATCCCTCTGCGGAGACCATCTGGATTGCTTCGCTGCGCTCGCAATGACGCTGGGGCGGCCGTCGGACGCCCCGCTCAGCTTCACGCGCTGAGCGCGCGCATCTCGGCATAGAGATCGGATTTGCCCTCGAAACCGATGCCGGGGAGGTCGGGCATCGTGATGTGGCCGTCGGTCACCTTCACGCCGTCGGGGAAGCCACCATAGGGCTGGAACAGGTCGGGATAGCTCTCATTGCCGCCGAGGCCGAGGCCGGCGGCAATGTTGAGGGACATCTGGTGACCGCCATGCGGGATGCAGCGCGACGGCGACCAGCCATAGATCCTGAGCACGTCGAGCGTGCGCAGATACTCGCACAGGCCGTAGGACAGCGCGCAGTCGAACTGCAACCAGTCGCGATCGGGGCGCATGCCGCCGTAGCGGATGAGGTTGCGCGCGTCCTGGTGGCTGAACAGGTTCTCGCCGGTCGCCATCGGGCCGGGATAGAAATCGGCCAGCGTCGCCTGCAGGTGATAGTCGAGCGGATCGCCCGCCTCCTCGTACCAGAACAGCGGATAGTCGCGCAGCATCTTGGCGTAGGCGATCGCAGTCTCCAGGTCGAAGCGGCCATTGGCGTCGACCGCGAGCTGATTGTTGGGGCCGATCTCCGCGAGCACGGCCTCGATGCGCTGGCGGTCCTCGTCGATCGGCGCGCCGCCGATCTTCATCTTCACGACAGTGTAGCCACGCTCGAGATAGCCGCGCATCTCGCGGCGCAGCGCCGAGAGATCCTTGCCGGGATAGTAGTAGCCGCCGGCAGCGTAGACGAAGACGCGCGGTTCGGCCTTGCGGCCGTGCCGCTCCGCGAGCAGACGGAACAGCGGCTTGTCGGCGATCTTGGCGACCGCATCCCAGATCGCCATGTCCAACGTGCCGACCGCGACCGAGCGCTCGCCGTGGCCGCCGGGCTTCTCGTTGATCATCATCGCCGCCCAGGCCTTGTCCGGGTCGATGTTGTCCTTGCTGGCATCGAGCAACGATGTCGGGTCAGCTTCCACGAGGCGCGCGCGAAAGCGCTCGCGGATCAAGCCGCCCTGGCCGTAGCGGCCGTTGGAGTTGAAGCCGTAGCCGACCACGGGCCGGCCATTGCGCTCGACATTGGTGATGACCGCGACCAGGCTCGACGTCATCTTGGTGAAGTCGATATAGGCATTGCGGATCGGCGACGAGATCGGCTTCGTCACCTCGCGGACGTCGACGATACGAACGGTCATGGTCATTCTCCTGGTCGGGGTCGCACGCGCCGTTTCAGAGCGAGGCGCCTGCGCAGATGGTGATGGTCTGGCCGGTGATGGCGCCCGCTTCCGGCAACAGCAGGAAGGCGGTGAGCGCAGCCACCTCGACCGGATCGACGTAGCGCCCCATCGGCGGCAGCACCGGGGCGATGCCGGCGCGGCTGGGATCGCGCAGAAACGGCGTGTCGGTCGCAGCCGGTGCGACGACGTTGACGGTGATCAGGCGCGGCGCCAGCTCGATCGCCCAGGAGCGCGCGAGGCCGGTGAGTGCCGCCTTGGTCGCGGCGTATTGGCTGCGGCCGGCCGCGCCATTGGCGGTGCGGCTGCCGATCAGCACGATGCGCCCGCCTTCGCGCAGGCGCGGCGCCAGCGCATTGGCCAGCGCCTCCGCGGCGCCGACATGGACGCGCCACATCCCTTCGCTGCTCTCGGCCTGCAACTCGCCGAGACGGCCGACACGCATGTAGCCGGCGGCGTGGACCAGCGCGGTCACGGCGCCGACGTCAGCAAGGCGCGCGATCAGCGTCTGCGGTTCGGCGAGATCGGCCTCGAAGCCACCGAAGTGTTCGTGCGACAGCACCGAGGCCGCGCGGTCGATGCCGGTCACGCGCCAGCCGTCCGCCAGCAGACGCTCGGCGATGGCGCGGCCGATGCCCGAGCTGGTTCCGGTCACCACCGCATGGCGAAGGCCCGAGCTGCTGTCGTGGTCCTGTGCCGTCATCCCTTGTACGCAGCCGCCTCGGCCTTGACCTTCACCGCATCGAAATTGTTGATCTTGTCGATCAGCTCATTGGTGTAGAGCGCAGCATAGTCCTTGATGTCCAGCCCGTTCATCGCGGCCTCGGTGCGGAACTCTTGCTCGTTGATCCCGCCCATCTTCGTATCGGCATAAGGCGGCGCGTAGAGCTTGATGCGGCGGCTGATCGACTGCAGCACGGCCTTGACCGCCGCGTCCTCGCTGGCACCGCGCGGCGCCGTCTCCGGGTACATCTTGAGAAAGGCCCTGGCGCCGGCGGTCGGATTGGCGAGCAGGAATTGCGACGCCTTGCACACCGAGCGGCCAAAGCCGACCAGGAGATCCCTGTCCTTCTCGAACGTCTGCGGCATCGCCATCAGGAACTGGCCGCCGACCATCGGGATCGTGGTCGGACGCGGCAGATAGGCCAGCTCGATGCCGGCCGCCTCGATCTGGCCGAAGCCAGTATCGAAATAAGCGAGCGCATCGATCACGCCGCGCTGCAGGGCGACGCCCGCCGGCGTGCCGTTGCCGACCGCGACCCAGCTCACATCCTTCTCGGGATCCAGGCCCAGCGCCTTCAGCACGTTCTTGGTGACGGGATATTCGGTGGCACCGAAGTCGGACACGCCGATCTTCTTGCCTTTGAGGTCCGTGTAGCTCTTGAGCCCCGAGCCGGGCGGGACGGCGATGTCCCATTTGTACGGATAGGTATATTGATAGAACAGTTTGGCGCCACTCCATTCGCCCTTGGCGAGCAGCGGCAGCGCTGTCGACGGCACGCCGACGCCGACGAAGACGGAGCCCCGGTCAGTCGCGACCTGGACGTTGGCATTGGTGCCGAGCGCCTGGACGTCGAGCGAGAACCCTTCCTGCGCGTTGTAGCCGAGCGCCTCGCCGATCACGCAATTGATGATAGTGGCGTTGAGCGCCTTGAGCCCGACGCCGAAGCGAAGCTTCTTCGCGTCCGCCGCCATCAGGCCGGCCGGCGCGCCGCTCATCAGCAGCGCCGCGCCGGCACTGCTCTTCAGGAATGACCTGCGCGAAACCATCCTTCGTTCCTCCCTGTGGTCCTATTTTTTCCGGTTGGCGCCCCAGTGCACGACCTTGGCCTCGCACCAGCGCACGATCCCATGCAGCACGATGCCGAGCACGCCGAGAATGATCAGCGCGGCGAACACGCCGGCGACGTCCGACACCGCCTGCGCCTGCGTGATGACGACCCCCATGCCACGCTGGGCGCCGAGGAATTCGGCCACGATCGCGCCGAGCAGTGCATAGACCACCGCCATGTCGAGGCCCGCGAAAATGAAGGGCGCGGCGTTGGGCAGCTTGACGATGCGGTAGGTCTCGAAGCGCGAGGCCGACAGCGAGCGCATCAGGTCGATACGCTCGGGCTCGACGGCGCGCAGCCCCGTGAAGCTGTTGATCAGCACCGGGAAGAACGACAGCAGCGCCGAGATCGCGACCTTCGAGCCGTCACCGAAGCCGAACCAGATCACGATCAGCGGCGCGATCGCCACCTTGGGCAGGCTCTGCAGCGCGAACGCATAGGGCATCACCAGGCGCTCGATGGCTTCGACCTCGGCCATCAAGGAGCCGATGACGAGGCCGAGCCCGACGCCGATGGCGCAGCCGGCGGCGGCGTTGCTCAGCGTGCTCCACAGCGGCAGGTAATAGCCGAGCGGGCTGGCCGGGCTGACCGCGAGCCCGGACCACAACGCACGAACGACCGCTTCGGGCTTCGGCAGAATGTAGGACGGGATGTTCAGCAGGTTGACCGCGGCGATCCAGCTCAGGATCAGCACCGCGAGGCCGATCCAGGCGATCGGCGAGCCCAGGCTGACGCGGCGCCGGGGGCTTGCGGGCTTCTGCGACAGGGCTGAAACGGCGACGTTGGCGAGATCAGTCATGGCCGTGCTCCTGTGCATTGAGCAGCCCGCGAACTTCCCTGGCAAGCCGCGCATAGTCCGGATGCAGCACGATGTCGTCGAAGCTGCGCTGCCGCGGGATCGGCACGTGGAGATCGGCAAGGATGCGGCCGGGACGCGCCGACATCACGATGACGCGGTCGGCCAGGAAGATGGCTTCCGAGATCGAGTGCGTAATCAGCAGGACGGTCTTGCGGTTCTCCTGCCAGATTCGCTGCAGCTCGAGGTTCAGCCGCTCGCGCGTCAGTGCGTCGAGCGCGCCGAACGGCTCGTCCATCAGCAGGATCTCGGGATCGCGCGCCAGCGCGCGGCAGATCCCGGCGCGCTGCTGCATGCCGCCGGACAGCTCATAGGGATATTTGTCGCCGAAATCGCCGAGACCGGTAACGGCGAGCAGGCGCTCGATGCGATCGCCGGCCGGGGCATGTTTGCCACCGACGCGCAAGGGCAGCCCGACATTGTCGCGCACCGTCATCCACGGCAGCAGGTTGGCCGCCTGGAACACGACGCCGACCTTGCGCGAGGGACCGGCGACGGGCTCGCCATCGAGCAGCAGCCGGCCGTCGCTGTAACTATCAAGCCCCGCGAGCAAACGCAGCAAGGTGCTCTTGCCGCAGCCGGAGGGACCGACGACGCAGACGAACTCGCCCGGCTTGATGTGGAGCGAGATCCGGCTCAACGCATGGACCGTCGCGCCGGAGGCCGAGACATAGGTCTTCGACAGTTGATCGATCGCGATGAGCACAGCCTCGGGCGCAGCCGCAGCGCGCCGGGTTGCATCGTCGACATCCATCGTCAGCATCAGCGTCCACCCGGTGTCTTTTTGTTGTGATCACGGGGCAACGGCCGGCACCGGCCGTCGCCTCTCGCAAGCTCAGGCCGCAGCCTTCGCCGTCAGCCCGGCCGCGGCCACCGCGGCGCGGATCGCGGCCATCTCCTCGGCGCTCGGCGCATGCGTCGGCGGCCGCACGGTGGCATCGCGGATCACGCCGGCGACCTGCATCGCCGCCTTCATGCGGCCATGCGCCTCCCCGGTCGGCTCGCCGCCGCCATACACCGCGTCCTTGAGCGGATCGATCATGGCCTGCAGCTTCATCGCAAGCTTGAGGTCACCGGCAGTGACGGCAGCGAACAGATCGTAGATCAGATCCGGAATCAGCGAGGCGAAGCCGACCAGCGCACCATCGACGCCCTGCACCATCGAGGCCAGCAGATATTCGTCATGACAGGTCAGCAGCGCCTTGTGCGGCGCCGCGGCGCGGATCGCCTTGAGGTCGCGCGCATATTTGTTCATCTCGCGGGTGCCGATCTTGAATGCCTGGACGTGGTCGAGGCGGGCGAGCTCGGCGAGCAGCTCCGAGGAGAACGAGGCGCGGGTCCAGGCGGGATAGACATGCACGATCAGCGGCAGCCTGGTGGCTTCGCCGATGGCGCTGAAATAATCCAGGCAGTGCTCGCGCTTGAAGCCGAAGCGCAGCCAGTGATGGGGCGGCATGATGTCGAGAGCAGTCGCGCCCGCTTCCTTCGCCATCAGCGCATGCTCGATGCCGTCCTTGATGCCTTCGCACACGACGGAGGAGATGGTCGGGCAGATGCCGGTGAGCGCCTTGGCGACGATGCGCGTCACCTCCGCGCGCTCCTTCGCCGTGAGGCTGAACACCTCGCCGGTGTGGCCATTGGTCATGATGCCGACGATGCCGCGTCGTTTGCTGAGCCACGCCGCATAGCGCGTCAGCTCGGCCTCGTCGATCGAATGGTCGGCGTTGAAGGGGACGGCGATCGCCGGGATGATCCCCTTGAAATTGGTCATGACGCTCATGCTTGCTCCTGTTTCGTCACATCGACGTTCATCGTTTCGCGACCGTCGCAGTCGCCCCGCCCATGGCCTCCAGAGCCCGGGACAGCTGGGCTGCCGCTCTGAGCAGCGGCGCCACGCCAAGCCGCTCGAAGTCGTCCGCGGTGATGCGCATGGTGGGCGCAGCGATACTGATCGCCGCGAGCGGAATGCCGTCGCGGTCGATGACGGGCGCGGCGAGCACGCACAGCCCCGGCGCATTTTCCTGATTTGACAGCGCGTAGCCGGCAGCCTTCACTTCGCACAGGCGCTGCAGCAGCGCGTCGAGATCGGTGATCGTGGTTTCGGTGCGCTTGATGCGCGGCTGCGCCTCGAGCACCTCGATCTGCGTCTCGACCGGCAGCAATGACAGGATCGCCTGGCCGACGGCGGTCGAATAGACCGGCGCGCGGCTGCCGATGCGGACGTCGACGCCGAGCCGGACGAGGCCCGCCTGGATGCGCTCGACATAGACGATGTCGCTGCCGTCGAGCACCGCGAGCGAGGCAGCCTCGTTCATCTCGCCGACCAGGCTGCGCAGGATCGGGCGCGCCTGTGTGCGTAGCTCCGAGCGCGCGATCGCGTTGAAGCCCAGATCGAGGCATTTCAGCGTCAGGCGGAAGCGCCTGGAGTCGCCGACCTTCTCGACATAGCCGAGCATCACGAGCGTGTTGAGCAGGCGGAACGTGGTGCCCTTGTCGAGCGCGGCGCGGCGCGCAACGTCGGCGAGCACCAGCTCCGGCTCCTCGCTGGTGAAGGCATTCAGCACCTGAAAGCCCTTGGCCAGCGACAGCACGACGCTTTTGCCAGCCTTGCTGTCCTCGTCCACGTGGAGGCTCCGACGTTTCCTGCTTGACGCCGGCCTTGACGACCGGCATTTGGATTGACTAAGGTTCGGATTGCGAACTATAGTTCGTATATTAGAATGCGCGTCGCCGCTGCTGTCAAGCACGCTCACGCGCGGCATGCGGCACGGCTTGAAATCCGCACAGCCGGCATGATCTCTCCCTGAGGGCCGCGACATCTCGCGGCCCTTTTCAGGAGTCCGGCGTGAGCGTCGCATTCACCAAGGAAGAGAGCGCCGAGACGGCGGCCGAAACGCAACTGCCCGACCGGCCGGTCTCGCCGCATCCGAACCTCGTGACCGCGGCCGGACTCAAGGCGCTCGAGGAGCAGTTGCGCGAAGCGCAGGCGGCGTTTGAAGCGGCCCAGGGAATCGAGGACGTCAACGAGCGGCGACGGGAGTCGGCGCTGCCGCTGCGCGACGCGCGCTACTTTGCAGCGCGGGTGCGGACCGCGCAGGTGATGCCGGCGCCGACATCGACGGAGCAGATCGCGTTCGGCAGCACGGTGACGTTCAAGCGCGGCGACGGCCGCGTCCAGACCTACACCATCGTCGGCGAGGACGAGGCCGATCCGAAGCGCGGCATGATCTCCTATGTCTCCCCTGTGGCTCGCCTGCTGATGGGCAAATCGGCCGGCGACATGGTCGAGGTCACCGGACAAGAGCTGGAGATTCTCACGATCGCCTGAGGCGATGCCCATCACGCCGGCAGGAAACGATGCTCAAAGTTGGAATCATCTCCGACACTCATGGGCTGCTGCGGCCGGAGGCAGTGCGATGTCTGTCGGGCGTCCAACACATCATCCACGCCGGCGATATCGGCCGGCACGAGATCGTTGAGCGGCTTCGCCTGATCGCGCCGGTGACTGCGATCCGCGGCAACATCGACACGGCAGACTGGGCGAATGCATATCCTGCGACCGAGACCGTCAGGCTTGGCACGCGTGCCGTCCATGTCGTGCACGACGTCCACGACCTCGCGATCGACCCTGCAACGGCGGGTATCGACATCGTCGTGTCCGGTCATTCGCATCGCGCAGGCGTCGAGACACGCGACGGCGTGCTCTACCTGAATCCGGGCAGCGCAGGGCCGCGCCGCTTCAAGCTGCCGATCACCCTGGCGACGCTGAACATCTCGGCAGGCCAACTGTCACCCGCGATCCACGATCTCGGCAGCGCCTGAAGCAAAGCGAAAGGGCGCCCATGGGCGCCCTCCCCGAACCTCGTATGAGATGCATCGATCAGAAGCGATCGGCCAGCGCCATCCCGGGGTCGCTGAACGAGGGGCGGCCGGTCTCGACGTGGCCGGCGACGCGGCGATAGAAGCTGTCGTCGGTGTCGCTGGTGACGACGAAGTCGTACCACAGGCCGGATTTGCGCAGATGCCAGTAGAGCTCGCCGTGGCGGCCGGGCGCAGACACCTTGACGGTCCACGACGTCGATGGGCCGCCATGGCTCGGTCCGGGGAAGAAGGTCGGTGCGCCAAAGCCGAAGCCGGGAGCATCGAAGTCGGGCGCGGACCGGAAGCCCGGCACCACGCCAAAACCCACCGGATGGAAGCCCGGGCGCGGACCGAAGCCGGGACATTGCGGCTCCAGCGCGGCCGAGACCGAGGCGGTGACGGCCTGCAACGGGCCATAGATCTCGTTGGACTTCACCGTGAAGCTCACGCGGGCATGGCCGTCGTTGCGCAGCTGCATGTGGAGGCCGCCCTCGAAGACGTTGTAGCCGACGAAGATCTCCGGGTTGGCGGCATTCGACAACCTGACCTTGTCGAGGTCGCCCTTGAAATGACGATGGAAGCCGTTCGGGCCGAGCACCCAGAGATCATACAGGCCATCGCTGCCGACGCTCCATTCATCGTCGATCATCTTGCCGGCCTCGACGGTGTATCGGCGCGGAATGAGATCGAGATGCTGCTTGTCGTAGACGTGGAACACCGCGCCGGCAAAGCCGGTGTTGGCGAACAGCAGTTTCACCTTGCCCGCGGCGGCGTCGACCTTTGCGGTGGCGTGCAGGATATAGGGCAGCGGACGCGAATAGCGCGCGCCGCTCTCCTGAAAAAGCGGCTGCGGCGTCGCGGGCGCAACCGGCGCCGGCAACGTCTTCTGGTGCGCGTCCGACGCCTGCCAGTTGCTCTGATCGGGCAATTCCGGGAAGCGCGGATCGTTCGGGCTGGCGAAATCGAACGCCGAGGTGAGATCGCCGGAGACGGCGCGGTGCCAGGGGCTGATGGCGTCGACCTTGATCGCAAAGCGCTTCTCGAGGAAACGACCGATCGAGGTGTGGTCGAACACCTGCGAGTTGACCCAGCCGCCCTTGCTCCAAGGTGAAACGACGTACATCGGCACCCGCGCGGAGAGGCCCCAGGGACGGATGTTGCCGCTGATGGTGTCGGTCGCAGTCAGCACGTTGCCGACGGTGTTGGAGAAATACTCGCCGTCGAGCGGCAAGGTCGCCTTGCCCATCAGCTTGCCGTTGATGTCGTAGGACGGCACTGCGGGCGCCGGCAGATGATCGAAGAAGCCGTCGTTCTCGTCGAAGGTCAGGAAGAAGACGGTCTGGCTCCAGACCTCGGGATTGGCGGTCAGGGCTTCCAGCACCTGGTCGGTGAAATTGCCGGCGCGGGTCGGGCTGCCGCCGCCGGGATGCTCGGAGTTGGCCTGCGTCGGCAGGATCCACGACACCTGCGGCAAGGTGCCGGCCATCACGTCGGCCTTCAGCCGGTCGAGATAATCCGGACCGCCGGTCAGGCCGTGCACGTAGTTCGGATCGTTCGGCTGCGCATGACGGAAGCTGGAGAACGCCAGGCAGCCGTGCATCGCGCCGGTCCAGTTGTCGTTCATGTCCTGATAGATGTGCCAGCTGACGCCGGCCTTGTTCAGCAGATCGGGCAGCGTGTCCCAGGCGAAGTCGCTGCCAACATATTTGTAGGTCGCCTGCGGCTGCGGCTGGCCGGCCACCCAATTGTGCGGGTTCGGCCAGCAGCGCAGATTGTTGGGCTCGGAATCGTTGGTGGTGGAGTTGATGCCCTGCGCGCGCAGCGCCGGATTGAAGTTGGAGCCCGACCAGAACACGATGCGGTTGGGATCGGTGCCGGTGGTGATCGAGGCGTGGTAGGCGTCGCAGATCGTGAACGCCTCGGCGAGCGCGAACTGGAACGGAATGTCGTCGCGGCCGAAATAGCCCATCGCATAGGGCGTCTTGTACTTCGCCCAATAGCCCATCTTGCCCTGATTCCACGCCGCCTGGCTGTCGCCGAAGGAGTGCGGCGTGCCGTAGCCGACCAGCGCGTTGGAGGTCGTGGAGTCGCGGTGATAGGGCGGAATCTCGCGGCTGCCGTCGGACTGGAACCAGACCGGCTTGCCGCTCTCCAGCGGGATCGGGAAGCGATCGCCGAAGCCGCGGACGCCGCGCAGCGTGCCGAAGTAGTGATCGAAGGAGCGGTTCTCCTGCATCAGGATGACGATGTGCTTGACGTCCTGAATGGTGCCGGTCCGGCGCCGTGCCGGAATGGCCAGCGCCTGGCGGATGCTGGCGAAGGCAGCCGCCGCCGTGGCGCCTGCCAAGAAATCGCGACGTGTTGTCATGCTGATACGACCTTTTGAAATCTTGAAGAACGTATTCAGGGTTGGCGGGGCGAGCCCGACCTGCTCCTGCGAACGTCCCTGGCGTATCAGCGCGACTTGACAGCGCTGTGAAATTTTTATTTTCGAAATGAACCTGAATGAGATTTTCTCAGCATCGGGCACAGCGTATCGGGGCACAGCGTGACGGGATCGACCTTTCGTTCTGGGCCGGGCGTGAACGGCATCTTGTTTCGTATTCGGGAGTTGCAGAACGAGCTGCCGCCGAAAGCGCGGCAGATCGCGGAGCTGGTCATCGCCCGGCCGGAGCCGTTCATCCACATGTCGATCACCGAGGTCGCGGAAGCCTGCGGCGTGAGCGAGGGGACGATCGTGTCGTTCTGCCGGCGGGTCGGGGTGCGCGGGTTCCAGGAGCTCAAGATCATGCTGGCGCGGGACCTGATCGAGCCGGTCCGGCTGATCCAGGAGGACCTGCATCGCGGCGATGATCCGGCGACGGTGACGGACCATATCTTCGCGGCGCATGCCGCCTCGCTGCAGGAGACGCGGCGGCTGCTGTCGATGGACGCGCTGGCGCAGGCGGCGAAGCTGCTGCGCGAGGCGCGGCGGGTCGAGATCTACGGCATCGGGAGTTCGGCGCCGATCGCGCAGGACCTGTCGTACCGGCTGCTGCAGCTCGGGCTCGCGGCGAACGCCATCGTTGATTCGCATGTCCAGGCGGTCAGCGCCGGGATGGCCGGCCCCGACGTCGCGACCGTCACGGTGTCGCATTCGGGCAGCACGGTCGAAACGGTGCTGGCGACGCGGCTGGCGCAGGCCGCGGGTGCGCGGACCATCGGCATCACCCGGCTCGGCAAGTCGCCGCTGGCGGCGCATTGCGAGGTGCTGCTCTACACCGTCGCCAACGAGACGCGCTATCGCCCGGAGGCGATGAGCAGCCGCGTCGCACAGCTCGCGATCATCGACACGCTGGTCAGCTGCTGCGCGCTGACCGACACCGAGCGCTCCGTCGACCGGCTGCAGCACGCGGCGCGCATCCTGTCCGAGAAGCGCTACTGAACTGCGTGGCCTCAGGTCAAAACGATGAGCCACGGGGATGATCTCCCGTGGCCGATCCATCCTCAATAGTCCTTCAGCAGCCGCTCGATGTAGTCGAGCTCGAGCTGCGGCCGCGACTGATCGCCGAGCCGGCGGCGCAGCTCCTCGAGGATGCGGCGGACGCGCTGCACGTCGATCTCGCCGGGAATCTTCTGCGAGAAATCGTCGATGTCGCGGCCGGGATGCATCGGACGTCCGAGCGGGTCGGTCTGCTGCGCGCCCTGCTGGCGGCCGGCGCGCTGGCCGGGGCCGTCGCCCGGCTGGTCGCCGTCGCCCTGCTGCATCGCCTCGGCGAGGCTCTGCGCGCCCTTGCGCAACGCATCCAGCGCCTTGCCCTGCGATTCCACGGCGCCGTCGGCATTGTTGTCGCCGAGCTGGCTGCCGGCATCGCCCATCGCGCTGTCGGCATCGTCGAGCCCGTCGCCAGAATCGCCCTGGTCGCCTTGATCCCCCTGCTCGCCTTGCTGGCCGGGCTGCCCCTTCTGGCCTTTCTGACCCTTCTGTCCCTTTTCGCCCTGCTGGCCCATGCCGCGCTTGGCGAGCTGGTCCTGCAACTGCTTCAGGCGGTCGCGCAGCGCCTGCTGGTCCTGCTGCAGGTCGCCCATGCCCTGGTCCTGGTCGCCCTGCTGCCTGTTGCGGTTGCGGCGCGAATCCTGGCCCTGCTTGAAGGTCTTGTCGCGGAGCTGCTGCTGCTTGCGGATCATGTCGCCGAGCTCGTTGAGCGCCTGCTCCATGTCGTTGTCGCCGCCCTGGTTGGGCTGCGCCATCTGCAAATTCTCCAGCATCTGCTGCAACTGCTCGAGCAGCTCGCGCGCGCCCTCCTTGTCGCCCTGCCGCGACAGCCGCTCCATGCGGTCGATCATGTTCTGCAGGTCCTGCTGGCGCAGGATCTTGGTGTTCTGATCGAGCGGCCGCTGCGCCATCTGCGGGTTGTTGCGCAATTGCTCGGCGAGCTGGCGCATGTAGTTGTCCATCGCCTTGCGCAGATCCTCGGCGAGCTTCTTGATCTCCTCGTCGCTGGCGCCGCGCTCCAGCGCCTGCTTCAGCGCGTCCTGGGCCGCGCGCAGCGCCTTGTCGACGTCGGAGATGTTGCCGTCCTCGATGGTGACCGCGAGCGCCCACAGGCTCGCCACGACCTCGCGCAACGCATCGTCGGTGCGCGCGGCCTCGAGCTGGCGCGTCACCGAGCGCAGGCCGAGATACTGGCCGAGTTCGGGCGTGAACAGCTCCGGCGCGATCGCCAGCGCGTCGAGCGCGGTGAACACGTCGCCGTTGCGGTTGCCGTCGAGCGCCAGCAGGCGCCGCTGCTCGATCAGCGCCCGCGCCAGCGGTTTTGTGAACAGCCGCTCCGGCAGCCTGGTCTCGAACGGCTCGCTGGTGCCCTCGTTGCCGGCCTCGTCCTTGGCCGTCAGCGTGAGCGTGACGTCGGCGCCGGCGTAGGGGTCCTCGCTGAGATCCTTGACGGTCTGGCCGACGCCGTTGCGGGTGCGCGCGTTCGGCAGCACCAGCGGAAACTCCGGCGGCTGGAACAGCGGCCGTGCGGCAGGCGCGTCGGCCGTCTTGCTCTCGGCAGCCTTGTTTTCGACAGGCCGCGCAACGACCTTGGCGCGGGCTTCGGTGACGCCGTAATCATCCTCGAGCTTGTAGGACAGCTTCAGCGAGCCGCGCGCCTGGCGCTCGGGGTCCTTGGCCATGCTGATGAGCGGCGGCTTGTCCGGCGTCGCGGCGAACACCCATTGCGGCTGCCCTGCGGGCGCGCGCACGTGAACGGTACTGTCGGACTTGATGACGTAGTGCTTCTCGGTGGTGCCCTTCGGCGCGGCCTCGCCGGTCGCGACCTCGCCGGGCGCCGCCTCGCTGACGCCGCCTGACGTGATGACATCGAGATTGCCGCCGCTGGAACGCACGATCAGCGTCGAGCCCTGGGGCACCACGATCGGGCCGCTCGCCGGCACCGCGCCTTCCTTGTTGGCGGCGGATAGGATGATCGGCGGCTTCGCGGTGTAGAGCGGCGGCTTGACCCAGGCATCGACCCGGACCGTGACCGGCGTCAGCACGCCGTTCCAGTCGAACGCCGAGGCGAGTCGCATCGGCCGCTCGTCGCCGGCCGCGACATAGGTCGCGACCAGCAGCACGATCACCAGCGCGCGCACCGCCCAGGGGTCGTGCAGCGACAGCCGCGGCCGCGGCGTGCCGGCGCGGATGCGCTTGATCGAGGCCAAAGTGCGCTCGCGCTGCGCCTGCCACAGCGCGTGCGCGATCGGATCCTTGGTGGAGAGCGTGTCGGTGAGAGCGGTGGCGGGGCGATGGGCGATGCCCGAGCCGCGATCGAGCCGCGCCAGGCCCTCGTCGCGGGTCGGCCAGCGATATCTCAGCATCGGCACGGCGGCGCCGAGCAGCAGCAGCAGAAACAGTCCGACGCCGATCATGCGGACCGCGAACGGCAGGCCGAGCCAGAGGCCGGCCCACGAGACGATCAGGAACAGACCGACCACCGTGAGCAGCCGGGCGAGATGCGGCCAGCCGCGCTCCCAGGCGATGGCGAGACGCGCCCGCTTCAGCGCCTGCGCCAGCTTGAGCCGCGCCAGGCCATCATGCGCAAGGCCCTCGGGCGTGCTGCTTGCCGGCCCGGCCGGCTCGGGGGTGATGCCGCTCAACAATCTCTCCAAGTTGCCCGGATGTTCACCCTAGCACAAAGGCAGCCGTGAGGCACCCGCTCTGCGCGGGCTTTCCCGCCGCCGGCCGCGGTTCACACGGGAGTGTGACCGGCCGGGTTCCCGGAAAGCTACGGGGGCACCCTGATGACAGCAGACCGCCCGGCGACAACGGAGAGATCCACGCCGCAGACCCCAAACTCCGTCATTGCGAGCGCAGCGACGTGTCCGCCAAAGCCCTTCGGGCGAAGGCGGAAGCAATCCAGGGCGCCGGGTGGGACTCTGGATTGCTTCGTCGCTGCGCTCCTCGCAATGACGTCGTGGCGAACGTCACGATGCACATGATCAAACACTCCGCGGAGGAAATCATTAGCAAAACGAGCACCATCGTTCTCGCGACGCATTCGGCGCCCGAGTGATACCCGACATCTCACCCTCTCGAGAAGCGAGGGCGCAGGGAAGACCGGGCGCCGGCCGGCGCCCATGGTCCGCGTGCAACAAAAAGCACGCGGCAGAACCACAGGCTCAGCCGAGATCACCCGGCCTTCCCTGCGCGATGGTGTTACGACTTATACGCGCTCTTCCCGGGGACCGGCTTGTTGGCCCCGTCGCGGACGACACGTCATCGCCCACTTGGCATCAGCACCGGGATGCCAGAACCACGCGACTTCATCGTCGCACCGGGATCGTTCGTCCGCGCGAGCAAGCCCACGCTGCGTCCCAATGCGCCCACCGCATCCCGCACCCGACGTCCGTGACGATCGCGAAGCGTCCCCTCAGCGGGACAGGATGCGGAGAGTAGAGCATGATTTCGGATAATGCGCAATCGAAATATCGGGGTGAAGTGCAGATTACTCTCGTTTGCGGCGGGCCGCTCGCCTGTCCGCGCCGACGGCGGTATAGTCCTGCACCACGACAAAACAGCTCTGCACGCATGACGCCCCAAGACATTGCCGCCCTCACGCCTCAGGAACGGTTCGACCTCCTGACCGACCTCTGGGACAGTCTGGCCGCCGAAGGCGTGATGCTGACCCCAGCGCAAAAAGCCGAGCTTGCGCAGCGGGCCGCCGCGCCCGGTTACGCGCATGATGCATTGGAATGGACCAAACCGGTGTTGGCCGAAGCCATCGCCGAAATCGAACGCGGCGAGGGCGCGCCGCTGAGTGAACTCGACGCGCATCTCGACGCCGAAATGCATTCGGGCCCATCGCCATGCCGATGACCCGCCTCGTCGTCGCGCCGCTGCGCGCCCTGACATGCCTGCTCACCTGTGCCTTGGCACTCGCATGGCCGGCGCACGCTCCCGCAACAGATGCTTCGGCTTCCGCCACTGTTGAAATTCTCAACGGACCGACGCCTGGCGCACTCGAGCTTCGCGCCCATGGAACGGTCGAACTCTCTCCGGAGCTGATCGTCGAGCAGCAGCGCGACGACGGCAGCTTCGAGCGCGTTCCGGATCTCGATGGCGGCACGATGAGGCTCGTGGCGTCATGCGACCAGCGGCCCGGCACCTGCGTGACGATCGACGAACGTGGCCTGCGGCCAGAGCCGTGGAGCGGCATGACCTGCACGTCCCAATGCAACGGAGGCTGCGACCGGAATTACCCGCTGTTCGGTAGATTCCGCTTCGTGGTGGTGTCTTGCGACGGCCGGACGAGGTTCGAAGGCCAGGTCTTCGAGCTGCCCCGGCCAACACATGGATCTCGCTTTCGCCGTCCTTAAGTGCACTTCAATCCAGCCGAGCTTCGGAGAGAGTCGATTGCAGCGCCCCTACGCTCTGACATGCCTGCTGACCTGCGCCATGGTGCTCGCATGGCCCGCGCGCGCTCCCGCGGCAGACGCTCCGGCTTCCGCTGCCGTCGAGATCCGCAACGGACCGACGCCCGGCGCACTCGAACTTCGCGTCCATGGGACGGTCGAACTCTCCCCCGAACTGATCGTCGAGCAGCAGCGCGACGACGGCAGCTTCAAGCGCGTTACTTATCTCGACCGAGACACGATCAGGCTCGTGGCGTCGTGCGACCAGCGGCCCGGCACCTGCGTGACGATCGACGAACGAGGCCTGCGGCCGGCGCCGTGGAGCGGCATGTCCTGTTCGTCCCAATGCAACCGCAGGTGTGACAGGAATTTCCCGATGCACGGCCGCTTCCGCTTCGTGGTGATGTCGTGCGACGGCGCGACGAGGTTCGAGGGCCCGGTCTTCGAGCTGCCGGAACTGCCGTAGATAGCCGTGCACCGCATCGACTATGTTTAGCGCTCTGGTCACCGTAATTCCGTGCGCAGAAATAGCTATTCTGTCCGCATAGCGTTATCATCGAACAGTTATGGCCGTATGTGGGAAGTTGCCCCGGCCCGCTCGGGTGGTTAGGAGCGTTCTTAGCTTGGCATCAACCCTGCGAGGCCAGACGTTTCCCCTGTAGTGCAATAAAGGACCTGATGTCGTCCGTCAGCCGAAACCACTCGCGGTGGTGGCGAGAGGCAGCGAAGCGTGTGTGAAGTTCGCGCTCAAGGGACGGCGGCCCCTGGATCGTCAGATGGACGGTGGGCTCGACATGTGATGCCGTCCGCAGTGAGCTCAGTCTGCGCTCAAGGCATGTCGTGAATCCAATCTTTACGAATTCTGGATTGTCCGTGCTGATCAGATAGACCAATGGCGCAGACAGTGTCTTTTCGGTGCGGTAGATATCGTTGATGACGCGCCGGCACTGCCGCCGCACATCCTCATCGAAGCAGTCGCTGCGAGCCGGCCGTTGCTCTGGGTAACCGAAGGATAAACGTGCTGCGACGGTTTTCGCGTGCGCGCGCGACTGGGAACGCGCCACCGGAATTCCGGCGTGACGTTCCCGTAGAGACTGGACCATCGACACGACGTCATCGATGGAGCCGATGGCGTGCTGCTTAAGCTGCTTGTCTTCGACTTCGGCATCATCGATCGCATCGCCCTCCGATAGCTCTAGTTCCATCTCTGTCGGGTCGAACCGGTTCCAAAGCCACCGACGCGCCGTTTCCTTCTTGGCTTTTCCGAGCAACTTCTTCGCCGTCGCCCGAGGCAGATCACGCAAATCATCAGTATCGCTTAAGATGATCCAATCTTCCGGCAGAGAAAGCGGAGCACCAAGATGCTCAAGCGTGTCGGACAGGGCTTCAATGGCGTCGCTTGCCTCTGGCACTCCCCCCTCCATTCCGGCGAATACGCGACATGGCTTCAACTGCTTCGATACTCGTCACCCCGAGTCGTGTCATCAGCCCGACTTCATCGGGTTGGGGATAGTCAAGTTGCGGCCGATCCTGGAAGCTGACCACTGCCTGCATTCGGCGCTCAGGTATCGATCTCCCTTTGAGTTCGAGACCAATTACCCTCTGTCACAGTGAAGTCTTCCAGCGCGGGGTGACGACCGCGTGGGCATAGCCCACTTACAATATTAATCGGAATTCCATTCCTTTGGCATGTACGCATCCAAATCCATCGCGTGCACCGCGAAGTTCTGTTGGGCTTTGAGTATGTGGCTGTATAGGTTCAGCAATCCGTCTCCCTCTCGCCCGAAGAGTTCGGCGGGCACCTTGAAGGCGCGCCGCCCTGCAAACCAGTTCTCCTTAAGAAGGCAGACACCGTGCACATGGGAGTTACCATCGTCCAAACATTTCCGCAGCTTGTCACAGAAATGTTGGTAGGTCGGGCCAAGGCCCTTCTGTGAGAACGCGACGATGTAATTGCGTGGCGGTGTCGTCTCTGTCTGTTTCGTCATCACGGTTCGCGCAGGCTTACCGGCCTCAAAAACGGTTACAGGCACAATGTATTTCTTCTGAGAGGCAACCTCGCGCATTTGTGTAATGGCGTCCATCGAACTTTTCAGCTCATCTTTTGTCAGAACTGACTTAACTTCGATAGTGGCAAAAACAATCTCTGCCGGAAATAGTCCAGAGCCAAACTCGGATAGCAACGGGGAATTGTAGAAATTGTCGTAGATAACGATGTCAGTTTGCCGACTCACTTCACCATGTGCGGAAATAACGACGCCCGTACCTATGGAGAACCGCTTGGGAAGAGTGCGTTCGAGGATGTTCTTGATAATTTCTTCGGCGATGCGCCCGCGTTCGCCGAGGTGCGGCATCAATCGCGCCATAGCTAGCTGCGATTGGTCCGCTATAACCTGAAGTGCCGACATATAATTAAGGTGCGGCGTCGCGGCTGGCTGAACGTTCTTTGGATTTCGTGCCATGGCTGCCCATCACGATTCGAGAAATAGAGCAGACTGTAGACAATCTAACGACTACGACAAGTAACTAACTAATTGTCTAAGCGACTCCTATACCAGCCGTCCAGAATACGGTTGCGCTGCAAAACACTTAAGGACTACAGTGACGGTGCAACGAAATTGCGGGTGGCGCTTCTCCCGACGAGCCGTTGCATACCTAGCTTGCCCGATCAGCTGCGGTCACCATCTCCCAAAAGACTCTCACGGCCAAACCGGCGTCCCCCTCCAGCCCCGCCGTCTCCTCCAGCCCGCACATCAGATTCGCGTTCTGCACCGCCTGCCCGGCGGCGCCCTTGCCGAGATTGTCGACGACGCCGAGCGCGATCACGAGGTTGCGGTCGGGGTCGGCGGCGTAGCTGACGAAGGCGAGGTTGGAGCCGGTGGCCCATTTGGTCTGCGGCGGCGTGTCGGTGACGCGGACGAAGGCGCTGTCGGCGTAGAAGCGGCGGGCGGCATCGAGGCACTGCGCTGGATTACAGTGACACTGCACAAAACTCGAGGCACGCGAGGGACGAGATCCGGAGGGCCGAGGAGATCGAGAGCGACGCAGTATCAAACGCATCTCACGCGGACGCCAGTTGCGAGATGACGAGGTCGAGCAGCGCCCGCAGCCGGGCGAGCCGGCGCAGATCGCGGTGATAGCCGACATAGGTGTCCCGCCCCGGCGGCTGCTCGCCGATGTCGACGGGCCGCAGGCCCGGCGTCGCGTCGCCGAGCGGCCGGGGCAGCACGGCGAGCCCCGCGCCTTGCGCTGATAGCATGGCCTGAACGTCGCGGTTGTTGCTGCGCATCGCGACCTCGGCCTTCGGCAGTCGCTTCGCCAGCCAGCGCGCATCGGGCATGTCGGCGAAGGCCGTGTCCATGGTGACGACCCTGATCCCCCGGCCATCGCCCTCGACGGCCTGCGGGCCGTCGAGCGGGCCGTACACGGCATAGGGGATGTGCAGGAGCCGCCGCGAGATCACCTCCGGCTCGTCGAACGCGCGGATGCGAAACACGAGATCGGCCTCGCGGCGGGGAAGACTGTAGAGCCGCGCGTCGGTCAAGAGCTCGACACAGACGCGCGGGTGCAGCCGGCCGAATTCGGCCAGAACCGGCGTCAGCATCAGGCGGCCGAACCAATCCGACGACGAGATCCTGAGAAAACCGTCGAGCTGCGCCTGCGCGCCCGCCAGGCGCCGCTCGAACGCGAGCGCCTCCTCCTCCATCCGCTCGGCGTGGGCCAACACCGCCGTGCCCTCGTGGGTCAGCACGAAGCCTTCGGCCGTGCGCTGAAACAGCGTCTGGCTCACGGCCGCTTCGAGCGCTGCCAGGCGGCGTCCCATGGTCGGCTGCGACAGGCCGAGCCGGCGCGCGGCCGCGCCGAGCGTGCCCTCGCGCGCGATGGCGAGGAAGATCCGCAGGTCGCTCCATTCCATGCGAGGCCTTTCGACGACGGGGGCGACGGACACGAGGCATCCATTCAGAACTGAATGAATTGCATGCGAACTGGATGATGTCCATTCAGGATGCGATCGCCGATGATGCCTCCATCACAGCAGGAGGTCGCCATGACCATCTCGATGAAGGCTGCCATTCTCCACGAAACCGGCGCGCCGCTCCGCGTCACCGCGATCAGCCGCCCCGCGCCGGGACGCGGCGAGGTCCTCGTCCGCATCGCCGCGGCCGGCACCAACCCGCTCGATACCAAGATCCATGCCGGCCAGGCCGCGCATGCCAGGCAACCGGCTCCGGCCATCCTCGGCCTGGACATGGCCGGCACGGTCGAGGCCACAGGCGAAGGCGTCACCCGGTTTCGTCCGGGCGACGAGGTCTACGGCATGGTCGGCGGAGTCGGCGGCCACCCGGGAACGCTGGCCGAATATGTCAGCGCCGACGCGGATCTGCTCGCGGCCAAGCCGGCGAACCTCAGCATGCGCGAGGCGGCCGTCCTGCCGCTGGTGACGATCACGGCCTGGGAAGGTCTGGTCGATCGCGTCGGCATCCGGCCGGGACAGACGCTGCTCGTCCTGGGCGGCGCCGGCGGTGTCGGTCACATCGTCGTCCAGCTCGGCCTCGCCTTCGGCGCAACGGTTTTCGCAACGGGACGTCCAGAGAGCCGGCCGGTGATCGAGCGCCTGGGCGCTGTCTTCATCGACCGCAACGAACCGATCGCCGACGCCGTCGAGCGCATCACGGCGGGCCGCGGCTTCGACATCGTCTACGACACGGTCGGCGCGCTCGACACAGCCTTCGCCGCGGTCGCGCGGTTCGGCCATGTCACCTCGTCGCTGGGCTGGGGCACCCATCCGCTGGCGCCGCTGTCGTTCAAGGGCGGCACCTATTCCGGCGTCTTCACGCTGCTGCCGCTGCTCGACGGCAAGGGACGGCGGCATCACGGCGAGATCCTCGCCCAGGCCGCACAGCTGGTGGAATCCGGCAAGCTCACGCCGCTGCTCGACCCACGCCGGTTCGCCCTCGAGGACGTCGGTGCGGCCTATGACGCGCTCAAGACGGGCGGCACCGGCAAGATCGCCATCGACATCGCGGCGGCATGAGCCGGCGCGACCCGCGAGCCTCACACGGCGATCGAGCCGGGCTTCTTCCGGACCGACTTCATGGACGAATTACGGTGACGCTGCAGTTTTCTCGACCCGTTTCGGATGGATGTGAGGCGGACGGGCAGTTGACTGCACCACACCAGAATGACGAGACCGGACAGTGAGTGCGCCCAGACATCCGAAACTGCCAAGGCCTCCCACATCAATTCTGCTACGATCCGCCTCAACGACGAAATGGATTCAGCGGCCGACACATGGCGATGAACGAGCCTCGGTTGGGCTGCGGTGTTGTGATCGTTGATGGCGGGGCGATCCTGCTCGTCCAGCGCCTTCGCGACCCGGAGGCCGGCTGCTGGGGCCTGCCGGGCGGCAAGGTCGACTGGCTGGAGCCGGTGGAGGACGCCGTCAGGCGCGAGACGACAGAGGAGCTCAACATCACGCTTGGCGATCTCAGGCTGATCTGCGTTGTCGACCAGATCGACCGGCTGAGGGGCGAACATTGGGTTGCGCCGGTCTATCTCGCCTCGGGCTTCAAGGGTGAGCCGAGGCTGGCCGAGCCCGACAAGCACGCCGCGTTCGGCTGGTTCGCCTTGCACGAGCTTCCGAATCCACTCACGCTGGCAACGCAGCAGGCTGTGCGGGCCCTGCGCCGCGAGCGCTGAGTCGAGGAGTGCGCAACAGTGCCCTCAAGTCCTGGGTCCCGCTGCGTTGGCCTTTGATCGGGCGCACTGTCACCGTAGGCCATGCGCATGATCAGGCGAGCCAGGAGCATCATGGCCATGCCCATGTCGATCGCGCAGTTGGCGCTTAGGCGGAGGACGATCGCGGCGCCGATGCGTGCTCTGATCGGCCTGCTGAGCTGTGCCATGCTGCTCGCCTGGCCGGCGCGCGCGCCCGCGGCAGACGCCGGAGGTGACGCCGCCGTCGAAATTCGCAACGGACCGACGTTCGGCGAACTCGAACTTCGCGCTCATGGAACGGTCGAGCTCGCTTCCGAACTGATCGTCGAGGAGCAGCGCGCCGACGGCACCTTCGAGCGCGCTGGTGATCTCGATCGCGACTCGCTCAAGCTCGTGGCGTCGTGCGACCAACCGCCCGGTACATGCGTGAGGATCGACGAACGCGGTCTGCGACCGAAGCCGTGGACCGGCATGTCCTGTTCGGCCCAATGCGCCCGGGGCTGCGACAGGAACTTTCCGATGTACGGCCGCTTCCGCTTCGTGGTGAAGTCATGTGACGGCCGGACGAGGTTCGAGGGCCCGGTCTTCGAGCGGCCGTGGCCTCACCAATCCATCTCACCGCGTGGGCCGTACCGAAGGGCACCATAGCCGTAGTCCAATGGCGATAGCTTGCCTGACAGCCCGGACTCCCGCGCATCAATTGAAAATGAGGTCTCGATCTCGATCCCCGACCAGAAGACCGCCCTCTCCGCAGTCTCTCATCGTCACCGCAACGCCGCGGCTTTCGTATTCGGCTTGGCTTGGGCCGGCTCGGCGGTCAGCCGGATTCCCATCGCGGCGATGATGCGCAGGACGGTTGCGAATTCGGGGTTGCCGTTTTCGCCGAGCGTCTTGTAGAGCCCTTCCCTGGTCACGCCGGCGGCCTTTGCGACCTGGCTCATACCCTGCGCGCGGGCGACCAGATTGAGCGCGTCGCGGACCTCGGCGGGATCGCCGTCGGCAAGCACGATGTTGAGATACTCCGCGCGGGCGGCCGGTGTGCGGAGGTGCTCGGCGGCGTCGAACTTCTTCAGCTTGCTGACCTTCATCCTCAATCCTCCAATGTCGCCGCGAGGTCCTGGGCCTTCTCGATGTCCCTCGCCTGGGTCCGCTTGTCGCCACCGCAGAGCAGGATGACGACGGTCTTGCCGCGCCTCGTGAAGTAGATGCGGTAGCCCGGGCCGTAGTCGACGCGAAGCTCGCTGACCGCACCGCCAACGGACTTGGCATCGCCGAAGTTTCCGGCGGCCACCCGGCTGATCCGCCGGACGATGTACAAACGAGCGCGCTGATCGCTCAACGCGGCCAGCCAACGCGAGAAGCCGGGCGTTTCGCGAACGTCGACCATCTGGGGAATGTAATCTATGGATTACAGACGCACAAGAGCACGATGTGCAAGCCTGAACCGAGCAATCGCGGCAGGAACGCCTGCCGATGAGTTACTCCGTCATGCCCGGGCTTGTCCCGGGCATCCACGTCGTTCCCAGGATGCCGGACGACGTGGATGGCCGGGACAAGCCCGGCCATGACGATGTGGAAGCAGACGGGCACAACGCTGTCAGCTCAATGCGCGGCAGCCCCTCACAGCCACGGCGCCGGCGTGTCCATCGCGATCAGCTGCTCCACCTCGATCCGCGGCCTGATCACGGCGGACTGGTCGCCCTTGACCAGCACCTCGGGCACCAGCGCGCGGGTGTTGTAGGTGCAGGCCTGGACGGCGCCGTAGGCGCCTGATGTCATGATGGCGAGGAGATCGCCCGGCTTGGGCTCGGGCAGCGTGCGGTCGAGCGCGAGGTAGTCGCCGCTTTCGCAGACCGGGCCGACGACGTCGGCTGTGAACGACAGCGCACCGGGCGCGGGCTGGATCACCGGCAGGATGTCGTGATGCGCCTCGTACAAGGTCGGGCGGATCAGGTCGTTCATCGCGGCGTCGATGATGACGAAGTTCTTGGCCTCGCCATGCTTCACATAGATCACCCGGGCGACGAGGATGCCGGCATTGCCGACGATCATGCGGCCCGGCTCGAACATCAGGGTGCAGCCGAGATTGTGCGAGACGCGCTTGACCATCGCGGCGTAGGCGGCGGGCTCCGGCGGCACCGCGCGGTCCATGTGATAGGGGATGCCGAGGCCGCCGCCGAAATCGACATGGGAGATGTCGTGGCCGTCGGCGCGCAGGGTCTGCACGAACTCGGTGAGGATGCGGAAGGCGGTCTCCATCGGACCGAGATCGGTGATCTGGCTGCCGATATGGACGTCGACGCCGGTGACCTTGATGCCCGGCATCTTCGCCGCGCGGGCGTAGACGCGGCGGGCGTGCTCCAGCGGAATGCCGAACTTGTTCTCCGACTTGCCGGTCGAGATCTTGGCGTGCGTGCCGGCGTCGACATCGGGGTTGACGCGCACGGAGATGCGGGCGGTGTGGCCGGTCTCGACCGCGAGCCGCGCCAGCAGATCGAGCTCGGGCTCGGATTCGATGTTGAGGCAGTGGATGTCGGCTGCGAGCGCGGCGCGCAGCTCGGCCTCGGTCTTGCCGACGCCGGAGAACACGATCTTGCGCGAGGGGATGCCAGCCGCCAGCGCGCGCTTCAATTCGCCGCCGGAGACGACGTCGGCGCCGGCGCCGAGCTTGGCGAGCGTCCGCAGCACCGACTGGTTGGAGTTGGCCTTCATCGCGTAGCAGATCAGCACGTCCTGGCCGGCGAAGGCGTCCGCGAACACGCGGTAGTGCCGCTCCAGCGTGGCGGTGGAGTAGCAGTAGAACGGGGTGCCGACGGTGGCGGCGAGCTCGGCGAGATTGACGGCCTCGGCGTGCAGCACGCCGTCGCGGTAGTCGAAGTGGTTCATGGGTCAGGTCCGCGCGCGGGCTGCGAGATGAATGATTGTGGCGGCGAATTGCCGGGAAATGGGGCGGATTGTCAAACCCGCGCTGCCACCCTCCCCTGGAGGGGGAGGGTCGATCGCACGCGAAGCGGGCGAGCGGGGTGGGGTGAAGCCGCGAGGACGGTGCGCGTGGAGAGATCGCCCCACCCCGCCTCACGCTTCGCTGCGCTCACCGTGAGGCGACCCTCCCCCTCCAGGGGAGGGTGGCATCGAGCGCTGATCGAGAGGGAGTTCGAGCTCTATTTGCTGTCGAGCAGCGGGTCGAGGATGAAGGGTTTCTTCTGGCCGCGGGTGGCGGCCGGGGCGGCGTCGGCGCCGTAGCCGGAGTTGAACAGGCCGGGCTTGTTGGCGGCATCCGTCGCGGTGTCGGCGGGAGCGGCCGACATCTGCGGCGCCGGCGGGGAGTTGGCCGGCAGGTCCAACGGACCCTTGCGGCCGCAGGCGGCCAGCAGAAGGGCTGAAGCGCCCAGGACGAGCAGGACCCGGGCGGCGGAGGTTGGACGGCGAGCGCGATTCACGTGTGAAATCCCCATGCGGGCGGCACCATACAGAGAATGCACCGGCCTGACGAGTGCGGGAGTGCCACGCCGGGCCGATCAAATTTCGAACGGGAGCCCTACTTTCGCTGTTTTTCCAGCCGCTTCAGCCAGGCTTTGGCCTGCGCGGCCACGTTCTTCGGCGCGGTGCCGCCGTAGCTGGTGCGGCTCTTCACCGAGGACTCGACCGAGAGCACGCCGAGCACCTCGGCTGATATCTTCGGCTCGACCTCCTGCATCGCCTTCAGCGGCAGCTCGTGCAGGGCGACGCCTTGCTTGGCGGCCAAGGCCACGATCCGGCCCGTGACGTGGTGGGCCTCGCGGAACGGCATCTTGAGGGTGCGCACCAGCCAGTCGGCGAGGTCGGTGGCGGTGGCGTAGCCCTCGCCGGCTGCGGCCTTCATGCGGGCCTCGTCCGGCACGAGGTCGAGCGCCATGCCGGTCATGGCGCGGATGGCGAGCGACAGCGCCGCGAACGCCTCCATCGCGCCCTGCTTATCCTCCTGCATGTCCTTCTGGTAGGCGAGCGGCAGGCCCTTCATCACGATCAGCAGCCCGTTCAGCGCGCCGATGACGCGGCCGGTCTTGGCGCGCACCAGCTCGGCGGCGTCCGGATTGCGCTTCTGCGGCATGATCGAGGAGCCGGTGGTGAACTTGTCCGACAGCTTGATCAGGCCGACCAAAGGCGAGGTCCAGATCACGATCTCCTCGGCGAAGCGCGACAGATGCACGGCGCAGATCGAGGCGGCCGACAAGGTCTCCAGCACGAAGTCGCGGTCCGACACGGCGTCGAGCGAATTGGCCATCGGGCGGTCGAAGCCGAGCGCTTCCGCGGTGGCGTGGCGGTCGATCGGGAACGAGGTGCCGGCGAGCGCGGCGGCGCCCAGCGGCGATTCATTGAGGCGCTTGCGGGCATCGATGAAGCGGCCGCGGTCGCGCCCGGCCATCTCGACATAGGCGAGCAGATGGTGGCCGAAGGTGACCGGCTGGGCGGTCTGCAGATGGGTGAAGCCGGGCATGACCGTGCCGGCGTATTCGAGCGCGCGGGTGGCGAGCGCGTGCTGGTAGGCGGCGAGCGCCGCGTCGATGTCGTCGATGGTGTCGCGGACGAACAGGCGGAAGTCGGTCGCGACCTGGTCGTTGCGCGAGCGCGCGGTGTGCAGGCGGCCGGCGGCGGGGCCGATCAGCTCGGAGAGCCGGCTCTCGACATTCATATGGATGTCTTCCAGGGCCCGCTTGAACTCGAACGAACCCTTGGTGATCTCTGACAAAATCGTGTCTAGACCCTTGGCCATATTTTTCGCATCACCCGCGGTGATGATGCCCTGGGCGGCGAGCATGGCGGCGTGCGCCTTGGAAGCGGCGATATCCTGCGCGTAAAGGTGGCGATCGACGTCGATCGAGACGTTGATGTCCTCCATGATCTCGTCGGGACGCTCCGAGAACCGTCCGCCCCACATCGTGTTGCTCATGCCTGAACCGCTTCCAAGACCTTGCTGACCGCCGCTGGATGGGACACACCGTCCGGTATCCCGAAATTCGCGCCTCTGATAGCCGCAACCGACCCGAGATGACAAACGATAAGCCTGATCCCTCCCCTGCCCGCCCCGCATCCTCGCGGCGGACGCTGCTCGCGGCCGGTGCCGTGGCGGTGGTCGCCGTGGCCGGCATCGCGGCGGTGACCTTTGGCGGATTGCTGAAGGGACGGCCGGCGGGCGACCAGGCCTGTCAGGCGGCGGTCGACGCCGCCAAGCGGATCGCACCGCTGATCAAGGGCGAGGTGGCGGCGCTGACGGCGGCAACAGTGCCGCTGCGGCTGCCGGATCTCGCCTTCGAGGACGGCACGGGGGCAGCGAAGAAGCTGTCGGATTTCCGCGGCAAGACGGTGCTATTGAACCTGTGGGCGACCTGGTGCGTGCCCTGCCGCAAGGAGATGCCGGCGCTGGACGGGCTGCAGGCCAAGCTCGGCAGCGACGCCTTCCAGGTGGTCGCGGTCAACATCGACACCCGCGACCCGGAGAAGCCGAAGACGTTCCTCGCCGACGCCAAGCTGACGCAGCTCGCCTATTTCGCCGATCCGAAGGCCAAGGTGTTCCAGGATCTGAAGGCGGTCGGCCGCGCGCTGGGGATGCCGACCTCGGTGCTGGTCGACGGCAATGGCTGCGAGATCGCGACCATCGCGGGTCCCGCCGAGTGGGACAGCGCCGACGCGGTCAAGCTGATCCAGGCGGCGACATCGAAGGCCGCCGCGGGACTCTAATCGGGAGAACTCAGGCGGCGATGTTGAGGTTGCCGCCGACGCCGGGGCCGGCATTGGCGAGCGACAATGTCTGCTGCGCGCCGCCGAGCAGCGTCAGCACCGCATCCTTCTGGGCGTTCAGGTTCTGCTTCAGCACCGACGTGGCGACCTGCTGCTGTGTCGCACTCGCCTGCTGCGCCATGACCGCAGCCACCAAGCTCATGTCCATACGCGCTTACCTCGCTAGCGGCACGCTAACCGAGGAGCCTTAACGAAGCGTATCGGTCGAGCCCGGCGGCGGTAAAATCAGCGGGTCGGCACCGGCTTGGGGCCACGATAGTCGTAGAAGCCGCGCTGCGTCTTGCGACCGAGCCAGCCGGCCTCGACATATTTCACCAGCAGCGGGCACGGCCGGTATTTGGAATCCGCCAGCCCCTCGTGCAGCACCTGCATGATGGACAGACAGGTATCCAGACCGATGAAATCGGCCAGCTCGAGCGGCCCCATCGGGTGATGCGCGCCGAGCTTCATCGCCGCATCGATCGCCTCGACATTACCCACGCCCTCGTAGAGCGTGTAGATCGCCTCGTTGATCATCGGCAGCAGCACGCGGTTGACGATGAAGGCCGGGAAGTCCTCGGAAACGGCGACCTGCTTGCCGAGCCGGCCGACGAACTCCTTGGCCGCCTCGAAGGTGGCGTCGTCGGTGGCGATGCCGCGGATCAGCTCGACCAGCTCCATCAGCGGAACCGGGTTCATGAAATGAATGCCGATGAAGCGCTCGGGGCGATCGGTGCAGGCGGCGAGCCGGGTGATCGAGATCGACGAGGTGTTGGAGGCGATGATCGCCTCCGGCTTCAGCACCGCGCAGAGATCGTGGAAGATCTTGCGCTTGACGTCCTCCTTCTCGATCGCGGTCTCGATGACGAGATCGCAATCGGCGAGGCCATCGAGGGTTTCGCTGATCGAGATATGGCCGAGCGCCTGGTTGCGGGCGTCCTCGGAGATCACCTTCTTCGCGACCTGGCGGGTCAGATTGCCGTTGATGGTCGCCATGCCCGATTTCAACCGGTCGGCAGTGACGTCGTTGAGCACCACGTCGAGGCCGGCCAGCGCGGCAACGTGCGCGATGCCGTTGCCCATCTGTCCTGCGCCGATCACTCCGAGCCTGTTGATCTGAGCCATGTTGTCATCCACCCGAACGGCACGCCTGCTGCGCCCGCCCATGCCCTTGGAAGTGAGAACACCGGCCGCCGCGGTCCCACGCGGCCGGTGCCAGCAGCGTTATTTGCCGAGCTTGCCGAGCGCCTCGGTCAGCTCCGGAACCGCCTGGTAGAGATCGGCCACCAAACCGTAATCGGCCACCTGGAAGATCGGCGCGTCCTCGTCCTTGTTGATCGCGACGATCACCTTGGAGTCCTTCATGCCGGCCAGATGCTGAATGGCGCCTGAAATGCCGACCGCGACATACAGTTCCGGCGCGACCACCTTGCCGGTCTGGCCGACCTGCCAGTCGTTCGGCGCATAGCCGGCATCGACCGCGGCGCGCGAGGCGCCGACGCCGGCGCCGAGCTTGTCGGCGAGCGGCTCGATGTACTTGGCGAAGTTCTCGCGGCTCTGCATCGCGCGGCCGCCGGAGACGATGATCTTGGCCGAGGTCAGCTCGGGACGGTCGCTCTTGGCGACCTCCTCGCCGACGAAGGTCGACAGCGCCGGATCGCCGGCGGCCGCCACGGTCTCGACCGACGCGCTGCCGCCCTCGCCTGCGGCGGCGAAGGTCGAGGTGCGCACTGTGATGACCTTCTTGGCGTCCTTCGACTTCACGGTCTGGATCGCGTTGCCGGCATAGATCGGACGCTCGAACGTGTCGGGCGCCACGACCTTGATGATTTCCGACACCTGCATCACGTCGAGCAAAGCGGCGATGCGCGGCATCACGTTCTTGAAGCGCGAGGTCGCGGGCGCGACGATCGCGTCGTAGTTCGCGGCGAGCTTGACGACGAGGTCGGCGAGCGGCTCGGCGAGATCATGCGCGTAGGCCGCATCATCGGCGAGCAGCACCTTCTTGACACCGGCGAGCTTGGCGGCGGCTTCGGCCGCAGCCTTGGCGCCCTGGCCCGCGACCAGCACGTCGACATCGGCGCCGAGGGCTGTCGCCGCCGTCAGCGCCTTGTTGGTGGCGTCCTTGATGGATGCATTGTCGTGTTCGGCAATCAGCAGCGTGGCCATCAGAGCACCCCCGCCTCGGTCTTGAGTTTGTTGACGAGCTCGGCGACGTCCTTGACCTTGACGCCGGCCTTGCGGCCCGCCGGCTCGGTGGTCTTGAGCACTTCGAGCCGCGGCGTGAGATCGACACCGGTGTCGGCCGCCGTCTTCTCGGCGATCGGCTTCTTCTTCGCCTTCATGATGTTCGGCAGCGACGCGTAGCGCGGCTCGTTGAGGCGAAGGTCGGTGGTGACGATCGCCGGCCCCTTGAGCTTCACGGTCTGCAGGCCGCCGTCGACCTCGCGGGTGACCTTGAAATCGGAGCCCTCGACCTCGAGCTTGGAGGCGAAGGTCGCCTGCGCCCAGCCCAGCAGCGCGGCCAGCATCTGGCCGGTCTGGTTGGAATCGTCGTCGATCGCCTGCTTGCCGAGGATGATCAGACCCGGTTGCTCGTCCTGCGCCACGGCTTTGAGGATCTTCGCGACCGCCAGCGGTTCCACGTTGCCCTCGGCCTTGACCAGGATGCCGCGGTCGGCGCCCATCGCGAGCGCGGTGCGGATCGTCTCGGACGCCTGCGCGGGCCCGATCGAGACCACCACCACCTCGGTCGCCTTGCCGGCTTCCCTCAGCCGCAGCGCTTCCTCGACGGCGATCTCGTCGAACGGATTCATCGACATCTTGACGTTGGCGAGCTCAACGCCCGATCCGTCGCTCTTGACGCGGACCTTGACGTTGTAATCGACCACCCGCTTGACCGGCACCAGAACCTTCATCGATCCTCTTTCGCTCTAAATTGTCCGGGGTTGACCTTTCGGGCGCGGAACCTAAAGCCCCCGTACCCCCCGGTCAACGCGCGAGGGGCGAAAAAACGCAGGCCCGCACGCCCCCGCGTTAACGGTTTTGCGGGTTAACGGTTTTGGCCCGGCACCCACAACACGTCGCCGGCGCCGTTCCGGTTTGCCGCCCGGCTGGCCACGAACAGGAAATCCGACAACCGGTTCATATAACGAATGGCGGCCTCGCTGACCGGCTCGTCAGGCTTGCCGGCGAGTTCCGTCATGATCCGTTCCGCCCTGCGGCAAATGGTACGCGCCACATGCAGATGCGCCGCCGCCGCAGTCCCTCCGGGCAGCACGAACGACGTCAGCGGCGAGAGCCGCTCGTTCAGCGTATCGATGTCGCGCTCCAGGCGGTCGACCTGGCTCGCGACGACGCGCAGCCGCTCCGCCTTGCCCTCGCGCTGCGGCACGGCGAGATCGGCGCCGAGGTCGAACAGATCGTTCTGGATCAGGCCGAGCATCGCATCGATCTCGGGCGCATCGGCCAGATGCAGCCGGACCACGCCGATCGCAGCGTTGGTCTCGTCAACGGTTCCATAGGCGGAGACGCGCAGATCGTACTTGGGACGCCGCTCGCCATTGCCGAGCGCGGTCGTACCGTCGTCACCTGTCCGTGTGTAGATGCGATTCAGGACCACCATGCTGCGTTCTCAACGTCCGTTTCTCGACGCCTCGGCGTCTCGGTCTCAGCGCCCCATTGCCCAGATCGCCGCCATGGCAACGACGATCGCGACGAACTGCAGGATCACCCGCCAGCGCATCAGCTTCTGCGACAGGTTCGGCGAGCCGCCGCGCGTCATGTTGACGAGGCCGAGAAACAGCACCAGGGCGACCGCGCCAACGGCGATGGGAAGGATGAATTTACCAAGAAGTGAAGCCATCGGTGCTAGATAACACCGCAAACGCAAGAGCGCCATGGCGGATCCGCGCAGCCGGCGCTGCAACTTCTGGCTTTTGGACCCGTAATATCGGATTGTACAAATCACGTTCTTTCGCGGAGTGCAGGGACAGGTGAAGGCGCTTCGCTACATCTTCCACGTCGTCATGGACGCGTTCTACACCTTCCTCGCCGACGACGGCTGGGCGATCGCCAGCCATATCGCGCTGTCGACCCTGATGGCGCTGTTTCCGTTCCTGATCGTCCTGACCTCGCTCGCCGGCTTTCTCGGCTCCAAGGACCTGGCCGACCAGGCCGCCACCTTGATGCTCGAGACTTGGCCGGCGCAGGTGGCGGATGCGCTGACCGGCGAGATCCACGACGTGCTGACCACGACCCGGACCGATGCGCTGACCATCGGCGCCGTGCTCGCGGTCTACTTCGCCTCGAACGGCGTCGAGGCGCTGCGGGTCGCGCTCAACCGCGCCTACGGCGTGATCGAACAGCGCCGCTGGTACTGGCTGCGGCTGGAATCGATCGGCTATACCCTGGTCGCCGCGTTCACGGCGCTGGCGATGTCGTTCCTGATCGTGCTCGGCCCGCTGATGCTCGCCACCGCCCGGCGCTACCTGCCGCTGGCGGTCGAAGCCAACGAGCGCTTCGTCAACCTGACGCGCTACGGCATCACCATCAGCGCGCTGGTCGTCGCGCTGTTCATCCTGCACGCCTGGCTGCCGGCGGGGCGGCGCAGCTTCATGCAGATCCTGCCCGGCATCGTCTTCACCTTCATCGCCTCGCTGGTGTCAGGGATCGTGTTCGGCCAGTACCTGGCGCGCTTCGCCAACAACTACGTCACGATGTATGCGGGGCTCGCATCGGTGATCATCGCACTGGTGTTCCTGTATTTCATCGCCGCGATCTTCGTGTATGGCGGCGAATTGAACGCTTCGATCATCAAGTCGCGGCTGCCGCGCGGCGTGTCGCTCCAAGAAGCGCAGTCGCTAGAGCCCGCGGCGAAACGGGCTTGAGCAGGAACGCATCCGCGCCGGCAGCCCGCGAGGCCGCCTCGTCCTCGCCGCGTCCGGACACGCCGATGATCGGGATAGTCCCGTGGGGCGCGTCCAGCTTGCGAATGCGAGCAATCGCCTCGACGCCGTTGATGCCGGGCAGCACCATGTCCATCAGCACCGCATCGTAATTGCCGGCCGCGATCCGCTCCGGCGCCGCCTCGCCGCGGCCAATGAACTCGGCCTGGTGGCCGAGTTCATTGAGGATGGTGTTGAGCACCACGCGGCCGAACGGATTGTCCTCCACCCCGAGGATCCGCAGGGGCCGCGTCGGCGCGAGGGCGACACCATCTTCCGATCCGCCGGCGGTGGCGTGCGGTGTAGCCGCAACGGTCAGCGTCACCGTCAGGGTGAAGGTCGTGCCGCCGCCTTCATGCGGCGCCACTGCGACATCGCCGCCCATGGCGCGCGCCAGTTGCCGGACCGAGGACAGTCCGAGGCCGGCCCCGCCGAAGCGCGAGGCAATCGAAACATTGGCTTGGCTGAACGGCCGGAACAGCCGCTTGATCTCCTTCAGGGTCAGGCCGATGCCCGAATCCGAGACGTGGAAGGCGATCGCGGCGCTGCCCCTGCCCCTGCCCGCGCCTCGGCCTGCGCCCCTGCTCGGCTTGCCGCGACCGCCGCGGCGTGCCGGAACGACCTCCAGCGCCACGCCCCCCTGCTCGGTGAACTTCACCGCATTGTCGATCAGGTTCTCGAGCGCAGCGCGCAGCCGCACGGGGTCGCCGATCACGAGTCCCGGCAAGTCGTCGGAAACGTGGACCTTGACATCCAGCCCCTTGGCGGCGGCGCGGCCCGACAGCGAGTCTCCGGCGGCCCGCGCCAGCACGCGCAGATCGAACAGATCCTCACGCGGCAGCGCGCCGGTGGTCTCGTCCTTGGCGGCATCGACGAACAGGGTGGCGAGGCTCGACAGATGCTCCGCGCCGGCCTTGATCGTATCGACCCAGCGCCGCTCGCGCTCGCCAAGCTCGGAGGTGGCGAGCAGGTCGCTGATGGCGAGAATGCCAGTCAGGGGCGTGCGCACTTCATGGGCGAACACCGCCAGCGCGGCTTCGACGACTCCTGGTGATCCAGCGGCAGCCTTGGGCACGGACTTCGCGGTCTCGGGCTTCCTCACTCCGGACTTGGCCGCGCTTCGCCGGCTCCCCGCCATCGCCGTGACCTGAGGAACGTGCTTCTTGAGCGGTCGCGCCTTGGTGCGCTCCTTGGCCGGCGCCGCCTTCGCGGCCCTGGTCTTCTGCGTTTGTGTCTTCGGCGCTTGTGCTGCGGACGACGGCATCCTCGGGGATGTCGTCCTGGAGGGCGCCTTTTCCGCGGGCGCTCTGGACGCGCCGGCGGACCTGGGCGCAGCCGGCTTGGCCGGTCGGGCCCGACGCCCCGTACTCATCTTCCGAACGCGCTTCATCATGGCCCCTGTGACATGAACTCCGAAAAACGAAGGGGCACTTGTACTGTCATGTCTCGTCGTGCCGCTTTCGATTGAAGCTCCCGATAACCCGCGCCATTGAGCAGCATGGCACGGTCGTTTCCGGGTGTCACGATGCCCCGGAGGTTGTCCCCGCCGGAAACGTTGGGAGACATCGGGGCTTGCGGCAGGACGCGGCTAGACCATGCCGATCCTGTGTCGGATTTCCGCCGGCGAGACGCCTTCCGCACGCAAGGCGCGCAATCCCGTTGCCCGGGAGGACTTGGACAGCTTGTGGCCCTGCGCGTCGCGAATCAGTTGGTGATGCCGATAGGCCGGAGCCGGCAGGCCGAGCAGGACCTGCAGCAGCCGGTGCACGCTCGTGGCATGAAACAGGTCCTGCCCACGCACCACCTCGGTCACCCCCTGCAGGGCATCGTCGAGCACGACGGAGAGGTGATAACTGGTCGGCGTCTCCTTGCGCGCCAGAACCACATCCCCCCAGGCCTCCGGCCTTGCTTCGACCCTGCCACTCTCGCCCGAAGGCCCGGCGCCATGCTCGTCCCAGGCCGGCCGGCCGGCGCGCGCGACCGCGGCGGCCATGTCGAGCCGCAAGGCATAGGGCGCGCCGCTGGCCATCAGTGCCGCACGGCGCGCCTCGGAGAGCGAGGTCGCCGTCCCCGGATAGAGCGGCGCGCCATCCGGATCGCGCGGCCAAGCCCCCTCTGCATCCCGTTGCGCGACCATCCGCGCGGCCTCGGCCCGGCTCTCGAAGCTCGGATAGACCAGCCCCATGCCCCGCAGCCGGTCCAGCGCAGCGCGGTACTCGGCAAGGTGCTCCGATTGCCGCCGCACCGGCTGCTCCCAGGCGATGCCGAGCCAGGCGAGGTCCTCATAGATCGCCTGCTCGAACTCGGGGCGGCAGCGGGTCGGATCGATGTCCTCGATGCGCAGCAACAGGCGGCCGCCGCTCCGCTGCGCGCATTGGAAGTTCAACAGCGCCGAAAAAGCGTGGCCGAGATGCAGATAGCCGTTGGGGCTGGGGGCAAATCGGAAAACGGGTGGCATCATGATGAGTTCGACGCCACAGAGCCCTGCGCCTCTCCTGCCTGCGTTTCGCGTTCCAGACGCTCGACCACGGTCCGATAGAAGTGCTCTGCCTGCTGCATCATTTCGGCCGTACTGCTGCGGCATTCGCTGAAGGCCGACCGGGCCAGCTCGAACTCGGCATCGACGAACGCGGCCACCACGGGCGGCAGCGGTGCGATGCCGAGCTCGCGGGTCGAGGCTTTCCGCTGCATCAGCTCGGCCACCTCCGCCTGCAAGACCGCGGGTGGATCGCACTCCGCCATCAAGGTCGGAAAATGCATCGGCGCCACCGCTTCCCTTGGGTGCAGGCGCAGCCAGCGCAGCGTCGCGGCTGGCCGCAGCGCGTAGAAGATCTTCTTCTGCGCAACCTCCGTGCCGTCGCCGAAATACGCGCGGCGCTGCCGTTCACCGAGATGCAGATAGTGCCGCGCCACGGCATCGCGGCTCGCCACGCTCCTGGCGAAGGCGAGAAAGTCATCACGAAACCAAGCGGAGCCACGATACACCACCGGCGACCGCAGCCATTCGATGATGACCGCATTGCCCTTCAGCAGCAGCTGTACCGCCTTGGCCAGATCCCAGCCGTTGGCGTCGTAATCATCTTCGAGCGGAAACTCGATGACGTCGCGCACCGGCCATGGCTTGATATGATCGGCGGCGCGCCGCACATAGACGAACCGGCAATCATAGTCGCTGTCGGGCGAGGCAAAGCCCCAGGCGCGGCTGCCGCTCTCGATGGCGAGCGGCAGAAACACGCCGTGCTCGGCAACGACGCGATCCAGCAGGGAGTCCATCCCGGCGACCTTGTGGCGGGCCATGTCGGAGGGGATGCTACGCAAGCTCATGAGAGTTCCAGCCGTGACTGATGCTGCCTTAGCCCTGGGCCTTCCTGCCGTCCACCCGGCGCGACATGGCCCAGCCCGTTCGGCGACGCCATGACCCTTCACCTCGGCAGCCAAGCCGTTCTCGAGGACGCGATCCGCGACCTGGTGAAGCAGGACGCGCGGCTGGCGCCCGTCCTCGAAGCGACCGGCATGCCGGCGCTCCGGAGGCGTGAGCCGGGCTTCGCCGGGATCGCCCACATCGTCTGCGGCCAGCAGCTCTCGACCGCGAGCGCGGCCGCGATCTGGGGCCGGCTGCAGGCGGCATTCGATCCGTTCGATGCCGACGCCGTCCGCCGCGCCCGCGCCGACCGGCTGGGACGGCTCGGCCTCTCTGCCGCCAAGATCAAGACGCTGAAGCACATCGCGCGCGAGCTCGGCGCCGGGCGGCTGAACCTCGACGTGCTCGCCGATGAGGACGCCGACGCCGCGCACGCCACCCTGACCGCTCTGCCCGGCATCGGGCCGTGGACCGCCGACGTCTACCTGCTGTTCTGCCTCGGCCATGGCGATGCCTGGCCGGCCGGCGACCTCGCCGTGCAGGAGGCGGTCAAGGTCGGGCTCGGGCTTGCGACGCGGCCTACGGCCAAGCAGATGATGCCGCTGGCCGAAGCGTGGCGCCCGCTGCGCGGCGCGGCGGCGCACCTGTGGTGGAGCTATTACCGCGTCGTCAAGAAGCGCGAGGGCGTGATCACGCCGGCGAACTAACAACTCCGGCGAACGCCGTTTCAAACAAAGTTGGGGTTGCAAAACGGTCATCGATGTCGGCCAGGATCGCGCCACGACGCACAGCAAACGAACGGCCGAGGTCTTCATCATGCAATCGTCCGATTTCATCGTCGCGCGCGGCGATCTGCAGCAGTGCAAGACGATCGCCACCGAGCTTCCCGATGGCGACGCGCTTCCTGCCGAGGCGCTGCTGGTGAAGGTCGACCGCTTCGCCTTCACCGCCAACAACATCACCTACGCGCTGCTCGGCGAGCAGTTGAAATATTGGCAACTGTTTCCCGCGCCCGACAGCTTCGGCATCATTCCCGTATGGGGCTTCGGCAACGTGATCGCGTCCCGCCATCCTGCCGTCGCCGAAGGCGAGCGCCTGTTCGGCTACTTCCCGATGGCGACGCATCTCGTCATCGAGGCCGCCGACGTCGGCAAGCGCGGCCTGCGCGACGCGGCCGCGCACCGCCAGGGCGTCGCGCCGGTCTACAACGCCTATGCGCGGGTGGGCGACGATCCCGCCTTTGCCGGACGGCAAGGCGATGATCAGGCGCTACTGCGCCCGCTGTTCATGCTGTCGTTCCTGGTCGACGACTTTCTCGCCGAACAGGCCCATTTCGGCGCCACAACCGTCATCCTGTCCTCGGCCTCGAGCAAGACCGCGTTCGGACTCGCCCACCTCCTGCATACGCGGCGCAAGGGCATCCGCGTGATCGGGCTGACCTCGCCATCGAATGCCGCCTTCGTCCGCTCGCTCGGCTGCTACGACGAGGTCGTGACCTACGACGCGGTCGACATGCTCGACGCGAGGTCGCGCGCTGCGTTCGTCGACATGGCCGGCAACGCCAGCCTCCGCGCCGCGCTGCATCGGCACTACGGCGACAACCTCGTCTATTCCGGCCGCGTCGGTCTGACGCATCAGGACGGCAGCGATAACGCAGAGATGCTTCCCGGTGCCCCGCCCACCTGGTTCTTCGCGCCCGACCAGATCAGGAAGCGTGCCAGGGAATGGGGACCCGGCGGCATCGAAAGCCGGCTCGGCGCGGCGTGGCGGGACTTCGCCCCGCGGCTCGACGGCTGGCTCACGATCACGGAAGGACGCGGACCGGAGGCCGTACAGCGCGTCTATCTCGACACCTTGCAAGGTCATATTCCGCCGCATGAGGGCCACATGCTGACGATGGCGACGTAAGCAGGTTTTCACCCGCGACCAAACCCGTGTAGCGTTGTCCGGACCGAGGTTGCGCAGAGGCAGGGAGGCGAGGCGATGTCCATTCTCGGAACGGGCAGTTACAGCTATCGCGTCGTCAAGGACTGGGCCAAGCTGCCCGAGGGCTGGGCGCTCACCGACGTCGCCTCGGTTGCCGTTGACAGCAAGGATCGCGTCTACGCCTTCAATCGCGGCGCCCATCCGATGATCGTGTTCGACCGCGACGGCAATTTCATCAAGAGCTGGGGCGAGGGCCTGTTCAGTCGCGCCCACGGCTTGTCGATCGACAGCGAGGACAATCTCTACTGCACCGACGATGGCGACCACACCGTGCGCAAATGCACGGATGACGGCAAGGTGCTGCTGACCATCGGCCTGCCGGAGCGTCCGGCGCCATTCATGAGCGGCGAGCCGTTCAACCGCTGCACCCACACCGCGCTGTCGCCCTCGGGCGAGATCTACGTTTCCGACGGCTACGGCAATGCGCGGGTCCACAAATACACACCCGACGGCCGGCTGATCCGCAGCTGGGGCGAGCCCGGCTCCGATCCCGGCCAGTTCAACATCGTTCACAACATCGCGACCGATGCCGACGGTTTTGTCTATGTCGCCGATCGCGAGAACCACCGCATCCAGATCTTCGACGGCGACGGCCGCTACGAGACGCAGTGGAACAATCTGCATCGGCCCTGCGCGCTGTGCGCCTGCGGCGCGGGGCGCAAGACCTTCATCATCGGCGAGCTCGGCCCCGGCATGCCGGTCAACCTCAACGTTCCCAATCTCGGACCGCGGCTGACCATCACCGACGCCACCGGCCGGCGCATCGCCCGGCTCGGCGGCGAGCACGGTCCGGGCCTGGAAACCGGCCGCTTCCTGGCCCCGCACGGCCTCGCCATCGACAGCCGCGGCGACATCTATGTCGGCGAGGTCGGCGTCACCAACTGGAGCACGAGCTTCCCGGACCGGCCGATGCCGGACGAGGTCAGGATCCACCGCTGCCTGCAGAAGCTGGAGCGGGTCCCGGGCTGACCTTGGTCGTCCTGCTGGTCGTCGTCGTGCCGGAAGACATGCAACTGATTTGCAGTGCGGCGATCGGGCGCTCTGCCACGGTTCTGACGCGCTTTGGACGGCAGCTCCAAAGGCGGGAGAAGCCATGTCAAGCCATTCTTGGGGCTTCACAATCCCGTCACGCTGCATGTAGTATGTCAGGGCATGCTGCTTCGCAGCCGTTATGGAGGCCAGGAGCGTTACTTGAACGCACATGTCTCGCAAGGCGGTTGGCCGGTGTTGGTGCTGAACGCGGACTTCCGGCCGCTGAGTTACTACCCGCTGTCTCTCTGGTCGTGGCAAGACGCGATCAAGGCAGTGTTTCTCGATCGCGTCAACATTGTCGAATACTACGACCGCGCGATCCGAAGTCCGTCCTTCGAAATCCAGCTGCCCAGCGTGGTTTCGCTGAAATCCTTCGTAAAGCCGTCGACGCATCCGGCCTTCACCCGCTTCAACGTCTTCCTCCGCGACCGTTTCGCCTGCCAGTACTGCCACTCCGGCGACGACCTGACCTTCGATCACGTCATCCCCCGCAGCAAGGGTGGCCAGACCACCTGGGAGAACGTCGTCGCCGCCTGCTCGCCCTGCAATCTGAAGAAGGGCAATCTGACGCCACAGCAGGCCAAGATGTTCCCCAAGCAGGCGCCCTATGCGCCAACCGTCCACCAGCTCCATCGCAACGGCCGGCTGTTCCCGCCGAACTACCTGCACGACAGCTGGCTCGACTATCTCTATTGGGACACCGAGCTCGATCCGTAGCGGATCGGCCCGTTGTCGGTGTTGATGCTGGACATCGCCCCGGCGGCGGCGACATGCTGCTCTCGCTGGAGTCTGTGAACGCCCGGCCGCCAGATCCGCAGGCCCGAACGGCCCGGCCGTCCGGCCATATATCGGACTGGATTAACTCCACTTTAGGTCCCTGTTCAGCATGCTCGCGCGTTGCCGCATGGGCCGCCGCCATGGCTGCCCGCTTCCGTCACCGATCCAGCAGGGCCGTCCGTTCCGCGCATGCAGACCGCAACCACCGAGTGCAAAGCGGCGGCGCTCGCGAAAGCCCAGGCAGCCAGCTCGCTGCAGAACATTTCCCTCACGATGTTCGCCAATGTGGCGATCGCAACGTCGCTGGCGCTGCTGCTGTATCTCAGGGAGGGCGGCACCCTCATCTTCTGGTGGCTGGGCGCAGCCATCGTCTTCGCCGCGTTCCGCGCCGGATGGGTGTCGTACCTGAAATCGTCCGGACGGATCGAGCGCGATCCACAGCGCGTGCTGCGCAATCTCACCATCATGGCTTTCGCCAGCGGCGTGCTGTGGGCGATCGTCCCGATCGCGCTGCCGGCCTTCTCCCACGCGCACAACGTCAACGACGTCGTCTTCATCATGGCCGGCACCACCACCGGAGCCATCATCCAGAGTCTCGCCTATTCGAGGATGGCGATCGCGTTCGGCGCGCCGCTGATGGGCGCGACCGTGCTGCGGATGCTGATCTCGGGCAGCGACGTCGACTACATCGTCGCGGTCGACGTCGCCTTCCTGACCTTCATGCTGTTCCGCGCAGCGCGGCTCGGCGAGCGCAACTTCATCGCGAGCCAGAAGACCGCCATCGAGGCGACCGTGCTGGCGGAATCCGTCGCCGAGGCCAACCACGCTTTGGAGCGTCTGGTTCGCACGGACTCGCTCACCGGGCTCGCCAATCGCAGCCATTTCCGCACCGTGGCCGCCGCGGCGTGCCGTTCCGGACGCGGGGTCGCATTCCTCCTGATCGACGTCGACAACTTCAAGACCATCAACGACGCGCGCGGCCACGATGCCGGCGACCGGGTCATTCAGGCCATCGCCGCGCTGCTGCAATCCGCCTGCCGCGGCGACGATCTGCCGGTCCGCCTGGGCGGCGACGAGTTCGTCGTCGTCATGCAGGGCGACGACGTGGCGAGCCGGTCCGTCGCACTCGCCGAATGGCTGATGGCCGCCCTCGCGCAGCCGCTCGCGATCGCGGGCCAGGTGCTGCCCGTGAGCTGCTCGATCGGCATCGCGGCGCATGCGGAAGGCCCGATCGATCTGGAAGAGCTCTCCGCCCGCGCCGACGTCGCGCTCTATCGCGCCAAGGACGACGGCCGCGCCTGCATGCGCGTGTTCGACGCCAAGATGCAGTCCGAGCTGACGCAGCAGCGCCGGCTCGATGCCGAGCTCCCCGCCGCGCTGGCCCGCCGCGAGCTCCACGTCGAATTCCAGCCCCAGGTCGCGATGGCCACGCAGGAGGTCATCGGCTTCGAGGCGCTGCTGCGCTGGAAGCACCCGAGCGCCGGACTGATCCCGCCGCCGGACATCGTGTCCGCGGCGATCCGGTTGCGCCTGTCCGGCCAGCTCACGGAGTTCGTGGGCGAGCGCGTCTGCGCGTTCCTGCGCGCGCTCGACCGCAAGAAGGCGCACGGCATCCGGGTATCGATCAACGTCTCGCCGCGGGAATTCCCGCTTCACTCGCCGGCGCAGACCCTCAAGACCGTCTCCGAGCGCTACGGCGTCGATCCCCACCGGATCGAGATCGAGGTGACCGAAGAGGCGATGTTCGATCCCAAGCGCTGCGCCGACGAATTGAAGCTGATCGACCAATACGGCTTTGGTCTTGCGATCGACGATTTCGGCGTCGGCCATTCCTCGATCGCGAACCTGATGGCGGTCGAGATCGACACCATCAAGATCGACCGCTCCTTCATCCACGGCATCGCCGGCAACCGACGGGATCAGCAGCTCGTCGCCGCCATCACCGCGGTGGCGCTGCCGCTCGGCCACCGCATGATCGCCGAGGGCGTCGAGAGCGAGGCGGACGCCGAGTGCCTTCGCATGCTCGGCTGCTCCTACGGACAGGGCTGGCTGTATGGCAAGCCGATGAAGGAGGACGACGCCATCGCGTGGCTCGTCCAGCATCGCAGCGGTGCTGCTGCCGCGGTCGAGCGCTTGCCGCGCAGCGCGTAGGTGCTGCGCGGACGTCGCGCTCACGGATGGACCAGCACATCGGCAAGACCATGGGCAAGGCTCGGTCCGAAGGCGCCGGCCCAGGCGGCGGCGATGACGAGGACGAGGCCGGGGACGAGGCGCAGGGCGAAGGACGACCCGCCGCTGGTCCACGCCACCACGATCTTGCTGATCGTGTTCGCCGACAGCGCCGCGAGCACCGGAGCCACGGCATCGGCGGCGCCGATCTTGCCCGACGCGGCGAGCGCAGCCGCGGCCACCGCCGGCGCATGGGTATCGACGAGACCGGCGACGGCAGCGCTCGCCACCAGGCCGGCTTCGCCGAACGCCTCGCGCAACGCGGCCGAGAGCACCAGCACCGCAGAGATCGTCAGCGCCAGCAACAGCGCGCCCGGCAGGCTGAAGGCGTGTCCGGGCGGCAGGTCGGCGGAACCGCTCTGCCGCAACCCGACGATCGTGAAGATCGCGCCGTAGATCGTCGCCGCCGCGCCGGCGCAGAGCAGCGGGACCAGCAGCGCCTGCAGCGCGGGGAGGCTGGTGACGGCCAGCACCGCGGCGAGCTGGGCGATGGTCGCGACCGTCGACAATGCCGCGCCGGCGGCTGCGGCGCCGCCAAGCTCCGGCGCCTTGCGCGCCCGTGCGCCCATCGCGCCGATCGTGGCCGTGCTGGAGACGAAGCCCGAGGCGAAGCCGGACACGGCGAGCCCGCCGCGTGCGCCGAGCAGCCGCATCGAGACATGTCCGGCGGCACCGATCGCCATCATCAGGACGACGAGCGTCCAGATGCCGCGCAGATTGAGCGCGCCGTACGGACCGATCGGCTGATCCGGGAGCAGAGGCAGCACGACCAGCGTGGCCGCGGCAAAGATCAGGCCGTCCTTGAGCTCGCTCTCGCTGAGCACCGAACGGACGAAGTCGTGCAGCACCGGCCGGGCCGCCAACAGCACCGCCAGCACGACGGCGACGCCCGCCGCCAGAGCAGGTTGCTCGGTGGCGAGGCCGCCGAGCAGGACGGTCAGGATCAGCGCCGCCTCCGAGGTCAGTCCCGGATCGTCGCTGCGCGAACGCCAATAGGCGATCGCCGTGAGGACCATGATTCCAGCGGTGACGACGGCCAGCAGCAGCTTGCCGCCGATCAGCATGCTCACCGCGCCGGCCAGCGACGCGACCGCAAAGGTCCGCAAGCCCGCGGGCGAGCGCCCGGGCCCCTCGCCCTTGCGGCGCTCGCGCTCCAAGCCGATCAGCAACCCGATGCCGAGCGCGACGACGATCGCGATGATCGCGGGACTGAGGCTCATGAGATCCGGCATCGACATGGTCCTACGTCAAACCGCCAGGTCTGCGCCGGGGGACATCGGGCAACCCGGTACATCGCCGCAAGGTTTCCCATCGGTCCGCTCAGGCCGCGACGAACGCGCTGACGATCATCAGCATACACGTGATGAGACCAAGTGCGGGGACCCATAGCGGCACCCGCACATGGGCGGCATCCGATCCGATGCGCCGGATGCGGATACGGAGCAGGCACAGATTGACGATGGCGAAGATCGTCAGCGTCGCGAGCGAGGTGCCTTCCGCCAGCCGCTCCAGCGGGAAGGCCAGCGCGAGGATCGCGACCGCCAGCATGACGAGGCCGGTTGCGATCAGCGGCGTTCCGGTGCGCGGATCGACGCGGCCGGCGATGCGCGGCAGGTCGCCCTGCCCCGCCATGCCATAGACGACGCGCGCCGTCATCGTCATCTGGGCGAGAACGGTGTTGAGCGTGGACACGATCGCAATCGCGGTGAAGGCGGCGGGGCTGATGCCTGCGACGGCATTGAACACCAGGCTGAGCGGCGCCGGAGAGGCCGACAGCACGCCCGGCGCCACAGCGGTCACCGCGATCGCAGCAATCAGCACATACAGCACGGAGGTGATCAGCAGCGTGAGCGCCATCGCCCACGGAATGCTTCGCTGCGGGCTCTTGGCCTCCTCCACGACGTTGGCGAGGTCCTCAAAGCCGACGAAGGCGAAGAACGCAAGCAGGCCGGCGAAGGTGATGCCGGAGAGAACGCCGAGATCGAGCGGCGGCGGCGTCAGCAAGGCAGGGCCGAACGCGACGCCGGAGTGAACGGCCGAGACGACGATCCACACCAGTCCGCCGGTCTCGATCAAGGTCAGCAGTCCGGCGAGCATCACCGATTCGAGAATGCCCCAGGACGCCACAATGCCGAGCGCGACCACGATGGCCGTCGCGATCAGCGGCGTCGGCAGATCGATCAGTTGCCGGATGTAGCCGGCGCCGCCGAGCGTCACCGCGGCCGCCGCGATGATGCCGGTGGCGAGCCGCAGCGAGCCGACCGCCGTCGAGAGCAGCCGCGACTTGAAGGCCGCGCGGACATAGGCGGCCTCGCCGGCGCTCACGGGATAGCGGGTCGCAAGCTCGGCATAGGAGGCGGCGGTGAACGCCATCACGAAGGCCGCCAGCGCAAAGGCCCAGGAGGAATGGACTCCTGCATGACCGGCGACCGCGCCGATCAGGACATAGATGCCGGCCCCGACGGTCACACCCGTGCCGTAGAGGACCAGCAGCGGCAGTCCGAGCCGCCGCCGCAAGCCAGATGGAGGCACGATTGGATCTTGCGGCACCACGACGTCCATTCTTGATCACAACGAACAACAGAGTTGTAGGGGCTTAAGGGAGCAAGCGCGAGCGCTCTTGATCCCGGTCAATCCGGAGCGCGCGCCCGCGGCCGGCTGCTGCGGCATTCGGCCGCCGGGCCTTCTTCGCGAGGCGCGTTCGCCTTCACGGCCATCGGCCAACTTGAGATGCGCCGCGTCGAGACATGACTTCGCGCTCTCGCGGCGCGATGGGCCCGAGCTGTGCTGATCGATCTCCTCTCGAAACGAGAGGGCGCAGGGAAGACCGAGCCTCGGCCGAGGCCCGTGGCCCCCGTGCGGAGAAAATGCACGGGGCAGGAACCACAGGTTCAGCCGGAGCGACCCGGCCTTCCCTGCGCGATGGTTTTCACGGCTGCTCCGCGCTCTCCCCGGGGACCGGCTTGTTTGCCCCCGTCGCTCGCAACCACGCACGAACGTGATCGCGAGCTTGGCGCCAGCTTCGGGGCGCCAGGACCACACGGCTTGACCGTCCGCCACGACATCAGCCGTCTTGCGCGCGAACGCGCCCGACCTCGCGACGGCCACCACTCCCCGCCCCCGCGTATCGTGACGACGCGTACGCCCCTCTCTGCATGAGGCGGGATGCGCGGGAGATAAGCATGATTTCCGGAAAAGCGAAACAAGAATATTTTTCGCAGGCGGGCTGGACACGAGCGGCAGATTGCGCTCGCCACCTCGATCGATTTGCCCGACGGGCAGCCCGGTACAACCTGCCTACGCCAATGCGATGGATTGCTCGTGCCCGTCCCGCCTTTCACCGCGGACGGCAGCAGCTTAGGATGCCATCGTCTCCACAATCCGGAACACGCGACGTGCCCGACTTCGAGCCGATCTACACCACGACCGGCGCCGAGAGCGTGGGCCGCTTCGTGGCAACACACTACGCGCTATCAGAGCCGCTCGCGTGCCGCCTGATGAACCGCGGCTTCAACGACGTCTATCTGATTACATCCGCAACGGGCGCACGCTACGTCTTCCGTCTGTCGCATCACCGCGCCCGCGGCCCGGCCGATGTCCGCACCGAGACCGACTTCCTCGCACATCTCGCGCGCTGCGGCGTGCCGGTGGCCGCGGCGGTTCCGGCGCGCGACGGCGCGCTGTTCGTACGCGGCGAGGCGGCGGAAGGCGGCCGCGAAGGCGTGCTGTTTCACGCCATCGAGGGACGGACCCCGGAGGTCGCATCGCAGAGCGACGCGCGCGCCAATGGCGTGACGCTTGCCCGAGTGCACGCGGCGGCGATGTCCTATCGGCCCGAAGCGCCGCTCTATCTTCTGGACCTCGACCATCTGCTGCACCGGCCGCTCGCGCGCGTTCAACAGCTCTGCAGTCTGATCGATGCCGATGATGGCCGCTTTCTCCAGGACATCGCGGAGCGAACCGCCGCACGGATCAAGGCGATGGAGGGCCTGACATGGACGCATTGTCACGGCGACTGCCACGGCTTCAATGCGCGCATCGGCGCCGGCGGCGAGGCCGTGTTCTTCGACTTCGACGACGGCGGTCCCGGCTATCTGGCCTATGACCTGGCCGTGTTCCTGTGGACCAAGCTGTCGTTCGGCCGGCGCTTCCATGCGGCGTGGCACGCCTTCGTCGACGGCTACCGCTCGGTCCGCCCGATCTCGGCCGCTGATTTCGAGGCCGCGCATGCCTTCGTGATCGTCAGGCACTTCTGGCTGATGGGCGAGCAGGCCAGCCGTTCGCGCGAATGGGGTAGCGAGAATGTCCGCTGGGTCACGCAGCAGCGGGAATTTCTCGAAGGCTGGGAGGCGCAGCAGCTTGCGACGCGCTTGCTATGAGCTTGGGCGGATCGGAGGGATTGAACCGGAGAGCTCCGGCGGCCGACGCATGATCCAGGCGTTCAGGCTTGCGGGGGTTGGGTCCTTTCCGCGGTGACGATGACGAGATTAACGTTTCGCAATCCTTCCGCCGCGACCGAAGCAGACGCAGCACGCCCGCATCGGAGATTTTGAGCCATGACAGACACGATCGTTCAGTCACGTCGGCTGGGCATCATCGGTTGCGTGATCGGGCTTGTTGCTCTGGTCGCGGCGGTTCTGCCGCATTGGGTGCTGCCGGTGATCGATCCGCCGCCGCCGATCGACCAGGTCATCGTCGATGTCGGACATCGCGTGAAGGAGCGCCTGATGGCGCGCATCAAGGGCGTCGACGACCAGGCGCCGGCGCGCGAGACGTCCTGGACCGACCGCCTGCACCAGCAATTGCCGGTGGCCGCGGTCTCGCTCGGTTTGCTTGCGATCATTCTCGGCGTCGTGGGTCAGTTGCGTCGCGAGGAGCGGCACGTCGCGGCGATGGCGACGACCCTGGGCGGCTGCGCGATCGCCGTGCAGCTTTCCTTCTTGCTGATGGGCGCGCTGATCGTGGTGGCCATCATCTATTTCCTCGGCGATTTCCTCGCGCTGTTCTGATCGCGAGGATGCACGTGCCTGGATCTGCCGGCTGCGGGCAGATGCGCCGTCGTCCATCTTCGATGCCACCCATTCTGTGCGAGCGCGGCGAAGAATCCAGTGTGGTGCGCGGGGCCCTGGATTGCTTCGTCGCTGCGCTCCTCGCAATGACGGAGAGAAAGCGAGCTGCTCGAAAACGACGGGGCATCCGTGGCCTGTACGTCACAGCGGGACATCGGTTGAATGACGCACATTGCCAATATGATCGGGATGTGATTACTACGCGCTCCGGCGTCGAGCATTCGGCTCCGCCGCACAGGAGAGAGACGATGACTGCGATCATCCGTTGCTCCGCCAGGAGCCGCCGGGACTGATCCTCGCGTGAGGCGAGGTTTGGTCTGGCATGCGTGCGTCCGCGCGCGCTGATCGTCCCTGACCAGTTCTCCCTATCTTTCTCCAAGGTATTTACATGGGCAATTCCCATCGCGTGGACGGCCGTGCGCCGGTCCACGGCTTCTACTCGTCCAGCTCCTGGATCGAGGGCGCCGCTGCGCGCCAGCTCGAAACCGTGGCTGACATCTGTGGCGTGCGTGCTGTCGCCGGCATGCCGGATCTGCATCCCGGCAAGTTCGGTCCCGTCGGCTGCGCCATCCTCGCCGACCATATCCACCCGGCCTTCGTCGGCTCCGATGCGGGCTGCGGCATGGCGCTGTATCAGCTCGACCTCGCTTCGCGCCGGATTCGCGTCGACAAGGCGGCCGACCGGCTGCGCGACGTCGCCACACCCTATGACGGCGACATCGTGAGCGAGCTCGCAGCTCATCAGCTTGCGCCGTCCGACTTCGATGCGTCGCTCGGCACGATCGGCGGAGGCAATCACTTCTGTGAGCTGCAGGCGGTCGAGGAGGTGTTCGATCCGTCCTGCGGCATCGATCGCGACCGCGCTCATCTGCTGGTGCATTCGGGCTCGCGCGGCCTCGGCCATGCGCTGCTCGAACGGCAGATCGCCGACGGCCTCAAGCCGCTCGCGCCGGACAGCGAGGCTGGCCACGCCTATCTCGCAGCACATGATCACGCGCTGCGCTGGGCGTCGCTGAACCGGCAGGTCATCGCGCAGCGGGCCGCGACGGCCCTGCGCTGCGAGGCCGATCCGGTCTGCGCGTGCTCGCACAATTGCATCGAGCATCGTGCAGACGGCGTGTTGCACCGAAAGGGGGCGGCGCCGTCCGACCAGGGTCTCGTCGTCGTGCCGGGCTCGCGCGGCGCGCTGTCCTATCTGGTCGCGCCGCTCGCGTCGGCGCCAAAGGAGGCGTTGTGGTCGATCGCGCATGGCGCCGGTCGCAAGTTCGACCGGAGCTCGATGATCGGCCGTGTCGGCGCCACGCGATCGGATCGCGAGCGTCTCGCGCGCAATCCGTTCGGCGGCCGCGTGATCTGCGAGGACCGCGCGCTGCTCGCCGAGGAGGCGCCGGAGGCCTACAAGCCGATCGCCGGCGTGATCGCCGATCTCGAAGCATTCGGGCTGGCGCGCGTCGTCGCCAGCTTCCGCCCGCTGGTGACGGTGAAGAAGATCGCCGTCCAGCGGCCGCGCAGGGAGGACCGGCGATGAGACGGCTGCTCCTCACGGCGGGCCGCGGTCCGGCCGAATGCCGGATCGCGGTCGCGCATGCGCTGCAGCGGCTCGCCGACGAGGCCGAGGCGGCGGACTGCGAATGCGCGATCGCGCGAGAGCAGATCGACGGGCATGGGCCGGCCAGCGCGATCGTCGTGCTGGACGGGCCGACGGCGGCCGACCTCGCGCGGCGCTGGACGCAGGGCTCGCTGCTCTGGGTGTGCCGCAGTCCGCTGCGGCCGCATCACGGCCGCAAGAACTGGTTCGTCGGCATCGTCGATCTGCCCCTGTCGGAGCGGATGGCGGCGTTGGCGGCCACCGACGTCCGGTTCGAGAGCTTCCGTGCCGGCGGGCCCGGCGGCCAGCACCAGAACAAGACCGAGAGCGCGGTGCGCGCGGTTCACGTGCCGACGGGACTGGTCGCGATCGCGCGCGACGGCCGCTCCCAGCATCGCAACAAGGCGCTGGCGCTCGCGCGTCTCGCCGCATTGCTGGACGGCCGCGGGCGCCTAGCGGACGCCGGCGAGGCGCGCCTCATCCACGCGGCGCATGACCGCGTCGAACGTGGCGCAGCCGGGCTGCGCTTCGAGGGACCGGCATTCAGGCCGGCGGGATGATCACCGGACAGCGGGGGCGTCAGCGCCCCCGGCTGCACCTTCGACAGGCAGGATGCACAGTCATCTCTCCGCCAGACGACTGCCATGCGCGCCGCTCCGCACATTGGCGGATGACATCGCACCGCCGAACGGCTAAGCGGACCGCCCCCCCGGACGGAAACGAGACGAGCATGGCGGCAGCGGCCCATTGTGGCATCGACTTCGGCACTTCGAACACCACGGTCGGCCTCAGCAATTCCGCCTCCGCAGAGCTCATCCCCCTGGAGGGCGAGCAGCGGACCTTGCCGAGTGCGATGTTCTTCGATTTCGAGGATCACGGCACCCAGTTCGGGCGCAGCGCGATCGAGCGCTATCTGACCGGCCACGACGGCCGCTTCATGCGCGCGCTGAAGAGCATCCTCGGCACCGCGCTGATTCACGAGAAGACCTATATCCGGCAGAAGGCGGTGCCGTTTGCCGGTATCCTCGGCTTCTTCTTCGCGCATCTGAAGACGCGGATCGAGACGCGGCTCGGCAGGGAGATCAATCAGGTCGTGCTCGGCCGTCCCGTCCGCTTCGTCGACAAGGATGATGCGGCCGACGCGGAGGCGCAGAGCGCGCTGGAGGGCATCGCGCGGGACCAGGGTTTCAAGCACATCGCGTTCCAATACGAGCCGATCGCCGCCGCGCTCGACTACGAGCAGCAGGTCGCCCGCGAGGAGCTGGTGCTGATCGTCGACATCGGCGGCGGCACCTCGGACTTCTCGATCGTGCGCGTCTCGCCCGAGCGGCGCAGCAAGACGCAGCGCGATGACGACATTCTCGCCAATGGCGGCATCCACATCGGCGGCACCGATTTCGACCGGCTGCTCAGCCTGAAAAGCGTGATGCCGCATCTCGGCTACGGCAGCCTGACCGCCGACGGCAAGCGCAACCTGCCGACGCTGTACTATCACGAGCTCGCCACCTGGCACCGCATCAACCAGCTCTACAAGAGGGGCGTGATCGGCGAGCTGCGGCAGATCCGCTACGAGGCCGAGCGGCGCGATCTGGTCGACCGCTTCATCAAGGTGGTGGAGGAGCATCGCGGCCATACGCTCGCGATCGGCGTCGAGCAGGCGAAGATCGCGCTGACCGCGGCCAAGTCGCTGACCTCGGTGCTGTCGGAGAAGGACGACTGGGCGCGCATCCGCTTCACGCGCAAGGACTTCGACCGCGCCATCGCCGATTCCGTCGAGCGCGTCGTCGGCACGGTGACGAAGCTGCTCGACGATGCCGGCGTCGGGGCCGCTGCCATCAACACCATCTTCCTCACCGGCGGCTCGAGCATGGTGCCGGCGCTGCGTCAGGCAATCCTAGCGCTGTTTCCGGCGGCGCGCATCGCCGAGACCGACCTGCTCGGCAGCGTCGGCATCGGGCTCGCGCTCGACGCGCGGCGCAAGTTCGGCTGAGCCTGCTCAGCGCGGTTCCGACGCCGAAGGCTGCGGATCCTGCACCCGGGGCGTCCGGGGCCGTGGCGCGGCGCGCGGCGCGGCCGGTGCTGATCCGGGAACGCGGGCTTGGCTGCGCTTGGCCCGAGCCGGCGGCGAGCCGGTCGCCGCCGTTCCTGCACCCACCTGCTGTCCGTCGCGGATGATGCGCCAGGGTTCGGGATCGATCGGACGCGATTGCGGAGCAACGACCGCGGGCCGGCTGGCGCGGCGCCGCCGCGGCGGCTCGCTTGGCACCGGCCGCGCGACCGGACGGACTACGTCGGATGTCGTCTCGGCGGCCGGCGACGCATCGGCGGGCATTTCGATCGGGACTGCCGCCACGGCCGGCTCGGCCGCAACAGGCTCGGCTGGAACGGCGGGCTCAGGTTGAGGCGGCCTCTCCGCCTGCACGATCGATCCCGTGGTCTCCTCGACCGGCCCCGACCGGAACATGTCATTCGGCAGCAGCACGCCCGCAATCGCGAGTGCGGCGGCGAGGCTTCTGCCGAGCGAGATCCGCGCAGGACGCTCGGGCGGCAGCGCCGCGCGGCTGATCATCCGGCGGCCGGCATCGACGCCGACCACCGCGACGAAGGCTGCGAAGCCGAGGCTGCCGCCGACGCTTGGCAGAACCGCCGCCGCCTGGACCAGCAACGCGGTCAGCGCTACCGCGGCGACCAGCGTCTGGACGACACCCCGCAAACGCTGCGGCGACGACATGCCGACGAAACAACCGGCAAAATACGCGTCGGACAGGCGGGCATCGTCCGGCGCGAGCTGCTGCAGGATGACGAGACCGGCACAGGCCAGTGCTGCCGAGACGAAGATGCGCGCCGGCCGCCCTGCGGCCGCAACCCGCGGCAGCCTCAGCGCCACCATCGTTGCGACCATTCCGACGCCGCACAGCGCCAACATGAGCACCGAATGATTGAGACCCCTGTCGAAGCCCTGAAGGCTGGCGACGCGCACCGGTGCGCCGTCGGCGCCGAGCAGCGGCGCGAGGCTGAGGAACAGAAACGAGCCGATCGCCGCGAGCGCGCCGAAGCGGCCGCCATAGCCGCGCAACAGCACGACGCGCAGCCGCATTTCGATCGCGCAGACGCTGCAGAACACGAGGCCGCAAAACAGCGACAGCAGCAGGAAGGACCTATCGACCGGAAGCCCCGACCGCGCCACGCTCTCGCTCAACGCAACGATCGGCGTCATCCCGCTGAAGCTGCCGCCATAGACCGAGGAGGAGAAGGTCGTCGGCAGCAGATCTCTGGTTCTTGCCGTGATCAGGCCAGCGCAGAGCAGCAGGGTGGCGGTGACCGACGCGAGCGCCGGGGACAGGCCCGACGTGCACAGGTGCAGCGTCGCCAGACAACCGAGAAAAGCGCCGGCGAACGAGGCCAGCGGCACGACATTCAGCGACCGGCGCGGCCAGCGGCGAGAGCCGGGCTCGGACGGCCGGTCGAGCGCGCCATCGCGGTCCGCTGTCACGGCCCCGCCAACGTCGATGGGTCCGGCCGCCACTCCGGCGCGGGCTGCACCTCATGGCGGGCCACGATGCGCGGTCGCGCCGTCGCGTGCGGCACCACCCGTGCCTGTTGGCGCTTCAGCCGCGCAGCCAGCACGCCCGCTGGCCGACCATCGCGACCGATCCGCCGGGACGGCTCCGCGGACGCGGGCGACGCGGACTCCTGGACCGGCTCACTCGAGGGCCGCGGGGCGAGCGGATTGGCGCCCCCCGGATCAAGGATCTGAAGCGGCAGATCCGGCGCTGTGTCAGCGGCCGAGGCCGGCTCGCCGGGCGCCGTGCCGTCGCGCCGATCCTCGTCGTGTGAGGTCATCGTGGTCCGCGCCGGCGCAGCGGCTTTGTCCGCGTTCACCAACGGACCGTTGGGCTCCGCCGCCGGCGGCTGAAACATCAGCTCGCTGGTGAGCAGCACCGCGAAGATAGCGAGTGTGGCGACGAATCCCCGCGTCCAGGCGAGGACGGTCTGCCACGGCGATTCGCCTGCCTCGACGAACAGACGAACCGCAGCATCCACGAAAATGACCGAGACGAAGGCGATGTATCCGAGGCTGCCGCCGACGCTCGGCAGGATGGGACCGGTGAGGATCAGCAGGCACGTCAGCAGCACCACCGCGGCCATCGCCTGCGGCAGGCTGCGGAGCCGCCGCAACGACGACATGCCGACGAAGCAACCGGCGGAATAGGCGTCGAGATCAGGGGCCTTGCTGGGCAGAAGCTGCAGCACCACGAGGCCGGCAAAGGCCACCGTCGCCGCAACGAAGATGCGTACCGCGCGGCGCGACCCAGCCACGGGCGCCCAGCGCAAGGCGGCCATCGTCGCCAGCATGCCGACCGTGCACAACGCGAAGGTGAGCGCGGTGCCGCCGAGCCCCTGCTCCAGCGCGCCGCGGCGCGCGATCGGAAACAGCTCGCCCTCGGCGCCGAGCAGCGGCGCGAGACCGACGAACAGGAACGAAGCGACCGCCGCCAGCGCGCCCAGTCGTCCGCCATAGCCGCGCGCGAGCCCCCCGCGCAGCCACATGTCGAGCGCACAGCCCAGACAGAACACCAGTCCACAGAACAGCGAGAGCAGAACGAAGGCGGCGTCGAGCGGCAGACCGGCGCGAATGACGCTTGCGTTCAACAGCGCCACGGGAGTCATGCCGACGAAGCTGCCGCCATAGGCCGATGAGAAGAACGTGCTCGGCACCAGATCCGCGGTCCGTGTCAGGATCAGCGAGGCGCACAGCAGCAAAGCCGCCGCGGCCGAGGCAATCAGCGGCGACAGCCCGGTTGCACTCAGATGCAGGGTCATCAGACAGCCGAGGAACGCGGCGATGAACGACGCCAGCGGCGGGCAGCCGAGCTGGAACAGCTCCGAGCCGTAGAACGGCGCGGCCCGGCCGAGCTGCCGATCGCGCCATGTGCGCGGATCGAAGCTCTGCTCTGCCTGCAGACGACGTAACTGACGATCCGCCGCTTTGCGGTTCATATCCACGACACCCCGAATCGCGCCAGCCCAAGATCTGCGTGATGATCTCGCGGCAAGCGAATGGTTGACGTTCGGGCGCAACCCTGAGCCCGAGCCGGCGCAGTTTCCTGCGACGGTTGTACGCGCGCTGCATTCGTGCAGGCCGCGTGTGCTCGATTCATGCACTGCAATGCAACGTTGTGGAAGTATCGGGCTCCAGTCCGGGCGTGAAAGTTCCTGGCAACCTTAATGGCGGAGCGCGATGCGAAGTATCAATGACATGCGAGTTAGACGGCGTAGCAACCCCGGCTTGCAAACGAGCTTGGTAAACGACAGCATGGCGTCATGCTCACGCCCACGTTGCATACCGCCCGTCTGATCCTGCGGCCGCTGGCCCTCGCCGATGCGCCGGCGATCCAGCGTCAGTTCGACAACTGGAACGTCATCCGCAACCTCGCGGCCGTCGTGCCGTGGCCCTATCCTCCCGACGGCGCCGAGACCTTCGTCAGGCTGCAGCTCGACAGGATCGCGGCCGGCGAGGAGCTGTATCAATGGGTGCTGGCGCTGCGCGACGGTGACGGCGAGGCCATCGGCAATATTCACTTCCGGCCGCGCATGGAGTCGATGAAGGGCCATCGCGGCTTCTGGCTCGCTGAGCCCTATTGGAATCGAGGGCTGATGAGCGAGGCGATCGCCGCCGTGAACGACTTCGCCTTCGGTCCGCTCGGGCTCGATCAGTTCACCGTCTGCAACGTCGCGAGCAACATCGCATCACGGCGGGTCAAGCAGAAGACGGGCGCCGAGTTCGTCGGCTTCATCGAGGTCGCGCACCACAATGGCGAGACCCGCTCCGAGCAATGGATCGTGCGGCGGGAGACGTGGCTGCAACGCCGAGAAAAGCAACGCGCTCCCGCCTGAGATCGTCGGCGCTACGCGCTCGTCGTCACGTCGAGCACCGCCTGCGCAAACGCCTGCGGCGCTTCCTGCGGCAGGTTGTGGCCGATGCCGCCAGTGATCAGCCGGTGCTCGTAGCGGCCGGTGAACTTCCTGGCGTAGGCCTCGGGCGCTGGATGCGGCGCGCCGTTGGCATCGCCCTCCATCGTGATGGTGGGCACGGTGATGTCGGGAAAGGTCGCGAGCCTCGCCTCCAGCGCATCGTATTTCGCCTCACCCTGCGCGAGGCCGAGCCGCCAGCGATAGTTGTGCACGACGATGTCGACGTGATCGGGATTGTCGAAGGCGGCGGCGCTGCGCGCGAACGTGGCGTCGTCGAACGCCCATTTCGGCGAGGCCGTCTGCCAGATCAGCCTGGCGAAGTCGCGCCGGTTCTTGTCGTAGCCCTCGCGGCCGCGCTCGGTCGCGAAGTAGAACTGGTACCACCATTGCAGCTCGGCGGCCGGCGGCAGCGGCATGCGGCCGGCCTGCTGGCTGCCGATCAGATAGCCGCTGACCGAGACCATCGCCTTGCACCGCTCCGGCCACAGCGCCGCGATGATGTTGGCGGTGCGCGCGCCCCAGTCATAGCCGGCGAGGGTCGCGGTCCTGATCGAAAGCGCGTCCATCAGCGCGACGATGTCGGCGGCGACGGCAACCGGCTGACCGCTGCGCAACACGGTCGGCGACAGCAGCCGCGTCGTGCCGTAGCCGCGCAGATGCGGAATGATGACGCGATGGCCGGACGCGGCCAGCGCCGGCGCGACGTCGGCGAAGCTGTGGATGTCGTACGGCCAGCCGTGCAGCAGGATGACGACGGGGCCGTCGGCCGGACCTGTCTCGGCATAGCCGATGCTGATCTCGCCGGCCTCGACCTGCTTGATCGGTCCGAGCGACGTCCCAGCCCCCGGCCGGATCGCCGGCAGCTTCGACGCCGACTTGAAGCTCTGCGCCTGCCCGGCGCTGGAGCCGAGTTGAAAGGCCGCAACGGCGGTTCCGGCAAGGGTGAGGAAACGGCGGCGGCTGGCGTGAAGGATGGTCGGCATGGCGGAGGCTCCTGGTTCCGAGGTGCGGTCGTTGTGCGCCTTGCGCCCGCGCGGCGCTTGGAGGAGGCATTGATTTTTCCTTGAGGCCGGCTTGATTTTGCGGATCGCGTGACGCGAAGGTGAAACCGGCGGCCAGGACGGTGCCTGTGGTATATTGCTTCGACGATTTCGTGCTCGATCCCGGCCGCCGCGAGCTGCGCCGCGGCGACGACCTGGTCGCGATGGAGCCGCAGGTGTTCGACCTGCTCGCGTTCCTGATCAGGACGCGCGACCGCGTCGTCAGCCGCGACGACATCCTCGCCGAGGTGTGGGGCGGCCGCATCGTCTCCGAGGCGACGCTGGCGAGCCGCATCAGCGCGGCGCGGAGCGCGATCGGCGACAGCGGCGAGGCGCAGCGGCTGATCCGCACCATTCCGCGCAAGGGCGTCCGCTTCGTCGGGGCGGTCCGTGAGCAGGCCGACGCGGTGCAGACGCCGGCCGTATCAGCCGCACCCGCCTTCGACGGCCCCGCCATCGCCGTGCTGCCCTTCACCAACATGAGCGGCGATCCCGAGCAGGACTATTTCGCCGACGGGATGGCCGAGGACATCATCACCGCGCTATCCCGTTGCAGCGGCCTCGCTGTGATCGCCCGCAACTCCTCCTTCATCTACAAGGGCAAGGCCGTCGATATCCGCACGGTCGGACGCGAGCTCGGCGTCGGCTACGTTCTCGAAGGCAGCGTGCGCCGCGCTGGGTCCCGCCTGCGCATCAACGGGCAGCTGATCGATGCGGCGTCCGGCGCGCATCTGTGGGCGGAGCGCTTCGACGGCCAGCTGGACGATGTGTTCGCGCTGCAGGACCGCATCACCGAGAGCATCGTGGCGGCGATCGAGCCGACGCTCGAGCTGGCGGAAGGCGAGCGCCGCCGCGCCACGCCGCCGCTTCCGGACGCCTACGATCTGCTGCTGCGCGCCGCCAGCCTGCGCGACGCCTTCACGTCCGACAGCCTCGCGGCGGCGACCGCGTGTCTGGACCAGGCGCTGGCGATCGATCCCGCCTGCGCGCCCGCGATGGCGGCTTGGGCCTATTGCCAGGCGCTGCGCCACTTCCAGGGCTGGAGCGCGCCGGACGAGACCTATCGCACGGCCGCCGTGGCGCGGGCGTGGCAGGCGTGCGAGCATGCGCCCGGTGACGCGCAGGTGCTGTGGATGGCGGCCTTCGCGATCTGGAACATGGCCGAGGACATCGCCCCAGCACGGGAGCTATTCCGCCGCTCGCTTGCCATCAACCCGAACTCGGCGATGGCGCTGACCTTGAGCGGCTGGATCGAGATCATGGCCGGACACACGGCTGCGGGACGCGCGATGATCGAACGGGCGCGGCGGCTGAACCCGCGCGATCCGCGGGGCTGGTTCGCAGCCGGAGCGCTGGCGATCTGTGCGGTGGCCGAGGACGATCTCGCTGGCGCCGTTCAATGGGCGGAGATCGCGCTGGCGCAGAACCGGCGTTTCGCCGTCGCGCTCCGCGTCCTGATCGTGGCCCTGGTCAGGACCGGAGAGATGTCGCGCGCCGGCGAGGTCGCGCGTCAGCTTCTGAGCCTCGAACCGCATCTCACCGTGTCCGAGTTCCTCGAACGGATCCCGTTTCCGGCCGGGACGCTCGCCACAACCTACGCGGAGGCACTGCGCGCAGCCGGTGTGCCGCCATGATCCCGTTCGCGTGCAGTAGACCGTGTTGCAACTGAGATTTTCGACATAAACGGCAAAGTTGCGAAACTTGGCTAGACCTCGTTCATACTACCTTAGGTTCCATTCCGTAGTTTCGCGGGCATCGTTCGGCGGTCATATCGCCGGGCGGCGGAGGGAATTGATGAAGAAATTGCTTCTCAAATTTTACGAGGATGAATCGGGCGCAACCGCGATCGAGTACGGCCTGATTGCGGCCGGCATCGCGCTTGCGATCATCACCATACTCAACAAGCTCGGACTCACCCTGGAAGGCATCTTCACGACCCTGACCACGAAGCTGAACGGCGGCTGATCGATCGATTGTCTGCGATGGCGTTCTCAGGACCGGAGCAATCCGGTCGCCATGGTCGGACTGGCCGGGCCTCGCGCCCGGCCTTTGTCTCTTGATGAGCTCCATTCTTCGATGGAGCGGCGCCGCAACCGACCTATCAATGGGTCGTGCTGCGTCCAGCCTCCTCGCACGCGTTCATGCAGCGCCGGCAGGACTCGGCGCAGATCCGGCAATGGGCATGCATCTTGGCGTGCTTATCGCACTCCTCGGCACATAGCCGGCACGCCGCCGCGCAGGCCTCGAGCATGCGGCTGATCATCTCCTGGTCGGAGCCCGTGCGCCGCGTGGCAAGACGGCCGGTGACGTTGCAGACGTCGGCGCAATCGAGATTGAGCCGGATGCACTGCGTCAGCCTGGCGACGCTATTCTCTCCGAGACACGCATCGACGCAGGAGGTGCAGATCTGAGCGCAGGAGTAGCACTCCTCGATGCAGCGGACGAGTGCGTCGTCAACTCGACCGCGGACGTGCGGGTGGGTTTCGATCATCTGTTGAGCGTGCATGGGAGCTCCTGTCCGTTGGCCCCCGCGAGCGACAATGAAGATCGGCTGCAAAGGTTCTTATCGCCGCGCCGTTCGGTGCCTGACCTGTTCCCGTGGCGCGACCCCGATCGTCTTACGATCCGCGTGACGGAATTATCAGTCCGCCTGGCGTCACGGCTTCCAGCCTTTCAGTCCTGCCTCAGGCTCATCAGCGCCATTTCGCAGAACTGCCATCCGAAACCTGGCGGCGCGCGCGTATGGACGACCCGGTTCGGTTGAGGCACAACACCTCTCATCACTGACGTCGGCGGCCAAAGCCGCGGACCAAGAATGGGCGCCCGTGCGAGGCAGCCGACGATACGGAGGAATGGATGCTGATTCCGATGGCCGACGTGCCGCGCTGGTATGCGGAGCGCAAACCCGGGGACAGCGTCGCGCTCCGGCACGGCACCGATGTCCTGACCTGGGAGCAGCTCGAGCGCCGCGCCAATGCGCGTGCGCGCGCCTTCGCGGCCAAGGGCGTCAAGCCCGGCGACTTCGTCGCGATCGGCCTGCCCAACGGCAATGCGCTGTTCGAGACCAGCTTCGCGGTGTGGAAATGCGGCGCGACGCCGACGTCGCTGTCGTGGCGGCTGCCGCGCGGCGAGGCCGCCGCGGTGCTCGAGATCCTCAAGCCGTCACTGGTGGTCGGCGGCGAGGCCGACTGGAATGCGCCGAACGCGCTGCCGGCCGATTTCACGCCCGAGGGCTTTTCCGACGCGCCGCTCGCCGCGCCGGTGTCGCGCTATTGGAAAGCAATGACCTCGGGCGGCTCGACCGGACGGCCGAAGGTGATCCTCGATCACCAGCCTGCGGTAACCGACACCGCCGCCGAGCCGCCGCTCGGCATTCCGAAGGGCGCATCGCTGCTCAATCCCGGCCCACTCTATCACAACGCGCCCTTCATCGTGTCGCATTACGCGCTGTTCGCCGGCGGCAGCCTGACCGGGATGGTGAAGTTCGACGCCGAAGAGACGCTGCGGCTGATCCAGACGCAGCACATTCAGTGGGTCAACTTCGTGCCGACGATGATGCACCGGATCTGGGCGCTGCCGGAGGCGGTCCGCAACAGCTACGATCTGTCGAGCCTGAAGATGGTGTTCCACATGGCCGCGCCGATGCCGCCATGGCTCAAGGAAAGATGGATCGAGTGGCTCGGGCCCGAGCGCGTCTACGAGCTCTATGGCGGCACCGAGCGCCAGGGCCGCACCATCATCTCCGGCACCGAATGGCTGCAGCACAAGGGCTCGGTCGGCAAGATCGACGAGTCCTGCAAACTGCGCATCCTCGATCCCCAAGGCAATGACGTCGCGCCGGGCGAAAGTGGCGAGATCTACTTCCTGCCTGCGGATGGTCCCGGCAGCACCTATCACTATCTCGGCGCCGAGCCGAAGCGCCGCGCCGACGGCTGGGAGTCGCTCGGTGACATCGGCCGGCTCGATGCCGACGGCTATCTCTATCTCGGCGATCGCCTCGCCGACATGATCCTGCGCGGCGGCGCCAACATCTATCCGGCCGAGGTCGAGGCGGCGCTGATGGCGCATCCCGACATCCGCTCCTGCGTCGTGGTCGGCCTGCCCGATCCAGAGCTTGGCCAGCGCGTGCATGCGATCGTGGAGATCGACCGCTCCAGGAATGCGCAGGGAATCGTCGACGGCATGAGCGCGTTCCTTGCCGACCGGCTCAGCCGCTACAAGCACCCCGAAAGCTACGAGCTGGTCGACGTCATGCTGCGCGACGATTCCGGCAAGGTGCGCCGCACCTTGCTGCGCGACGAGCGCGCGGAGTGGGTGAAGGATGGCCGCGACTTCCGTCTCGTGCCCACGCGGGCGCGCCCGGCGGCAGACTGACGGCACGGAAATTTTTCGAACGTTTACGATGCTGGCGTAGACTCCGTGAAGGGAAGGAGAGTCCGCGCCATGATGTCGAGACGACGGTTTCTGCGCGCCGCGGGTACGGCCGCGGCGCTGCCCTTGGCGCGGATGCCGCGGGCGCGGGCCGAGCTGCGCACCATCCTCAACGACGCCAGCCGGCTCAACCCGACGCCGGTCGCCAGGCATGTGGTGATCAGCAAGCCCACGACCGACGACCTGATCGCGCGGCTGCGCGCCGAGCTCAAGGAGGCGGCCGCGGCGAAACGCCCGGTGACCGCGGCCGTGGCCCGGCATTCGATGGGCGGCCAGAGCCTGCCGCGCGACGGCACGGCGATCACGCTCGACGGCGGCGCGATCGAGCTCGACACGGCGGCGAAGACCTATCGCACCGCGGCCGGCAACCGCTGGTGGGACGTGATCGCCGCGCTCGATCCCAAAGGCTTCTCGCCGGCCGTGATGCAGTCCAACAGCGATTTCGGCGTCGGCAGCACGTTCTGCGTCAATGCCCATGGCTGGCCGGTGCCGTATGGCCCGTTCGGCTCCACGGTGAAATCGATCCGCATGCTGCTCGCCGACGGCACCTTGGTGCAGTGCTCGCGCAACGAGAATGCCGAGCTGTTCGGGCTCGCGATGGGTGGCTACGGCCTGTTCGGCATCGTCGTCGATCTCGAGGTCGAGATGGTGCCGAACCTGCTGCTCGAGCCGCGCTTCGAGCGCATGGCGCCGGAGAAATTCGCCGAGCAGTTCACACGCAACATCGACGGCGACGCCAATGTGAAGATGGCCTATGGCCGGATGTCGGTGTCCCGCAAGGCGTTCTTCGACGACGCCCTGCTCGTCACCTTCCGCCCCGCCCCCGATGCTCCGGCGACCCTGCCCGCGGCAGTCAGCTCCGGCAAGCTCACCGGCGTCGCCAACACGATCTATCGCGCCCAGACCGGATGGGAGGTCGCCAAGGGCCTGCGGTGGTTCATGGAGACCCGGCTCGGCCCCGCCATCTCCGACAGTCGCTACACCCGCAACTCGCTGATGGCCGAGCCGGTCGCCAATCTGGCGCAGAAGGACATGCACCGCACCGACATCCTGCACGAATATTTCGTCGCGCCGGAGCGGTTCGGCGAGTTCCTCAGCGCCTGCCGCGACATCATTCCCAAGGCGCGCGCCGAATTCCTCAACGTCACCCTGCGCTACGTCGCCGAGGACAAGACACCCGCGCTCACGATCGCACCGGTGCGCCGGATCGCGGCCGTCATGTCGTTCTCGCAGGCGACCTCGCCCGAAGGCGAGATCGACATGCTGCGGACGACGGAAGCGCTGATCGACCGCATCACGGCGATTGGCGGCGCGTTCTATCTGCCCTATCGTCTGCACGCGCGCCGCGACCAGGTCGAGAAGGCCTATCCGGCGGCCGCGCGTTTCGTCGCCGCCAAGCGGCAGTATGATCCGAACCTCCTGTTCCGCAACGCGATGTGGGACGCCTATTTCGCATGAATACATCAGCAGCAGATGGCTTCGCATTGGACCGCTATCGCATCGCCGCGCTGGCGCTCGCCATGGCGCTCCTGTTCGCCGCCGCGACCGACTACATCCCGACCTTTATCGATGCGCAGGGCCGCGTGTTCGGCCTGTTCCAGCTCGACATCTACAAGGATGCGCTGCATGTCGCCTCCGGCCTGTGGGCGCTGGCGGCGATGCTGACCCGCCGCAGCGCGGTGTTCTTCCTGCGCGTGTTCGGCTCGCTGTATTTCCTCGACGGCGTGATGGGCGTGTTCACCGGCTCGGGCTATCTCGACCTCTCGATCGTCATCGACGGCATCCGCGACACCTCGTGGCTGGTGAAGGTCCTCTCCAGCCTGCCGCATCTCGCACTCGGCGCGATCGGCATCGCGGTCGGCTGGTCGCCGTGGCGTAGACAGGCTGCCCTCGCATGAGCCTGCGTCGTAAAGCGCTGTATCTTCTCGGCGTCGTTTTGGCAGCCGCGGCGATCGGCGTTGCCGCCACCGTGATCAGCGTCGAGACGGTCTGCGTGGCCGACGTCCCGACCCCGATGGTGACCTCCTACTTCGGCATCACCGATCCCGCATATGCGCGATCACAGGGTGACAGCTTCCTGACCTTTCCTGAATGGTACATCGTCCACGCCTATGCCGACCTCGCTGCGGTGACCGGGCAGGCCTCGGAGTCCGACTTCCACTATCTATCGAGCGTCTCCGGCTTCTGGCGCAGCCTGTGCCGGGCCACGCGCCAGGCCGCAGGCTCCGGTCCCGCTACCTCGGAGCAGAAGCTGACGAACTACATCATCGGCTTCAGCTTCACCGCCGAGATGGCGCTCCAGGGCGCTTACGAGAAGAGCATCGGGGCGATCAGCTGGGAGACCACGGACGGCGTCAAGACCGCGGAGGACGCCTTCAACCTTGCCCTGCTGAAGGACTACGCTGCGTTCCTGTATCAGACACCCTGGTATCGGTATCCCTTCGTCGCCAAGCTCGATCAGTTCTGGCGCGAGACGCCCTTCGTGCCATCGTTCCGCGCCGTGGAGCGGCGCGTCTCGCTCAGCCTGCAATATGCCGGGCGCGCCGCCTATGCGGCCGTCATCGGCTATGTGGCGGGCTACGATCCGGCCGTGCTGACCATCCAGAGCGTCGTCACCGGCCTGCCTGCCGCCGAGCTTGCAGCCATTCCGGGCGTGAAGGTGATCCGCGAGGTCACGGACTCCAAAGGCATGAAGGGCGTGCTGGTGGAGACCGAGCGCTACGCCAAGTTCGATTCCTTCGCCAAGGAGCTCGGCCGTCATGACGGCGCCGCGTTCGGCGAAATCGCAGGCAATCATCGTATCCTGGTCACGATCGTGGTCCCTCCGGGCGACGGACGGCTGGCAGCTTTCGATGGGCTGCCTATATTCAGTGTCCCGATCCAGTCGCGCCCCGGTGCCCGTCGCATCGGCGTCGACGTACCGGTCCGGTCTTTGGTTCAGGACATCGGCCGTTTCGAAGCCGCGGGATATACGTTCGAGCATGCCTACGACTATTGACCGGCATCCCCCGTCCCGCGCCCTTCCCTTGAAGGGCGTGCTGGCCGTTGCCCTCGTCTGGTTTGCGGGCATGGCTGCCATGGCCCTGGTGATCAAGCCGGATGCGGTGGTCGTGTTCGGCCCGTCCGACCGTATGATCTCGGCGATCGTCGCCTCCGATGGAGCCTTGCTCGATGCCGGACGTTTCCACATCGCGGCCAAAACCGGAGCCACGACTGTCGGCAGCCTGTATGCTGCCGGAGCGTGGCTGGTCTGGCCCGTGATCGGCAGGGGCTGCGGCCGCGGGTAGTTGGGAAGCCAGTTCCTCCCGACGCCGATGCGGAGCCGGCGGAACTGGCGCAGCCGGCCAAAGATGTTAAGCTCGCGTTCACGCTGTGGCCGTCACGCGACACGAAGCAGAAGCTTGGTCGATGCACCCGGGGGTATCGACAGAGCAGGAGAACGAAATGCCTTCTTTGACCGAATGGAAAGTGCCGTCCGCCTTCCAGCCTCGCGCCGAAGACTATCAATATGATCTCGATCAAGCCCTGTCCTCGATCGTGGGCCTGCATGCCATCATTCCGTCCGACGCCTTCAGCGCGGAAACGCTGGGGACCGAACGTGCCGGCAATGCCGTCGTCATCGACGACGGGCTGGTGCTGACCATCGGCTACCTGATCACCGAGGCCGAATCCGTCTGGCTGCACCCCAATGACGGACGCGTGGTCGAGGGCCATGTGCTCGGGTTCGACTTCACGACCGGCTTCGGCCTGGTGCAGGCGCTCGGATCGCTCGACCTGCCGGCGCTGCCGCTCGGCTCGTCGGCGGCAACCAAGGTCGGCGATCATGTCGTGCTCGGCGGCGCCGGCGGACGCACGCGATCGGTCGCGAGCCAGATCATCGCCAAGCAGGAATTCGCCGGCTATTGGGAATATCTGCTGGACGAGGCGATCTTCACCCACCCCGCCCATCCGAATTGGGGCGGCACCGGCCTGCTCTCGGCCAAGGGCGAACTGATCGGCATCGGGTCGCTGCAGTTGGAGCGCGAGCGCGACAGCAAGGACGAGCACGTCAACATGATCGTGCCGATCGACCTGTTGAAGCCGATCATCGATGATCTCAGGCGCTTCGGCCGTGTCAACAAGCCGGCACGCCCCTGGCTCGGCATGTACGCGACGGAGGTCGACGATCGCGTCGTCGTGATCGGCGTCTCCGACAACGGCCCGGCGGCCCGCGCCGAGCTCAAGGCGGGCGACGTGATCCTCGGCATCAACGGCGACAAGGTGACGAGCCAGAGCGAGTTCTATCGCAAGCTCTGGGCGCTCGGCGCAGCCGGCGTCGACGTGCCGCTGACGGTGCACCATGAGGGCGTCACCTTCGACGTCACCATCGCCTCGACCGACCGCGCCAAGCTGCTCAAGGCGCCGCGGCTGCACTGAGGCGGCCGCGGGCCTGCGTTCACGCGTTGACGTGCCAGGCCGCAGCGATCTGGTCGTGCAGTTGCGCATCCGTCGGCAACTGTGATGCCACCGTGGGATCGAAACCCGGATGCGCCTGGGCGTAGGTCGCCATGGCCTGCACGAGTTGCGAAACCTGGGTATCGATCTCGAGACCGCCGGCCTTGATCTCCTGCAGCTGATAGGAGCCGCCAAGGAACCAGTCGGCGACGGTGACCTGCTGATGGGTGCCGAGAATGTCGATCTCCAGATCGTTGCCCGATTTGACGAACCAGAAATTGTCGGCCGTGTAGGTCGTTCCGAAATCGAGCGTGCCGGTCGGCTTCGACAGCGACGCTACGCCGTTGATGATGACGTCGTTGCCGTCGCCTTGCGCATAGACGTAGGTGGCGCCGACGCCGCCGACCAGGATGTTGTCGCCGGCCCCGCCCTTGAGCACGTCGCTGCCGCCGCCGCCGATCAGCAGGTCGTCATTGGCGGTGCCGAACAGCGTGTCGTTGCCGCCGCCCGCGATCAGCAGCGCACCGTCGGACGCAGCAATGATCGCGCCCGGCACCGGATCGACCGCGACCGTGGTCGCCGCGTCGCTCAAGGCTGCGCTGAGCCAGTCGAGATTGTCGGTCTTGCCGCCCCAGAGCACGCCGATCGCCAGGTCGACCAGGCCAGCGTCCTCACTGTCGAAACTCGCGACAGCATCGATCAGCGCGAGCTTGCCCAGGACGTCGACAGCCGATCCGGTGTCGGCGCGCGACCACAGGTCGGACGACAGATCCGCGACCAGCAGGTTGTTGGCCGTGTCCTGATAAAGGATGCCGTGCTCATGGCCGATCACGCCCGGCGTCGCCGCGACCTCGTCGTGGTTCTGCGCCAGCAGTGCCGAATATTCCACCACGATCTCGGCCAGCGCCTTCTCGACCCCGCCGTTCTTCAGGTAGGTCGCCGCAGTGTCGGCGCTGACGCTGTTGCCGAGCACGCCACCGCCGTTGAACAGGGCCTGCACGGCGCTGTTGCCGTAGCCGCTGGCGTCGGTCACCGTCGAATAGGCGATCATGTCCTTCATCTTGTCGGACGGCGCGCCTTCGCCGCTCACACCGGCCGCGGGAATGCCGACGGCCGAAGCAATCGCGTCATCCTCCAGCGGCGCCAGCAGCACAGCCGCCGCCTTCTTCCAATCCTGGGCACCGTTGTCGCTCGCCCACTGCATCATCGTCAGCAGCGCGATCGAGTGCAGGCTGACCGGATCCAGACCGAGATCCGTGCCCGCGCCGAGCACGGTCTTCTGCTCGGACGAGATGCCGATCGCAGCATGGGCGATGGCGAGCGCGCCGGCGACCGGTCCGAGCTGCAGCAGCGCCAGCGGCGCTTCCAGCACCGGCGCCGCAGCCCGCACATATTGCAGGATCTCGCCGGACAGGGAGACCATGTGAATGTCGGAATAGCGGTCGACCGGGTGCGACATCAGCGCGCCCCAGAAGCCGTGCAACTGGTCGTAGCGGACCTCAGCCGCGAATTCGAACGGCATCGCGTCATACGCATAGGCCACCTTGTCGTTGAGCGCCGCGATGTAGCCGGCAAGTCCGCCGCCGAGCGAATGTCCGGTCAGCGAGACGTTCGATGTCGCCCATGTCTTGTAGTAGGACTCCGCATCCGGGAACTGCGTCGGCCAGCCGGCCAGACCGGCACCGCCAAGCCACGATGGCACGTCGGCGAGACTGTCGGTGCCGCGAAACGAAATGATCCGTGTCGATGGATCGCCCGCGAGCTGGTAGGTCGCGGCCTCGAAATTGTCGGCGGTCGAGGTCACGCTCGCCGCCACCAGCTCATAGCTCCCGATACGGTTGAAATTGACCACGAGCGTCGGGTTGACGCCCCTGTTGTAGACGTCCATGGCGAGCACCGCGTTGATCAACGCGGCCGACGGCGATTTGGTCATGATGCGAATCCCCCCTCGGCAACCGATCGGCAGTTTTGACCCAGGGCGGTGATCCACGAGGAACCCTCCGCCGCGCCGCCGGCTCTCACCAAGTGCGACATCGCGCCCGAATTTTGTCAATCAACTATCGTCTGCGCGTGTATTCGCGCGCGACTCACCTGCCGCGCGCGACGGCAGCGTCCGGACCGTGTTGACTTGCAGGAGCCGCATCGCGAGATTGCGGCTTCGCGGAGCGAACACGCGTTCGGAAAATGGTCATTGCCCGGACGCCCGATTTTGCGTTGCATGACCGGCAAGCAGACGAGACGGCCAGCCCCGCGTATCGCGTATCAAGGAGACCTGCATGACGGATGCCGTGGTGGATGACATTCTCATCGTGTTGCCGCCACTGCTGCAGACGCTCGAAGCCCTGTCCCACGTTGCACGCTACCTGAACCCGCCGGATTTCGATCGCGTGATGGCTGACGTCGGCGATCCCGAGCAGGTGCTGCACACGGCGCGGATTCATCTCACGTCGTGGCCGGCGGACTTCGCCCATATCCGTATCGCCTTCGACACCGCAGCGGACGCAGCGCTGATGTCGTTTGCCGGCCTGCGCGCCGTTCAGCGCGGCGAGGGCGACCTGGTCGACGTGTTCAGGGCCCTCCGTCAATTGCCCCGCGCACTCGAGGCGCTGTTTCCATTGGCCGCGACGCTGCCGCCGCTGAGCGAATTCTTCCTCGATCCCGCCGTCGACGGTGACGACGGGCTGCGCCAGCTGCTGGCCGCGTCCTCTGCAGGCAAGGACACCGTGTTTCACGACCATAACGAGATCGGCAATCGCGGCGGCTTTTCGCTGTATGTGCCGGAATACTACACGGCGGACCGAGACTGGCCGCTGGTCATGGCGCTGCATGGCGGCAGCGGCAACGGCCGCGACTTTCTCTGGAGCTGGCTGCGCGCCGCGCGCAGCCTCGGCGCGATCCTGGTTGCCCCCACCGCGGCAGGACCGACCTGGGCGCTGATGGGCGACGACGCCGATACGCCGAACCTCCTGCGCATTCTCGACCTCGTCCGCAGTCGCGTCGCGATCGATCCCGCCCGCATGCTCCTGACCGGGATGAGCGACGGCGGCACGTTCTGCTACGTCAGCGGACTGGCCGCAGGCTCGCCGTTCACGCATCTTGCGCCGGTGGCCGCGACGTTCCATCCGCTGATGGCCGAGATCGCCGACCGGGACCGTCTGCGCGGCCTGCCGATCCAGATCGTGCACGGCCGGCTCGACTGGATGTTTCCGGTCGAGATCGCGCGGCATACGGCGGACGCCCTGGCCAAGGCCGGCGCCAACGTCGCCTATCGCGAGATCGACGATCTCAGCCACTGCTATCCGCGCGAGGCGAATGTCGAGCTGCTGCGCTGGCTGATGCGCTGAGCTTGATTCCCTTGCTAAGAGATGGCTGATCGGCAATGCCGCCGACACAATGTCGGCGGATTTTGTCCGCATTGGTTCTGCTCGGTCATACAGCGGGGGCGCTGCACACGGGCGGCCATGACGCCGCCGAAGGTCTGCTCATGCCCTCGCCGCTGATGCCCTCGCCTGCCGCGTCCGTCGCGCAAGTCTCGTCCGCCCGCTCCTCCACCTCCGTCGTGCTCGCCAATGGCGTCAACCGTCTCGAGGTCACGCTGAAGCTCACGACCGCGATCCTGGCGCTGGCCGCCGGCGTCTACACCTATCTTGGCGTCCGCGAGCTGCTCAACGGCAGTCCGACCACGGTGTTCTTTGCGGCGGTCATCTACTCGGTCGCGGTCTCGGTCGGCATCTACGCCTTCTGGGTGTTCATGATGCAGTTCATGCCGCACGTCACCAGCGCGATCGGGCGCTTGATGATGGCCGGCTGCATGCTGCTGGGCTCGCTGATGATCGTCGCGATGTCGTCCTGGCTGAATGCGTCGGCCCTGGCCGGCGCCGCAGCGATCCAGCAGCATCTCGCCATCACCGTGCAGAACTACACGCGCGACCTCGACAGGGCCAACAGCCAGGCCATCGCTGCGCAAAGCCTGCTGCCGGACATCCAGCTCGCCTCCTCCCGCTTCGCCAAGCTGGCGGACGCCGAACGCGCGGGCTCGCTCACCGGCACCTCCGGATCGGGCACCGTGGTCCAGCTCCTCGCGCAGATGTCGACGCAGCTCGACGGACTGGGACAACAGGTCCAGGAGTCCGGCAAGCGCGTCTCTGCTCTCTACGAGCAGGGCGGCAAGAGCCTCGCCAAGATGCGCGAGCTGATCTCCGACCGCGGGCCGATCGCAACGCGTAGCGACGCCTTCGCCACCGAGTCGTTGAACCTGATGGGCGTGATCGCCAATCTGCAGCAGACCTCGGTGGCACCTGCGGTGAGGCGCGCCGCGACGTCGCTTTCGGCCGGATTCATCGCGCCTGCCGCAGGCGGGCGCAGCGGCGACCTGGCCGAGCGCCAGACCGCCGTCGTCGGCAAGGTGGAGAGCGCGATCGCCACGCAGGCCGCCTCGCTCGCCGACGCCGCCGACAAGATCCTGGCGCTGCCGCGCATCGAGCCGACCCGGTTCCAGACACTGTCGCCCGCTGAAGCGGTGCTGCGCTACGCTGGCGACTTCATCCCGAGCTGGGCCGGCGCAATCTCGATCGACCTGATGCCGGCGGTGCTGGTGCTGATCCTCTGCGTCGTCCATGCCGCCATCCGCCGCGAGGGGCTGCCCGCCGTGAACGCCTCCAGCCTGACCGCCGCCGATCTCGTCACCGCATTGCAGATTGCGCGCGAGGTCGAGGACGTCAGGCGGGCAGCCGAGCGACGGCCAGCCGAAACGCCCACGGAGGAGCCTTCCGCACCGGCCATTGAGCCGGCGCCGGCCGCGGTGGATGAGAACGTGACGTCGCTGTCATCGGCTCGAATCGGAAAGTAGTCCCGTGGCTTCGGCGCTGAACCGACGCGTCCATGCCTGGCTCGCGGACAATCCCGATGAGAGCATTCTGCGTTGGGTCTTCCGCAGCATCCTCGTCGTCACCGTCGCAGTTCTCGCGGCGGACCTGCTCGAGTTGAATGCTCCGCAGATGCCATCGGATGCGGCCCCGCCTCAGCTCGACATTCGGCGCGACGTGTCGGACCTGCCAGATCAATCGCCATCCGTGCTGGCGCCCCTGATGAAGCGGCTGATGCCGCTGCCGCAGGGCGATCGTGCCCTGCAGCAGTCGATTCAGTTCGAGCTGCGCGGCGGCGGCCGGCTGCTCGCGACCGGCACGATCACGCCCGGCAGCGCGCGCAGCTTTGCGGACGCAGTCGAACGTCATGGCGAATATATCAGGACGATCGTGCTGAACTCGCCCGGCGGCTCCGTCGCCGACGCGTTGGCGATGGGGCGACTGATCCGCGCGCGGAAATTCGCAACCGAAGTGGAGGCGGGAAAATATTGCGCGTCGTCGTGCCCGCTGGTGTTCGCCGGCGGTCTCGAGCGCCGGGCCGGCGAGCGGGCGATCATCGGCGTGCATCAGATCGCCGCAGTCCCCACGTCCGGGACCGCCGTGAGGTCCGGCGACGACATGAGCCTTGCGCAGAACATCTCGGCGCGATGCCAGCGCCACCTCGCCGACATGGGCATCGATCTGAAGGTCTGGGTGCATGCGATGGAGACGCCGCATGACCAGCTGTTCACGTTCAAGCCCGACGAGATGAAAACACTCAATCTCGTCACCTCGCTGCCGGAATCGCGGCCTGAAAAATCGCGCAGTTAGGATGTCCTGATCGCGATGGACCGGGACCGCGGCGGGCGCGGAACCAAGTTTCGACCGCGGCGTTATTGGCCGTCACACTGGAGAACATGACATGCGGACATTCGTGGGAATGATCCTGGGGGCTCTCATTCTGGGGTTCGGCGTCTACATCCATGATTCGATGCAGACCTCCGAGGTCGCCAACGGGCCGACCGCGCAGACGCGCCGGACGATCGTGAACTGGGACGTCGCGGCGGACAGCTGGAATTCACTCAAGACCCGCGCGCATGACGACTGGGTTCGCATCTCGTCGAAGTGACGCGCACGACGCTGCTGTTTTCAGGGCGCCTCGGCCGTTGGTCGAGGCGCCTTTGCTTTGCCAATCAGTTGGCCGCCCTGGCCTTGCGCGCGTCGGCGATGACCTGCTCGAACTGCGCCATGGTCAGCACGCCGGGTACCCTGAACTTGCCGACGATGAAGGACGGCGTACCGCGGAAACGCAATCCCCGCGCCTGCTTGTCGTTGCGCGCCAGCATGTCATCGATGGCCTTGGCGTTGGCGGCGAGGTCGCGCTTGGCGCGGTCGACGTCGACGCCTGCCCCCGCGAGCAGCTCGTCGATGCGCGGTTCGGTGAGCTTCGAGCTGACGCCGATCAGCGCCTCATGCGCCTTCGCATATTTGTCCTGATATTTGCAGGCCAGCGCCATCCGCGCGGCAACCACCGAAGTCGGCCCGAGAATCGGCCACTCCTTGAGAACCCAGCGCACCTTGCCATCATCATGGATGACCTGCTGCAGCTCGGGATCGAGCTTGCGGCAATACGGACAATTGTAGTCGAACCATTCGACGATCGCGATGTCGCCCGAAGGATTGCCGAGCACCGGCGCATCGGGGTCGCGCAGCACCGCGCCCTCGTCGGGCTCGTCGGCGTCCTCGGCGCGACTGTCGCGGGGCCACAAGGAAAGCGCCGCGCCTGCGCCAAAAAGCGTCAACACGTCACGCCGGCTGCTGGCGAAGGTGATCGCAGTCGAGGGGACGCGCTTCATTGAGGTCAGCTCCAGATATGCAGCAGGCTGCGCGTCAGCATATACAGCGCCACCACCGCGATCACGACGGAAAATACCACGTTCAATGCGCCGCGCCGTCCGGAGAGATGGCGCGCCAGGCGCGTGCCGGCAAGGCCACCCGCGATCCCGCCGGCGATGAACAGTCCGGCGAGATCCCAGGCGACGAGCCCGGACCAGGCATAGCTCGCCGCGGTGGTGAGCCCGAAGGTCGTCACCGCGACCAGCGACGAGCTGACCGCATTCATGATCGGCATGCCCGTCGCAGCCATCAGCGCCGGCACGATCAGGAAGCCGCCGCCGATGCCGAAGAAACCGGACAGCGTGCCGGTGGCGAGGCCGAAGCCGACGATCGCCGGGACGTTGGCCATGCTCATCTTCACATCGGGGGTGCCGATGCGGGCGCGCGTCTTCAGCATCAGCATGGCGATGACCATCATCACCAGCGCGAACAGCGCCAGCAGCTTCTGGCCGTCGACCATCTTGCCGAGCAGCGAGCCGGTGAAGGCGCCGACGATGCCCGCCGTTGCGAACAGCGCCGCGATCGGCCAGATCACGGTGCCGCCGCGCGCATGATTGGCGAGATTGATGGCCGCGTTGGTGGCGACCGCGATGGCGCTCGAGCCGATCGCGATGTGCGGCTCGGGCACGCCGACGACATAGACCATCAGCGGCACCGCCAGCACCGAGCCACCGCCGCCGACGAGGCCGAGCGAGAACCCGACCATCGCGCCGCAAAACAGGCTGAGCACACCTTGGACAGCAGAGATCATGGCGAGAGCAGGGTCATTTCCCGCACGGGAAGGCAAGCCCCAAAATCACCGGAGCAGCAATTCCGCCGCCACCGGCGCGAACCGCCGCGCGACCGGCGCCGAGCCGAGTCGGGCCGGCGGTCTCGCGGCGATGCGCGGCGTCGAGAGCGGCGGCCGAACGCATGATGCCTCCGGCCGCCGGCAACGTCTCGTCAACCCGGATCAGGCAGCGCCCTTCAGCTTCTTGGTGCATTCGCTGTAGTAGCCGCCGCCCTTCTGGATCCACTTCAGGCCGCCATTGGCGTTGGTCGCCTTGTTGGCATTGTACTGATCGACGCAGGTCTGCAGCCGCGCCTTGCCGGGCTTCTCCTTGGCGTATTTCGGGTCCACCGCGTTGGGGAACACGGCGGGACCGGTCGGCGCGGGAGCGGCCTCCTTGGCGTCGGATTTCGCCGCCTTGGCCGGCTTGGCCTCGGCCGCAGGCGCGGCCGGAGCCGCCGGTGCCGCGGCAGCGGTGGCATCGCTGCCGCACTGGGCCTTGCGGAAGTCGTTCCACTTCTGGCCGCCCAGCGTGCCGGCCTCCTTCGCCTGCTTGTACTTGGCGCTGCATTCCTGCGCGGTCAGCGCCTTCGCCGGCGCGGCGGCGAACGTCGCGAGCCCGATCACGGCCAGCGTAGCGAGTGACGAAGCAACCAATGATTTTGCGTGAAAACTCATCCTCGATCTCCCTGTGGAGCATGGTGGAATGGGACGGTAATTCTAGCGAGACCCCCGCGACCGACAAAGCAGGCGGGAGCATGGCCGCGCGAAAATATAATTTGCGTCGCGCGGCGATCCGGCTCATTCCATTCACTGCGGGTTCAGCATCGCCGGACATCGCAGCGTGCCTTTCGTTCGAGGACTCCAGCATGAGATTCACTGCCCGGGCGGCGATTGCGGCGATCGCAATGGCCACCCTGTCGGCCGCCGGCCCCGCCCGCTCGCAACCCGGATTGACGCTGCCGTCGCGGCCCGATGCCGCCACCGACAAGTTCACCACCCTCGACAAGGCGGCGCGGCGGACGATTTCCATCGCCTGCTCCAAGGAGGCCGATGAGCAGGGGCTGAAGGGCAAGGCACGCGGCAAATTCCGCTCGGCCTGCAAGCGCGACAAGGCGGCGGCCGCCGCAGCGACCACACCCGTGCCCGCTCCCTTGCCGACGCCCGACAAGCCGAAATGACCGGCCCCTGCGGGCGCATGCGCGCATGGCGCCTGCGCAGCGGCGGGAATTGTTCGCGCAGGCAGGTTTTGGCATAAGGCGCCGTGCGCCAGATCATCTCCTCCCTCCCCTTTGACCTGCCGAGCCGCGCCAAGACCCTGAGCGCGATCGAGACCCTCGTGCTCGGCACCGCCGGCGGCCTGATCTTCCTCGTCGCCCATCTGCCGGGCGGGCTGATCTCCGGCGCGATGATCGCGACCGCGATCGCCGCGATCGCCGGCCGCCCGCTGGCGATGCCGCCGATCCTGACCCAGACCGTGCTGCTGCTGCTCGGCATCTCGATCGGCGCCGTCGTCTCGCGCGAGCTGATCAACCATGTCAGCGCCTATCCGGTGACCATCGGCCTCCTGGCGCTCGCGACGTTCTGCTCGACCTTCGGCTCCAGCCTCTATCTGCAGCGCGTCCATGGCTGGGACCGCACCTCGGCGCTGCTCGCCGGCAGTCCCGGTGCGCTGTCGCAGATCACGATGCTCGCGGTGGAGCGCGGTGCGGACCTGCCGGCGATCGCCGTGGTGCAGACGCTGCGGGTGATCATCCTGACGGCGGCGCTGCCGCTGGTGCTGGCAGTGGCCGGCGTCGCACCGGCCGCGCCGATCTCGCTCGGCCAGAGCGTCGCCTCGCCGCTCGGCCTGCTCGCACTGCTGGTGGCCTCGCTGGTCGCGGCGATGCTGATGCAGCTGATCAGGTTTCCGGCGAGCTGGCTGTTCGGCGCGATGGTCGCCAGCGGTGTCCTGCACGGCACCGGCCTCGTCGAGGGCGGCCTGCCGGAATGGATGCGTGGCGTGGCGCTGGTCGGCATCGGCGCCCTGATCGGCAGCCGCTTCGCGCGGATGCGGGTGAAGACCCTGGTCGGCCATATCAGGGCCGCGCTCGGCTCGTTCGCGATCGCGGTGGCGATCTCGGCGCTGTTCGTCACCGTGATCGTGCTGGTGACGCATGTGCGCTTTTCCGACACCATTGTCGCGTTCGCGCCCGGCGCGATGGACGCGATGATGGCGCTGGCGTTGACGCTGCACATCGACCCGATCTTCGTCGGCGCGCATCACCTGTCGCGCTTCGTGTTCGTCACCATCGCCACCCCCGGCATCGTCCATTTGTTCGGACGGCCGCAGGAGGACGTCGACGACTAGGCGCGCTTCCGGGCGATGCCCCAGCCCGCGATGGCGGCGATCAGAAGCGAGATCAGCACGCTGTAGCCGGCGAGCGACAGGCCGAGGAAGCGGAATTGCACCTCGTCGCAGCGTACGACCTTGACGCTGTCGAGCCGCTCCAAGAGGCTGCCGGCGCTGCCGAGATTGCCGATCGGCCCGGTGCATTCGGTCGGCCCCGGCCAGAAGCCCCATTCGACGCCGGAGTGATAGACGCCGAGCCCGGCATTGCCGAGCGCGGCCAGCGCGACCACGCCGAGCCCCGCGAGCACCAGCGCGCGCGGCGCGCCGCCTTTGGCGGCGAGCGCGATGAGCAGCCCGAGCGGCACGATCGCATAATAGGCCCAGCGCTGCTTCAGGCAGAGCTCGCAGGGCTGCAGGCCCCAGACCAGCTGCATGTACCAGGCGCCGGCCAAGGCCGCCGCCGCGATGCCGGCCGCGAGCAGCGCCGCCGCCACCGCCGGGCTCATGGCTCCCGCCGCGGGGCGCGCCATCACAGAAGTATTGGTCATCGGTCCTCCCGAACGGGGCTGCATCCGGTCCCATGCCGGGCCGTTCCGGCTCCTACTCCGGCCCGCGAAAGCTGTCGAGATGCGCGCCCATCACGTCCGTGCGGGTTGACCCGGCCCGGCCGCCCGCTATAGTCCGCCCGCTTCGCTATGGTTCCTGCACAGGCCCGGCGAATGCCCCTGTGGCGGAACTGGTAGACGCGCTCGACTCAAAATCGAGTTCCGCAAGGAGTGCTGGTTCGATTCCGGCCAGGGGCACCATTTGGACGTTTGCCCGCATCCGCCGACGTTCGTTTTCCCCTCATAATCCAAAGACAAGCCGCCGTTTGCCCTTGGCCGGCGTTCGCCCCGTCTTGCTGGTACCTTGATGGGAGTTCGCGGGGATCATGATATCGCGAGCTTTGGGTGGAATCGAACCTATGCCGGCCAAATCCGCCCCCTATTTCCGGCACCTGAAGCCGGCAACGAAAGACTACAAGCGCTCAAATGAAGGCGGGCTCTTCATGCTCGTCACCGCGACCGGATCGTAACTTTGGCGCTTCGCCTATTGCTACGACGGCATGCAGAAACCGCTCGGAAACTAACCTCCATAGGCTTCCTTCGCTGACAAGCGTGGGTCAGTCAGACGCTGGTGGAAGCCCCAACTCGGGGATCCTGTCGCGCTGCGGATCCTGGAAGTCGAACAGCATGCGGCCAGGGATCTTGCCAATCTCGAGATTTTCGATGAGGAACGCGCGAACACCGAAGTGGCCTTTGAAGTCCTGCCGCACCTTGTCCCAGTCCGAGAAGGCGCAGAACTTCTCCTTGGGAATCGTGCAGGGTTGGATCGGTGGATTCTTCTGCGAGAAGCCGAGGGGATGCCAATCGCGGTAGAGGCCGCCGACGAGCTCCTTGGCGGCGTAGTGCCCGCAGAAGAAGGTCTGCGCCAGCTCGCAATAATGCGGGTAGAACGGCTTGAAGTTGTCGATACGGTAGGTCTGAATGCCGGTGTCGCCGAACTCCTTGAGCTCCGCGTCGTGAAGCTTGCCGGGCTTGAGAAAGCGATCCTCCGGCGCAACGCCAGCCTCGACATTGCTGACGACCTGCAACAGACCCCGCGCATTGGCCGGATAGAGATCGATCTGCAGGGGAAAGATCACGACTGATACACGGTATCCGGCGACGTAGCCGATGCCGAACAGGTCGAGCGCTTCCTTGACCGTATGACCCTTCAACTCCTCGTAGTCGGCGACGAAGGAATACTTCTGCCGGGGCGGACCGAGCTGGGTCAGCGCGTCGATGCCGAGGGCGGCATCGGAGGGGCTGCGCGAGATCATGCGGATGACATAGCGCACACGTCTGTTGCTGGCGAGATCGTCGATCGCTTCATTGACCGACTTCCTGCGAATCGGATCCTGCGACACGTAGAACAGCGCCAGCGACGGACCGGCCGCGGAGAACAGGATGCCACCAACCAGGCAAAGGAAGAACGCCGCCTTGAAGAACGGGGTGACCTCTTCCGGTTTTGACCTGAGCGCGATGCAGGCGAACACCGTGGTGATGAGCAGCAGGATCAGTCCGACCGCCAGCAGCGCTGCAGTCGAGGATGAGGCGAGCACGAAGCTCAGCACCTGAACGAAACCATCGATGGCCTTGTCCATATCATCTCCCTCCGTCGTGAAACCGTAGAGCTTCCAGAAGCCGGTCATGACTACCAGCTCAGTCCTTGTCGGCGGTGCAGCGTCCGCCCGGGAAGCCAGCGAAGGCGGCACAGGTCTTGAAATTGAGCGAGAGCTTGTACAGGTCCGTTCGCTTGGCCGTCTCCTCGTTGCGCCCCTTCTGATAGGAGAAGGCGAGCGCGACGTTCGGGTTGATGTCGTATTTGATCGTGCTGTCGAGCCAGCTGCCGCTCTGCCCGGAATAGACCTCGCGCCACCAGTGATAGGTGACGGCGCCGCTCAGGCCGGCGAGCGGCTCGGCCCAGGCCGGCAGCGCGGTGCCGAAGTCCGCAACGCGGAACAGAAACGTCGCTTCGGGGCCGATGCGCAGCGAGCGGCCGAGACCGGAGAAGCCGATCGGTACGACACCGCCCTGGCGCTCGTCATATTGCACCTTGAGGTCGGGACGGAAATTGGTGGTCACGAAGGTGCCCGGAATCTGCCGGTTCACGCGCAGATACATCGGCATCCATTCGAGCTTGGCCTGCCCAGTGGTTCGGTTCAGGATACCATCGCGGGTTTCGAGCCAGCTGCTGCGGACATAGTCGGCGCCACCGATCGGGTTGATGAATCCGACCTCGGCGCTGCCGCCGACGGTGATCGCATCCCGGCTGTCGTCGCTTGCCGCGGCGGAATGCGCTTCCTTGTCGACCTTCACATAGGACGCCAGGCTGGCACCGATGAAGCGCGAGTAGTCTTCGTTGAGATAGCTGTAGGCGAGACCGACCAGTCCATTGACCTGCCAGATCGTGTCGGCGGCCGTGTTGTTGCGCGCCCAGGACAATTCCGCACCCGTCGCCTTCTCATTGGACTGCGGCTTGCCGAACATGTCGACATCGGCGAAGTCCTTGCGCACGAACCAGATGAAGTCGCTGACCGGCGCGGGCCCGGGCGCCGTCTTCACCGCCAGCGCTGCGGCTGCGGCCGACGCCCGCTGCGGGCGCGGCGTGGCGGCGACGGGCCACTGCTGCCCGCAGGCTTGTTTCAGGCGCTTGTGCGCATAGTCGCGCGCGATCGCCGTCCAGTCCGGCTCGGCCGCGGGGGCGGTCTTGTAGCACGCGAAGATGTCGTCAGCAGCTGCCGCCTCGGCTGCGGCCTGCGCCGCAAGGATGCCGCCCGCGACGACGACGGTGAGACTGGCGAGGCTCATGCGCTTCATCGGTACCTTCCTTCATGTGGTGGGCTGGATCCCGCCGGTGCCCGCCTCAGTTTCCGGCGGTGCGGACCTTCTGGTAGATCAGCGTCACGATATCCTTCACCAGTTCGCAGCCGGCGAACTCACTCGGCGTGTAGCTGGCGCGGCGCCACCCCCGCAGATGCCGGCCGATGTCGTAGATGTCATAGGCATCCAGGCCGAGATCGCCGGCGAGCGAGGTCGCCTCGGTCGCCGAGGGCCACTGGCGATGGAAATAGTCGAGGACGTATTGCTCCACTCTGTCGCGCGTCGTCGTCATGGATTGCTCCGGGATTGAGGAATTGGGCCCGCGCGCTGGCGGACGAAACCTGCAGGACGCGGCCTGCAGGTTTCATCCGCCGCTCGCCGCATCACTTGCCAAACAGAGGACCGACGGACGGAAGAATGACCGCCGTGACCGTTCCCTTCGCACCGTCCGCAGACGGATTGCCGAAGCCGAGGTTTGCAGGCGACGGGAAATTGCCTGGCGACCCTCCGCCTGTGCCCTTGCACCAGCCATTGGCCGGCGCGCCCTGGCCTCCGGGGCCCGGATTGCCCGGGCTGCCGCCCCGACCTGGGAGTCCGGCCCTCCCGCCGACATTGTTGATCCGCGAATAGCTCAGGACTTCGTAGGCAGGTCTGGTCGTGACGAAGATGAGATCGGCGCCTTGTCCCCCAGCGCCGGCGTCACCGCCGCGTCCGCCGGGACCGGCGGCGCCTCCCGTCCCGCCGGGGCCGCCACCCTCCTTGCAGTCGAACAGGCTCGTGGCCCCTTCCTTGCCGTTTCCGGCCCGGCCGCCGTTGCCGCCTTTCCCCCCGGTCCCACCATCGCCGCCGTCAATGCCGCGGAAGAGAAGGACGAGGTTGAGAAGACCAGCCGGGATCGGCCCTTTCGGATCGGAGAGTTCTCCGGCGACCAGATAGACGTCGGGCAGTTGCCGGGTCTGTCCGGCCACGGCAGGCCCGCCAGGGCCGCCGGGGTAACCGGGATTGCCAGTCCGGTTGGTCTCGCCGGGATTGTCGGCGCCATTGGGACCTGCGGGGCCGTCACTGCCGACGGCGGCCACGGCCTGCGGATCGCGCTGGATGATGCTGTAGGTGTCCGGGTTGGCGAACTTGATGCGTTGCGCGGCCACCACGATGTAGGGATAGTTCAATCCGGTCAGCGTCAGCTTTGCCCCCGCCGCGAAGGAAATCTCGTCTGCCTTGATGATCTGCTGCGCGAATTTCTCCTCGCCGCTGATCGGAATCAGCGTCTGCGTCAGCGGAGCCGCCTTGATCGCGGCCGCGATGTCGGGCGGCAGTGAGCCTGTCGGAATCTGCTGTTGCGCCAGAGCGACGCTGGGCAACAGCATGGCGGAGCAGGCCATCAGTCGAAGACTCTTCATCTGCAATCTCCTCACGTCATCATGGATTGTTTGAACCAGCGGCCCGCTTTCGAGACGCCGCGCCTGGACGGCGAGCTGCCATCCAGGTCGCCGAACAGCGCCTAGCGAGATCCCGGAATCGGGAAGCGGACGTTTCCCTCGGCGCTGTTCCGGGTCACGTTGCCGCCGAGCGAGACATCGCGGTTGACGTTGAGCCGCGGCTCGTTGGTGGAAGGATCACGGCTGATGTTCGGATAGTTGGTCGGAGGCGGGGCTGGAGCGTGGAAGTTCTGCAACCGCTCGCTGTCGGTCTGTTGATGCGGCTGATAGGTCGGCACCAGGTCCTTGAGGTTCTGACCGGAGGCCTGGGACATCAGCAAGGGCGAGATGATCAAGCCCATCACGATACGGATATTGGATCTGCGCATTGAATCCTCCTGTGTCTCGTTTGCACGGGAGGAACTATGCCGAGGTGGTGTGAGACGATCGTCAGGACATCGCAAGAGCATCGTCAAAAATGCATCGGAACGACGCCATCTGCACTCACGCACTTGCGCTTACGACGCGCGTCGGCAAGGGCGCAGCGCAAGAGGCATCGGATCCGGGCTGGGAGTCGAGGCGCGCGCCTGTGCTGGCTCACTGTCTGCCAGCATGCCGCAATTGCGCGGCGGCGAACCAGGGAGTCGGGCTCAGCGCAAGTTTGGGCTGCGCGGATAGGTCCGCGGCGGCACGCCGGGGTGGCCGCTCGCACGCAGGATGAAACCGCCGATACGGGCTTTGTCACACGGCGAAGCGGCGACCGCGTCCTGCTTGATCGGCTCGAGCACGGCGGCGCCCGGCGGCGGGACGTCGGGGCTGGCCACGGGACCGTCGGTCACCGCAAGCGACGCAAGCACCGGGCCCGGTTGCAGCGATGCGAGATAATCTGCGAGCCGACGCACGAGTTGCGGCGCTGCCACGCTGGTGCCGCGCATCGCCACCACCGAACCGCTCCGGGTACCGGCCGCGAGCACGCCCCAATGCGCGGGCCCCTGGTCGGCGATGGCAGCACAATCGGGCTCGGCGCGCCCCGGCGTCGGACCGCTCGCCGTATAATCCGTCGGCTGGCCCGCGGCATCGACGGCGCCGACCACGAGCGCGCCCGCACCGGTCGCGAGCGCCGACAGTGTGTCCTCGCGAGTCATGGGGCAGCCGCTGCTGTCCGGATCGCTGTAGCTGCCATCCAGCGCCGCACGCTGATAGCCCCCAGCATGATCGAAATAGGACTGACGTCCATGCTGCACGTAGCCCAGCGGGGTATCGTCGCGCTGGATGTAGAGATGTGCGGTCAGCGGCGCCTCCGATCCGTTGGTGACGGAAAGCCGCCAGCGTCCGGCCGGCGCTGGATGCCTCACGCTCCAGCGCGCGGTGGTCGGATTGACCGACAGATGAAAGCGGACGCGATCGGGCTGGCCGGCCACCTTGGCCAGGTGGCCATTGATGGCGGCGATCGGCTTGCCGTCATCCTCCAGCACCTGCACATCGCCATCACCGAATCCATCGATCATGCGCGGCACATCGCCGGGCGGCGTCAGGCTGACGCCGACGCGCGGCCATTGCTGCGCGATCGCTTCGCCGTCGAGCCAGATCTCGAGATGATTGGACGTACCGTCATCCGGCAGCATGATCCAATCGATCTGATCGGAGGCGCCGGGCTGCACAACCATCCGGCCCGTCGTCCGCTCGCGATAGCTGTTGCCGGCCGGCAGCACCAGATAGGTCGGGCCGCCGCGTTGGTTGCGACGCTCGATCATCCGCGACAGAGCCTGCTCGATCTCGTGGCTGCCGTTCTTGGGGCCGGCCGCGATGCCATAGCTGAAATTGATGACGAGCGGCAGCTTCGGGTTGATCCGGTCGGCCCATAGCATGATCTGGCGCGCCCCCTGCAGCACGTAGCTCGCCATGGTAACGCCGGTCGTATCGCTGGACACCGGCGACGGCAGCTGCACCGCCAAGAGAGGCCGCTTGCTGCCGATATCCTCCGCGGTCGGATCGTAGCCGCCGGAGAGATCGAGGATGTGTGTGCCGTGCGAGACGCGTTGCGCCAGCGGCTTGCGTTGCTCATTGCCGAAATCGGTCATGCCGAACGCGCGATAGATGTCGGCCTCGCTCGCATTCGCCGCAAACAGCACGTCGAGCTCCTCGCCGGTGAGCCGCTGCCCGGCGGCGACGCCGAAATCCGTGGTCCGGCGCTCGACATCCTGCAGCCAGATCGCTCGGATGCGCGATCTGCCGCTCCTGCTGCGAAAACGGCGGTTGGCAAAGGCGATGCCGTCATCGATGACGCCGATAGCGACCTGCCGCGTCAAATCCGTCAACGGCTTGCCGAGATCGGTCGGCGCGGCGATGACAGAGTCGAAGCGCAGGCCTGGAATCGGCGGGCCAACATGGATCGCGGTGAAGAGACCGTTGGCGGCAGTGCGATTGGCGATGTCTTCGGGCCGGTAGATGAAGAACTGCACATCGCGCGGATCGTCCGGCGGCGGGACGCGACCGATGCGGATGTCGTCGATCAGCTTCGTCAGCAGATCGAATTCGTCGGCCGACATGCGGATGGTCAGCGCGTCAGCAGGCTCGTCCGGCTCGTGGCCGGCGGCCACGATGGCGGCCAACTGGCCGAGATGGGCCACATAGCTGCCATTGGCCTCCGGCAGCAGTTGGATCTGCACGCTGCACCAGTCCAGCCTCTTGCCGAGTGGCCTGTTGCGCAACTCCCAGTCCAGATAGGGATTGGCTCGTTCGGCCCGATCTCCTCGCCAGTCTCTCATGCGCCTGTCCTTTCGTGTCAGCCGACGATCAGGCGGCACTCGGCGAGCGCCTGCGTCCAGAGATGCTGCAAGATCGGCGAGGCTGGAACGGTCGATGGCGTGCCGGCCTCGATGATCGCGCCGCCGCCACCCTGCTCGCTGGCGACGTTCGCAGCAGCCGATCGCCTGTAGGACATCGCCAGCACATCGTCGTAGCGGAAATCGTCGTTGAACCCCCGCCCGTCGAACTTGCGCATCGTGACCTGGCCGCAGCCAGAGCAGCGCGCAATGAACAGCTCCGCCAAGGTCCAGCCCAGCACCATACCGGCCACGCTGTCGACCGGAAAATGCACGCCGGCGACCGTCCGGTTGATGGCAATGCGCTCGGCGTGGCGCATCAGCTGCACGAACACTGGATCGGTCGCATCGACATCGTCCCGCCCCGTCCTCGCCTTGCGCATGAGGGCATTGATCACGAAGGCCGCAGCAAAGGATTCCGTGGCATGGCCGCTCGGCAGCGACCCATGCCCCGGCGTCTGGATCATCGGCTGTATCTGCGGTGAGTATTCGATTGGGCGCCGGCAGGTGAGCGCATGCTTGACCCGCATTTCGATCGTGGTCGTCACCTGCAGGATCAGCGCCAGCAGCTCGGCAGTGTGCGGGCTGCGGCTCGGATTCCAGTATCCGACCAGGCCCAAGAAGCTGGTGAAATCGTGCAGCTCGGCCAGGATCTCGCTGCTGCGTTCCATCCGCAGCGCGGCATAGTTGAACACCCAAGCCGCTTGTTCGGCGAAGTCCGAGGCATTGGGACGGATCATGTGCACGATCGGCGTGAACGTCTCATCGCTGCGGCCACGGTACTGAAGCGAGATCGAGGTCTCGCCTTCGTCATAGACAAGGCCCGACAACAGCTCGCCAGCGAAGATGCGCAGTCGCACGTCGCGCGACCAGCGATCGAGCGCCTCTGGCCCGGCAGTATAGTGATCAGGCGTGTGTGACGGCTGGTTCCAGTAGCCGACGACGCCCTCCCGGCTGGTAATCAGCGCGCGTGCACGCGATGAGGCGCGGACACGGCGGCCCTCGCCGCTCTCACCGCTTTCGCCGCTCTCACCACTTTCGCCGCTTTCTCCGCTCTCACCGCTTAGCCATGCCATCTGCCGCCTCCCTGCCTGGCCCGGCGGACTGCTCCGCCCGTTACCACTGAATGGTCGTTTTGACGGCACGCGCGGTCAAGCCGCCGGCCTTCGAAATGACGGCGTTTCACGGATTTTTCACGTTGACAGCAAGGGTGTTGGAGACTTCACTACTCAATCATTGGTTTCCGTATTTTCACGACTGATTACATCATGGTTGTGGGCGACGAATGTGAGCTCCGATCCAAAATTGCTGATCAAGCTTCTTGGTCCGTTCCGCGTGGTCAAGGCTTCTGGCGAGGATTGCACGCCTAGAGGACGCAAGGCTTGCGCCCTCATTGCGATGTTGGCGCTGGCGCGTGAGCACAAGCGGTCGCGGGTCTGGATCCAGGACAGGCTCTGGGGGAGCCGCGGCAAGGAGCAGGGCGCGGCCAGCCTTCGCCAAAGCCTGACCGAAATCCGCAAGGCGCTGGCCGACTGCCGCTCCCTGCTGTGCGCCGACAGCTTCGTCATTTCGCTCGATCCAAAGCTATTTGAGACCGACATCGCCCGTTACGCTACCGCGTCACCGCAGCAGGAGATGGCGCCTCCCCAAGGTGAGCTTCTTGAAGGCTTTGACATTGCAGAGGAGGAGTTCGAGGATTGGCTGCGCGAGGAGCGTGCGCGATTCCAGATGCACGTCGCGCCGTCGCCTGACCTCCGCCACGCCGCCAATCTCGCGACCGACCTTGCAGCGCACCTGCAGCCCGCCGATGAGCGGCCCTCGCGAAACCGAATCGTCCTGATCCCCGGCTGCCGGACAGGCCCGTCGGATACTGCGGTCGTGACGGACAGCCTCGTCGATTCCATCGCCAAGACGATCAAGGAACTGGGCGTAGCCACGATCCAAGACCGGCGCGACATGAGCGCGTCGGCGACCTGGCCGGCGGACACTTTGCCTGGCGATGGCTCGATTGGTGACGATGGCTCCTCGGCCGGCACGCTCTCCCTGCGTTCTGATGTGTTCGGATCTGACACGAGCAAGATCGTTCGGCTCGCGCTGTTGCAGCGCCCTGCCAACACGCTGGCATGGTCGTCGACATTGCAGATCAACGGCGAGGGTACGCTCGACCTGAACGACACCAATGTGATGAGAACCATCAATCTGGTGGTCAACTTCGCCGTCGATCAACTCGCTCATATCAAGGATGGCGCTCCGAGGTCTGCCTCCCATCTATGCTATGCTGGTATCCTGCGCCTGTTTCGACTTGGCAGAGCCAACTTCGAGTCCGCCGACAAGCTGTTCGCGGCTGCTTTCGCGGCCGAGCCACGCGGCATCTATCTCGCGTGGCGCGCCTATTTGCGCACCTTCATGCTCGCCGAGCGCCAATTCAACTGCCGCCAGACGCTTGAGGCGGAGGCTTTCGATCTGATGTACCGGGCGCTGGAGCTCGAACCCTACAACTCCTATGTTGCTGGCCTGAGCGCGCATGTCCATTCCATGATGCGACGCTCGTACGTTGCCGCCTATGAGCTGGCCGAGCGAGCCATTCAACTGAACCACGCCAACCCGATCGCCTGGGCCTGCCTGGGAATCGCAAAGAGCTATCTCGGCAAACCAGAGGACGGCTTCCAGCACACATTGCTTGCCCGTACGATCGCTGGTGCGGCGCCTTTCCGTTTTCAGCTCGATGCCCTGAGCTGCATTGCGGGGACCATGGCGGGAGAACTCGACAAGGCCGTCCATCTTGCAGAAGCCAGCCATGCTCTTGCTCCGACCTTTGCTCCACCCTTGCGATATTTGTCAGCTCTCTATGCCCATAATGGGCACCGTGAGCTTTCTTTCGAGATGGTTCGCAAGCTGCAGACAACGGAGCCGGACTTCTCATATGACAAGCTGAGGGATAAAGCCTACCCCGCGGCTGGCCTCCATCGAACATCAATCATCAACTCGCTGCCAGCCCGACAGTTCTAGCGGCGTCACACTTCATCCGAGAGACCATGGAGCGGCAATCCACGAGCGCCTGACGGTCTAGAGGAGCCTCGCGTTGAGGCAATCAGCTCCGCTGGCGTGCTCAATCCGCATCTCGTTCCCGCAAACCCGAACATGCATCGTCGCTGAAAGCGATTCATTTCGCTGCCGCATTTCACGGCTTCTGGATCTCGCCAGCTTGCAGGAATGCTCGCGAAACAGGGCCTTGAAACCTTCCGGCGGCCGCTCTTAGACTACCTCCAGTCTGCTGACTGCAATGGGGTTGCCGCGGGTGAGTACCCATGACCAAGAATAGTTGTGTCAACCTCGCGCTATTCGCGACGCAGCAAAAGCTTCTTTTTGCGGACTTCTTCAAGCTTTACCAGACTGTCGCACAGCCCTGCCGGATCTTCGTGATCGCGGCGGACGTCAACGCGGTCGCGCGGGTCGAGAAGCTCGCAAAGCGCATCAACAAGACCGGATTCGTCGAGGGCAAGAGCTTTGTCGAGATGGCGCTGCTGCGGGTGCCGATCTCGTTTCGAGATGTCGCAGGCCGAATCGAGAGGTGGGTGGCACCAACCCGCAAACAAGGTCCTGCCCTGCTCGTCGTCGACATGAGCTGGGGCCTCGAGACCAACTCGGCGACGGCCAATTTCGAGGGTTGGCCCGCACTTGCGGAAACGCTCACCCAGCAGTCCGAGGTCTCGATCGCCTCTCTCTATAACCGCCGGGTGCTGATCGACGAGCAGTTGCTCGTCGCGCTGCGCGGCCATCCGCAGATCCTCACCAGCGCCGGACTCGTGGACAATCCGCATTGGCTGCCGTCGCGGCTGCAGACGCGCGGCGCATTGCGCGAGCAGGTCGATTTCTGGCTCGGCGCGATCGCGCCGGAGTTGCGGATCGGGACATCGGTGGCCGCGCTGCACGCAGCCGAAGGCGCCGACCCCATGTGGCTGTTGCGACGATCGGCGGAAGAGCCCAGTACAGTTCATCTCGACAGCCGCGACCGCTGGAAGATCCGCTGCTTCGGACGCTTGCGGATCTATCGCAACGACGGCAGCCAGGTGAACTGGGACCCGCCCGGCGGAGCGACCCGCAAGACTAAGACCCTGTTCGCCTATCTGCTGCAGAAGGGCGGCCATGGCGCAGCCACCGACGAGCTTGCGGATCTGCTCTGGCCCAACGCCGAGGACATTGAGGCTGCGCGTAACCGCCTCTATCACACCGTGCGCTATCTGCGGCTGGCGCTCGGCCAGCCCAACGGACGCGACGAGACGCGCAACTATGTCCGGCGCGAGGGATCGCGCTACGTGCTGGTTCCCCCGGAGCGCAGCTGGCTCGACATCTCGACCTTCGAACAGCTCTGCCGTCAGTCCCAGGGTCACATCAAGGCCGGCGCGAGCGACGAGGCGCTGATCTGTCTGCAGGCGGCGGACCGTCTGTACACCGGAGACCTGTTCGAGGACATTCCGGTCGAGTACGCCGACGATGGCGAGCGCGACTGGTGCTGGAGCAAGCGCTATTGGCTGCGCGACATGTTCTTCAAGGTGCAACGCGACGCGGCACGGATCTATCTCGAACGCAACGACCACTCGGCCGCGCTCGCGCATTGCCAGAAGGCGCTGGCGATCGACCCCTTGTGCGAGATGGCGCATGCCGAGGCAATGCAGGTGTTCAAGGCGCAAGGCCGACGCGAGGCGATCGACCGCCAGTTCAAGCTGTACCTCGACTCGCTCAAGCATTTCGACAACCGGCCGAAGAGCGCCTCGCTTCAGGAGCTGCACCGCAAGCTCACGGCGTGAGGCCGCTCGTTCGCGACCGGCTCGGTCACGCGACCTTTGCCGGCCAAGCCATGCGCCATGGGGGTGCCGCCGCCAGCAGAATTGACGATTTATCTCAATTTGCCATAGAGTTAGGGGCTAAAGAAAACCCAAAGGCCGCCGCTTAGAGTGAGCCCATGACAACGTCGCCGGCAAAGGCGGCGAATGGGAGGACGACATGCCAGGTTCGGCAGCTCAGCTGGCGCGGTGCCCCTATAGCGACGCCGCCAAAGACTTCGATCCCTTCGAGATGCGCGATCCGTTCCCGTTCTATGAATGGGCCCGCGCCGAGGCGCCGGTCTTCTTCTCCGACGAGCTGAAATACTACGTCGTCGCGCGCCACGCCGACATCAAGGCCGTGTTCGACGACTGGCGCACATTCTCCTCGGAGAACGCCCAGGCCCCGCTTCGCCCGATGTGCGAGGAAGGCAAGCGCATCATGCGCGAGGGCGGCTTCACCGCCTATTCCGGCCTGTCGGCGCGGGTACCGCCCGATCACACCCGCATCCGCAAGCTGGTCCAGGGCTGCTTCGGGCCGCGTCGGTTCAGGGCGATCGAGCCGGAGATCAAGGCGATCGTCAACCAGGCGATCGATGCCTTCGCCGATCGCGGACATGCCGACTTCTTCCGCGAGTTCGCCTATGATGTGCCGGCGCTGGTGCTGTTCAAGCTGGTCGGCATTCCCAATATGGACGTGCCGCGCGTGAAGTCGTGGGCGGTGAGCCGCGCGCTGCTGACCTGGGGCGACCTCAGCGACGACGAGCAGATCGTGCATGCGCGCAACATGGTCGAATACTGGACCTACTGCCGCGCGCTGGTGCGTCAGCGCCACGACGATCCGACCGACGATCTGCCGGGCGATCTGGTCCGACTCCAGAAGGACGGCGCCGAGATCAGCGACGAGGAGATCGCCGGCGTTCTCTACAGCGCACTGTTCGCCGGCCACGAGACCACGACGACCTTGATGGCCAACGGCATGCGCGAGTTGCTGCAGCGGCGCGACAACTGGGAAGCCATCATCGCCGAGCCGCAGCTCATTCCGAATGCGGTCGAGGAGTGCTTGCGCTTCAGCCCGTCGATCGTGGCTTGGCGCCGGCGCGCCCTGAAGGATACCCAGATCGGCGGCGTGACGGTACCGAAGGATTCCAATATCCTCCTGCTCATCGGCTCCGCCAATCGCGACGAGGCGGTGTTCTCCGCGCCGACCCGTTTCGACGTCCGGCGCACCGACGCGAGAAGCCATCTGGCCTTCGGCTACGGCATTCACACCTGCGTCGGCCAGCAGCTGGCCCGAATCGAGTTCGCGATCGCGCTCGGCGAGCTGACCCGCAGGCTTCCTGGTCTCCGGCTCGCTGCCGACCAGACCATCGACTTCGTTCACAACATCTCGTTCCGCGTGCCGACAGCGCTTCGGATCGAATGGGACGTGGCCTGACACGACGATCGTCATTGGACCGCGTTTCACAAGCAACAACAAGTCCGGAGCCGATCCGGGCCATAAGGTGGGGAACAGACGCATGGGCGCCAACGCAGCCGCATCCTTCATCGTGCCGTTCGAAGACGCACGCGAGGACGACTTCCCGCGCATCGGCGGCAAATGCGCGAGCCTGGCGCGCATGATCGCACAGGGCGTGCGCGTTCCTGCGGGATTTGCGGTCGCGACCGACGCCTACGCCCTTCATCTTCGAAGCAACGGACTCGAGGCGACGATCAGCGAGCGCCTGTCGCGGATCGTGCTCGACGATGTCGATGACGAAGAGAAGTTGTCGCACGAGATCCGCGACGCAATCATGGCGCAGCCGATGCCGGGCGCGGTCGAGCAGGCGATCCGCGAGGCGTATCGCCGGATGTCGCCCGACGGTCAGTTGCCGGTGGCGGTGCGCTCGTCGGCAACCGCCGAGGATCTGCCTGACGCCAGCTTCGCCGGCCAGCAGGATACCTATCTCTGGGTGGTCGGCGAGGACGCCGTGGTCGAGAAGGTCAAGGCGTGCTGGGCCAGCCTCTTCAACGCGCGCGCGATCTCCTACCGTGCCGAGAACGGGCTCGGCCAGATCGACGTGCTGATGTCGGTCGGCGTCCAGAAGATGGTCAACGCCGCCGCCGCGGGCGTGGCGATGACGCTGGATCCGATCAACGGCGACCGCACCAAGATCGTGATCGATTCCGCCTTCGGGCTCGGTGAGCCGGTGGTCTCCGGCGAAATCACGCCCGACAATTTCGTCGTCGAGAAGGTGCTTCTGCAGGTCATCAAGCACCGCATCGCCGAGAAGGATTTCGAACTCGTCGCCGATCGCGCCGAGCGCCGGACCGTCGAGCGCGTAATCGCGCCGGAGCGCCGCACCCTGCCCTCCCTGACCAATGCCCAGGTGCTCGCCGTCGCCAGGCTCGCCAAGTCGCTCGAGCGCAGCATGGGCTGTCCGCAGGACGTCGAATGGGCGATCGACGCCGATCTCCCTGAAGACGAGAACCTCGTGGCGCTGCAGAGCCGGCCGGAGACCGTCTGGAGCCAGAAGAAGAAGCAGTCGACCGCGATCTACGAGACCGGGATTGCGGGTGTACTTGGAACGCTGCTGGCCCCGGTCCAGGCCAAGCGGTGAGCATCACGACAACAAGCAACAGAGAAACCGAGGGGAAACGACAATGACGGCGCATGCGAAATTCCCAAGTCCCTATGACCTGAAGACGCCGGTCGGCGCCGAGGGCTGGGAGAAGCTCTATCCCTATTATCTCCAGTTCCAGAACAGCCTGCGCGACAAGGAGGACGGCAAGTTCTGGTTCTGCGACTCGCAGCACTGGCCGAGCCCGTTCAAGCCGTTCGACGCCGTCACCGTGGAGTTCGCGGTCAAGTGTCTCGGCCAGTACAACACGCGGCACTATCTGATCCCGCCGGCGAACGGCGTCGAGTACCGCATCCACAATGGCTATTGCTACATGAGCCCGGTGGCGGTGGCGCCCGAGCTGATCGCTGGTCGCGTACCGCATTTCATGGAGCGCGCCGGCTACTACTTCCAGAACTGGGACCGCCTGCTGGCGAACTGGGACAAGAAGGTCCGCGCCAACATCGCCGATCTCGAGGCGCTCAATTTCGAGCCGCTGCCCGAAGCCGTGCCGCTGGAGTGGATCACGGCCGGTGTCGGCCTCGACAACACCTACGCGCTGATGGAGACCTACGACCGGGCGATCCAGCTGCTCTACAAGACCTGGCAGTACCATTTCGAGTTCCTGAATCTCGGCTACGCGGCCTATCTCGACTTCTTCAGCTTCATGAAGGGGCAATTCCCCACCATTCCCGATCAGGCGATCGCCAAGATGGTGCAGGGCGTGGAAGTCGACCTGTTCCGTCCGGACGACGAGTTGAAGAAGCTCGCCAAGCTCGCCGTGAAGCTCGGTGTCGCCGATGCCCTGAAGAGCGGATCGGTCGACGAGGCGCTGGCTGCGGTCGGCCGTGCGCCGAACGGCGCCGAATGGCTGACGGCCTGGAACGAGGCGCAGGATCCCTGGTTCAACTTCACCTCCGGCAACGGCTTCTACTCGACCGACAAGTACTGGATCGAGCATCTCGACATCCCGCTCGGCTATGTCAGGGACTACGTCGTCCGCGTGCAGCGGGGAGAGGAGATCGACCGGCCGACGGAGGCCATTGCCAAAGAGCGCGACCGCATCACGTCCGAATATGCCGAGATGCTCGATGCCGACGCCCGCGCAGCCTTCGAGGGCAAGCTCGGGCTCGCCCGGACCGTGTTCCCCTATGTCGAGAACCACAATTTCTACATCGAGCATTGGTCGATGAGCGTATTCTGGCGCAAGATGCGTGAGCTCGGCGCCATCTTCCGCGATGCCGGCTTCTGGAAGGACGCCGACGACCTGTTCTATCTGAACCGTCAGGAAGTCCGCGACGCGCTGTTCGACTACGGCAACGGCTGGGCCGTTGGCGCACCGGCGATCGGTCCGACCTATTGGCCGCCCGAGATCGAGCGGCGGAAAAAGATCCTGGCTGCGCTCGCGACGACGCCGCCGCAGCCCGCGCTCAACAATCCGCCCGATGTCATCACCGAGCCGTTCACGATCATGCTGTGGGGCATCACCACGGAGAGCATCGGCCGCTGGCTCGATGGCGCCGCCAACACCACCAAGCTGTCCGGCATGGCCGCTTCCCCCGGCATCGTCGAGGGCCGCGCTCGCGTGGTGCGCTCCGCCGATGAGCTCGGCCAGATCCAGCAGGGCGAGATTCTGGTTGCGCCGGTCACAGCGCCGAGCTGGGCACCGATCTTCGGCAAGATCAACGCGATCGTCACGGACATCGGCGGCATGATGTCCCACGCCGCGATCGTGTGCCGCGAATACGGGCTGCCCGCCGTCACCGGCACGGGACGCGCCAGCTCCTCGATCAAGAACGGACAGATGCTGCGCGTCAACGGCTCGACCGGCGAAGTGACCATCCTGTCCTGACCCAATCGAGAGAGGCCGGCGGCGCCGGCCTCTCTCCGCATATGGAACATTGCAATGCTCGATAGGTCCGATGTCGGCAACCGCTATGACGAAGTCTGGCGCATCAGCGAGCCGTACATGCGCGCGCGCAAGAACGACGTCCACATTCCCCTGTCCTATGCCTATGCGCGCAAGCTGCTCGCTCAATATCCGGACGCAGACGAGGACATCGTTTCGCTCGCAATCATCCTGCACGACATCGGCTGGTACACGATCGACATGAAGGACATCATCGAGAAGGGATTCGGTCCCAACATGATGCAGTCCGATGTGCGCTTTCTCCACGAAAGCGAAGGCGTCCGCATGTCACGCGAAGTCCTCGAACAGGCCGATTGGCCGGAGGACATCATCGTCGCGGTCGGCGAGATCATCGACGGCCACGACACTCGCCCCTACCCGCGCTCGCTGAACGACCGGATCGTGCGCGACGCCGACAAGCTGTGGCGCTACACGACCACCGGCGTTGCGGTGGCCTGCGACTGGTTCAAGATGACGCCGCGCCAATATGCGTCGCGCCTGACGGCGCAGCTCGCCGTGCTCGAGACTGAAGCCGGACGACTCATGGCTGAGGAGGCGCTGGGCGAGACCCGAGCCGCGCTGATGCTCGACCTGATCTGAACGAGAGGTCGCGGACATGGACATGTTCATCGATGGCCGCTGGGTTGCAGCCCAAAGCGGAGCGACCTTCGACGTTGTCGATCCGGCAACGGGCGAGACGGTCGACAGCGTCCCGGAGGCTGGGCGCGCGGATGTCGATGCCGCCATCAACGCAGCCGACATCGCATTCCAATCGTGGAAAACGACGCCCGTGGCAGAGCGCGCCCGCCTGCAGAGGAACGCGGCGCGGCTGATGCGCGAGAGTGCCGGTGAGCTTGGTCGCCTGCTGACCAGGGAGCTTGGCCGTCCGCTGGCGGGAGCCGTCAGCGAAATTCAGCGCTCGGCAGAACTGCTCGACGTCTATGCCGAGGAAGGCCTGCGCCTGCACGCCGAGATGCCGCTGACGGGTGTGGCCGGCGAAAAGATCGTCATCACACGCGAGCCGGTCGGCGTCGTGGTCGCGATCACGCCTTTCAACTATCCGGTGACGCTGCTCTGCTTCAAGCTCGGCGCCGCGCTGATGGCCGGTTGCACCGTCGTCGCCAAGCCCGCCGAGGACACGCCGCTGTCGACCTTGCGGCTCGCTGAACTCTTTCGGGCCGCTGGGTTTCCGGACGGCTGCTTCAATGCCGTGACCGGTCGCGGCCCTGACCTCGGCATGCAGATGATCGCGCATCCGACGCCGCGCAAGATTGCGTTCACCGGCGGCACCAGGGCCGGCAAGGCGATCGCTGCTGCTGCAGCCGGAACGATGAAGCGCGTCACCCTCGAGCTCGGCGGCCAGTGCCCGGCCATCGTCTGCGCCGACGCCGATATCGGCGCCGCCGCGGCTGCGATCGCCCGTCACGCCTTCGCCAATTCCGGCCAGTTCTGCTACCGCGTCAATCGCGTCTATGTCGAGCGCCCCATCTACGCGGCCTTTCTCGCTGCGCTCGCCGACAAGGTCGCGCAGCTCGACGTCGGCAACGGCCTGACCTCGAATTGCGCGCTGGGACCGCTCATCAACGAGAAGATATACCGCAACAGCGAGCGTCAGATCGCCGATGCCCGTGCCAATGGCGCAACCGTGCTGACCGGCGGCGTTCGGTTGACGGGCGGACTCTACGACAAGGGCTGGTTCCTGCCGCCGACCGTGATCGCCGATGCGCCCCCCTCCGCGCTCGTCATGACCGAGGAAACGTTCGGCCCCGTGCTTGGTGTCGCCCCGTTCGACGATCGCACCGAGGCGCTGCGGCTCGCGAATGCGACGGTCTATGGACTGGCCGCCTTCGTGTTCTCGCGCAACCTGGCGACAGGACTGACCCTGGCCGAGCGCCTCGAAGCGGGCTCCGTGTGGGTCAACGACATCCAGCGCTCGAACCAGCGCGCGCCGTTCGGCGGCATGAAGCAGAGCGGAATCGGCCGCGAGAAGGGCCGCTACGGCATCGAGGACTATCTCGAATACAAGACCATCTATCTCACCTACGACGCGGAGCTGCGCTGATGCATTTTCTGCGCGAACAGGATCTGCCGATCTGGCTCGCGGCGCGGCCGTGGCTGGACGTCCGCTCCAACGACGAGCATACGCTGATCTCCTATCGTCTCGGCCAGGCGCTGCTGCGGATCCATCCCGACGCGGACGCCGCCGTGGTGCTGCCGGCGATCCTCATGCACGACGTCGGCTGGAAGAAGTTCCCGCCCGAGCAGCTCGCCGCCGCCGTCGGCCCCAATCCCAGATATCCCGAGCTGCAACGTGCCCACGAGATCGAAGGCGTGAAGATCGCAGCCGAGGCGTTCGCACGGCTGGCGATCCCCGGGCTAAGAGTCGAGACCATCCTGGCGATCATCGACGGCCACGACACCCGAAAGACGGCGATCTCGCATGAGGATGCGCTGATGAAGGACGCCGACAAGCTATGGCGCTTCACCGGCCATGGGGTCGCGACGATCGGCGGCTGGTTCGATACGCCGCCGAAGGAGACGCTCGCGATGCTGGAAAGCTTCGTGCTGCCGTCGATGCTGACCGAGGCCGGCACCACCATGGCCCGGGCGCTGATCGCCGAGGGCACGGCGTCTGCGTTCATGGCGGATCTGCTGCACATCGAGGTTGCCACATGAGTCCGATCCAACTGCAAGGCAAGCGCGTCATCGTCACCGGCGCGGCCGGCGGGCTGGGCCGCGGATTCGCGCTCGCCTTTGCTGCGGCCGGTGCCGAGGTCGTCGCCGCCGACATCCGTCTCGGCGGCGCCGACGACACCGCGCGGCTGATCCGCGACCGCGGCGGCAAGGCGCACGCGGCGGAGGTCGACGTCGCGAACGAGACGTCCACCGCGGCGCTGGCGCAATTCGCGCTGGCGCGCATGAGCGGCCTCGACGTGCTGGTCAACAATGCCGCGATCTATGCCGGGCTCGAACGCCGCGGCTTCGAGGCAATCCCGGAGGCCGAGTGGGACCGGGTGATGCGCGTCAACATCAAGGGCGTGTGGATGATGAGCAAGGCGGCCGCGCCACTGCTGCGACGCGCTGGCGGTGGCGCGATCGTCAACGTCTCGTCGGCCACCGTCATGAGCGGCTCGCCGATGTGGCTGCACTACGTCTCGTCGAAAGGCGCCGTCATTGCGATGACGCGTGCGCTGGCGCGCGAGCTCGGCGACGACAAGATCACGGTCAACGTCATCGCGCCCGGCTTCACGCTCACCGAGGCCAGCCTCGGCCTGATGGAGAACGCCGCCGAATATGGCGTGTCCCGCGGAGCCCTGAAGCGCGCGGCCGACGTCGACGACATGGTCGGCGGCGCGCTGTTCTTCGCGTCGGCGGCCGCGGCCTTCATCACCGGTCAGACCCTGATCATCGACGGCGGCCGGCAGTTCATCTAGGGACACGCAACGACCCATGCCCAGAATCACCTTCATCGAGACGGACGGCACCGTGCGCCTTGTCGAGGCCGAGCCCGGCGAGAGCGCCATGCAGGCGGCGAAGCGCAATGGTGTCGATGGCATCATCGGCGAATGCGGCGGGTCCTGCATCTGCGCCACGTGCCATTGCCACGTCGACAAGGCATGGCTGGAGCGCGTCGGCCCCGCCGGCGACATCGAGGTCGACCTGCTCGAATTCGAGGCCGCCGACGTGCGCCCGGAGAGCCGCCTCGCGTGCCAGATCTCGATCACCGACGCGCTCGACGGTCTGGTGCTGCAGGTCGTCGGCCTCAGCCGCTGAACGGCCGGAGGGTTGCACCGGTCTTTGATCACGCCGCACGCATCATCGGCGGTGGGACGATGACGGGCATCGAGCTGCTCGCTTGAACAGATCGACCCGCTTGGTCGATACGGCCGCGCCGATCCTCGCCGCCGCTTTCCCTTCGCATCGCGTCATCTCGTCGCTTGCGCAGCAGCAGGAATGCGGTCGACTACGCTCACAATCGCGCCCGAATACGCCCGATGTTCATGCGCACCCGCGGCCTAAAGAAAAACCAAAGAATGCGGCCTACACTGGATCCTACAACATCGCGCGACGATCTATCAGGTCTAACCGCCTGACTCGTACGCCATCGCCACGCGCCGCACAACGTTCGCCCGTTCAAGGGCGGCAGCGGACCGCAACGAAGAGCAACGAACGCGATCACAGAGCTCGGGAGGAGCAACGCATGCCGAAGCTGCAGCGGCGGGACTATTACGACACGGCCCGCGACATGAACTGGGCCTTCTCCTATGTCAGCGAGGAGGAGGTCTTTCCCGAGAAGCTGTCCAAGAGCTTCGGCATCCATGGCGAGCAGTGGTGGGGCTGGGACGAGCCGTACAAGCTGACCTATCGCGAGTACGTCCATAACCAGGCCGGCAAGGACGACGGCATCTACTCGATCCGCTCGACGATTGCGCGCTCCAATTTGTATGACAATCTCGATGCCGGCTGGAAGTCGGCGATCAAGGCGCATTACGGCGCCATTCCGGTTCCGGAATATTTCGCCTCGATCGGCGAGGCGCGCATGGCCCGGTTCGGCCGCGCTGCTGCCTGGCGCAACATGGCCACCTTCGGCACCCTCGACGAATGCCGCCACGGCCAGGCGCAGATCTACTTCCCCTATTGCCTGCTCGGAAAGGACCCGCAATTCGACTGGGCCCACAAGGCGATGCACACCAACGAGTGGGGCGTGATCGCGGCGCGCAGCCTGTTCGACGACATGTTCACCGCCAATGATGCGGTGTCGACGGCGATCCAGCTGACCTTCACCTTCGAGACCGGCTTCACCAACCTGCAGTTCCTCGGCATGGCCTCGGATGCGCTGCATGTCGGCGACATCGAGTTCGGTGCGCTGATTTCCTCGATCCAGACCGACGAGGCGCGGCATTCGCAGCAGGGCGAGCCGACCTTGAAGATCATGATCAACAACGGCAAGAAGGCCGAGGCGCAGAAGATGGTCGACCAGATGTTCTGGCGGTCGTGGAAGCTGTTCGCGCTGCTGACCGGCATCTCCATGGACTACTACACGCCGCTGGAAAGCCGGACGATGTCGTTCAAGGAGTTCATGCAGGACTGGATCTGCCGGCAGTTCATGGACCAGTTCAAGGACCTCGGCATGAACGTGCCATGGTACTGGGAAAAGCACTTCCTGCCCGAGCTCGACTGGGTCCATCACGCCTATCACATGGGCGTCTGGTTCTGGCGGCCGACCGTGTGGTGGAATCCCGATGCGGGCGTGTCCGCGGCCGAGCGCGACTGGCTCGAGCAGAAATATCCCGGCTGGAACGACCGGTTCGGCAAGCTGTGGGACGTGATCGGCGACAATGTCCGCACGGGCCAGATCGAAAAGACCTATCCGGCGACGCTGCCGGTCGTCTGCAACTGCTGCCACATTCCGATCTGCAGCCCGAGCATCGGCCAGGCGCCGCGGATCACCACGCACAACGGTCGCAAGCTGAACTTCTGCTGCGAAGTCTGCGAATGGGTGTGGAAGAGCCAGCCCGAGCGCTACGACACCCATCTCTCGATCGTGGACCGTTTCCTGGCCGGACACATCCAGCCGCCGACCCTGGAAGGCGCGCTGCAATATATGGGCATCACGCCCGATGTCGCCGGCAATGACGCGCAGAGCTACGCCTGGAATGGCGCGTCTCGCCTCGCGGCCGAATGATCCGCCCAGCATGAATTGACAGGCGCCGCTTACGAGCGACGCACCACCCGACACGACCACAGATATAACAACAAATCTGGGAGGTAAGCGTGGCCCTGTTCCCGCTCCAAGCCAACTTCCGCGGCGACTTCGTCGTCCTGCTGATCCCCGTCGACGACGGCGATAGCATGAGCATCGTGGCCGACAAGGTCGCCCAGCACGCGGTCGGACTGCGCGTCGCCGAGAAGAACGCGTCGAAATGCGTCTACCACAACGGTCGCGAGCTGCCGTCCGCGATGACGGTGGCGCAGTCCGGAATCCAGCCGATGGATTGGATCGAGGTGGCCTATGTCTGACGACGCCGACGTGACGTGGAGGCAGGTCGCGACCTTGGACGACCTTTGGGAAGGTGATTTCATCGGCGTCGAGGTCGACGGCGAGGAAGTGATCGTGATGCACCTTCCTGGCGGCGAGTTGCGTTGCTTCCAGGGCATGTGCCCGCACCAGGAGATCCTGCTGGCGGACGGCAAGGTCGATTTCGAAGCCGGTACCATCACCTGCTCGGCCCATGAGTGGGAGTTCAGCATGGATGACGGCCGCGGCCTCAACCCGCGCGACTGCCGCCTCTTCCGCTACGCGGTGAAGAAGGACGGCGAAGCGATTCTGGTCGGCGTGCCCAACGACGGACGGCTGCGCCGCCTCCGCCACAAGACCGAGCAGGACGCATAGGACAAGCCCATGACCACGACAGCAGCACCGAAACTGGTCGGCCCCGTCATCAGGGGCGTCGACGAGGACATCATCGACGCCGTGATCGCGGCGAGCGAGCAGGACAATCCGGACGTCGAGATCGTCATCGAGGACCGCGGCGGCTATGTCCGCGTCCAGGCCGACCGGAATTTCCGCCTGACGCAGAAGAGCATGCAGGCGGCGCTGGGGCGGCCATTCCGGCTTGCCGAGATCGAGCCGAGCCTGGTGTCGTTCGGCGGACGGCTCGAGTCGATGGACGACGAATGGGTCTGGACCATCCACACATAACAAATTCCGGGAGGATACGTCATGACCGCGATGACCGCGAAGTCGGCTGCGCGCAAGCAGAAGAAGACTTGGAGCCTGTGGACCGAGCGCCGGCTGCCGTCGGAATACGAGGCCGTCACCTACAAGTTCCACAGCCACTTCCGCCGCGCGCCGGCACCGTTCGAGCTGTCCGAGAACTGGTCGATCAACCAGTTCTATCTCAGGAATCGCGAAGGCTCGAGGCTCACGCTGGACGATTGGGAGGGCTATCGCGATCCCCTCACCTACACCTATCGCCGCTATGTCACTGACCAGAAGGATCGCGAGGTCTATTGCGACAACCTGATCGACGAGTTCGAGCGCCAGGACAGCTATCGCAAGCTGTCTGCGCCGTGGCTCGACTTCCTCGGCCAGGCCTATCTGCCGGTGCGTTTCCCGGGACACGCGATGCAGATGAGCGCGGCCTATGTCGCGCAGATGGCGCCGTCGGCGTTCGTGACCAACACCTTCTACTTCCAGATGGGCAACGAGATGCGGCGGGTGCAGCGCCAGGCCTATCTGGCCAAGGCGCTCGCGCTCGACACCGGCCGCCCGGAGCTCGCCGACAGCAACATTGCCCGTACCGTCTGGACGCAGGCGCCGCAATGGCAGGGCCTGCGCGAGCTGATCGAGAAGCAGCTGATCGCCTACGATTGGGGCGAAGCGTTCGTCTCCCGCAATCTGGTGCTGCGGCCGATCTTCGATCACGCCTTCAACCGCGAGATCGCCGATCTGGCGCGCACGAACGACGATGACCTGCTGGCGCTGCTGCACGACGACTTCCGCAACTACGACGAAGCCTATGCCGTCGAGACCACCAAGGCCCTGGTGCGCTACGCCACCGGCAAGGTCCCGGAGCATGCGGTTCTGCTGCGGGAGTGGGTCGCGAAGTGGATGCCGCTCGGCGAGCGCGCCGCGCGCGGCCTCAGCGAGGCACTTTCGGCCGCGCCCGGTGCCGACGATGCACGGGCGATCCTGGAGCGGACCATGACGGCCCAGGCGAGGCTGATCGCGGATTGCGGCTTGTAGTCTGGCAGACGCGGTCGGCGTGCTGCGCCGACCGCCCAAGCCGAAAGGATGGCGTGGATGACCCGGCAACTCCGCATCGAGCCCGACGGTGTCGCGATCGACGCGGCCGGCCATGACACCATCCTTCAGGCAGCGCGACGCGGGGGCGTCGCGCTGCCTTACGAATGCGGCTGGGGCAGTTGCGGTGCCTGCAAGGTGACGCTCATCGATGGGCAGGTCGATCTGATCTTTCCCGGCGCGCCGGCGGTCAATCCGCGCGACGCACGACGCAACCGCATCCTGGCCTGTCAGTCCCGCGCGATCTCGGACGTCACGATCGCCCGCGGTCCCGGCGACTGGTCCGCGCCGACGCCGCGATGCGTCGAGCAACAGGCGACCCTGCGCGGCATCGACGATCTCGCGCCGGAGATCCGCCAATTCAGCTTCGAGACGGCCGAGCCGATCGACTTCCGGCCGGGGCAGTATGCGATCCTGCATCTCGGCAACGGGCTGCGGCGCTGCTACTCGATGTGCAACCTGCCGGGCAGCACCATCCTGCAGTTCATTGCGAAGCGCTACGATGGCGGCACAGGCAGCAACGCGCTCGCGGCGTTGGCTCCGGGGACGCGCATCACCATCGAGGCGCCGTTCGGCGTCTGCACGCTGCGTCGACAGCCGGGCCGCAAGGTGTTCGTGGCGGGGGGCACCGGCATCGCGCCGATCCTGGCGATGCTGCGCGAGGCCGCGGCTGCGCACCTCGATTTCGGATCGCCCGCGGACGTCATCTACGGCGCCCGCACGCCGGCGGATCTCGCCGCTGATGACATGCTGGCGGCGGCGATCACGCAAACTCCCCGGGCGCGCTACCTGCCCGTGGTCGAGCACGCGCCGTCCGGCTGGCCGCATGCGGCCGGCTTCGTCACCGATGTCATCCAGGGCGCAGTCCTGGATCCCGCGGCGGCCGAGTTCTACGTCGCCGGCCCGCCGGTCATGGTGAACGCGGTCAGGTCGCTGCTGCGCGCCGCCGATGTTCCGATCACGCAGGTTCATTATGACAGCTTCGGCTAGAGCAGGCGTGCGCGGTGCTGCACCCATCTGGGCGATGGCGCCTGGACTGCGCCGTCTCGCCACACGTCCCGGCAGCGCGCCGCGGCTCGCACCAACATGGCCCTGCCACCAGCTCGGCGACACCTCGCCCGCCGGATACGCCGCACAGCTCGTGTCCTGCGCCTGCGCGCTGGCTGGCGTCGAAGAGGTACCGGCGCCGATGAACGCCGCAGGCCGCGCCTTCGCGCTCGATGACATCCATGCCATGGGCCAGCCGGAGGCCTTCGTGTTCGCGCCGGTGTGGCTCATCGTTCGCCCCGACGGGTCGCTGCACCTGACCTTGCGGCCGGAATGGGCGCAGAAGGTGGCGGCCAAGGGCTGGGGCACGGTGCATCCGTTCGCACGCTACATGGCGGGCGCCGTGCCGCCGCAGAGCCTCGTGGTCTACGCGCCGCGCGATCAAAGCGAGCTGGCGGTTGCGGCGCGGATCATCGCGGCCGCGCACTGCTACGCGAGCGGCCGCATCGGCGACGTCGCATTGCCCGACAGCCGGTGGTGAGCGATGAGGGAGCTCTCGGCCATGACCAATGAAGGCGGCACCAGGCGGTTTCGCATACGGCTGGAACGTCCGGAGGGGACGTTCACATTCGACGCCATATCCGACGAATATCTGCTGTACAGCATGATCGACGCCGGCATCGAGACGCCCTACATCTGCGAGCAGGGCTGGTGCCTCGCATGCGCCGCGCGCTTGGTATCGGGCAACGTGGACCGCTCCGATGCGCTGACGGTCTACCCTCAGGACGCTGAAGCCGGCTTTCTGCTGCTGTGTTCGACCAAGCCCTGCTCGGATCTGGTCCTGATGCTCGACGAGCGCCAGACCCGACGGGACATGATGCAACACCGGATCGAGCACAATCAGTTGGCGCGAGCCTATCCGCCCGGCGCACGTCTCCGGTTTCGCCGCGGACGCGCTAAGGCGCGAGTCGACGCGTGCACCCGTTCAGCAACAGGGACTCGAACAGATGAGCCGGCGACATCCGCTCAGATGGGGCTGATTGGATCAAAACCAAAATAGCGTTCTTTTGCATAGTATGAGTTGGTGACCATCAAAGCCGCAGAAGGTGAAGCTGGTTCTATCACTGGCGCATTCGTTTGTTGGGTCCGGGCTGGGTCGGCCGCCAGCGCAGCTCTGAACTCGAACGATCCACGGCATCCGACGAGCTGCTTCAGAACAGCCTCGAACGATCGTCTCTGCGTCAGCGCAACACGGGTTCTCTCAATCGTCCTTGCCAAGGGTCAAGCGCCATCGCTTTCATTTCGGGGCCTGAGGAGATCACACAAGACCGCTTCAAGTTGAGTGGCGCATCCCTCGTCATTCGTCCAGCAGATCCAAGAACTGTTCGACCCGTCGTAAAGCAGGTTCATCGCTGCGCCCGGGATAGACGACGCGATCGCCCTCGCGCTGCAGTGACCGCGAGCGTAATTTACCGATCCTCCCTGCGAGCATCGTTGCAGCAATCGCATCCGGGCCGACATCGAGACGCATGATCCCCCGTTGCCTGCAACTTATCCTGAGCTTGGCGACAGCAAAGAAATTGCTGGCCTCGGATGGCAGCTTGCCGAATCGGCGGTGCGTTTCATCCTCGAGCTCCTCCAGTTCGTCATCACTCCGGCACCGGGCGGCTCGAGCGTAGATCTCCAGCCTGACCGCCTCCGATTGCACATAGCTCGAAGGAAGCAGCTCAGGAATGGGAAGATTCAACTCGGGGATCCAGAGGGCGGACATTCCATCGCGGTCTCCCTCCAGGGCAAGCGTAAGAAGGTGGCCGTAGAGCGTCGGTCCGAACACCTGCATGTGGCCGGATTGTCGATCGGAGCGCAGGTCGCCGCCGCCGCGGAGATCGAGGTCGCGAGCGCTGATCGCGAAGCCAGCGCCCGGACGGCTCAATTCCTCGAGAACGGAAAGCCGCTTTTCCGAGCGTTCGGAGCCGCCTTCCGTCAGGAAATGTGCAAACGCCCGGATGCCGCCCCGTCCTACTCGCCCCCTGAGCTGATGCAATTGTGCCAGGCCGAATTTTTCGGGCCAGCACACAACGATGGTGTTCGCACGTGGGATATCGAGGCCACTTTCCACGATGTTGGTCGCAAGTAGTACATCGGCACGGCCTTCGACGAACCCCATCAACCTCTCGTCAATCTCGTCCGTCGGCATCTTGCCGTGAATGGCAATGATACGTAGTTCCGGCGCCAGCGCATGGATCCTGGCGAGCATGGGATCGAGATCCTGGATCCGCGGACAAACGACAAAACTCTGACCGTTACGTCTGTGCTCACGAACCAGCGCAGCGGCGATAGCTATGTCCGAAAGCGGTGCGACCTTGGTGGCAACCGGAACACGATGGACCGGCGGGGTTGCGATCACGCTGAGATCCCTCAAGCCCGTCAAGCCGGCCGCAAGTGTGCGGGGGATCGGTGTCGCACTCATCCAGAGCCGGTGGCCGTTCTTATTGAGGCCCGACAGCATGGCTTTCTCGGCAGCGCCGAAATGCTGCTCCTCGTCAATGATGATCAGGCCAAGTTCGGCAAATCTCACTTCCTTGGATGCGAGCGCGAGGGTCCCGACGACGACCCTGAGTTCTCCGCTCTTGAGGCGCTCCCTTACCTCTCGCGCTTCGGCGGTCGAGGCAACCCGCGACAGGTTTCCAACATCGATGCCAAGAGGCGCAAAGCGCTTGCGGAAGGTTTCGACATGCTGTCGTGCCAGCACTGTCGTCGGCACGACGATAGCGACCTGCTTTCCGGCCAGCACGGCGGCTGCCGCTGCGCGCAGCGCCACCTCGGTTTTGCCAAAGCCGACGTCTCCACAGACGATCCGGTCCATCGGGTGCCCCGATGCAAGATCATCCAGAACGTCGCGGATGGCCTTCGCCTGATCGGAGGTGGTGAAATAGGGAAACCGCGCGACGAACTTCTCATAGACAGCAGGGCGCGGCACGAGCTTCGGAGCCGGGCGCCGCCGGCGCTGACTCATCTGCTTGGCCAGCTCCTTTGCGACCACGTGAATCTCCGTCTCGGCAGCAGCTCGCCGCGGCCGCCACGAGCTGCCGTCGGCCTTGTCCAGCGAGGTGTCTCCGAGCTCAGCGGCGTAGGGCCAGATCAGCGCCAATTCTGCGAGAGGGACGAGAACGGCGTCGTTTCCGGCAAATACCAACCTGACCATCTCGCGCGCCGAAAGATCTCCCGTGCCCATGGATCTCAGGCCGCCAAGGCGTGCGAGTCCACGTTGCAGATGAACGACCACGGATCCGAGTTCGGGGAGATCTCCCGAATCGAAGCCGGGCGTCCATGCCCAGTTCATCGGTTGCGGTTGGTGTGCCCTGCTGCCGAGCACGTCGGCAGCAGTGATGACCACGAGGGGCTTCTTTCCAGGAACGACAAAGCCCGCATCGAAGCCTGCCAACAATGCGGCCTGCTGCCTGCCCCTTGCGGTCGCCTGCGTCCAATCGGGCACGCATTCGGCCTTGATAGCGCTCATCCGGGCCATCACACGCAAATCCGCTTCGACGGCAGCGACGAAAAGCACACGTGCGCTTCCGCGCTGGGCTTCCTCGATAAATGCACGGAGCGCCTTCCGCGGAGAGGCTGCCTTGTAGAACTCTGGCGTCGCACGATACGGAGTGGTTGGCGGCAACACAGTGATCTTCCTGGCCGCCAGCTCCCATTCGCGTCGGCTGAGATAGGCACGGTCACGCTCACTGCGGGCGGCCGCATCCTCGATCGTGCTCAACCAGGTGTCGGCGTGCCTGGGCACGGTGCTGTCGGCGATCCATTTGGCGCGTGCACAATAGTCCAATAGGCTGGACCTTCTTCGAGCCCGGCCCGTGAACGCCAGCCGCTCGGACATCGGGTCAATCAGGAGTTCCTTCGTTTCGGAAATCACCTCCTGGTCTATCGGATTGATCGCTGCAATACGCCGGATTCTCCCTCCGGAATGCTCTATCCTAAAAGGTCCGAACGCGCCGGCCGGGAAGATCTCGAAGGTGTTGCCGTGAAACAAAACTCCACCGGGATAATCCGGACTGTCGTCCAGGTCGTACCCGAGAGCCTTCAGACGGGCCTCAAGGTCTTCCTCGGAAAAGACGGCCCCGGTCCGAAGGGGAAATCCGATACGAGACCAGTTCGCAGGCAACGGCAGGAGCTCCATTATGGCCTCCGCCGTCGCGATCAGCAGGATCGGCTTTTTTGCCCTGGCAAGGCGTCTCAAGACGGAGCTCCGCCGGCCCGCGATATCACGTGAAGGCTCAAGCTGATCGAACGGAAGCGTGTTCAAACGGGGATAGACGAGCACATCACAGGCCGGCTCGATAACTGGGATGATCGAACCCAACAGCTCGGCTCGGCTCTCATTTTCGGCGAGAAACACAAGTCCGCCCCGGCCCGAAGCACGCCATCGCGCGGTAAGATACAGCGCCAACATGCCCAGCGGCGACGAGGAGGAAATGCCAGTCCGAATCGGAGCCTTCGTCGTTGCCGCAACAGATGTCTTCTTCCGCGGGGCGGCCTTTGGTGACGCGGAGCGCTTTGCTGATGTGTTCTTGCGCGGCGTTGAGCCACGGGGCGTACGAAGAGCAGTGGTCACTGAATTCTCGTGCTGAATTGACGAATGCGAGGCAAGCCTGCGAATCTTTGTCGAGCTTTAGCGGATTCGACGGCTTCAAGGGATCCAAACTTCGGAGTGTCGATCACCGTTCTCCCCTTAAGTGCGACGGTGTCACCAACCAGCACCATCGTCGCGCTCCACGTGGCAGACTGAGGTGCATGACAACCATGACGCAGAGATTCGTTCTTGAATGACCATGGTACGAGCGCCGTGATAAGCGTGATTACCGCCTTGGTGACTGGGCTGCACAGAATTCATGAGCCCGGCTGAGACGGGCTGCGGTGGGACTACCCATCACCAGGTTTGAGCAGAGCCGGCGGTTGCCGTGCTATGAGCGATCCCGCGTGATCTCTGCCCTTATGGATATGGGCCTCTGCCGAAGATGCTCAAGCCGCAACGTACGATAACGCAGTGACCCTCGATTCGGCACAATCAAGGCGAACTTCTTCGCGCTCAATCTTGAACGGCGTTCCTCGTGCTCGCTCTCCGTTGCTCCTATGTCGTGAAGGAAGCGCTGAGGTTGAGAACGGATCTTCGGATATTCACACTTGCTGGCCGCTACGTAATCTTGGGGCGCCGGGCGTCTGCCGTCGCGCGAGAAATTCCCGACTTGGCAATGACGCGCGCCCGTTCAACCCTCAATCTCCGGCGGCCGCGCCACCGCTATATTTCGACGGTGACGTTTCATGCGTTCATGCCTTCCGCTTCGGAAGGATCGCGTCGAAAGCGAGCTTGCTCGACCGCTCGCCGCGATCGGTCTCCTTGCGGATGCCGAGCCAGACGAAAGTGCGGCCGTTGTACCAGCGCGTGCGCTGGAAGCTCTGGGTGACACGAATGCCCGCGCGCGGCACCTCCTCCTCATGAAGATTGTAGCCCTGCTGCTGCGGGAGGTCGAGACCGTGGCGCAGCAGATCGGTGCGAGGTTCGACGCGCACCGGCGGATCCGGGTCACGGTCGATGACCCGCAACATTGCAGCGCGACGCAGTTGGATCTCGCGGCTGTCGTTGTCGATGTGCACCGGGATGAATGGGATCCAGTTCTCCGGCATCTCGCTCATCAGCCGATAGCGGATCGCGGCGTCGTTCTCGATCGGCGGCGCAGGTGGTGGGTCCGGCGGCAGGCTCTCCTCCACCAGGCGACGGAAATAGCGGCGGGTGTCGAGCGCGGCGCTGCGCCCGCTCTTGCTGTCGCCCGAAGCCAACATCACCCGCGACTCGACACCCCACACCATGTTGGCCATCTCGTCGCGGAACAGTTCCACCGACTCCAGCGGCTCGCTCTCCTGGATCTTCGGCACGCTGGGCACGATGAACAGGCTGAGATCGGCGGGAATGTCGTCGCTCCCCTTCGTCGCCAGCGTAAACATCGACCAGCGTTGCCAATCGGCGTCCGTGCCCTTGCCCGCGGCTTCGACCCAGATCCGCTCGCCGAAGACGTTGGTCACGCTCATGCCGGCGACCCGGGTGATCGCCCCGGCCGGCACGGTGAACGGCATCAGGAACCAATCGTTGGCGTAGACGAGGCCGAATTCGATCAGCAGCAGCTTGTTGACGTCCGTCGTCTCCGGATCGATGTCGCCGAAATTCGTTCGTCCCTCCTCAAAGGTCCACCAGCGTGTGTTCGGCATCCCGTCGAACTGGATCGGCGCCGGGATGAACGACGCCGTAAAGGTCGTCTCGACGGCGGCCGGCGGCGGCGCGTCCGCGAGGTCACCGAGTCCTGCGCCGGAGGCGTCGACGTCGAAGTTGTACCAGTCGAGATGCCCCTGGAAGTATTCGTCGGCGACCACGAGCTTCTCGCCGCCCGCCTTGGGCGCCGACGCTGCAAAGGCGTATTCGAGGCGATCGGGCAGCCAGGCATCGGCGGCACCCGCGGCGGGCTGGTAGAACGCCTCCCGGTACCACCCAAGGAATTCCGCCTCCGCCGTCTCGATCGCAGCGGCGCTGGCCGGATTGCCGAGCACGACGAGGTCGTGCGCGTGATTGCCGGGCGCGGCCGTCAGATGCTCGACGAGGTCGTAGCCGTCCATCGACCGGCCGGCCAGCGCCGCCATCGTCTGCCAGGCTTCGCGATGGGCGGCGACCGGCGCATCGGCCTTGAGCGCCGGATCTGGCATGGCGACCGGCAGCGCCGCGATGAATTGCTGGGCAAGCCCCGGCTCGATGCCGGCGACGAGCTTCAGCCAGCGCCGGCCCAGGGCGATGCGGAGATCGAACGCGATCTTCTGGCCGGCGAGACGGAACGGGATCGGCCGCCGCTCGACCTTGGCTTCGAGCGGTACGTCGTCCGCAAACGCTTCCGGCGGATTGCCGGCCGCGCGGTATTTCGTCAGTTCGGTGGTCTCGATGTGCACCTTGGCGACGACGGGCGAGCCGGCGTCGTCGCCCTGAAACTCGCCCATCTGCCACTGCTTCGTCAGCAGCCACAGCGGATCACGGACCTCGGCCTTGAGCGCGCGGTCGAAATCGTGCGTGCGTGGACGGCCCTCGAGCCTGTTCCACAACGTGATGGTGGGCAGCTTCACCTTGCCGGAGAACACGGCGGAGAGGTTCTGAACCGCGACATAGTCAGCCATTGCCCGTCTCCGTCTCGGCCAGCACCGCGGCGAGGTTGTTGTTGAAAGCGAAGTTGAGCGAGGCCGTGATCGGATGGAAGGCCACGGCGGACACCAGCGCCGGCAGGAAGCGGGCATAGGCGGTCGTGTCGACGTGGTCGGGCTCGATCGCGCGCTTCTTGGCGAGGTCCATCGTCTCGCGTACCGTGTCGACGAGATCCTGCCACTGCCACGAGCCGACAAATTTCGGCGGCAGCGCCAGCAGCAGAGTCTGCGGCGGTTCGGCGTTTGGCCGGTCGAAGTGGAACGCCAGACCGGTATCCTCGGTCGGGCGCGGGATCACTTCGGTCCACTCGTCGAGCAACAGCCCGAGTTGCCGCCGCGCCGGATCGAAGCTTTCGGCGAAATGCGCGGTATAGAGCAGCTTGTCCTCGTCGATCACGAACGGCTTTCCGTCGGCATCGGTCTCCGGGAATTCGAGTCCGAGCCACGGCAACTCGGGGCGATGCGGAAATTGCAGCGCCTGCAGCGCGACGCCCGCCCCCGTGAACGCGTCGGCGAGGTGCTGCGAAGCTTCCAGATCGTGCAGCTTCGACCGCACCCGCGCGACGCCCGTGAACCAGTCGTCGAGCGGAAAGCGGCGTCCGATCGTCGTCTTGAGGAACCCGAGAATGGCCTCGTCCGCCTGCGCCCCCGCGCCCCAGGCGTTGCTCCATTCACCGGCCTGCGCCGCTGGCAGACCGAAATCCGGAACGATCTTGAAATCGTCGCCGAACAGCAGCTTCGCCGCCGCGGTCAACGCCTCGATCTTGTTCTTCGCCTCCGCCGCGGCATCGTATTGATCGAGCCGGGCCTGGATCGCCGGCAGCCGCGTCGTCAGTTCGAGCGCGAGCGCGGCGGTGCGCTTCGCCATGTCCTCTGCGAGGGCGACGATCGCCGTGCGCTGTGCCGCGATGTCGATCGCCGCCGCGTCGAACGCGGCGTTCGCAGCCTTCGACGCCTCGATGCCGTCATGCAAGGCGGCGAGATCGGACGCATTGTCGTAGAGCATGATAAGAACGGCGCGCTGTCCAACGAAGGCGGCGCGCTTGCCGCTCATGAGATCGTCGCGGAAATCGTCCGGCTGCGCCGGTAGAGGGTCGGTCGCCGTGGTCGCGATCAGCTTTTCGGCCACCCGCAGCGCCAGGAACTTCGCCGCGTCCGGCGCGCCGGAATCAGCGTCGTAGGCGAGTATGCGTGCGTCGAACTCGGCGAGTTGCCTGGTCCATCGAGCGATGTAGCCGGCGAGTACGGCGTGCAACTGGGAGAAGATCCGCCGCCGATCGGCGTAGACGGCACCGGTACCGGTCTGCAACGCCGCGAATGGACCGAGACCCTGCATCACCGATACGAAGCCGGTGATCGTCTGCTCGATCTCCGTGGCGATCTGGGCCTCCTGCTTGGCGTCGAGGCGGGCCTGCAGCGCCGTACGGAAGGCGTCGAGATCCGCAAGCCGCGCGGCGAGCAGATCGCGCGGCAGCGTTGCCCGCTCGCGCGCGAGCGCCGCGTCGAGATCGACCGCCTCGTTCGCCTCGCCGGCCATCGCCATGTCGCTCGCCTTGAGCGGACGTGAACGCAGTAGCAGGCTTCTGAGATGCCGCACCAACGCCGACAGTTCGAACAGCGGCACATGCCCGGCGATCGCCGCAATCCTCTCGCGGTAGGCGATCGTCAGCATTGCGTCCGGGCGCGGTGCATGGACGGCGATCACATGCGCTTCGATCAGATCGTCGAGCGCCTTGGCGGCTGGATCGTTGTCCGGATCGAGCAGATACAGCAGGTCGATCGGCAGCAGGCCGAGATCGGCCTGCGTCACGTTGTAGGTGACGGAGGAGAGATCGAGCGGGTCGGTGACCGTCACCGAGCAGGCGACCGCTGCCGGCGGCGGCAGAATGCCCGCGAGCCAGGCGTTGAGCGCGGGCTCCGCCTTCGCCCGCGGCGATGTCAGCGCGCCGTCGTTCGGGTCGAGCCCGGCCTTGAGATGCAGCGTCACCCGATGGGTCAGCGTCACCCCCGACCGCGGCGCGCGCACCACGTCGGGGGTCGCCGGGAATTTTCCCTTGGAGTAGGTGTCGAGCACGGCGCCGGCGCGGTCGTAATTGCCCTGCACCACCTGATGCACGCTCTCTGCCATCGCGAGGTCGGCGACCGCGTCGGCGATGTCGGCAATCCGCGCGGCCTCGGCGGTGATCGCCGCGGCCTGCTGCGGGCTCGCCGCCGGCAGGTCGGCATCGTGGCCGAACGGGTAGCTGCTCACGCCGCTGGTCTTGATGTGCTCGACCAAAGCAAGGCCGTCGATGACGTTGCGCGCCTCCACCCGGTTGATCCGCAGTCGCCGACCGAACGCGTCGAGCCGGCCGGTACGCGTCGGAGTCAGCCGGTCGCCGACCAGCGGGAACGCCTTGCGGAGGTCGTAGATGAACCCGTCCACTTCGACGTCGTGGCGGTCGTGCAGGCCGCGCTCGAACTGGTAGCCGAGCAGCGCGCCGAGGCTCTGCTCGCCCTTCATTCCCTCGATGATCGACAGCGCGATGCGGACTCGTTCCGAGCTGAGATTGACGGCGAGGCTGCCGGGATTGTCGGGCGTGGCGTTGGACAGATAGCCGTTGCGCAGCACCGCGGCGGTCACCGCTTGGTTCAGCGACGGCGCGTGGATGTAGCCCTGGTTGCTGCGGTCGCGCATCAGCGGCGGCGCATCCGGATCGGCGAAGATCGCCGCGAGGTTTGCCGGCAGTTCGACCGCCGTCAGCTTCTTGAACTCCGGCTTGACGTTCTCGAGCCAGCCATAGGCGCCGAGATAGATCCCGGTCTTCGCCTCGCCGGCCGGTGCGCCCGGCTGAGCGGTCCCCCGGCCGGCACCGTGCGGATAGCGCATCCGTTCCAGTTGGCGGCTCATGATGCCGCCGTACCAGGCGTCGAACCGGTAGGTGCAGAGGTCGAGATGCTCGACGAACACCCGTTCAAGAACCGCCGTCGGGGACCTCTTCAGCCATTCGAGCGCATCGAGCTGGCGCTTGAGATACGCGGTGGCGACCATCGAGGTCAGCACCGTCGGGATGAACTCGCCGACCGTCCTCAGTCCCGTTCCGGTGACCGCGGCGTCGCTGCGGTGGAGGTAGCGCCAGCGGCTGCCGCCGGCCGCAGCCGGCACGGCGAGGCTCGCCTCCTCGACCTGAAAGAACTTCGGCTCGCGCCGCGCCGCCTTCAACTCGGTCTCGCCGATCAGCCCGGCATTGAAGAACAGGCGGATGCTGGTCTCGACGAAGCTCAGGTCGAGCGCGTGATGCAGCATGAGATACAGCAGCGCGTTCGGGCGCTGGGTGAAGCCCTGCTGCAGCCGCAGCGCATCGTGTGAGGTCGCCGCAGCCTTGATCAGCCAGCCGATGTAGTTGTCGCCGCCGGCGGTGTAGGCGCGGATCTGCTCGGTCTCCGACAACGGACGGTCGTCGATCAGCGGGCCCTTGAGCTGGTTGGGCGCCTTGAGAAAGAGTTTCTCGAGGATGTCCGGCACCTCGATCCCCTCGGGCGGCGTGTAGCCGAGCTGCTTCAGCAGATCGAGCCCGCTTCCGACATAGCCCGCGGCGAGCAGGAGCGCGACCAAGGCGCCGCCCGCCCCCTGCATCGCGAGGCGGTTGTACAGTTCCTTGAAGCTTTCGGCGAAGCGCTGCTGGAATTCCACCGATCCGGCGTGCAGACCGAGGACATCGAGCAATATCTGATGACGGTCGCCGCCCGGCTTGCCGATGTAGGACACCCGCGACATCAGCGGCTCGAGGTCGGCCTCGACCTTGCGCAGCAACTGATACAACCGCGTCAGAAACCGTAATTCCGGATCGTCCGGCGCGTGCGCGGCTCCGACTGCGACGTTCGCCCCCGCGAAGATCCACTGGATGCGCGAGCGCGGCGTCGCCGGCAGGATGCCGTAAGGCTGACGACCGACGCGGATCGTGGGCATCGGCCCGCGTGCCGACACGTGCCGAACGAAGAAGTCGCGGGTCCGCTCCACCGTCGAATCGTCGAAGACCGGATGAAGCATGCTCTCCATGAAGTAACCGAGCGTAGCCGGCCACAGTGCCGTGTTCATGGCGCGGGCGTCGTTGACGTCGTGGCGATGGTAGAAGGGGATCGCCGCCAGCGCGGCCGGATCGAGACCGAGCGTGGCGGCGAGGCAGCGTCCGTCTGTCCGCTCGAACCATCCGTCGGGGTCCAGGGGCGGAGTGCCGAAGTAGTGATCGAAGCTGACGTCGGACTCCTCGCGCCAGCTGTAGGCGGCGCCCTCGCCCTCGACGTTGTTGGTCGGCTGGCCCTGCGGCAGGATCGAGAACCCGGCCTTCGACTGATGATGATGGGCGAACAACTGCTCCAGCGCGACCCGGCCGGCGTCTGCATCGGCCCCGAGCCGTACACCGAGCACCATCAACTGATCGAAGCCGCGGCGGAAGGCGGGCGGCGTTAGCGGCACCCGGAATCCCATGCCGGTCTCGACGGCGCGGTCGAAGTTGCGCACCCATTCGAGCTCCGGACCGAACGTGATGTCGTCGCCGTCGTGCGCGACCGACGCGTCGTCCGTTCCGGTCGGCGACGGCGTGACCGGCAGCGGCGACGGAATCGGTTTTCCGAGTTGCTCGAGTTCGAGCGTTCCGCCGTTGTAGCCGAGCAGGACGAGACGATCAGGCAAGGTCCGCGCGGTCGCCGGCTGCGACCAGCCGGTCTCGCGCATCGGCGTGGCGTCCGCGGCGGGAAACTCCAGATACGCGGCGATGACCGTGGTGGTCGCGCGGTCCGCGCCCTCGGGCGGCGCGTCGGCGAGATTCCGCGGCCGGTACGCCTCACGGACCGCCGCGGCGCGCTCGGCCCCGAGCGCGTTGTCGAGCGCGGCGATCGCGTCCGTCTGCGCGGCCACGTCCGTGCCGGCGCGCCACAGCGCGATCCAGAATGCGCTGACCGTACCTCGCTCGGGATCGGCCAGCGGCGCGCTGGTCACCACCGTCAGGATCACGGTCGGCACGCCTTCCACCCTGGCCGGTCGCGCCGCCTCGTTGAGCGGACGATGAGTCTGGGTCACGTAGTAGGACCGCCCCGAGCCCTGTCCGCTCACGAGCGTTCGCCAGGCGGCCCGCTCCCCGGCGGTGTCGTGGTTCGCCCGCCAGACGTCGGCCCAATAGGCCTGGACGCGCTTCACCTCGTCTTCCGACAACGCTTCCTCGAAGCTGTCGACGGCGATGTCGTCCGGATAAACCCGGACCCACAGCTCGTCGCGGTCGCCGCCGAATTCCGCCACCTGCTTGAAGCGCGTTTCGATCCGCAGCGGCATCAGCAGGATCGGCGTCTGATCGGACAGCAGGCCGATGTTGCGGCGTGGGTCGGTGAAGTTCGCAAACAGCCCGATATTGCGGACCACTTCGTCCTTCGCCGCCTTCAGCGCGCCGCCCAGCCGCTCGATCTCGGAGGCCGCCGCCTTGGTCTCCTTGTCGATCGCCGCCAGCGCCGGATCATCGGCGCCCTTGCTGACGCGCGCGGCCCGTGCGCGGTCGCGGATCAGCCGCGCGCGGGTGTGGCGAAGTCGGCCGATCTCGCGCGACGTCGCATCGGCCGCGGCGCGCGACGCTTCCAGCTCCTTGCGGATATCATCGAACTCGGACATTTCGCCTCCGCCGCCCCCTGTCGTGTCCGCTGCGCGATCAGTTCGGCAGCATCTCGCTGCCGTGCACCGCGACCAGCACGGGAACCTGGTAGAGGATGTAGGCGAGCTCCGCGGAGTTGCTGTCCGGATGCCAGCGTAGCGCCTTGTCCTCGTCGTACTGTTGTTTCTTCTCCTGCAGCTCCGGCGCCACCGGATCGTCCAGGGTGAGGGTCGGCCCGCCCGGCCTGATCTGCAGAAAGCCCTTGTCGGCGTCGGACAGCACGTCAGGCCAGGCGAGGTCGTTCCAGACGTTGAGCGGCCCGTCGCGAGAAATATCGAGGCCGAAGCGCGGCTCGCCGGGCCGCTCCTTGATGACGAAGAACCAGCCCGGCGCCGTCGAATTGCCGCGGCCGGTGCCTCCCTTTGCCTCCTTCGAGGTCAGGTCGAAGCCAATGAAGGTGATGTCGGGATCGACCTTGGCTTCGTAGAGCGGTGTGCGCAGGCGGTCTTCCACCGGACCGTCGGTCTCCAGCACCCGCTCGACGCGGGGATTGATCGCGCCGCCGTCGTCGCGCTGCCAGCGCGCCTTCTGGGCGTAGATCACCGCGGTGGGATATTTCTTCAGCAGCTCGCCGCGGATGACGAGGACGACTTCCTCCTCGTTCTCGCCCGGCTTCTCGCGATGGTCGTGATCGCCGAGCTTGGAGAACAGCGACCAGGTGTGGAGCGGCGGAATATCGCGGAGCTTTTCGCGCAGTTCGTCCTTCGACAGGCCCTCCCGGTCGATCACGCCGCTCGGGTCCCAGAACTGGCGGAAGCAGCTGCCGCGCTGGTCGGTGGGATATTCGCGCCACAGCAGCTCGCGGGCGAATTCATGGTTGAGGCCGACCATGTAGGCCTCGATGAAACGCTGATTGGTCTCGAGCAGCGTGATCGTGTTCTGCGGAATCTTGTCGATGTTCGGCAGGAAGTGCTCGTCGGACAGACCGAGAAGCGGCTTGTACATCGGCAGGTCGATTTCCGGATATGCCATCACAGGCTTGAACACTTCCGGCTGCAGCAGCGTCGCGATCCCGTTGATGGCCAGCACTCGCGGCGGAATGGTGATCGAGGAGAAGGTGAAGGCGGGCACCGTCTTGTCGGGATCAATCGCAGCGAAGGTCGACGCTCCGAGCGCGGCGATGTCGATCGGCTTGCGCAACGGCGGCTTGCCGAGATCGGCGCTGACCGTGAGCAGCCGGTTGAGATCCTTGAGGGCCAGTTTGAAGCGCGCCGCCTCCGGGCTGTCGGCGGACGAAGCGCCGCCGACAGGCTCAGGCGCGGCGGGATCGGGATCGCGGATGGTGAACGACGGAAAGCCCGGCAGCGCGTCGATGATCTCGGGCGAAGCCCCTTGCGGCAACACGCCGGTCGCGATGCCGGCCTGCTTCTCCAGCCGCACCAGCCATCGGAACAGCGCCAGCGCCGCTGCCGCGACCACGATCGCGAGCGGGACGGCGACGGCCAGCAGCAGCACGGCGAGCAGCAGCAGAACGACCAGTAGGACCCACTTCGCCCAGCGGTGCTTGGTGAGCCAGTTGGTCAGCTCCGCGGGCAGCGACTTCGGCTGAAGCTGCGCGGCGACATCCTCCACCACCGGCAAGGCTTCCGGGGTGACCCGCGGCGGCGCCGCGCTGACCTCGCCGCGATTGATCTTCTCCAGCAGCTCTTCGGCGCCTTTCGGCGAGTCGAAGCCGAGCGTCGCCGCGAGCTGGTCGCGCGGCCGGACCGCGCGCCGGAACGGCGCGGACAGCGCCGCGCGGGGCACCGTGCTTTCCTTGAGCCGATGGCGCAGCGTGAAGCCGTCGGCGATCACCCGGCGCTGCACCGGCGCCATCATTGTCAGCCCGCGTTCCGCACTGAGATCCTTCAGCGGCCCGAGATGGCGCGCATGCCAGATCGCGGCCGCGGCCTTGGCGAATTGCGCCAGCCTGATCCGCCGGTTCGCCGCAAGGATGTCGCCGACCTGGTCCCAGGCGGCGTCCATATAGGCCTCCTGATTCTTCTGCACGACCGCCGTGCCGAACGCGGCGGGAACGCGAAACCGCGGGTCCAGATTGAGCTCGTGCACCCAGTTGCGCGGCTGCGGCGCGTCGCTGCCGTCCGCCTCCTCAAGCAGCCGTTCGGTGAGCGCGTGCCAGCGGCCGTACAGCGGCGGCGTGATCACCGGGTCGGGCGCGCCTTCGCGGGCATAGTCGTCGGTCAGGTTGACGAAGCCCGCCAGCGCCTTCTCGAATTCGTGCGCGTAGGGTTCGTCCCAGCCCTCGTAGGCCGCGGCTTCCGCCTCCTGCGCGCCGGTCAGCGCCTCGTCCGGCACCTTGAGCGCGCCGCCGAGCCGCAGCACCCCGTGGAGCCCGGCGACCGCGATGGGCGGCATCCCGGAGCCGGGCGTCTGCGTGTCCATGTCGCGGCGGCCGAGCCGCGAGTCCGGCGGACGCGGCTTCAACAGGCGGACGAGGTACTCGAAATCGCCCACCGTCCCAGTCTTGAAGTACCACCGCTTGTACACCGGATGCAGCGTCGGGAACGGCCGGTCGGTATAGTCCGCCCAGGCCGACAGGGTGGCGAAGAGTGCGGGATTCGCCGCCGGCGCGATTCCGAGGCCGGCGAGACGGCCGCTCTCGAAGGTCGGCACCACGAACGCATGGTAGGACGTATTCGGCTTCAACTGACGTGGCGACAGGACGCGCGAATAGGCGTAGTCCGGATTGCTGGCCAGCAGGCTCTCCAGTCGCGCCCTCGCCTGGTCCGCATTGGTCGATTCCACCACGCCGTCCTGCTGGATCAGGTCGCGGTTGACGTGGACGTGCGCCCAGGCCCAAAGCTGGTCGGCGGGCGGAAATACCGAGGCCGGATCGCCCGTCACCTCGATCGCCGGCAGCGGCCGCGCCGACGACACCGCGACTTCCTTGAACTCCTCCACCTCGAGCACCAGGAGTGCGAGCCACGGGCGCAGCCGGTGGCGCGACTCGTCCGGCGCCGCTGGCGTGTAGCGCCACGGAAAATCCTCGTCGTAGAACTCAACGAAGGGCAGGTAGTTCGGCTCGAAATTGGTGATCCAGTCGCGCGGCTCCACCTTCACCACCGCCATCGGATCGATGCCGACGATGTCCCCGGGACCATAGAGCGCGACATCGCGCGAAATCGTCGCCGTCAGATCCGTGTCGCCCTGGACCGGCCGCCCGGCCAGCGACAAGTCGACCCTGATCGTCGCGCGCAGCGCCACCGAGTTGTCGTTGTCGGACGCCGTGATGCTGTTCGCCACGCCGAGCCGCAGCCAGGGCAGGAAGGAATAGGTGCCGATCGTGTCGCTCATCCCGCTCCTCCCCGCCGCCTCGCCGGATCGCCCGCCATCATCGTGCCTCCGCTACGCCGCGCGCTTCATCTCGTGCGGGCGCACGATATGGGCCTCGCTGGTGAAGTTCGGATTGCGTCGCGCCTCCGCCGCCATGAATTCACCGGCGCTGGCGCGCGATTGGAACGACGCAGGCGCGCCGGCGATCGGCGAATTGTCGGCCAGGCTCACCACCACATAGGACGTCTGATCGACCGCGATCTTGTCGTCGAATACGTGCTTCAGATCGCGCGACTTCGCCGAGATCTCGGACCGCGCCACGGCGTTGTTGGCCAGGAAGTGCGTGAACAGCCCGGAGATGAGCGTGACGAAGCGCCGGCGTGCCCGCTTGAAATTGTTGTCGACGATGATCTCTTCGTAGCGGGCGATGCGCTTGGTGACATAGCTGGTCTTTGCCTGGTTGCCAGTGACCGACAGCTCCAGCCCCGCCTCCTCGGCCTCGTAGTCGGACGCGCTGAGCTTCTCGCCGTCCTTGAGGTCCTTGAACTGGGCGATCGCGAACGACTCCCGGATGGTGGCGCGCTTCTCGATGCCCGACGTCGCGGTCGCAACCGAGAAGTAATTGGCGTCGTCCGGGCGCTGCGCGCCGATCTTGTCGAGGGTGATGCCGAGCGGGATCGCACGCTGGGTGATCTTGAGCGAACCGACCGGATGCAGGACAAGATCGGAGCCCGCGTCCACGGTCTTGAGCGTCACCAACAGCCTGCTGCTGTTCTGCAGCGCGGCAGTCCAATTCTCCGCCTTCGAGTATTCCGCCACCAGCAGGGGCAGCACGGAGACCGGCGGCAGGCTGGTGTCCTCCTTGTCGCCCCAGGTGTGGGAGAAGTCGACGTCGACGTCCCAGAACAGCAGCGAGATGCTCCCGGTGCCCTCGACGTGCCAGGGCGATGTGCCTTCGAGCGAGCCGCGGAAGCGGATACTGAACAGCCCCGCGCCGAACAGCTTCACCGACAGCGAGGCAGAGATCGTGATGATGAAATAGAACGGCGAGAACTGGAACAGCGCGTCGAAGGCGAGATGGCCCTCGATGTTGGCGATCGAGACGCCGAAATACAGCTCCGCATGTGCGCCGAACTGCACGGTGTTCGACGTCACCGCGAAATAGGCGTCGACCCGGATGCGGGCCACCGGCGTGTTGAGAATGTTGATCGCGATCCGGGGGATCGGCGGGAACGGCAGCGCCGGTGGATTGTAGGCCGGGTGGAAGCCGCCGACGGAGACGATGAAAGTGGCGTCGCCGCCGAACGACGCGAGCACGCCCATGCCGCCGTCGAGCGGCATGAAGATCACGCGGGATTCGTACAGGATGGCGAAGAACCAGCCGCGCTTCTTGTCGAACTCGATCGCGCCCATGAAGGCGACCTGGATGATGATGAGCGGCAGCCGCTCGTCCGGGATCGCCACCGTCAACTTGCCGATGATGGCTATGTTGCCGGGAATCTCGATGATGATCCCGAGCGACAGGCTGATCAGCGTCGGCGTGCCCCAGCCCAACTTCGCCATCGGGCCGATTAGGAAGGCCCCCTGCTCTGGCGGGAAGAATGTACGGAGGTCGGAGATGATCCGGTGCGCGTTGGCGACGACGTCGTGCGGGAACAGCACCGAGTCCAGCGAGCCGGCGCGCACGCCGTTGACTAGCGCGTCGAGGTCCATCGAGCGGTTGAGCCCGACCAGTCCGCCGACTCCCAGCAGGGTGAAGCCGAAACCGAGCTGCAATCCGGGATTGAACTCGACCGCGATGATGGCGATGAAGGAAAAGCCCTTTGACCCGTCCGGCATCTTGGTGGTGATGACGCCGATTGCCGTCACCGAGAGGAAGTCGAGGATCTTCAGTTCCAGCGCGCCGGCATATTCGCCGCGGTCCGGATCGATGAAGAGATAGCCGCCGCCCTTCACCGCCCCGGCATCGATCGACAGCCCGACGCCGTTCGGTGGCTTGAAGCCGAAGGATAGATCGATCGGGCCGAGGTTGCCGCCGCTCCCCGGAAAAGCGAGATCGGTCCGCAGCCCGATGTTTTCCACCACCGCGACCAGCGGACCGAGCGCCGCCTTCAGCGTCGCGCCGATATCGATCGGGAGGCCGTCAGCCGACGGTGTCACCGCGAGCGTCAGTCCCTGCACCTGGATCGGACCGAGGTCGATATGCGCTGGGATCTGGATCTCGAGATGCGAGGTGCCGCGGAAATACACGCCGCGCGGATAGGCGACGCCGAGGCCGAGATCGAACTCGAACCGCGTCGAGATGCCCGACAGGATGGTCGAGATGAAGCCGTCCGAGCCGGACGCGTCGAGGACGAAAGCGAGGCCCTTGAGGTCCGCCTCGGCGAACACCTCGACGTCCTTGCCCGCCACCAGTGTGAAACCGCCGGCACCGCTCACCGATTGGTATTCGAGCCGCGTGCCCTCGCCGGTGCCGAGAACGATGGTCGGGCTGCCGGAGGCGACGGAGTATTCCACTTCGACGCGCGCGGTGCCCTTGGCCGACGTCGGCGCGCCGCTGCCTGCGAAGCCGATCACCATGTCGATGCCGCTGCCCGGCCGCACCATCAGGCCGACACCGCCGGTGAGATCGAGGTCGCTCGAGATCGTCGCCGCGATCGTCGGACCGAGCTGCATCCGCACCGACAGCAGCCCGCTGAACGACGGCAGCAGCGCGAAGCCCGGCTTCTTGCTCCCGGACTTTGGCAGCGGGAACAGTCCGAGCTCGGCCGATAGCCGTCCCGCGTCGCGCGCCCGCTCGAAGAACACCAAGCGGAGCCGCTTGCGCACGGCGGCACGCCCGATCGGAGGGCCGCCTTCGAGCGCGCGCGCGACCCGATCCGGCACCTCCACCATCCGGACGTCGAGCCCGAGCCCGGTCGCGAGGCTGTCGATCTGCCGCGCGAAGCTGGAGAAGTCGAAGCTGTCGGTGCCCCAGCCGAAGGCGTTCTCGAACAGTGTCACCGGGTCGGAGACGATCTTCGGCAGGTCCGGGAAGCTGAACCTGTAGTCGATGTAGTCCGGGCGGTTACCGGCGGGCGCGGTATAGCGGGTGCGGATGACGCCGAGCGCCTGCAGCGCGAAACCGATGCCCGGATGATGGTTGCGCAGATAGGTGATGAAGAGATAGCCGACGAGCTGCCCCGGAAACTCGCCCTTGAAATTATCGGCGTTCAGCGTCGCCGAAAATGCACCGCCGGGCGCCGAGACGAGGTCGTCGATCGCCTGCACGACGCCGGCGATCGCCTCGATGGTCTTGAAGGCGTCTTCGAGCGAGCCGGACACGACCGTCGTCTCGCCGTCGGACGCCACTTCGCCGTCGAGCGACAGCCCACCGCCGACCAGCGCCTGGAGCCGATCGAACAGCAGCTGCAAGTCGACCGCGAGATCGGCGATCGGCTTCGGAATTACGTCGGAATCCCAGCCCAGCTTGAGCAGCAGGCCCTGGAACGCGGCCGGCGACTCCACCGCCGCCCGCAGCGGCAGCAGCAGCTTGCCGATCTCGGCGACGATCGTTTCGAGGGCGCCCGGTTCAGCCATTCTTCTTGGCCTCCGGATAGAATTCGCGGTCGACGACGTCGTGCAGTGCGGGATCGATGCGGTTGGTGATCAGCCATTTGCAGACATGGCAAAAGGTGCCGCTGCTGTTCCGCATCTTGCAGTCGCCGGCCGGACGATAGACCAGCCCGGTGAAGTTGTTTGCGCCTTCGTACAGGCCGACCAGCCGCTGCGCCTTGCATGGCGGCTTGAAATTCGGGATGTCCTTCGGGTCGTCGGCCTCGTCGTTCACATGAGCGGTGTCGGTATCCTTGTTGAGCGGCAGATGGTTGCCTGTGATGAAGTCGCGCACCTTCTTTTCCACCACATAGACCAGCGCGTCCGCATCGTCGCGGCGCGGCACGAACAGCAGCGAGCCTTTCGGAAACACGGGAAACGGCGCCGGCGGCAATTCCAGCCCGCCGAGCCGGATCGAGCCGAGGTTCTGGTCGATGTCGCCGATGTCGAGTCTGACGAGGTAATCGGAATCGGTGAACGTGAGTGGCAGTTGCTGGCCGATCGCCGTGATCTGGATGCGGCGGAGAAACGCCTGGCGGCCGGCCGCCTTCGCCTGCACCCAGCGCGGGATCTGGCGCGGGTCGATCCTGACCTCGATCGAGCCACCCTGCTGGGTCGAAGCCTGGGTCAGCTTGGCCGAAAGCTGGACCCTGAGAAGTTCGAACCATTTCACCTTGGACGGATCGACCAGACGGGAGTGGTTGGCGGCGTAGCTCGGATCCTGAAAGATGTCGGCGAGCGCGACGATGTTATCGTACTCGCTCGAAGCGGTCGCATTGTCTTCGGCGCTGGTTTCGTATTCGTCGCCGAGATTGAAGGAATGGCCGAATTCGTGCGCAACCGTGTCGATGATATCGGTGAGGTCGGCGTCGATGTCGCTGGCAGGCTTGCGCCGCATCACCTTCTTCGTCGCCGTGTTGGTCGCAGGATATTCGAAGTCGAGCGTCTTCAGGCTCTGCAACGAATTGGCGGTCACGGTCGACTGGTTGAAATTGGTGCCGCCGATCATGTCCTCGTTGGTGATCATGGCGATCAGGCCGCGGCTGCGCTTGAAGGTGCCGTCCGGTATCCACTCGGCGCCGAGCGCGGTATGCGGCGACGACCCGAGCCGCAGTCCGGACAGGTAGGCCATGATCGGCGCCGCAACGTTCGCGCGGCCGTTCCGAGCGAGCTCCGGCGGATGCCGGCGCGGATCCGGGGCAAGGTGCCGGGTGACGCTGGCCGGCTTGAAGAACTGATAGGCGCGGGCGATCAGTGGCGCGAGGTTGGCATCGCCCGCCGCATCCGCCGCCGGCATCGTCAAAGCGGCCCCGGACTTTGCCGACCGGTCGCCCCAGCGGGAGCCGAGCATCAGGCCGTAGAAAGTGTCACGTGCCTCCAGGATGCCGAGCGATTTCTGCTTCCTCCACGCTTCGATCAGGGTGTCGTTGACCTTCGCCGCATCGTAGTTGGGCAGCGACTGACCCGCCCAGCGCGCCTTCAATTGCGCCGGCGTCGCAGTCTCGTTGCGGAGCGGCAGGCCGACGCGGGCCACGAGCTCGTCGACCTCGTAGATGCTCTTGTCGTCCGAAACGCTGTAATTCCACGGAATCGGTCCGCCCCTGCTAAGCTCCGAGGTCTCCTCGTCGTTGACGCGCCAGCCGCAGGTCACCGCCTGCTCTTCCGACGCCTGGAACGCCTTGAATACGTTGAAACTGCCCGCGAGCGTGCCGTAGGGCTCGTGGCGCTTCTGCGAGAACAGACCGTCCGCCGCTTCCTGCACGATCTTGTCGAACTTGTCCTTCTCGGACGCGCGAAAGCCTTCGGCGAGGAACAGGATGTTGTGCATCTCGGCGGCATTGGCGAGGTCGCCGGCGCGCACCGTTGAGATGTTGTCGCGGATCTTGGCGTAGTCGACCACCTTCACCGGCAGGCTCTGGTTGACACCGAGGAAGCTGCCGTCGAGCTGGGCCGCCCCCTCGCTCACGCCCCTCAACCGTCCCTCATTGTTCGTATTTGCCACCACGAAGGTACCGGGACTTGCCGAGCTGAGCGTGACGAAGCCGTGCCCGGTGATGTCGCCGACGAGATCGGTCCCGGTCGGATCGTCGCTGAACAGCGCGCACAGCGTCGGCTGGCTGTGGGCGACCGTCGGATGCAGCGCCGTGGTGATCGAGGAGTTGCCGAACCACCAGCCGAGCACATCGTCGTGCACCTGGATACGCGCGACGATGTAGCCGGGGCCGTATTCGATCACCACGAGGTTGGTGCCGACGTCGTCGCCGGTGATGGTGCGCGCCGCAGGATCGATCGTCACGACGCTGGTCAGCCGGGACCCGACCGGGTTGTACGGCGCCAGGATTCGAAAATTGCAGTCCGCGGTGACGTCGGTCAGCGTGTAGGTCGTCGAGCCGTTCGGCAGATCCTGGTCGAACACGCGGAACGGCAGCACCTTGGTCGCGGGCTTCTTCAGCGCGACGTGCATGTCGCAATGCGGATAGACGATGAGAGGCATGCCGGCACAACCCTCTCAGCCAGCAGAACTATTGGGAAGCCCGTCGTTCCCATCGGAAATCTGGCATCACGAAGATTGTACACCCAAGCCTTCTCAATACAACCTCAACGTGATACTGTCTCGATATCCTTCTGCAATCGTCGTTTGCCGAGTGGAGCTCTCCATCACTGGGGCCAATCCTGCTGCATATGCCGGCGGCGTAGAGCATCTCGTTGTCATCGTTCACAGATGAACACGAACGCTCCGTGGTTTCCGATGAGAAGCGATTGGAAGGCGCTGGGTTCGTCGCTGTCCCCGCGGGGGTACGAGACCGATGCGTGACCCGGTTTCTGACCGCGTCACGCTTCTTGAGACGCACTGCGACTGACCGCGTCTCCTATCCGTGGGTTCGGCCCGACGCTGCTCGGCGTTGTCACGGGCGCAGACAAGCATCGTCACGTCATTCAGATGTCAAACAGCCACTTGCGGTCGGTTCAGGCGTGCGCGCGCGGTCTCGCGGCTCGATGAGTCCGAGGAATGCGTTGGTCGCGCGCGTCTCGAAACACCAGAGGCGCAGGGAGAACCGGACCTCGACTGAGGCCCGTGGCCCGCCTGCGAAAAAAAATGCAGGCGGCAGGTACCACAGGTCCAGCCGGACGACCCGGCCCTCCCTGCGCGATCAGTTTTAACGGTGTCCTTCGTGCTCTCCTTGGGGACCGGGCTTTCTTGCCCCCATCGCCCGCGTGACGCTTGCGCATCAACAGCAGGCTTGACCTCAGCATCGGGAGGCCGGGACCACACGACTTCGCCGTCCGCGACGCAAGCGCTCGTCTGGCGCAGCATCCACGTCCATCGCAGCCCACCTCCACGTATCGTGACGACGCGTACGCCCTCTGCATGAGGCGGGATGAACGGAGTAAAGCATGATTTCCGATAAAAAGAACGAGGGATTTTTGGCCAGCGTCGAGCGGCCCGGCGATCGCATCCAAGAACCCGGGTTTCCGCCCAGATATCTTTCCACCGTCATAGCCTGGCTCCGTCCCGGCCATTCACTTCGACCAACATGATTGAACGACGTGCATGCCCGAGCCTTCGCCGAGTCGAGGCGGTTGCGGCCGCGCAGGAAGGACGGAGCCCGGTATGACAAGCAACTCATTCGCAGATTCTCTTGGTGCACCGCGCGTGAACCCCGTGTATCACGCCGCAGCATTGCCAATCTCATCGATTGAGCGCAGGCTCCCCTTCCTAAGCGCGCAAGTCGCATTACGGCACCAGCCGCATCAGGGGAGAGACGCATGAAGGAACCGGGCCTCGACGGCCGCCACCGCGACAAGGATGGCGAGATCAGCAGGAAGCATGGCAACACGCTGGTCGGCACGTTGCGCAAGATCTACGGAAAGTCGTTCGCGGCCGGTTATCCGGATTCGACCAAACTCAGCGACGTGCTGCTTCAGCTCAACGAGACCTCGCTGAGCCAGCTGCGTAGGGATCACGGCACCGGGCATCTGGAGCACAAGATCAAGGAGGCGTCGAAATGATCGGCAGCGTGCATCGCACGTTGCCGTCACCTGCTGGACCCACGCAAGATGGGGGATGCTGACCGAGACTGACGGCACATCGCCGACCAGTGCCTCGCCCTTGACCGTCAAACCTCAGTCAGCCGACCTCAGGACGTCGGCGAACTGCTGCTCGAACCTTTTCTGCTGTCCCGTGCTCGGAAAATAGACCGGGCGGCCGGCGTTGATCACGTTGAAGCCGTCCTTTGTCAGTCGAGGCTCCAGAATCCGGCAGACGTTTGCCTTGATCAAGATCAGGGGAACGCCGCGATCCGACACAAGGCTGGATAGGTCCGCGACGAGCAGCGGGTAATCGTCTTCGATCAACGCATTCCTATCCTGACTCGCGTCTTTCGGCAGCTTGTCCACTTGCTGGTAGGTCGCATCGACCAGCACCCATCCCTTGCGCTGAAATTGTCGCAGCCCCTCTTCTTTCGTCGCAGGGGTGGCTCCCATCTGGCGCATGAGGGCCGTGAACAACGGCTCGCTGATCGAGCCGGCCGAGTCATAGAAGTATTTTCCTGAGGCCGGCGGCGATTCCGCGACGATGACAAGCTTGGCGACGTCCGGCTCATAGCGGCGTCTCAGCCCGAGATAATAATCTCGCCCCCTCGCCAACATCGACGATGCACCTCCACCGCACGAATTCGCAACACGGCGATCACTGACGTCACTGAACGTTCGTTTAGCATCAAGCGCCAACGATGGCAGCAAGGTCTGCAACACGCCGTCTGGAAAAGAATGCTGTCCAGCGGCGACGGGAAGGCCAGCGCTGCTTTCCCGTCGCTGAACGAAAGTGCCCGGCTTGTTACTTCCCCATGCTTCCCGCCTGGTTCGTGCCCGGGCCGACATTGCCCTGGCTCGACGAGGTGGAATCGCGGCCGGACTTCATGTTGCTGCCGGTGGTCTGCGACGAGGTGGTCGACGTCGCGGCGTTGTGCTTCTTGTGGTGCTTCGCTTGCGCGGCGAGCGGGACGGCGGCGAGGGTGGCGGCGACGAGGGTGGCAATGGCAAGCTGGGTCTTCTTCATGGATCCGATCTCCATCCGGTTGAACTCCACGCCGCCCAACCCGGCTGCGACATCACAGTTCCTGCCGGGGGATCAAGCGTTGTTGTTCGATTCCGACGGCGCGCGTGAAGGTGCGATGCAGCAGCGTCAGGCCGGCGCTTGCATGGGCACGGCGCCAGGCTGCGACACCGGCTTGGGAAACGGCCGGAAGGTCATCATCATCATGACAGCGCCGAGGCCCATCACCCACGAGCCGACATAGAGCCAAGTGTAGCTCGCAAAGCTGTCGTAGATCAGGCCGCCGGCCAGGGGGCCGGTCGCCATGCCGAGGCTGCCGGCCATCGCCGTGCCGCCGATCACCGTGCCCATGATGCCTTGCGGAAAATTGTCACGCGCGATCGCGGCGTAGAGCGGCATGGTGCCGGCATAGAGGAAGCCGAAGGTGGCCGCGACCGCATAGAACGCGGCGAGGTCGCGCACGACCACATAGGAGAGCGCGCCGAACGCCTGCGCGAGCAGGCCGAGAACGAGCACGCGCTTGGCGCCGAAGCGGTCGCCGAGCAGGCCGAAGGCGATGCGGCCGCCGAGCCCGGCGAGCCCCTCGATGCTGTAGATCGTCACCGCCGCCATCAGCGGGATGCCGCAGGTGACGGCATAGCTCACGGTGTGGATGATGGGGCCGGAATGCGTGGCGCAGCAGAAGAAGTTGGTGGCGAGCAGGATCAGGAACTGCGGCGAGCGCAGCGCCGCCGATCGCGTCATCTCGGCCGGCCCGGCGGCGGGACCCGACGCGACGGCGTCGCCGGGCGCGGACGATGGCGGACGGCCCACGAGCAGCGACGTGGGAATCATGATGGCGGCCACGATCGCGGCGATGCACTGCATCGCGGTCCGCCAGTCGTAGCTGGAGACGAGCCAGGCCGCGAGCGGCGACATCGTCATCGGCGCCACGCCCATGCCGGCCGAGACCAGCGACACCGCGAGGCTGCGATGGGTGTCGAACCAGCCGGTGACGGTCGCCATGACCGGCGGGAAGATCGCCGCCGTCGCGATGCCTGCGATCAGGCCGAACAGCAGTTGGAACGCCAACAGCGAGGATGTCAGGCTTGCCAGCAGCAGGCTGACGGCGAGCAGGATCGATCCGATCAGCAGCACGGGACGCGGGCCGATGCGGTCGGACAGCGTGCCCCAGCCCATGCTGGTGACGGCCATCGCCAGGAAGCCGATCGTCATCGCGGTGGAGATCCCCGCGACCGACCATCCGGTCTCGGCGGCCATCGGCTTGAGGAACACCGGCAGCGAGAACAGGCCGCCGACGGCGACGCAGCCGAGCACGCCCCCGGCCGCCACGATCACCCAGCGATAGTACGATGTGCTCATCCGCCGTCTCCTTCCCGATTGTTCGGTTGGAAGACGATCGGGACAAGGCCGAGACGACACGCGGCGATCGGATTTTTTCGCGGGCTGTGGGGCCGGCGCCTCACACCGGCGTCATGCCGTGCTGGCGCTTGGTTTCGGCGGTCTCCTCCGAGACCAGATATTCGATGAAGGCCCGCGCCGCCTCGGTATGCGCGCCGGCCTTGCACAACGCCGCCGCGAACACGGTGCCGGGCTGCAGCGACGCGGGCAGCAGGCCGACGATATCGATGCCGGGCGCGCCGAGCATCTCGCTGAGCTGCTGGAAGCCGACGTCGACCTCGCCATCGGCGAGCAGCCTGGCGACGGGAATGCCGGGCTTGGCCTGGACCAGGCGCGAAGTGCCCTCGCTCTCCAGGCCCCAGTCGCGGGCGAGCTTCTGCACATACGTGCCGCTCGGGCCGGTGGAGATGCCGATCGCCCTGGCGTTCTCCATCGCCCTGCGCACGGCGGCCTCGTCGAGCGGATCGGGCTTGGGGCTGCCGGCGCGCACCGCCATCGCCATCGGCGATTCCGCGATTTCGATGATGCTGCCGGGAACGAGATGGCCGTCGCTTTCAAGCTTCTGCAGCGCATCGGAGGCGAGCACGGCGAAGTCGAACGCTTCGCCGGCGCGGATGCGCTTGGCGGCATCGACGCCGCCGACGGATTCGATCGTGATCACCTCGCCGGTCGCCTCCTCATAGGCGGCGGCGAGCTCAGCGAGGATCTGCCTCGTCGCCATCGAGGAAATGCCGGCGGCGGTCACGCTCATGATCTGCTCCGTTCAACGATGTCGATGACGCCGCAAAGGCGGACGCGCACGTCTCGGATATGGCAAGCGCGGCGGCGGAGCAAGATGGTCGTCACTTCGGCACGTTGCGCTCCAGGTCCTCCAGCCACGCGGTGGCGTTGCCGTCGGACGGGGCGCGCCAGTCGCCGCGCGGCGACAGGGCGCCGCCGGCCACCACCTTCGGGCCGTTCGGCATCGCCGAGCGCTTGAACTGGCTGAAGGCGAAGAAGCGCTTGAGGAACACCTCCAGCCACTTCCTGATCTCGGGAAGCGTATAGGCGTGGCGCTTGTCGGCAGGGAAATGCGGCGGCCAGGCGCCGTCGCCGACATTCTTCCAGGCGTGATGCGCCATGAAGGCGATCTTCGACGGGCGCATGCCGTAGCGCAGCGTGTAGAACAAATTGAAGTCCTGCAGCTCATAGGGGCCGATCGTGGCCTGGGTGCTCTGCGGCGTCTCGCCCTCCTTCACCGGGACCAGCTCCGGCGAGATCTCGGCCGACAGCACCGCCTCGAGCGTGCGGTCGACATCGGCCGAGAACTGATGCGAGGCGATGACCCAGCGGATGAGATGCTGGATCAGGGTCTTCGGCACGCCGGCATTGACGTTGTAGTGCGCCATCTGATCGCCGACGCCATAGGTGCACCAGCCCAGCGCCAGCTCGGAGAGATCGCCGGTGCCGAGCACGAGGCCGCCGCGGTCGTTGGCGAGGCGGAACAGATAGTCGGTGCGCAGCCCGGCCTGCACGTTCTCGAAGGTGACGTCGTAGACCTGTTCGCCGCGGCCGAAGGGATGGCCGATGTCCTTCAGCATCTGCGTCGCCGCGGGGCGGATGTCGAGTTCGGCGGCGCTGACTTGAAGCGACGACATCAGCGCATGCGCGTAGGACTTGCTCTGCGCGCCCGTGGCGAAGCCGGGCATCGTGTAGGCCAGGATGTTGGTGCGGGGAAGGCCGAGCAGGTCGATCGCCTTCGCCGCGACGATCAGCGCATGAGTGGAATCGAGCCCGCCGGAGACGCCGATCACGATGCGCTTGGTGCCGGTTGCGCGCAGCCGCTGCGTCAGGCCGGCGACCTGGATGTTGTAGGCCTCGTAGCAGTCCTGATCGAGCCGCGCGGCATCGCTCGGCACGAACGGAAAGCGCTCGATGCTGCGCATGAAGCCGATGTCGCCCTCGGCCGGCTGCAGCTCGAAGCCGATGCGGCGCCAGTGCATGCCGGCGCCTTGCGCGCGCGCATTGTCGTCGAACGTGCCCATCAGCGCCCGCTCCTGGCGCAGCAGATCGAGATCGACGTCGGCGAAGATGGTCTGTCCGGTCTGGCGGAAGCGCTCGCTCTCGGCGAGCAGCACGCCATTCTCGAAGATCGAGGTCTGGCCGTCCCAGGCGAGATCCGTGGTGGATTCGCCGACGCCCGCCGCCGCGTAGACATAGGCCGCGAGGCAGCGCGCCGAGGTCGAGCGGCACAACAGTGAGCGGGACTCGGCGCGGCCGACCGTGATCGGGCTGCCCGAGAGATTGGCGAGCACGGTGGCGCCGGCGAGCGCGAGCTCGGACGCCGGCGTCACCGGGATCCACATGTCCTCGCAGATCTCGACGCCGATGACGAGGCCGGCGACATCCGCGGCGGCGAACAGAAGGTCGGTGCCGAACGGCGCCATGGTCTCGGCGACCTCGATCATCTCGCCGCGGATGCCGGCGCCGGAGGCGAAGTGGCGGCCTTCGTAGAATTCGCGATAGGTCGGCAGGTAGCTCTTGGGAATAACGCCGAGCACCTCGCCGCGGTGGATCACGACGGCGCAATTGTAGACACGATGCGCAAAGCGCAACGGCGCACCGACGATCAGGACGGGCATCAGGTCGTGCGAGGCTTCGACGAGGGTGAGCAGCCCGCGCTGGACGGCGTCGAGCAGCGGGTCCTGCTTGACGAGGTCCTCGATCGCGTAGCCGGACAGACAGAGCTCCGGAAACACCGCGACCGCCGCGCCCTGGTCATGGCAGGCGCGCGCCGCGGCCAGGATCGCCGCCGCATTGGCGGTCGGGTTGGCGACGCTCGAGGCGGTGACGCAGGCAGCGACGCGGGCAAAGCCGTGGCGGTAGATCGAATGGAAATTCATCGTGGCAGTCCATCTCCTGTCGCCTGATCATACGACATGGACCATGACGGGAGCCATAACAAGCGCGGCAGGTCAGCACCGCCCAGTCCGCAGGGTGACTCCGCGCGCGTCATTTGAATTGCGCGGGCCACCCGGTGCCGGGTAACTCGAAGGCTCGCTCCTTCGCGCAAGTCCAGGTGAACGGCATCCATGAACCTCTTCATCATCGGCTTCGGCTACACCGCCCAGCGCTTCGTCGAGCTGCACCGTGGCGCGTTCGCCCGCATCGGCGGCACGGTCCGCAGCGCCGACAAGCGCGCGCGACTGGCGCATGATGACATCGACCTGTTCGACGGCACGGCCCCCGCGGCCGCGACGCTGGCGAAGGCGGCGCAGGCCGACGTCGTGCTGATCTCGGTGCCGCCTGGAGGAGGCGGCGACCCGGCGCTGGCCGCATTCGGCGACGCCATCACGGCGGGGCGCGCGCGGCACGTGGTCTATCTCTCGACCGTCGGCGTCTATGGCGACCATCAGGGCGGCTGGATCGATGAGGACACGCCGCTGGCGCCCGAGCACGACCGGGTGCAGGCCCGGGTCCGCGTCGAGCAGGACTGGCGCGCGCGGATCGGTGACCGGCTCGCGGTGCTCCGGCTCGGCGGCATCTACGGGCCGGGCCGCAACGCGCTGGTCGAGCTGCGGGCCGGGCGGGCGCGGCGCATCGTCAAGCCGGGACAGGTGTTCAACCGTATCCATGTCGATGACGCGGCCAGCGCGATCATGGGCGCGATCCAGCGCGGGTCAGGCGGCGCCTGGAACATCGTCGACGACGAGCCTGCGCCGCCGCAGGACGTCATCGCCTATGCCGCTGCGTTGATGGGCATCGCCCCGCCGCCGGAACTGCCGTTCGACCGCGCCGAGCTGTCGCCGATGGCGCGCAGCTTCTATGCCAGCAACCGGCGCATCCGGAATATCCGCGCCAGGCAGGAGCTCGGCGTCGGCTTCGCCTACCCGACCTATCGCGCCGGGCTCGAGGCGCTATGGGCCGCCGGCGAAGGGCGCTGACGCGAGATTTCCGCCGCCGGGCGGGAAACCTTTCACGCCACTGACGATTGCAACGAACAGAGATTGTCATGCGGGTTTGACGCGACTGTACGTCGCGCAGCCCTCACGGATCAAAGGATGTTCGACATGCAAGGCGATCAACCCATCAGCTGGCTGATGTTCTTCACGCTCGCGGCCGCGATCGTCATCGCCGCCGGCGCGTTCCTGGCCTTCCTGCGCTCGCGGCACAACCGAGAGATCGCGGCGGTGGCGCTCGAGGGAGACGGCCGAGGCCGCGGCGTGGTCCCGTCAGGTGCCCTGCCCGAGCTCGGCGGCCTGTTCGTGCTCGCGCTGGTGGTCGCCGGCCTGCTGGTTGCCGGCTATCAGAGCGGCGGCGCGACGCGCTTCGCCGGCGGCGACAAGCCGACGCCAGTGCCGTCAGCGCCGACCAACACCGACCGCGGCACCACGGTCGGCGCCGGCGCCGCGATCACCCCGCCGGAAGCCCCGACCATGACCCAGCCGGCACGGCCCGGCCCGGACCTGCGTACCGCGCCCGCGTCGTCGTCGACGGGAGCCGGCCCCGAGAGCGGCGGGCATCCGGAGGCCAATCCCCCGGCGAGGTGAAAAAGCGCCTCTCGAAAGCAAGAAGGCCGCGCAATGCGCGGCCTTCCTTGATGTTCACTCCAGTTTGATGTTCACGCCGGGAGGATCGCCCCGATCAGATCGCGGCTGCGACCTTGTCGAGGCCGATGGTGCGCGCAAGCCGCCGCACTTCGTCCTTCTGATCCTCGCGCAACTGCCACAGCAGCGGCATCGCGGCCGACTTCAGCTGTTGCACCTCATCCGAATCCGGATCGAGCGCCACCGCGCCCGGCTTCGCCGCGCCCTGGCGTCCGGCGTGGATCTTGCGGGCGACGGCGCGCAGCGCCGTCTCGACCGCCGGCCAATAATATTCCTGGCTCGACGAGAGCCGCAGCCGTTCCTTGATGCCTGCGATCTGGCCGTCCGACAGCAACGAATAGGCCTTTTGCACCTCCGGCTTCAGCGGCGCCGGGGCCGGCTCGCTCCTGGCGAGAATCTTGGACTTCGGCACCATCGGCTCGGCAGCGACGACCGCGGCAGCCGACGCCTTTGCCATCTCCGGCTCGGACGGCGCATAGGCATAGGCCTGACGCAGCGTCGCCTTCGACGGGGCACTCGGCTGCTGCACCTCGGGGGTCGCAAGTGTGACCATCGCCAGGCGGTCGCCCTTGGCTTCACGATTGGAGAGCGGGCTCTTCGCCACCACCGGCGGCATCATCGCACCGGCCGAAGGCACGCTGTCCTGCATCAGGACGCTCGTCACGGCCGCGCCTGCAATCAGCACGCCCAGCAAAGCGACAAAAGCGATCGACTTCGTCACGCAATTCTCCGTATCCCGGCGGAAAGCCGCACTTTGCCGAAAAGTGGGAGTTAATTAAGGCTTTACGATGCCACAGAAACACAGAGGCCACCATTCTGCCCTGTGAACATGACGGACATTTTTTTTCACGCCGCCGAAGACAGCTCGGCCGGCATCAGCAGATCGTACGCGGCCTGGATGTCGGCAACGATGTCGGAGGCTTCCCAAAGCGCGGCCGGTTCCACCGAATGCAAGCTGATGGTCCAGTTCCCGCCGCGGGCGGTGCGGGGAACGCTCATGATGTCGAACTGGACGTTGCGGCATAGCGGATGCCGCTGCAGAGCATGCCCGACGCGGATCCGGATCTCCTCGAGCGTCACCCGCTCTTTGTCCTGCCGTAGCCCGATGCCCATCGCACGATTCCGCCAAGTTCAAGCTCCGCGGATTGTGGGACCCGATGGTTAATGGTGCCTTAAGGACACACATCACGTTTTCTCATGGCCGGAGGCCACCCGCGCCGCCGTACTCATCAGCCGTGCGCGCCACCAGCACGGCGACCGACGGGATGTCGGTGACCCCCGAGGTCGCGTGCCCGGCGCTCCAGATGTCGCGCCAGCGTTTCGGCCGCGCCTCGCGCGCAGCGATGTCGATGTCACTGCCGATCTCGATCGCGCCACGCGCCGGCAAGGCTTCGGGATCGAGCCCGGCCGCGACGATCGACGGCCGGAGCATGCTGGTCGGCAGGCCGGTGAAGGCCGAGGTGAGCAGCACGTCGTCGGCCGAGCTCGCGACCAGCATCGACTTGTACCGGTCATCGGCAAGGCTTTCGCGCGTGGCGATGAACTTCGTGCCCATGTAGGCGAGATCGCAGCCGAGCACCTCGGCCGCCCGCAACGCCACGCCGTCGCTGATGCCGCCGGCGAGCACGATCGGCCCGGCGAAGAACGCCCTGATCGCGCGCACGAAGGCAAATGGATTGAGCCAGCCGGTCTGGCCGCCCGCCCCGGCCGTGAGCAGCACCAGGCCATCTGCGCCGGCCTCGACCGCGCGCTCTGCATGACGGATCGAGGCGACGTCAGCGAACACCAGCGCGCCCGCATCATGCAAGGGCGCAACAACCTTTGCCGGCGAGCCGACCGAGGTAATCACGATCTCCGGGCGGCGCCGCAACAGCACCGCGAGATCGTCCTGCAGCCGCGCGTTTGATTGATGCACGATCAGATTCGGGCAGACCGGCGCAGCCGCAGCGCCGCTCGCATCGCTGCTGCGCGCAAGCCGATCGGCAATCTGGAGCAGCCAGGCGTCGAGCTCGTCGGGGGTTCGACAATTGACCGTCGGGAACGCGCCGATCACGCCGTTGGTGCAGGCCGTGCTCACCAGCTCGATTCCCGACACCAGGAACATCGGCGCTGCGATCAGCGGCAGGCGCAGCCGCGCCCGCAGCCCGTCCCATCGAGTGTCCTGCACGGCGCGTCCCTCCCTGATCCTTGTTGGGCTCAGGGATAACGGCGCCGCCGCGTGCGATCAATCGTCGCCGAAGAAGCTGAAGCGCGGCCCCTCCATGCCGACCGGCTGCGCCGCATAGGCGCGCGGCGTCGTATCCTCACGCACGGCCTGCTCGACCGCGCGCAGATCCTGCTCGCGGCGCTGGCGCCGGCGCTCGACATATTGCCGGTGCCGCTCGGTGCGGCGCTGCTCCGCGACGCGCTTGCGCTCCGCCCCGCGCGCCTTGATATCCGCGTCCTCGGCCTTCGCTGCGGCCTTGTCCTGTCCCTTCTCCTGAACGTCCTCGGCGGTACCGGCCTGCGTGCTGGCCGGCGCCGAAGAGGCGGCGGGCACAGCCGTCGCGTCCGGCACAGCAGCCTGCGGCGGGGGCGAGGGATTGGGCGATACCGGCGTCGCCGGCCCCGTCTCCGCTGCTGCGGGCGCCACCTTGATCGGCGTGGTCGCGGCCGCCTGCGTTGCCGCAAGATACGAGGTGGTCGTCGGACTTGGCGACGGCGTCTCCGGCACGGAACGCGCGAGCTTGGCCTGCTCGAACGCCTGCGAACTCGGATGCATGCCCTCCGCGATCATGAGCCCGCCGCCGAGACCGGCCGCGACGGCGATGGCGACCGTTCCGGCTCCCGCGAAAAAAGCTGTCGAGGTGCGCATGGCCTTGCTCCGCTATTGTTCGGCCGGGCAACGCGGCGCGCGCAGCGATGTTCCGAGGACGACAAGCGCGCCTTGAGCGCGATGGGCTTTCTGATAGCGTCGGCAACAAGCCCCGCGACGCCACAACGATCGCGGCATCTCGGGAGGATCGTCCATGAGCCCACAGCTTCATTCGTTTCCGGTCGTCTGCGAGCAGACCCTGCTCACGCTGTCGCGTCATCCGTCGCGCACCGCCTTCAGCTGGCCGGACGGATCGCTGACCTATCAGGGCGCGATCGACCTGATCGGCCGCATGCAGAACGTGTTCATGCGGCTCGGCCTGCCGCCGGGAACACGCGTCGCGTTCCTCAGCGCGAACCGCGCCGATGCCTGGTGCGCCGGCACGGCGGCGCAGCTGTCGCGGCTCGCCATCACCTGGCTGCATCCGCTGGGCTCGCTCGACGATCAGCTGTTCCAGCTCGCCGATTCCGAATCGCAGGTGCTGGTGATCGATGCCGCCGCGTTCCACGACCGCGGCGGCGAACTGGCCGCGCGCTCGGGCGGCCTGCGCCACGTGTTCACGCTGGGCGCAGCCGGCTATGGCGTCGACCTCCTCGCCGCGATCGAGCAGTCAGGCCACGCCAGCGCGCGCAACTTCGCCACGCCCGAGGACATCGCGACCTTGAACTACACCGGCGGCACCACCGGAAAGTCGAAGGGCGCGCTGCGCCATCACCGGGAATATGGCGGCTTCGCCACCGCGATCCTCGCCGATTTCGAGATCCCGGAGCGCGCCCGCTATCTGACGGTCGCCCCGATCAGCCATGTCGCCGGCACCAAGGTGCTGCCGACCCTGATGCGCGGCGGCACCGTGCACATGCTGAAGAGCTTCGATCCGGAGGCCGTGCTCGCGACCATCGCGCGCGAGCACATCAACTTCACGCTGTTCGTGCCGACGATGATCTACGTGCTGCTCGATCATCCCGCGTTAGCTAAGACAGATCTCTCCTCGCTCGAGCTCGTGCTGTACGGCGCCTCGGCGATGTCGCCGACACGGCTGGTCGAAGGCATCGAGCGCATCGGCCCGGTGTTCTCGCAGCTCTATGGCCAGACCGAATGCTATCCCGTCTCGGTGCTGCGGAAGGCCGATCATGATCCGAAGCAGCCGGAGCTGTTCCTGTCCTGCGGCTTCCCGATCGCGGCCTGCGAGGTCAAGATCCTCGATGACCATGATCAGGAGGTCGCGCCGGGCGAGGCCGGCGAAATCTGCGTGCGCGCGCCGCATGTGATGGCGGAATATTGGCAGCGGCCGGACATCACCGCCGAGACCTTGAAGAACGGCTGGCTGCACACCGGCGACATCGCCCGCCGCGACGAGCGCGGCTACATGTACATCCTCGACCGCAAGAAGGACATGATCGTCTCCGGCGGCTTCAACATCTTCCCGCGCGAGATCGAGGACGTGCTGACGCAACATGCCGACGTGGCGATGTGCGCGGTGGTCGGCGTGCCCGACGACAAATGGGGCGAGGCTGTCACCGCGATCGTGGTGCCCCGCGCCGGCGCGCAGATCGACGCTGCCGAGCTGATCGAGCTCGTGAAGGCGCGCAAGGGCTCGGCCCATGCGCCCAAGAGCATCTCGTTCGTCAAGGAGCTGCCGATGACCGGCGTCGGCAAGGTCGACAAGAAGGTGCTGCGCGCACGGTTCTGGGAGGGCCGCGGGCGGATGGTGGGGTAGCGGCATCATCAGCTCCCTCGATCGCCACCGTCATTGCTCTTGCGCCGAAGCAATCCAGGGCCGCGGATGAGGCCCTGGATTGCTTCGCTCCGCTCGCAACGACGGCAATCCAGACTCGCGGCTTTGCAATGCCGATGGAAGCTCTCGCCCGTAGCCGCCGCGCTCCGCTGTCGTCCCGGGCAAGCGAAGCGCGACCCGGGATCCATAACCACAGGGCAGCGTCGTAAGCGCTGACGTAGCGACCCGCGTGCCTCGACCATCGTCTTATGATCATGGGTCCCGGCGTTCGCCGGGACGACAGCCTTTGTGTGGCGCGATACTCGCCACGCGATCCGCTGTATCCAAACAACACTGAATGCGCTGCCCCCATTGCAGACATGACATTGCTGCCTCGCGGCGCATCTGCGTCCGAGTCTTGCTGGTGTCGTTCCCCTCCAACTCACGGAGGGTGCAGGGAAGGCCAGGCCTCGACCGAGGCCTGCGGTCCGCGTGCAGCAAAAAAGCACGCGGCAGAACCACAGGTTCGGCCGGATAGACCCGGCCTTCCCTGCGCGATGGCTTTACGATTTATACGCAGTCTCCTCGGTGACCGGCTTGTTTGCCACCGTGGCGACAACGCGTTTCACGCGTTGCGCGGACCTCAGCGTCGGGAGGCCAGGACCCTGCGACTTCACCGTCCGCGACGTGGCGTACGTCGGCATGCCCAAAGCATGCTGCGCCCCATCGCGGCCACCGCATCCCACCCCAACGCATCGTGACGTTCGCGAAGCGCCCCTCGTCAGTGAAGCGGGATGCGGAGAATAGACCATGGATTTCTGAAAATGCAAAGTCGAATATTTTTCGCTCCGCATCTGGACAGCCCAAATCAGCTTGATCGCGCGAGCGAATTTCGTCTTTGCGCGCGCCGCTGCGGACGCCCGACCTGCGCCGGAAAGTATCGATGGGGAAGCAAGCCTGCTCGTCGGCCAAATCAACCTCGCTGCGGCACAACGAATCCCAGGCGACGCGCGACAGAGGGCCCAACGAAAAGCCGGTCTGCACTCCGACCCGCTGTCGTGCCGAACAAGCGAAGCCGGACGATGTGCAGGCATCGTCGCGTTCGCGCGACCCAGGACCGAGACCCCAGGACGTGGCGAGCCCGGATGCATCAATGCGCGTGCCTCGAATATGGCCCTGGGTTATGGGTCCCGGCGTTCGCCGGGACGACATTGATTTTGTCGGACGAGCGTCCAGACACGACAACCATCTCACAACGCCGCGAACGCAGCGCGCGACGGTGCGAGCGGCAACCAGTCCGGGATGCGGCGCTTGGCGAGCCAATACGGCCGCCACAGCATTCGCCATGTGGTGAGATCCACAGGGGCCTGGCGCCATTTCATTCGACCGGTCTCGATCTGCGACAGATCGTGCAGGTGCAGCCAGCGCCGCGCGATCCACCAGAGCTCGCGGGCGACGTCAGCATTCCCCCGTCCCTTGAGCTGGACGATGCCCAACAACGGATCAGGAAAACGGACGGCGACCTCCAGCGTCGCGACGCGTTCGCCCAGGTGCCGGACGCTCCACAGCCGAGAGCGATTGTGGGCGATGTCGGAGCCATAGGTGCGGACACAATTGCGCATAGTCATCGCTTCGTCGACCAGATCCGGGATGTCATCCAGCGGCCGAAACTCATAGTCCCCGACGCGACCGGGATGGAGCCACATGTCGCGGATTGGCCGTTGACCGAGATTGAGATGCAGCGAGACTTTCCCTCGCCAAGCGAGGGCAGCCGTCATTGCGGCATCGAGCTTCATGGCTGGCGTCCACGGCCTTTCGACGAGCTCGCGGCCGAAGCCGGCGGGCTGCCCCGAGAACCAGATCCACAGACCGAGCAGATGCATGCGGTCGCGCTTCAGCACCAGCGGCGCCCGCAGATACTCACGGGCGATCCACACCGCGGCCGGCTCATGCGCCAGCGCCGCCATCTCCGCCACGAGCTGCAGCCAGGTCGGCATCAGCTTCGGCGAGCGCGGCAAATGGTTGCCGATCTGCCGCCGGAACAGCTCGCCGTCTGGCAATGGTGGGATCGGACGGACGAACGCCTCCGGTGGCAGCTTGCGCAGCCAGAGCGGCAGACCGGCCGCGGCCGCCGCCTCGGCCAGCGGACGCCCCGCGATCACGCACGCGATCGCCCGCTCCGGATCGACATCCGGGCGCGGCACCGCCAGCGCGAACAGCAGCGCCGGAAAGCTCAACGCGAGGTCGGCGAGATGAGGATGTCGCATCGCGCATGCGCGCACGCGGGATTGCAGACGAGACGAATAGCGCCGCAGCCGGCGTTCGCGCAGGTCGGAACGCTCCGGCTCCCGGCTGGGAGTCAGCAAGAGATTTGATGTCATGACACGACGGTTCAAGCGCAGGCCACGAGGGCCACGGGCTTTTCGATGAGATGCGAAAGGGTCAAATCATGGCCGGGACAATCATCCCGGTCGGCCGCGTCAATGATCGCGCAGCGAGCCCGGGAAGCGCGTGAGTCTGAACATCGTCGCCTCCTGCGTTGAAGTTGGGATGCGCTGAACTAGCGTGTTTCTCGGCAGAGCGCAACCTTGGCCGCCACCTCCTCCCACCTCGATGCACACGGGTCATCCTTGCGAAAGGTTGTCGGCGACCGGCACACCGCCGTCGCGAGCCCCCGAAACGACGAGGCGATCCAGGCCTTCCAGACAGATGATTCGACTTGGCCCTGGATTGCTTCGCTGCGCTCGCGACGACGTGGTGAGTGAGCAGCGACCTGGATCGTTGATACTGACTGCGCGGAGCGATGCACCAGCCCTACCGCTTCCCCTTCGTCATGTTCAGCGCCACCGCGGCGCGGATCAGCGCCATGAACGCAGTCTCATCGATCACGTCGCCTTCATGAAGGTCGATGGCGCGGCGGGTGTTGCCGTCGAGGCTGACGTTGAACAGGCCGGAAGGGTCCGGCAGCGAGGCTCCTTTGGCGAAGGTCAGCTTCACCGCGGCCTTGTAGGTCTCGCCGGTGCAGACGATGCCGGCATGCGACCATACGGGAACGCCGCGCCACTTCCACTCTTCGACGATATCGGGATCGGCCCGTTTGATGAGATCGCGGACGTAGCTGAGCGTGACGCCGCGCCAATCCCCGAGCTCCTTGATCCGGGCGTCGATCAGCTCCGACGGAGACTGGTTCCCCTCGCCGACGCTCGTAGCCTTCGTTGGTTTCGCCATGACGCTTATTCCCATCCACCTGCTTGTCGTTTCACCTGCGTGTAGTCCGCGTCGTAGTTATACGACCATCTTGGCCTGCTCAAGTTTATAGCAATATTGATAACTCCACGGCCAAGCGGCACAGTGCACCAACGAGGTGTCGTCCAACATCACCGAGGTGCAGCACGACGCCAGCGAAACCGGCTCGGCCTCGTCCCAGGTGCTGTCGGCGGCGCAGTCGCTGTCACAGGACAGCAACCGGCTGAAGCTGGAGGTGGGACGATTCTTGAACACGGTGCGGGCGGCGCAAGAGCGAAATCGTTCGTCGTTGAACTCGTTCACTCGCGACAACGGCAGTTTGTTCCCTCTCCCGCTTGCGGGGGAGGGCTAGGGAGGGGGCCGCTCCAGCGGCGGTGTGCGTGGCGCCCCCTCTCCAACTCTCCCCCGCAAGCGGGGGAGAGGGCACAGCGGAGCTTGGCGCGGGGTTGATCGGTTCACCGGAAACGAAGCAGGCAACTGCCGATCACCGGCCCAACTTAATAACACCTCGCCGCAGCACGCCGTTGGAAACGAGGCAGCGCCGGTGCGGTGATCAGTTCGCCAACTCGCCGTGAACGCAATCCGGACGGCTGACCGCCCCCTCACCGCTTTTCGATCACCAGGCTCTGCACCACCCGGCCGAAATAGCCCCTGACATCGCCCAGCCGCGCCATCGCCAGACCCGCGCCGTCCGGGCCGATCCAGCTTTCGGCGTCGAGCAGGATCCAGTCGCCGACCGGCTCGCGGGCCATGTTCACGGTGAGGTCGGCATTGAGGAACGTATAGCTGTGGAAGTCGAGCGCGGCGGAGGTGCCGTTGCAGAAGTCGCTCGCGACCACGGCGCGCATCGCCTGCGACACGGCGTGGCCTTCGACCAGCGGCCAGTCGACGCGGTACCAGATCGCGCCGGGACCCTTGACGCCGAACCGGCCGCGCGCGGCGCGCAGCGTCATGCCACGCACGAACGGGCTGGTCGAGAAATCAGCCGGCTCCGGCAGCGCATCGTCAGGGCCGACCAGATCGACCGGCAGCTCGCGGACATCGTCCGGCAGCGGCACCGCGTCCTGCCTGATCTTGAGCACCGTCGCCGTGACGACCACCGTGTCGCCGGCGCGCAAGCGCACGGCGCAGAGCTGGATCTTGCGCCCCTCGCGCAGCACCTCGGTCTCGATGAGGAGCTCTGCGAGCGGCACCGGGCGCATCAGGTCGATGGTGACGCGGGCGATGCGCATCGGCGACTTCGTCGGAATGCGCTCGGCCGCCCACACGGCCAGCGCCGATGGCGCAGACCCATGTTGCATGGTCGGATCCCAGGGTCCCGCAGCATCGGAGCCGACGGCGACCCGATTGTCCGCGATGCGGAAGATCGGCCGCATCAGCGCGCGCCTCGCCACGTCTCAGCCGGCGCTGGCAAAGGCGCGGTCGGCGCCATTGGGCAGTTCGATGTCGACCTCGAGCGTCGAGACATGCTTTCCCCGGTCCATGCGAACGATGACCTTGTCCGGATCAAGTACCACATGGCGCGAAACCACGGCGAGGATTTCCTCGCGCAGCTGCATCAGGAGATCGGGCTGTCCACGCAGACTGCGCTCGTGCGCGAGCAGGATCTGCAGCCGTTCCCGCGCGACGGGCGCGGAGGCTGCACGCCCCGTAAAGAGCCGCAGCACACTCATGCAGCCCTCCGTCCCAAGAGCAGGTTCATCAGGCCCTTGCGCTCGGTCGGGATCTGCATCTCGACCTCCTCGCCGAGCAGCCGGCGCATCGCATCGTGATAGGCGCGTGCGGGGGCGCTCGCCGGGCTGTTGAGCGTCACCGGGCAGCCGACATTGGAGGCGCGCAGCACGTCCTGGCTCTCCGGCACGATGCCGAGCAACGGCGTCGCCAGGATTTCCAGCACGTCATCGATCGACAGCATCTCGCCGCGCGCGGCGCGGCCGGCATCGTAGCGGGTGATGAGAATGTGCTTCTCGACGCGCTCGCCGTTTTCGGCGCGCACGGTCTTGGAGTCGAGCATGCCGATGATGCGGTCGGAATCGCGCACCGACGACACTTCCGGATTGGTGACGATGAGAGCCTCGTCGGCATAGCGCATCGCCAGCATGGCGCCGCGCTCGATGCCGGCCGGGCTGTCGCAGATCACCCAGTCGAATGTCTTGCGCAGCTCAGCGATGACGCGGCCGACGCCGTCCTCGGTCAGCGCGTCCTTGTCCTTGGTCTGCGACGCCGGCAGCAGCCAGAGATTCTCCAGCCGCTTGTCGCGGATCAGAGCCTGCGGCAGCTTGGCGACGCCATGCACCACGTTGATGAGATCGAACACCACGCGGCGTTCCGCGCCCATCACCAGATCGAGGTTGCGCAGGCCGACGTCGAAATCGACGACGACGACCTTCTCGCCGGCCTGCGCCAGCGCCGCGCCCATCGCCGCCGTCGTGGTGGTCTTGCCGACGCCACCCTTGCCCGACGTCACTACGAGTACTTTCGACATGTCACGGATCCTCCTGCTACTCAGTTCAATGCAACGATCTTCATGGAATGACCTTCGAGCCGCGCCTGCACGGCCCGGCCGCGCAACGCGGCGTCGATCTGCTCGGCGGTCTGGTAGTAGCCGTCGATCGCGACCAGCTCGGCCTCGATCTTCTGGCAATAGATGCGCGCCGCCGCGTTGCCGTTGATGCCGGCCATCGCGCGGCCGCGCAGCGTGCCGTAGACGTGGATCGAGCCGCCGGCGACGATCTCGGCGCCCGACGACACCGCGCCGAGCACGGTGACGTCGCCATCGGGAAACACGATCGACTGGCCCGAGCGTACGGGCTGGTCGAGCAGCAGCGAGGTCGGCTGCTGCAGCGACGGCTTCTCCGGCTCGATCTCCTGCACGGCGCAGTGACGGCCGCCCGACAACAAGGGAGGCATGCCGAGCGACAGCCGCCCCTGCTCGACGCCTTCGAGTCCGAGCACGCGGATGTTGCGCGACTCGATGCTCTTGATGAGATGGGTGATGGCGAGCGGGCTCAGATCCAGCGCTGAGAGATCGAGCACGATCGGCTTGCCGACGAAGAAGCCGGGCGAGCCCGCGAGCGTTGCGTCGAGCTCAGCCAGCCAATCGGCAATCGGCACAACCGGCGAAAACACGAAGGCGACGTAGGAGCGCCCGCGCAGACGAATAACAGGACGCACCGTTTCAGCGCTGGCACTCATGACCATCCGACCCAACCCTTCTTAGTGATTGGTTAACTGTCGGCGCCAGATGGTTAACGGATGGTTAAATCGACGCTAAGCCGCTCAAAAATCGACAGCGGCCCGCCCGACATAGTTCGATGATGATCGAATCAAGGCGCAATCTTGGCATCAATGAGACGCAATTCATGAGCATCTGCGTCAAGACCTGTCATGCCTCATTTTAATCACATCATGATGATAACTTTAACGTACATATAATTCGGAACCGACGACTTTAGGAGGTTCCGATCGATTGACACTCGTCAGGGGGCGGGGCATGGGATCGATAGAGGCGCCCAAGGCACGGCAAACGTGCCACGGCGCCTTGCAGGAAGGGACCGCTGGCGTGCGATCGTTGATCGACGCGAAACGTCTGATTCTGCGAGTGATTCCGTGTGGACTGAAGTGGCAGACCGGCTCCCGCTCTTCGTTTGAAACTAGCTCTCATACGAACCGTGGCAGAAGCGTATCAGTTACCGGAATCGAGCGTCAGAGGAGTAGCGTATGAGTTCGTTGAGTGAACAGAATCCGATGAACCCGCAGGACCCGCTGCATTACGCACCGCGGTGGCTGCGCGAACGTCCGGAAGCCGCGCGTCTATCTCTCGTCGGTGACAATGCCAAGGCAGCGGAGGCGGCCGAGCGTCCCGCTTCGGGACAGCAAGGACCGCTCGATGCTCGCCTGGAGACCGCCGTGTTCGAATCCCTTCGCCAGTCGCTGAATCCGCAAGTCATGCGCGAGCCGCCGGATCTGGAGCGCGAGCGCGACCGCCGGTCGGTCGTGTTCAAGGTGGCCGGCCGCTTCGCCGCCGCAACCGGCGTCGCCGCCGTCGTCGCGCTGTTCTTCGTCAACATCGTGCCGGTGTGGCGCCAGCCCGACGCCAGCTCGTCCTTCGTCGCAGCCGTGCAGTCGATGAAGACGCTGCCGCCGGTCGCCGCCGACGTCCAGGACGCCAAGGCGGACCAGACCAGCGCGCTGCCCGAGCGGGTCGAGCCGCAGGCTCCGGCGCTGTCGCAGTTCAAATCGCTGCTCGCGGACGCTCCGGCGCCGACGGCAGAGACCGATACTCCAGAAAAGCCCATGCTGCAGCAGTTCATGCAGTGGAACCAGAAGACGGGTCAGATGGAGCGGGTTCGCTAACCCTCTGCACGACTGATCCGACTTCCAACACATCACAGGCGACGATGATCGACGTCCTACCGCAGAAAGCGGCAGCACGCCGTCCGCTGGCTCACGCCCGTATGGCAGCCATCCTGCTCGCGTCCCTCGTGGCCGGCGAGGCCGCTGCTGCGCCCGGCGAGAGTGTGAGCGTGGCGCGCCAGCTCGGCAGCCGCGTCGGCCCGATCATTGGCGCCGCGCTCGCGTGCCGCGACATCGCCCGGCCGCGCATCCAGGCCATCATCGAGAAATTCCAGCTCGTCATCCGCGAGGCCGCCTCCAGCGAGGCCGACCGTGACGAACTGACGCGCCTGCTGGACCGCTATGTCGCCGAAGGTCGCAGCCTCGTCACGTCGGGCCGGCTGGATTGCGGCGGCGCCAATCGGCAGCTTGCCGATCTCGAACAATCCATCGCAGCGCCGCCTCCGGCGCGCGCGAACCTGTCTGCCGTGAGCATCGGACCTGCGACGGCGCAGGCCGCGACTGTACCGGCGCAACTGCTGCCGCCGGCCGGCAACGTACGCGGGGTGACGCAGAGCGAGATCAAGCTCGGCATGGTCATTCCCTACAGCGGACCGGTGAAGGAGAGCGGGCGACTGCTCAAGATCGGCGTCGAGACGGCGTTCAATCGCGCCAACGAGGCCGGCGGCGTCAACGGCCGCATGCTGAAGCTCGTCACCGCCGATGACGGCTACGATCCCGCGCGCACGCTGGATGCGATGAAGCTGCTCTACGAGAAGGAGCAGGTGTTCGGCTATATCAGCAATTTCGGCTCGGCCACCGCCGCGGTCGCCATCCCCTACGCGCTCGAGCGCCGCACGCTGTTCTTCGCGCCCTATACCGGCGCCAACGTCGTGCGCCACGATCCGCCCGACCGCTACGTCTTCAACTACCGGCCGAGTTATGCCGAGGAGACCGACGCGCTGGTCCATTATCTCGTGAAGATGCGAAGGCTGCATCCGCGCCAGATCGTCGTGTTCGCGCAGAACGATGCCTTCGGCGACGCCGGCTTCGCCGGGGTGGCCAGGGCGTTCCGCACGCTCGGCGTCAGCGACAATTCGATCGTGCGGGTCAACTATCCGCGCAACACGGTCGAGGTCGACGACGCCATCAATCAGCTGAAGCTGCTGAAGACCCCGGTCAAGGCGGTGGTGATGCTGGCGACGACGCGCGCCGCAGCCAAGTTCATCGAGAAGGCCCAGGGCGTATTTCCGGGCGTCATCTTCGCCAACATCTCCGCGGTTGCTGGCTCGGCGCTCGCCAGCGAACTGATGCTGCTCGGACCGCGCTACGCCGAGGGCGTGATCGTCAGCCAGACCGTGCCCGGCGTTTCCGGCTATTCGAGCCTGGTGCTCGAATACAAGACCGCACTTGCGAAATATGCCCCGGGCGAGCCGGCCGACTACACCTCGCTCGAGGGCTACATCGCGGCGAGCATCCTGATCGAGGGACTGAAGCGCGCCGGTCCGAACTTCGATACCGAGCAACTGGTCGAAACGCTCGAGAACATGCGCAACATCGATCTCGGCCTCGGCACGCAGCTCGGCTTCGGCCGCGCCGAACACCAGGCTTCGCACAAGATCTGGGGCACGGCACTGGACGAGAGCGGCACCTACCAACCCGTCGAACTTGAATAGGATACCGCTAGAGGCGCGACGGCCTCAACTACCAGGACAAAAGAGCGACAGAGAAACCCGACATTAATTCGAAATGCCACGAATAGTAGAACGAAGAGGGTTTGAAACAAGCTGAGCAGGTGGAAGGTTCGATGGCCGTGCGTTGGTCCGCGTTGATCATCGGGAGTGTTTTCGTAGCTCCCTTCAGCCCCGCTTTGGCGGCGGCTCCCGACGTCGTCAGGGAGCTTGGCGGCCGTGTCGGACCGATCGTGGGACAGGCGTCCGCCTGCCCGGACATCGCGCAGGGCCGCGTCCAGAGCATGGTCGACAAATTCCGCGAAGCCATCCGCCAGGCGACGAGCAATGACGGCGAGCGCGATCAGCTGACCCGCAGCTTCAATGGCTACATCGCCGAGGGCCGTAGTCGTACGGGCGCCTCGCAGGCGACCTGCGCCGCCGCGGAGCGGCAACTGACGGAGCTCGAACGCTCGCTCGACCAGCCGGCTGCGGCGACGGCCCCGATCACACCGGTCAAGGCCGAAACGACGACTGGCGCCGTCACCGCGAGCCCCGTGCGCGGCATCACCGACCGCGAGATCCGCTTCGGCATGGTCCTGCCGTTCTCCGGCATCCGCAAGGAGACCGGGCGTCAGATGCGCCAGGGCATCGAGGCCGCGTTCGCACGCACCAACGACGCCGGCGGCGTCAACGGGCGCATGCTCCGTCTCGTGGCGGCGGACGACGGCTACGATCCGGGCCGCACGCTGGCGGCGATGACGCAGCTCTACGACAGGGAGCAGGTGTTCGGCTTCATCGGCAACGTCGGCACCGCCAACTCGCAGGTGGCGATCCCCTATGCGCTGGAGCGGCGCACGCTGTTCTTTGCACCGAACACCGGCGCAGCAGTGGTGCGACGCGATCCGCCGGATCGCTACGTCTTCAACTATCGGGCGAGTTACGCCGAGGAGACGGCCGCGCTGGTGCGCTACCTGATCAAGATGAAGCGCGTCTCGCCCAGGCAGATCGCGGTGTTCACCCAGCAGGACCCATTCGGCGACGACGGTTTCGCCGGTGTCGCGAAGGCCTACCGGCAGTTGAACATCGGCGATGCCGTAACGCGCATCAACTATCCGCGCGCGACGATGGACGTGGAAGAGGCGGTCAATCAGGTCAAGGCGCACAAGCCGGGACTCAAGGCGGTCATCATGGTAGCGACCGATCGCGCCGCCGCGAAGTTCATCGAGAAGACGCGCGACGCGGTGCCGGGCCTGATCTACGCCAACGTGTCCGCCGTCGGCTCGACCTCGCTCGCGGCCGAGCTCAAGCTGCTCGGCCCGCGCTTCACCAACGGCGTCATCGTGACGCAGGGCGTGCCGGCGGTTTCTGGCTATTCGAGCCTCGTGCTCGACTACAAGAACGCCCTGGCCAAATACGCGCCCGGCGAGGCGCCGGACTATACGTCTCTCGAAGGCTATATCGCGGCGACGATTTTGATCCAGGCGCTGAAGCAGACCAATCCGCTCGACACCGAGCGACTGGTCGACACGCTCGAATCGATGCGCAGCCTCGATCTCGGCCTCGGCACGACGCTCGCATTTGGACGCGCGGAGCACCAGGCCTCGCACAAGATCTGGGGTACCGCCCTCGACGAAACCGGCACGTATCAGGCAATCGAACTTGAGTAGAATTAGCTTCTAAGGGGAAGAACTGGTGAAGACGTTTCGTTAGCAGGTCCTAAAGTATGATCGGAAAAAGGCGTGTCGGGTTACCGAAATGGTCATGCTCTTAGGAAAGGCTGGTCTGTGCATGGTGACGGTCTTATGTCTTCTCCGTCGCAGACACGGCGTCAATTCACCAGGCGGAAGACCTGGATGGGGTCCAAAGTGGGATAGTGGCAATGAACTTTCGTTGTAGCGTGTTCTTGGTTGCGGCATTGCTCGCAACGCCCGCCAGCGCGGCGGGCACCAATGCGGATGTGGTGCGTAATCTTGCGAGCCGGGTCGGGCCGATCGTGGGAGCAGCATCCGCCTGTCAGGCGATCGACCAGGGCCGCGTTCAGGCCATTGTCGACAAGTTTCGCGAGGTGATCCGGGAGGCCTCCACCGGCGGCTCGGATCGTGACGAGCTCACCCGCGTCTTCAACGGCTACGTCGCCGATGGACGCAACCGCGTCGGGGCGGCTCAGACCGACTGTAACTCCGCGGGCCGCCAGCTCGCCGAGCTCGAGCGCTCGCTCGGGCAAAGCGCGCCGAGCCAGACCGCCACCAGCCTCGCCGGGGTGATCGCCCCGTCCGCGGCCGTGGCTGCGACGGCACCGACCGCGACGCTGCCGCCAGCGTCCACCACCAACGTGCAGGGCGTCACCGCCAACGAGATCCGCTTCGGCATCGCCGCTCCATTCTCGGGCGCTGCCAAGGAGCTCGGCCGGCAGATGAAGATGGGCATCGAGGCCGCCTTCAACCGCGCCAACGACGCCGGCGGCATCGCCGGGCGCTCGCTGCGGCTCTATTCGGCCGACGACGGCTACGAGCCGTCGCGGACGCTGGACGCGATGAAGCAGCTCTACGAGAAGGACAAGGTGTTCGGCTTCGTCGGCAATGTCGGTACCCCGACGTCTGCCGTGGCGATGCCCTACGCCCTGCAGCGCCGCGTGCTGTTCTACGGCGCGTTCACCGGCGCCAACCTCCTGCGCAACGATCCGCCGGATCGGTACGTGTTCAACTATCGCGCCAGCTACGCCGAAGAGACCGACACCGTCGTTCGCTATCTGGTCAAGCTGCGCCGCCTGCCGGCCAAGGACATCGCCGTGTTCGCGCAGCAGGACGCCTATGGTGATGCCGGCTTCTCCGGTGTGGCCAAGGCCTTCCGCTCGCTCGGCCTTGCCGACACGTCCATCTTGCGCCTCAACTACAAGCGCAACACGGTCGATGTGGACGACGCGGTCAACCAGCTGAGGGCGTTGAAGAACCCGCCCAAGGCGATCGTCATGGTCGCAACCTATCGCGCCGCCGCGAAGTTCATCGAGAAGACGCGCGATCTGTTCCCGCACATGATCTACACCAACGTCTCCTTCGTGGGCTCGACCGAGCTCTCGGACGAGCTGATGCTGCTCGGCCCGCGCTATGCCAGCGGCGTCATCGTCACCCAGGTGGTGCCGGCCGTCGGCGGCTATTCGAGCGCCGTGCTCGAATACAAGAGCGCGCTCGAGAAGTACTTCCCGGGCGAGGCACCGTCCTACGTGTCGTTCGAAGGCTACGTCTCGGCCAACGTGCTGGTCCAGGCGCTGCGCCGGGTCGGCCCGCAGCTCGACACCGAGGCGCTGATCGACACGCTGGAGAACATGCGTGACATCGATCTCGGTCTCGGCGCCAAGCTCGGCTTCGGCCGCGCCGAACACCAGGCCTCGCATAAGATCTGGGGCACGGCGCTCGACGAGCGCGGCAAGTTCCAGGCGATCGAGCTGGAATAGCCCGCCCGCTTGTTGCGACCTCAACAAAAAAGCGCGACAGCCCTGGCTGCCGCGCTTTTCTTTTGTCCGTCGCGGAGCCGCTTAGAGCGGCGGATCGATTGCCTCGTCATATTCCTTCTTGAAGCGCGCGATCAGCTCGGCGGCGGGCAGCACGTCCTTGATGGCGCCGATGCCCTGCCCTGAGCCCCAGATCTCCTTCCATGCCTTCGGCTTGGCGCGCTCGCCCGAGGCGTCGGTGCCGAAGCTCATCTTCGACGGATCGGAGGTCGGGAGATTGTCCGGATCGAGGCCGGCTGCGACGATCGACGGCTTCAAATAGTTGCCGTGCACGCCGGTGAACAGGTTCGAATAGACGATGTCGTCGGCGCCCGAGCTGGTGATCATCTGCTTGTAGCCTTCGACCGCATTCGCCTCCTTGGTGGCGATGAAGGCCGAGCCGATATAGGCGAAGTCGGCGCCGAGCACGCGCGCGGCACGGATGGCGCGGCCGTTCCCGATCGCGCCCGACAGCGCGATCGGGCCATCGAACCAGCTCCGCGTCTCCGCCACGAAGGCAAACGGCGAGATCGTGCCGGCATGTCCACCGGCGCCCGCCGCGACCAGGATCAAGCCGTCGGCGCCCTTCTCGATCGCCTTGTGCGCGAAGGTCTGGTTGATGACGTCGTGGAAGACGATGCCGCCCCAGCCGTGCGCCGCCTGGTTCAGCTCCTCGCGCGCGCCGAGCGAGGTGATCATCATCGGCACCTTGTACTTCTCGCACAGCGCGAGATCCTGCTCGAGCCGGTTGTTGGAACGATGCACGATCTGGTTGACGGCGAACGGCGCCGACGGGCGTTCCGGATGCGCCCGGTCATAGGCAGCGAGCTCCTCCGTGATGCGCGCCAGCCATTCGTCGAGCAGCGCGGCCGGCCGCGCGTTGAGCGCCGGAAACGAACCGACCACGCCGGCCTTGCACTGCGCGATCACCAGGTCGGGCACGGAGATGATGAACAGCGGCGAGCCGATCACCGGGATCGTCAGGCGGCCCTTGAACAAGGCGGGCATGGACATGGATGGGAATTCCTCTTGCGTTGAAATGCGGAAACACTCGTGATCGCGAGCATGCCCGACATCATGCCGTGATGGCAATTCGCTCGCAGAGGGACCGGAAAAGCCGGACCAGGGTCTTGCGTTGAGACGCTGGCGTGCCGGCGTCATTGGCAGAGCGCCGAGGTCACGTAGGTGTCCGTCCGGCAATCGCCCGGCTTGCGCTCGCGACCGGGGATCAGCACCCGCGCCGAGCAGGTCTCCGCAGAATCGGTGTTGAGGCTCTTGCCTTCCTTGTAACCCTTGCCCTGGCACAACCGGTCGGCGCCGAGCTTGCAATCCGGCGTGCCGTTGGCGGCGATCGGGCAGACCGAGCGGCCGGAGATCATGCTCGAGGGCTGGGCGAGGCGCGACAAGGTCTCGCCGGTCTCCTTCAGCACGTCGGCGCCGCCCTTCGGCGCGACCGGGCCACCGGGCTGCACCGGTGTCGCAGCGGGCTGATCCGCGGCAGCGCCGGTGGGATCGCTGCCGGCCGCCGGCGGCCCGGCGCGGGCATCGCCCGAAGGCTTCAGCGGAATGATCGACATCTTCTCGAACAGCTTGCCGAGCTCCTCCACCAGACCCGGACTGGAAGGCGGCGCAGGCTGGACGGCACGCGCCTGCTGCGGTGGCTGTTGCGGCGCTTCTCGCAGCCCCAAGGAAGGCGTCGTTTGCGCCCATGCCGCGGCGGCGGAGAGAACCGAGACGACGGCGAGCAGCGCCGCGCCTGCCCCCAGCCCCGGGCGCAGCGGCCGCATCAGATCAGCTTCACGGCGATGACGAATCCGGCCACCAGCACGGCCGCGCCGATCGCCACCCACAGGCCGAGATGCTTCTCGATGCGCACCCTGATCCATTCGCCATAGCGGTTGAGCAATATCGCGGCGATGAAAAAGCGGCCGCCGCGCGCGATGATCGAGCAGACGACGAACAGAAAGAGATTGTAGCCGGCGAAGCCCGACGTGATCGTGACCAGCTTGTAGGGGATCGGCGTCAATCCCTTCACCAGGATGATGACGGCGCCCCACTCGGCGTAGGAGGCACGGAACGCCTCGACCTTGTCGCCGAGGCCGTAGAGCTGGATCAGCCAATGGCCGAGGGAGTCGTAGAGCAGCGCGCCGATGGCATAACCGACCAGGCCGCCCGCCACCGAGGCCGCGGTGCAGACGCCGGCGAACAGCCACGCCCGCTGCGGCTTCGCCAGCGACATCGGGATCAGCATCACATCCGGTGGCACCGGAAAGAACGAGCTTTCGGCGAAGGCAACCGCGGCCATGATCCACATGGCATGCGGCTTGTGGGCGGCGTCGATACACCAGTCGTAGATCCGTCTGAGCATGCTGGCGATGAAGCAAACCGGGCAGGATTTGTCCATGGCCCATATGTCGGCCCGAATCGGACCGCCACACTAGTGCCGCTTGCGGATGGTCCGGCTTTCGGCCGCGACGATCGGTCGCCCCGCCACCCGTCCGGGCGCGGCCTTGGCGACCTTGACCGGCGATTTCGGCAGCTTCTCGGCGATGCCGAGCATCAGCTCGCGCCGTTCCATCTCGCGCCAGACGTCCTCGGGCTGGACATCGAGCTCGGCCCACAGCACGGCCAGATTGTAGATCAGGTCGGCGCTTTCGCGCACCACGGCCTGGGCGTCGCCGCCGACGGCATCGATCGCAACCTCGATCGCCTCCTCGGCGAGCTTCTTGGCCATCTTGGCCGTGCCCTGCTGCATCAGCTTGGCCGTGCGCGATCGCGCGGGGTCGAGATCCCTGGCCGCCAGGACAGCGCGATAGAGCCGATCGATCGAATCAGTCATCTGGCCACAATAGTTAAATTCGATGGTCCGCATATTAACGTTCGCGGCAGGCAAGAAAAAATCCGCCGGCACGGCGGCCGGCGGATCGTTTCGTCCGATCTCACATCACCAATGCGGGTGATGGTAATAGCCGCCACCGTAATAGGGGCCGCCGCCGTAATACTGATAGCGCGGTCCGTAGCCATAATAGGCCGGCCGGCCATAGTAATAGTTGTCCTCGTAGTAGGAGCGGCGGTTCTGCGTCGCCGCGATGGCAAGTCCGGTGCCGACGATCCCGGCGAACGCCGCCGCAGCCGCCGCGCCACCATTGCCGCGATAGTGGCGCCGGCGCGCGCTGACATCGGTCAGGCCGCCATCATTGGCCGTCTTGGCGACGACGCCCTTCTCGGCCGGCGCGGAGCCGGCAAAGGCGAGTGTCGGCTGCACGGCCGTCAAAGTCACCGCGGCCACCGTCGCCAGGACGGTAGCACGGCCAAAGCGTGAAAAACTTCCGCGCTGTGCGATCATGTGGATCCTCCGTACGATCTAATCTCGGGTACCAACTCGCGAACTGCGCCCACAGTTCCCCTCGCGAAACCCGGAGTCGAAGCCGCAAATCGCCGCAGGCCTTGCTCATGGACCGTTCACATTCGATCCGACATGATCAGGCACCGCCGGCCCCGAGCGGCAGCGACACCGCGACGCTGTCACGAAATTGACATCTCGATCCCGCGATGGCCGGCGAACTGATTAGAATACCGGCGTGACAAGATCGGTACGGCCTGCGAATACCGGCGTGACATGATGCGCATGCGACGACCCGTCACCCTGCTTGCCTTGGCGCTCCTCGCCGCCTTCGTCGTGCCCTCATGCCTGTCGAGAGAGGAAGCCGCAGCGGAGGAGCCGAAACGTCCGGTCGCCGTCATGTTCGCGCTGGATCGGCCGCTCGATGGCAGCATGGCGCCACTGGTCCTCGCCGCCAGCCGCGGGCTGTTCGCCACCGAGGGCGTGACCGTCACCATCACCACGGCCAAGGGCTCTCCCGATGCGATCGCGCGGGTGGCCTCCGGCGAGACCGACATGGCGCTCGCCGACATCAACGAGCTGATCCGCTATCGCGACGCGTCGAACAGCCAGCCGGTCAAGGCCGTGTTCGTGCTGTTCAACAGGGCGCCTTATGCGATCATCGCGCGCAGGAGTCGCGGCATCAACGGGCTCGGCGACATCGAAGGCAAGACGCTCGGCGTCGCCGAGGGCGATCTCTCGATCCGGCTGTGGCCGGCGGTCGTGAGGCACAACCATCTCAGGCCCGAGACCATCAAGCTGTCGCGCGTTGGCGCGGCCGTGCGCGAGCCGATCCTGTCCGCCGGCCAGGTCGATGCCGTCAGCGGCTTCTCGTATCTCTCGGCGATCAATCTGCGCGACCGCGGCGTGCCCGCCGCCGATCTCGCGGTGCTGCGCTTCGCTGATTATGGCTGCGAGGCCTATGGCCATGCGGTGATCGTCAATCCCGGCTTTGCGGCCAAGCAGCCGGCGGCGGTGAAGGGCTTCCTGCGCGCGCTGACATCGGGGCTCCAGCTTGCCATCAAGGACCCTGCCGGCGCGATCGCCGACGTGGTGAGCCGGATGGATGACGGCTCCCGCGAGCTCGAGCTGCAGCGACTGCAGAGCGTGCTCGTCGACAACGTGCTGACGCCGGACGTCCGCCGCGATGGCATCGGCAGCATCGAGCCCGCCCGGTTCGAGCGGGCCCTCGACCAGCTCGCGGAGGACGGCAAATTCCACCACAAGCGTCCGCAACCCGCCGACATCTTCGACGACAGCTTCCTGCCGCCCGCCGACAGCCGGCTCGTCAACTGAGCGCTCGCCGCGGCGGCCGTTCCCTTGCTAACATGGTGCCGCGCGCCCAGCGCTGATTCCAACTGCCGACACGAAGCGCCCCGCCATGTCCCTGCTCCGCATCTATGCCCGCGTGCTCCATCTGCTCGGAAAGGAGGCGCGGCTCGGCTGGTTTCTCGCGATCGCCAACCTGGCGCTGGCGGTGGCGCAGTTCGCCGACCCGGTGCTGTTCGGACGCATTGTCGACTCGCTCTCCGGCAAGGCCTCGGCCAGCACCGCCTGGCCGCTGCTCGCGGCCTGGGCCGGATTCGGCCTGTTCACGATTCTGGCCAGCGCCTGGGTCGCGCTGCAGGCCGACCGGCTGGCGCACCGGCAGCGCCATGCGGTGCTGACGAGCTATTTCGAGCACATTTTGCAGCTGCCGCTGACGTTCCATTCCGGCACCCATTCCGGCCGGCTGATGAAGGTGATGATCAACGGCACCGACGCGCTGTGGAAGCTGTGGCTGTCGTTCTTCCGCGAGCACTTCGCCGCGATCATGTCGGTGCTGGTGCTGCTGCCGCTGTCGCTCTATCTCAACTGGCGGCTCGCGATCCTCTTGTTCGTGCTGTGCGTCGTGTTCACCGTGCTGACGACCCTGGTCGTGCGCAAGACCTACGGCATGCAGAGCGAGGTCGAGGAGCATTACAGCGACCTGTCGGCGCGTGCCTCCGACGCGCTCGGCAACGTCGCGCTGGTACAGAGCTTCGTGCGCATCGATGCCGAGGTGCAGGGCCTGCGCACCGTCGCCGGACAATTGCTGTCGGTGCAGATGCCGGTGCTCGGCTGGTGGGCGCTGGTGACGGTCATCACGCGTGCCTCGACCACCATCACCGTGCTCGCGATCTTCACACTCGGCATCGCCCTGCATCAGGCCGGGCTGACGTCGGTGGGCGAGATCGTGATGTTCGTGTCGTTCGCGACCATGCTGATCCAGAAGCTGGAGCAGGTCGTGTCCTTCATCAACAACGTGTTCATGGAGGCGCCGCGGCTGGCCGAGTTCTTCACCGTGCTCGATGCCGTGCCGGCCGTGCGCGACCGCCCCGACGCGATCGAGGTCGGCCGACTCTCGGGCCTGGTCGAATTCAACGATGTGTCGTTCTCCTATGACGGCAAGCGGCCGGCGGTGGAGGACCTCACTTTCACCGCGCTGCCCGGCCAAACCATCGCGCTGGTCGGCCCGACCGGCGCCGGCAAGTCGACGGCGATCGCGCTCCTGCATCGCGCCTTCGATCCGCAGTCGGGCTTCATCAAGATCGACGGCATGGATGTGCGCGGATTGAAGCTCGCGGCGCTGCGCCGGAACATCGGCGTCGTGTTCCAGGAGGCGCTCCTGTTCAACCGCTCGATCCGCGAGAACCTTTTGGTCGGCAAGCCCGACGCGACCGACGAGGAGCTGCGCACCGCCGCCGCGCGCGCCCAGGCGCTCGACTTCATCGATCGTGCCGACCAGGGTTTCGATACCAACGCGGGCGAGCGCGGCCGCATGCTGTCCGGTGGCGAGCGCCAGCGGCTCTCGATCGCGCGTGCCCTCTTGAAGGATCCACCGATCCTGATTCTCGACGAGGCGACCTCCGCGCTCGATGCCGTCACCGAGGCCAAGCTCAACGCGGCGCTCGACGAGGTGATGAGGGGACGCACGACCTTCGTGATCGCACACCGGCTCTCGACCATCCGCAACGCGACGCGAATCCTGGTGTTCGAGAACGGACGCGTGATCGAAAGCGGAACGTTCGATGAACTCGTCGCCAAGGGCGGCCACTTCGCGGAACTCGCGAAGGCCCAGTTCATGGTGCAGGAGAGCGCGCGCGCGACTCTCGCAGCGCCCGAGAGCGACGGCACCATCGTCAAGACCTGATCGCGGGACGCTTTCATCGTGGAATTGAATGGCTGGCCTCTGTTCGCCAGCGTCGAGCCGGTATAGGTTCGCGGCCTGCCGCAACCAAAGCGGCGCCGGACACGCTTGAAACCCGAAAGCCCGCTTGCCCACCTCGCCGCGCGAGGCGGGTCTCAAAGGACCGGACCAGACCAGTGCAGACGCTTCGCCTGTTGTTCCGCTACGCCCCGATCAAGATCATCGCTCTCGCTGCCGCTCTCGTGCTCGCGCCGCGCTGGGCCCATGCCGAGGCGCTGCTGCTCGTCGAAGCCGACACCGGCAAGGTGCTGGAGGCGCAGAACGCGACCTATCCGTGGTATCCTGCATCGGTCACCAAGCTGATGACGGCCTATGTCACCTTGAAGGCGGTCAAGGACGGCAAGATCACGCTCGACACGCTGTTCACGGTCTCACCGACCGCGGCATCACAGTCGCCGTCGAAGATGGGCTATCGGCCCGGCACGCAGGTCACCGTCGACAACGCACTGAAGATGATGCTGGTGAAGTCCGCCAATGACATGGCGGTGGTCTTGGCCGAGGGCGTCGGCGGCTCCATCGACGGCTTCTCGGCGATGATGAACGACACCGCCCGCAAGCTCGGCATGACGCAGACCAGCTACGTGAATCCGAACGGACTGCCTGCCGACGGCCAGATCACCTCGGCGCGTGATCTCGCGATCCTGGCGCGCGCCATCATCCGCGATCTTCCGGAGTACGAATATTTCGTCCACATCCCGTCGATCCGCTACGGCCGCCGCGTGGTGCAGAACTTCAACAAGCTGATCGGGCGCTATCCCGGCGCCGACGGTTTCAAGACCGGCTTCATCTGCGCCTCCGGCTACAATCTCGTGGCGTCGGCGACCCGCAACGGCAAGCGCCTGATCGCGGTGGTGCTCGGCGCCTCCTCGGGACAGATGCGCGCCGTGCGCGCGATCCAGATGCTGGACCGCGGCTTCAACGGCAACCAGCTGAGCTGGCTGAAGTCGCCGCTGGGCACGGTCGATCAGCTGGCCCCCGTCGACGCGACGCCGCCCAACCTGCGCGACGACATGTGCAACGGCCGCCGCCACCGACCAGCCAGCGACGACGACGAGGACACCGTTGCCGGTGCGGACGGCGAAGCGACCGGCGGCACCCTGCTCGCCGGCCTGCAGACGCCGACCATGAAGCCGTCCGAGCTGCTGGCGGCGGCGCCCGCCCCGTCCGAGCCGGTGCTGGTCTACACCGGCCCGACGCGCACCGGCGCGGCGCTGATCGCCGCGGTCGCCGCCGATGCCGACGCGCAGACGCCGGCCAGGCACCGCGGCAAGAAGGCGCATGCCGCCGCCCGGAAGGACGCCAAGCCGGCGACCCGGACCGCCGCCAAGACCGATGCGGATGCGAAGGCCGCTGCGAAGCCGCAGGCCAAGCCGGCTGAGGCCAAGCCGGGCGCGGCCCGCCACGTCGCCGCCAAGCACGAAGCCGGCGGAAAAACGGCGGAAAAAGCCGGCTCCGACGCGCCCAAGCCCGCCAAACCCAAGGCTGCCGCAAAGCCGAAGACGGACGGCAAGCCCGCGCCGAAGGACGGCTGATCCCGCGCGGCGCATACGGCCGCAGCCAGCAATTGGCACGGGCCCTCGGCCCGGACCGCCCGTCCCTCCCCTTTCGTCGCCGCGCCGGCCGCTTGCCTTGAACGGCCGGAAATTCGATATTGGCGCCGCCGGCCCGAGCGAGGCCGGCGGCTGCCGATAGACGAACAAGAGACGATCAGAGAGGAAGGGTCATGGAGCGCATCTGGCTCAAGCACTATCCGGCCGGCGTTCCCGCCGATATCGATCCGGGCAAATACCCGTCGCTCGTCGACCTGTTGGAAGAGAGCTTCAGGAAATTCGCCGATCGCCGGGCCTTCATCTGCATGGACAAGGCGATCAGCTATCGCGAGCTCGACGATATGTCGGTCGCGATGGGCGCTTATCTGCAGGGCCTGGGGCTGGCAAAGGGCGCGCGCGTCGCGCTGATGATGCCGAACGTGCTGCAATATCCGATCGCGATCTCCGCGGTGCTGCGCGCGGGCTACGCGGTCGTCAACGTCAACCCGCTCTACACGCCGCGCGAGCTCGAGCACCAGCTCAAGGATTCCGGCGCCGAGGCGATCATCGTGCTGGAGAACTTTGCCCACACGGTGCAGCAGGTGGTCGGCCACACCCAGGTCAAGCACATCGTCGTCGCCAGCATGGGCGACCTGCTCGGCTTCAAGGGCGTGATCGTCAACCTCGTCGTCCGCCGCCTGAAGAAGATGGTGCCGGCGTTCTCGCTGCCGGGCGCGGTCCCCTTCAACGATGCGCTCGCCGCCGGCCGCGGCAAGCGCTTCCAGAAGCCCACCATCGGTCCAGACGACGTCGCCTTCCTGCAATATACCGGCGGCACCACCGGCGTCTCCAAGGGCGCCACGCTGCTCCACCGCAACGTCGTCGCCAACGTGCTGCAGAACGATGCGTGGCTGCAGCCGGTGATGGACAAGCCGCCGCATGTCGATCAGCTGCTGATCGTCTGCGCGCTGCCGCTCTACCACATCTTCGCGCTGACCTGCTGCTTCCTGCTCGCGGTGCGCGCGGGCGGCGCCAATCTCTTGATCCCCAATCCGCGCGACATCCCCGGCTTCATCAAGGAGCTCATGAAGTATCAGGTCACCACCTTCCCGGCCGTCAACACGCTCTACAACGGCCTGCTGCATCATCCTGACTTCCGCAAGATCGATTTCTCCAAGCTGAAGGTCTCCAACGGCGGCGGCATGGCCGTGCAGCGCCCGGTGGCCGAGCAGTGGAAGCAGGTGACGGGCTGCAGCATCGCCGAAGGCTACGGCCTGTCGGAGACCGCGCCGGTGCTGACCTGCAACGTGCCGACCTCAACGGAATTCACCGGCACCATCGGCCTGCCGCTGCCATCGACCTGGCTCTCGATCCGCGATGACGACGGCAACGAAGTGCCGCTGGGACAACCCGGCGAGATCTGCGCCAAGGGCCCGCAGGTGATGGCAGGCTACTGGAATCGTCCCGACGAGACCGCCAAGGTGATGACGGCAGACGGCTTCTTCCGCACCGGAGACGTCGGCGTCATGGCCGCGGACGGCTCGGTCAAGATCGTGGACCGCAAGAAGGACATGATCCTGGTCTCCGGCTTCAACGTCTATCCGAACGAGGTCGAAGAGGTCATCGCGACCCATCCGGGCGTGCTGGAGACCGCCGTGATCGGGCTGCCGGACGAGAAGACCGGTGAGGTCGTCAAGGCGTTCGTGGTGAAGAAGGACCCCAACCTCACGTCCGAGGACATCATCAAGCACTGCCACGAGCAGCTCACGAACTACAAGGTGCCGAAGCAGATCGAGTTCAGGACCGAGCTGCCGAAGACCAATGTCGGCAAGATCCTGCGCCGGGAGCTGCGCGACGAGAAGAAGAAGCCGGCAGCAGCGGCCTGAGTCCATTGGCGCCGCAAGCCCCGGCGCGCGATGAGGGACGTGCGATGACGGATACGTGATCACGGCGGGCCGTTGCCGTTTCCGGCCCGCCGAATAGTGTAGCGCGCACCGCGCAAGACACATCCAGGGGAAGGAGTAACTCGAATGACCATCCAGGTTGGCGATAAGCTGCCGCAGGCCCAATTCCGCGTCATGACCGGCGAAGGCCCGCAGGTCAAAACCACCGACGACATCTTCAAGGGCAAGAAGGTCGCGCTGTTCGCGGTGCCCGGCGCCTACACCGGCACCTGCCACAAGATGCATCTGCCCAGCATCTTCCTCAACGCCTATGCGATGAAGGACAAGGGCGTCGACACCATCGCGATCGTCTCGGTCAACGACGCCTTCGTCATGAACGCCTGGAAGCGCGACACCGACCAGCGCGACGAGGCCGTGTTCCTGGCCGACGGCAATGCCGAGTTCACCAAGGCGATCGGCATGGAGCTCGACGCGTCCGGCGCCGGCCTCGGCATCCGCTCCAAGCGCTATTCGATGCTGGTCGAGGACGGCAAGGTCACCAAGCTGAACCTCGAAGCCGCCCCGGGCAAGGTCGAGGTCTCCGGCGGCGACACGCTGCTCGGGCAGCTGTAAAGCCGCGCCGGCCTCCGATACGAGGCACACCGCCTCCCGACTCACCAGTGTCATTCCCCGCGAAAGCGGGGAATCCAGTAAGCCTCGGCCTATCGCCAGAACACGACGGCCGGTGAGTGCTGGATCGCCCGGTCAAGCCGGGCGATGACGGTTGAATAATAAGACTAACGGGTGGGATTGAGCGCCGGTGCAGCTCATCGACGATATCACCGACGAACATCTGCGCCAGCCCGCCCCGCCTCTCGCCAGCGTCGAAAGTTCAGATGGCCGTCACGCTGAAATACGCCAGTACTCGGGCTGAGGTCTGGGATTGGTATTGGCGCGCCTGGCGCAAGAAACTCTGGGTGCTGCACGCATATTCCGCTCTTTTCTTCATTGCGCTCGCACTCATTTGGGATGGCCATTGGCCACCGCATGATTACGCAAAACTGCTTTATGGCCTGCTTGCCGCTGGCGTTTTCGTGGCGTTTCTCGTCGCTTTCCCACAGCTGATGTTCAAGCCGCAGCACCGAGAGCTCACAGCCAGCGAAGATGGCCTCTACACCAAGATCGGCAACAAGAGCCGTGCATGGAGCTGGAGAGAGATATCCACGATCGAAGAGACGCCTGAGCTAGTCACAATCACCGGGAAGAACGGAAATGCCCTCTTGATTCCGCGCCGAGCATTCGACTCGGAGGAACATAAGCGGCTCTTCGCAGCGGCAGTTGAGACCTGGCATCGGCGCGGTGCAAATTAGGGGCCCGCCCTGATTCATATCCAGTACGCCGATTGAACACGACCGGTGGTGAGTACTGGATCGCCCGGTCTCGAGCCGGGCGACGAAAGTCGAGTGTGGGGCGATGATTCGGTTAACCAACCCGTCAGCCCCGCACGTTCTTCTGCATCCTGGCCATCGCCACGCCATCGCGTGCGAGCTGATCGGCACGCTCGTTCTCCGGGTGGCCCGCGTGGCCCTTGACCCAGTGCCAGTTGACCTTGTGCGGCTTCAGCGCCGCGTCGAGCCGCTGCCACAGCTCGGCGTTCTTGACCGGCTTCTTGTCGGCGGTTTTCCAGCCGTTGCGCTTCCAGCCGTGGATCCAGCCGGTGATGCCCTGCCGGACATATTGGCTGTCGGTGTAGAGCTCGACCTGGCACGACTTCTTCAGCGCCTCCAGCGCCGAGATCGCGGCCATCAGCTCCATGCGATTGTTGGTGGTGTGCGGCTCGCCGCCCTTGAGCTCTTTTTCGTTGTCGCCGAAGCGCAGGATCGCGCCCCAGCCGCCCGGCCCCGGATTCCCCGAGCAGGCGCCGTCGGTGTAGATGCTGACGACCGGATGCTCGCTCACGCCACTGCTCCACCGATGCCGTAGTCGCGCACGCTGGTCACCGCCTGGTGGAAGCGCAGCTTGCGGACATATTCGAGCGGATCCTTGGGCTTCACCAGCGCGCCGGGAGGCACGTTGAGCCAGTCCACCAGCCGCGTCAGCAGGAAGCGGATCGCGGCGCCGCGCGCCAGCAGCGGCAGCGCCTCCAGCTCGGCCTCCGACAGCGGCCGGACGCGGCCATAGGCGCTGAAGAAGGCGCGCGCCTTGGTGACGTTCAGCGAATGATCGACCTCGAAGCACCAGGCGTTGAGGCAGATCGCGACGTCATACGCCAGAATGTCGTTGCAGGAGAACGGGAAGTCGATCAACCCTGAGAGCTTGTCGCCGAGGAAGAACACGTTGTCCGGAAACAGGTCGGCGTGGATGACGCCTTCCGGCAGATGCGTCGGCCAGGAGCGCCCGAGATGATCGAGCTCGGCGGAGAGCAGCGCGGAGAGGCCGGCCTGCACCGTGTCGGCGCGGCCGGCGGCCTGCGCGAACAACGACCGCCAGCCGGTCACCGAGAGCGGATTCTTGCGCACCAGCGGGAAGTCGCGTCCGGCCAGATGCATCTGCGCCAGCGCCGCGCCGACGCCGGCGCAGTGGGTGACGTTCGGCTTGCGCGGCCACATGCCTTCCAGGAAGTTGATGATCGCCGCGGGCCGGCCGGACAGGCTCGAATACACCGCCCCGTCGCGGTTGCGGGCGGGCTGCGGACAGCTCACGCCGCGCTCGGCGAGGTGGGCCATCAGGCCCAGAAAATACGGCAGGTCATCCACCGCCACGCGCTTCTCGTACAGCGTGAGGATGAAGGAGCCCTTGGTGGTGTGGAGCAGGAAGTTGGAGTTTTCGACCCCTTCGGCGATGCCCTTGTAAGAGAGCAGCTCGCCGATGTCGTAGGTCTTGAGGAAATCCGCAAGCTCGTCGGCGGCGACGTCGGTATAGACCGCCATGCGCTATCCCAGTTATCGAAGTTCGCCTGCCCCCGCCTCTCCGATGCGAACTTCGTCACCGGACAGGCCCGTAGCGCCCTTCATCGCGCATGCGGGCGCCGCGTTCAAGGCCGAGAGGCCGCCGAGGGCGGAAAAGAAGCGGCCGACTTACTCGGCTGCCGCTTCCGGCCGGAGCGAGCGCGGCAGCGGGAAGAATTCGTTCTCTTCCGCCGCAGAGACCGTCTCGACATGGAGCACGTAGCGCTCGGCAAAGGCGCCCATGATCTCCTCGACGATCACCTCCGGCGCCGAGGCGCCGGCTGTGATGCCGAGGCTCTTGATGCCCTCGAAGCGCGCCCAGTCGATGTCCGAGGCGCGCTGCGCCAGCACGGCAATCGGGCAGCCCTCGCGCTCGGCGACCTCGCGCAGGCGCTGCGAGTTCGACGAGTTCGGCGCACCGACCACGATCAGCGCATCGACCACCGGGGCCACCTTCTTGACCGCCAGCTGGCGGTTGGTGGTGGCGTAACAGATGTCTTCCTTGTGCGGGCCCGAGATGTTCGGGAAACGGCCCTTGAGGATCGCGACGATATCCTTGGTGTCGTCGATCGACAGCGTGGTCTGGGTGACGAAAGCGAGGTTGTTGGGGTCTTTCGGGGTGAAGGTCGCCGCGTCCTCGGCGGTCTCGATCAGCGTCACGGCGCCGGCCGGAAGCTGGCCGACGGTGCCGACCACCTCCGGATGGTGCGAATGGCCGATCAGCAGGATCTCGCGGCCGCGCTTGAAGTGGATCGCCGCCTCGCGGTGGACCTTGGTCACCAGCGGGCAGGTCGCGTCCAGGGAGAAGAAGTTGCGCGCCTGGGCCTCGGCCGGAACCGATTTCGGCACGCCATGGGCCGAGAACACCACCGGTGCATTGGTACTGTCGGGAATCTCCGCCAGTTCCTCGACGAAGATGGCGCCCTTGGTCTTCAGGCTGTCGACGACGTATTTGTTGTGCACGATCTCGTGTCGGACATAGACCGGGGCGCCATAGATGGCGAGCGCCCGTTCCACGGTGTCGATGGCGCGCACCACGCCGGCGCAGAAGCCGCGCGGCGAGCAAAGCACGATTTTGAGGTCTGGTTTGGCTGCCATGGGGCTGGTCTGAGCTGATCTATGCGGGCTGGTTTCGGCGACCACGGACCCCCGGGCCGGCAAGCGGGGGCGGTCGATACGCGAAGAACTTGGGTCTGACACTCGTTTGGGTAGGACTTGGGACTGCTTTCGAGCGCTGTCAAGGCCGTTTTCTCCAGGCCATTGCGCCCTGCCCCCGGGACGGCTTATATAGGGCCAATTCCCGTCATCGCCGATGACCGCAGGTTTCGCCTCCAGGGCCGGGGCGGAGCACAAAGGAGATTTGCCATGAGCAACGCCCCGCTGATGCCGAAGGCAACTGCCGTGTGGCTGGTCGACAATACCGCCTTGACCTTCGACCAGGTCGCCGATTTCACCAAGATGCACCCGCTGGAGGTGCGCGCCATTGCCGACGGGGACGCCGCCCAGGGCATCAAGGGCATGGATCCGATCTCGACCGGGCAGCTCACCCGCGAGGAGATCGAGAAAGCCGAGCGCGACCCGAATTACCGGCTCCGGCTGCAGGAGAGCAAGGTGGTGCTGCCGCCGCAGCCCAAGCGCAAGGGCCCCCGCTACACCCCGGTCTCGCGCCGCCACGAGCGCCCGAGCGCCATTCTCTGGCTGGTGCGGAACCATCCCGAGCTCAAGGACGCCCAGATCATGCGCCTGGTCGGCACCACCAAGACCACGATCGCGAGCGTGCGCGACCGCACCCATTGGAACGCGCAGACGCTGACGCCGATGGATCCGGTGACGCTCGGCCTGTGCTCGCAGATCGAGCTCGACTTCGAGGTCCAGCGTGCCGCCAAGGAAAAGCCGCTCGACGCCAATTACAGCGGCGCCACCCTGCTCCCGGCCTCCGAGACCACGCGCAAGGACGAGTACGAGCCGGCGGGCCGCGACGAGGACGATCTCAACGTCGACGCCGTGTTCGCCAAGCTCAAGACCATCGGCGGCAAGAAGCAGGACGACGAGGAGGAGTAGGACGGGCACCTCCTGTCCTCGGGTCAATTCACCCGCGACTGCCCCACCATCGGTGTCGTCCCTGCGAACGCAGGGACCCATAACCACAGGATTGCGTGACGGCCCAAGCTGGCTGTAACTCAGCGCGTCTTTCCTCACTCCCGCTGCGGCGTATGGGTCCCGGCTCAAGGCCGGGACGACACCTGTTTTACAGGCCCGAGCCCGAGCTTCGCGACCCGCAAACAGTCCAAAAAAATGGCGCCGGGAATGCCGGCGCCATGACAGTCTTGGGAGGAACTGAAAAAATCAGAACTTGTAGGTGACGCCGACGCCGACCAGCCACGGATCGATGTTGGCGCGGCCGGTGACCGGAATTGCGCCGTTGACGGTCGCCGAGTAGTTCGGCTGCAGCCACAGCTTCTTGACGTCGACGTTCAGGCCCCAGTGCCTGTCGAGCATGTAGTCGAAGCCGAACTGGACCGCGGCACCCCACTGGTTGGAGATGTGCAGGTTGGTGACGGCAAGACCGTTCCACACCTGGTTCGCGGCGCTCTGGTTGAAGAAAACCGTGTAGTTCACGCCCGCGCCGACATAGGGCTTGAACGCGCCGAAATCGGTGAAATGATATTGCAGGGTCAGCGTCGGCGGCAGCAGCCATGCCTTGCCGATGTTGAGACCGTCGAGCGAGCCGGTGCCGCCGATGGAATGCCGGGTGACGCCGAGGATCAGCTCGGCCGCGATGTTCTTGGTGAAGAAGTAGCTGATGTCGAGCTCGGGCACGACCGAGTTGGAGATCGACAGGCCGGAGTTCGGCGACGACAGCGCCGGCACGCCGGTCACGTTCACGGTGGAGCCGCCAGCATCCGGCAGCACGCCGAGCGCGCGCACACGAAGCATCCACGGATTCCACGCCTCGACCACCGGCGCCTTGGTGTAGACCGGCGCCGCCTGCAGGTCGGCCGCTTGCGCCGAGCCCATGGCTCCGCAGATCGCCGCCAGCACCAGCAGCGACGACGAGAGTTTCAACATCCTGTTCATCGAGATCCCCATAGCCACCCTTGAGCAACATTTGCGCGGGCACGGCCGCGCCTTGCGGTCACAGATGTGGCAGGGACGCCATGGGCTTGGATTTGATCTCAATCAATCGGCATTGTTGCAGTGCCGATGTCACGCAACTGTTGCATCGAAGTCACGCGCCATGAGAGGCGCTTGCACTGGCGCTCAGGGCCGGTCGGGATGGTTCATCATGTATTCGCCGAGATCGCGCTGCCGGCGGTCGGCACGTGCCTCGGCGCGCTGCCGCTGCACGTCGCGGTCCTTGCGGCAGGCGACATATTCGGCGGAGCCCGGCGCGACCTTGCCACCGGCCTGACAGACCGCATCATCATCGTCATTGCCGAGCGCCACCGCGGCACCCTGGTTGCGGGAGGCGCAGGCCGAGAGCGAAAATACGGCCATCAGCACCAGGGCCAGGCGGGCGGAGGTCTGTCGCATCGAACGTTCCATTCTCGTCAATCGGGCTGGTCTGACGCCGTTGCTTGACGAGAATGGGCGCCCGGGTCAAGCCCGGGGCACGTTCAGCGGCGGCGCGTCAGACGCGGCTCTTCAGCGCCTCGCCGATTTCTTCGAGCACCTTGGGATCCTCGATCGTGGCCGGCATGCTCCATTGCTCGCCGTCGGCGATCTTCTTGATCGTGCCGCGCAGGATCTTGCCGGAGCGCGTCTTCGGCAACCGGCCGACGGTGATGGCGAGCTTGAACGCAGCGACCGGTCCGAGCTTGTCGCGTACCAGCGCCACGATCTCCTTTTCGATCTGCGACGGGCTGCGCGAGACACCGGCCTTGAGCACGATGAAGCCGCACGGCACCTCGCCCTTGATCGCATCCTTGATGCCGAGCACGGCGCATTCCGCGACGTCGGGATGCGAGGCCAATATCTCTTCCATGCCGCCGGTCGACAGCCTGTGGCCGGCGACATTGATGATGTCGTCGGTGCGGCCCATCACGAAGACATAGCCGTCCTCATCCTTGTAGCCGGCGTCTGAGGTCTTGTAGTAGCCGGGGAATTCGCTGAGATAGGATTCCTTGAAGCGGTCCTCCTGCTGCCACAGGGTCGGCAGGCAGCCGGGCGGCATTGGCAGCTTGATCACGATCGAGCCCATGGTGTTGGCGGGCACCGGCTTGGCGGCCTCGTCGACGATGTCGACCTGGTAGCCCGGCATCGGCACCGTCGGCGAGCCGTGCTTCACGGGCAACAGGCCAAGGCCGACCGGATTGCCGGCGATGCACCAGCCGGTCTCGGTCTGCCACCAATGATCGATCACCGGCACCTTCAATTGCTGCTCGGCCCATTCCACCGTCGGCGGATCGGCGCGCTCGCCGGCCAGGAACAGGGTGCGGAAATGCGATAGATCGTATTTGCGCAAGAAAGTACCTTCCGGATCCTCCTTGCGGATGGCGCGGAATGCCGTGGGCGCGGTAAACAGAGCGACCGCCTTATGATCGCTGATGACGCGCCAGAACGCGCCGGCATCGGGCGTTCCGACCGGCTTGCCCTCATACATCACCGAGGTCGCGCCATGGATCAGCGGGCCGTAGATGATGTAGCTGTGGCCAACCACCCAGCCGATGTCGGAGGCGCACCACCAGACCTCACCCGGCTTGATGCCGTAGAGATTCTCCATCGACCATTTCAGCGCGACGAGGTGCCCGCCATTGTCCCGCACCACGCCCTTCGGCTTGCCGGTCGTGCCGGAGGTATAGAGGATGTAGAGCGGATCGGTCGCCAGCACCGGCACGCACGGCGCCAGCTTGCCATTGGCGAGCGCAGATTTGCGCAGCGCCGCCCAGTCGTAATCGCGGCCGGGCTTCAGCTCGCAGACATGCTCGGGACGCTGCAGGACGATGCAGGCCTTGGGCCTGTTGTCGGCGAGCTCGATCGCCTGATCGAGCAGAGGCTTGTATTGCACGATGCGGCCGGGCTCGATGCCGCAGCTCGCCGACAGCACGAGCTTGGGCGTGGCGTCGTCGATGCGGGTCGCGAGCTCCTTGGCCGCGAAGCCGCCGAACACCACCGAATGCACCGCGCCGATGCGCGCGCAGGCCAGCATCGCGACCATCGCCTCGGGCACCATGGGCATATACAGGATGACGCGGTCGCCCTTGCCGACGCCGAAATCCTGCATGATCGCGGCGAGCGTCTGCACCTCCTTCAGCATCTCGGCATAGGTGAGCTTCGTGACCGAGCTGGCGAGCGGCGAATCGTGGATCAGCGCCAGTTGATCGCCGCGGCCGGCGGCGACGTGGCGGTCGAGCGCGTTGTAGCAGGTATTGACGACGGCCCCCGCAAACCAGCGGCCGTAGGCGCCCATCGCGGGATCGAAGATGGTCTTGGCCGGCTCGATCCAGTCGATCGCGCGGGCGGCCTCGGCCCAGAACCCTTCCGGGTCCTGCAGCGACCGTGCATGGACCTCGTGATAGCGGCTCGCAGCGCTCATGACGTTTCCCCAAGATCTGTGTTTATTCCCGAGTATTGTCACGGGACAAAGCGACAGTTCAAGCCGTCATGAATTGATCCAGATCAGGCAGGCCCGGACGTCCGCGCCATTTTCCGGGCCGGATCAATGCGCTCCATCGCGGAGGGTATCCAGGCGACGCTGCAGGGCTAGACGAAGGTCGTAGCCGGGCTTGCCGAACCGGGCATTGCGCTCCGCGATGAAGTCACGCTGCGTTCCGCGCAGCTCGGCAGCGGCGCGGCCGCGGGAGGACTTCAAGCGCCGGGCATAGCTTTCGGAAATGCCGAGATCGAGCACCGAGAGCTGCGGGTCGGCGCAGATGACCTTCTCGACCTCGCGCGCGGCCGTGGCGCAATCGAACGACGGACCGCTTCGCTCTGACGGCGCGTTCAACGGACGCGGCGGCTCGGCGCCGAACTTCTTGATCTCGGCCAGCATGACGCGCCGGCCGGCGATGGCATTGTCGTTGCCGGGATCCAGCCGCAGCGCGGCCTCGTAGTCGGCCAGCGCCTTGGCGCGCTCGCCCATCTTCTTGTACAGCACCGCCCGGTTGTTGTAGGCGAGCGCGAAATTCGGATCGAGCCGCAGCGCGGCGTCGTAGTCGCTGAGCGCCGCGCCGAGCTCGCCCTTGAACTGATGGGAATCGCCGCGGTTGGTGAAGAAATTTGCCCGCTGCTCCATCCTGATCGCCTGATCATAATCGGCGATCGCCTTGTCGTACTCCTTCATGGCGGCGTAGGTGAGGCCACGATTGTCGTAATATTCCGACACCTTCGGATCGCGCCGGATCGCCTCATCGTCATCGGCCAGCGCCTTGTCCATCTGGCCAAGCTTCTTGTAGGCCGCGGCACGGTTGGTGAATGTGCGCGGCCGTTTCGGGTCGAGCCGGATCGCCTCGTCATAGTCGCGCACGGCCTTCTCGTTGTCGCCGCGCAGGTAGAAGGCGACGCCGCGGTCGGCAAAGGCCTGCGCGTAGTCGGGCTTCAGCCGGATCGCCTGGTCGTAGTCGGCCAGAGCGCGATCAAGACGGCGCTGCTCGGTATAGACAACGCCACGCAGCTCATAGGCTTCGGCGTCATTCGGATCGAGCGAGATCGCCATGCTCAGATCGGCCGCCGCCCTACCGGCATCGCCACCGGCTTCGCGCATCAGGTCGCCACGCAGCCGATAGGCGCGCGCATTCTTGCCGTCGAGCGCGATGGCACGGTCGAGGTCCTTCAGGGCCTGGGTCAGGCCGCCCGAGGTACGCGCACGGGCATCGGCGCGGGCAACCAAGGCGATGGATTGATCCTTCGGCGAACTCGATGCCTGCTCGATTGCGGTCGAGCAGGCGGTGATGAGCTCGGACGGGGGCGCCTTGCTGCCCAAAGCGCATTCGGGGTCCGCGGCGAATGCAGGCTGGGCCCCGAGGCCAAGGACAAGACCGGCTGCAAGACCCAGCGCGAGGTAGGATGAGCAGGATGAAATCGAACGAATGAAAGCGTGCATCGGCATGGACTCGGCTCGAATTTCGACTGTTGCGGGTGAGACGCTGATCTCCCCCGTTGTCGTCTCCGGCCGGAACCCGGTTCAAGCGGCCACGCCGATGGTTAATAGCCGTCGACGCCGTTCAGCCGCCGCAGGCGGTCCTCCATCGCCTTCTTGAGATCGTAGCCGGGCTTGCCAAAGCCGGCGTTGCGCCGCGCGATGAACGCGTCCTGCTCGCGCTGCAGGGCGCGGGCTGCGGCGGGGCCGGCCGCCTCGCGAACGACGCGGGCCTGCGCGCCGTCGATCTCGCGATCGAGATTGGCGAGCTCCGGATCGGCGCAGATCGCCTTCTCCACGGCGCGACGCGCCGTGGCGCAATTGAAGCTCGGCCGCCCCGCGACGGCCATCTGCGCGCCCAGGCGCTCGAGCTCCACAGCGAGTGCGTGGTAGTTGCTGCGGGCGCTGGCGTGATCCGGATTGAGCCGCAGCGCCGCGGCGAAATCGGCCAGCGCCTTCGGACGGTCGCCCTTCTTGCGATGCAGTTCGCCGCGCGCGTTGAAGATGCTGGCGAGGGTCGGGTCGAGCTGCAAGGTCACGCCGTAATCGGCGATGGCGCGATCGATCTCACCCCTGGTGATGAAGATCGAGGCGCGCGCGATCAGTGCGTTGATGCGATCGACCCTCGCGGCCTTGGGATTGTCGATCACGGCGCCGCATTCGGTGAGCACCTTGTCGCCATCGTGCGCCTCCGAGGCCGCGATGCAGGCACCGGCATCCACCGCCGGCTCCTTGCCGGGCTCGGCCGCGCCGACCGCATGGGCCTGGGTCGAGACCAGCCATCCGAGCGTGACCAGCGCGGCCAGGCGCAGCACCCCATCCCGGCGATCGGCAGCAGCCCACGAGGAGACGGATGCGGTCAAGGCAGATGGCTCTCTCAGGTCGTGGGCGATCCGGCACGGCGCGCGGGGGGCGCAATCGCCGCCGCGGCACTTCAACTATACAGCGGCAGCAGCGGTGCGACAGTCCCTTTCCGGGAGAAGGCGACCTTTGCGAACGGGAGCTCGCGAGTGGATTGCGGCCTCGACTGAAATGCGCGTGATCGTGCCGCGCATTCCCCTCAAGATGTTGTGGATGCGCACCCCGGCGACGTCCTCGGTCGCCATTTGAACCTGTTGCGGTCCCCGCAGACACAACCGCATGACTATTCTGACCGACAATTCGCGCGCACGCGGCGTCGTTGCGTCCCCTGCGCGCTATTTCTATTTCAACATGGCTCTGGCCTGCATGGCCATTGCGATCATCGGCTTCGCACCGACCTACTGGCTGCCACTGGCCCGCGGCTCATTCTCCGGCGCGCCCGTGATTCATTTCCATGGCTTCCTGTTCTTCGCCTGGACTCTGTATTTCGCGCTGCAGAGCTGGCTTGCCGCATCCGGACGCACGGCGCGGCACCGCTCGCTCGGCATCTTCGGCGTATCGCTCGCCACGGCGATGACGATCTTTGGCTTCCTCGTTGCCGTCGAGGCGATGAAGCGCTCCGCGGCGATGGGTCAGGCCAACGAGGGCATCGCCTTTGCCATCGTGCCCCTCAGCGGCATCGCCTTCTTCGCCGTGGTCTTTGCGCTCGCGGTTGTCCATCTGCGCCGGCCGGAAACGCACAAGCGGCTGATGCTGCTCGCCGGCATCTCGCTGCTCGACGCCGCCGTGGCGCGCTGGTTCCTGACATTCCTGGCGCCGCCCGGCCCGCTCGGCCCGCCGCCGGTGTTCGTGACGATCCCACCGGCCTTCGTCGCCTACCTGCTGCTCGTCGTTGCGATCGTCCACGACCGCCGCACGTTCGGACGCGTCCACCGGGTCTACGTCTATGGCGGGCTGGCGCTGATCGCCGTGAAGCTCCTGAACTGGCCGATCAGCATGACCTCGACGTGGCATGCGATTGCAGGCGGCATGCTGGCGATGGCGCAATAGCCGCAGCGCTGATCTCTCCTGTAACACGCGTCATTGCGAGGAGCCGAAGGCGACGAAGCAATCCAGTGCTTCCTGGAGACTTCCGCCTTCGCTCTTCGAGCGACGGCGGACACATCGCGTTGCTCGCAATGACGCGCGCGGCGAGACCTAACTCCGGCAGGTCAGCCCGCCATCCACCACCAGCATGGTGCCGGTGACATAGCGCGACTCGTCGGAGGCGAGGAACAAGGCGGCATTGGCGACGTCGAAGGCGTCGCCCATGTGCCCCATCGGCACCTGCGCATCACGCTTGCGCCACATCTCCTCGACATCGCCCTTGGCGTAGCTCGCGGCCAGCCCCGCTGAGTGCTCGACCATCGGCGTCTTCATGAGCCCGGGCAGGATCGCATTGACGCGGACGTGCTTCGGCGCGAACTCGACCGCGGTCGTGCGCGTCATCTGGTTCATCGCCGCCTTGCTGGCGCCATAGCTGACATAGGAGATGCCGACCTGGCGGATCGAGGCGACAGAAGAGATGTTGATGATGGAGCCGCCGCCCTGCCCGATCATCACCGGAATGACGTGCTTCATGGCGAGATAGGCGCTCTTGAGGTTGACCGCGAACACGCGATCCCACTCGGCCTCCTCGACATCGACGACGCTGCCCATCTCGGCGATGCCGACATTGTTGTCGAGCACGTCGATACGGCCATAGGCGGCAACGCAAGCCTTCACCATCGCCTCGACCTCGACGGCCTTCGAGACGTCGGCGGTGAACGCCTCGGCCTGCCCGCCTTCGCCTGAAATGATCGAGGCGGTCTCCGCGGCGGCGTCCTTGTTGCGGTCGACGCAGAACACCTTGGCGCCCTGCCGCGCAAAGGTCACGGCCGTGGCCTTGCCGTTGCCCCAGCCCGGCCCGATCGAGCCCGCACCGACCACCAGCGCCACCTTGCCCCTGAGACGATCCATCGTGTTCTCCCGTCGCTTATTCGTTATTCGGTACAGGCGCTCATCGTGATGGTCGCTGCGCCGATGTCATGGCCGAAGATGTCCGACAGCGTCCGGCATTGCCCGTCCGCGCAGATGCGCCACTCGCCGGCCGCGCCGGAATTGGCGAGCACGATCCGCGACAGCGGCCCCCGCTGGGTCTGCCACTGGAACCAGCCGTCGACCAGCCGCGCCTCCGGCGGCGGCTCCATGCCCGCGCCGGAGCCCTTGACGCGCGCCTGCACCAGTTCGAGACCGTCAGACGTGACGCGCCAGTCCTCCTGCCACGCGGTCCTCTCGACCGAGTGGGTCCAGGCCAAGGTGAAGCCGGCGAGGGTCAGCGCCTTCACCACACCTGATGAGGCGAGGCAGAGGCTCAAGCGGACGCCGCCACGGCAGCCGGCGGCCGCTGCCGCCACTGCCACGCCACGATCACCACCGCCAGGGCAAATCCCAGCACGTCACTGTAGGGAAATTCGCCGAGTAGGCAGACGGACGCGACAAACGCCAGCAGGCGCTCGACCAGGGTCATGCGCACGTACAGGAAGCCGATCGCCACCATGCCGAACAGGCCGATCGAGATCAGCGCCTTGACGGAAGCATACGCCACCGCGCCGATGAAGCCGAGTTGCGTCTCCATCGGGTCACCCGGCTGCAGCATCAGCGCGGGCGAGTAGACGAACAGGAACGGAATGACGTAGCCGGCGAGCGCGATCCGCATCGCCTCCCAGCCGATCTTGTCGGGATTCTCCTTGGCGATCGGGGCGGCCGCCAGCGCGGCCAGCGCGACCGGCGGCGAAAGGTCGGCCATGATGCCGTAGTAGAACGCGAACATGTGGCTCGCGATCAGGGGCACGCCCAGCTTGGCGAGCGCGGGGGCCGCCAGTGCCGCGGTGATGATGTAGGTCGGGATGGTCGGGATGCCGGTGCCGAGCAGGATCGACAGCAGCATGGTCATGATCAGCGCCGCGAACAGGCTGGTCTTGCCGAGGCCGATCACCCAGCTTCCGAAGATCGAGCCGACGCCGGTCTGCGTCATCATGCCGATGATGACGCCGACGATCGCGCAGGCCATGCCGACGGTCAGCGCCGACTTCGCACTTTCAGCCAGAGAATCGCGGCAGGCGTGCAAGGTGCCCATTCCGCCGCGCACGAAGCCGGTGATGACGATGAGCGCAACGACGACGGAGGCGACGGGAATGATCTGCAGGCCGTTGCGCGACAGCGCGCCGACGACGAGCGCGAGCCCGATCCAGAAGACGTAGCGCAGCACCTGGTTGGAGAAGCCCATGGTGATCGAGGTGCCCAGGATCAGCGCCACCGTCAGCGCGAGTCCCATCGAGCCCGCATACAGCGGCGTGAAACCCTCGAACAGCATGTAGACCAGCGCGGCGAGCGGCAGCACGAGATACCAGCGCGCCACCAGCGCCTTCCAGGCGCTCGGGATCTCCGACGGCTTCATGCCGGTCAGGCCGTGCTTGCCGGCCTCCAGATGCACCATCCAGAACGCCGAAGCGAAATACAGGATCGCCGGGATCACGGCGGCCTTGACGATGACCGAGTAGTCGACTCCCAGCGTCTCGGCCATGATGAAGGCGACCGCGCCCATCACAGGCGGCATGATCTGGCCGCCCATCGACGCCGTGGCTTCGACACCGGCGGCAAAGGCGCGGCGATAGCCGAACCTGATCATCAGCGGAATCGTGAACTGGCCGACAGTGACGACGTTGGCGACGCCCGAGCCGGAGATCGTGCCCATCATGCCGGAGGCGAACACCGCGACCTTGGCAGGACCGCCGCGGGTGCGACCGAACAGGCCGAGCGAGACGTCGGTGAACAGCTGGATCATGCCGGCATGCTCGAGGAACGAGCCGAACAGGATGAACAGGAAGATGTAGGTCGCCGAGACGTAGATCGGCACGCCGTAGAAGCCCTCGGTGCCGAAGGAGAGGTGTGTAATCACCTGATCGAAATCATAGCCGCGATGGTTGAGCGGCGCCGGCAGATACTGGCCGAAGAACCAGTACAACAGGCAGGCGCCGCACATCAGCGGCAGCGCGAGCCCCATCAGCCGGCGCGTGCCCTCGAAGATCAGTACCGCCAGCAGGGTTCCGACCACGAGATCGGTGCGCGTCGGATCGCCGTCGCGCGCGATCAGGTCGGCATAGAAAATCCACTGATAGAGGCCGCACAGGAAGCCGATGGCGCCGATGGTCCAGCCCGCGATGCGCCCGGCGTCGGTCCTGGCGGTGAAGTTGCCGATCAGGCCGAAGGTCAGCAGCAGTAGGAAGCCGACATGGACGCCGCGCACGACCTGGCTCGGCAGATAGTTGAAGGCGGCGACGTAGAGCTGGAATATCGCAAAGGCGAGCCCGATGCCGTAGGCGAGATAGCCCCAGCGGCCGGGGCCGAAGCCTTCCGGAAAGCCGTGCTCGAAATTGTCGAACTCGACCTTGACCGGCGTTTCCATGTTCACGGCTTCGATCGTCATGATCCCCCCAACGCGCCCATCAGGCGCTGCTGACCATGGCCGCAATCACCTGAACGACAAGACTGCGCGGAATGTTTCCCACGCAGCCGGTTGCGAATGATCCGGCCTACAAGGCAGGCCGGGCGAGCAGCGTCCTTATTTCAGGATGCCCTTTTCCTTGTAGTAGCGGATCGCGCCGGGGTGCAGCGGCACCGGGCTGTCCTGCGCCGCCGTCTCCAGCTTGATCTCCTTGCCGGCGGCATGCGCATTGGCGAGCTCCGGCAGCGACTCGAAGATCAGCTTGGTCATCTGGTAGGCGAGATCGTCGGATACCGCCGAGCTGGTGACGAGATAGTTGATCACGGCCGCGGTCGGTACGTCCTTGTCCTGGCCGGTATAGGTGTTGGCCGGGATGGTCGCCGCGACGAACGGGGGCCCGATCTTGTCGACGACCTCCTTCGGCACCGACACCACGGTGATCGGCGACGAGGTCGATAGATCCTTCAACGATGCGACGCCAAGGCCAGCCGACTGCAAGGTGGCGCCGAGCTGCCGGTTCTTCATCAGGTCGACCGATTCGGCGAACGGCAGATACTCCACCTTGCCGAGATCCTTGTAGCTCATGCCGGCGGCGGCGAGGATCGCGCGCGAGTTGAGCTCGGTGCCGGACTTCGGCGCGCCGACCGACAGACTCTTGCCCTTGAGATCCGCCAGCGTCTTGATGCCGGACTCTGCCGTCGCGACGATCTGGATGTAGTTCGGATAGATCGCGCCGATCGTGCGCAGCTTGTCCAGCTTGGTCTTGAAACCGGCCTCCTCCTCGCCGTTCCAGGCGGCCTTCAGGGAGTCGCCGAGCGCGAAGGCGAGCTCGCCGCGGCCCTGCTGCAGCAGGATCAGGTTCTCGACGGAGGCCTTGGTCGCCTGCACCTGGGTTTTCACATTGGGGATCTTGTCGCCGTAGATCTTCCCGATCGCGACACCGAGCGGATAGTAGACGCCCGACGTGCCGCCGGTGAGCACGTTGATGAAGCTCTGGGCCTGCGCCGCTGGCGCCGCGAGCAGACAGGCGGCTGCCAGAATGAAACCGGTTGCAGTGCCAGAGATTTTCGAGAAGCGCATGGATCCTCCCATTGATTTTGCCGCAAATTGGACGGCTGCGGGCGCGGGGTCAACCCATCCGAAAGACTGGCGCACCAGCCTCTCCCGCTCCCACGGCGCGAGGCCGGGACCGATGCGCCCCGCGTTCAATCTTACATTGACAGCACCACCAGCTTGAACCGCAGGTGCAGCCCAGAGGAGCGGGCCGCCTCGCTCGCAAGGCCGCCGGTCACTGGAACGTCATGTCGAGGCACTTGGAGATGTCCGAGCCGAGCCCGGACGAGATCGTCATGCAGCCGCGCACCTTCTGCTGGGTCGTATCCGCCACCCAGATCGAATAGCCGCCATTGCCGAAGAAGGAATTGGTGTTCGCCGGCTCGGTCTCGGTGGCGTCGAACTCATATTTGGAATCGGTGTCGAACACGCGCGGCTTCCTGGTGCAGCCGCCGTCGGTCTGGACGTTGATGACTTCCTTGTTGTCCCGGGTCAGCGACAGTGAGACCTGGCAGCGGAAATATTCCGAGGTCTTCACGTTGAAGAGGTAGGCGTAGGACTTGCAGACGGCCGTATTGAGCTTGCCGGCGGAGAGACCGCGGCTGCAGGCGATGCGCTGGTTGTTGGACAGCTTGAAGTCGTCGGCCCGGGCGGATGCCAACGTCACCAGCGACAACGCCGCAACCCAACCGATCTTCGTGACAAGGCTCATCCGAATCATCCCCAAATTGTTTTCTTGGCCTATGTTTCTAAACCACGCTGCAGGATAATCGCGAGATCGGCGAATGGAAAATCCGCCCAACGATCACTGCACTGCGACGGGGCGACGTTGACGTCGCGTCAGCGTTCGTGATTTGTTCGAGACGACATCGATTGGAGGAGGACATGAAGAGCTTGGTTCTGAAAGCCCTGATCGCCCTCGGTGCGCTGGGTGCACTGACCAGCGCGGTGCGCGCGGCGCCACCGGAGCCGTGGGAGCTGAAGCCCGACATGGGCTACGCCTATGGCAAGGATGGCCGGACGCTCGCCTACAAGATGGGCACCAAGAACGCCGACATGCTGCTCAAGGGCGCCAAGAAGGTACCGAAGGGCACGCTGTTCTTCGTCGGCCAGAACGGTCAGCTCTACATGCGGACGGCCCCCTATCTCGACGGCGACGGCAGCTTCTCGTTCGGCGCGGATGAGTAAAGGCGAGCGAGCGCAGCCTCAGAACGCGGCCGCCAGTTCCTTGGCGCCGGGCAGGCTGCTGAGCGAGTCCATCCTGGAATCCGTCACTGCAAGCAGCTTCGCCACGGTGTTGTGGCGAACGGCGACCGGATTGCGCTCGTAGCCGCCGCGCTGGAAGAAGTTGGCGGTCGGAACCTGATCGCGCATCTCGAGCGGCATCGTCACCATGTCGAAGCCCGTGCCGTCACCGGTGAGATTCATCATCTCGAGCTCGGCGGCCGAAAGCGGCCTCATGTAGCCCTTGGCGCGTGCGAACAGCACCGAGGTCAAGAGCTTGTGGGTCTGCAGCATCGGCCCGACGTCGATGTCGAGCACCATCGCATGCATGGCCCAGCCTTGCGGCGTGTTGCCGATCTTCTCATGCGCCGACCAGTCGTCCGGCACGGAGCGCGCAATCGCGACCATCTTCTTCAGGACCGCGAGTTTGTGCTCCATCGCGCCGCGTGCCGGGCCGGACGTCCGAGCCACGCGTTCGCCGAGCAGGCGGATGAACAGCGGCCCCTGCTCGGCCAGCAGCTCGACGCTGTTGGTGGTCAAGAGCTGATTGTAGCCGATCGCGGTCGAGATCGCGCGGTTGCCCTTGAAGCCCGATTGCGAGTCGTGCTTGCCGTTGCCGCCGGTCTCGAAGGCATAGACGCGCACCGCCTGCTCGCGCGTCAGTCCCGACGCCGCGGCGAAGCGCGCATAGGCGCGTTTGAAATCGATGTCATTGGCAGGGCGCTGCGGCGACCATTGGAAATGCTCCTGTGCCGCCTTCACGAGGTCGGCGACCACGGGGATGTACTTGCGCTCGCGCGGCTCGCCCTCAGGTTCCGGCTCGGGGTTCACCGGCCGCTTCGGCCCCGTGTAGACCGGCGGCTGCTCCAGCACGTAGTCGTCGAGCCCGATCGGCTGGCGGTCGCGGCGCTTGGCGTTGCGGATGCGGCGCTTATCCGAGATCGCCTTCCAGTAGGCGCCCGCCTCCTGGTCGAACACCGCCCGCGCCTGCTGATATTCGGCGAGCCTGCGTTGGTACTCCGCGATCGCGGCGGGCGAGGCCATCTGGGCCAAGGCATCGCGCGGAGCTGCGACTGGCGCGGGTTCCACGGCCAGCAATGGCGGTGCGCCCGCGACCGCGCAGGCGAGAATCAGGACAAGCGTGCGAATCGGCTGATGAAGCATGCCGCCCTTGTAGCCGAAACGGCGGCTACTTCCAGGCAAACACCGGCTGTTCCAGCTCATGCACCCGGGTGTCGCGGCCGGACAGCACCTCGCGGAACTGATAGATCAGCGCTGCGGTGGGCGCGTGAATGAGGCCCTCGCGGGCGTGAAAGCGGATCACGCGCCGCGTGCTCTCTGGGATCACGGTGAAGTCGAACGCGTCATCCGCCGTGATCGCATCCAGGCCGATCCGGTGCACCGAGGAGACCTCGTCCGGATTCGGCCGCAGCGTGCGGCCATCGCCCGCCCATACCACGACCGGGGTAATCAGATAGCCCGACCGTGTCGGGTAGTCGTCGAGCAGGCCCAGCACCGCATCCGGCGCCAGGATCAGCCCGAGCTCCTCTGCGAGCTCGCGCAGGGCGGCCTCGACCGTCGTTTCGCCGGCGTCGCAGCGTCCGCCCGGCAGCGCCCATTGCCCGCCATGGCTGCGCAGCCCTGCGGCACGCAGAGTGAGCAGCAGCGCCGTGTTGCCGGTCTCGTGGTGGGGGGCCAGCGCGATCACCACCGCCGCGCGCTTCAGCGAGGCCGCCGCCGCAGTCGCCTCCAACCGCACGAAGCCCGCGCAGCAGCTTGCGATTTTCCGCCTGGTGGCATCGTCGAACGGCATCGGCATGCAGCTTGACTACACCAGGCCGGCGACAGATGAAACGACCTCCAGGCCGGCTCGGGCCACAACGGGAAGGGTCTTCAGCGATGACGAAATCGGCCGCGGCCAGGATGACGTCCGACGGCTGGGAGATCGTCGACACCTCCGGTTTCCTGCATCTGATCGGCCCGCTGTGGCAGCGGGTCGTCGGCGGTGTCCACGAGTACGCCATCGTCACCGAGGACAAGCACCACAACCGCCGCGGCCTGGTCCAGGGCGGCGTGATCATGACGCTGGCCGACCGCAGTTGCGGCATGACGGCCCGCTACGCCGCAGGCAAGGAGCACATGGCGACGATCCAGTTCGACACGCATTTCGTCGAGTCCGGCAAGATCGGCGAGACCCTGGTGTCGCGGCCGCATGTGGTGCGGATCACCCGCAGCCTGGTGTTCATCACCACCGAGGTCACGGCCGGACCTCGCGTGATCGCGATGGCCTCGGGCGTGTTCAAGATCTTGAAGAGCGAATAGGGGTCACTCGCTCCGCCGTCATTGCGAGGAGCGCAGCGACGAAGCAATCCAGGGTGGCGGAAAGGACTCTGGATTGCTTCGCTGCGCTCGCAATGACGCGTTGATGGGTTTATCGTCCTATCAAACCCATGCGCGCGTGTGGCAAGAATGAGGCATCAATGGACTATCGCCAGCTCGGCCGTTCCGGCCTGAAAGTGTCGCCGATCTGCCTGGGCACGATGATGTTCGGCGGTCCCACCGACGAGCCGGCATCCGCCCGCATCATCGCCAAAGCGCGCGACGCCGGCATCAACTTCATCGACACCGCGGATGCCTACAATAACGGCGTCTCGGAAGAGGTGGTCGGCCGCGCCATCGCGCGCGAGCGCGACCGCTGGATCGTCGCCACCAAGCTCGCCAATCCGATGGGCGACGATCCCAACCGCGCCGGCCTGTCGCGGCGCTGGGTGCTGCAGGCCGCGGACGAAAGCCTGCGGCGGCTCGGCACCGGGCACATCGACATCTACTACCTGCACAAGGAAGATCACGCGACACCGCTCGAGGAAACCGTGCGCGCGATCGGCGATCTCATGCGTGCCGGCAAGATCCGCTATTTCGGCGTCTCCAACTACCGCGCCTGGCGGCTCGCCGAAATCTGCAATCTCTGCGAAGCCATCGGCATCGACCGTCCTGTCGTCAGCCAGCCGTACTACAATGCGATGAACCGGATGCCCGAGGTCGAGCACCTGCCGGCCTGCGGCTATTACGACCTCGGCGTCGTGCCCTACAGCCCGCTGGCGCGCGGCGTGCTCACCGGAAAGTACAGCCCCGATGCGCCGCCGGACACGGACACCCGCGCCGGCCGCAACGATACGCGGATGATGCAGACCGAGTGGCGGCCCGAATCGTTGAAGCTGGCGCAGGAGATCAAGCGTCACGCCGAGACGAAGGGCTTCACGCCGGGACAGTTCGCCGTATCCTGGGTGCTCAACTCGGCCTTCATCAGCTCCGTGATCGCGGGTCCGCGCACCGAGGCGCAATGGGACGACTACATCCGCGCGCTCGACTATCCCTTTGCCGCCGACGACGAGGCGCTGATCGACCGGCTGGTCGTGACCGGTCACGCCTCGACGCCGGGCTACAACGATCCGGCCTATCCGATCGAGGGCCGCAGGCCGCGGGTGGGCTAAAGATGGAGGAGGATCGCTACGGCCTGCCACTGTCGACCGCCTCCACTGACGCGGCCGCAGCCTATCGCGAGGGCATGGATCTGCTGCTCGCATTCTGGCCCGGGGCCATTGACGCGTTCGAGCGGGCGATCATGCTCGATCCGGAGTTCGCGCTGGCGCACGCGGCGCGTGCCCGCATCCACGCGATCTACATGCAGCGCGAGGCGGCGCTGCAGACCATCGCACGCGCCCGCGACCTCGCTGCCAAGCGCGGCACCCCGCGCGAGCAGAGCCATGTCGCGACCCTGGTGCTCGCCATCGAGGGACGCAGCACTGACGCTCTGACATCGACCCTGGCGCATCTGGCGAACTGGCCGCGGGACGCCATGATCATGGCGCTCCCGCTCGGCGCTTTCGGCCTGCTCGCCTTCTCCGGCCGCGCCGATCACGATGCCGCCCGCCGCGACCTCTGCGACCGCTTCGCCGCTGATTATGGCGAGGACTGGTGGTTCATGTCCAACCATGGCTGGGCCCTGACCGAGGCCGGCGAGTTGGCGAAGGGCCGCGCCGTCACCGAGCGCAGCTTCGCGCTGCGCCGGCACAACGCCTATGCCGTGCATGCGCTGCTGCATGCGATGTTCGAGGAAGGCGCGGTGGACGAGGCCGATGCGCTCGTCGAGGGGTGGATCGGCGACTATGACCGCACAGGAATGCTGCATGGCCATATCTGCTGGCACCAGGCGCTCGGCGCGCTGGACCGGGGCGATGCCGACAAGGCGCGGGCGGTCTATACCGACGTGCTGGTGCCGACGATGGACTCGGCGCCGCCGCTCAACACCCTGTCCGACTGCGCCTCGCTGCTGTGGCGGCTGATGGCTGACGAGCAACCGGTGCCGCCCAACGCATGGGCCGACACGGCGGCCTATGCGAGCACGCGCTTCACGGGTTCGACCCTCGCCTTCGCCGAGATGCATCTGGTGATGATCGCGGCAGCAACGCATGACAGCACCGCGCTCAAGGGACGCCTTGCCGCGATCGAGCGGCGGCAGGCCGAGGGCAGGCTGCCGGCCGGGCGCATCGTGCCGCACATGTTGCGGGCGCTGCGTGCGTTCGCCGACGACAATTGGCGCGGATGCGCGCGCGAGCTTGCGCCCGTCATCGGCGATCTCCCCCGCATCGGCGGCAGCCACGCCCAGCGCGAGGTGATCGAGGACATCTACATCCTGGCGCTGATCCGCAGCGGCGCGCTGGCCCAGGCACGAGACCTGCTCGATGCCCGCCTGCACCGCCGCCCCTCCGCGCGCGACACACGCTGGCGGGCGCTCACCGCGAGGTGAGCCGGATTATCCCTCGGTCTCCAGCCCGGTCGGCATCGGCACATTCTCGGGCTGCAGCTTGAGACCCGCCGCGAGCGCCACGGTCTCCAGCAGCGCCGCGAAATCCTTCTCCAGATAAGCGGCGGGATCGACCTGGAGCGAGGCCGCGCCGACATGGGCCTGCAATGCCTCGCGCGTCGCGGCCGTCACCGGCATCGCGACGTCGAGCTGGCGCGCTGCCGACAGGCCGAGATCGAGATCCTTGCGCAGCAGCGGCGGCGTGAAGGTTGTGGTCCAGTCGAGATTGACCAGCGCGTTGCTCTTGTACTTCGTGAAAGTCGAGCCCATGACGCTGGCGTTCATGAAGTTCAGGAAGGCATGGCGCGGCACGCCGGCCTTCTGCGCCAGGATGGTGATCTCGGCGAGGTTCTGGATCACGACGCCGAGGAAGACGTTGTGCGCGATCTTGCAGATGCGCGCGAGCTCGCCCTCGCCGACATAGGACACGCCGGAGACAGCGATCTTCGCCAGATACGGTGCGATGACCTCGAATGCGGCCTTGGGGCCGGAGACCACCGACGACAGCTTGCCGGCCTTGACGCATTTGCCGTTGCCGGACACCGGCGCGCGCACGAACTCACAGCCAAGTCGAACGAGCCTGGCGGCGATCGCCTCCGACTGCTCGATGCCGATCGAGGAGCAGTCCACCAGGATCCGGGGACGCGATCCGGAACTGGCGGCCACCAGGCCGTTGTCGCCGAAATAGACCTGCTCGAGATCCTTGCCCGTCGACACCATCGTGAACACGATGTCGCACGCGGCGAGATCACGGGGACGATCGACGATCACGCCGCCTTTCGCCGCTAGCGGCTCGGCCTTGGCGCGGGTGCGATTGTAGATCGACACCTTGTGGCCGGCCTTGAGCAGGCGCTCGGCCATGGGATAGCCCATGCGCCCCATGCCGATCCAGCCGAGCGAATGCGTCGTGGTCATTGTCGTCTCCTCGTCCTACTTATCACGGATGCGGTCATTGCGAGGAGCGAAGCGACGAAGCAATCCAGAGTCACGGATGCCGCCCTGGATTGCTTCGCTTCGCTCGCAATGACGAAAACACGAAGACCACTCTCCTGGTCGCACCGTCCGTTCGCTCAATAGCGGTTGGCGATCGGCAATTCCTCGGCCGGGAACAGCGTGATCACCTGACAGCCCTTGTCGGTGACCACCACCTCCTCCTCGATCCGCGCGGCCGAGAAGCCGTCGGTCGCCGGACAGTAGGTCTCGAGCGCGAACACCATGCCGGTCTTGATCTCCATCGGATTGTCCAGCGAGACCAGCCGCGAGATGATCGGGCGCTCATGCAGCGCGAGCCCGAGGCCGTGGCCGAACTGCAGGCCGAAGGCGGCCATCTCCGAGGGAAAGCCGAACTCCTCGGCCTTAGGCCAGACCTTGGCGACGGTGTCGGTCGAGACGCCCGGCTTGATCAGCGCGATCGCATGATCGAGCCATTCGCGGCACTGCTTGTAGGCGTCGTGCTGCGCCGGCGTGGCGCGGCCGACGTTGAAAGTGCGGTAGTAGCAGGTCCGGTAGCCCTGATAGGACTGCAGGATGTCGAAGAACGCCTGGTCGCCCGGACGCAGGATGCGGTCGGTGAAATTGTGCGGATGCGGATTGCAGCGCTCACCGGAGATGGCATTGATCGCCTCGACGTCGTCGGAGCCCATCTCGTAGAGCATCTTGTTGGCGAGCGCGACGATGTCGTTCTCACGCACGCCCGGCTTCAGGTGTTCGTAGATCGAATGATAGACACCGTCGACCATGGCCGCGGCCTGATTCAACAGCATGATCTCGTCGATGTTCTTGATCTCGCGCGCGTCCAGCATGACCTGCTGGCCATCGACCACCTTCATGCCGGCCTTCTGCAGCTCGAAGAACATCGCCGTTTCCGCAAGGTCGACGCCGACCGGCATGTCGGCAACGCCGGCCGACCGCAACAGGCTCATGACCTCCTCGGCATGCGCCTTCATCAGCCCGACCGCGGGCGGCACGGTGCCGCGCATCCCGAGCATGCCGGCGCGGCAGTTCTCCGGCGCCAGCCAGTCACAGAACAGACGATGGTGGACGGCCGCCGAGCCGAAATCCCACACGATCGGCTCGCCGTCGCCGGCCAGCAGCGCGAAACGGCACAGCTTGTCGCGCTCCCATTCGCCGATCTTGGTGCCGGACACGTAGCGAATATTGTTGACGTCGAACAGCAGCAGCGCACCATAGCCCGACGCCTTCAGCGCCGCGCGCGCCCGCGCCAGCCGGTAGCGCCGCAACCTGTCGAAATCGACGCGGCGCTCGAAATCCACCGAGACATGGCCATGCGACGGAATCGCCCGCCCCCAGCGCCAATGCGGATCGAGATGCTCCGGACTGACCAGATGCGGCTTCAACGCGCTGGCTGTCATGTGGACGTTTCCCATTGTGCTGTTGCAATCGATTGCAGAGCCGGATTTATTGCACGCACACAAAATGTGTCAAGGTACCGCGCGATCAAAACGTCGTTGCGCTGCGGCATCGGGGAGCGGGGATGAAACGGACGTCGTCATCGACAAGGAGCCCGCGCGCAACGGCGTCCTCACGCCCGACGATCAAGGACGTCGCCGCGCGCTGCGACGTGCATCCCTCCACGGTGTCGCGCGCGCTCAGCCCGGCCATGAAGCATCTGGTGGCGGGCGATGTCGTGGAGCGGATCCAGGCCGCCGCCAACGCGCTCGGCTATCGGCTGAACATGGCCGCGAAGGGCCTGCGCACCGGGCGCAGCGGCCTGATCGGTGTGCTCGCGCCCGATATCGCCGATCCCGGCTTCCCACCCGTGCTGTCCGGCATCGCCGATCATCTCAACGCCGAGGGCTATGCGACGATCGTCGTCGACGTCGGCAGCAAGGGCTCGGAGCAGGATCTGGTCGACCGGCTGATTGCCCGCGGCGTCGACGGTCTGGTGCTGGCGACGGTGAGCTTGCGCGACGATGTCGTGAAGCACTGCCTGGACGTGGCGCTGCCGGTGGTGCTGGTCAATCGCGTCGATGCCGCCGGACTCCTGCCCTCGGCAGCCAGCGACGATGCCGCCGGCATGCGTCTCGCCGTCCAGCATCTCGTCGCGCTCGGCCACCGCCGCATCGGTCACGTCGCGGGCCCGCAGCACATCTCGACCGGCGCACGGCGCCGCGCCGGCTTCGAGGCCAGCATCAGGGTCGCGGGACTGTCCGCCCGCCATGCGAAGGTCGAAGCCGTCGAAGCCTATACGCGGGCGGCGGGTCGCGAGGCTGCGCTGCGCCTGCTCGCGCGGCGGACGCGCCCGACCGCAATCGTCGCCGCCAATGATCTGCTGGCGCTCGGCGTCTATGACGCGATCGCCGCGCGCGGCCTGACCTGCCCCGGTGATGTCTCCGTGGTCGGCCACAACGACATGCCGTTCGTCGACATGGTCGCGCCGCCGCTGACCACGGTGCGGATCGCCCAGCGGGACATGGGGGAAGCCGCGGCGCGGCTGCTGCTCGACCGCCTTGCCGGGCGCGAGGCAGCGACCGACCACATCGTCCTGGCGCCGGAGCTCATCATCCGCGGCTCGACGATCGCATACGAGCACTGACAGGTCCGCGGGGCATCGCTACACTGCGCGGCAAAGCAACTACGGGAGGATACGCCGATGACGGAGATGGTCGGTCTGGAGGCGCTCGTCGCATCCATCGCACCGGGGCAATCGATCGCGATCCCGGTCGACCGTGCCGGCGTCTCGATGGCGGCGACGGCGGCCATGATCGAGGCCGGCCTCACCGGACTGCATCTCGTCTGCGTGCCGATATCAGGCCTCCAGGCCGATCTGCTGATCGGCGCCGGCGTGGCCGCGGTGGTGGAAACCAGCGCCGTCTCGCTCGGCGAGGCCGGCGGCGCACCGCGCTTCGTCTCGGCCGTGCGCGACGGCAGCATCCGCCTGCGCGATGCCACCTGCCCTGCGATCCATGCCGGCCTGCTGGCCGGGCAGAAGGGCGTGCCGTTCATGCCGATCGCCGGCATCATCGGCAGCGATCTGCTGCAGGTCCGCCCCGATTGGAAGATGATCGACAGTCCGGTCGGCGAGCCCGGCAAGGTGGTCGTGGTGCCGGCGATCACGCCCGACGTGGCGCTGTTTCATGCGCCCGAGGCCGACCGCTTCGGCAATGTCCGCATCGGTCGCTACCGCGAGCTGGCGACGATGGCCTATGCGGCGAAGCGCACGCTGGTCACCGTCGAGCGCATCGTCGATCGCGATTTGATGGCGACCGAAGACTCGGCGGCCGGCGTGCTGCCGGCGCTGTATGTCGATGCCATCGCGGTGGCCGCGAACGGGGCCTGGCCGCTGCCGCTGTGGGACGAATACGAGACCGATGGCGCCGAGCTGGCGCGCTACGCCGCGATGGCGCGCACCAACGAGGGCTTTCGCAGCTATCTCTCCGCCTTCCTGGCCCGCAGCAAGGAGGTGGCATGACCATGCACGATGAACGCGCGCGCAAGGAGCTGCTGATCACCACCATCGCCGACCTGCTCGATGGCATCCGCCATGTCGCTGTCGGCGCCTCGTCGCCGATCCCGGCGGCCGGCGCGATGCTGCTGCGCGCACGGAACGCGCAAGCGGGCAAGCCGCCGGTCCGCATCTCGATCCTCGGCTCGAGCCGGCACAATTTCTTCACCAATGGCGGCGTCGAGCTGTTCGACTGCGCCGCGCAGGGCCGCGTCGACGCGTTCTTTCTCGGCGGCGGTCAGATCGACGGTAGCGGCAACATCAACCTGGTCGGCACCGGCGACTATCCGCGGATGGATGTGCGCTGGCCGGGCTCGTTCGGCTCGGCCTATCTCTACCATCTCATTCCGCGGGTGATCCTGTTTCGCGAGGAGCATTCGCCGCGCGTGTTGGTGCCGAAGGTGGATTTCGTCAGCGCCGCCGCGACCACGCCGGAGGTGAAGCGGCGCGGCGGCCCGCAGGCGCTGCTGACCAATCTGGCGCTGTTCGATTTCGACCGCGAGCGCGGCAGCTTCCGGCTGCGCTCGGTGCACCCGGGCTACTCCGCCGACGACGTGCGCGATCGCACCGGATTCGATTATGCGGTGCCGGAGATCGTGCCGCCCACGCCCGCGCCGGACCGGGCGACGGTCGAGCTGATCCGCGGCCGGATCCTCGACGAGCTCGCCGAATGCTATCCGGAATTCGCGCGCGCGATGGCTGCAGCGGCTTAGCTAGCGATCCAGGCTACGCCTGTCCATGCTGGTGCCGACGCCAAAATCGGATCGCCAATTGGATGGATAGGCCACCGCGCGCCGCGGGGCGGGCATTTTGAACTCGGCAAATCCGCCAAGGCTCAAATGGACGAACGAGTAAGAAAACTCAGGCCCATCGCCATTCCGCTGAGCTATGCTGCGACCGGAACGGTTTGCCGCCGCTGGTAGCGGCGGGTCTGGCGCACGCGCCGTCCACGATGCCCGGGGGGCCAAAGCCGCCCGTCGACTCGGTCGGCATCATGCGATGCCGCGCCGGTGAAACCGGCGCACGGGCAAGCCGCGCGCCGCCTTCAGCGTTGATCAGTTTCACTGTTGATCAGTGACGTGCCGCCGCAGCACCGGCATAGACACCGGCAATGAAGGCCGCCGCCGCTCCGGCAACGGGCGCCAGCGCCGGAACGAACTTCGCGCCTGCCGCAGTATCGATGATCTGCTGCAGCGCATTGCCGTCCTTGGCCTGGGCGGACTCCTGGTAGATGCGCGTTGCGGCTGCTTCGATCTCGGCGAAGGTCGCCGTGCAGATCACCTTGTCGATGCCCTGATACGATACAGGTCCGGCTTTGCTGTCGTGAAGGTATTGATGCGTGAGTTGCAGGCCACCGCCGATGATCGCTCCTGCGGCTGCAGCGCCGAGCGCCAGCACGGCGGGCGCGATCTTCGGACCGAATTCCTTCGCGCCCGCTGCTCCTGCTTCAGCGAACGCCAGAGCCGGCATGTGCAGCCAGGACACGGGAATGTTCGCCAGCGCGGCTCTGACGTCTTCATTTGCATTCATGGGATACTCTCCTCGGTTGGGTTTGATTGGACCAGACGACTTTCGCCGGCGCCGCGATACGGCGCAGGATTTGTTCGATCTCGTTGTGGTGCTGCATGACGCGTTGCACGACCCGCACGTGATCATCGGCACTGTTCGTTGCGTCCGCGCCTGCGTGGCAATGCGGGCATTCCGGCTCTCCCTGATAGAAGAAGTGCTTGCAGGACTCGCAGAGCAGCAGCTGGTCCAGCCTCGCCGCCGCGTCAGGCGCGAGATCCTGGAACTCGTCGCTCGCGTACACTTCCTGGCCGTATCGGCGGCCGTGGGCGTCCTCGATCATGATGTCGAAGCAGCCATGGTCGAACGGCTGTCGTCCCGATGGCCTCGTCCGCTGCACGATCACCTCGCGCCAGCCGCGTTCGGCCAGCCGCAATACCCGGTAGTGGCAGAACGGATTGTTGCCAGGCCGTCCCGACAGCACGTGCGTGGTCCAACTGCACCCGGCGCGGCACATCGGACCGTAGTAGCATTTGGCGCAGAACCCCCAGCGGCGCCCGCGGCTCTCGTCGAGATCGCGCATGAAACGCAGTTCGGCGCTGTCGTTCCAGATGTCGGTAAATGATCGATCGCGGATATTGCCGCCGACATAGGCGGCCGTGGGGAGCGACGGGCAGCCCTTGATGGCGCCGTCAGCCTCGATTCCCAGGCCAGCCCGTCCGGCCTGGCAGCCGCCGTAGTATTCGAATCGTCCGGAGGTACTGCGCCAAGCCGCTTCGTATGGGCCAAAATACCCGATGTTGTTACCGGGCATAAGCTGCAGGCCGCGATCGAGGCCCTCTTCGAACAGTGCAAACAGCTCCGGCATCAGCGCAGCGAGATCGAAGGGCTGCAGCAGCAAGGATGGAGCATCGGCCGCATTGCCCATGGGCACGGTGAGCTGAATCTGCCAGGCGGACGCCCCGGCGTCGATGATCGTATCGAAAATGTCGCGCAGGCCGCCCAGGGTAAGACGATTGACCTGCGAGTTGGCGGTCGCCATCAGCCCATGCTTTCGCGCGTTCCGGATCGCGGCCACCGCTTGGCCGTGGCTGCCCTTGATACCGCGGAGCCGATCATGTGTAGCGGCCGGGCCGTCGATGGAAACGCCGACGGTCTTGAGTCCGGCGCGCGCGGCTGCTTCGATCTTCGTTTCCGTGAGTGCCCGGGCGCCGGTCTGCAGGCCGCAGACAATGCCGTTGCGAGTGATCTCCTCGACGAGGACCAGCCAATCGGGGCGGAGGTAAGCTTCGCCGCCGATCAGAACGATCTCCTTGGTGCCAGCGCGCGCAAGTTCGCCAATCAGAGCGATGCATTCCGCGGTGGTCAGCTCGTCATTGCGAGGTGCGCCGGCCCGGGACCCGCAATGGCTGCACTTCAGGTTGCAGAGGAGCGTGATCTCCCAGACCACATAGCGCGGTTGAGCGGTAGGCAAGCCGCCGGAAGGGATTGATCGGACCGGCATCTCGGTATCGGCGTGGGGTACACGAGAGAACATGAAATTTGCCGCGACATCGTTGACGATTGGTATCGTAAAATACTAACCTTAGATTGTATAGAGGACGAGGGAGGCGAATTTGGCGAAGGAAGGCGTTCCAGGCGGAGTGGTGCCTCTGTACGGCCTTGCGATCGGCAATGCGCTCGCAAGTGGCGGTATCACTCTGGACGAGTTGGTCACATTGCGCTCGCACGCGAAGGCGATCGTCGACGCTCAAGGCGATCTGGTTTCTGCGGTGAACGCGCTCGACGAGGAAATCGTCAAGCGCGGCGGACAGGCGGCCGCCAAGGGCGCGGCGCCTGCCGAGGTGGTGCCATCCGAACGCTTCACCGTGCAGATCACCGGCCTTCCGATCGAGCCACAGGCGAGACAGAGCATCGAGCAGGCCGTCAATAATGCGGTGAAGGCTGCCATTGCCGCTCACGACAGCGGCGGCGACCTGAAGATCACGGCGTTGTCTCAAATCCAATCGTTCGGGGGAACGCACGGCGGCGCCACTGCGGGTCTGATCGCCACGATCGATCTTCAGTCAGCGCCTTGAAGGTTTGGAGGGCGACATCATGACCGAGAAGAGTACAGCTGGCGGAATCGCATCCTTCGCCGGTGGAGCAATCATGGTCTATGGCGTTGCCATTGGCAACGCGTTGGCGGCGGCCGTCAAAGGGCCCGCATCCATCGACGATCTGGTGTCGTTGCGCGACCATGCGCGCCAGATCGTCGGCGTCCAGGGTGATCTTGTTGCGGCGCTGGCCGCTTTGGACGCTGAGATTGCGAAGCGTGGAGGCGACAAGGCGGCGCCCGCGCCGGAGATGGAGCGCTTCGTCGCTCAGATCGATGGCGGTCCGCTCTCCGGCCAGTTGAAGTCTGAGATCGAGCAAGCCATTCAGAAGGCGGTGACGGCTGAAATCGCAAAGCTCGATACGCGCGGCGACATGGTTGCGACGCCGCTGTCGCAGATCAAGGCGTTCGGAGCGGGACCTGGCTCCCACATTTACGGAGCTGTCTATCGACCGAAGCTGGATAATCCCTGAGTGCGGTCGAATGCCCGGCACACGTTCGGATCACGGCGATGTCCAGACCAAGCAAGCCGGGCGAGGCGAGAGCTAATCGAGAGGCGTTCAGGCGATGTCCGATGCAGCATCCGTGAAGCCGAAGTCGGTGCCGATGTGCCCGAGTTCGCGCTGCGCCGACGGCAACACGCTGCTCGGCATCGTCAATGCCGAGGGCCGGATCGATTTCATTCCCGAGCGCTTCGAGGTCGACGCCGCCTTCGTCGCGATCGCCCGGCAGGGACGTCCGCCGGAACAGCGCTTCCGCTTCTCGTCGCCGTGCCTCGCGCGCGGCTGCGGAAAGTGGGACGGCAAGCGCTGTGGTGTCGCCAAGATCCTGAACGAGCACGGGCTGGAGCTCTTGCCGAATGAGCGGACCGTGGCGCTGCCGCGGTGTTCGATCCGCGCGAACTGCCGTTGGCACGGCGACTACGGCGATGCGATCTGCGCGGTCTGCGCCTGGGTGGTCACGGAAAGCGGCAATCGGCTCGAACCGCCGGCTTGATGTTTGCGAGCCGAGACATCAGGGGGACGGAAATGGCCAAGGGCATTTCGCTGCATATCGGTCTCAATCGGCTGGATCCGAAGCACTATGCTGGGTGGGACGGCAAGCTGAACGCCTGTGAGAATGATGCGCGCGCAATGGAGGCGATTGCGAAGACGGCGGGCTATCGGACCGGCATTCTGCTCAGCGAGCAGGCCACGCGCGGCGCCGTGACCGACATGCTGACGATGGCCGCCCGCGACTTGAACAGCGGAGACATTCTGCTGCTGACCTATTCGGGCCACGGCAGCCAGGTTCCGGACCTCGATGGTGACGAGATCGACGCACTCGATGAGACCTGGTGCCTCTATGACGGACAGATGATCGATGATGAACTCTATCGCGTGTACGGCGCGATCGCCGATGGTGTTCGTGTTCTGATTCTCTCCGATTCCTGCCATAGCGGCACTGTGGCCAAGGTGAGCTACTACGAGATGGCGCAGGCCGCCGGCTTCGCGGGGAATTTGGATATCGCCGTGGCCGGCAGGGCCGCGACGAAAGGGATCAGCTATGCGCCCAAGTTCTTGCCGCAGGATATCGCCCTTCGTACTTATGAGCAGAACCGCGCATTTTATGAAGCCATCGGCCGGGCCGCAAAGGGCGCGCCGGGTGCGGAGTCGAGGGATGTCGCCAAGGCCAGCATCCGTCTGATCTCGGGCTGCCAGGACAATCAGGTGTCATTCGATGGCGCCATCAACAGCGTCTTCACCGCGGCGCTGCTGCTGGTCTGGGCGAACGGTCAATTCAAGGGCAACTACAACGATTTCCACCTTCAGATTCAGCGCAAGATGCTGCCGACGCAATCGCCGAACCATTACAGGACCGGCAAGGAAGATCGTGAGTACGACAGCCAGCGCCCGTTCACGATCTAGCTAGATCACCGCCGTGATCCGCGCGTGATCACCTGCCCCGCACGCGCCTTCTGGTGCGTGCCCTGCCACCAGGTCAGCGCGCCATTGACGATGACGGCCTCGATGCCGGCGGCCGGCACGCAGGGGGCATCATAGGTCGCGCTGTCCCGGACGCTGGCGGCATCGAAGATCGTGATGTCGGCATGGTTGCCGACCGCGATCGTGCCGCGTCCCTTGACGCCGAAATTCCGCGCGGTCAACCCGCTCATCTTCCACACCGCGGTCTCCAGCGAGAACAGCTCGAGTTCGCGGCAGTAGTAGCCGAGCACGCGCGGGAACGTGCCCCAGAGCCGCGGATGCGGACGCTCGCCGAACGGCAGACCGTCGGAGCCGATCATGGTCGGCTCGAAGGCGAGGATGGTCTGCACGTCGGCCTCGTCCATCGCGAAGTAGATCGCCGACGCCGGCTGCAGCCGCTTGGCGGCTTCGAGCCGGTCGACGCCCCAGGCGGCTGCGATGTCGGCGAGATCCTGACCCGCCATTTCCGGATGGGGTCCGGAGGCCGCGACGACGACCTTGACCTGCAGCTTGGCCGGGTCGGTGTGCAGCATGGTCGACGAGGCGTTGTAGGGATAGCAGTCGAGTGCGACGCATTGGCAGCTCATCGCCTTCGTGATCAGCGGCAGCGTCTCCCTGGTGCGGCCGAAATTCGCTGGCCCCACCACCTTGTGATGCGAGATCACGACCTGGACGTCGAGCGCCTTGCCGATGGCAAAGCTCTCCTCCAGCGACTGGATCACCTCGTTCGCCTCGTTGCGCATATGCGTGGCATAGACGCCGCCACTGCCGGTGAGCGGACGGCACACCTCGATGATCTCCTCGGTCGGCGCCGCCTCCGCCGGCGGATAGAACGTCCCGGTCGAGACGCCGATGGCGCCGGCGTCGAGCGCGTCCTGCACATGCGCGCGCATCTCGGCGATCTCCACCTCCGTCGCGGCCCGGCCGAGGTCGCTCACGACCGACGCACGCAGCGCGGTGTGGCCGACCATGGGCGCTACGTTGACCGCCGCGGGCGCCGTGCGCAGCGCGGCGACGTAGTCGGCGAACGCGGCATACTCGACCACCTGTCCCTCGCTTGGCGATAGCAAGCCGAGCGGCATCGGCCGCGGCGAGCCCGGCTTCAGCGGCGCGATGCTGACGCCGCAATTGCCGGTCACGACGGAGGTCACCCCCTGCGAGACCTTGCAGGTCATGTCGGGATCGACCAGCACGGCGCTGTCGTCATGGGTGTGGGAGTCGATGAAGCCCGGCGCAACGATGAGGCCGGTGGCATCGATCTCCCGCGTGGCTCGCCGGCCGTCAAGCCCGCCTATGGCGACGATGCGGCCGTCCTTGATGCCGACATCCGCCTCGAAGCGTGGCGCACGCGTGCCGTCGATGACGGTGCCGCCGCGGATGATCAGGTCGAAGGACTCGGACGAAGGCTGGTTGTCGGTCATGAAATCTCACGCGGAATTGTAGGAAGCCGGGAGACTATCCGCGAGCCGCACCGATGCGTCCAGAGCGATGCGCATGTGATCCGAGCCGGGCTGGACTGCATTGGAGGCGCGACGCGCATCCGCCGTCGCCTTTCGTCCTGGCCACCCGGGACACACGATAGTGATAGGGACTCTGGCCAGGATTGATACGCCTCAACGGCGCGCGATCTCTCTGGCGCCATCCATCCTCCGGGAAGCAACCTGCGGAGGTACGTCATGAAAGCCCTGGTCTATCATGGTCCCGGCCAGAAATCTCTCGACGAGCGCCCGAAGCCGACCATCATCGAGCCTGGCGATGCGGTGGTCAAAATCCTGAAGACGACGATCTGCGGCACCGACCTTCACATTCTCAAGGGTGACGTGCCGACATGTACACCGGGCCGCATTCTCGGCCACGAGGGCGTCGGCGTGGTCGACGCGGTTGGCAGCGCCGTGCGCGCGTTCAAGCCGGGCGACCACGTCATCATCTCCTGCATCTCGGCCTGCGGAACCTGCGACTATTGCCGGCGCGGCATGTATTCGCATTGCCGCCATGGCGGCTGGATCCTCGGCAACAAGATCGACGGCACGCAGGCGGAGTATGTTCGCACGCCTCACGCCGACACCAGCCTCTACCACGTGCCTCCTGGGACTGAGGAAGATGCGCTGGTGATGTTGAGCGACATCCTGCCGACCGGTTTCGAATGCGGCGTGCTCAACGGCAAGGTCGAGCCGGGATCGGCGGTGGCGATCGTCGGTGCCGGCCCGATCGGATTGGCGGCGCTGCTGACGGCACAGTTCTATTCGCCGGCCGAGATCATCATGATCGACCTCGACGACAACCGGCTCGAGGTCGCCACCCGCTTCGGCGCCACCAGCGTCGTCAACAACGCCGACGGCAAGGCCGTCGAGAAGGTCCTGGCGCTGACGAATGGCCGCGGCGTCGACACCGCGATCGAGGCAGTCGGCATGCCCGCCACGTTCGTGACCTGCGAGGACATCATCGCCCCCGGCGGCACCATTGCCAATGTCGGCGTGCATGGGGTCAAGGCCGACCTGCATCTGGAGAAGCTGTGGGACCGCAACATCGCGATCACGACGCGGCTGGTCGATACGGTGACGACGCCGATGCTGCTGAAGACGGTGCAGTCGCGCAAGCTCGAACCGAAGCGGCTGATCACCCATCGCTTCAGGCTTGATCAGATCCTCGATGCCTACGAGACGTTCGGCGCCGCGGCCAAGACCCATGCGTTGAAGGTTCTCATCGAGGCATAGGCCTCCCGACCCGTACGCCGCGGCGCTCAGCCTGCCGGACGCCGCTGCGCGACGATCTGCCGGTAGAGTTCGGCGTAACGGCCGGCGCGGTGGCGCCAGGAGACGTCGGTCAGCATCGCATTGAGCTGCATGCGGGTCCAGTTCGAGGCGTTGCTGCGCGCGGCGTAAAAGGCCGCAGCGGCGCGGCGCAGGGTCTGATCGAGCGCCTCCGCTGTCACGGACGCGCACTTGAACCCGGTTGCGGCGACGCCGGCCTCGGTCTCGTCAATGACGGTGTCGGCGAGACCGCCCACCGCAGTGACGATCGGCAGCGCACCGTAACGCAGGGCGCAGAGCTGCGTCAGCCCGCACGGCTCGAACCGCGACGGCACCACCAGCGCATCGCAGCCGGCCTGGATGAGATGCGCCAAGTCCTCGTCGTAGCCGATGACGACGCCGATCTTTCCGGGCTCGTTCGCGGCCGCGGCACGGAACGCGTCGCGCAGCTCGGCCTCGCCGTCGCCGAGCAGCGCCAGCTGGATGCCGCTACTGGTCAAGGTCGGCAGGCAGGACAGCAGCAGGTCGAGCCCCTTCTGCGAGGTCAACCGGCTGACGACGCCGAGCAGGAACGTCTCCGGCGCCACCTGCAGGCCCATGCGCGTCTGCAGCGCGGCCTTGTTGGGCGCCCGCGCCTCGATCCGGTCGATACCGAAATGCGAGGCGATCGCCGGATCGCTGCCGGGATCCCACACCGCCGTGTCGATGCCGTTGAGGATGCCGACGAGGTCCGACGCACGCTGACGCAGCAGGCCGCCGAGGCCCATGCCCTGCTCGTCGCTCTGGATTTCCCGCGCATAGGTCGGCGACACCGTCGTGATCTTGTCGGCGAACTGCAGACCCGCCTTGAGGAAGCTGATGTCGCCGTAATATTCGAGGCCGTAGATCGAGAAGGATTCCGGCGGCAGGCCGAGCGGCGGCAGGAAGTGGCGCGGAAAGCGGCCCTGGAACGCCAGATTGTGCACGGTCATGACCGTGCCGGGATGCGGCCGGTGGCTGTACAGCAGATAGGCCGGCACCAGCCCAGCCTGCCAGTCGTGGCCGTGGACGACATCGGGCACGAAAGCCGGCACCGCGCCGAGGCCGATATAGGACGCCGCGCGGGCCAGTGCCGCGAAGCGGAACGCATTGTCCGGCCAGTCCTTGCCGTCGGGCCCCAGATAGGGGTTGCCCTCGCGGTCGTAGAGATGCGGCGCGTCGAGCACGAACAGATCGAGCGCGCCATGGCTGCCGCCGAGCAGCCGGGCGTTGCCGCCGAAGAAGTTCGGCAGCGAGCTGATCTCGCTGGCCTGCTCCAACGCCTTCATGACCGCGGGATAACCCGGGATCAGCGTGCGGACCTCGACGTCCTCCGCCATCAGCGCCCACGGCAGGGCGCCGACGACATCGGCGAGGCCGCCCGTCTTGACGATGGGATAGACCTCCGACGCAACCGACAGAACGCGCAGTGGCGTCATGAATTGAGCCCGTCGATCATCGGCTGGGTAATCAAGGTCACGCCGTTCTCCGTGGTCCTGAACCGCTTGGCGTCGAACTCCGGATCCTCGCCGACCACGAGCCCCTCCGGAATCTGCACGCCGCGATCGACCACCACGTTGGTCAGGCGCGCATGGCGCGCGACGTTGACGTAGGGCAGCAGCACCGCGTTCTGCAGCTTGGCGTAGGAATGCAGATGCGCTCCCGTGAACAGCAGCGAGCGCTGCACCTGGGCGCCGGAGACGATGCAGCCCCCGGACACCAGGGAGCAGGTCGCCTCGCCGCGGCGTCCATCCGTGTCATGGACGAACTTGGCCGGCGGCGTGATCTCAGAATAGGTCCAGAGCGGCCAGGAGCGATCGTAGAGATCGAGCTCGGGCACGACGTCCGTCAGATCCAGATTGGCCGCCCAATAGGCGTCCACCGTTCCAACGTCGCGCCAGTAGCTGCCCTGATCGTGGGCGGCGCGGACACAGGAGCGCGAGAACTGGTGCGCCACGGCGCGGCCGTTCCTGACGATGTAGGGAATGATGTCGCGGCCGAAATCGTGGTTGGAATTCGGTTCCGCTGCGTCGCGCTTCAGCTCCTCGAACAGGAATTTGGCGTCGAACACGTAGATGCCCATGCTCGCGAGCGACTTGTCGGGCTTGCCCGGCATCGGCGGCGGATCGGCCGGCTTCTCGATGAAGTCGCGGATCGTGTCGTCCTCATTGATGTGCATGACGCCGAAGCCTGAGGAGTCCTCGCGCGGCATCTCCAGGCAGCCGACGGTGACGTCGGCGCGCTGGTCGACATGCTGCTGCAGCATCAGCTCGTAGTCCATCTTGTAGATGTGGTCGCCGGCCAGCACGACGATGTATTTCGTGTTGTAGGTCTCGAGAATGTCGATGTTCTGGTACACGGCGTCGGCCGTGCCGACGTACCACATCGTCTCGGAGACGCGCTGGCTCGCCGGCAGGATGTCGAAGCTCTCGTTGCGCTCGGGGCGGAAGAAGTTCCAGCCCATCTGCAGATGGCGGATCAGGCTGTGCGCCTTGTACTGTGTCGCCACGGCGATGCGCCGGATGCCGGAATTGACGGCGTTCGACAGCGCGAAATCGATGATGCGCGACTTGCCGCCGAAATAGACGGCGGGCTTGGCGCGCCGGTCGGTCAGCTCCAGCAGCCGGCTGCCGCGTCCGCCAGCCAACACGAAGGCCAGCGCGTGACGGGACAGCGGCTCGGTCCGTGCGGCGGGTGCCATGGTTCTCCTCCCTGCAACTCTTTGTCGCGTCAAGATTTCCGCGGCCCGGGCAGAGGAGTCTCGCGATCGCGCTTCCTCGTCCGGTACTCACATATGACGGGGGAACAGCCAACCAGTTCCCAATGACGAGTGCAATGGGGAGCTTCAGCCCAGGCGATCCCAGGTTGCAGCCACGTCGTCCCAGCGCGGCGGGTCGGCGCCCTCGCGGGTGCAGGTGACGGCCGCACAGGCTGCGGCAAAGGCGAGCGCCTTGCGCATTTCGGTCTGGCTCAATCCTCTCAGGGCCTCCCGGTCGATGCGGCCGAGCTTGCGCAGCGCGAACAACAGCCCCGCCTGGAAGGAGTCGCCGGCGCCGATCGTATCGACCACCTCGATCGCGGGGACCGCGACCTCGACCGCGCCGGCCTGCGCATGCCAGCCGAGCGCCCCCTTGGGACCCCGCGTGACGACGATCAGGCTGGCGCCGCGCGCCAGCAGCGCGTCCGCCCGCGCAGCGTAGTCGTCGTGGCCATGCAGATAGTCGAAATCGACATCCGACATCTTGATCAGGTCGGCGCTCGCGGCGAACCCATCCATCTCAGCGCGGTAGCCAGCCTTATCAGTCACCAGATTCGGACGGCAGTTCGGGTCGAAGGAGATCGTCACCGCGCCCTGCGTGGCGGCGATCAGCGCACGGGTCTCCGCGGCACCGAGATCGTGGATCAACGTGGTCGATCCGACATGGATGGCGTCGATGTCTGCAAAGGCAATACTGCCCGGCCGGAACGTCCACTTCCGCGCGGCGGTCTCGGCGTCGTAGAAGGCATACTGCGCCTCGCTGCCGACATGGCGCACGAAAGCGAGCGTGGTCTGGTCCGGGCTGCGCGCGGCGTAGCCGAGGTCGACGTGCGAGCCTTGGGCATGCGCCGCGATCATGGTGCCGAACAGGTCGGTCGAGATGCCACCGACGAAGCCCGTGGGCGCGCCGAGCCGCGCCACGCCGACGGCGACGTTCAGGCAGGAGCCGCCGACCACTGGCCGCAAGGCATCGCGCCCGTCGGCCAATCTGGCCGGGACGAAATCGATCAACGCGTCGCCGCAGCTCAGGATCATCAGCGTGCCTCCTCATCGGCACCATGCATCACGGAACGGCTCTCGCGATCAAGCGCTCGCAGCAAGCCGTGGATGCGCCGCTTGCGGCGATGGAAGGCCGCGATGTTCGGATCGGTCGGGTCGCTGAGACGCCCGAGCGAGGACATCGAGGCCATCGTATCGCCGATCGAGCGGAAAGCGCCGCTGGCGACCGCGCCGAGCATGGCCGCACCGAGCAGCACCGGCTCCTGGGTGCCCGGCAGCGCCACCGTCAATCCCGTCGTATCGGCCATGATCTGGCGTACCAGCGGGCTGCGTGAGGCGCCACCCGCCATGACCAGCGTCCGGCTGGTAACGCCGTTGGCGGCGAAGGCATCGATGACGTCGGCAAGGCCATAGGCGAGCCCGCACAACCCGGCCATGAACAGCCGCTCCATCGCGGAGACATCGGCATCGAGATCAAGGCCGGCAATGACGGCGCGCGAGTCCGGATCGGCATAGGGCGAGCGGTTGCCGAGAAATTCCGGGAGAATGTGAAGATCTCGCGCCAGCAGCGCCGCGCTGCCGGCATTCGGCACCCGCGCCATGATCCGTTTTTCGAGCAGGGTGATCAGGTCGAGCCCTTCCGCGCGCGCCGCAGCGGTCGCCTCGGCCGCGGCCGGGTGCGAGCGCAGCAGATGATCGATCGCCGCCCCCGCGGCAGACTGGCCACCCTCGTTGAGCCAGAACCCAGGCACCATGCCCTGATAATACGGTCCCCACACGCCGGACACGAAGGACGGCACCCGCGTCGTCGCCATGATGCAGGCCGAAGTCCCCATGATGTAGGCGAGCCGGTCGCAGACATCGACCTCCCCGCCGTCAGCCGCGCGGCCACCGATGGCGCCGATGCCGCCGGCATGGGCATCGATCAGCGCGGCTCCGACCGGCGTACCCGCGACGAGCCCGAGTTGTTCGGCCGCGTCCTGCGACAGCCCACGGCCGAGCGGCGTACCGGGCGCGACGATCTCGGTGCCGATCCGCGCGTAATCCTCGCGGACGAAATCCTCCAGCCCGATACGGCGAAAAAAGGCCGCGCTCCAGCACGTCTCGTGCGCCAGATAATTCCATTTACAGGTGACCGTGCACATCGAGCGTGCCAGAGAGCCTGACGCACGCCAGGTGAGGAAGTCGGCGAGATCGAAGAAATGGCCGGCCGCATCGAAACTCTTGCGCAGATGCCGCTTCAGCCACAGCAGCTTCGGCATCTCCATTTCCGGCGAGATCGAGCCGCCGACATAGCGCAGCACCTCGTCTTCGGTGGCATTGATGTCGCGCGCCTCCGTCAGCGCGCGATGATCCATCCACACGATGACATTGCGGCTGGCGTCGCCGGAGCCGCTGACGGTGACCGGCGCGCCCTGGCGGTCCAGCACCACCAGCGAGCAGGTGGCATCGAAGCCGACCCCCTTGATCAGCTCCGGCGCGATCGCGGCCTCCGCTAGCGCGGCTTTGACCGACGCGCAGCACGCACGCCAGATGTCGTCGGACGACTGCTCGACGACATCACCGGCCTCGTGCCAAGTCTGGATCGGATGCCGCGCCGCGGCAAGCAGCCGGCCGTTGCCGTCAAAAATCCCGGCGCGCGTGCTGGTTGTGCCGACATCGACACCGATGAACGCCTGCCGCATGTTTCGCTCCCGTCAATTCTGACGCGAGCTTACCAGCAAGTGTAGCCGCCATCGACAACGACGACGCTGCCGGTCATCAAACTTGCCGCCTCGGAAGCGAGGAACAACACCACCGAGGCAATCTCCTCGACCTGACCCATGCGGCCCATCGGGGTTCCGCCGATCCAGGCGTCGTACATGCGCGGATTGCTCTTCACGAAGGCGTTCAGCGGCGTCTCGATATAGGTCGGCGCGACCGCGTTGACGCGGATGCCGCGCGCGCCCCATTCGGCCGCCAGCGACTTGGTCAGATGGTGCACCGCAGCCTTGGACGCGTTGTAGAAGCACTGCTCCTGCGGCTTGTTGACGATGAAGCCGGACATCGAGCCGATGTTGACGATGGCGCCACTGTTGGCCGCCAGCATGTGCTTGCCGAAGGCGCGGCAGCACCAGAAGGTGCCGTTGAGATTGACGTCCAGCACGTTCAGCCAGTGCTCGTCGGTGACGGTCTCGGCCGGCGTCTCGCTGCGCGCGATGCCGGCATTGTTGACGAGGATGTCGATGCCGCCGTAGCGCGCGACCAGATCGTCGGCCACCTCGTTGACCTGAGCCGAGTTGGTGACGTCCATCAGCGCGGTCTCGGTGTCATAGCCCTTGGCCTTCATCGCCGCCTGCCCGTCCGCCGCCGCCTTGGCGTCGCGATCGGCGATCACGACATGCGCGCCCGCCTCCGCCAGCGCCTCGACGCAAGCCAGGCCAATGCCCTGCCCGCCGCCGGTGACCAACGCGGTCTTGCCGTTCAGTTTGAATTTTTCGAGATACATCGTCGTGGTCCGTTGTTGTCGTTGACGCCCGGAGGGGACGTCACCTCTCATGCGAAGATCGAATTGCCGCTCTCGTCGAAGCGGTAGATGCGGCTGGGCTCGGGCCGCAGCGTCACAGTGTCGCCGGCACCGAGTCGTTTCTCGCCGACGACGCGCACGGTGAGCGTCCCGAGCGCGCCGGCATCGACGTACAGAAAGGTGTCGCTGCCGAGATGCTCGGCGATCACCACCTTGCCGGGCCAGCCCTCGCCGCCGTCGTCGACGACCGCGACATGCTCGGGCCGCACGCCGATCGTGGTCGCATGGTGTTTGTCCGCTTCCGCGCCGGTGATGAGGTTCATCTTCGGCGAGCCGATGAAGCTGGCGACGAACAGATTGGCGGGGCGCTGATAGAGCTCGATCGGCGAGCCATATTGCTCGATGCGGCCGGCGTTCAGCACCACGATCTTGTCGGCCATGGTCATGGCCTCGACCTGGTCGTGCGTCACGTAGATCGCGGTGGTGCCGAGCTGCTTCTGCAGCCGCGTCACCTCGAGCCGCATCTGCACGCGCAGCGCGGCATCGAGATTGGACAGCGGTTCGTCGAACAGGAACGCTTTGGGCTCGCGCACGATGGCGCGGCCGATCGCGACACGCTGGCGCTGGCCGCCGGACAGCTCGCGCGGCTTTCGATCGAGATAGGGCGTGAGGTTCAAGGTGGCCGCGGCCGCCTCGACCTTCTGGTTGATCTCGGCCTTGGGCAGCCCGGCCATCTTCAGGCCGAAGGCGATGTTGCCGCGCACGCTCATATGCGGATACAGCGCGTAGGACTGGAACACCATCGACAGCCCGCGCTTGGCCGGTGGCACATCGACGACATTGTTGCCGTCGATCAGGATCCGTCCGCCGGAGACGTCCTCAAGTCCCGCGATCAGCCGCAGCAGCGTAGTCTTGCCGCAGCCGGAGGGGCCGACGAACACCACGAAGGCGCCGTCGGGAATGTCGAGATCGGCGCCCTTGATGATGTGGACCGGCCCGAACGATTTCTGCACACCTTCCAGCGTGATCCGTCCCATGGTCAGCCCTTTCGTTACTTCACTGCGCCGAAGGTCAGTCCGCGCACGAGCTGCTTCTGGCTGAACCAGCCGATGATCAAGATCGGCGCGATCGCGAGCGTGGACGCCGCCGACAGCCGCGCCCAGAACAGGCCTTCCGGGCTCGAATAGGACGCGATGAAGGTCGTCAGCGGCGCCGCATTCAAGGTCGACAGGTTCAAGGTCCAGAACGCCTCGTTCCAGGCCAGGATCAGGTTCAGGAGAAGGGTCGAGGCCAGCCCCGGGATCGCCATCGGCGTCAGGACGTAGATCAGCTCGCGCCCGATCGTGGCGCCGTCCATCCGCGCTGCCTCGAGGATGTCCTTCGGGATCTCCTTGAAGTAGGTGAACAGCATCCAGATCACGATCGGCAAATTGCCGAGGCACAGGATGAAGACCAGCCCGGTGCGGGTGTCGAGCAGACCGAAATTCTTGTAGATGAGATAGATCGGCACAAGCACGCCGACCGGAGGCATCATCTTGGTCGAGAGCATCCAGAGCAGGATGTCCTTGGTGCGCTTGGTCGGCGCAAACGCCATCGACCACGCCGCAGGGATCGCGATCAGCATCGCGATCAGGGTCGAACCGCCGGCGATGATCAGCGAGTTCAGCGCGTGGTGCAGATAGTCGCTGCGCTCCTGCACGGTGACGTAGTTCTCGGTGGTCCAGTGGAAGAACAGGAACGACGGCGGCGTCGCGAACGCCTCCAGCTCGGTCTTGAAGCTCGCCAGCGCCATCCACAGGATCGGGAAGAAGATCACGAAGCCGGCCAGCCAAGCGGCCACGGTCGAGATCGCGACATGACGTCCAGTGACCTTGCGCGCCATGGTCAGGCCTCCAGATTGCGGCCGACGATGCGGACCAGGAAGAAGGCGACGATGTTGGCGATGACCACCGCGACGAGGCCGCCGGCCGAGGCGGTGCCGACGTCGAACTGGATCAGCGCCTGGGAATAGACCAGGAAGGCGATGTTGGTGGTCTGCAACCCCGGCCCGCCGCCGGTGGTGACGAAGATCTCGGCGAACACCGTGAGCAGGAAGATGGTCTCGATCAGGATCACCACCGTGATCGGGCGCGCCAGATGCGGCACGGTCAGATAGATGAAGCGCGACACCGCGCCGGCGCCATCCATTTCGGCGGCCTCCTTCTGCTCCTCGTCGAGCGACTGCAGCGCGGTCAGCAGGATCAGGGTCGCGAACGGCAGCCACTGCCAGGCGACGATGAAGATGACCGCGAGCAGCGGCGCGTCGGTGAACCAGTCGATCGGCGTCAGCCCCAGCGAGGTCGCGATCCAGGCGAACAGGCCGGACACCGGGTGCATCAGCAGGTTCTTCCAGACCAGCGCGCTGACCGTCGGCATCACGAAGAACGGCGCGATCACCATCAGACGGATGATGTTGCGGCCGATCACGGGCTGGTCGAGCAGGATCGCGAGGGGAATGCCGAGACCGATGGTCAGCAGCAGCACCGAACCGACCAGCACCAGCGTATTCTGCAGCGAGGCGAGGAAGGCGGGATCGGTGAGGAAGTAGGTGAAGTTCTCGAAGCCGACGAAGCTCTCCGAGCCGGGATCGAGCAGGCTGTAATGCAGGGTCGAGAAATAGATCGTCAGCGCCAGCGGCACGATCATCCAGATGAACAGCAGGATGACCGCTGGCGACATCAGCGCGCGGGCGAGGAGTTGCGTCTGTCTGGTGGCCATTGCCGCTGTCCATTTGCTCGATGAACACTGCCGTCATTGCGAGCGAAGCGAAGCAATCCACAATCACGGGGGGACTTTGGATTGCTTCGTCGCCTTCGGCTCCTCGCAATGACCACGCCGCCGTGAGAATAAAGCCTCGGGCTCGGTGCACCTCGCCCCGCCCGCGGGGAGAGGATTGCATCGGCAGATGCAATCCGGGTGAGGGGGACTCTCCGCGAGCGCGGTATTCGTGGAGAGTCCCCCTCACCCCAACCCTCTCCCCGCAAGCGGGGAGAGGGAGCGCACCGTCGTCCGGGCGAGAGCTCGAACAACGTTGGAGAGAAAATGCGGCCATCCCTGTGGGGAGGGATGGCCGCCAGTGATCAGCTCGGGAGGAGTTTCGTGTCGAGCTGATAACTTTGCGCGCCTATTTGATGTAGCCGGCGCGCTTCATCTCGCGTTCGGTGGAGGACTGTGCCGCCGCGAGCGCCGCATCGACGGTCATCGAGCCGGCCAGCGCAGCGGAGAACTGCTGCCCCACCGCGGTGCCGATGCCCTGGAATTCAGGAATCGCGGCGTATTGCACGCCGACGTAAGGCACCGGCTTGACCGTCGGCTTGTTCGGATCGGCGGCATCGATCGAGGCCAGGGTCAGCTTGGCGAACGGCGCGACCTTCAGGTACTCCTCGTTCTTGTAGAGCGAGGTGCGCGTGCCCGGCGGCACGTTGGCCCAGCCGTCCTTCGACGCGACGAGCTTCAGATAGTCCTTGCTGGTCGCCCAGGCGATGAACTTCTCCGCCGCCTCGACCTTCTGCGAGCCGGCGGGCACCGCGAGGCTCCACGCCCACAGCCAGTTGGCGTTCTTGCCGAGGCCGGTGTTCGGCGCCAGCGCGAAGCCGACCTTGTCGGCGACCTTCGACTCCTTCGGGTTGGTCACGAACGAGGCCGCCACGGTCGCGTCGATCCACATCGCGCATTTGCCGGAGTTGAACAGCGCGAGGTTCTCGTTGAAGCCGTTCGAACTGGCGCCGGGAGGGCCGGCCTCCTTCATCAGCTCGACATACGTCGTCAGCGTCTTCTTCCATTCCGGCGTGTTGAACTGCGGCTGCCATTTCTCGTCGAACCAGCGCGCGCCGAACGAATTCGACATCGCGGTCAGGAACGCCATGTTCTCGCCCCAGCCGGCCTTGCCGCGCAGGCAGATGCCGTACACGCCGCCCTGCTTGTCGGTGAGCTTCTTGGCGGCGTCGACGACGAAGTCCCAGGTCGGGCTCTCCGGCATCTTCAGCCCGGCCTTGTCGAACAGGTCGGTGCGGTACATCACGAACGAGCTCTCGCCGTAGAACGGCGCTGCATAGAGCTTGCCGTCGACCGACACGGCGTCCTTGATCTTGGGCAGGATGTCGCCCGCATCATAGTCGGCACCGAGCTTGTCGAGCGGCACCAGCCAGTTCTTCTTGGCCCAGATCGGCACCTCATAGGTGCCGATGGTGAGGATGTCGAACTGGCCGCCCTTGGTGGCGATGTCCGTCGTCACGCGCTGGCGCAGCACGTTCTCTTCCAGCGTCACCCATTTCACGGAGATGTCGGGATTGGCCTTGGTGAACTCGCTGGTGAGGCCCTGCATCCGGATCATGTCACCGTTGTTGACGGTGGCGATCGTCAGACTCGTCTCCGCCAGTGCGGGCGCATGTGTCAGCAGCGTGGCGGCGCCCAGCAGGGCGGCAAGCGTGCTCGTCCGAGTGAAGATGGTCTTCACGGTCTCCTCCCATTCCCGCGGTTATTGAATATATGCTCACGGGCTGGGCTGATGTTCACAACACTGATCGGGCTTTGTCAAGCATGCGCCGGCGCCCACAGGTTGTGCGGCGCGACAGGAATCCGATCTTTGATAGAACAATGCGCAGCAGCGCCGCGGGCCTTCACGCCAGGATGGCGCGCGCCGTGGCCTCGTCGGTGATCAGGCCGTTGATGAGCCGCCCGGTCAGCGCGGCGCGGATGGCCGGGATCTTCGCCGGTCCCAGCGCCGCCGCGATCGTCATCGCGCGGGCCGGCACCTCGGGCGGAATGCTGGTGAGCCTGCGGTTGGTGCCGCCGGCGATCACCCTGCCGTTGGCGTCATAGGCCCACCCGGTGATCTCGCCGATGGCCCCGAGCCGCATCATCTCGGTGAGCTCGTCGCGGGTGACGAAGCCGTCGACATGCATCTGCGCCTTCTGGTCCATCTGGCCGATGCCGACCAGCTTGAGGTCGGCCTTGTCGGCGACCGCCTTGACCTTGGCGATGGCATCGAGCCGGACCATGCGGTCGCGCTCGTCCTCGGTGCCCATCAGGAACGGCAGCGGCATCGGATAATGCCGCGCGCCGGTGCGGTCGGCGAGCCGGCCGACGGTGTCGAAGAAGCTGGCGGAGCCGTCGGCCAGGATGTTGCCGACCAGCGAGACGATCTGGTGCTCGGGCCGGTCGACCGGCGAGACGCGCTCGACCGCGGCGCGCACCGCCCGGCCCGTGCCGAGCGCGATGATGACCGGCGTCTCGGCGCGCAGCGTCGTCTCCAGCAGGTTGGCGCAGCGTTCGGCGATCCCCGCCGCGCCGGCCGGCGCGGCCGGATCGGTCGGGACCACCTCGCAGTGCACCAGCGCGAAGCGCGCCTTGAGCTGCGCGGCCAGCGCCATGCACGAGGCGATCGGATGCTCGAGCCGGAACGTGATCAGCCGCTCGGCAAGGCACAGCGACACCAGCCGCTGCGCCGAGGCGCGCGACACCTGCAGCATCCGGGCGATCTCGTCCTGGGTATGGCCCGCGATGAAGTACAGCCAGCCGGCGCGAGCGGCATCGTCGAGCCGTGATTTGTCGCTGTCGCCCGCCATGACGCCGAGCCGGCCTCCCTTTCAGAACACGTCTTCCCGGCCGAGCGCGGCCCGACGCTGATCGGCCTGCACTATGCCATGGCGCTCACGGCGCCGGGGACCGAGGCGCGCCACCATCCCCAGGAGGAACGCGGCAGGGTCATCCAGACCAGATCATATGCTCTGATCGTGGGCAATAGCCCAATCTCGGCAGGTTGCGCCCAGCGTCGCGGATCCTCGCTCGGCGCACGACGGCTGCGCATCCCCGCGGGATGCGGCGGCTCGGCCGGCCGCTTAGCTCGGGGGCATGGCCCTCCCCTCTCTCGTCCGCCCCCACCGCGCCGCTCCGGTGTTCGTCTGCCGCAATTGCCTGAAGCGCAGCGATGACCCCAAAGCATTGAACAAGGCCTTGAAGAAGGCCCTCAAGCACGCGCTGGAATCCCGCGGCAGCCCCGGCAACCGCGCAGGCGAGAAGCCCGCCCGCGTCATCGCGACGAGCTGCTTCGGCCTCTGCCCGAAGCGGGCGGTCGTGGTCACCGGGGGCGTCCACGCGGCACGCGGCGAATATGTGCTCGTCTCCGCAGCCATGGATGTGCCCACCGCCTTGGCGCTGCTGCGCGACGATCCAAACGGGCCGCGTTGAGTTCGTGATGGTGAACAAAACCTTGAGCCGGACGCTCGAGTCTCATCGGCGGTCTTGACACTTGCTTGGTGCGCCGCGGGCTTAGCTGGCGCATCACGTCATCAGCAAGCGCCGCCATGAGTCCCACCGCCACCATCGCAGTCTCCGGCATGCAAGCCGCCTCGCGCCGGCTCGAGGTGTCCGCCTCGAACGTCGCCAATGCCAGGAGCACGGGCGCGCTGCCCAATGCCGACGGCACGCTGCCGGCCGGCGCGCCGAAGGCCTACGACCCGCTCGAGCTGGTGCAGAGCGACGTCGCCGGCGGCGGCACGCAGACGACCATCACGCGTTCGAGCTCGGGTACGTCCGCGAGCTACGATCCCACCGCGCCGTTCGCCAACAAGGATGGCCTCGTCGCCGCGCCCAATGTCGATCTCGCGCAGGAGATGATCAGCCAGCTCGTCGCCAAATACAGCTTCGCCGCGAACGCGAAAGTGCTGAAGGCGAGCGACGAGATGAGCCGCACCGTGATCGACATGAAGGTGTAGGCCGGCCTCGATAGCCCGGCGTCTCCCGCGTCAGCGCGAGAATACGGCGACTAGCCAGTGGATCAGCGTGGCACCGCCAATAGGCGCGACCATAAGCAGCATCATGTTGAAGCCGATCAGCACGAGCAGCAGCTTTTCACGCCGCGGCGACAGCCGTCGCTTCGGCGGCTCCGGCTTCGGATCATGCGGCCAGTGGCCGGGCAAGTCGACGAACATTGCGGCCCTCACCTGTCGCTGCAGAACGCCGGAGCGGGCGGACCGGATGCCCCTGCGGACGACGAGCATCGTAGCACGGCGAGATCATGGAGACGACCGACAGCGCGTCCTGCGCCGTGCTCACGCGGTGTCCTGACCCAGCTCGGCCAGCACCCCTGGCTCCACCAGCAGCCCCTGCCGCTCATAGCGCCCGCGCGTCCGGCTGAAGCGCACCACGACCGCATGGCGTTTGCTCTTCGCCTTGGCCCTCCGCGACAGCAGCGCGTTGCCGGCGGGCAGAAACACGAGATCGCCGAGACCGACGCATGAGAGACACGCCGGACCGCCATCCTCCATCATGAGGACATCGCCGGTCCCGCCGCAGCGATGACAGCTCCAGCCGTCCCGCGCCGGCGCGATCGCCACCAGCTCCGGCGCCCGGCTCGCCTTCACTGCCACGCGCTCGCGCTTCTTCTCGGAGAGCGCCGGCGAGACCCAATGCGTCCGGAACAGCTCTTCAAGTTGCGGATCATTGCTGCGGCTGAACCGCAGCGGCTGCCGGCTTGGCGTCTGTGCGACATAGGCGGTCTCGCTCGGGCTCGGCCCCTTGGATGCGCGGGAGACCGGAGCGTGTGACCTCCTCCAGCGACCCAACCTGCCCACGCCGCCACTGCTCCAGCAGCGACGCATCGAGCCAGCCGAGGCCACAGAACAGGTCGGCGACGCTGACGTAATGCTGGTCGGCCAGCAGCGCCTCGGCCACCCTGGCGACCCGATCGGACAGCGGCTCGTTGTTCCTCCGGCTCATCACGACACCTGCAAAATCGTGCACGCTGACAAGGCGCGCATTATCCAGCAGAGCCGACCGCGATCAAGAGCGGCGCGACCACGGCATCGGCCACGCCGTGACGCGGCCCGATCCAACTGCGTGGGGAGATCTCCTAGGCGCTTTTCGCGACCGCGCCCTGCCCCGTCCGCTCGCCGGTCACCTCGCCGGCCGGCTCCGGGCTCAGCCAGCGATAGATGAAGCCGCCGGCCGCGCCGCCGAGCAGCGGCGCCACCCAGAACAGCCAGAGCTGCGCCAGCGCCCAGCCGCCGACGAACAGCGCCGGCCCGGTGCTGCGCGCCGGGTTCACCGAGGTGTTGGTGACGTGGATGCTGATCAGGTGAATGAGCGTCAGCGCCAGCCCTATCGCCAGCGGCGCAAACCCGGCCGGCGCCTTGCCATGGGTCGCGCCCATGATGACGAACAGGAACATCATCGTCAGCACGAACTCGCTGAGCAGGCAGGCCCCGAGCCCATATTTGCCGGGCGAATGCTCCGCATAGCCATTGGCGGCAAAGCCGCTCGCCGTGCTGAAGTCCGGCGCCCCGCTGGCGATCGCATACAGCACGGCCGCGCCAACGATGGCGCCGACCACCTGCGCGATGATGTAGGGCACGATCAGCCCGGTCGGGAAACGCCCGCCACACGCCAGTCCCACGGTGACAGCCGGATTGAGATGGCAGCCCGAGATGTGCCCGATCGCATAGGCCATGGTCACCACGGTGAGCCCGAACGCCAGCGCCACGCCGAGCATGCCGATCCCGACATCCGGCACGCCGGCCGCGATCACCGCACTGCCGCAACCGCCGAACGTCAGCCAGAACGTCCCGATCGCCTCCGCCACGAGCTTGTTGTTGATGCCGTTCATCATCGCCTCCCTGGGTGCGTGTGATTGGCTGGAGCCTGCCTCTCCCGTCAATGGAGAAGATGATCACTTCGACAACCTGGAGTCAAAGGCGGATTCGCGGTCGGCCGTGGGATGCCTGTGACTTTGAGTCAGAAAGAGTCCGACCGTTCGTAGTTCGTAGGGCGGATGAGCGAAGCGTCATCCGCCAGCTTACGCTGCTTGCCAACAGTCGTCGGCGCTCATTCCTGGCGGAAGCTCGTTCCTGCCGTGAACCAGCTTGATCGGCGAGGGGTTGCTCATCGAGCTTGCGGCCGACGGTCCAGGCCGACATCGATGATCCCGCATGGCGGATGATGCTCCGCTCATCCGCTACGTGCTATCGATTTTGCCGACATGCCGGCGAGAGCATCGGCACGTTCGCCCACGGCCAATTGTGCCAGCGCCCATCTTCGCCGACGCAAGCGGAGGATGTCGGAGGCGGGCTCGTTGTCGCATCCGCGGATGCGTCAAGCGCGGCAAACCGGTGGTCGACATAGGTCGTGGACACGTACCCCGCGACGGTCACCACCAGAACGACCGCAAATCCCTTGGCTGAGTCACTCCAGCGCATGTCATCACCTCGCGTGTTCGGCGTGCCAGGACCACACGGGACGACATTGACGCGCCATCGCGTGGCGGGCTGTGAGAAAGATCACATCGACGTCTAGCCCTGCCCCGACAAATATTGACCTACATCAATACGCGAATGCAAAATTGAACTTAAAGTTGCAACGATAATAATGAAGAGTATTTGAAATGAAGAATTCAACCAAAAGGAGCGTCAAACGCGGCCTCGCTACAAAGAAGACCTCCGCTACCAAGAAGGCCTCCACTGCAAAGAAACAAACCAAGAAGGAGTTTCCTGAGATAAGGTGCGGAGAGCCGTGTCCAAAGTGTGGCCGTGCATGCAACAAAAAAGAAGGGCATTCAGGAAATCACCGTGATTCCGGAGTGCACACTTGGTAACGAATTCGACGTTACATGCACACCGGCACGCCTCGTTCTCTTGGTCGTTTGAGGTCCGCCCTGAACTTGGACCTGATTGCTGACATCGTGACGGTCGAAACTCCCTCAATCATCTTCGTCAGTTCGCGTGTCGTGATGCTCGGGTGAGATTGCGTCTTTGATTTTCGTTTTGATAGCACCCGCGCTCTCGCGAGTTTCAAGCTGCGCATTACGGTGACGCTGCATGAAACTCCGGGCCGCAGTGCGCGACCGCTCGGCGGCCGTGGCCCGGTCACGCCGCTCGCGGCTTGTTCACCGTCTCGATCCGGTCGAGAGTCTTGCCGAGGTCGCGCTTCGCGATCTGGACGTCATAGTCCGTCTGCAGGTTGAGCCAAAGCTCGGGCGTCGTGTCGAGCGCCTTGGCGAGCCGAAGCGCGGTGTCGGCGGTGATGCCGTTCTGCTCGCTCGCGATCCGCTCGATTCGTGTCCGCGGCAGGCCACACACCTTGGCGAGAGCGCCCGCGGAGATCCCGAGAGGATCGAGGAACTCCTCCCGCAGAACCTCACCGGGATGCATGGGTTTCAGCTTCTTGGTCATTGCAGTGCCTCTTAGTGATAGTCCACGACCTCGACGTCCGCCGGACCTTCCGCCGTCCAAACGAAGCACACCCGAAATTGATCATTGATGCGAATCGAATGCTGCCCCTGACGATCCCCCGTCAGCGCCTCCAGCCGATTGCCCGGAGGCGATCGCAAGTCGCGGAGATCGGCTGCAGCGTTGAGGTAACGCAGCTTCCGGCGGGCCACTTTTGACAGATCCGACGGAAAGCCCTTCGGGTTCTCGCCGTCGAAGACAGCCTCGGTGATCTTGTCGCGGAAGCTTCTGATCATGTGCCAACGTATGTATCATTTAATGATACATACGTCAAGCAATGGCGATGTCTCTGAGCTGCTCGCGCTGTTTCTGCCAACTCGTATGTCGGCCAGCGTATCCCAGCCCTGTACAAACTGCCCGTCGTGCTGATTCCCCTTGGGTCGTCGGGCAAATCACCTGCACATTTCCCGCCATCCCGCCCGCACTGAGAGGGGCGCATCGCGATCGTCACGAGACGTTGCGGCGGGGAGCGGTGGCCGCGGGGCGACGCAGCATCTCCTTTGGGGTGCGGACGAACGTCGTTCCGTGGACGGTCAAGCCGTGTGGTCCCGACACCCCGATGCTGGTGTCTTGGTCGGCGACATCCCGATGACGGGGGCAAGCAAGCCCGGTCCCCTGGGAGAGCGCGGAGCAGCCGTTCAAACCATCGCGCAGGGAAGGCCGGGTTGTTTCCGGCTGAGCCTGTGGTTCCTGCCCCGTGCACTTCTTTCGCACGGGGGCCATGGGTGCCAGTCGGCACTCGGCCTTCCCTGCGCCCTCTCAATTGATGAGGACGCTCACATGCAGCGGAGCTCGGGCCAATCCAGCCGCGAGGTTGCGAGCGCATGGGCGCGAGCTACGGCGACGAGCGGCAGGCTGTTTGACAAGGTTGATCGGAGATCAGAGAGCGGGTCTCAAGCGAGACTTGGGGGGCTCAAACGCCCGGCTTCGCCAAGAGGCTTCGCCGGGCACGCTTCGCCCGTTGGGCTACAGCGCGGCTGCGCCACGCGTAGCCCAACGGGCGAAGCGTGGTGCCCAGGGGCGGAATCGAAAATTTCTCTATCAGCATGATTAATATGATGTTTTTCGCGCTCCAAAGGCATCGTGTACCTGCCAGTGTACCCGACGATCATCTCTCCTCCGCCACAGTTTACCCCCCGCTCTGGCCTGAGCTACGTGGAGAATCTCCGCTGGCTGATCGATGAAGGCCCCCGCCAGTACGCGCCGAGAGAATGTTCTCGCGCTGGCCATGATGCGTCCGGCGAATTCGAGCTCATTGGCCCGAAAAGACGCGAGCGAGCCGCGATCCAAAGAGGGGAGTCAAAATGCACCCACGCCATGGCAACTTTGGCTCTTAAGATTCCGAAGTCGAGTGCGCGACGCGCAACTCCCCTCCTAGCGGGGCCGGACTTTAGGCGATGCCGCGGCGGAGACCGCCCCCCTTGCGGTACTGACGCCCCAGTGGCTAAACAGCCGCGGGGTGGCGTCAATGGCCTCGCAAACAACCGGAACACCAGTTTATGTCCCATGGACTAATGATCGCAGCGATAGGCGGTGCTTATGCCGGCTCGCCGGTCGCGGCAGCGTTCGTGCAAGCCGGCCACCCGGCGATCGGATTTGACATCGACGTCGTCCAAATGGCCAAGCTAGAAGACGGTAGGGACAGCAGCTATGAGATCCCGTCGGCCACTCTGAATCGGCCGGACTTGCACTTCACCACCGATCCGAGCGAGACGGCCGCGGCTGCTTGCGTCTTCGTCACCGTTCCGATTGACAGTGCCCACCAAGCCGATCCGGGCTCGGTACTCCCGGCCACGCGTGCCCTCGGGAAGGTGCTTGAAAAGGAGTTCGGCCGTCCGCCCATCATGAAGATGTTTCCGATGCAGCCGGAGACGTCGAGACGAACTATGCCGATGTCAGCGACCTCGAACGCGACATCGGCTTCCGGCCGGCGACGTCGATCGCCGACAGCATCGGACGTTTTGCAAAATGGTACCGCGACTACCATCGGATTTGACGGGTTGATTTCATGACCGGACGCATCATTCCTCTCATCATGTGCGGCGGCGCCGGGACCCGGCTCTGGCCGGCCTCGCGCGAGGTCAGGCCGAAGCAGTTCCTGCCGCTGTTCGGCGCCCGTTCCACGTTCCAGGACACGCTGCTGCGCGTCTCCGATGCCGATCTTTTCGAGCGGCCGATCATCATCACCAACCTGGCCTATCGCTTCATGGTGCTGGAGCAACTGGCCGAGATCGGCATCGAGGCCGACGTCGTGCTGGAGCCGATGCGGCGCGATTCAGGCCCGGCGATCGCCGCCGGAGCCGCTTTCGCCCAGTCGCGCCATCAGGACGCCGTCGTGCTGGCGCTGGCGGCCGATCACGTCGTTCGCGACACCGCGGCTTTCCTCGCGGCGTGCCGCCAGGGGCTCGCTGCCGCCGAGGCCGGCCGCATCGCCACCTTCGGCGTCAATCCGGAGCGCGCGGCCACCGAATATGGCTATATCAGCCCGGGTGCACCGGTATGCGGGGAGGTGCGGGCGGTCGCAAAATTCGTCGAGAAGCCGGATCAGCCGACCGCCGAGCGCTACATTCGCGAGGGCTATCTCTGGAACAGCGGCAACTTCATGTTCCGCGCGTCGGTCCTGCTCGACGAATACCGCAAATTCGATGCCGCCAGCGTGCAGACGGTGACCGATGCGGTCGCCAAAGCCGCCCGCGACCTCGGCTTCATCATCCTCGACTCCGACGCCTTCGCCGCGGCCAAGCCGATCTCGATCGACTATGCCGTGATGGAGAAGACCGAGCGGGCGGCCGTCGCCCCGGTGTCGTGCGGCTGGTCCGACGTCGGCTCCTGGCATGCGGTCTGGGAACTGTCCGACAAGGACGGGCAGGGCAATGCCGCGCGCGGCACCGCCGTGTTCGAGGACTCCCGCAACTGCAACGTGGTCACCGACAAGGCGCTGGTCGCGCTCGAAGGCGTCGACGATCTCGTCGTGGTGGCGGCGCAGGATGCCGTGCTGGTGTCGCGCCAGCGCGATGCCAACGGCTTGAAGCGGCTGGTGGCCAAGCTCAAGACCGTCGCGCCCGAAGTAACCGAGGCGCACATCAAGGTGCACCGGCCCTGGGGCAGCTATCACTCGGTCGACAATGGCGAGCGTCACCAGGTCAAGCGCATCATCGTCAAGCCCGGCCAGCGGCTGTCGCTGCAGAAGCACTATCACCGCTCCGAGCACTGGATCGTAGTGCGCGGCGCGGCGCGGGTCACCATCAACGAGACGGTCAAGACCGTGCACGAGAACGAATCGATCTACATTCCGATGGGCGCAGTGCACCGGCTGGAGAACCCGGGCAAGATCCTCTTGGAACTGATCGAGGTCCAGACCGGATCCTATCTCGGCGAGGACGACATCATCCGCATCGAGGACGATTACCGCCGCGAGTAGGGCGGGGTCTCGCCGCGAATCACGCGAGCCGAGCTGGGGGCGATGCTCGGCAAGCCGCTGGCCTGCCTCCCGACTTTGACGGAGAACACGACCAAAACATCGGCCAGAAGCGAAGTCGTGACTTCCCGCATTGACACTTGAAATGGGGGAATAGCGTGAGTGTTTACTCAGGGTTATCGAGCACTCGGACGCGGAGATTTTGTTGGCAATATCAATCGCCTGTTTCACGCGCGGGGCGAGAAGGTGATTTTCCCAATCAAATGTGCACTGTGGGGATTCGGATTCGACTGCATCCAGCACTATCCCCGCGCGCAGCTCATTAGTACGCGATGACCGGACTTGGGGTAGCTACGGCTTGTCTGATCTTCCTACCAGGCCTTTTGGTTTTGCTGGCTTGGATCGATTTCAAGCGCAGAACAATACCCAACGCGCTGAATGCGACGATCGCCCTAATTGGGGCGTTTCGGGCAGCTGCCCTGGGCGGATTGCCTGCCGTCGTCGAAACAGTTCTCCAGGCAATGATCGTCGCTGCTGCCGTCTGGCTCCTACGCTGGCTCTATTTCGTCATCCGAAGGCAGCAGGGCCTGGGACTAGGCGACGTGAAGCTACTGACTGCGTCGACTTTTTGGGTTGGTTCGGTCGGCATCCCTCTCCAGTTGTTGTCCGCCTCACTATCGGCGCTCGCGGTAGTCGCCACCCTACATGCGGCTGGCTACTCCGTCACACGGAAGAGCGCGGTCCCGTTTGGACCATTTCTGGCTTTTGGGCTGCTCGTCACCCTTGCTGCGCAGGAAAGTCGATGGCTCGTTTGATTCGTATACATCCGGGCACCCGCAGGGGGATTCTCCCAGCCCTGGGCGTTTGAACCATCAAGCTTAGAACGTCGTCAGTTTCGGGAATAGAGCTGAAGGTCGATCGTGCACCCGCCACTGGAGCAGTGGAGTGCTTGCTGCATGGCGCTTTGGTCATCCTCAGTGGCGCCGATGCGCAGCTGCCGTTCTCGGTCACAACATCGACCATTCGGTCAGCGTATCCGTCAACACTGTTGGCTACTCAACGGCTCGTATAACAATCGCACTCCGATGATGACATCCTGCCTGACACTCTTCAGGCAGCCGTAGCCAAAGCTACCTCTCTCTTGTTGGGGAATGCCATACTCCCGTCGAAGCTCGGTCGTCCGTTTGACATCCTGTAGAAGTCCACCTCAACGCCGTTTGGCAGCCGTTGGACCTTGTTGATAGTCTGAACCTGACGATCCCACAAATATCGAATTCGATCATCCAGCCGCGCTCGCACACAATCGAGAACCTGCTTCTCAAGCCACGATAGGCGCGAATCGGCCCCAGATAGCCAGGCGAGAAGAGCTCTGATTACCTGCATGAGAAATCGCCCCCGCCGCTTCCCAACTCAGCGGTCCCCACGCCTATGCCCTTGTAGACCTTGGAATGCGATCCCACTGCAGCTTGAAGACGGTCGGCATCGGGTTCCGAGCCTTCCAATCTGCTAGAAATCGAGACATTTCCTCATTCGGACGTCCTGCAAAGTTTCGGTGCCACCGCGGCCCGTCGCACCTCGCGTCCAAGCGAAGCATTAGCGTACGAGACGATGATCCGTCGGGAACCCTCGATAATTCTTGTCCTGAAACTGAAACATGCCACGTCTCCGATTTAGCGAGCGCCTCAGGCCGTGCAGGGAAATCCCGGGCTGACGGCATTCGATATCGACGCATATGACAACGATCTGCCGCGCCTGCGCGAACTAACCGGGGAGCTCATTGCGTCGCTGATGGACGGCACGAAGCTGATACAGAGCGTCCGGGGCATCGTATCAGAACGTCGGCCGGACCTCACTCACACGGCGATCGAGGTACGTCGGCAGGCCGGCCTGCTTTCAACCGCGTGCCTCGGCGACGGCTTGGGCTATGCGGTGAACCGATTTGACCCGCGAACCTGCTCCCCCAAGCGATCTGCGTCCTCCTGATCCATCGACGACTCTTTGATCGACTTGATCACGAGGGCCTTGCCTCCTCAAGGGTTAGGACCCGCGAATTGAACAACTGTAGCCGCACAACCAAAAGAATCGATAGGGTCAGCCACCCCAGCACCAGAACCAGGACATAAGAGAATATGGGAGTGCCGAGAGTTCGTGGCCCGGCGATTCCAATAGGTACCGCCTCTTCGATCTCCGATAGCTCCGACGATGAACTCAGAAGCCGAGCGCCCCCCGCAGCTGCGCACCTCCCCCAGCGGAATCACACCTTGCCTCGGCCTGGTCTCAATGATCCGCTCAAGCCTTTGGCCCCGCAGCCTTTCGATGCCGACTTCGGACTCCCGCCGTCACCAACTTTCGGCGATAGCTCCTGCAATCATTCAGACCAATTCTAGCGGCTCACCCTAACGTTGTTGATAAAGCCACACAACCGTTGAAGGTATAATGCGACTTCTATCTTATGTCCCCCGTAAATCTACGGGGAAGCAGGCGAGGGGCATGGGATGTCGTCAGCGATCGGAGCGGCGGGACAAAGAGCGATCGAGCACTCTACAATCCAATATTTCGTATCCTCTTGGATTAGAAATACTGATTCTGGCTGTACTTTTGGCTTGAAGGTTCTTGCTCCGATTTTCCAGATGTTTCTCGGGGCGGCGCGTCAGTTTCGTTGCCTGGGACGAACCTGTTTCATTCTCGCGTGCGCCGCAACCGCAGCCGATGCAAACCCGCAATTGGGATATCCGATCGTCGTCAACAATATCCCTCTGACTACCCAGTACGTCACCGAGCCAGCCGCCGCTTGTCAGCTCGCAGCTTTGTACCCGCAATATATCATCATCGGCTTTTACGATTATGACGTTCATTTGCCGTTGAAATTCAACGGCGTCGAAGTTCGCCCGAACGGCAGCCTTATATGCTACGTTGCCGACGCCACCCGAGTGGCGTACGAGATCAACATCACATCGCCCGACTGCGTCTCCGGCTACGCACTGCAGAGAGGAGTGTGCACAAAGGATCCGAGCCGCGGCCCCCCGAACAGCCACGCCCCCGCGCCGCAGAACAACCCCGATCCGTGCACAACTGATCCGAGCGTTGGCAATCCGATCTCACTCTCGGGATCTTCGAAGTCTGAGGATGCCGTCGACTTCGTGTCGGGAGGAGCGCGCCCGCTCGGGCTTGTACGCCACTATCGAAGCCGCGGAACGCCGGGACAACGGCTAGGCACGGCACGGTGGCACTTCGACTTCGAGTACGAGATACTCGTTGGCAACACCGTTGCCGTGTTCTCGCCAGACGGCGTCGAATACGATTTCAACCAGCCGACGCCGGGGGTCTACGCGAGCGCCTACAGCGACTCGAAAGTATCGCTGACGAGCTTCGACAATGGCGGCACGAAGCTCTTCTCGTTCAAGGACGAGAATGATCGAACGGTCATTTTCATACAGAGCGGGAATACCTATTGGCCCAAATCGATCACGGAAAGGAACGGCGTCAGCAAGGACATCATCGCCAACACAGCCGTGCATCCCACGCGAATCGACTCCATAGGATTCGCCGATTCGAGGCATATCGATTTTCGCTACGAGACGAGCGCCTCGGGAGCCCCTCTCCATGTCTCGACCGCAACATTTTACACCTATGCGCAGAGCACAGGCCCCACTGAATACTTCAAGATCGACTACGGATATACGAACGGCAACCTGACGACTGTCACGAGGTCGGAAAAGAACAACGGAGTATGGCAGCAGCTCGATGTGACGACGTATCACTACGAGAACACGACCTTTCCGGACCTTCTCACCGGAGTGACTGACGCCCGAGGCGTACGTTACGCAACTTGGACATACGATCCGGATGGGCGACCGATCTCCAGCTCGCACGCGGGTGGCGCAGACCTGACCACGGTTGTTTATGACGATGCTGCCGTGACCCGTACGGTCACCAATGCTCTTGGAAAGCAGGCTACCTACTCGTTTGCAAAGCGAGAGGGGACGATGAAGTCAGCAGGAGTGGTCGGCCAGGCGACCACCAATTGCCCCGCTTCGGCCCGATCCGTCAGCTACAATACGCTTGGGCAGGTCAGTCAGGTCGCCGATGACGAGGGACGCGTCACAGCCTATACGAGGGATTCTTACGGACGCCCGACCTCGATCGTACGCGGAAGTGGCACCGCAGCGGCGACTACCACGGGTTTCGTGTACGACAACACCTTTAATGTGGTCGCGCAACAGGTCGAACCTGGCCTGACCACGACATACACCTGGAGCGCGGCCGGTCAGCTGTCGCAAGTGACCCAGACCGACACGACGTCGCAGACGGCGCCGTATTCGACCAATGGACAGACGCGGACCTGGACGTTCAACTATACCGGGACGCTGCTGTCGAGCGTTGACGGCCCCCTCCCCGGCCCAGGCGATACGGTCTCTTTCTCGTACGATGCCAACGGCTATCCTGCCTCCTACACAAACGAGATCGGACAGGTCACGATCATCAACTCGGTCAATTACCGCGGACAGCCGACGCTCGTCACCGATCCCAACGGCGTCACCACCAGCCTTACCTACGACGCGCTCGGCCGACTACTGACTGTCACCGTCGACCCATCGGGATTGGCCGCGACGATGTCGCTGACATACAATGCAGTTGGCGATGTCACCAGAGTGACGCGCGCGAACGGCGCCTATCTGTCTTATACCTATGATGATGCGCGGCGGGTGGTTCAGATCCAGGATAATACTGGCGCATCCATCTCACTGACGCGCGATGCGATGGGCAACGTCACAGCGCGGCAGATCAAGGGATCTGACGGAACCATCCAGTTGGCGCAGACGGCCGTATTCGACGAACTCGGCCGACTGTTGAAGTTCATCGGGGCTTCAAAGCAGACTTGGGTTCACGGCTACGACAAGACCAATAATCGCGTCTCGATCACCGACCCGCGCTCGAATGTCTTCGGCTGGTCATTCGATTCGCTGAACAGGTTGATCAATTCGAAAGACGAGGAGGGCAACAGCGAGACGGTCACCCTCGATGGCAGAGATGAAGTAACCAGCTATAGCGATCCCCGCTCTCTCAACACCACTTTCGTGCGGAACGGCTTCGGCGACGTAATCCAGCGAACGAGCCCCGATACGGGCACGACCACCTATGTCTACGATGCCGCCGGCCGACCGACGCAAATGACTGACGGGCGTGGCGTCGTTACCAATCTGACCTATGACGCGGCAGGGCGCGTGTTGAGCAAGCAATATCCGGCTGCACCGGGGGAGAACGTCACATTTTCCTGGGATGGGACATCTGGCGGAAACAAGGGCGTTGGGCGCCTGACACGGATCGACGACGCCTCCGGGAGCATCGAGTGGACCTTCAATTCGCTGGGACAGGCCATTCAGGAGAAGAAGACAACAGCCGGGATCGTCTACCTCGTTGGCTATGCCTATGATCTCGACGGCAATCTGACCCGCATCACCTATCCATCCGGCCGGATCGTCAACTATTACCGCGGTGCAACGGGGCTCGTGAACACCGTGACGCAGCAGCCGGGCGCCGCAACTGCCGAAATGCTGCTCGCTAAGTGGGTGACTTACCAACCCTTCGGTCCATTGCAGTCGCTCTCGTACGGCAATGACCTAATCCTGTGGAAGACATTCACGCAGGACTACAATTTGAGCACCTTCGTGGTCGAGCAGGGATCGAATTCGGTCATCAACCGCGCCTATACCTACTGGTACGATGATTTCGACATCACCAATGTCTGGGACAACAATGTCGCCGGTCGGACCGACAACTATGTCTTCACTCCGAGTCATCGGCTGCAGAATGTCTACGGGGACTGGGGGACGCAGACCTATTGGCAGGACCCGGTCGGCAATCGGACCGGCGACGTCTTTACAAATGGTACAACCACCACGACAAGAGTTTTAGGCTATCCTTACAACAGCAATCTCTACGTCGGCACCACTGAGGGCACGAATACGCTGCGCAGCGTCACGAATGACGGAGCCGGCAATATCGTCACTGATGTCAGGGGCACTACGACCTACAACTACCGCTATAATAATCGTAATCGGCTCGATCAGCTCACAATCGGCACGACGGTGACCGCGAGCTACGTCTATGACGGGCTCGAGCGGATGGCCGTTCGGACCACCCAGAATATGACGCCATCGACGACGACCCACTATATCTATGACAGCTCTGGGCGGCTATTGGCCGAGGCTGGCGCGAACGGCACGACGCAGCGGGAATACGTCTGGCTGGATGATACACCCCTTGCGCTTTTTGCCGATCTAGACACGGCAACGCCTAAACAATGGTACGTGCATCCTGATCATCTCGATCGCCCGAGCAAGATGACCGACGCAAACCAGACCGTGGTTTGGGACGCATGGTACTGGCCTTACGGTGAGGTCCGCTCGATCACCGGAACCGCAAGCAACAACCTGCGATATCCGGGTCAGTATTTTCTCGTCGAGTCAGGGCTTCACTACAACTGGCATCGGCATTACGATGCATCGATTGGGAGATACACGCAGGCAGATCCGCTTGGGCTCGTCGCAGGGCCGAGCCTCTATGTTTACGCTGGCGGGAATCCTGTCTCTTTTACAGATCCGACGGGAGAATTCGCGTGGGGCCTCGCTTTTGCCGCAGCAGATATTGGACTTCAGCTCTACGAGAACGGCGGAAACTGGCGGTGCATTAACCTCGGAGAGGTTGGACTCAGCCTCGTCGGGGGGGGCCTCGCTGGCGCCTTGGAGAAGGGAGCGTTCCGATTTAAGGATTTTGGGAGTCATACTTGGAACGCGACACGCAAATGGATGAACAGGGAAGGCATTCAGCTGCTCGGGGAAGGGCAGGTAAGACATCATTGGCTATTGGAGCGGAACCAAGGCATAGGACGGATGGTACCGGATTGGATTAAGAACCAGCCCTGGAACACCAATCCCATCTCCGCGTCCCTCAATTCGACGCTCGCGCAGTATCCCGAGCTGGCTTGGGTGGCTGGCCCCGGATGGTCTAAGAGCCTAACGATCGGCGCAATTTTAGCGGGCACTTCACCCCGGGGAGGCGGATGTGACTGCAGATAGTGGGCCACGTACCTTGCTGTTCTTTGATGAGAGAAGAGAAACGATCCTGCCATATAGCAGCGATGCGTTCAAAGTCTCGACGGGTCCGAGAGAACGGGTCCTTGAGCGCTATCTCGGGGTAACTGTTTTGGATCGTGACGGGACAATCTGGCGGATTGATGAGATTCGCTTCGAGCATCTTTGGGGTGAAAGCCGTTGGCGAAGAATATTCAGCTTTTTGAATGGTGGGACCAGGAAGATATCGGTAACTCTGCGCCAGGCGCCTGAAGTTCGCTTTAGTGAGATGCGGCAGCGCGCCGTCAACTATATAACAAAACGTCCCGCACTCGTTGAGCAGTACTTTGACAAGACGGATCCTGAACAGGCTGTAAGTCAAGCGGCCCGGTCGTCAACGGCGTCAGAGCTCTTTGACGCCCTGGGAGCACCGGCGCCGTTAGACTGCCTCGACGCGCTCATTGCTGGGTCCTGATTCCTCGAAAAAACCAGCATGACTTCACCACTACATTGCAGTGATACGGCGGTTAACTGATGGACCGGCTCATACCAATGATGTTGATACTTGTCGGCGACCGAATCGATGGCTAATGACGGAAAAGGTTAGGCATGCGCTGAGACGGGTCGTTCAATTGAGAATCGTCCCAGCGCTTGAGCAGCGAGGATTCCGGACGATCCCGCTTACGGGCAGTGATGCGCGGAGCCGGGAGATTCGTTCCGCATTCCCATTTGGGAGACTGCGGCGCGAAGGCATTCAAGGATTTCAGATCGTCGAAATCCAGCTCGACAAGTGCGGCCGCCCCGCGTTTCGCCTCAACCTTGGCATCGTCCCTCGAGAGGGGATTGTCCATGCGTCAGGGCGCATTCCTGCAGAGGACGTATGGGTCCAGTATCTCGAACAATACTTCCAGGTGTATCGTCGCCCATTCTTCAGGCGCTGGTTCGATGCGCGGGGGTGGCTGGGTTCGGCGCCAACAGAGGCGGATATCGAAGCGACCGTCGATGAGGCCGTTACCTTGATGCCCGAAATCGAGGAGGTGTTCGTCAGTGGAACTTGTGGTCCGCACGTAAGATGCGTGGGAGGCTAGCCGCGACCATGGTCCAATGCCTGCATCAACGCGCCGTCCAGCGAGCCGAGCAGCTTTAGCAATGCCGCAGGATCTAATCAGGGCGGATCATTGTGAGATCGCCTAGAGATCTACACAAAGCACGCGGCAGAGCGAACGCCGTCAAAGCATCGGGCGGCAAGGTTGTGCAATCCGAGACGATGGCTGGCGAACCAACAGTGGGTTACCCGATACCGGCAAAGTTGAACTAGACGCACGCGTAAAGGTCGAGATGGCCGTCGGCAACACGACGAGACTCGTCGCCAGCTCCCCCTTTGCGTCTTTGGTCTTGAGCATCGCAGCGAAAAGGCCGAGCAAATCCGTAGAGCGTCAAGGATGGTCGGTGTTGAGCGACGTCCGATGGCGCTGCGCCTCGTACGTGTCGAGCAGCGCCATCGATCTAATGTCCCTGACAACGCCCGGGAGCTTCCAGCCGAGATTTTCGGCGATCGCAGATCATGGGATTTAGCCGACCCCATCCATCGGCGCAAACGCGGCGCTGATCCGCCGCTTCCATGAGGCCAAGCTCGCGGATGCGCCGGAGGTCGTGGTCTGGGGCACCGGCACGCCGCGGCGCGAGTTCCTCTATGCCGACGACATGGCGGATGCCTGCGTGCACCTAATGAAGACCTATTCGGACACCGCGCTGGTCAACATCGGCACTGGCGAGGATATCACCATTGCCGACTTCGCCCGCGTGGTTGCCACCGTAGTAGGCTTCAAGGGCAGCATCAGCTTTGACCGGTCACGGCCGGATGGCACACCACGCAAGCTTCTCGAAGCTTGGCTGGCGCGCGACGACTTCCCTGGAAGTGGGAGTCGGGCTCGCCTATCGGGCATTCTGCGCGAAGCGACGACGCAGTCGTTAGTCATCATTGGCAAGGGCGAGACCACCAAAGGCCATTCGGCGCTGGATCTCGTTGAAGCTGCCGTAAGCCTCGATCTCAGCAACGATGTCAAGACCCCGATAGTGCCGCGAATAATCCGGATTCTCGGCCCTGATGAAGTGCTCGGCTGCCATGAGAGCCTCACACTCCTCCGTCCGACAGCTGTTGTTGATAGCGGCGAGCCCCCCGTTCGGCGACAAGACGCGGCGCACTTCACGAGAAAGCGTGGCCTATCAGTGAAGTGCCTGCGCCACCGCGGCTAGCTAGCCTCCCGGTTGCCAGCCGCATCTCTCGATTGCCGGTGCGGATCAAACATTTGCTGCGGCAGCAATACGTAGCACCTTGCCACCGCGCGGACTGAGCCGTCCCATGTTTCCGTGACATTGCGGCCTCGTCTTCGTCGCTCCAACGTAAGCGTAGCTCTGCGGCCCTACTGACTGGCGCTTGACGCCTATTTGGTCCGCGGGGTACGGCGCCGCGGCGTCCCGCTTTCGCACAAGCCATTGACAGCTGCGTCGAGCGTCTTCCGGTCGATAGTCGACGTCCTCGCCAAGCTCGCGGCCAGGAAGGTGTTCCACAGACACTACGTCTCTGACAGAGCACTGGTCGCGAGCCTACGTCATCTTCCAGCTGAGAAGGAAATAGGGATGTACCGGATTGTCCGTCATTCGAATAACAGCTCGATATCGAGAAACCTGGCCTGACTTTACGACTTCGATACAGATCGTGAAGGCGCGACCGCGCAAGGATGACGTTGGCTCTTCGTTTGCGCCGATCGGAAATGGAGGCGGGCGATCGGAGGCTGTCCCTTGCGTACTGATCATCTCGGGCATCGCCGCCAGAGCTTCAGGTGTGGCACGTCGTGGGTCAACGAACTGGCTTCCGGAATACACGGTCACGGCTGGTTCGATCCGCTGGAAGAGAGCAGGCGTCATGTCCATTACGAGAAGAAGCTCGTCGACGCTCTGAAACGGACCGTTGCGCGGCCGGTGGGGACTATTCGCCGCGCGATAGTCGAACTCCTTGGCGCCATTAAGATGCTTCAATTCGCTCGCGGTTCGCCAGTCCACGATCTTGTCTGCAAGCCCACTTGCCGCATCGGCGTTTAGCCCCGCCGACCGCAGCAAACTGGCAAGCAAGGCGGGGTCGGCCTGGTTGATGTCGATCTTGCCGAGCTCGTCCTGGATCACGATCCGGATCTCGGCTTCGCCAAAGTGGAGCAGGTGAACCTCGCCTACACCTGGACGCAAGAGGCGATCAGATTTTTGATCAAACAATCCCGACACGGCGTAGTCCAGCGCCCCGTCTGCAGTCGCACTCAGAATCGCAAGTTCACAATCGTTGCGGGCGAGGCGGTACGACACCTCGCTGCCCCAGAGCAGCGACAGTGACAACGTTGTCAATAATCCTAGGATCCACAGGACCGCTATGACTGGCATTTCTGATCTCTGGGACTGCCATGGTCCGAAGATCGCTTGGCGGACGACGGTTTCGAGAAGACATGTAAGAGACCTAGCTCATTTGAGAGCACCGAGAAGCCGAGCCAAGCAGGAACGAACAATTCGCGCTCCTCCTCTACGAGCGGCTGTCTGCGGATTGGCCCTTGATCTTTCGTCTGTGCGAACAAGGCTATTCTACTCCGGCTCGAGGGGCCGCAGCGCGGCCTGTATTCTTCAATTCTTGGGGTAGAGCTGCAAGTCGATCGCGCGCCCCGCCTGCTCGATCCGAACACCTGACGCGTCGATCGACGTCACCCGCCAGCCCTGAAACGTCTCGTTCTCGTTGACCCAGGAGCCTGCGCCACCTCCCACCTTGCTGAGCAGATAGGCCTTGCTCGTGCCGCCGTTGATCATGACGCCGCCGACCAGGAGCCCCGGGTCAATGGCCACCGGGGGAGGAGCGGCCACCGGCATCGGCGGTGGCGGCGCGGGTGGGGGCGGAACGAACGGCTCGCGCGACTTCTGGAACACCGGATGGGCCAGGATCTCGGCATATGTCTGCAGCGGCTGCCGTCCAGCCACGCCCGCCATGGTCCGGGGCACCGGCGCTTGCCAAGCCGCGCGGCGGGCACCGGGCGCTTCTCCGCCTCCGACCGACGTCGCGAGCCAGGCGCCGAGCACTAGATCAAGACCCGCCAGGAGCGCCAGAACGGCGGCATGCGGCCTCACCCGCCATCGCACAAAGCTCCTCATTGCACGGCACCGTAGATATCGAGCTGCGCCTGAAGCACCGGCTCCTCGGCCGTTCCCGGGCGCATCGCAGGCGCGCTCTTCAGCACCGCATTGGCAATGAACAAATATGGCCTTGCGCTCTCGACCGCGTGGACCGCGCGCATGACGGCGGGCAACGGCCCAGACAGGTCGATGCGCGCGCCGCTGTACTTGATCTGATCGACGGTCCGGCCCGGCAGCGATTGAATCGCGCGGGACTGGGCGCCGGCATTGCCCATGATCGTCTTCAGCTTCGTCTGCAGGTCGGCGGCGATCACGTTCTCATTCGCACCCGTCAGGAACTCCCCGTTCTGGAGCTGCGCCTCGGTTTCGGAGGCAAGGCCCTCGATGGCCGATGCCTGGGCTGCGATCGCGCTCAACCGTGCCAGCAGCGCCTGCTGTTGCTGGATCCGCGCCTCCCGCTCGGCGAACATCGCCGCGATCGGCGCCACGAAGCGCCAGAACAACAGCGCAAGAAGCGCGAGGTTGACGACGATGAACAGGCTGCGGCGTCCGAGCGCGCCCCTGCGCTTCGTCCATTCGTTCATGGCGCCACCTCCTTGATGGCATCGGGCACACGAATCCTGGCCTGCAATGAAAAGCGTTCCCGGTTCTCGATCGGATCCATCGCGACCGGCGACGTCAGGGCAGCGTCCACGAACAGTCTCGATCCACCGAGCGTGTTGATCAGGCTCGGCGCCGCGGCCGAGAATCCGGTCATCGTGACCGTTGCGCTCCGCGGGTTCGCTCCCTCCACGAGCCGCAATTCGGTCAGCCAGGAATGCTTCGGCAGAATGCGCGAGGCTTCATCCCAGACGTCGATCAATCCCGGCACTTCGCTGCGCTGCAGCCGAAGACGCGACAGCGCCGTCCGCCGCTCCCGCAATTGATCCACCAGGACGCGAACGCGCTCGGCGCCCTTGCGGGCCACAACGATCTCGGCTTCGAGCCGATCGAGCGTGGCCTGCTGCCGGGCAAAGGTCAGGACCGCGATGCCGGACCCTAGAAGCACGGCGAGCGCGCCGAGCACAGCGATCGCAACGGTGGAGGTCTTGCGGGCAGCCGCAGGACGCGCCAGTCGGATCGACGGCGAGGTTTGATCGTCGCCGAACACGACAAAGTCGATGTGCGCGACGGCAAGCCCGAGCTGATCTGCGGCCTGCTGCACGTGATGGCGCCGCGTCACCCATTGCCGAACCGCGATCCGACCGTCAGGCGATGTGGCGGTCAAGTGGTCGCAATAGATGTCCTCCGCCTTGAACGGCGTCCGGCGCAACAGGTCCTGCGGCACGATCGTATCGATCGCGCCCTTCGCCTCGGGTGGAAGCATGAGCTCGCGGCGGAAAACGCTCTCTTCCGGCAGACGCAAGCCCAGATCCACGTCGCGCCGATCCAGACCATGACGCTGCAGGATGGATGCGATCGCCGCCGTCACCTCACCTGCATGGGTCGTTTCACCAGCCTGCACTCCTGATCGGGGATCGTTCAACTGAAGCCGGATCCCCGTGTCGTCGCGATCGACCAGAAGTCTCGGCCGGCCGGCCGGCGCCAGCGCGGCCACGAACCGTTGCGGCAGCAGATCGACCGCTTCCCTGCACCACCAGGCGGCCGCCGATTGCGCCCAGTCGCGCGGACGCGCCGCACGAACCGTGGCCAGCAACGCGCCTCTATCCTTGCTCTCATGCATCGCCCGTCCCGCCGCCCTATCCCATGCGCGTCGCGCGCAGAACTTCGTCGATCGTGGTCTCGCCGCGCCAGACCTTCCGGACTCCGGTCTCGTACATGCTCTGCATGCCCTGCTCGCGGGCGGCGCGCTCGATCGCAGTGTCCGACGCCTTGGCCAGGATCAGACTCTGACATGCCTCGTCGATGACCAGCATCTCCGCGATGGTCGAACGACCGGAGAAGCCGGCATTGCCGCAATCGGAGCAGCCGAGAGGCTGGCGAATGTCGGGCCGCCCATGCGCACGGAGCCCGGTCACGGAGCGCTCGAAGCTCTCCGCCCAATAGGCCGCCTGCGGATGTCCATGGGAACAACGAGGGCAGAGCCTGCGCACTAGGCGCTGCGCAATCACGCCCTTCAGCGTCGAGGCCAGCAGATAGTTCTCGACGCCGATGTCGATCAGCCGCGTGATCGCAGACGCCGCATCGTTGGTGTGCAGCGTCGAGAGCACGAGGTGACCGGTCAGCGAGGCCTGAATGGCGATGCGCGCCGTCTCGAGATCGCGGATTTCACCGATCATGATGATATCCGGATCCTGCCGGAGCATCGAGCGCAGCGCGTGAGGAAACGTCAGCCCGATCTCCGACTGGACCTGCACCTGATTGATCCCCGGCATCTGATATTCGATCGGGTCCTCCACCGAGAAGATCTTGCGCTCGGTGCTGTTGAGCGTCTTCAGCGCCGTATACAGCGTCGTGGTCTTGCCGCTGCCGGTCGGTCCGGTGACCAGGATGATGCCATTGGGCTGCTGCAGCAGCGCCTGGAGCGTCGCGATATGCTCCGCGGAGAAGCCAAGCTCGACAAAATCGAGGCTGATGCGATTGCGGTCGAGCACGCGCAGCACGACGCTTTCGCCGAAGGCCGTGGGGATCGTGGAGACGCGGAAGTCGATGTCGATGCCACGGACCGCGATCTTGATGCGCCCGTCCTGCGGCAGGCGCCGCTCCGCAATGTCGAGCTTCGACATGATCTTCACGCGGGACGTGATCGCGGCACGCAGGTCCGCCGCGAGCACCTGGACCGAGCGCAAGGCGCCGTCGATGCGATAGCGGACGAGCACCTGGTCCACATTGGGCTCGATATGGATGTCCGACGCCCTCGCCTCGACGGCACTGGTGATGATCTGGTTGACGAGGCGGATGATCGGCGCCTCGCTCGCAAGATCGCGCAGCCGCTGCACGTCGGCTTCGTTGGCCTCGGCGCCGCCGGTGGCGCGGGTCTCGTCGCTACGCGACATGGCGGGATAGAGCCCCGCGCAGGCCTTGTCGAAATCCGCCGCCGTGAACAGCCGCATGTCGACCGAAAGGCCCGTGAGGAATGCAAGGGCCCGGATCGGATCGTGGTTGAACGGATCGGTCACGCCGACGGCAAGCCGGCCATCGCTGCAGCCGAGCGGCAGCACATGATTGTGACGCACGAACTCCGCTTCGACCAGTTCGGGCAACACAGGGTCGATCGGAATCTGATCCGGACGCACCAGATCGAGTGCCAGGAATTTCGCCAACGCCGCGACCAGACCGGCCTCCGACACCAGACCGAGCTTGGTCAGCACGGTGTCGAGCCTGTCTCCGGTGGTTTGCGCCGCGCGTCCGGCACGGTCGAGGCTCATACGATCGACGATGCCTTCGGCCCGCAGGAAGTCGCCAAAACTCTGCAACAGCGCGGTCCGGCCCATGTCGGGCATGGACCGGTGCAGCTGCGCTCGCGGCTCCTCAATGTCTGCGGCGAAGGCGGCGTCCTGCTGCATCGCTGGCCCTGCGCGTCCGGTCATCGCGTCCCCCAGCTCAGCACCCAATAGGGCTGCTGCGGATTCTCCGTCAGGCGCACCGCGACCTCGCCTGCGACCACGCGTGACGCGTAGGAAAACTCGGTCCGAATCGTGAAGGCGCGGCCACGCAGCACCGTCATGGGGTTGCCTTCGGCGAGGCCAGATCTGGCACCGTCACGCGCGGCCAGCGTCGCTTCGGCGCTCTGCACGGTCATGCCAGGCAGCGCGCGCAGCACCTCGCGCGGCGCCAATTGCGGATCGACGAACTGCCGTCCCGAATGGACCGTGAGCGCCGGCGCGATCCGGGCGAAGATCGAAGGTGTCATGTCCATGACCAGGAGCAGCTCATCGACGCTCTGGAACGGACCGTTGCGCGGATGATAGGCGGCGTTGCGCGACGCGTAGTCCCGGTCCTTGGCGCCGTTCAGATGCTTCAGAGACGTTGCAGTTCGCCAGTCCACGATCTTGTCGGCCAGGCCGGCGGCGGCCCGCGCATCCAGCCCTGCTGATAGCAGCAGGCTGTTCAGCATGGCCTCATCGGTCTGGTTGAGGTCGACCCGTCCGAGCTCGTCCTGAATCCTGATGCCGATCCGCGTGCCGTTGAAATCGAGCGTGTAGAGACGGCCGTCGGCGCGCCAGCGGTGGTCCGCCCGGGCATCGAGCAGACCGTCGATGGCGGCGTTCACGCCGGCCTCGACGAGCGCACCGAGAGAGGCCTGATCGACCCCGTTACGGGCAAGGCCATAGGACACGCTGCTCGACCATGACAGCGACAGCGCAATCGCCGTCAGTAGCGCGAGCCCCCAGAGAACCGACAGCACCGGCATGTCGCCCCCTATCGCCCGCGACAGCGCATCGTGAGCGCGTCGTAGACGCAGGCCACATCGGCCTGCACCCGCGGCGCGATCACGAGCTCCGGCCAGTGACGGGCATCGCCGGGACGCATCAGGACCCGCAGCCGGATCAGGCCGGGAGCCTCGCTCTGATCCTTCCAGCTTGTGCTCCAGGCCGCATTGGCGTCTCCCGTTGCTCTTGCCGCATAACTGAGCTCGATCCGATCGATGTCGGACACCAGCAGCGTCCGCTCGGTGTCCTGCTTCACCGCCAGTTCGGGTCGGGACTGCAGAACGAGATCGACCCCATCACGCCTGCGGTCGGCGAGCAGCTTGAAGCGGAAGCGGCCGGCCCCACCGGACACGGCCGGCGCGTCGCTGAGGAACTCGAGGCTCTCGGCCTGGCCGTCGATATCGATGCGCCGCTGCGCCGCGCCTTCGCCCAGCATCATCGGATAGAGATTGCCGATCAGCCGCCGCAGCACGTCCTGCGCTGCGAGCTCGCGCTGGAACGACTCCGCGCGGGCGCTGCCGCTGCGCCAGGCCTGCACGCCGAATTTGAGATTGTCGAACAGCAGGACGGCGAGCAGGCTGAACAGCGCCAGCGCAACGAGAACCTCGACCAGGGTGAAGCCGGCGTCGCGATCATCCATCCCGCTTGCTTTCGGCGACGTCATCGGTCTGGCTCACTGCGACTTGGAGACACTGGGCCCGAGGCGAAGCGTCGAGAGCGCATAGGAGCGCGGGTCCTGCCCTTCCTGCCAGCCGATCTCGACCGAGACCTGATACAGCTCGACCGGGCGTGCAACGCCGCCTGGCGCCGGCCGATAGGGCTGCATCGCAAGGCGCCACCGATAGCCGTTCGCCTCGGCGCCATCGCGCGTCTCGGTGCGCAGCGGAATCGAATTGCCGACTTGGGCCATGAGCGACTGCGCCAGCGCAACTGCACCAGCCACGCGTTCGGCCATGCCCGTTCGCGACAGTCCGGTCGAGAACAGGCTCATCACCAAAGTGAGGCCGACCGACAGCATGGCCAGTGCGACGAGGACCTCCACCAGCGTGAAGCCGGCGTCGCCGCCGTCCGCGTGCTTCATCTCTGCCGTGGCGGGAGTCACGGCTGCCAGCTCGTCACATTGGCCGCGGCCGAGGTTTCGTCCTCACGTCCCTCGGGCCCGAGCGAGACGATGTCGTAGGTGCCGTGCTGTCCCGGGAATTTGTAGACATAGGGCCGTCCCCACGGATCGTTCGGGACCAGAGTGCCGCTGAGATAGGGCCCGTTCCAGGTGGCAGCGGTGGCCGGCTTCTGCACCAGCGCACCGAGCCCTTCGGCTGCGGTCGGGTAGCGGCCGTTGTCAAGGTGATAGAGGTCGAGCGCCGAGGACAGGCTGCGGATCTGGATCCGCGCCGTCTTGAGCTTGGAGTCGGAGAGATAGCTCAGCACGCGCGGGCCGACGAGACCCATGATCAGGCCGATGATGGTGATGACGACAAGCATCTCGACCAAGGTGAAGCCGGCCTCGCCATCGCGGCCTCTGCGCAGACGAAGCCGGATTTGCCCGCGCCACGCGGCCACGCGCAGCTTCACGACATCACGACATTCCATCCATCCCAGCATGATCGTCCCCTCCCCTCAACACGTCGCGGCGGTCCGCACCGTCCCTGTCAGCCATTCGACACAGAGCCTGATATGATGCCCGTTCAACTCCAGGCTCAGATCGCCGCCGGTCGACGAGCCGTCCGGAAAGAACCGGAAGCCGCCCACGGCGGCGCCCACGCGCGTCGCGGCGGCATAGGTCAGCTTCGCCTGGATGTCCGGCGCGAAGGTGCGCGGCCGGACGACATCCGAGCTGAAGGCCCGGCGGTCGACGTCGATGCTCAGGGTCATCACGCGGTTCTGCACGATCGCAGCGGAGCGCGTGGCGCGCAGCGCCGACGCAATCTCGCCTGTCGCCGCATCGAGGCTCACGGTGCCGGCGCCGCGTGATAGCAAAGGGACGGCGGCGGATACCGTCAGCGCCAGGATGACGAGCACGGCAAGCATCTCGACCAGCGTGAAGCCGGCGCTCGCCTCGTCCCGTCCCACTGCCGCCCGCGCGCTCATCGCCCCGCCAGATCATTGATGCTGAGGACGGCGTTCATCACCGGCATGATCAGCGCGCCGATGATCAATGCGATGCCGACCGTCATCGCCGGCGTCAACGCCGCCATGAAGCGATCGACGCTGGTCTGCAGCTGCTTCTCCAGCATCTGCGCCACGCGCAACAGCATGCGGTCGAGCTTGCCCGCCTCCTCGCCGACCGCGATCATCTGCAGCGCCACGGCCGGCAAGGCGACCTCGTTGCGCAGCGCGCGGTGCAGCGCTGTGCCCTGCTGGACCTTCTCGATCGCCTGTTCCATGCCGGCGCGGAGATGACGGTTGTCGACGACGTCGCTCGCCGATTTCGTAGCCGCGATCAGCGGCACGCCGGCCATCATCATCGTGCCGAGGGTGCGCGCAAAGCGTGCCGTGTCCTGCTGCAGCAGGAAGCCGCCGAACAGCGGCAGCCGCAGCGCGAGCCGGTCGAGACGCCGGCGGCGGCCGGGATCGGCCAGCACGAATGCGACGACCGCCCCCCCAGCCACGATGGCGGCAACGCCGCCGACCACGATCTCGAGCCAATGCGCCTTCAAGGCCAGCATCAGCTGGATGGTCAATGGCAGCGGCTTGCCGCTCTGGGTGAAGATCGGGGCCATCGACGGGATCACGCCGCCAACGATGATCGCGAGCGTTGCGAGGCTCAGCACGATCAGCATCGCGGGATAGATCAGCGCCGACTGGATGCGCGCACGGATCTCCGCCCGCCGCTCCAGGAGCTCGGCGAGCTCGGTCAGCACCTGTGCCAGCCGCCCGCCGCTCTCGCCGGCGCGCACGACAGCGACATAGTCGGCCGGGAAGATGCGCGGCTGGCCCTGCATCGCCTCCGACAACGGGCGGCCATTGAGGACATCGGCGAGCAGTGCCTCGACCAGGGTGCGCAGCCGCGCTGCCGAGGCCTGCGTCTGCACGATGCGCAAGGCGTCGTCCATTGGAATGTCGGCCGCGCAGAGCGTGGCGAACTCGCGCGTGAAGGCCAAGAGGTCCGCGCGCGCCGCGCCGTTGCCGAGCGTGATCTCGCGGTTCCACCATGCCGTGCCGGCGCTATCGGCGGCCTGCATCTGGAACGGCGACAACCCCTGCGCCCACAGCGTCGCGCTCGCCGCATCCGCGGACGCGGCCTCGATCGTCCCCTCCGCGAAGGAGCCGTCGGTGCCGTAGGCGCGATAGCGGAAGCGCGGCATCAGTCGAGAATCCTGCGTCCGGTGTCCTCGACACGCCGCCGCACCGGCGGACGGCGATGCGGGCCCTCGATCGCCATGAAGTGGCGGTACTCCTCGGTCACGCTGCGCGCCTCGTCGAGGCTGCGCATCACGTGCGGCCGGATCAGGATGATCAGCTCGGTCTTGCCGATGACGTTGTCGCGGCTGCCGGCGAAATTGCCGATGAACGGGATGTCGCCAATGATCGGCAGCTGGCTCCGGCCGGTGGTGCGGCCCTCCTGGATCAGCCCGCCCAGCACCAGCGCGTCATTGTCGTTCACGACCACCGATGTCCTGATCTTGCGCTGCCTGATGGTCGGCGAATCGATGTTCGACGACGTGGTCGGCGCCACGCTCGACACCTCCTGCTCGATGTCGAGCAGCACCCGCCCGCTCTCATTTATGCGCGGGATGATCGACAGGATCACGCCCGTATCCTTGTAGCTCACGGAATTGACGATCGGCGCGCCGGGCGTCAGGGTGCCGGTCGCCGACTGCGTCGTGATCGGCACCTGATCGCCGATCTGCAGCACCGCCGGCTTGTTGTCCATGACCGCCAGCGACGGCGAGGACACGATGTTGACGTTGGTGATCTGGTTCAGTGTGTCGATCGTGGCGGCGATGTTGGCCGCTGTCAGCGCGTAGGAAAAGCCGGGAAACACCGAGCTGACGGCGCCGGAGGCCGCCTCCGTCAGGGTGAATTTCGAGCTGTGCTTCTGCATGTACCATTGCACGCCGAAGCGCAGCTCGTCGTTGAGCGTCACCTCGGCGATGGTGGCTTCGATCAGTACCTGGTTCGGCATCTGATCCAGCCGCTCGATCACCTGCAGCACGCGCTTGTAATCGGCATTCGCCGCCTCAATCAGGATCGCGTTCTTGGCCTCGTCGGCCACGATCCGCAGCCGCGGCCCATCCGCATCGCCGTCGCGGCCGGAGGGCGCGGGCGCCGCCGCCGTGACGCTGGGCGTGGACGTGGTCGGCGCCGGGGTCCGCAGTCCCCCCATCCCGCCGCTGGACGATCCGAGACCGCCGGTGAATCCCGATGACGATGCCCCGGAGAACCCACCGCCGGACGATGCAGGCTGCGACTGCACGCTCGCCTCCTGATAGTTCGGCGCCACCGTACGCCGCCCGGCCGTCGCGGTCTGGGTGTCCGTCGGGAACATCGACTGCAGCACGTCGACCAGCTCCTGCGCGCGCCGGTTCTGCACCGCATAAGTGAACAGCTGCTTCTCGGACCCTTGCGCCTGCGCGTCGAGCTTGCGGATCCAGGTCTCGGCGCGGCGCAGATACTGGACCTGCGGCGAGATCACCAGAATCGAGCGCAGCCGCTTGTTGGGCACGAACTGCACCATGCCGGCCATCGGCCCGTCGCGGTCTGAGGCAAACACGCTTTTCAGCTCGCTTGCGATCGCATCTGGCGCCGAGGTCTTGACTGGGATCAGCGCGAACGACATCCCCTTCATGGTGTCGACGTCGAACAGCGCGATCGCATCCATCATCGCCGCGATCTCCTGACGATTGCCCGAGAGCGTGATCAGATTGCGCGCATCATCGACCCGCACCACGCCGCCGCGCGGCGCGATCGGCTCGACCACGCGCCTGATCTCGGACGCCGAGACATATTTCAGCTGCACCACCTGCAGCCCGTTGCCGACCATCTCGCCGCCATCGGCCGGATCATCGGTGCGATACGCCGCCGACACCGCCGTCTGGTCCGCCGCCACGATGCGATAGATCCCGCGATTGTTGACCACCACCGCATTGTTGGCCCGCAGCGCCGCCTGGAACAGATCGATCACCGCCGCCCGCGCCACCGGCTTCGGCGTCTGGATCGTGATCCGCCCCTCGATCCCCGGATCGACCGTGTATTTCACCCCGAGAATATCCCCGAGCACCGTCTTCGCCGCCTGCGGCACCGGGACGCCAGCAAGATTGATAGTGACGCCGTCAGCAACATCCTCCGCGCCCCGCGACACCGCCCCCGTCGGCGACTCGCCGACGAAGCGCCCGGTGCCCTCGACCATCGTCGTGGGCCCGCCTCTGTTGTCGTCGAGCAGCGGCGAACCCGACACCTTGCCCGCACGCGCGCCTGCAGCCGGCGAGCGCATCGCCGCCCGCGCCTGCGCCGCCGCTCCGGCATCCGCACCACTCGTGCTCCAGGCGAACGACGACGCGCCCTCCTCCATCGTCTGGCACGCCGACAGCGCCAGCACGACGGGAAGCGCCATCAACCGAATTCTGCGACCCCCGCCGCGCAACACAACCACCCCGCCCCCACGCAGCCCGACTGCCGAACAACTAATAACCGCCGCAGTTTAAGCGGTTTTGATCGCGAGGGATATTGAATGCGCGACGTCCCGGCGAGTCATGCACACCCTTTCGCCGAACGCTCCAAAGAATTTGGCCCGACACAACCCATGATTGCAGCGATTCGAGCGCCCGCCTTCTTAGCTCCGCCTGTCCGAGGAGCCTGCGGGCCTTCCAAAACCCGGAGCCCAACTAATTAAGTGCAGCGTCACAGTAATTCATTTCATGGCAGCCCTGCTGTCCACCGACCTCTTGCCACGACATCACATAACATCTTGATCGTTAGCGGCTTCTTCCGCGCAGCTGATGAGAGCCCCCTCAAGAATCCTATCAGGCTGAAGCCTTCGCCGCCAAAGTACTGATCAAACCGGAATCCAGACATATCGACTCCGAACTCGGACTGGAACCGTTGAAGAAACTCAACAGCGTCATCCCCGTCTACACCAAGATCTCTTGCTATGTCTGTTTGCTCCGTTAGCGACCTTCGCGTATTCGTCTCTCGAACTACAAAGGATAAGATACGATTGTAAACATCACCCTCCGCCAGTTCCTGCGCCATAGTCACATCTCCCTGCTATCTGTCACTTCGACGCACACTGATATGTGCAGTATCCAATCCTTGCCGCATCGTAGCCCACGATACCCCAACCCACGAAAGGCACCCATCGTCCGGCTATCCGACCGACGACCATCGACCGAGCCCACGGATTTACGGTAGTCGGCGCCCAAACCCGGAACGGTAGCCGCTCTGGAAACCATTCGGAAAGATACTTTGACGCAATTGACGTACCCTCTGAGCTGCCGCCGAGGACCACGGGCTTAGAAAGGATAGGCTGGCCTGCCCCGACTAATGCTGTCCCGAATAGTGTATCCAACCCGAGCTGATCATAAGCACACGACTTAAGGCACTGCCAAGTGCTGCGATCGTTCTTATCAAACGCAAGTACCTCTGCGCCTGCCATAATCAACTGTCTCGGTTCCGGCTTGGATTGCTCTTCGAACTTCTCAAGACCTAGCGTTGCTAAGTACTGAAATGCTCCTGTCACAGCTCCATTGGCGAACTTATCGCCACCCGCGACCGCGGCGAGGCCGCCAACAGCCGCTTGCAGAATAGTGCCTCCTATACGCTCTCCCATATTCGTTCTCGCGTCAGGGAACAGCGTATTCGTCAGCGGATTGAACGCAGCACTCACCGCCGCAGCAGCGGCTCCCGCCCCGCATGATCCGCCGGATACGACAGCAGACGCGCAGCCGATAGCAGCACTGCCTGCGACATTCGCGAGATAGAGACCCGGATCGAACGCTTTGCTGGCGAACGGAAGCGTCCCAGCGAAGGTGGCGCCACCGAGTTGTTGGAACGCGAATGTCGACATCGCCGCGATTGCGCCGGCTTTGATGATATCGCCCAGATTGCCACCGGACAGGCCGGTCACGATCGCCGCCGCCAAACCAGCCGCGATCGGACTCCCTCCCATGCCGATCGTCAGCGCGATCTGCAGGATCGACCGAGCAATCGCGTTGGTCTGGAAGAAGTGGGTGACTGCACGCCAAGCGCTGCTGAACGCCTTGCCGATCGCATTCCAGAAGCAGCCGAGGATGCAGTGGCCGTTGGGATCGGTGAAGGTCAGGGGGTCGTTGCCGACATAGGAATAGCGGTTCCAGCCCTGTGTGCTGAACGGAAACTGAGTGACCGTGTCGGCGCTGGTGAAGCGTGCCAGCAGTGGATCGTAGACACGGCCGTTCATGTGAACGAGGCCAGCGACCGACAGCTGTTCGTGGTCGGTGAAGCCGCGCGTGGTCTGGCTGGTGATGCTGCCGGTGGTATCGTCAGAGCCGTCGACGTTGCGGCGCTTGCCCCAGGCGTCGTAGCTCAGGCGCTCGACCAGCAGGCCATTCTCGTCTGAGATCGCCGAGATCGAGCCAAGATGGTCGGTATGGAAGTAGCGCGTGGTGACCGTCGTGCCGCTGCCCGATGTCTGCGCCACGCGCATGCCGACCCTAGCGTTGCCGACCAGGAGATAGTCGGTCCATTTCTGTGTGATCGTACCGGGGTTCTGCACCTCGGCCGCGACGCCAAAGGCGGCAATGTAGAGCGTCGTGCCCTCCGGTGTCACCTGCTTGACGCGCTGGTGGTCGGTGTCGTCGACGAAGGAGATCGTCCGCGCCCCCTGCGTGATGCTCGCGGGCTTGTTGTAGGAAGTGTAGACGATACTGCGGCCGAGACCGGAGGTCTGGTTGCCGTTGGCATCATAGGTGAAGGTGGCGCTGATCGTGCCACCCGAGACGCTGGTGACCGCGTGGGGGCGCGGCTGCCCCGCCGCCGGATAGGTGTAGGTGCCGACATCCGACTTGGTCAGAATGTTGCCTATCGGGCTGTAGGCGAACGTCTTGACCAGCGGCGCCGTGTTGACGCTGGTGGTCGACGTCGTCAGCCGGCTTAGCGCGTCATAGACAAAGCTCTCGCTGACATTTGTATTGGCATCGCTCCGCGAGGTGAGATTGCCGAGCCGGTCGTAGCCGAAGCTCTGGTTCTGCACGGCGCCGTTGACGCCGGTGGCGATGCTGAGCAGCGATCCCGTCAGCGGATCGAAGCCACGGGTCGTGACCAGGCCATTACCTGCCGTCTGCTGGGTGAGGTGCCCCTCGGCATCCATCGCATAGGCCGTCCAGTAGGACTGGCCGCTGGCATCGTCCTGCAGCAGGTTGGAGAAGCCGAGGCTGTTGTAGCCATAGCGCGCGGTGAAGCCGGAGGGATAGCTGACCTTGGTCAGCCGGCTGTTGGCGTCGTAGGTCGCACCCATAGTGTAGGTCGCGCCATCGATGGTGGTCACGACCTGCAAGGGACGGCCGAGGCTGTCATAACTGACGCTGCGGGCAAAGCCGTTGCCGGAGCCTGAGGTGATGCCGGTCGAGGCCAGCTTGCCGATGCCATTGGCGGCGGTGTCGTAGGTCCAGACCGAGGTCATGTCCGGCTCGACCCGCTGCACCGTCCGCCCCAGCTTATCGTAGCTCATGCTGACGACCTGCCCCTTGGCGTCGGTTTGCGTGGTCAGCTGCCCCAGCGTATTGTAGGTGTAGCTCCAGACGCCGAGATCCGGATCGGAGCTCGATATCTTGCGCCCCCTGATGTCGTAGCTCGCAGTGACGACATTGCCGACCGGATCCGTGGTCTGCACCATGTTGCCGACCGCGTCATAGGCGGCGGTCAATGTCTGGCCGAGCGCATCGGTGACAGAGACCACCTGGCCCTGGCTGTTCTTGACCGTCGTGCGCGTCTGGTTGAGCGCGTTGGTCTCAGTGGTCGTGAGACCATGAAAGGCCGCCTGCGACACGCTGCCGTCTGGCTGCGTCGTCGTCACCACCCGGCCCAGCGTATCGTAGGTGAAGGTCGTATAGCGCGGCGTGCCGCCGTTCGCGAAATACGGCCGACTGGTCTGCGTCACCCGTCCGAGTGCATCATAGGCCTTGGTGGCCTGGACAATGCTGCCGTCGAAGCCCTGGGTCTGGCGACCGATCTCGCGCTCCAGTGCATCGAAGAACACGGTCGCCACCGGTGCGATCACGGTCGAGCCGTCGGCTGCGTAGGAGGTCTCCTGAATCAGATAGCTCGCGCCTGAAATACAGCTCGCGGTGCCGCCATTGACGCCGCTGCAGAACTGGTAGGACCAGCGGGTCTGGGTGCCGTCCGGCGACACGACCTGAGTCTTGCGGCCGAACTCGTCATAGCTGAAGGTCGTGGTCAGACCGTTCGGTCCGGTGTGGCTGGTCGGCTGGCCGAAACGCAGGTCATATTGGAAGCTCTCGCTCTGCCCGAGCGCGTTGGTGTTCGACGTGCCGAACTGCCCCCGCGCATCATAGGTGCTCGAGCTCGAACGACTGACGATATCGGCACCGCTGACGGTCACCGACTGCTTGTGGCCGAAAGCGTCGTAGACATAATCGGTCTGCAACCGCGCCGCCGGTGTATCTGGCTCGACGACTTCCTGCGTCAGCAATCCCGAGGCAGCGTCGTAGGAGAACGACGATGTCCGGGTGATGGTGTAGATGTCGGCGACCGGCGTCGATCCTGACCCTGAGCCGGTCGACGGCATGTAGGTGATGACGATGATGCCCTGCGCGCCGGCCGTTCCCGCCGTGTTGACGCCGGAGCCGCCCGGACCACCGGCGCCGTAGAGACCCGCAGACCCGTTCGCTGCGCCTGGTCCGCCACCGCCGCCGCCACCACTGCCACCGCCGCCGCCCGAGCCATGTGTCGCATCCCACTCGGACCCGGTGCTGCCGCTGCCACCAGCGTTATTGATCCAGGCGCTGCCGTCCCAATAGCCCGCACCACCGCCGCCGCCGTTGCTGCCGACACCGCCGGGAACGCGGATCGTGCCTGCGCTACCGCCTCCCGTTCCCACGTAGTTGTTGCCGCCCGTGCCCGCGCCGGCGCCGTTCGTGCCGCCGCCATTGCCGCCGCCGCCGGCGCCCGAGCCGTTCTGTCCGCTGGAGCCGCCATTGCCGCCATTGCCGTTCGGTCCCGCAGCGCCGCCGCCGCCACCGCCACCATTACTGCTCGCACCGGAGTTGCCGCCAGCGCCGCCCGAGTATTTGACCGTGCCGACGCCGCTGCCTGCGGTGCCGCCAGCACCGCCACCGGCCGCGTTGAGGCCGCTGCTGGCCTGCCCAGGGTTCCCGCCCTTGGCGCAGACCGACTGCCACAGACATGTGGTGCCGGTGCCATTGAAATACGTGTCACCACCGCCCGCGCCTGCATTGGCGGCGCCGCCGCCAGCGCCGCCAAGACCGATCCGATAGCTGACGCTCGCGCCAGGTTGCAGCGACAGGTTGACGGCCTTCGAATAGGCGCCGCCGCCACCGCCGCCTGCTCCCTCGGAAGAGGCATTGGATCCGGCGCCGCCACCACCGCCGGCGATCACCTCGACGGTATTGTTCGCGCTGTTCCAATCGCTCGGGACCGTCCAGCTCGAGCCGCTCGTCAGATAAATCCGCGTTGCCGATGAGGGCGGCGGCGGAGCGGGCGTGTAGTTTATGACGATGATGCCGGACGCACCGGGCATGCCGGCGGTGTTGTTGCCGGAGCCGCCGGGGCCGCCCGCGCCATAAAGCGCGGCTGCGCCGTTCGCGGCACCGGCGCCACCGCCGCCGCCTGCCCCACTGCCACCACCGCCTCCAGAACCATGGGAGGCGTCCCACTCCGTTCCGGTGCTGCCGCTGCCGCCGGCATTATTCACCCAGGCGCTGGCATTCCAGTAGCCCGCCCCGCCGCCACCGCCACCACTGCCATTGCCGCCCGGAGCTCCGGCGGAGCCTGCAGTTCCTCCACCGACGCCGGAGTTGTTGTTGCCGCCGGCGCCGGCGCCGACACCGCTCGCGCCGCCGCCGTTGCCGCCGCCGCCGGCGCCCGAGCCGTTCTGGCCGGAGGCGCCGCCATTGCCGCCATGCCCCAACGGGCCCGCGGCTCCGCCGCCGCCGCCGCCGCCGTTGCTGCTGGTCCCCGAATTGCCACCGGCGCCGCCTGAATATCTTACGGTCCCGATGCCGTTGGCCAACGCGCCGCCCTGCCCGCCAGCCGCCGCATTCAACCCGCTGCTGTTCAGCCCCGCGCCGCCGCCTTTGGCACAGACCGACTGCGCCTGACAGATCGTTCCGGACCCGTTGAAGTAGGTGTCACCTCCACCGGCACCGGCATTCGCGGCGCTGCCGCCCGCGCCGCCGGCACCCACCCGGTAGGTGATCGAGGCGCCCGGCTGCAACGGGAGATTCGATATCTTCGAATAGCCACCGCCGCCGCCGCCACCGGCGCCTTCCGTCGACGCGTTCGACCCCGCGCCGCCGCCGCCGCCGCCGATGACCTCGATGGTGTTGTTCGCGCTGTTCCAATCACTCGGGACCGTCCAGGTCGAGCCGCTGGTGAGGAATATCTGCGCAGCGCCGGCGCCTGACGGGACGGCGGAGCTCATCAACAGAGCGAGCGCCAGCCTCTTCAAACCAGCGAAACGACTTGAACGCGACACACGAAATGACACGGCCTTGAACATGGTCAATTCCTCGGCCTGCAACGGCCAGCGTGAGCTCGATTTCGATCTGAATGGGGAAGATGGGCCGCTATTGCGGTCTGCGACTCGTGACTGTCGCCCGCGTCAACCTGCCGAGATACCAGTTCGACGTATCATTGGCGTACGTGTTGACCGTGGTCTTGCTGTTACCATCGGGCGTCGCCACCACGACCTGTGTCGCATTGCCGAAGTCGTCATACTGATTTGTCGTCGTGACCGTCGGCAGCCCAGAGCCATCCAGATCCGTGCCGCTAGACGTGTTTTGCGTCAGAAAGACACGGTATGGCGCACTGGACGGACTGATTCCCGTCCCACCGCCTACGTTCAGGCACAGATAGGTGTTGACCGACTGGCCGAGCGTCTGCGCGCCAAGCGTTCGGGTAGCTGAGGACACCATGCCGATGAAGGGGAAATCCTGACGAAAGGTCGTCGTGTCAGCAATGCCGGTTGCCAGGTCTTTCACAGTCATCTGGCGAAAGCCAAGGTAGCCGCGACCACCCAAATCGAGCTTGGCGCCTGCATAGCTGTAGGACGAGCTGTAGGTACCGCCGACGCCGTTGGATTGGTCCAGCCTGGACGCCACGTAGAGGGCCATCTGCATGTCCAGGATGGGATAGCTACCATTCGTGTCCTTGGTATAGACTGATCGGCTAGTCATAGGTGTATAGGTGATCGATGCCGTTGCACCGAGCCCACTGGTCACCTGGCTGACGAGATCGCCCGAGCCGCCGTTCGCCGCAAGAGTGTAGATGTAACCGTTGTCCATCAGCGCGAAGTCAGACCGCCCGTCACCGTTGAAGTCCCCCCCAAACACGAAGTAGTTGGCACTCGGCGGCGCTCCAAAGTTCCAGTTGTTTGGCATGGAGATCGTATTGTAGGCAAAGGATCCATCTCCCTTGCTCAGAAACTGGTAGATATATGGCCCATTACCCCCGATCAGAACAAAATCGGATCTACCGTCCAAATTGAAGTCACCGGCAATCACGTCAAATCCGGTCGTCGGCGGAGTACCGAAATTCCATCCCGGAATTGCGATCTGCACGTAGTCGAAATTGCCGTCCCCCCTGCTCTGGAACATATAGAGCGTCCCCGCTTTGAGCATCAGCCAGTCAGTCTTACCATCTCCATTGAAGTCGCCCACGACAGGCATGTAATCGGACGGGGGGATTCCATCCTCGGGCCAGCCGAACCGCCAGCCATTGGTTAGATCAATCTGCCGATAACTGAAGGTGCCGTCGCCGTTGCCAAACGCCTCGTAAAGCGTCGTGCCTCCAAGCATGATGAAATCGGTCTTGCCATCACCATTGAAGTCGCCCGTGATCGGCACATAACGGGTATTCGGATTCCCGAAATTCCATCCATTATTGATCCAGATCGAGCTGCAGCCAAACGAACCAGCTGCATTGCTGATGCACTCGTAGAGATAATCCTGATTGATCAGGATGAAATCGGTACGGCCATCCCCGTTGAAATCGCCGGAAATCGGAGCGAACGAACCCTGATCCAAGATGGGCCAGTTGGCCGGAGTCTGAACGACTCCGACGCGAAACGTGCCGTCACCGTTACCCAGAAACGGAAAGATCTGCGATGAGTTCACGAAAGCGAAATCGCTTTTCCCGTCTCCATCGAAGTCTCCAACGAACGTCACATACACCGCGGCCGGATAGCCGCCGAAGTCCCAGACGTTCTGCGTCGAATTCACATTGGTGTAGCTGCCATCGCCATTACTCAGATACGCAAAAATCGACTTGTTCTTCGTCAGGACAAAATCGGTCTTTCCGTCGCCGTTAAGATCCATCAGAACCGGCGTCCAATACTGCATTCGCACGTATGACGATGCGACGAGATTATTCGGATTCGTCGCAACAGACGGCGAGAATGACCCGCCGCCACCGTTACTCCACTGGAACGTCGTTGCCGGAAGACAATTTCCCGAAGCGGCGCACGCCGTCACTGATGTCAATTCGGAATTGCCGCTCGTGCTGCTCTGCTGATAGGAAAGTCGGTAGTCCGAGACCATATTTGCACCGGCATAGGTCTTCACATTGGTCAGGCGAACTACAGTTCGGACGATAGACCCAGCCTGGTAATGCTGAATGACGTCCGGTCGCGACGCATAGGTAAACTGAACAGAATTATATGGACTGACCCCGGCGACACCGTTTCCCGTGTAGTCGATCCTGCTTGGTAAGGCCTGGCCGTTTGCCGCATCGACATTGTAGGTCAGACTCAAATAATTCCCCTTCGTGTCGGTCAACTTGCTAAGGGCCCAGGCCCTCGCGGTCGACTTACCAACCGCAAGGATCTGCGAATCGGTCGTATGGCCAAATTCCATGACCTGCCCCGATTTCGTGCGAACCTCAAACCACGACGGGCCGGTACCCGCGACTCCATGCGAGATCACCCTCGAGAACGATTCGACTTCGGTCCGATATTCGGTACCTTCGCCCCCGTAGGCGCCGCTCACTGCAACAAGCCTCTGCCCGTCGAGACAGAAGCGATCGTTTGCATCGAAATTGACGCTGCCCAGCACGCCATCCTGCACGATAGTCCGGGCACAACGCCCGATCGAGGGCAAGCCCCCCAGCGACCAACCGACCCCGACGATGCCGTTTCCGCCCTGACTGTTGTAGTCGAGCGACAAAGATGGCGCGACACCTGCAGATCCCGGCGGCAGCGCGATCGGAAGCGAATAGCTTGCAGAGCCGCTCTGGCCGACCGAGACCTTTCCCGGTAGCGACATTGTCTCGGCATAACTTATAGTTGTATTCTGAAAACAAAAAAATGCACTCGCGTACGCAAGCGCAGCACTGATTGCTCTACGCGCGCGACGACGTCGAGCGCCGAACTCCAGATCTCTCGTCACCCCTGCCCCCGCAGTCTCTATACACCCCGAAACACAACAGACATTATTTGTATTTCACGATCAACTGACATTCGAATTTTTTCACAACATGTGGATGAGCATGGTCTATAAATACAACCTACATCTCCAGGTGCCGCACCCTCCTCTACATTTGCGAGCAAAGGTTGTTCGCATGACGCACCCATCGCCGCACTCGACGACACGACACACAACGCTGAGTACAGAATAACTCCATGACGTCCTCGCGCGTGCACGAATTGGACGAATCAGACTCAACGCTTTTGCTGCACGCCCTGCCTCGCTGTGAACTCGATGCCGACCTTTGTGAGCCTTGCACCGCCCGCAGGTCTGCAGCTCACGTCAGAAGCCGACCTGCACACGTTGCGCTGGATCAGAGCGCTGCAGCATCGACACGGCCCGAGGAATCGGTTTCCGCTTTCCCTTCAAACCAATCGGGCATGTCCAGCTCCCGCGGAACGCGCATCAATTTCGCGTTCTCGGAAAACACGGTAAGCATCCGTCGTAGGCCGCGGAGGAAGCAGCCGCTGGCTGTCAGCGGGTCAGCGGTTCTCAGATTTCCCTGCGCATCTTGAGGATCTCGATCAAGTTCTCGATGCCGAAGTCGGTGAGGGCCATGACGTCGTCGTCGGCGACGACGTAGACCCAGATGACGCCGTCCTCGATGTCCATTTCACTGGCGACGTCCTGCAGCCAGTCTTCATCTCCGCCGAGGTCCTTCGCGACCTTGGCCACGGTGGTGACGTGATGCACTTTGTTGACGTGCGTGGTCATGCTGCTTGAGCCGAGAGCGCTTTGGCCTGAGGCCCCCACTTCCAGGGCAGAAATCTATCCAGCCGATGCGCCGGATGAGCAGCGATGCGCGCGAGGACATCCGCAAGCCAGGCTTGCGGATCGATGCCGTTCATTTTGGCCGTGACGATCAGGCTGTACATGGCCGCGGCGCGCCGACCTCCGCGATCGGAGCCGCAGAACAGCCAGGATTTTCGACCGAGAGCGATGCCTCGCAGGCCACGCTCAGCAGCATTGTTCGAGAGGCAAATCGGCCCGTCATCGAGGAACGTGGTGAAGCTCGTCCAGCGCTTGAGGATGTAGTTGAACGCCTTGGCGATGTCGTGGCCACGGGACAGTTTGGCGAGCTGCTCGCGCATGTAGACCTGCAGATCCTCGACCAGAGGCCGGCTCAGCGTCTGCCGCACCCGAACGCGCTCCTCGGCACTCCTGCCATTGATGGAGCGTTCGATCTCGAACAGCGCATCGATCCGTCGCATCATCTCGACCGCGATCGGCGAGAGCGGGATGTCCTTCTTGCCGGAAGCCTTGCGTCGCGCGTTCTCCTCGATGTCGGCCATGACGAAGAGCGGGCGCCATGACATGGGCTTCGACCAGGCGCAGCAGGGGATCAAGCGCGGCACAGACCGATCCAACTGCGTCCGCCATCGTCGACAGCGCGATCGGCACGCCTTCCAAAGCGTAGCGCTCGGCCTGGCGGTTCATTGGCTGATGCTGGCCGAACTTCTCGAACATGATCATGGCCAACGCGGCGCATGTCGGTGTGGCCGGCAGCGATCCACACGCGCACTCCTGACGGACTCGGGATCATCACGTCCGCCCGTCCGTCAATGCGGCAACAGCAGCCTTCGGCGTCCTCTCATCGACGACGCACGTGATCCGCATCATGGCTCCGGCCGCAAACTCGATCTCAATTGCGCCGCCGACGGTCGGCTCGATCGGCAGAGGCGCGGCCACTGGATCTGCAACCACCTTTGCCGGAACGAAGTCCAATCGCAGCCCAGCTTCATTCTGTCGAGGCCGTCGCCAGTTGAGGAGCAACGAACGTGAGATGCCGTACCGCCGGGCTGTTGCCGACACCTGCCGGGCCCCCTGCAGGCTCTCCAGCACGATCTTGAGCTTCTCATCCTCAGACCAGCGCCGCCGCCGACCCGTCTCGACCACCTCAAGTCGCCCGATCCGGGCACGGTCCTTATCTCTGTCCATAAGGACAGTTCTCAGCACCAACACCAAATTGCCAAGGCGGGCTTCGGCGGAGGGTTACGGCAAGAGCGGACGGCTACGCATTCTCGGCGCTCATTGCCGCTGCATTCCCCCGGAACGACCCCAACGCCCACATGGTGCAAGGCACTGATAATATCCCTTCCGCCGAGACCGACGCACTCGTCTGCACAAACTCCCTAGCTTGGCGGACAAGCCGCCACTTTAACGAGAGCAAAAGCGCATCGCTACTTTTTGATATCGAGACTGCGGCACACCGGCCACACCAACTGGCTATATTCACATTACTAACCACAGAGGACTGGCTGCAATCCAGCTTCCGTGCCATCGCAGATGGTACGCGGGAGGGGTAACGGAGTGCCGATTCTACGTCGATTGTCTTTAATGTTGGGGCTGTTTCTTCTTTGCTTGGCCTTCTTCGCGCTGGCCAAATTGGCGGCCGACAAAGATCCTGGTGGTCCTCCGTGCAGCAGGGGATCCATTGCGAGCATCATGACGGGTTGCCAACCGGCATCGCGCCCCGTGGCAACAGAGGACGTGATGACCTTCCAGAGGCCCGGCGGCATTTCCCGAACGGCACCTCCGAACTGAGCCACAAGATTGCTCCGAATCTGCTGGGCTTCGGTGTGCATAAGAACGTCTGTCTCGACAGTGTTGCGCTGGCGTGAAGCAGACTGAAACGCTCGCTATGAATTCACCCCCTTGGGCAGGCCGAGATGTGGTCCGTTCGTCGCAGGTCGAAGGCATCCGCCCCGCCGCCCTCGTCTGCCGGTGCCTTGGTAGCTCAACCCGTGACTTCGTTTCCACATCTCGCATGGTCTAAGGCACGCAACCGTTATCGAGAATCAACATCACAATTGAGAGCGGCGGGACCAGCGGCCGCGCAATTCGCGCGTTGAGTCGAGAGCAGCGGGAGCCGGTCGCCATTCTCCTCATATTGCGCGTATTGGCCGACTTCTTAGAGGCGGCGGCGGTCACGGAGCTCAAAGTTTGGTCGACCGAGACGAACTTCTGGACAAGCTTCGCAGTCAGACGATGCGCAAGCTCGATAGATGCGACAGCAGCTCGGCGGTCGACACATGTCCAGGGCGTCTCTACCCGTTCGGTCGACGACCTGGTGCAGGCCATGGGGGGGATGGGCGGCATCTCCAAGAGCCAGGTGTCGCGGCTGCGTGCCGAGATCAACGACAAGGTGAAGGCCTTCCTCACGCGGCCGATCGAGGGCGACTGGCCGTATCTGTAGATCGACGCCACCTACGTGAGGATGCGCCAGAACGGGCTCATCGTCTCGGTCGCGGTGATCATCGCGGTCGGGGTCAACAGCGATGGCTGGCGCAAGGTCTCCGGGATGGACATTGGCCCGTCCGAGGCCGAGACGTTCTGGACGGCATTCCTGCGCAAGCTCGCCCGGCGCGGCCTGCGTGGCGTCAAGCTCATCGTCTCCGACGCGCATGAGGGGATCAAGGCGACGGTCGCAAAGGTCGTCAACGCCTCCTGGCAGCGCTGCCGCGTGCACTTCATGCGCAACACCCTGGCGCATGCCGGCAAGTGCGGGCGACGCGTCGTCTCCGCCTTCATTGCCACCGCCTTTGCCCAGGACGACGCTAAAGCCGCGCGGACGCAACGGCGGCGCATCGCCGATCAGCTGCGCCCGCAATAGCCAACGCTAGCGATCTTCCTCGAGGAGGCCGAGACCGACGTGCCGGCCAATATGAGATTCTCCGCCGCGCATCGGGCCACACTACACTCGACCAATCAACTCGAACGCCTCAACGACGAGGCCAAGCGACGAACTGAAGTGGTCGGCATCTTCCCCAACGCGGACGCTATCACCCGCCTGGTCGGCGCCATCCTGCTCGAGCAGAACGACGAGTGGGCGGTCCAGCGCGGACGGTGCACGACGCTAAGAACCACCGCGCCTTTGGGCGATGATCCCACCGTCAGCTTCCCGGCGGTCGCCAGACAACGCGACCAGCCTGCATTCTTCGAATCAGAGCCTGGCTCTGGCGCGCATTCATGGAAGCTGTCGAAGCGTACAAGGCAGCGGTTCACCGCATTCAGCTCGCCACGCCAATGCCGCCAAGACGGGCTGCGGATGCTGGTTACTGGTGGACCGCCTACCTGCGATACTCACCGACTGCATAAATCCACTCGATTTGGGCCGTATCGGCGGTCACCTCTGGGACACCGCATCCTTGATGCAGCCGCAGAGGTGCTATCTGACATCAAGCTCGCGCAAACATGCTTCGGCGAGCCAGCCATTCGGCTGATCCTGCCCGAGAGGTGTAGCCCAGCCGGCCGCCCTGACGACCTGGACCCTCATTTCCACCGAGGCGCTCTTCATCTTCCCAAGATAGTAATAGCGCCACGGATCGGCCTTGGCGGACTCCAGGCAGTATGGAACAAGACTCTCTGCCCGTGCCTTCGCAGTCACCTCCGAGATCTGCGAGCGAGAACGCCACCCCGCAGAATAGAGCACTCCAATGCTGCAAGCTGCAGCCGCAACGGCTACGAAGAGATAGTAGATCAGACTTCTAAGCATCGATCGTCCGACTGTCTTCAAGGCGAAGCCGCACGAACTCGTTGCACAAAACCAACGAATTCTGACGTATCCACATCTTCGTGCCCCTTATCGTGGATATCCAGCTCGATAAGCGAGCCAAACTTCATCCAGATCTGTTTCAGCTCGAGGTACGCTCCGATCGTCTCATCACTAATTGCGCCCCGTTTCGTGCCACTGAACCAGGACTCAGGATGAGACGCTCCATAACCCAACCAAAGACCATCGCGCCGACCTTCTTCGATCAGTAGCGGTTTCGGCGCGAGCAATGCATAGAGAGCGGAATACGAAAAGAACGCACGAAAGTCATGGCAGAATGGATGCGTGAAGATCCGATACTCCCGCCGCGTATGTTCGAGCGAGAAGAACGCGCCATTCGCAGCCATTGCCTTGATATCCGGCCGAACGATCGCCAACACAAGGCTCGTTAGTCCGCCAGCCGCGTTTCCTAGTCCAATGTAGTCGGGATTCGAGTTCAGCAAAGGCTTTATCCGCGTCAGCGCTAGATCCGCAAGCCTCGCCCAGATGATCGAATAGTCCACGCGCCTCGAAAGGTCGGCAAACGGCGCATGGATCGTGTTCGGAAACGCAACCACGGTAAACCCGCCTCTAGCCAGATACGCGCCATGTCCATTATCGTCGAACAGCGTTGTGGGCGCCTGACCGCTCCCCTCGCCGCCCACCTCGCCGTGACCATTGATCGCCACGATCGTCGGCAGATCAGGATTTGGATTGTCCGGTCGCGCCACGGCAACGGTATATCGAAGATCAGCTCCGTCTTGAGCCACATGGGGGAACAGCAGATCGATCTGCTCGATCGCAAAACCGGCCTTCTTTATCGGATCATGAACACCGACCAGCTCCGGCGCGACGTTGACTGCACCCTCGAATTGCTCCTTGATGTAATTGAGCGGCTCGTTTCTCCAGGACTCGAAAGCAGCTCGATCCCCCAAGATCGCCGAGGCGCTCAGGTCAAACCTGGCATCCTTGTAATCCCAATCAAACGCGCTTGCTTGATTGGAGCACAAACTCACAAGGTTCGAAGCCAATATCGCTCTCAGCAACCACTTCATGCCTTTATTCCACTTTGGCCGACCGAGCAGGAGCTGAAACTGGCTTAAGGTACTCCCCCCTGAGATCGATGAATGGCCGCTCAATAAGCCAATAAGTGGCTGTAGCCACCAAGACCGCAACAGGAACGAGATAGACTCCCGATAGTAGCGCATTGACATACGGGCTTCCGGTCAACGTCAAATACCAATTGTGCTTTTGAAACATGAGAAGGATGGGCATATGGATCAGGTAAAGTGAATAGCTCACCAGTCCTATTTTCCTGAGCAAGGTCGTATAGTAATCATGAAACGATCCGTGCGCCTGAACATATATCACGATCAAAGAGGCGAACAGGAAGCCTTCATAGGTGTGCCACAGAGCCTTCCAGTTGGCGTCTCGCTCCCACCCGCCAAGCCTGTTGAACGCAAAAAGCGACAACACAATGAGGCAGGATACGCCGACGAGAAGAACTCCGGATTTCCTGGTTGCCAACACACCCTCTCGGTAAAGATGAGCAGCAATCATCCCGATGAGAAACTGATCGATGCGCCCCACAATTGTGAAGTACGACAGGTTGCGAGGAGAGGCACCCAGACCAACACAAAGAATGCGAAGCAGGATTGCAAGCCCCAGCAGGTGAACCAGGTACTTAACCCCGTATTTCAATTTGAAAGAATTCAGAAAAGGGAAGACCAGATAGAACTGAAATTCGACACATATGGTCCACAACAGGATTGTGAACGCGCCGCCCGCGAGACCGGCGGGAGTATTCCCCATCAAGAACAAGCTGGACGCGAATGCGCTAAATGAGAACTGAGCTGGATATGTATAGGCTTCCAGAAACAGCAGTAGCACGTACATAGGAAAAATACGCAGGATTCTATTGCGGATAAAGCCTCGATACGAAACTTGGCGGTTATGCGCGCCGTAAGAAAACAGAAAGCCACTCAGAACAAGGAAAAGCGATACGCCCGCATGCCCTTCGGCAAGCACGGCAAAGAACGGATTGGAGGGGTATAGCCATGCACCAATGCTCGGGTCGACACCTCTCGTCAAATTATGGGTGAGATGCGCGAACAACACCATCAGGGCAGCAATCCCCCGCAGCTCGTCGAGCGCAGGGACGTGAGGAATGTTCTTGCTCTCGGGTGCTGAAATATCGCGACCACTCAACTCTCGGCCCTCTGACAGACGGTCATGCTGTTCTGTTAATGCACGCGGCTCAATTTGCCTACCCCTGGTTTGCAACTGCCAATCTCGCAGCACGGCGACGCCTGCCCAAGGTCGAGCATGGACGATTGAGCGTCTCGCTGGAATGATTGGCTTTGCAGACGACACCGACGCCCGTGGCTCCTGGCCACAGCGCTTTCAGATCTCACAGATGAGAGAGTCCCGTCCCCCTAATGGATCACATGTGGAGCATTGCCAGGCCCCATCCGGCTGAGGCCTCAAGCTCGTCCAGGGATCGCGCCTGGTTCTCGGCCAAGAGCTGACCATGCGACGCATCCAGGATCCCCTCACGAGTGGACGCTGTCGGGTTGGTCGTCGTCTGGCCAGCTGGCTGAGCTCGAACCCATGTCATGGCCGATATCTCATCTGGCAGATTCCGACACGTACACGGAAGCTCCCGCCACCAACCTGAGATTGCCCCGTCATCAACCGTCGGCAAGGGTGATGCTTGGAAGCAAATTCACCCGCCCACCAAGATCCGGCGGCGGCTTCAGAGTCCGCACGCCTCGATGACATTCTCCTCAGTCTCGGTGAATTCTGCCGCGGTCGATGTTCAAGGTTACAGCCGCTAAGCGCGCTTGCTGCCGCTCACATCACGACGAGCATCAGCCAGATCGCTGGCGACCATCTCCTTCACCAGATCTCGAAAGCTCGTTTGCGCCGTCCAACCGAGCTTCTGCCGCGCCTTTGTCGCATCTCCGATCAGGAGATCGACCTCGGTCGGGCGGAAATAGGCCGGGTCGATGCGCACGACGATCTTGCCCGAAGCCACATCGCGCCCCACCTCGTCGACGCCCTCACCTTGCCACTCGACGCGACGACCAACTTCACCAAAGGCAAGCTCAACGAATTCGCGCACAGAGCGCGTCTCTCCCGTTGCAAGCACAAAATCATCCGGTTTGTCCGCCTGCAGGATTGCGTGCATTCCCCTGACGTAGTCCCGCGCGTGCCCCCAATCGCGCTTTGCTTCGAGGTTACCAAGATAGATCGCGTCCTCCAGACCGACTTCTATTCTTGCAACTCCCCGCGTGATCTTGCGAGTTACGAAAGTCTCTCCGCGTATGGGGCTTTCATGGTTGAACAAGATGCCATTGGAAGCAAACATGCCATATGCCTCACGGTAGTTTACCGTGATCCAATAGCCATATAGCTTTGCGACTGCATATGGAGACCGCGGATAGAACGGCGTCGTCTCCCGTTGCGGAACCTCCTGCACCAAACCGTACAGCTCCGAGGTCGAAGCCTGATAAAATCGCGTGTCCTTCTCCAAGCCGAGAATGCGAATAGCTTCCAACAGCCGCAAGACCCCTACTGCGTCCGCATTGGCGGTGTATTCCGGGCTCTCAAAGCTCACGGCGACATGACTTTGAGCTGCGAGGTTATATATCTCGGTGGGCCTGATCTGCTGGACCAAACGGATAAGATTGGTCGAGTCCGTCATGTCGCCATAGTGCATCAGAAACGGGACGTCTCCGACGTGAGGATCCTGGTAGAGATGATCCACACGAGCAGTGTTGAAGGAGGACGAACGCCGTTTGATTCCATGGACCGTGTAGCCGAGTCCGAGCAGATACTCAGCCAGGTAGGCACCGTCCTGACCAGTCACACCAGTAATGAGCGCCACACGTCGTTTACGATCTTGATCCACCATTTTCTCCACTCGACACCGCCGCGGCCGTGGGCGCTCGGCATTTTTTCAACGATTAAAGGGAGTCCAGAAACCCCGCCCTGGATGACAATTGTCCTCGTGTTCTGGTCATACACGTGCACAGCCATTCCAGCTTGCGCTACGCGATACCATTTGCGATCGCTAAAGTCTAATGGCCGGCCCTATGGACGCGAGCCTGACCGATCCAAACTCCGCTGACACTCAGGGGGACGCCAGGGTGTCCATTCGCAAGAGAACCGGCACGAGCCGCTTCGGGACGGAACTCTGACAAAATCGTCGCGCGAAATCCGGCAGCAGCTCGACCGATAACGTTTAGCTCCTTCACACCGGCTGCCATTCTCAGGCGAAGGGACAACTGCGCGAGGAGGACATCCTGCATGCCACGGTCGCCTTGACGGTCGACCGCTCAGTCGCCCCCCCCCCCAGATTGAATGCAAGATCAGAGGCTTTGATGCGCTTGCTTTTCTGCATGCCCGGGTCTGGACGGGAGCAAGTTCGGAGCCACGGCTTTAAAGGAGGTCAGGCGACGATCTACCTTTCCAGCTGGTAGATCATCGGTCTTGCGGCAAAATCAACTGCTGCCAGCAAACCGCAGCGTCATCCACGAGCAGCGCTCGTGGACTCGGATACAATCTTCGGCCCAAGCGGAAGGAGCAGATCGCATTCGACACCCAGGAAGGGCCTCGACATCGCTCAAGGATGAGCGAGGAGGTTTCGATGCCGGAGCTCGCCGATGCCGCCACGATTGTTGGCGGCCCCAGCAATCATCTCCGTCGATCTCTGTACCGTGCAGAGAGGTGGCGTTGAAAGTGCGACGCGATGCACTGACCCGCCCGCATCCAAGATGCTGCCAATCCGGTCGGAGCACTGAACTAGACAAGATGAAAGCCGGCAAGATGGCTCAGAACTGTCTCCGTGATGGACTGATGTGTCGTAAGCACGTCCTGTGCCGAATCAGAAACAACAATGTTGCCAGGCGTATTGTCGTGACTCGCCGAGAATATCGCCGCTTGCGTGGCAGCGCGATTGTGATTGAGCCAGACGATGTCTGCCTCCGATGCGAAGTTGGCGGCGATACTCTGCCCAAGCTCTTGGTTGAATACGAAAACGTCATGCGGTGCCCACAATGCCGTCTGCTGTGGGCCACCAAGCGATGGCTGGGGACTGGAGATGATCGTCTGGCCTTGGACGCCTTCAGCGAAATGGAATCCGTCCTGGCTGAACAGGTCGGAGGGGTAAGTCGCTGCTTGATTTGCGGTTTTTCCCGAAGAGAGGACACCATTTGCGACGCTGAGATTGCCTTGCGGGTAGCCCGCTGAAACTTGGGCGGTTACACCGATCGTACCGTCTCCGTTGAGGTCTTGATGGAAAGTGGTTTCGAACGCCTCGAACGAGGCCGAGCTTCCCGACACACCTCCAATCGCGCTGCCTGTGTAGTTGCCGCCGCTGTCCAGGCTCCAAACTGCATAAACATCAGCTCCCGCGACCTTCCAGGCGACCTCGTAGCCGCTACCCACGGCTTCTGCGCCGATTGGCATCCAGCTGCCGAGTTGTCCGACCACAACATTGGCGCCGCCAAGCTTCACTTGCGGACCCGCGCCGCCGCCGACCGGATTCATAAAATATCCATTGCCGACCTGGGTGAGGCTCGTCGATCCTAGCCCCTCGATGACTATCGTGGGAATCCCGATCGTACCATCACCGTTGAGGTCTTGGTGAAAGATGGTCTCGATTGCCTCGAACGAAGCGGAGCTCCCAGAGACACCTCCGATCGCACTGCTCGTATAGTTTCCGTTGCTGTCAAGATTCCACACTGCGTAAAGATCGGCTCCCGCCACCTTCCAGGCGATCTCATAGCCACCACCCACGGCTTCTGCGCCAATCGGCATCCAGCTGCCGAGTTGGCCGGCCACGAGGTTGGCACCGCCAAGCTTCACTTGCGGGCCCGTGCCGCCACCAACCGGATTCAGGATATATCCGTTGCCGGCCTGAACGAGACTGGTTGATCCCAGTGCCTCGATGACCGTCGTCGGAATGCCGATCGTGCCGTCACCATTGAGATCCTGGTGAAACACGCTCTCGAACGCTTCCAGCGAGACCGAGCTTCCGGAGACACCTCCGACCGCGCTGCTCGTATAGTTTCCGTTGCTGTCGAGATTCCACACTGCGTAAAGATCGGCTCCCGCCACCTTCCAGGCGACCTCATAGCCGCCACCCACGGCTTCTGCGCCAATCGGCATCCAGCCGCCGAGTTGACCGGCCACGAGGTTCGCGCCGCCAAGCTTCACTTGCGGGCCCGTGCCGCCACCGACCGGATTCAAAAGATATCCATCGCCAACCTGGACCAGACTGGTCGATCCCAGTCCCTCAATGACGATGGTCGGAATACCGATCGTACCGTCACCGTTGAGATCCTGATGAAAAACATTCTCGAATGTTTCGAACGAGGCTGACCGTCCAGAGACACCTCCGATCGCGCTACTTGCGTAATTTCCGCTGCTGTCGAGGGTCCACACTGCGTAAAGGTCGGATCCGGCCAACTTCCAGGCAAGCTCATAACCCGCGCCCACGGCTTCTGCACCGATTGGCGTCCAGCCACCAATTTGCCCAGGCTGAACCGTGGCGCCGTTGAGCTTGAGTTGGGGGCCAAATCCCCCACCAGCTGGATTGAGGAAATAGCTTGATCCCAGCTGCACCAGGCTGGTCGTTCCCAACGCCTCTATGGTTACAGGCGTTGCGGAGACGAGATGAAAGCCGAGAGCGTCCATTTGCTTGAGGTCGACGGACGTCAGCGTCTGAAGTGTGTTGAAAGTGTAGAATTCGTTAAACGGATCGTTGGCGCCCTGAACGCCACTGTTCAGGAAGTCGCTCGGATCGGAGGACTGGCCGTAGTCGGCAAGCTTCGTTTGCCCCCCATCAATTGAGAAGTAGGCTGTCGACGCCGTCGCGCCGCCCGTCATGAGACGGACGCCTGGGGTTGAGAACCGGAAGAGATCGAACACGTCAGGCTGCGGGCCGTAGGGCACGCGGCCGAATGCGTGCGTAAGCTCGTGAAGGGCCACTCCGACGAGCAGGCCTGAATTGATGTCGGTCGCGAACGTCGCGCTGCCGTCGTCGGTCGTGGTATCGTTGGCGCCAAGTCCTCCCCAGAGCTTCAGCTGCGAATTCCAGACGGCAACATAGGATTGCCCTTGGATGCTCGATACAGCCGGTAGGGCGTTGAAGGTGGTGTCACCGGGGCTAGCGTTCCCAACGAGGTTGGACCGAACGCTCGAGTAGGTCATCCACTGGCCACCATCAGGACCTGCAGCAGCGCCTCCGCCGATTCCGCTGTAGTCGATCTTGATGTTGACCGTGATTCGGTCGGAGATCATGGAGGTCAGGATCGCGGCGGCCTGTTGAATCCCGGCCCGGAAGCTGGCTGGAGCGGCCATTGCGGCCGCATCGAACAGAAGGTTGATGGTGAGCCCACCGGCGCTCACGGCCGTCACCGCACCAACCCCGCCGAAATCGCCTTGCGCGAGCTGAGCTTCCACCGCCTCATCTGGGAGCTCGACCGGGTTTGACGGAGGCGGATCGATTGCCGGGCCGGAGGCCTGGACTACGTCGGAGCCTTGCAAATTGGGCGATCCGGCCATTGGCTAAACTCCCAGCCTTTCAAATCCCAGCGCACGATTCCAAGCTCGAGCAGCCCCGAAACCGCGAATCTAGCTATCAGTCATCAGCGTTTCCTGCAGGTTAATGGCCGCCTGCCGGGAGACGAAGGTCTGAACACCCTCTGCGCAGCGCGGCCGGCCACTTGACGCTCCCGCTTGCTCTGCGGCCAGCTGAAATCAATTTCTGCAGGGACTGGGCATGTCACCAAGCCGCGCCCCCTGCCATGCCGCATTCCCCCCTGGTCTGCTGACTCTCGGCTGCTCGAGCCAACTCGGCAGGCGAACGATCAACTCACCATGTCGCACCGTCGCGCCGCCCGGATCGGTCGGCTCCGTGCGCCGAGGTCCATGTTAGATCGCAGCAATTTGCACGTTTACGACAATGCAACCGGTCGGGATCATCACCATGCCAGCGGCAACTGGAAGAGCGGGAGCGTTCTGCGCGGCGCTAAGGTGGTGTACGTGACTAGCGCTTCCTGGTGCCGCTACAGTCTCCTCAACCAAGAGCTTACTCTCCGGGATATAAAAATCTACAATTGCAAAAGCGGGATGGACGACCTAGCGTTCTAATCGGTATTTCGATAAGGTCGACCGTACGACCCGAAGCTGTTGCCCTCGGGCTGCGCTGCACCAGACGTCGTTCATGTATCCAACGGCGGCGTCCAGCCAATCTCGCCGCAAACCGCTCGCCCGTTGGCCCATGGGGTATCTCCAGGCGCGACGACGCTCCATAAAGGCTGGAGACGCGAAGCCCCTCAAAGGGTCCGATAGCGCACCGGGCTGCTGCTGCATCGACCCGGCCGTGCCTCAGGGAGTGATTGCGAATTCCACTTGCTCAAAGCGTCCTCGTGTGTGACACGGACCCAAAGGTGCGGCGCTCAGCGCCGTCGGCTGGCTATCGCGGTGGTGGAGCAATTGTCGCGATGTCGGGAAAACCTTCAAAGATCCACTGATGTGGAGGACAGCGTTTCAGAAGGCACGTCCGGCTTTGCACCCGCATGTACAGGAAGCCTCGATCGATAGCGCGGGATCTCAGCGAATTCCGCCTCTCGTAAATCGACGACGAGGCAGCCAGCGAATCACAATTTGACCACACGAGAGAAGCCCGCGAGGTGGCGATGATCAAGTCTGACCGCCAGGACACGATTACAATTTATGAGGCAACACAGCGCAGCGGTGGACTAACGTCGAGCCTGCGCCAAGCCTACTTCGATCTATCGAACTCTCGCCACGTGATAACTCGCCTTTTCTGGCGCGACTTCATCGCTCAATTCCGACAGAAAATTCTCGGGTATTTCTGGGCTCTTCTCAATCCGATCCTGGGGATCGTCAGCTTCCTGTTTCTCTATTCCATTGGCGTTCTCAAGCCAGGCCAAGGAGAGATTCCATACCCTCTTTATGTTCTCGTCGGCACCACCATCTGGGCATGTCTACCGGGCGCAATGGGAGCGGTCAGCAGTGGGCTGCAGTCGCAGGCTGATCTCATTCTGCGAACCAAGATTCCAAAGCTAGCACTGGCCATGAGCTCGCTGGCAGGCGTTTTCTATTCCATCGCCATCAGCATGATCACGATGATGGCGGTATTCTTGATCATGGGTCGGTGGCCCAGCCTCTGGATACTCGCCTATCCATTGCTGGTTCTGCCCATGGTACTGCTCGGGACGGCAATTGGCTTGATGCTCGCAGTGCTCGGCACAATTGCGCGCGACCTTACGCCGCTCGCCACGCAAGGGCTCTCTCTGCTGATGTACTTGACGCCTGCAGTATACTTGCACTCGAGCATCGAGAGCCCAACCATACAGTTTCTGATCAAGTGCAATCCGTTGACATACCTCATCGATGTTCCTCGTGCGCTGATCTGCCTCGACCAAGCCAACGACATTCCGGTGTTTTTGCTGGTGATCGTCGCGACCGTGATTCTGGTCGTCGTTGGGCTGAAGATCTTCTACCTGCTCGAGGACCTCGTAGCGGAGCGGCTGTAGCTTAGCCGACTACAGGCAGCGACAGCAAATTGAACAGAAACAAGACCCCCCGTTAGGCAATGTTGCGGCCCGAGTCCCAATTCACGTGCGAGCCCATCCATCGAGCAACTCGCTTGGCGGACGCCGGCCAGCTCGCAGGAGTATGCTCGAGATGAGATGGCTCAAAGATCGGATCAACGCCTATGTCCAGAGGACGGTCGCGAACGCATTGGCGCATGCCACGCCCAAACCCGAGCCGAAGGCATTCGAGCCTGCTCTCGACATCCTCGTGAACAAGTACGGCTATGGACGTACGCTCGAGCTGAAACTGCCGGTCGCCGTGGATGGGAAACCTGTTCCCTGGTACACATATCCCGCACTGGAATACTTCGAGCAGCTCGACGCCAGAGGATTACGAATCTTCGAGTTTGGTTGCGGCAATTCGTCCCTGTTTTGGGCGAATAAGGGAGCCAAGGTGACCGCCGTCGAGCATGATCCCGCCTGGTTTGAGAAGATGCTGCATCGGTCAAGTCGACTGGAAAAGCTCATTCTCCGGGAGGGGGTCACGGAATATGCTGGGGCCATATCCGAAATCGGAGGAGAATTTGATGTCATCATCATCGACGGGGTCTGGCGCAATCAATGCGCGCGGGCAGCCTTGCCTCACCTGAGTGCGGGCGGCTGCATCGTGCTCGACAATTCAGACTGGTACACCGACGTAGCAGAGTTCTTTCGTGGTGAAGGTTTCCTTCAGGTGGACTTCAGCGGATTTGGCCCAATCAACATCTATTGCTGGACAACATCGCTGCTGGTGCGATCGGATAGTATTCTCAACGGCCGGCTCAATCATCCGCGACCAGTCGGAGGCATTGAAGCGTGCAGGGGCAGCAACTGGTGACGGCGCTTAGCTTTCGATTGTCGAGCATGGCGCGATCGCTGATTCAGTTCGTCGGACGCCGAATGGCCCCCGAGCACCGCGCCAGATTGGCGGTCCAGCTCGCCAGGATCGGCGCTCATATGGATATCGACTCCTGCTTACAAATCCTCGAAAAAGCACTCAGCGAGCAGAAGCTGGATGCGAGCCAGCTCGGGCGGCTGCTTTCGGCGGCTTTTTCTGCTGCTGATGCGGACCACTTGCCGCTCGATTTGAGGAAGCAATTATTGACGCGGGCCTGTGCGGGCCTGGACCCGGCCGACATTCCTGACGCTCTGCTCGAGCATTTCTCTGCGCTCGGCGGAAGCAGCCACCACTACAGCCAGGAGGGAGAGGATATCCTGCTCAAGCGGCTGTTCGGTGATCGTCGCTCCGGCTTCTATGTCGACATCGGCGCTCATCACGCCACCAGGTTCTCCAATACGTTTGCGCTCTACCGCCGTGGATGGCGCGGCATCAATGTCGACGCAACACCCGGGAGCATGAGCTCGTTCGGCCTGCTCCGGCCCCGAGACGTCAACCTCGAACTCGCGGTGTCGGACCAGACAGATCCCCTGCGGATGCACCTCTTTCGCGAGGGCGCCCTCAACACGACCAACGCAGAGCTCGCCGACAGCTACGTCGCGGCTGGATGGGACAAGACTGGTGAAATCGAGCTTCGCCCGAAAACGCTCGCAACTATCATGGACGAGTTCGTGCCTCCCGGAATCAACGTCGATCTCCTCAGCGTCGATGTGGAGGGCGCAGAACTGGCCGTCTTGCGTTCGGGCAATTGGGACGTGTACGCGCCCGCCGTGATCATCATCGAAGCGCTATCGACACCGTTCGCCGAAATGCACCAGGATCCCGCTCTCAGATATCTTCTCGCTAGGAATTACGAAGTCCGGTTTCGGCTCTTCAATTCGGTCATCCTGACTCGCACAGGCGCAGATTTCTCCTGATCAGCGGCGGCCGGCCCAACGCTTCAAAGCCCCTCGCAATCGTGTTGCGAGGCCGCCACGATCAACGGCTGGAGAGACACCTGCCCGCAGCCAAAGACAGACCTCGTTGAATGCTGCCATGTCCGGCTCAACCCGATCGGGCATTCGCAGCGTCGCCGGCAAGATAGTCCGCCTGAACTGAGCTGGAGCTTCGAGCTGGAAGGGGAGGTTACCCGCACAATGAACGCCGGAATTGTCGAATCCGCCGTTCCATATCAGGCTCGTACGCGGGTAGAGAACCTGCGCGCCGGCCTTGGCGACGGCATACCACCACAGAATGCCCCAAGAGTCATTTTTGCCGGCAATGCGATCGGACAGCATCGCTTCATAATCCGCTGCACCATTGAGGCTGAAGCGGCTGCGGAACCCGGCATCGCGGGCAAGCTCATCGAGCATACCGTCCGTCTGCCAATCAAATAGCGACCATGCCCGCGCCCATGTCGCCCACCCCCATGTCGTCGTCAGCGGCATGAAGAAGGCATCTCCGGATACTTGGGCCGTACCTTTGAGGTGGCAACCGGAGATCTGCGCAACACCGGAGGCATCAGCATAACGGTCCAGCCCTTCGAGCATGAAGCGGACAAAATCGGGAGCTGCAACGAGGTCGTCCTCGAGGACAATCACCCGGCCGTAAGCGCGCGTGAGCTCGTCGACCGCACCGGCGATCGAGCGAGCAAGACCAAAGTTCTCTGGGCGCACGACGACCTCGGCGCCGTTCGTCACGGCCCAGTCTGCAACTAACCGACGCGTCGCCTCGACCGCATCGGCGTGCTCAGGCCGCTTCGGGGCGTCCGAGTAGATGATGATCTTGACGTCCTCTAAGCGCGCGTTCCGAAGCAGCGCATCGAGCGCCCGTCGCGTGTGCAGCGGGCGGTTGTACGTGAAAAGCGCGAGCGGCACGCGGTCAGTCACGAGAGGACCTCGCGATCATGACACCACGACCCGCTGCGCAACGGATAGGCCCGGAATAGGCTGGTTGAATCATCCACGCCGCGGCTCCCCGATCGTATCTGTTGCGAAGAGAGCCTTCTGCAAATGTTGGACAATGGTCTCTTCACAATTCGTGCCCCGGCATCAGCTTGCAGGCTTGCGCGCTCTGAACGTGTAAAGACGTCCTGGATCGTTGAGGTGGCTACCGTACCACGTCATCAGCCACGGTCGAACGAACGCCAAGGGCAATCTGAGCCGCTTGGCGAGAAGCCTTCGGTGATCACTCATGGTCATTGGAAACAGATTGATATCGGACTGAAGTGGGTTCAACGAAAGATCGAGAGCAAGGCCCGCATTGGCGATGGCGGAGTGATAGTCCGCAAGTAAATAGGCGTGCTCGCCACCATAATGCTTGTGAAGCGGATGCGACGCCAAGAATGCCGGCAAATCTTCGGGTCGTGAAATGACATGCTCGCGCGTGGCAAGTAAAATTCCACCCGGCTTCAGAACGCGACCAATCTCGGCACAGAGCTGCCCCAGGTCACGCGCATGGTGCAGCACTTGACGGCAGAGTACGACATCGAAGCTATTGCTATCGAATGGCAGGGTCTCACCCCACTCCTGCACAACGTTGATCGGCAATCCACTCTCGCCCGCGAGCGCCCGGATCGCCCCGCCCCCCACCAGCGCGCTCGGGTCAGGCTCCAACGCCGTCACTTGCCAGCCATCAGCCGCGAGCGCGTAGCTCGCGATGCCCCTGCCCGCCCCGACATCCAAGGCGCGCCCTGGTGGGCTCGTCAGCAATGATCGCGTCGCAATCCACTCGGAGCTGGCGTGAAATCGCTGCGCAGCCGCCAACAGCGGGTCATCGAAGAAACACGCCTTCACAAGACTGGCCTGGTCAGGCTGGTTGCGCAACCAGGAGACCGCCTGCTCCCAGCTCATCGCGCCATCGGTCATTTTACAGCTTCCATATCGAGTTCGCGAATGACCTTGGCCGGATTGCCCGCCGCAATCACCATCGGAGGAACGTCCTTGGTGACGACGCTGCCCGCTCCAATGACGGCGCCGCGGCCGATTCGCACGCCTCGCAGCACCACGCAATGGCAACTGATCAACGCATCGTCCTCAATGATGACAGGTTGCTCGTCCAGGTCGATTTTGCGTGGATGACCAGCGGTAATGATATCGCGGAACTGCTGATGCCGCTCGCTCGCATCCAACGGGTGGGTCAGATTATCCATGATTGTGCACATATGCGAGATCAGAACGCGGTTGCCGATGCTGATGTCCCTGGCGGACCAGATTCTGGTCTGCTCGCCAACATAACAATACTCGCCAAGGCGAATACGTCCGCCGTGTCCGAACAACAACAACTCGCCACGGACGTGCGTGTGAGCGCCAATCCGCAGCGCCTCTGGCGGGTGCCCGTGCGTATGCAGACTGGCCGTCGGATAGAAAACGGCAGTCTGGTCGATATCTGCCAGAGCGCGATCAATCCTTCCGTCGGCCGACGGCATATGCCGCGGCCGGACGAGCCGAGCAAGTAGTCCTTCGGCAAATGCACGAACACGGCGCGTCACGGAAGCCGCTACTTCGTCAGCTCAAGACACACGACAGCCCGGGAGGCTGCCGCGTAATCATCATCATAAGTGCTTTGCTTATGTATGTCGAAATACGTTGCGTCCTTTGCGCTCTCCCGGTCGCCAACGGTCCACCCTTCCGCCCTGTAACGATAGATGGTCTCGATGCACGATTGCGGCGCGAATCGCTCGACGAGCCGGTCGACCATTTCGGCGTCAAAAATCTGGAACCAACCGTGGTTGGCTCGTCGACCGAATGGCATGCTCAGAAAGAGCACCCCACCTGGCTTCAACATTCGGCGCAATTCCATCAGACAAGAGACGTACCCGTCGGTATCCGTCTCGTTCTTTGTGCCGTCGCTCGTGTAGAGCATCGTGTTGTCCAGGCCAACGTGCTCGATCGTCGAGATGCAGGCAATCCAATCGAAATACGCGTCCCGGAAACAGCTTTCGCGCAGATCTTCATAAACGTAGGACACGCCCCACTGCCACGCAGACCACTGCTCCGGCGCCAAAGTCGAAACGGTGCAGGTCTTTTCGCGCAGCTTCGGATGACCGAGCACATGCGCGTGGTTGAGGGTAGACCCCGCGTCGAGCAATCGCCCCTTCCCCGCTGGAAGGCGCGCCATGAACCAGGGATACTCAACGATACGTTCATCGAGGCGCCAACCAAAACCGTCCGGGAGTTTGTAGGGATCGTAGGCGGGATCGTTGATTGCGGCGGTTACCGACTTGATCTTATGCGTATCGTAACCTGGCTTCCAAGGCGGGTTGCCGTCCGCGAGAAATCGTTTGTAATTTGATTCCGCGAGCGGCGCCTTGAGGCGCCCTTTGATGTACTGTTTCAATGATTGCATGATGCTTGCCCTGGGTCTGCCGCGCTATCATCACCCAGCCGTATATGCGCTTGGCGTGCCCTCTTGTAGGAAACAAGAGCCCTATATTGCAACAGGCTCGGCCCTCGGCACGCGCGCAGCAGATCGTTCAGTTGCGCGGCATCCGACCGGCCTGCCCATTGCAGCGTGCCGAAGCAATACCAGTCAGGCGGCAACCGCAGGATCAATACGCCATCGCGCACAAGCCGCGACACATCCAACCCTTTGGCGGCGGCCTCATCGCCTTGGAAGGGACGTGGAGCAAAGGTCATCAGCGCAACGAGCTTCACCGCATGCGGCCAGTGCGCGAACTCGAGCGCAGCATCCGGCTCGTTAATCAAGCGGACAACTGCTCGCGCGACTCTCCTGACGAGACGCGCGCCTTTATACGGCGGTAGAAAAAAAATGCCGAGTTCCGTGCGCAACAGCAATTTTGCGGCCGCCTGCGCCACCAAAAGGCGATGCAACCGCGGGCGCAGCAACGCGGGCGCATGTCGGGAGACGAAGCGCCAGTGATCGCCGAGATTGGTCATCGACCTGCGGTCGAAGATTTCGCGCCAGGCTTGCCGCAAGGTCAACTGGGCTTGCGGTACGATACCGGTCTCCTCGATATGAGCCAGAATCATTGTGTCGTAACACACGAGCAGCTTGAAACCAGCAGACTTGATCCGGCAAAAGAAGTCGTAATCTGAAATATAATGTGGAAAGGTCCGATCGTCGATGTTGCCGACCGCTCTTATCATCTTGATCGGAATCAAAGTACCTCGGCCCGGAAGCGTGTCGACGTCTTCACAATGCCGCTCGCCTGAGGCGATCTCTGTTTTGATGGGGAAATCGTAGCGCTCCCAATCAATCATCTCGCCGGCATCGAGGACCCTCGTCGGATCGCGACTGTCAACGACCTTTGCGCCAACGGCCGCGTCATGGGTCCGCGACCAGGCAACCAGCGTTTCGATGTAGTTTTCAGGGACTCTCGTGTCATTGTTCAGCAAAAGAACGAAGTCATCCGTCGCAGCTTTGGCCAGTATCCGCTCAATGGCCAGCGCACAAGAGCCGGCCCACCAACGCTCCTTCCCATCGTAGATCACCTCCACGTCCGGATAGAGTCGAGCGAGCTTGTCTCGCGTGCCGTCGGTCGATCCGCCGTCCGATACGTTGATCGTCAAATGTCGATAGGTCTGACGGCGCAGATCTTCGACGCACTGCTGCGTGAACTGCCAACGATTAAAGACGGGAATAACGACGTGAACGCACCCTTTGGTTGCACGATCGATCGAAACCGGATTGTCAGTGCCGCCGCACGCATCTTCAGATCCGATCAAGCGCTCCACTACCCCGCTCACAGGCACCTTGAAGGAACTCACCAGCTGTCCTCCTCCGCAATCGGCCTGAAGGCATGGATATCGTTGGAAACAATCCTCAGACGGTGTATACCTCCACGACCGGCATGTTTGCAAGTTGGCGCATCCACACGTGAAAGTAGAAAATGCCCTCCGCGTCCACGGGTTTCGCCGTCGCACAAGCGTCCGAGCTGACCCTGCGCCCAGGGGCGCGCGCCCTCTCGTCTTAACCGTGGCGATCAATTCGATAGAGACGATCCCTTTTCGGAACCTCTAAGAGCAATTCTGACGTATGGCACTCGTTTGGATAACCGGCGCCCGTGGCTTCCTGGGCCGACATGTGGCCGCGCGTTTTGCGGCGGGGGGCTGGGATATTGCTGGCATTGGGCTTGGCGGCGCTGCCGATGTCGATATCGCAGCACTCCCTCTCGCCAAAGTCTCAGGCAGGGCTGCCTGGATCGAGAAGATCATCGACAACGAAGCGATCAAGGAGCTCCTGAAGCTTGTCGGCCCCCCCGACGTCGTATTCCATGCCGCGGGCAGCGGCGCAATCGGCGCATCGCTTGCGGACCCTTACCGAGACTTCCGTCTCTCGGTAGACAGCACCGCGCTGCTGCTTGATACGTTGCGCAGGTCAGCGCCGGAAGCGGTGTTCGTGCTTCCCTCCAGCGCGGCAGTGTATGGCAGCGCCGCGCCGGGACCGATCGCCGAAGACGCTTCGCTGGCTCCTGTATCGCCCTATGGCGCACACAAGCTCTGTGCCGAATGGCTATGTCGATCGGCGTCACACTCATTCGGCTTGAAAACGGCCGTGATCCGCTATTTCTCTCTGTACGGTCCCGGCTTGCAGAAGCAGCTGCTATGGGACGTCGCAGGAAAACTCTCGCAGGCGTCCGACGAAATTACCCTCTTTGGGACGGGGGCTGAGACCAGGGACATGCTGTACGTTGAGGACGCAGCCGAACTCGGGTTCATCGCGGCCCAGCACGCAACGTCGCAGTGCCTCATCGTCAATGGCGGAACTGGCGTCGCATCCAGTGTTGAGTCCATTGCCAGTGAGCTTGCCCGCGCATTGGGAGTCGATTGTCGGATCCGATTCAATGGACATTCGCGCATTGGCGATCCGAACCACCTGCAGGCCTCGGCCACACGGTCAAGAAGCCTGGGCTTCGAGCATCGTTGGAGCTTGAGAGATGGGCTTGCCGCCTATGCCGCATGGTGGCGGACGGGCAACAGAGGCGCGAACATCAAGTGAGGGGCTGCCGAACTGGTCGGCTCCGCAGACCGGTCGGCCGGTTGCTCTTTTTGCATTTCGCTTTTATGCCTCCCTCCGGCAGTGTACACCCGCATCCTTACCACCAAAGGTTAGCAGACAGTTGTGAGCGATAAGGACTGGACAGTTCGCGCCGAGAGCGTCTCCAAGAAGTTCGGCCTGTCGCTGCGCCGATCGATGGCACACGGCCTTCGTGACGGCCTCGGTCGGCTTGTTGGCGCCGGCAGCGATTCGAGCCTGTTGCGTGACGGGGAGTTCTGGGCCGTCAAGGACATCAGCTTCACCCTCGAACGCGGCCAGAGCCTTGGCATCATGGGGGTCAACGGCTGTGGAAAGACGACCCTTCTGCGCATCCTGACTGGCATCTACAAGCCGGATGCCGGTCGCGTCATGCTGCGCGGACGTGTTGGCGCATTGATTGCGGCCGGCGCTGGCTTCTCACCGATGCTCACCGGCCGCGAAAACATCTATATAAACGCCGCACTCCTCGGACTCTCTCCCCGGGAGATCCGCTCCCACATGGATGAGATCGTTGCATTCTCTGAACTCGAACAATTCATCGACATGCCCGTCAAGCATTACTCGAGCGGCATGCAGGTGCGCCTCGGTTTCGCGGTGGCTGCCGTGAGCGAGCCGGAGGTGCTGCTGGTCGATGAAGTGCTCGCTGTGGGTGACTTGAACTTCCAGAAGAAGTGCTACGATTACCTCTTTGGATTGAAGCGCAAGGGCACGTCGATCGTCCTGGTTTCGCATTCCATTGGAGCGATTTGGGCGGTTTGCGATCGCGGACTGTTCATGGACAAGGGCGAGGTGAAGGTCCTCGGCGAAATCGAGAGGGTGATCCGCGCCTATGACGATCAGAACGCTCGCAACGCCGCCCGTACTCGGGAGAGTGCGCTTCCTGGTCCGGATGGCGCGAGCGAGCTGATCTCCGGCACCGGCGACGTTGTCTGCGACAATATCAAGATCGTCGCAAAGGACGGCAATACGGCCAAGAAGGAGCTGCACTTCAAGGAGCCGTTCGACATCGTCATGGATGTGACGGTTCATTCAGCTATCGATGACCTCGTCATCCGCGCCGTGCTCGATGCGGCACATTATAGAAATATCTGCACTATCGACAGTCACGAGCAAGGTCTTCTGGTCGGACGCGTGATGCCAGGTCGCTATAGTCTGAGGATTTCCGTTCCAGCGCAAAATCTGCGGCCGGGAAGTTACGATTTGAACATCGCCGCGATCACGCGCCATGCAGGACTTCATCTCTTTCTCGCGCTCAAGTGTGGAAACGTCGTCGTCCTGAATCCAAGCGACAAGTTCCTCTACTCGGACCCGAATGCCGTCGTTCACTTCGATGCAGATTTTCATCTTGACCAGGTCAGCTCATGAACGAAGCGTTGGACCATTTCGCGCGGGACCACTTTTTCGCGCCGACGAGCGCTGAAGCGGCGCGAGAGCTGTTTCGAAGGTCAGTACGCAACGTCGTTGTCGAAATTTCATCACACTGCAATCGGGCATGCTCCTACTGCCCCGTGTCGAAGGTCGATCGTGCCTCGACCAACAAACTGCTGCCTCACGATACCTATGAACTTATCCTGCGCGACCTCGCAGAAATCTCCTATGACGAGGGCTTGTGCTTAAATCTGTATAACGAGCCAACTTCAGACAAGTCGCTGCTGCTCAATCGCATCAGGCGCGCTCGAGAGCTGTTGCCGGCGGCCCGCATATACTTCAGTAGCAACGGAGACTATCTGGATCGCGACTACGTTCGCGAACTGATCTCAGCCGGCCTGTCCGAACTGTACATTTCCATCCATGCCCCGGCCGGCAAGCCGTACGACGATGCCTATGCAGCGACGCGCTTCAACGACCTTTCCCGACGTTTGCAGAAGGCGATAAAGGTCGACATCCTACGTCCCGGAGAGACGATGCAGGGTCATGTCAATATCGAAAAATTGCCGATCCATGTCTTTGCTACGAACTACTACACCCTGGGATCGAACCGGGCGGAATCCGTCGGACTGAGCTCCGGCGCGTTCAGCCGGTCCGCGCCGTGCTCCCGTCCCTTCAATGACTTTACGGTTTCCTACGACGGCACGCTATTCCCTTGCTGCCAGATGTTCGTCGACTTTGCAGAGCATACCCAACGCTATGCAATTGGAAAATTGACAGATTTTCCAACGATTTTTGCGGCTTATGCCAGCCAGGCGATGGCGGAATGGCGAAAGGAGCTGCTTCGCTATGGTCCCAAGCTTTCGCCGTGCGCGACTTGCACGGAGGGACAGCATGAAGGGACGCCGGAACAGATTGCGACACGTGAAAAGGTCTACTCGGAATTTCTTGGGCCAAGCCAGGTGGTTTCGTCGCCTTCCCCCGGCGGGAGCTGGCTCGGCGGGATACGACGGTGGCGCGTTGCCCGGCGATCAAAGTAATTGCCCATTACGGCACCGAGGAATTGAATGATCGGCCAAAGCAGCGGCAAGCGCCCCACCCGGGTGATCGGGCTCGACGTGATCACCGATCCCAAGTGGATGGGCGGCATTATCTATATTCGCAATCTCGTCTACTGTCTTGAAAGCCTGCCAGAAGCGGAGAGACCGGAGGTCAGGCTGCTCGGCGTACCGGACGACGCGATGCCGCTCGCCGTTGAACTGCGCTCTTTTCCGTTCGTCGACCGGGACCGGCGCCCGCGCAGGCATGGCGCGATCGCCCACTTCTGGCGCCGTGTCCATAGGAAGTTTCTGCAAACCTACATTCCGCCAGATCCGGCTTGGCAGAAGCTGGATGCCACCTATCCTACAATTGGCGGGAAGGTGCAGGGCGTTCCGGCGATCCGATGGATACCTGATTTTCAACATGTGCACCTGCCTCATTTCTTTACTGAGGATGAGCGCGATGCACGCGACCGTGGCATCGCTTTGATCGCGTCCGAGCCTGGCGTCCTGGTCCTGAGCAGTGAAATGGCCAAGAGGGACTTCCTCAATCTCTGCCCGAATCCTGAGGTCGAGCCACATGTCTGGCGCTTCTGCTCTGTCATCACGGATCATGAGCGGGGCGGTCGCAATCCACACACGCAATACCGCCTGCCCCGGCGCTACGCCTACATCGCAAATCAATTCTGGGCCCACAAGAACCACCGAGTTGCATTCGAGGCGCTGCGTCGCTTGAAGGCAAGGCACCCGGATCTGGTACTCGTCTGCACGGGCCGGGAAGACGACTATCGCGACAAGGAATATGTACCTGAATTACTCGAGTTCATCGCCAAATCCGAGCTTCAAGACAGGATACTGCGATTGGGACTGGTTCCTCGAGCTGACCAGATCGAGATTTTCCGCCACGCTACGCTGGTTCTTCAACCATCCCTCTTCGAGGGCTGGAGTACTGTCGTTGAAGATGCAAAGACGCTGGGACGACCAATCATCGCTTCTGATATTCCCGTGCACCGTGAGCAGCTCGAAGGCGAGAAGGGTCTGCCGGTCAGGTTCTTTCCACCTGACGATGACGCAATTCTGGCGGAAACGCTTTCGAGCGCTTGGCGCGAACTCCCGGACGGTCCCGATCCTGCTTCGGAACGACGTGCCCAGGAGCGAAATCTCCGGCAGCGGCTCGCTGCTGCACGATCCTTCGTTGACCTTGTCGAACGAGCTATTGCGATCGAAGGGAAGGCCGGCGTGACACGCGGCAAGCCCGCGATCACTGCGTGAACCTTTTGCTAGCCGCGCGGAGCGCTGGCGAGACAACCACGTCTGAAGCGAACGATCTTCGGACGGCGGAAATGGGGGACTAAACTCATGTGCGGCATCAGCGGCGTGATCTGCAGTGCTCCACTTCGGCAAAGCGAGCTCGCTCTACTAAGCGAGATCAATGGAGCCCTGTATCATCGTGGCCCGGACTCCGATGGACTGTTCGCATCGACTCACGTGGCGATGGCCATGCGACGCCTGTCGATTATCGATCTGGCAGGAGGAGGACAGCCGCTTTATAACGAGGACCGGTCGGTTGCAATGGTTTGCAACGGCGAAATCTACAATCACCACGAGCTACGCAGCGCGCTTCAGGCTCGCGGCCACGATCTGAGAACCCACTCAGACGTGGAAACGATTGTTCACGGCTACGAGGACAAAGGTGAGGACTGCATCGCAGATTTGCGGGGGATGTTTGCTTTTGCCATCTGGGATGATCGCAAGGGGCGGCTCGTGCTCGGGCGCGACCGCCTGGGCGAAAAGCCGCTCTACATGTTGCGAGACCGGCGAGACGACGGTGCCGAGCGAGTCTGGTGGTGCAGCGAGCTGAAGCCGCTGCTACGCCTCGTGCCAGCAGCGCAACGGCGCATCTCCCCAGTGGCACTGCACGAGTTTCTGACCTTTCAGTACTGCTTGGAGCCGAACTCCCTGATAGAGGGAATTCATCAGTTGCCACCAGGTCATCTGATAACTCTTTCGCCAAAGCAGCTCTCTGCGGAACCGCGCCCCTATTGGAGTATGCTCGACGTCGAGGCTATTCACTGTCCAGATCCGGTTGCGCAGGTGAGAGACCTGCTGGATACGGCATGCCGGCGGATGGGGAGCGCCGATGTTCCGGTCGGCGTTGCACTTTCGGGTGGGATCGACTCGTCCCTGGTCGCCGCCATTTCGGCGAAACACTATCCCGGCCAGATTCATGCTTTCACGATCGGCTATAAGGGACGACCACCGACGGACGAACGGCTGATCGCTCAGCGCTTCGCGCGCTCTCTCGGCATCGAATTCACGGAAGTGGAAATTGATGTCGACCAAATGGTCGAGCAATTCCCGCAGCTGGTGCAAGCGATGGACACCCCGATCGCCGACATAGCAGCATATGGGTACTTCGAGGTCTGCCGCGCAGCCCGAGCCGCAAAGGTGCCGGTTCTGCTTTCGGGCATGGGCGGAGACGAGTTTTTTTGGGGGTACGAGTGGGTCCGCAATGCAGCTGCGGAGCATCGCAAGAAGGGCGTCAATGGAGGAATCAAAGAATGGGCACGCCGAACGTTCGGACATGGCGCCCCCCGGGAAACCTCCATTCTGGCTCCATTGAAGGAAATCGGCCGGTCAGCCGCGCTATCACGCTCACTTCTCGCCGATCCTGCTTCGGTCGAACCCAATCATTGGCTCGCGCGCACTCGGCCGATTGAAGGATATCCCAGCGGTCCAGCCGTGACGGAGGCGCTTTCGAGGACCTGGCTCCTCTGCAACTGCCTCACGCTGCTCGACCGTATGAGCATGGCCCACTCCATCGAAATGCGCGTGCCGTTCCTGGACATCGACCTCATCAACGCGGTATCCGCTATGCGTCACGGCGGCCTCGAGGATTTCGAGAAGCCGCACAAATGGCTTTTGCTGTCATCCTTTGGTCATCTGCTGCCAGATGAAGTCAGCCAGCGACCCAAGCAGGGCTTCACACCTCCAGTCCAACAATGGATGATGAAGCTGATCGAACGACACGGACCGCTTTGGAGAAACGAAAGCATGCTCGTGTCGCACGGCGTCATTGATGGTGATCGCTTGCGCCGAGAGGAACGAAGCTTCCCCATCGACTTTCAATACAAGCTCACACTTGCCGAACTATGGGCACGCGGTGCTCTCGTATGACGTGGCTGGATCCGGTCAAAGCCACAGGCTGCTCTCCGAGTTCTGGTGGGCCCGGCGCTCAACACGCATCACGTGGGCCTCGGTCACGTTCTCAAGGCGACAGCTAATCATGTTGGAGCGGTCTGATAGAGCTCGCATCATGCTGGTCTATTGGGGGCGGCGCGGACTATCCCGCTTCGTGCAGGACGCGGCGACCGTAGCGATCTCATGTCCTTCAATCGACGCCACGATATCCATATCTCGCCAAAATGAGAGCTTTGCGGCTTTTTCGGAGTTTGAAGACCGGCTGGTCGCCGTGGACACCTTTTCCAATGATCTTGGCGCTCTCGGCCAAGCCTGGCGCATTCCGATGCTGCGGAGCCGCATCACGCGCGAGATTGTCAATCGGAAGATTGAGGCCGTGATTGAATTCATGCCCCACGTCTGGTCGTCCGTCGTATTCTCCGTTTTGAAGCCGCATGGAGTTCTCTATTCTTCAATCATTCACGATGCGGAAATCCACCCGGGTGACTACAGGTCGGCGCTGATAGACCCTTTCCTCGATCGGACGATTGCGCAAGCTGATGCGGTCCTCACTCTGAGCGACGCAGTGACGAAGAGACTCCTGACGGCCCGGCGCGTCCCTCAGCACAAATTGTTCACGCTGTTTCATCCAGATCTCGACTATGGCGCGCAGCGGAGGACGATCAGTCTCACCGAAGGCAAGCCGATCAGGCTTGCGTTCCTGGGTCGCATCATGCCCTATAAGGGGCTAACCTTGCTTCTCGATTCCATCGAGGCCTTACGCAGAGAAGGCTTTCAGGTCGAACTAGGAGTCTTCGGCGAGGGCGCGCTTGGTGACAACAAACGGCGTCTCGCCGCACTCGGCGCTGAAGTGATAAATCGCTGGCTTACAGAGCGGGAAATCGCAGCGATACTGTCTCGTTATCATGCCGTTGTTCTTTCCCACATGGAAGCCAGCCAATCCGGCGTCGCCGCCACCAGCTTGGGGGCCGGGATCCCGGTCATAGCTACTCCGGTCGGCGGACTGATCGAGCAGATACAGGATGGCGTTAACGGCGTCCTCGCGGCGCGCGTCGACGCTGCTGCGCTGTCTGATGCTATCAAGCGTATCGCGCTCGATCCGAACCTCTTTGATGCAATCTGTCGCAGGATCGAGGCCACGAGAGCGGACCGCTCCATGGCCCGCTTTCTGGAAAAATGCGTTGAATACACCCTGGGCGCAGGGAAGCGGCAAACGGAAGAGCAGCCGTAGCGCCGCTTGAGCATGAGGTCTCGATATTGCCGGGAGATTAGGGACCGTGAGAGGACGGACCATCATAATCGAACCAAACTTGATCAACGAACGTGGTCACCACGCGTTTGCCACGTCCAGGTTTGCAACCCTCATGGGCGACACACGCCCGCTGATAGCCGCTGGGAAGGGATGGAACGGATCGCAGCATCTCGGCGGCGGCGATATCTTGCGAGTATTCAGACATAATCGCGATACCGTATCACGATCCCGCCGCTACGGGCCCACGGTCACGACCGCGTTCTCGCTCGGCGCAGGCGCGATCATGCCTATAGCACGCTTCATCAGGGGCCGCAGAGGCTTTCATGCTCCTGACGCACCTACTCTAACGGTCGCCGGCGCAGACGCGAGCAAACTCCGCTCGATCATTGCCCCTGAACTCGGCGAACTTCTCAGCACCCTTGAGCCCGAGCCCGGAGACACCGTATTCTTGCCGTCTGCCGACGCTGAGCTTCTCATCGCAACCGCCGAGCAATTTGAGGCGCATCGTGGTCCGGCTCGTTTTGTCGTGCGGCTGATGTATGATGATGTGGGCTGCCATCCAAGCGATCCGACATGGCGATCAGCCTTAAAGCGTCTCCAGGAGTCCCCAGGGGCCATTGAGAACGTGGATCTTCTCGCAGAGACGCCCGCCTTCGCACGCGCGATACGCGAAATCTGGCCTAAGCCTGTCGAGTTGTTACCTCACCCCACTGACCTGCCGGCCCAGCAATCTCCCGCGGTGAATGGCAGGTTCATTCTATACATGGCGGGTCATGCTCGCTCGGACAAGGGAGCTAGACTATTGAACGCGACGGCGCAGGCGCTCGCGGCAAAGCTCAACGCGCATGACCCAGACGTCGTCCTGCGTGTTCAGGGCCATCCAAGCAGCAGGGCGGGTAAGGTTCAAATAGAAGCATTGCCACTCCATCTGGATCCGGACGAATACGTATGGAGCTGGAAGCAGGCCCACGCAGCGCTCCTGCTGCATGATCCTGCTGTCTATGCGATACGAGGGTCGGGCGTCGTTTGTGACGCAATTTCGAGTTCGAGGCCCTTCGTGTTCCTGAGTGGCAGTTCGCTTTCCGACTGGAACGTGGGATGCAACGCCCTCGAAGCAACTCCATCCCCGCATGCAATCGCCCAGGCAATCGTTGAATTATTGAACGGTTACGAGACCTTCGCGGAGGCGAGCGCGACCGTCGCCTCGACCGTCGCTCGACATGTTGAAATAGGAATGGTGACGGTGATGGGGTGCGACACGGCGAGCGAGGCTGGGTGACCTGGCGCCGGCAGCCCCCCCATATTGCAGGCGAGCTACCGATATGCCGCGTCACTTCAACAGCTATAGGCTCCACCTCCATCGAGGCTCCCAAACCTTCCCGACCCGTCTTGGCATCCAGATTCATTGATGCCTCGGCGTTGCAAGGAGCGACAATGAACCGTCCTGAGCCACGGCCCAGAATAACACGCACATCCAAGAGCAGGATCTCGCCATGGGTGACTTTGACGGCTCGCGAAGTCGAGTTTTCTTCAGGAACTGCGAGCGAAACGTACCATTCAGTCGAAACGTTCGACTACGTTGTCGTTCTCGCCATATCCCCCGAGGGTCTGGTGCCGCTGGTTCGGCAATACCGGCCGGCGGTTGAGGACTTCACTCTGGAGCTTCCAGCGGGTCTGATCGATCCTGGAGAGCAAGCCGCGAGCTCAGCGGCTCGAGAACTGCTTGAGGAAACTGGATTTCCGAGCAGGGCCGTCCATTTGCTCGGAGTGAACAAAACCGATGCAGGTCGCCTCAGCGATCGCGTACACTCCTTCTTCATTGAGACAGAAGCCCGGATCCCAGGATTCGCGCCCGAGGCAGGCGTCGAGACGCTGCTGGCAAGTCCTCCAGAACTCCTGAACATGATCATGGGCGGGCTTTTCGATGCACAGATTGCCCTCGGCACGCTGCTGTTGGCTGACCTCCAGGGACATTTGCGCTTGCGAGGATCGCCGTAAGACTGGGTTGCGAGACTGCCCACCCACGCCGGAGTATCGCCTGGCGCTCGGGCCAAGCCGATCGTTGCGCCGCAGTTGTAAATATGTCATTCGATTAAACGCCCTTCCCTCGTTACTTGGCTATCACGATTCCTACGTCCATCCGTCTGGGTGCGGCTCAAGAGGAACCAATGCTAAGACGCGCGACACGATACCTAAAGCGCCTCATCGCGCCGAGACTCGTCAACGTTGCTGCACGGATCCGCCAGCCGGCAGCTGAACCAGCGATTGTTTCGCAACAGGGTCTTCTGGGCCGGCTGTCGCAAATTCCTTATTGGGAAGACAAGATCCGGGCCTACAAACAGTATACTTATGAGCCGGACTCTGGAGCCTGGACCAAGGCGGGATCTCGTGCTGCCCTCCGGAAGACAATCGAGGGAAACGATCTGAAGGTGAATTACGGTTGCGGCAGCACGATCCTCGACGACTGGATCAACATTGACCTGTTTGAGCACGACCATCCAGCCTACTATCAGGTCAACTTGCTGGACAAACACCCGTTCGCCGACAACACTGTTCGATTCGGCTATTCGGAGGATATGCTTGAGCATCTCCCCCAAGCCGCCTCGATCTTCGTAATAGCTGAGATCTATCGGACACTAAAGCCTGGAGGCGTGATGCGCTTCAGCTTTCCTGGGCTGGAGGGAGTTCTACACCGCCACTACTCGCCACCGACCGAGACAAGGATTCGTGAAGGTGAGTTCGAAGCCTATGCGTTTTGGGACCACATTCACTTCTATGCGAAGGAAGAGCTCCGACTTATCGCTGAGCACATCGGATTTAGAAAGGTAAGCTTCTTCACTTACGGCATTTCCGAGCATGCCGAGCTTCAAGGCCGCGATACCCGAGCACACCAAGTCGACCTCAACACCTTTGCTGAGCTTACCAAGTAGTTTCTGGATAAAACGTCTTGACCCCGGACGATGTGGCTCGCCCTGTCACATCTGAGATTTCCGTTCTTTCGGACTTTCAACAGTCCATCATATTGGGCCGGATAGTGGCCCGATGGCCAGGGCGCAATGGCGCAAGGTCGCCGATCAGCTCAATCCCGACCAATGTGCCCAAAGCTCGCAGCCGTCATGGATGAGGCGGAGCTCGCCTGTATGAGCCGCCCGGCGTAGCACCGCGCCAAGCTGCACTCGCCCAATCCAATCGAGAGGGTCAACGGCGAGATCAAGCGCACACCGAGGTCGTGGGCATCTTCCGAAGCGAGGACGCTATTGTTCGTCTCGTCGGCGCGATCTTGCTCGAGCAGAACGACGCGTGGCCGTCCAGCGCGTCCGTTACATGACGATGGAACCATCGCGCCTTTAAGCGACGACCCCATGGTGTGGCAGGCTGATCAGCCCGGCGCCCCACCATGCCAGCGAAACCACTCAATGGGACGTTGATCGGAAGTAGTTCGATGCGAAGATCACACGCAAACGGAGAGCTGGGCATCGGGACTCCGTTTTGTGCCGGGCCGCCGCTGCGCAAGATTGCGCGCTCACCTTTGACCTGTGGTTGTATTTATTCCGCTTGTCTCGGAATCGGTCTGGTAGACTTGCGGTTAATCCTCCCGCTGGGATTGATTTCGCACTCGTGAACAGGTATTGTTTCACCATATTTCATCGGTTTATGGTTGGGCCGGAATGGTTTGGGCGCTTGTTGCTTTGGCGGCGATAGTGGGGATTTCGGTTCTATTGTACGCCGTCCGACTGCTTGATAGCGACGCTTGGGATGACTCGAAAGATCGGTATGACTTGAAAGAGCAGATCCCTCCCTCAGCCGAGCGCGCGGGAAAGAGCGGTGCATCTGGTGAAGACGGGGGAGCTAACGGCTCCTGGCGCGATCAGGCCGATCGCAGTGATCGTCTCGCACCAGATTTGCAAAGGGCGTCCGGCTCCCGAGCAGTCGTTTGACTATCGCCCTCACTGATGATCGGGACGCCAGCTAGAAATCCCGAAAGGCAGGCTATGGATCTGCCGTTGGCTCGGCCGCTTACATCGGCTCGTGCTATAAGGCGCTGCTGGAATCGTTGGTGATCCTTGTGCAGAGGGGGATGAGGACTCCGAACGTTGATCCTTTGGTGGCGGCACGGGTCCAAATTGCTTTGACCTTTGCGCTGCCGCTGGAAGCAGCCGCGTTGCTCGATCAGCGACCTGCTGCATTTCGATGCTTGTGACTGCGCGGCCATAACTCTCCGATCTGACGCAATTCCAGAACTGGAAGTGATCCATTCAACCACCTCGATGTCGACAGGTACGTGCTTCGGCCGCCGGACCTCGAAGGTCTCATGGCGGATATTGGCCCTGCGCCGCCTCGGCAATTCAGCGAACAGTTGGGCTCAGAATGCCCCCCAATGGGCGGCCTCCAGCCTGATCAACGCACGCACCGGGCCAATCCGCTTGTGCAGCAAGGCCATGCATCCCCTCGCCTCCGCACCCGCAGAACGAACTTTGTCACCTTCATGGTCGACGCGCTTGAACAAGCTCGTGAGGTCAACACCGGAGCACACAGACTGCAAACAACTTTTGCGCGCGTCGCGGCGCGACGCTCGGACTTGCGCCTCCCGCATTTCGAAGGAGCAGCCCTGAGCTGATGCCAGTTTCGACTCAACTGTTGATTTTTTTCACTAGTTAAGAAATGCCGAATTGCGTAATAATGAGACAAATTCAGTATGGTGTTTGTAATGGTCGGAAACTCTACGAAACCGTCGTTGGCCCTCCGCCGACTTTCTCCGAGAGACATCATCGCGAGGTCGTACCCTGGTTGGGACTACAATACGGCCGACCGGGTACTCGATTGGCTCAGTGAGTGTGGCTATAGCATCGTTGAGAGCGGTGCAGATTTATCCCCTCCGGGAAATGGCGCCACCGATCCAGTACGGCAGGACACTTAACCTGTCTCAGGCCAAATCGGCACGCAGATTGGGGCGCTGCAACTTCTTGGTGCATGCAGCCTCCAAGCTTGGAGTCGCGGCTCCGATCATCCCTGCGGTCCTTAGCTTGGGTGAGTCCTGATCGACATTGTTCTGGTTGTGGGCTTCCACAAGGTTGGCCTGAGATGGGCCGACTTCCTACTGGTAGCTAGCCTTCTCGTCTTCGCTAAGGCGGATTCTCGGCACCGCCTGTTCGAGCCTCCGCCGCGACGAACTCGATCGTCGGAATGGACTGAAGGGTCTCGATCAACGTGTATCACCCCGCAACGGTCGCGCTCTAAACCCGCCGGCCGAAGGCGGAGACAGCGTCAGCCGTTGAACCCGGCCCCGCAAGAACTGCCAACTGGCCAACCGCAACGTTGCTGACGTCCACACGGCCCTGCCCATGTCAGGACAAGGCGCCCGGTCAGACGGAGCGAGAGAGCTCCGTGAGCCGATATCGATTGCGTTGGAACAGTGTCTCACCCACATCGATGCCGGCAGCCTTGCGATAGATCTACCACCACGATCTTGATCCGGACCATCTAGTGATGCTGATTCAGCCGTTGACGATCAAGCGATCTTCGCGCGAGAAGAAGGGTGGCATGCGGATTGTCGCAATGTCACCGGCTGCTCGAAGATTGCGTCGCGGGGGTCGTCGTGCCCCAAACGCCAAGGCGTCTGACGGTTCGTGACGACTGCGCCGTCGTTGCGACCCGTTGGAGCCGAGAATTCAGAGGAGCGGAGAATTCAGATCGCTGCTTGCTGCCGGCATACTTCTCGACTTCGCCCATTTGGCGACGGTCATGCAGGCAAGAACGCTTCACAGAGTTCGTCATGCGTGCCGCAATCTCGTGCCGCATCACTGCCTCGGAGATCAGCGCTCCGTAGTTGACGGCTCCGGTTCCGTTAGCCGGGCGCCGGACGCGACGGCGAGGCTCGTCGGGCAGCATCGTTGCACCATGTGCTCCGAACCACCATTCGAACACAACCCGGAGTCCGGAAATCGTCAGCCGGAGTCTGGCCACGCTGTTGGACCCGTGCAGCAGAACGCCCCGTCCGAGCCTGGAGACATCGCAACGCGAAGGCTGGCTCCGCACAATGGGAATGTGTGGGCGGTCACCGTCATCGACCTGGATCGCCGGTGCTGCTATGCCATAAAATCAGACCGAAGACGATTTTGATGCTGCATGTCAGAGGGTAACTCGTGTCCTACCGCTTTCATCTTTCTGGAAAACGCGTTTTTGTCGCAGGTCACCGCGGCATGGCTGGCAGCGCATTGATACGCCGCTTGTCGTCCGAGGGCGTCGAGCTTCTGACGGTGCCACACCGAGAACTCGATCTGCGCGATCAAGCCGCGGTGTTCGCATGGTTCGCACGCGCGAAGCCCCAAGTCGTGGTCCTGGCGGCCGCCAAGGTCGGCGGCATCGTCGCCAATAACACGCTGCGCGCGGAGTTCATCTACGACAACATCGCCATCGCCACCAATGTCATTCACGCTGCCCACGTGAACGGCGCCGAGAAGCTGATGTTTCTGGGCTCATCCTGCATCTATCCGAAGCTTGCTCCTCAGCCGCTGCGCGAGAACGCGATGCTGACAGGGCCACTGGAGCCGACCAACGAGCCTTATGCGATCGCCAAGATCGCCGGCATCAAGATGGTCGAGGCCTATCGCAGCCAATATGGCGCCGACTTCATCAACGTCATGCCGACCAATCTCTATGGTCCGGGCGACAACTATCATCCCGAATACAGCCACGTCGTCGCGGCGCTGATCCGCCGCTTCCATGAGGCCAAGCTCGCGGATGCGCCGGAGGTCGTGGTCTGGGGCACCGGCACGCCGCGGCGCGAGTTCCTCTATGTCGACGACATGGCGGATGCCTGCGTGCACCTGATGAAGACCTATTCCGACACCGCGCTGGTCAACATCGGCACTGGCAAGGATATCACCATTGCCGACTTCGCCCGCGTGGTTGCCGCCGTAGTAGGCTTTAAGGGCAGCATCAGCTTTGACCGGTCGCGGCCGGATGGCACACCACGCAAGCTTCTCGACGTCTCCCGCCTGACGGAGCTCGGCTGGCGCGCGACGACTTCCCTGGAAGTGGGAGTCGGGCTCGCCTATCAGGCATTTCTGCGCGAAGCGGCGACGCAGTAGTTGGTCATCATTGGCAAGGGCGAGTCCACCAAAGGCCATTCGGCGCTGGATCTCGTCGAGGCTGCCGGAAGCCTCGATCTCAGCGACGATATCAAGATCCCAATAGTGCCGCGAATAATCCGGACTCTCGGCCTCGATGAAGTGGTCGGCTGCCATGAGAGCCTCACACTCCTCCGCCCGGCGGTTGTTGTTGATAGCGGCGAGCCCCCCGTTCTGCGACAAGACGCGGCGCACTTCACGAGAAAGCGCGGCCTATCAGTGAAATGCCTGCGCCACCGTGGCCAGGCCTACGGAGTTTGGCTCGATCGGCAGAGCCTCAGCGGGCGCGATTGTGACTTCGAGTCCCGCCGCACCCGCACGTGCAGCTATGTGGGGGTTGGGCTCGGCCGTCTGCACGGTCCAGTCAGACAGGGCATCAATGAGTGCACGCGTCGAAATTCTGTTACTTGCGCCGACATCGAAGCAGCGATGCCGGACCATTACCTGCGGCGACAGCATAGGCGACGGCAGCGAGAACGTCAGGCGGATAAGTCGTTCGGCTAGCGTCGTAAAGGTCGGCGAGACCGTTAAACTTTCGCGTATGGTTCTGCATTGCGGACAAAGCTCCTCGAATTTGCCTGTGGCAGGAGCAACAAACGGCGCTTTCAACAACCTTGTTTCAGGCAGACTCCAGGCTCCCCCTCCGTTTGCGGTCCGCGAACACGATCTTGCAATTCAATCTATGATTGACCGTCGAGCGGCGGCCGCAAGGCTCGTGGTCGTGAATGCACCGCGGAGACCCGGCCGCTATCGACACGTCGGCATAGAAAGCGGTAGCCTTCCAGAACTGCCCCGTCGACTGTCGCAGCGGCCGCGTTGTCGAATGACACTCCCTCCGCGCTCTGCGCATCTGCGCGACATGCATATCTGACACGTGTGCTTTGCAAGTCGCGAGCGTCGCCGGCTCATTCTCAGTGCGTCGAACTGATTCAGCGCAATCGCGCGGCCGACTCGCCGGCCATAATTAATGCTGATCAACTACTTTCAACAATTTTTGGTCGCAGTTTATGATGATTATCGCTCCGCGTGCACTCGACTTGTGCAACCTCGGCGAGCTTTTGCCTTGCTCGTGCGGATGATCGTTCGTATGATTCGAATGTGATCGGATCGTGAGAAAAGTTCACTGCCGGCACGCATTCCTTCAACGCTCGCGAGACCCGGCCAGTGTTACAGCGACGTAGTTTTCTCGGGCTTCCGTTGTTGGCGTTGTGTGGCTCGGCGAGGTCGGCCTGGGCGGGCAATTCCGTCGAGACGTCCAAAGTCAGAGTGACGATCGGCGGGAAGGCATTCCTACAATACGCACCGGTCACACTTGCCGAGCGCCTTGGCTTTTTCAGGGACGCGGGTCTCGACCCGGAGCTTCTTGACGTGAGCGGCGGATCCAAAGCGCTCCAGGCTCTGGTGGCAGGAAGTGCCGAACTCACCGCTGGCGCTTTCGACCACACGATTCAGATGCATGCCAAGGGACAAAAGATCGTCGGGGTTGTGTTGTTTGGCAGGCATCCGACATTCGCATTGGCTCTGCGAAAGGAGAAGGCTGCGGACTATCGCGACCCAAGCAGCCTGAGAGGCATGAAGATCGGGGTCACGGCATTGGGATCCCAAACGCAATTCATGGTGGAGTACATCGCTTTGCGAGCTGGCGTCTCTCCGACCGACATTTCCTTCGTCAGTGTCGGAGGTGGCACAGGTGCCGTAGCGGCGATTCGCAACGGCGCTGTGGATGCGGTCGTCACGGGTGAGCCGGCGCTTACGACGCTGACATCAGCAGGTGACGTCAAACTGGTCGCGGACACTCGCACCAACGAAGGCACAATCGGCGTTTATGGCGGTCTCTATCCGTCAGGGACCATCTACGCGCGGTCGGACTTCATCGAGCGCAACCCCGACACACTCCAAGCCTTCGTTCTCGCAATGGTACGCGCCCTGCAGTGGATTGATCGCGCTTCCGTCGACGAGATCGCCGATGCGCTCCCGGAGGAATGGGCCAAACCTGATCGAAACATCTTTCTCGCCTCCGTCCGGAGCACCCGAGACATGTTTTCGCCCGATGGCCGGTTCAGCGCCGAGGGCGCGGGGATCGCATTTCAGGTGTTGTCGACCGTCGACCCACAATTGCGTGGCGTGAAGGTCGATCTCGCGGAGACATTTACGAACAGATTCGTCGAAAAGGCTCTCCAGACGCTAGCATCGAAATAGCATCGTGGAGAGCTCAAGCCGATGAACATGCCCGCGGCACTGTGGGATCGAGGCTAGGTGGTGGCGCCGCGAGCTCCGCAGCATTCGAACGCTTCTGCTTCGGCCGCCAAGAAAACGGCGCGGAAGACGCGTCCGACAGATAAGCCCAAGCGCCCAAAAGGACGGCCCGCGATCCTTGCAAGACGGCGGCGCGACATACCGCTTCATCATCAGGTGTTCTTGGTCCTGCAGGACGAAATTGCAGAACGCCGCTATGCACCAGGAGAAGTCTTGCCGGCGGAGGCGGATCTGGCTGTGCTCTTCGGCGTCTCGCGCGTGACGATTCGGGCAGCTTTGGACACTCTCGATGAGCTCGGACTGATCGAACGCCGCCAGGGTATCGGCACGTTCGTACGGGAGCTCTCGAAGCCGGAGCCTCTCACCGTGCCGATGATGGACCTCGCTGCTCGAAACAGGGAGATCGTGCGCACAACGCGAGCTCACGTGGTCGAGTTCGAGTTCAAGGTGGCCCCTCGTCACGTTCGCGAGCACTTCCAAGCCCAGCCAGGCGACCTTTTCCAGCGCACAGTTCGCATCCGTTACATGAATGACTGGCCAATCATGCAGGTCACGACCTACATTCCGGAAGCGATCGGACGGCAATTTGGTCCTGAAGACATGGAAGGAGGGTCGCTCTATGCGATTCTGCAGCGCTTCGGCATCACATTCACATCTGGCGAGCAGATTGTGACGGCAGCTGCAGCCGACCCCATTGTCGCAGCACGCCTCAATGTCGCGATAGGCGCACCGCTCTTGAAGGTGGTGCGCATTCATTTCGACAGCGCCGGACGTCCGATTCAGCACTTCGAGCTGCTGGCTCCACCTGCAACCTACGAGCTTCGCATGCCATTGAAAGACTTCTAGCCTGCCTGCAAGCGCGCCAAGTCCCGAGCACGTCCCGTCCAAACTGACATTTCGGTGTGCGTGCGAAGGAGAAGCGCTCACGATCTCATGGGGCCGCGCCATGGGCGGACCGGCCCACACCGGAAGGCGTCACAAGACATGAGCTTCAGCACGGCTGTCGAACGATACAGATGACGTCCGAACCGGCCTCTCCAGCATTCCCGCGCTTTCAATCGACGGTCCCTCACTACGTGGCCGGGCGACCGAATTACGCACCCGCGCTCATCCAAGTCGTGGCGGATCACCTTCGTCTGACCAAGGACCACCGATTGATGGATCTCGGCTGTGGACCAGGGTGGCTCGGCATCGCATTTGCGCCCCTGGTCGGCAAGGTCATCGGAATAGATCCGGAGCCTGCCATGCTGGAGGCTGCTCAGGCGATCGCCAACGCGGCGGCCGTTGAGATCGAACTGATCGAAGGCAGCTCGTTCGACCTCAGCCCGCAGCTCGGCCGCTTTCGCGCCGTGGCGATTGGACGCGCCTTTCATTGGATGGATCGCGCCGATACGCTGCGAAAGCTCGACCCATTGATCGAGGAGGACGGCGCAGTCCTGCTGTTCAATGACGTACGTCCCGATGTCCCACAGAACGCCTGGTACAAGCGTTACTCGGACGTCGTCGATCGCTTCACCAACAAGAGTGTCGGTTTCGCACCCGAGCGCCTACGTCACGAACCGATCCTGCTGGAGTCGCGCTTCGGTCAGCTCACCAGAATTGGTGTCATTGAGCAGCGTCTCGTGCCTGTCGCTCGTCTGATCGATCGCGCACTATCGATGTCGACCTCCTCGCCTGAACAGCTGGGCGTCCTCGAAGGTCAGCTCGCGCAGGAATTGACGATGGAGATGTCGCCATTCGCAACCGCCGGCGGCATCGTAGAAGTCATTGAATCGCAGGTCCTCATTGCGCAGCGCCGCTGAGGCCTACAAGCTTCGCTGCCCAATCGACCTACTTGGCCGCCCCATAGGGGCGAGAGCGCCGGCACACGCCTGTCGCCACAGGCCATCGCACCGCTCCATGATGAAGACGGCCCGCAGCAAAGACCTTAGCTCAGCTCTACACCGGCGACTGAACAAGCGGATTCGATCAGATGCCGCACGGTCCGGGCATCCCAGTCGAGCCTCTCGGGGACGTCCGCCCAGTAATTTGAGAGCACATGTGCAGCATGCCGCGCCTTCACCCCCAGGCCGACGACCGTTCTGGCCGGAATCGCCATGATGGCGCGTTCAATCGGGTCAAGCGAGCTCAAGACCGCTTCGATGCGCTCTACACCGGGCACCACCACGGCGGAGATCTGCGAGTTTGCATCCCAGGTGGCCGCAGCTGATTGCGCATCTTGCTGCTGGAGAGTTGCGAGTTCTGCGGAGAGCGCTTCAAAGCTGCGTCCGAGGGCAACGAGCACGGCGTCGGGATTGCTTTCGATGGCTTGCTCATCGAGCCTCAGACCACCTGGCTCGACGGTTGCCAAAATCCGCAGGGTTTCATCAAGAGACATCACCGAACTCCAGGCCGAAAACGGTCGGTGGAAGGTCGCCGACAGCCGATCGGTTGCAAGGGATCGACGTGCACCCAGCGGACGAAGTCCGCCTCTCCTTCTCGACGTGAGACGATATCGCCCAGTCGTATCAACATCAATACAATATCTGTTTCAGGCCGTCATCAATAGGTCCCAGACTGCCAGGGTCCCGTCACGACGCAATGCGGAGAGCTCGCATCGCGACGCAGGAAACGGCGTTGTCTTTGACGCCGGCTCATTTCACGCGACGTGCCGAGACGAAAGAGGTTGCGCTCGGCCAGCTTGGCTACTCATGCCACGCAAGCCTGCGCTTGGCGAGCTACCGAAATTGGTGGTCCTGCACCAGCGGCGGAGTCACTGGCCAGAAAGCTCGTCCGGCGTCCGCAGTGCGGCCTATTGCTGCGTTGCCACTATCATCGCCACTCGTCTTACGCGAGTAGCCAATGCCTGTTCGCCTCACTCGGCACGGCGCTGAACGGCCTCCGTCATGACGTGGACGCAGGTTTGGAAGCCGATGCGGGGTCCGATCGTTGCGCCATCCAGGATGAACCTCGATCTCCCAGATCATGCCCTGAGATGTTCCGCGGGCCCGCCTCACGGCCGGCCTCAACAGCCGCGCGGTCAGAATGCATGCTGTGGCGCGAACGGACCAATCTTCCATTCTTGCCGGGGCCAGCTCTTGGTCATTCGCAGTCGCTGTGGCCGTCCGAACCGTCCCATCCGCGTCATACCATGGGACGGCGCAATCAACGGCTCCGGTTGAGCAGACGGCTGCGACATGTCGCGCCGGAATTGAGCCAAAGGCATGCCGCGCCGCGCTGCTGCGGACCCAAGCACGAACTGCCAGGTTTCAAGGCAATTGACGCATTGCAAGCGGGCCGCTCAACAGCCGGAAAGCTCGCAAGACCGCACTCAACCACTCGCCATCAGGGGTGTATCAATCATCCTCGTACTGGGGGTTGATGCAACGTTCTCGACGAGAGACGCACCGACAAGCCGAGCTGATCTGGAGCCAGTCGAACCGCAGGGAAGGATGAGGCGCCTGTAGTGCACCCGCAACCTGTCATTTCGGTGCGGGCGCCGGATGACGGCATCAACGTCGTCGAAGAGCGGCCTGCCTGGACGAAACACATGGTCGTAAACGCCACGGACCCATTGGCCGTAATGATAGTCCGGCTGCTCCTCGAGCGGCAATCCCGGCGCATGCTGTTGCCAAGTTCTGCCGAAGCTTTCAAGCCAAGGCAAGCGGCTCAGGAGGTCATCCAAGAAGCCCAATCATGTCGATCAGCATGTGGGAACGCGCTTGCGCCTGCGACGGAACCTGCTCGATCTCAGCCAGGATGACCTGGCAAGACGCCTCGGCGTGACAGCTCAACTCATTCAGAAGTATGAAGCGGGCGAGACCCAGATCAGCGCATCTTGCGCTGTACGAAATCGCAAATCAGCTCGCTGTTCCGATCACGTGGTTCTTTGCTTGTGACCAAACGCGAATCTCGCCAACTGCTCGAGCTCTATTTCGGCATATCCGACGAGCGGCTTTGCCGAAAGGTGCTGCAGATGGCTGAACTTCTCCGCTCGCGCGACGACGAGTAATGCGCTCAGGACATCGGCCAAGCCGAATGACTGAGTTTTCGCATCCCTCATGCCCAGCCAGTCCTTGCCCGGAGGGTCGACTTTCCGCGGCGGCTGCGAGACGGACCAGCGCGCCGATCATGCTGATCGCCGTTGGCTACGCAGCAATTTTCGATAGCCGCCTCGGATCAGGGTCTGACCTGTTTGAACCAGCCGGATTGTCCGGCTGCGCAGGTCGTGCGTTTTCCATCCCCGATCTTCAACTCGCTCGGACCCGAACAGAACCGTGGCGATCGCCCGATAATTCTGGCCCTCGAGGCGGCCATCCAAGGCGCGCAGCGCAAGAACGAGGCGCCGGCGCTGCTGAATGGGCCCGGTGTGAGCCTGCAGCCGGATCGGACCTCGTCTCAGCGCCGTCCAAAGCCGATAGGCCGCGCGCGTCTGCAAATCGAAATCACGGTCGAGCGGCAGTTCGAAAGCCACGGCCGTCCCCTTCGCCGGAAGCCGGGAGAGCATCAGCCGGTGCGTGGCGCCGCCCAACTGCAGCACCGCGTACCAGCCGTCGGACGCCCGTCTCAGCTCGGCGCCGGGCGATCCGCGAAGGTCGAGATGAGAGAATGGCGCAAGCGAGCCTTGCGAGGTCGGAGCAACCCGAAGCACAGTCGGCAGCACTTCCGGCGCCCAGAATATGGCCTGAGCATCAAACCGGCGCATTGGGTCAGCCGCGAAAAGAAAGCCCCCATCGCTGCCGGAATTCAGGATCGGTCGGGCCGTCTTTGTCTTGTGCAAGCAGATCGCTGTAATCTCGCCGATAGTCCGGATTACGACGTAGACATTCCCAGGCAAAGTCGGCCGCATCGGCTGTTTCGAGCTTCTTGTAAGACTCGGACGACCTCCAGTTGAACTCGCTCATTACACACTCGTCCCTGCCATTTCCACTCTCTCACCAAGGTTTGCAGAGGCTAGCAACGAGGGCTCCCGCACGGGGCTATCAATCTGCGGCGTTGACACCGATCGAGCGCAACACAGTGGATTTTGCGTATTCCAGGGACTTTCGGTTTCACTCAAATCGCGTGATTCCGGGCAGCGATGATGAGGCCCCGCTGCTGTCTGCGGCATACCAGCCTCGCCTCAGGTCCACTTTGCCAAGGATTTCAGCAGATCGACGGCGGTCGCGCGACCCTATCAAGTTTGCTTACGCTCGAAGCTCACGCGCGCTCTCAAAAGGCGCTCACACCCGTTTGAGAAGCGCTTCGTCCGCCCTTGGCAATGTCGGTCAAGCGATCTGGGCCACAGCTCAATCTGTGGGGGCGAGCTGATGTTCCAGCCATCGTGCAGCACGATCGGAGATCAGCTCCGGACGAAGTCCGGCTGCGCCGGTGCTCTTGTGCGGCGCCCCTATTGTAAGCCATTCCCCGAGCGCGCGCGCCCACCCTGCGGCAGGATCAATGGCCAAAAGAGGTGCAGCCAAGCTGCCCTGGCACAATGGGAGACGCCATACCGTTCCCTCAAGCACACATATGTCGTCGCGAACGATGACAGTCCAGTGCTCAACAAATCCGGACCATTCGAGCGCAGATGGTGGCGGTGACGTTCCTGTGCGCAAGCAGCCGAGCAGCTTTGCTGCGAACACAAGGTTCGCCTTAGACCCCCGCCAGTTCGTCCCGCAATCTGCCCGATGGGGACAGAGCAGACGGGCAGTATCCGCTCGTGCAAGGGAGGGAGCATCCGTTGCGACGCTAGGTCCGATGAAAACTGGTGTCTTGACCATGCCGGCCTTCTCGCTGCTCAAAACAAGATTTCAAACAGAGACTAAAGGTCGATCCGATTGACGTATGGCGCTTTCACGTCGACGGCGACCGTGGCGTCGTCTTCACCGCACTGAGGGATTTCCCGATATTGTGACAGGCATACAACTGCATTCAGTACCACTACCCCTAAAGGCAGTGCTGCTTTCTCGTCATTTTCATATCAGGAAGCCAAATGAGACAGCATGGTTAGGGGAGATGTCAAACCGCTGCAGAAACTGAGTGGCCGGTCCCTCCTCGCCGGCTTCGCACGCACGCTCCTGTCCAGGGGATGGGACAAAGCGATCTGCATAGACCTGTTGCCAGGAAGACTTTTTGCCGCCGTCTCATCGCTCGCTGGGCCTACTGGGCGACCTCAAGCCGCTCGACGGACGACGCGTCATTCGAGCTGGCGAACAGCCTTGCTTCCAGCATCGATTGCAACGGCGCAACATCTCCCCTTCGCAACGCGCCGATCGCATTTGGAATCCCAGCCGCGACACGAGCATCGGCGCGACCAGCTGCAATGGCCTGGAACTTGAACCCGATGTCGTCCCAGCTCATGGGGTTCGTAGGTTCTCCCTTCGGCGCCAACACGGTCCGCTCAAAGGTGCCCGAAGCCGTGGTGATGCGAACTCGCCCGGGAACCGCAGCCGGGAACATCAGCTCAAATTCGGGATTGACGGTCATGTGGACGCGTCCAGCGATCTCGATGGCCCTTTGGTCTGTCAGCGACTCGTTGCTCAAGGGGAGCAACGCAGGTGCGCCGCTGGTCGCGGCGACACCGAGGCAGAACGGAAGGCTGTATTGCGCTCCTTCCAGCGTACGCGGCTCCACCTCGTTGCTCAGGGTCAACGACCTCCCAAAGGTCTCCACATCGATGCTGATGATGGCTTCCGGATGAATGTCATGATCGCTCAGCAATGTGATCAGCGCGTCAATCGGCGCGTGAATCCAACGGCAGCAACTATAGGGCTTGAAATAGGTGCTGTTGATGAGCCAACTCGTTCCGAGCCCGTCGAGAAGCCGCGCGCGATCGTACCGTTCTGAACTGTCCAGAATGTCGATCGGTCCGGTGAAGCCCTGCTTGGCCAGATCGGCCGCCAGGATGCCATTGGCAGCTCCCCATGGGATGCCCTCCTTGACGCTGTTGCCTCTGAACCGGGTGTATGGAGTGGCCGACTGGCTCGGTGCCGTTGTCCCAGCGATTGAGATCGCGTGTGCGATCTGGCTCCGCGACAGCCCTCTCAGCCAACCCACCGCTGCCGCAACGGCTTGACCGCTCCAGAGGCCGCTGTTCACCGTCGGGACGCTTCGCAGATCCCGGGCAGCAGAAATACGAATGCCTATCTCATATCCGATGGCAATGGCGGCAAGCGCCCGTTGCCCATCCAAGGACGGACCGCCGAGTAGTGACAATACCCCCGGAATGATCGCTGCGCCGGGGTGCCCCGAAGCGGCGCGGTGGCCATCATCCAGGTCGAGCGAGCACGCGCAGGCCGCATTGACGAAGGTTGCCCCCGCAGCGGTCGACCGCTCTCCTGAAAACCACATCGCCGCCGGTCCATGGCCCCAGGTCGCGCTCGCTATTCGGCGCACGGCCACCGCATTTGGCGTCTCATGGCCGGCTATCGCGGCGGTCATCAAATCGAGCACGCATTTCGCCGCGCTGATCCGGGCTTCTTCTGGAACTTTGCTCGCGCTGACCCATTCGGCCAACAGCTCGGCAGCGGTGTATGTCATGCGGGCCTCCAGGGATCTTCAACATGTGTGCTGATCGGACGAGGTGAGGTAGCGCAGCCGTCCGACTCATGATTGGCAAACCGAACTCTATCGAAATGGCACGAAGCTGGCCTTTGAGCATCTTCCGCGCGAATGGCAGCAGGAAGTCAAAGTCGAATTTTGCGAGCACCTATTCGTCGGAGTTATGGGGTTGAGCCGGATCCGCGCCGATCCTTTCAGTCGGTTTTGGCGCGGACCGTCGCGGTGTGGTGCCACTTGCCGGGCAGGCGAAGCTTTGACGAAACTCCGGCCAGCTGCTCGTACATCGCAATGAAGAGATTTGAGGCGATCACGACGGCAATTCCGGCCAGCTCGATGGGGACCGGCATCTCACGCCAGACGAGGAGACCGAGCAGAAAGGCAAAGACGAAGGTGGCGTATTCGAAGGGTGCAACGACGCTCGCCGGCGCCATCTGGTAGGCCTTGGTGAGCAGAATCTGGGCAGCGCCGCCCAGAACACCAATCGCGACGAGGATCGGCAAGTCAGTCACGCTCGGCCAGACTGCAGAGAACGGCAGTGTCGCTGCGCTCACCAATGTGCCCGAGAGCGAAAAGTAGAAAACAATGGCCATGCTCGTCTCGGTGTCCCGCATCTTGCGGATGGAGATCAATGCAAGGGCCGTAGCCACCGCACCGGCCAGCGCGAACAGGACTCCCGAGGAGAGCCCCCGGCCATCGGGATGGGCCATCAGCAGCACGCCGCCAAATCCGAAAACGACGGCAACGAGACGATGGAGGCGAATGCTCTCCCCGAGCAAGGGAATGGCAAACAGCGTAATGAACAACGGTGCTGCGTAGCCCAGCGCCGTCGCGGTCGCGAGCGGCAGCATCCCGACCGCCGTGAAGCTGAAGAAGAGGGAGCAAAGACCGGCAACGGAGCGGCGCAGATGAGCGCCCGGCCGCTCGGTGCGAAGCAGGCGATAACCTCCGAGACGCCGGACAAGCCAGAGAATCGGCAGTAGAGCGAAGAAACTCCGAACGAAGACGATCTGTCCCACGGGGTACTCGCCGCCCAACTTCTTGATCAAGGCGAACATGACGGCGAGCACCGCTGCCGAGAGCACCTTATAGCCGATTGCCGGCAGGTGAGATGACACCGAGCTATCTGGCACGTCCTGCCGGCTGCTGATGATCGTCATACAAGCCTCATGGTCGAGAAGCGGCCAAGATCTACGCGATACGGCGAAGCTCATCGTCCCATGGCGCAAGCGGTGCGCTGAATGTCTCGATCACCTGGCCCTTGGAAGCCGCATCCAGTCCCAGCCTGCGCAGATTTCGGCCGGTCTCCAGATAGTCCGTCTCGTTGACGATGGAGGCCAGATCGATGATCGATTTGATCGCGGTGGAATGGAGGCCGACCTTGACGCCGAGCTCGAACCAGGGAACCAGAACGTATGGAACGTCCTGCACAATAAACCTGTCGCGCATGTGCGTCGGCGCCATCTTGGTCGTGTTGTGTTCGACCGTCTCTCTGGCGAACTCGCCGAAACTGGCGAAGGCCCTGTCGTAGTAGCTGTTCATGATCGCCACGACAGACTGCGGCTTGAAGCCAAATTCCCTGGCGATCGCCATTCTCTCCTTGTCGACTTCGTCGATGACGCGGGCGACCGAAGTCGACATGCCTTCACGATAGAAATAGAAGTCGCCCCTTCGCGTCTCGATCCATCCGGCGTTCATCAGCGCCGGCGTCGGATGAATCACTCCGGTAATGCAGGACATGCCGATCTCGAGAACATTGCTGCGCCACTGCAGCGGCATCGGGAAGATCGCGCCAATCTCATCGCGCAACGCTTCACTGACATCGACCGGCATCGCTGCGATCGGCATGATGCTCTTGATGCCCATCACCGTCACCTTGCCATCCTGCATTCTCGAGGCGTAGGGCGCCGTGGCGGTTTCGAGGATGTACCGCGCATTGATCTGTCTGCGCGCCATGAGAGCGAAGAAGTTGCCCGTGATCGAAATGACGACATGCTTGCTGAGGTCGAACTTTGCGAGTTCGCTCAGGACGGCCTCATGGCCATATGACGGGACCGTGATGATGATGAACTTGGAGAACCGGACGACGTCGGCCATGTCCGAGCTGACATCAGGATGGAAGCGGCCTTCGATCTTGAGGCCTGCTTCCAGATAGCCGTTGCGGTCGATTGTCTCCGCGTGCCGGCGATGCTCGGGATGCGCGTACAACAGTACGTTCGCTCCTCGACTGGCAAGATCGGCCGCGAACGCACATCCGCAATTCCCGGCACCAATGATCGAAACCGACGTCTGCATGTCGCTGCTCCATGACGCAACCTAACGTAGATTTAAGTATTCTTGGAGCAGCACGATCCGGTCAACATAATAATCCTGTAAACATACGGAAGCATCTCGCTAACGTACGCGCCTCGGACACTAATAATGGGCTGGCGATGAAACGCATAAATGCGCGCATTGACTTGCCTTTGCAGTCAATAGATCGCCTTTATCTTTGCACGACTTGTTCACGCGCGCGGAGGCGTCATCCTCGCTCGGTCAAGGGCAACCGCCAGGATCATGCTTCGTCCAAAGCGAGCTCCGGGACGCACCAATTCATGCAGAGAGGTGCGAAGTCACAGCCTGCAGGGAATTCGTCTCGGCGTGGCGTCGAGCTCCAGGCTCACCGCGTATGCGACAGCTGTTGCAGGTTCTCGTTCGCCTCGACCATCCCTGGAGCAAGACTGAGATGATCTGGCCCACCGAAGCTCCACCAGGTCGCAGCCATGGCACCATACTGGGCGAGCAATGCTGCTCGACAGTTACCAGGGGTCGATTGAAGAATAAGATCGCCCCGATAACCTGCGAGTCTCAGCTGATTGAGCGCGCCGGCGAGGTTGGTTCGCTGACGAGACGGCGAAGCGCGGTTGACGTGCAAATTCCAGTCCTTCAGGTGGACGTTCACGATCCGGTTGCCGCAGGCGGCAAGGGCCTCATGCGCATCAGCGCTCGTCGAAGCTCGACATCCAACCGTGTATGTGATGCCGAACCGGTCTGCCGGGTATGGTTCGATCAGCGATGCCAAGAGCGGCGGATCGAGATCAGACTCAAGGGAGAGGACGACGCCGCAAGCCTCGAGGAGCGGCGCAAGCCGATCCAGTCCGGATCGAAGTGCCGCCGCCTCGCGGGGGGAAAGCTGTTGCCCGCCGTTCGCGAGTGGCACCACGAGGAGCTTGATGCCGATCTCAGCACACGCCTCGATCACGGCACCGAGCAGATCGAGCCTCGCCCAATGCTCACGGCCGGTGACCTTGTAGAAGGGGGATTGCATCATGAAGTCGGCGGACAGCGATGGAATGCAGATGTCGCACTCGCGACTAAGCCGCCGCATCTGATCTCGTCCGGTGGTCGACATCACAGGATTCATCAGGATCGGCTCGTCACCGATTCTCCACTCGATCAATTCGAAGCCGACTTTTTGGGCAACCGAGAATTCCTCGCGCCAGCAATCCGTGAGAAAGCCTCGTCCTCTCTTGTCAGCCGGCTCCATGAGGTCACCCTGCACAAATCCGATGCGGCTGACCATCTGCGCCTCTCCGAAAATCATATCATGGATCCTTCGACTGGACGCGCCAAAGCTTGATGACTTGCGACCGGCTGCGGCACGGAGAGCCTGCACCGCAAAGATAGGGCGACCGACCACACACTGCCACTACCAACCCTGGTAGAGGTCCGCGGTCCGGAGCGCAAACTTCTCGTTCCGCAGCGACGACCGCCATCTGCGGAATTGCATCACCATTCACGGATCCGTACCCGTCCCAAGGTTGCCGACGGCAGCCGTACACGTCCAGCCCCCTATCCGGCTTGGTAGCTTCCGCGCGCGCCGGAAGCTGCTCTACTGCATCTGATGATGCAGACACATGATGGAGATGGGAATGGTGCACAAGGCAGTCCTAGCTGGCAGTGACGAGCCTGCCGAGGAGTTCTGCAGTGTCGCAAACTCAGCTAAAAATCAGGACAAGGGCCTTGCATTCGCGACCGGCTGGAAACCGGATTCGAGGGTCGACCAATCCGCGGCGGGATGCGACCAGATGTCTGCGCCGGCTTCTACAGCCCGCGACGAAGGCCGCTCCATCTCCGTGCCTTCGAGACCACGCGTCCTGCTGGTCGGCGACAAGGGATTCACGAGCCTGCTCAAATACATTCTCGAGAGCAACGGCTTCGACTGCATGCTGACTGATACCCTGACAGATGCGATCGCCTCCGCCACCGCCGCGCGCCCCGGCTTGATCGCCCTGGACGATGTATCGTGCGGGGATCGCGTAGCCTTCGCGCTCGAACAGTTGCACCGGGACCCTGCAACGCAGAATGTCCCGACGCTGATCATGGCAAGCGTATCGCCTCACCTCGAGGAGGCGTGCGTCCATGCGGATCGGACAAGCTATATATTGAAGCCGTTTCTTCCGGACATCTTCATCGACCGGCTGCGTGGTCTTCTGCGCGAATCGACTTGTTCCAGTCCCAAAGTGCTTCGATTTGCCGACATTGTCATGGAGTCCGACGCGCATCGCGTCTCCCGAGGAGCGCGCTGCATTCGCCTCTGCCCCGTCGAATATCGGATCTTGCAACAGCTCCTCGAATGCCCCCGAAAGGTCTTTTCTCGGGAGCAGATCCTATCCAGCATTCGAGCACATACTCAGGAGAACGCCGTTCGCTCAATCGATGTTCATATCAGCCGCATTCGCAAGGCTCTCTGTGAACGTGGCGAGCCGAACTATATCCGTACGGTGCGAGGATTGGGCTATTCGCTCGACTTTGCCCCGGACGGACCTGCCACCTACCTTCCCCGACCTGAGCCGGTCAGCAACGCTGCGAATGCTGCACCGATCGGATCGGGTAAACCCCGCTCGCCGCTGATCAGGGAGCGGCTCTCGCGCTAGCCTCCAGCGAAGCTTCCGCTCGGTCGACTTCAATCCAAGGAATTGGGCGACTGGATTACGATCACGGCACACTCGCCAATGAACTTCTTTGGCGGGGCTTCAAGTCATCGCGCTCCGATGCGCAGGCTCCCCCACGCGATCTCGCTTGTTTCCGGGAAGTAGCATGCCCGGAATCGGCCGTCTCCCGACGTCTCCAACTGCGGCTTTTCGACGGAACATAGACCTTCCGCTCGCGCGCAACGCGGATGAAAGCCACAGCCCGGAGGCGGATTGGCTGCAGAAGGAACCTCTCCCACGATCTGGATCAGAGGCCGGCGGGCCCTCGGATCCGGCACTGGATAGCTGTCGCGCAGAAGCCTGGTGTAAGGATGCAACGGACGGTCAAGAACATCTGCCGTCGGCCCCTCTTCGATGATGCGCCCAAGATACATGACGGAGACTCGGTCGCAGAAATGGCGGACCACCCCGAGATCATGCGAAACGAACAAGAACGACAGGCCGCGGCGTTCGCGCAGCCCCTCCAGCAGTCGAAGAATTTGCGCCTGGACCGACACATCGAGAGCAGAAACGGCCTCGTCTGCGACGACCAGTTCGGGATCCAAGACCAGCGCCCGTGCAATGCCAATCCGTTGCCGCTGCCCGCCTGAGAACTCGTGCGGGTAGCGTTCCAGTGCTTCTCGCGGCAACCCGACCTCGAACATGGCGGCTTCCGCCTTCTCGCGGATGTCCTTGGACGAGAGTCGCAGATGAACACGAAGGGGTTCTTCCAGAGTCTGCCGGATTGTTCGGCGCGGATTGAGCGAAGAATACGGATCCTGAAACACGATCTGCATCCGGCGCCGCAACGCGCGCAAGGTGGCCCCCTTGGCGGCGCGGACATCGATGCCGTCGAATAAGATTGATCCGCTATCGGGCTCAATGAGCCGAAGAATGGTACGCGCGACCGTTGACTTGCCACAACCGGACTCGCCCACGAGGCCAACGGAAGCCCCCTTTGGAATGCGGAAGGACACATCATCGACCGCCCGGACGCATCTGGCGCCTGAACCTCCGTGTCTCACGAAGGTCTTCGAAAGATGACGTACAACAAAGTCGCCGCTTCCCAGGGATGTCGTCATCAATGCACTCCTCCGACCGGTCTGACGGGACAGCGCACCAAATGTCCGGGATCACCTGATGATACGAGCTCTGGGTGCAGTTCGGTACAGCTGCGGTCCTTGAACGGGCAGCGGGGCGCATAGGCGCAGCCTGCTGGAACGGCAGACAGGGCCGGAACACTGCCGGGGATCGGCTCCAGACTCTCGCTGGCCCGGTCAGCTCGCGGCATGGCGCGCAGCAACGCCGCCGTATAAGGGTGCATGGGCTTTGCGAACAGCGCGTCGACAGTCGCAAGCTCGACAATCTCGCCCGCATACATCACGGCAACGCGGTCGGCGATCTGCGCAACCACGCCAAGATTATGCGTGATGAACAACATCGACATTCCGTAGGCCTGTTTGAGCTCTTCGAGTTGAGTCAGCACCTGCGCCTGGATCGTCACATCGAGTGCCGTCGTCGGCTCGTCGGCCAGAAGAACCCTCGGATGGCAGGCAAGTGCCATGGCAATCATGACGCGTTGGCGCATCCCCCCCGAAAATTGATGCGGATACTCATCTAGTCGGCTCTTCGGCGATGGAATCTTGACCTCCGCCAAGAGCCGAAGCGCCTCAGCCTTGGCCTCCATGCGCGACCCTCCGCGATGAATGAGGATCGCCTCCGCGATCTGGTCTCCCACGGTCATGGTCGGATTGAGACTGGTCATCGGCTCCTGGAAGATCATCGCAATCGAATTGCCCCGGATCGTGCTCATGTCCCGCTCGGACAAGGTCACGAGATCTTGACCCTCGAACAACACCTCTCCGCCTTGGATGCGAGCACCGGCATGCGGAAGCAGCCGTAGGATGGACAGGGCCGTGACGCTCTTGCCACTGCCCGACTCGCCCACGACCGCGAGCGTCTCGTTTGGCATCAGTGATACCGAGACGTTTCGTACTGCCGGGTACCAATGGCCGCCGATTCGGAATTCGGTCCGCAGATTGCGCAGGTCGAGAGCTGGCCTAGGAAACGATGTCATGCCTGCTATTCCCCCCGCAGCTTTGGATCGATGGCGTCTCGCAGAGCGTCTCCCAGGAGATTGAGGGCGAGCACGGTCAACAGGATCGCAAGGCTCGGGAAGACCGCGAGCCACCAGGCGTCGAGGATGTTGTCGAACCCTTCGCGGATCATGCTGCCCCAGGTCGGTGTCGGTGGCGGAACGCCTAGCCCGATGAAGCTCAGCGATGCTTCCGTGCGAATCGCGGAAGCCATCCATAGTGAACTCATCACCACGACATCCGAGATGAGATTGGGGAGAATATGAACCCCCATGATCCGGACGGGTCCGAACCCAAGCGCTCGGCCGGCGATCACGAAGTCCTGCTGCTTCAAGGCAATCGTTGGCGCCCGGGCAACTCGCGCAAACGGCGCGATCTCCGTGATTGCGATTGCAATGATCAGGTTCTGAAGGCTGGCGCCGAGCATCGCCGCAATCATGAGGCCGAGCAGGAGAGCTGGAAACGAGAGCATGACATCGAGCACTCCCATCACGAGCTGATCCAGCGCTCCTCCGACATAACCCGCAACGATTCCGATCGTGCAGCCGATTGTCATCGCAATCAGGATGGCGACGAAACCGACCATCAGTGAGATGCGGGCTCCATAGATCAGACGGGACAGGACATCTCGGCCGTAATTGTCCGTTCCGAACAGAAACTCCGCTGACGGCGGCTCGAGCCTGGCCACGATATTCTGCTCCAGCGGGTCATGAGGCGCGATCACCGGCGCGAGCACCGCCACGACGATGATGAGCGCGATGAGCAGCGCACCCAGCCAGAAGAGAGGATTTCTGGAGAAGGCCAGCCACAATCGACTGGGCTGCGATACTGCAACCGATGCAACCCCGACCGTCATTTGTATTTCACCCGCGGATCGATAAGCCCATAGGTAATGTCCGTCAGCGTATTCACGACGATGACGCAGATGGCAAAGATGATCATCAGCCCCTCGAGCAGCGTATAGTCGCGAGCGTTGAGTGCCCCGAAGATCAGCTTGCCGAGGCCGGGCCGGTTGAAGATGATCTCCGTGAGCACCGAATTTCCGATCAACGTACCGAAGTAGAGGCCAACAACGGTAACCACCGGAATGAGGCCATTGCGCAGAGCGTGTCGCATGACGAGGCGCGTGGGAGTCACTCCCTTCGCGCGCGCTGTGCGGATGTAATCCTCGCCAAGGACTCCCAGCATGGATGACCGCGTGACACGCACCACATAGGCCATCAGGATCAAGCCGAGATTCAGCGCAGGCAAGGCAAGGCTTCGTAACCGTTCGATCGGATCAGTGCTATCGGACGCGAGAACGGGGAACCATCCCAGCTGGATCGCGAATACGATGAGCAAAAGAATGCCTGACACAAACGCTGGGAACGATAGCCCGACCAACGAGACCAGCCGCGAGACGTAGTCGATCCAGCTGTTGCGGCCGAGCGCGGCGAGGATTCCGAGCGGCAGACCCAGGACGATTCCGATCACGATGGCCGCCAAGGTGAGTTGGATCGTGGAGGGCAACACCAGCAGGACCTCCTGCACGACAGTCCGGCCGCTGCTCAGCGATTGCCCGAGATTTCCGGTGAGCACCTCACCGAGAAAGTGAAGATATTGGACCTGGATCGGCTGATCGAGCCCGAGCCGGGCGCGCATCGCGCGAAGCGAGGCTTCGGTTGCCTGATCGCCAAGGATGACGGATGCCGCATCACCCGGAACGAGACGCACCAGCACGAAGATTGCTGTCAGCATCACCAGCAAGGTGGGGATGGCCAGCAGCAGCCGCTTGAAGGCAAAGCTGATCATTGGATCACCCAGCACATTCGCGAACAGAAACCAGAATGTTCGGACTGAACTCTTCTCTCCAGACAAGGAAAGTGCCTCACAACACCTCCTCCTTTTGATCGAGTGTGGCCAGCTCTCCAAGCGTCACGGGCTTGAGCGGGGGCCTGACGCGATAGAAGCCGACCTCCCTTGCGGGACAATCTTGGATTTCCGCGAGGATGCGGGTGACGCTATAACCGCATTGCCGCCCCTGGCAGGGGCCCATCCCTGCACGCGTGAAGGCCTTGATCTGGTTCGGGCCGGAGCCGCCGATCTGCGCCATCGCCCGGATCTCTCCTGCCGTGACCTCCTCGCAGCGGCATACGACGGTCTCATCGGACGGACTAAAAATCCTGCCGTGGGGTCTGAACATGGTGTCAAGAAAAGGCCGCAAGGCAAGTTCGCGAGCCAAACTCTTTTGAACGCGCAGCGCTTGCTTGAGCACGATCTGCTCGTCCGCATAGCCGAGCTTGACTGCCAGCCTGTGTGCTGCGAGCGCCCCACGAAATTGCGCGGCCTTCGCACCAGCAATGCCCGCGCCGTCCCCGGCAATGAAGATACCGGCTTTGGTCGTTTCACCCCATTGATCGAGAACCGGAACGTAGCAATCCTGCTCGTCACACCATTCAACCGCGCAGCCCAGCCCCAGCGGTGCATGGACGTTCGGCACGACACCTTCATGCACAAACAGATTATCCGCGGAAACGGTCTTCTCTTGTGCATCGGCCGTTCGATAGCTGATGGATTCGATCCGGTCCGATCCGTGCGCCACGAGGTCGATGACATGACGGACGACGGGCACACGCCGGTGTCGAAGGACGGCCGTCCACGCGAGCCCTTTGAGGAGCGCCCCACTGGCACGCAGGGCCTTCGGCAGATGCCGGAGCGCCGCCCAATGACTCCCGGCCGGTGTCGTGTCCAGATAGCCGGCGATCTGACCTCCGGCGTTGAGCAACTGAACGAGGTAGAGAAGCGGCAACGGGCCACAACCAGCGACCCAGACCGGCTTGGAGGGGATCTGCCCGGCGGTCTTCAACAGGACCTGAGCGGCACCCACCGTGAGGACTCCCGGCAGTGTCCAGCCTGGGAAGGGAGCAGGCCGCTCCTGGGCGCCGGTTGCGAGGATGATGGCGCGCGCCTCGATCGTCCTGGCCTTGCCATCATGGGTCACGAAGGCACGAAAACCAGGTTCAACCTGCCAAAGCTGTGTACGAGGCTCGTACCGCGCGCCACTGGCGCGGAATGCATCGGTCGCAGCCTTTCCGTCCTGATAAGTCCTTCCAAGGATGGCTCCCCTCGGGGTCGCCGCTTGGGTTTCGACCGAGCGCCAGATCTGCCCGCCAGGAGAACTTTGATCGTCCACAACCAGGACGTCAATTCCATAGCGGCGGGCTGTGATGGCCGCTGTCATGCCAGCAGGGCCAGCCCCTACGATGAGAAGATCGGTGGTGCTCATGACGGCAAGCACCGCTTACGCTGCTGGCGCTCAACCTTCATGCCCTCCTGAACCGGGGTCATGCAGGTCTGAACCGAGGCGATTCCATCCACCTGAGCGAGACAGTCGAAGCAGACGCCGATCATACAATAGGGAGCTCGCCCGCTCCCTTTGACCGGCGTGGGGCGTGACCAGACGACAGCCTGCCGGAGCAGCACAGCTGCCAGGCTTTCGCCCGGCTCCGCCGTGACAGGTTTGCCTTCGATATAGACCGTCACGGTCTCAACGGGCTCATGCAGCTTTCGGAACATCAAAGCGACTCTGATGAAAGATATCGAGCGAATCCGGCAACTGGCCGGCCGAGATGGCATCGGCCAAGACGGTGGAATGCAGAGCTGCAAGCGTGACGCCTGAATGGCACAACGCCACGAAGGCTCCCCGGTGCTTCTGGGACTGGGCGTAGACGGGACACCCGTCAGGGGTCATGATGCGCAACCCGGCCCACTGCCGAACCAATTTTGCCTCAGCAAGCCCCGGCACGATGCGAAGCGTCCGCCGACTGAGATCTGCCGCCGCGATCGCGGTCGCGGAGCTATCGAAACCGGTCTCCTCATGGGTAGCACCGATCATCACGGTGCCTTCCCGGGTCTGACGCAAGCCACTCGTCGGCAGAGGCAGAAATGGTTCAAGGCGCTCGGTCACCAGGATCTGCCCGCGTTGAGGCCGCAGCGGGATTTCAAGACCCACTTGCCGCGCCAGCGCCTGAGACCCGAGACCCGCAGCGATCAGCACGCGCGGCGCACTGACGGTCTCGTTTCCGAACGTCACCGTAAAGCCCGCCTCGCTGGGCACGATCTGCCGCACCGCAGCGTTTGGGCGCAGATCTCCACCCAGACGCAGGATTCCGGCATGAAGAGCCGCAAGGAGCTGAAGCGGATTGGCATGCCCGTCCCGCTGGCCGAAGCTGGCGCCGGCCACGTCAGGCCCCAATCGAACCTTCGGAAGCAGTTTGGCCAGTTCAGCGCGATCGAGCATCCGCCAATCCGCCTCCGCTCCGCCGAGCTGATTCTGCAGCCGCTGAAGGTCCAAGCGGCGCTTCTCGAACGCGTCATCTCCGAGGCAGAACGCCAAACCGCCATTCTGCTCATACTGAAGATCCAACGCGGCCAGATCAGTGAGTTCCGACGCAAAGTCGGACCACATGTCGACGCTACGGCGTGACAGCTGCTGATAGGCGGGCATGTTCTGGCCTTTGCCCTGTAGCCAAACAAGGCCGAAATTGGCCCGCGCCGCACGATGGTCGCGATCGTCACCGTCGAGCACGAGCACTCGGCATTGTCTTCGCGCAAGCCCATAAGCGATCGCAGCACCAACCGTGCCCGCACCGATAACTATTATCTCAGGATGCATCAGATTTCCTCTTGCCCAATATGACGACAAAAAGAGATATTTGGTCAAAGTCGAAAATCTCTGGCTGTATTCTTCAGGGTTATGGGATGGCTCGTCAGATCAATCTCAGACAGGTCGAGGCGTTCAAAGCGGTGATCGAGAGCGGCTCGATCAGCCGAGCCGCTTTGATCCTCAACATCTCCCAGCCCGCGATGAGCAAACTGATCGCTCATCTCGAAGAGGATACCGGGCTCAGCCTGTTCGATCGCGTCAAGGGCCGTCTTGCTCCGACAGAGCGCGGCATGCGGCTTTACAAGGAGATTGATCGTATTTTTTCAGGTGTCCGCCAGGTGGAGAATGCCGTCGAGGCGATCCGCCGCGAGGAGCAGGGGCAGCTTCTTGTCGGAGTCATGCCGGCTTTGTCGCGTTCGTTCATCCAGCAGGCGACGATGGGCTTCCTTCAGCAGCATCCCAACGTGTTCTGCTCGGTCAAGTCACGCAGCTCGGAATGGATCGTGGATTGGCTGGTCACACGCAAGCTCGATGTCGGCCTTGTCAGCTCGCGGATCGACAATCCCTATGTGATCGCCGAACCGCTGACCCAGCACCCGCTCGTCTGCATCATGCCGACCGATCATCCTCTCGCCATGAAGAACGTTGTGGAGCCGGATGATCTCGACAACATCCCCTTCGTGTCTTTCGACCCTGAGAGCCAGGCCGGTCAGTGCATTGCGACGATGTTCGACGCCTACAACGTCAGACCCAACACCGTGCTCGTTGCCAATGTCTCGCCGACCCTGTGCGAATTCGTGGCAGCCGGCCTCGGCGTCGCGCTGGTTCACCCTTTGATGTTCAGCGGGCTTCAGGACCGTCTGGCCATCAGACGCTTCGAGCCCGCTTTGTCCTACGACTTCCAGCTCTGTCGAATGCGCGACAGCCGCAATGCAAGTCTGGTCGACGCCTTCCTCCAGCAGGCGCGCACGACGGCCGCACGGCTCTCCCAGGAGTCGCTCAGCGCGGCATAAGCGTCGTCGCCTCGGTGATCGGCGGAGCGAGGTTCATGGCTCCTTTGAGCTCATAGCCGTAGTTGACACGCTTGCTGTGCCCCCAGACCTGCTGAAGCTCAAACAGCGGAACAGAACAGACGGCGTCGTGGATCTTGCGCTGAGCCTCCTTCCACAGCTCCTGCTGCCGCTCCACACTGCCTTCCACCCGCGCCGCCTGTATGTCTGCGTCCGCAACGTCGCAATGGGAGAAATTGGCAACCGCCGTCGGCTTTCCAATGCTCGAGCTCGAGTGATAGAACTCGGTCAGGTACGTGTCGGCGACCGGAAATCTGGCGGCGCCATAAAACACCAGAGCGCTGGCATTGCCGCGAATCTGGCTCTGATACGTGGCGTGATCGACAACGCTCATATCCAGCTTGATACCGGCCTTTGCGAGCTGGCGCTGAATAATTTCCATTGTCGGCAGGATAGCCGAGATGTTGGACACCACGACCTTGAGCGTCAGGCCATTTGGGTAGCCCGCTTCGGCCAGAAGTGCCTTGGCCTTCACCGGATCGTAAGCATAAGCCCCTGATGAACAGTCCTCTCCGATATAGCCCGGGGGCACGACCGAGCAGCCTTTCAGACTGACGCTCTTACCGACAAACTGCACGAGATCGTCGAGATTGACCGCAGCGGCGATTGCCTGTCGGACCTTCAGGTCATCGAGCGGCGGAATACTGCTGTTGATGTGAAGCGTTCGAAACTCTCCTGGACGGAAGACATCAACGACCATGTTGCCGCGCTGGCGGGTCATATCGACCCAGCGTTGCTCGCGCCGGCCTTGGATGACGTCGAGCTCTCCAGACGCAAAGGCGAGCTCGCGGGCGCTGTCGGAGGGGATCGTACGGTACATGATATTGCTGATCTGCGGCCGGCCGCGGAAATAGCCCTCGTTTGCGACCAGCTTCACATGCCGCTGCGTTTCATGCTCTGAAAACGCAAACGGACCCGTACCGACGGGATTGGAGGCAAACTTGTCTCCGAGCTCCTCCACTGCTCTTTTGCAGACAATGTTTCCGCCGTGATAGTTGGACAAGCGGCCGAGGAAATTCGGATCTGGATACTTCAGGGTCATGCGAACGGTGGACCCGTCTACCTTGGCGATGCTCTCCACCGCGGAGAAGTCTGCAGCGAAGCTCGATCGGCTGGGGTCTGCGGCACGTGTCAGCGAGTAGACGACATCATCTGCGGTGAGGCTGCCCCAGTCGCCGTGAAACTTGACGCCCTTTCGGAGGAAGAAGGTCCAGACTCGTCCGTCTGGGGACGTTTCCCACCGCTCGGCGAGATCGGGCTCGAGATCCTTAGGGTCCGCGCTCCCTGGCTTGAATCGAACCAGGCCGTTGAACATCAGGCCGATCAGCGGCTTGTCGGTGCTGGTCGTCGCACGATGGGGGTCGAGCGTGGTAATGTCTGATCCACCGGCCCCGATTTGCAGGGTGATCTCCGGGGCTTCCGCTGCAGACACATCACCGGTCGCGTTCACCGTGACGGCGATGCAGAAAGCCAACATATAGACGTACTTCATAGAGACGTACTTCATCCGGTGCCTCGCCCGTTGCCCACGCATCAGGCTGGAAGAGTCCTGCATCTCTGTCAAAGTCCGAAATCAAGGAGACCTATTCTTGGGCGTTATGGGCTAACGGCGAAGCTCAACCGCGACCCAAAAGTTCGAGTACCAGGACCCAGGCGGCAGCGACTGCAGACCCGGCGAACCGTCTACCCGGAGCGCGTCGCCTCCATCCGGAACGGCCCCCATGAGAGCGTGAGCATAGCTCCGTCACAGGCGGCACGCGGAACCCTGTGCCGCCACACCGCCGCGCGCATCGATGGAGGACGCGCCGTGGTTGGCTTACGGAAGCGATTGATCTCAAAGCTGGCGATTGCGCGCGACCATCGCGCCGTTTCGCCAATTGCGCGCCGCGCAGGAACGGCGCTTCGTCGTGAGTGTCAGAGCGGCAACGGTTGGGCGGCGTCGGCTTCAGTCGGTGGCCTGTCGATCCACGCCGACACGGATGGGCCGGATAATCCAGGGATCTCAATGAGACCAAGCCTTATCGCCCTCACGACGGCGACCGTCCGGCTGTTCGTGCCAAGCTTTCTCATCGCCTTCTTGAGGTGGAAGTTGATCGTGTTTTCGCTGATCTTGAGGATGATTCCGATATCCCAGGAGGATTTGCCCTCTGCGGTCCACTTCAGGCATTCGCGTTCGCGCTGCGAGAGCCCAATCGCCTTCTTGCCCATCGCTGGCTGGGCAAGCTCGCCAAAAGCAACATGGAACTGACACGCCAAGGCGTGAAGATGCTTCATATGCCGGATCGGGTCGGCATCGTCGAAGCTGGATGCAAAGGATAGAACGGAGATGCGCCCCGATGGCCCAAACAGCGGCACGCTCACCCCGTGCTTGAGACCGGCTTCGCGGCTCTCACGAAGGACCAACCGCTCGCCATCCTGCAGCTGCTTCTGCTCGAGCAGCTGATCCCACATGAATGGACTGCTATGAAACGGGGTTCGCCTGACGACCGGATCGATCTCGTGATACTTGCGCTCGAAATAGTGCTCTCGCCAATCGAGCGGAAAGTTGAGAGCGACGGCCGGCATAGGATGCTCTGGCAGCCGTACCGTCTCTTCATAGTTCAGGGCGCCATAAGCCACTTGGCCGAACCCCTCATCGGCTGCAGAACTGACGAGAAGATCGAAGAGGTCGGACAGCGACTGCGTGCGGTTTGCACAATCGATGAAGCTGAAGAGGTCCATTGCTACCTCACGGCAGACAAAGCTGCGCAAACTTCCGCCCAGATGTGATCGTGAAAACGAATCCGTCTGAATGTCCCGATTGCCGACGGTCCGTCCTTGCCCCCTCGTCTGCCTCTATCAAGGCGAGAAGCAGGCGCTTGCTTGTCCAAACTCCAACCCAACCTGAGGTAGACCGTACCATGATACGCTCCGTCGTGCAATTGACGATCATATTCGATTGATTTTTTCAGAAGCCGCGATGTCATCAACAATGCCCTTCTCCGGAAGCGGCGGCCCTGACGATCTTGCCGACTCCGGCAATCAGATCGCGCAGCAAAGTGCCTGTTTGATGAGCGATCTTCGGCACTTGTGTCAGCATGCACGAGATTGCTGGTACAAGTTTCGATCGGATCATGCGCACCAGGGACATTCTCCCGGCACGCAGCACGCGCAAGTCAGGCCTCGCGGCCATCCCAAGCTGAACCCGTTCAAACGGGCCTGGACGAGCCTTGCAAAAGCCAAGAACTACACCCCAATACAACTCAGAATTGCGCCAGATTGTAGGTGATATTGGGGCGATGTCTGACAGTTGTCTTCCTCTGAGCAGCCGGTAGGACAGCAGCCGCTCCACAGACGCGCGAACTACTCGACTGGGTAGCTGCCTCGCTGACGCTGTGCCGATTAGTCTGCATCTTCCCGTCACGTGGCACATTGGAAGATGCTCATGCGTACCCTTTTAGTCAGGTGGGAAACCGTCCATCGATATGGCGAAGCCTGGATTTCGCATCATCGGTTGCGGTACCGGATGTTCGTCGAGCGCCAGGGGTGGTCCGTGCCTCATTATCAGGGCATGGAATATGATGAGTTCGACACACCGGCAGCCACCTACATCCTTGTCGTGGACGAGCAAGATCAGGCGCTTGGAACTGCGCGGCTGATTCCGACCACACGCCCCTACATGGTCAAGTCCTTGTGGCCTAATCTGGTTGAAGGCTTGCTGCCGCATTCGGACGAAATCTGGGAAGCATCGCGATTCGGCTGTGATCGTGCGCTGAGCACCGGCGGACGGCGCCGAGTGATCGGGCAGCTCATACAGGCTTGTCAGGAATTCGGCCTCGCCAACGGCATCTCGTCCTATCTTGGTGTCATGCCCAGCTGGATCTTCAAGAATGTCATCGCTGCCCATGGCTGCCCGGTGAGGCCACTGGGAGCGAAGCTGCCGTTTCCGGGGCATGACATTGGGGCAGCCTATATCGGGGTATCATCAGCCGTGCTGGAATTGGTTCGCCAGCATACAGGCGTCCCTAAAGCGCTGCATGAAAGCCCTTCTCCTGGGCCTGTCCCATCAGCATTGTCCCCGCGCTTGGCAGAGGATGCTCCATCGGAGCCCAAAGGACTGGCCTGCAGCCCAGAGTTGGAAGGGCTCGTGGAGGCTGGATGAGCGCGATCCCCGAACCTTCGACCATCTTGCCGCCGCAGGGCCCGCCAGTGAGGGCCGATCAGCGCTTGCATCAGGCTTTGGGCCTCAGCGCGATTGACCGTCTCTGGAGAAGATGCGGCATCACCGCAATCGGTGGCGATCAACGCGTCGGCTCCTTCGCTCAAGAAAGCCTGCCACGCTGGATTTGCCGCTCACAAGCTTCCTGCTTCAGGAACACCGAATGTATCAACTTTGAGCGCCAGTCGGTCCTGGTTTGTATGCATTGCGGAGGAAGCCAACGCGATGCGTGGCTCCGGGACTATCTGGCCTTGATGGCTGGTGCCCGCTTCGACTTGGCAAACGCCCGATCAGCCGCCATGAAACGTGCCACCATTGCCGAGGCCAGGCGACCAAGATCATTGGCCGGCTGGTCCGAATGGCGGCCGACAGCTTCGGCATAGGCCTGCAGATCGCGAAATACGCTCGCTGACAGTTCGACCGTGATTTTGACCGGCTTCTCATCGGGAAGTTCCGAGATCTTCAGCTTCGCCATGACTGCTACCCCTGATACGGCTCGAGCACGAGATCACGATTGACGATCACGCGGACCGGAAAGCCCGGCCTCACTGTCAGAGTCGGCTGGACGTTCATCTGCTGACCAACCAGCTGCTGACCTGTGCGGCTCATGGAGTTGCCGAAGCCCTGGCGGAGCGCCTGGATGATCGCGGCGTTGTTCGTATTTTGATTGGTGCCCGCGTTGACCTCGCTGCCCATCGAGAGCAGCGTCGAGAGCAGCGCTGCGCCAACCAGCTGCCTGAAGTGGTTATCAACCTCGTCCGAGAGACCCGAATAACCGGCAGCGTCGGCGCCCTGCTGCCGTTCCAGGACGATCGACCGTCCATTGGGCATGATCAGCCTGGTCCAGACCAGGAGCACGCGCGATTGCCCGGCCGTCACCTGGCTATCGTATATCCCGATCAGCCGCGCGCCCTGCGGGACAAGCAGGAAGCGGCCTGACGGCGAATCGAACACGTTCTCGGTGACCTGAGCGGTGATCTGCCCCGGCAGGTCGGAGCGAATGCCCGTGATCAGGGCGCCCGCAATCACGGTCCCGGCCTGAACCACATAGGGGGAGGCCGGCCGGCTGACACGGTCGGGACTCGTGGTCCGGCGATCGACCGCGGCATTGACGAAGGCGAGCTTGCGGTCCTGGCCATTCTGGGCGAATGCGTCGTCGGGACTGGACATCGCGCCCGCGCGTTCGCTGGTCTGAGGCCCGCTCGCCGCGGCCTCGGTGCCACGAACATTGACCGTCGCAAACAGGCGGCTCAAGCGAGCGGCATCCCGCTCCTGCTCATGGCGGAGCTGCTCCTGATCGGGGGTGACCGCAAGTGCCTGGCCCTGCGCAGCGACAATCGCCTTGCCGAGATCCCCGGGCAGCGGCGGTCCGATCACTGGGACGTTTGTCGGGAGATTCTTGGGAAGACTGGCGTAGTCACGCGGCAGGGCCGAAACCCCGTCCGCGATGTCGTGATGATCAGTGCTGTAGAGCTCGGATGGACCCGATTTGCTCGGCCTGTTGGTCTGCAATGTCCAGACGACGGCGCCTCCCATCAACAGGAGCGCAACTGCACTGCCGCCGGCCAGGACATTGCGCGACAGCCGCGTAACCGGCGGAAGATCTCCGTTCAGGCGCATTCTTTTCGTGCGACGCTCAGCCTTCTCGGCTGCAGACGGAGCCTGAGACGCAGAAGCCTCATCCTCCTCGTTTTTCACCCTGAGGCTCCGTCGGTTCTGACGATCCGGACCTTGCGCTGCTCCTCGCCGCCGAGGCGCAACTCGGCTGCGGCAAACAGCCGATCGACGATCATGATGTTGCGGAAGGCACGGTAGTTGACGATCTCGGGCGCACCATCGCTCCCGATGACGAACAAGGGCGGCAATTCACCCTGCACGATGCCAGGGGCAAACTCGATATAGACCTTGCGACCGTCGTCATAGGCGTTGACCGGCCTCCATGGCGGATCATCCCCCTCGATGCGATAGCGGAAGCGTCGCAGCGCCGGATTGGGCAGCTCCGGCCTCAAGACGAGCTGGCGCGCTCTCGTCTCGGCATTCTGGGGATAGTACCAGGCCACAGCGGGCATATACGGCTTGTCACGAGCGCGCAGCTCGAGGAGATAGGTCCGCCGGTCGGTGTTGACGATGAGATTGGTTTCGATCGCGGCACGCGTCGGCTTGACCAGGATGTGGACGTGGCGGCGTTCGCCCGCACCGCTCTCGGTATCGCCTACGACCCAGCGCACGGTGTCGCCGGCGGACACGGGCCCCGACCCTGTGAGCTGTTCACCTTCCTCGAGCATGATGTCGGTGATCTGCCCGGGCGCCGCATAGACCTGATAGAGCGCGCCGGGACTGTAGGCATAGATCTGCGTCGCGTTGAAGTAGCCCTTCTTGCGCGGTTCGACCCGCGCCGCGCTATTGGCCATCTCGACGCGGTCGAGCGGCTCCGCTTCTTCCTGGGCTCCCGCCTTGCCACCAAGGGACACTTTCCAGGGCGGCGGAAGATGAAGCGGCTGAACCTTTCCATCCAGCGCAGCTGGCGGCGCCGGCAAGGGTGGTGCTTCGCTGTCATAGCTGATCTTGGGCAGATTGGTCGTTGTGCAGCTGCAGAGCAGAACCAGAACGGCGGCCCCCGCCATCATTGGCCCTCCAGCCCTCCGGACCATTGGCTTGCTCATTGCGACAGCTCCTTCGACCAGTTGATGGCTTGGACGTAGACGCCGAGCGGGTTCTTGCGCAGGCGGTCAGCATCGTCCGGCATGGCGAACACGAGGGTGAGGATCGCGCTCCAGCGTTCGGTCGCAACCGAGGCGCCGTTCTCGTAGCGACGCTCGACCCAGGCGATCCGGAAGCTGTCCGGCGAGGCGCGGATCACACTGGAGACCTCGACCGAGACCTGGATCTTCCCGAGCTTGCTAAAAGGATCATTGGAGCGGGCATAGTCATTCAGGGCAGCCGCGCCGCGATCGGTGGTGAAGTCGTAGGCGCGCAGCCAATTCTGGCGCAGCACGATGCCATCGGCCGGCAGACCTCTCACGTCCTCAATGAACCGGGCAAGATGGAAGGCGACCTGCGGATCGGTCGGCACGTAGTCAGCCACCGCAGGCGCTACCCGCTGGACCTCGCCGAGATGGCCAACCTCGACCACCCAGGGCGTCACCGTACCGCGGGCCGACTGCCAGATCAGGGCGGACGCGAAGCCTGCGGCGAGGGTGAGGCAGCCGAATGCCATCAGCCGCCAGTTCTTGGCCTGCACGCGCGCAGAGCCGATGCGCTCATCCCAGACCTGCGCTGCCTTCTGATAGGGCGTCACCGGCTCGGGCGTACGGCCGTAATGAACAGATGACCGCTTGAACATGTCAGGATTTCCCCTCGGAGAGATCGACCGCGCTTCCCTGCCCGCCGCGCTCGGCATGGCGAACGGCTTGTGCCGTTGTAGATGCGCCCTGATGGACGGCGCGCGCTGCCTTCATGCGCTGCGCCCACATCGGAGAGCCCGAGCCATCGGCCTGACCCGGCTGATCCGAGCCGCCAGCCTGGACATTCGCCCTTTGGCGAAGGGGACTCGCGTTCGCTCCTGCTGCCTCGGCGGCAGCGCCGCTGACGCGCCCTCCGCCGGACGCCGCCGCACCAAGCGGCGCGACAGCACGGCTTGCACCAGAGATCGCGCCGCCTGCGAGCCCCGCTGCACCAGCGGCCATGCCGGCGCCGGCCACGACGAGACCACCCGCTGCAAGCGACGTCCCGACCGCGCTCCCTGCTCCAAGCTGCGGTCCACCACTGACAAGACCATTGGCGATCCCGGGCCCGAACAATCCAAGGCCGAGCAGCGCCAGGGACGCCAGGACCAGGGCCATGGCACTCTCGACGGTCGGAGGATCGCCGCTCGTCACCTGGGTCAACTGACCGAACAGGGTCGAGCCGGTTCCTGAGATCACGGCGAGCAGCAGAACCTTCACACCGGAGGAGATGACATTGCCGAGCACACGTTCGGCTGCGAAGGCGGTCTTGCCGAACAGACCAAACGGGATGAGCACGAATCCAGCAAGCGTCGTGAGCTTGAACTCGATCAGGGTGACGAAGAGCTGGATGGCCAGAATGAAGAAGGCGAGCAGCACGACCACCCACGCAAACAACAGGACCGCAATCTGCAGGAAGTTCTCGAAGAAGCTCACATATCCAAGGAGGCCCGAGATCGCCTGGAGGAGCGGCCGCCCGGTATCGAGACCCACTTGCGCGATCCTGCCCGGGCGCAGGAAGTCCGCCGCCGACAGCGCCGAGCCCGAGGCCTTCAGGCCGAGTGCTGCGAAGCTCTCGAAGACGACCCGGGCGAGGCTGTTCCAATTGCCGATCAGGTAGGCGAACACGCCGACAAACAAGGTCTTCTTCAGCAGCCGGGCGACGACATCGTCCTCGCCGCCAAACGCCCAGAAGAGCGCAGCAAGCGTCACATCAATGGTGACGAGCGTGGTTGCGAGATATCCGACCTCACCGCCCACCAGGCCAAAGCCGCTGTCGATTGTCCGGGTAAAGGTCTCCAGGAATTGATCGATGATCCCCGTTCCTGTCATCGGGCAATCTCAACCATGAGCTGCCGGGCAGCCGCGGCGGGGGATCCGCCAATTTGGTCCGGAACGCTCGTCATCATCAGTGAAACATTCGTACGCTGGAGGCCTGGTCGCCCTGACCCTGCGTCAGGAAGCGGCGGAGCTGTTCGCGTGCCTGATCCTGGGCCGCCGCGCGCTCCGCCATGGTGAGGTTCTGCGCCCGTCCCTGGGCGGCCACAACCGCCGTCAGATCCGCGAGCTGTTGCGCCTGCATCGCCAGGATCTGGTTGCCGGCTTGCCTGACAGCCAAGGCGCCGGCGGCTCCTTGGCTCGCGACAACCAGCGCGACGGACTGGCTCTTGATGGTGTCGAGATTGCCGACCACGCCCGCCTGAAGCTTGAGCGCATCCTGCAGCGCGGCCACGGACGTCTGCCAGCGTGAGCGCGCATTGTCCGCGAGGTCAGCGGCGCTGGCGCCGGCGGCTGCCGGCGCATAGACCGTCTTGAACGCCTGCTCGATTTGCTGCACGTCGTAGGCCAGGCGCTGAGCCTGCTTGAGCAAATCCTGGGTCCGCTGGATCGATTGCTGCAGCTGCGTCAATGACGAATACGGCAGGTTGACGAGGTTGCGCGACTGATTGATCAACATCTCTGCCTGGTTCTGCAGGGCCAGAATCTGATTGTTGATCTGCTGCAGCTCACGTGCGGCGGTCAGCACGTTCTGAGCATAATTGTTGGGGTCGAAGACGACGAGCTGGGCCCGCACCGGACCCGCCGAGGTCAGAACCAGCAGCGCCAACGACGCTGCCCATCGCTTGCCAGAGATCATTGCCGCGTCTCCAGATTGTCGAGGCCGGGGATGAGGTCGGCTGCCCAGCCAAGCTTGAGGTGCCGCAACCACGCTGCCGCAAAGCCGTCCCTGCCGGCGGACTTCAGAACGTCCGAGATCGCGGCCTGATCGGCCTTGGACGACGCCGCGGCAAAGGCGAGCGCGACCTCGCCGAGACCGAGCTCGAACATGCGGTTGCCCCGGCGCGACTGGCAGTAATAGTCGCGCTTGGGGGCCGCACGGCTGACGAGCTCGATCTGACGATCATTGAGACCGAAGCGACGATAGATGCCCATGATCTGCGGCTCGAGCGCCCGCTCGTTCGGCAGCAGGATGCGGCTCGGGCAACTCTCAATGATGGCGGGTGCGATCGGCGAGCCGTCGATGTCGGATAGCGACTGGGTCGCGAAAACGACGGAGGCGTTCTTCTTGCGCAGGGTCTTCAGCCACTCCCTGAGCTGGCCCGCGAAGTCGGCGTCGTCCAGCGCCAGCCACCCTTCATCGATGATCAGAAGTGTCGGGCGGCCGTCGAGCTGCCGGGCGATCTTGTGGAACAGATAAGCGAGGACAGCAGGAGCGGCAGCGGTCCCGATCAGCCCCTCGGTCTCAAACACCTGGACCGACCGGTCGCCCACGAGCTCATGATCGGCATCCAGCAGTCGTCCGTGAGCGCCATCGAGGCAATACGGCTTGAGGGCCCGTTTCAAGATGTTCGACTGCAGCAACACCGACAGGCCGGTCAGGGTCCGCTCAGAAGTTGGCGCGGAAGCCAGCGAGGTCAGCGCCGACCAGAGATGCTCCTTGGCGTCCGGCGTCACCACGATCTTCTCGCGGACCAGCAGGCCGGCGATCCAATCCGCCGCCCAGGCGCGCTCCATCACATCACCGATGCCTGCCAGCGGCTGCAGCGCGATCGAGGTCTCGCTATCGGCCGAGAGCGCTCCACCGAGATCATGCCAGTCACCTTCCATGGCAAGCGCGGCGGCCCGCAGGGAGCCGCCGAAATCAAACGCAAGGATCTGCGCATTCGGATAGCGGCGGAACTGCAGAGCCATCAGCGCCAGCAGCACCGATTTGCCAGCTCCGGTCGGTCCGATCACCAGCGTGTGGCCGACATCGCCGACATGGAGCGAGAACCGGAATGGCGTCGCGCCCTCGGTGCGGCCGAACAGCAACGCAGGCGCCCTCAGATGATGGTCACGCACCTCACCTGCCCAGACCGCCGAGAGCGGGACGAGATGCGCAAGGTTCAGCGTCGACAACGGTGGCTGGCGCACATTGGCATAGACATGCCCCGGAAGGCTGCCGAGCCAGGCCTCAACCGCATTCACAGTCTCCGTCATGCAGGTGAAATCGCGCCCCTGGATCACCTTCTCCACCAGGCGCAGCTTCTCGTCAGCCCTCGCCGGATCAGGATCCCACACCGTCACGGTCGCGGTGACATAGGCCTGGCTGATCTCATCGGAGCCGAGATCCTGCAGCGCCGCATCGGCGTCAGCGGTCTTGTTGTGGGCGTCGCTGTCAACGAGGCTTGCCACCTCGTTGGTCACGACCTCCTTGAGGATCGCCGCCAGAGATTTGCGCTTGGCAAACCACTGCCGGCGGATCCGTGTCACGAGCTTCACGGCATCCTGCTTGTCGAGCATGATGGCGCGGGTCGACCAGCGGTAGGCGAATGCAAGCCCGTTCAATTCGTCCAGCAGTCCTGGCGTCGTTGCAGAGGGAAAGCCGATGATGGTGAGCACGCGGAGATTGACCGCCCCCAGCATCGGCGCGAGGCCGCAGGTCAGCGGCTGGTCGGCGAGCAGCCCATCCAGATGCATGGGGATTTCAGGGACGCGGACCCGCTGGCGCTTGGTCGAGACGGTCGAGTGCAGATAGCTCAGCACGGCGTCGTCGCCGAGCCAGCCGCATTCCGGCATGAAGCCGCCCACGAGCTGCAGAATGCGGTCGGTGCGATCGACAAAGCTGCGCAGGATGTCGCGGCCGCGCGAGCCCTCCGGCTGCGGCGCGCCTTCATAGAGCACGCGTTCGGAACGGGCTAAGTCTTCTCGCGGCGGCAGGTACAGAAACGTCAAATAATAGCTCGACTCGTAGTGCGCCGCCTGCTCCTCGAACTGTGCCTTTCTCTCGGCATCGACCAGGGCGGACGCGGCATCCGGAAACACGCAAATTGGGTAGGCTCCGGCCGAATGCCGCTGCGCCTCGACGAAGATCGCCCAGCCCGACCCCAGGCGCCGCAGAGCGTTGTTGAGACGGAAGGCGACTGCTGTGAGCTCGGATGCGACCGAGCTCTCCAGGTCAGGCCCGCGAAAACGCGCCGTCCGTTGCAGCGAGCCGTCCTTGTTGAGAACGACGCCCTCGTCCACCAGCGCCGCCCAGGGCAGGAAATCCGCAAGCCGGATATTGGTGCGGCGGTATTCGGCCAAATTGAACATGCGAGCCTCACTGGCTGAGGTGATTGGGAATCCGCAGGTGGCGGCGCACGACCTCGACAAAGGACGGATCGCGCCGTGTCGCCCAGACCGCGACCATGTGGCAGACGAACCAGAGCAGCAGGCCGAAGAGCCAGAGCCGCAAACCGAGGCCGAGCGCCGCCGACACGGTGCCGTTGACAATCGCGACCGATCGCGGCGCGCCCCCGAGCAGAATGGGCTCGGTCAGCGAGCGATGCACAGGCGCGCTGAAGCCCTTGATCTCGCTATCCATCACAACACCACGCCGCCGCCGAAGGAGAAGAACGACAGGAAGAAGCTCGAGGCGGCAAAGGCGATGGAGAGACCGAAGACGATCTGGATGAGCCGCCGGAAGCCACCGGAGGTTTCGCCAAAACCCAGTGACAGACCCGTCGTGATGATGATGATCACGGCGATGATCTTGGCGACCGGTCCCTCGACTGAAAGCAGGATCTTGTTGAGCGGCTGCTCCCAAGGCATGTTCGAGCCCGCCGCATGCGCCGGCGCCGCCGCCACGAGCACTGCGGCTGCCGCAATCGCAATCGTGGCGATGGACCAGCAAGACAGTCGCGCCTTCATCGCTGATCTCCCAAGGGAACGAGGATGTAGTCCCCGCAAGGTGAGAGCCCTTCGACACGCACGAGCTCGCCGAGCCGCCGCTGCGAGCCGCGCCCGGCGAGAACGGCGATCACGTTGATCGTCTCGGCAATCAGAGCACGTGGGACGCTCACGACGGCCTCCTGAACCAGCTGCTCCAGCCGCCGGAGGGTGCCGAGTGCGGACCCGGCATGAATGGTGCCGATGCCGCCGGGATGGCCGGTGCCCCAGGCCTTGACGAGATCGAGCGCCTCCGGCCCGCGGACCTCGCCGATCGGAATGCGATCCGGGCGCAGCCGAAGCGCGGCGCGCACCAGATCCGAAAGCGACGCCACACCCTGCTTGGTTCGAAGCGTCACGAGGTTGGGCGCCGAGCATTGCAGCTCGAGCGTATCCTCGATCAGCACGATGCGGTCGCCGGTCATCGCCACTTCAGCCAGCAAGGCATTGACCAGCGTGGTCTTGCCGGTCGAGGTGCCGCCGGCCACCAGAATGTTGCAGCGGTTGGCAACAGCCCGCCGCAACGCGCCGGCCTGATCTGCGGTCGCAATCCCGCAAGCCACGTAGTCGTCGAGCGTAAAGACGGCGATCGCGGGCTTGCGGATGGCGAATGTCGGGGCTGCAACGAGCGGCGGCAGCAGGCCTTCAAAACGTTCGCCCGTCGTCGGCAGCTCCGCCGACACGCGCGGAGAGCCCGCATGGACCTCGAGCCCGACGTGGTGCGCGACCAGCCGGACGACGCGCTCGCCATCACCGGCAGCAAGACTCTCACCGGTATCGGCCAAGCCAGACGCGAGCCGATCGACCCAGAGCCGGCCATCTGGATTGAGCATGATCTCCACGACGGATTGATCGTCGAGATGACGCGCGATGGCAGGCCCCAATGCCGTCCGCAGCATGCGGGTGCCACGCGTGATGCGCTGTGTCTGGACGAAGCCGGTCACTCTCATCTCCGATCATTGAAGCGCGGTCAGCATCGCTTGTGATGATCAAAGATGCAGACCTCCTGCAGCAGCAAGACCAACAGCGCTTCGGGTGTAGCCTGGCGCAGGAAAGCGTAGAGACAGGAGGGCTCTTTCGGGCGGGACAAGCAGATCACCAAGGCGGGGCAGCAGCTTTCAGAGCGCGGGTCATGGGCCCGCAGCACCGCCCCCTCGCGGCCGAGAGCGACGGCGAACGCTGCTGTAGCGAAGGCGAAGGTCGCCACCGGCGCCGCGACGTCGGCTCACCATCTGGCATGGCTTGGCGGCTCGCGGGCGGGAGCCGGGCGATCGCTTGAGGTCGCGGGGAGGTCGGCCATGACAAATTCGGTCCCGCTGCTCGCCTCCGATGATCGCGGTCTGTGCTCTCGTGGAGCGGCAAACCAAATCAGTGCTGCTGCCTGCAGCGCGAGGTTCACTCCGAAGGCAACCTGATAGGCGATGACAGGATAGTGCCCATTGGATTGCGGCCATTGGGCCAGCAATACACCGATCCCGTACTGGGCCAGAAACCCCCACCCGAAATGCACCACGTTCAAGGCCCCGTTGGCGCGGCCAGCCAATTCCTTCGGGTAATAGTCCGAGATGATCGCAAAGCTGAGCACGGTGGCGGCTCCGACGATCGCGATGATCAGCCATGGCGCGATCGCCGGCAATGGCAGCCGCCATACCAGCGCCAGCTGCGCCACCATGGAGAGCACGGCGATCAAAGCCAGCACATGCTCTGGACCTAATCCCCTGCGTCGTGTCCAGTTGGTCAGCGCACCGAGCATCCACGCACCGAGGCTGAGCATCAGGGCGGTCAGACACAGCGCTGTCACGACTTGGGCGCGGGTCATGCCCTCCACGTCGGCCAGCCACGCGGATGCCCATAAGCCCTGGAGCGACCACGCCGATCCGATGCAGGCTCCGGATAGCGGCGCGACCCTCCAGAACCGGACGTCGCGAAGAATGCTCCGCAAGCCACCTGCTTCCGACGCGGACGAGCCCTGCGTTTCGCGCTCCGGCACCAGGCAATAGATCAGGATCGCCGCTGCAGCGGTCGCGATGGCCAGGATGTCAAACAGGCCGCGCCATCCGGTCTTCACCAGGATCGCCTCGGCGGGCAGCGTCGCGCTGACAGCGCCAAGCGCCCCGAGCATGACCATGTACCCATTGACCAACGCCACCCGCTCGCGCGGAAACCACAGAACAATGGCCTTCAGGCCCGCGGTCAGAGCCGCAGCGACCCCGAGCCCGATCAGGGCGCGTGAGAGGAGCAGCGAGAGCGGCCCCGACGACCTTGCGAAGGCCTCCGCGCCAAAGGCCGCGACGACAAGAAGCGCGCTCTGAACCCGGCGCGGGCCATAGCGGTCGAGCATCATGCCGACCGGGATCTGGGCAGCCGCAAGGACCAGGAAGTAAGCCGCCGTGATCAGACCAAGGTCGGCCGCGTTCAACCCGAGCTCTGAGGCAAGACTGGCAGAGACGAGTCCATTGATGGTGCGAAACAGATAGGACAGGAAATAGCCCATTGCGAAGGGCAGAAACACCAGGGCGGCGAGCCGCCAGCCTGTGATCTCGCGATGGCCTTGGTCTCCGGCTTCGGTGCCCTTTCGGCCGAAGGCATAGGCCGACAACGAACTGCCGTGATCCGCGTGCTCGCGGGATCGCTCAACGGCTCGATTGAGGCGGGAGGCGAAAGGGATCCTCGCCGCCCTCCCCGGCGGCAGGCACGCCCCAGGACACCTCGGCGATTGGAGGCTCGGCGCGGCGAAGTTGAGCCGGAAATGGCTGGCTCACTTGACCGGCTCGCGCAGCGCCATCGGGTCGCGTCTCTCGCTGCCTTTCCGACAAGTCACGCTGCAGCTTTTGGATCGCGCCAATCCGCATCGCCTGGTCGAAATCACGATCACCGCCCCTTGCTGCGCTCGTGCTCTCCTGATCCGCCAGCGACGTCACCGCCAGATGGTAGCGTGCATGAAGGGCGACCGTCTCATTGAGGGCCGCGATGTCGCGCTGAATCGTTTGCAGCTGCTGTTCCAGGCCCTGCAGGCGATCTTGCGCCGGCATCGGTCCATCCAGCGGCTGGGCTAGAAACCGTTCGAGCGCCTTTTCCACGACGATCGTGCGGTTCACGCATCTTTCCTCGGCTGCGCCGGCAAGGCGGGCGAGAATCTCGCTGGATAGCTGCAAAGTGAGTTTCTTCTTCATCGTTCGGACCTCATCTGGTCCGTCGATTAGGTCAGCTTGCCTGGCCTGGCACGCGCAAGATTCGAACGTTCGAAGCCTGGCGGGTGGAAAGAAACTCTGGCGTAGATGCCAAGCTCAACCCGCGCGCTGGAACGGTCCCGATCGACGCTTCCACCGCCTCAGGAGCCGGGCTCGCTCGACGGCGGTCTGACGAAATCCTCAGGAATTTCGCGCAGGAAGCTCTGCCCCTTCTGCAGCCGGCGGCCGAGCGCCTCCACAAAGCCTTCGAACCGCTCGCGTCCCTTGACCTGCGCTGTGGCCTGCGCTTCGGACGGCAGCGGGGGTGTCACGGTCAGCCAGAAGCGAACGAACAATGCGTGCGTCTCGGCAAGGATGCCGACATCACGCTCGAGCCGCTGCATCTGCCGCGACAGCCTGTCGAGCCGGCGTGTGAGCGCCGCCTCGCGCCGATCAGCCGCATCCGGCGACAGAAACGACTGAACCGCCGCCTCGACGATGGCCGAGCGCGAAAGCTTCCTGCGATCGGCGAGCTCTACGATCTGCCGCAGCAGCTCCGGCGGGAAGTAGACATTCATTCGATCCCGCATTGGTCTGTCCTCACAAGCCCATGTCATCGCGCGGGTCGAGCGCAGCCTGACGCGCAATCCCCGTCGTGCTCGCATCGCGTGAGCCGACCAGCTGCGGCGTCCCATCATCGTCATCGAACACGACCGAAAACTCGTCCGCCGGATCTACGCTCGTCGTTTCGCTCGCGATCGCTTCGTGCTGCGGCAGCTCCGGCTCGCGTCGCAAGCCGCCATTGGCCTGCTCGTCCCTTGTCTCGGGGGGCAGCGTCAGCCGGGATCCGGCGAGCACAGGCGTAAGGGGCGCAAGCGATGACCAGTCATCCGCACCCACAGACGCTCTGGTCCTGGCGATGTCCGGCGGCGGCAGGATGCGCGAGACCAGTCTCTCATCCTCGAAATATCGCACCTTCCTGGCGCGGATCGGTGGTGCGCCGGCGACCATCACGATCTCATCAGCCGCCGGCAATTGCATCACCTCGCCCGGCGTCAGGAGCGGACGCGGCGTCTCCTGGCGCGACACCATGAGGTGACCCAACCATGGCGCCAGGCGATGCCCGGCGTAATTCTTCACGGCCCGCATTTCGGTTGCGGTGCCGAGCGCGTCCGAGACGCGCTTGGCGGTTCGCTCGTCGTTGGTCGCGAAGCTGACGCGGACATGGCAGTTGTCCAGAATGGCATTGTTCTGCCCATAGGCCTTCTCGATCTGATTGAGCGATTGCGCAATGAGGAAGCTCTTGATGCCGTACCCAGCCATGAAGGCGAGAGCGGATTCGAAGAAGTCGAGCCGGCCTAACGCCGGAAACTCGTCCAGCATCATCAGGACACGATGCCGGCTCTGCTTTGCCTTGAGATCCTCGGTCAAACGCCGGCCGATCTGGTTCAGAACCAGACGAATGAGCGGCTTCGTACGTGAGATGTCGGATGGCGGCACGACGAGATACAGCGTCGCGGGCTCCTCCCCTGCAACCAGATCAGCAATGTGCCAATCACATCTCCCCGTGACAGCAGCCACCACCGGATCCCGGTAAAGACCGAGGAATGACATCGCCGTTGAAAGGACGCCCGAGCGCTCATTCTCCGATTTGTTCAGAAGCTCGCGCGCTGTCGATGCCACCACCGGGTGCGGCCCGGCTGCGCCCAGATGATGCGTCGCCATCATCGCCATCAACGTCGCCTCGATCGTGCGCCGGGGGTCGGAAAGGAACGCGGCAACGCCGGCCAAGGTCTTGTCGGGCTCGGCATAGAGAACGTGCAGGATGGCACCGACCAGAAGCGAATGGCTGGTCTTTTCCCAATGATTGCGCTTGTCGAGAGATCCCTCGGGATCCACCAGCACGTCGGCGACATTCTGGACGTCACGCACCTCGCAGGCCCCTCGCCTGACTTCGAGCAGCGGATTGTAGGCTGAGGCATTCGGGTTGGTCGGGTCGAACAGAAATATGCGGCCGTGCCGCGCGCGGAATCCTGCCGTGAGCTGCCAGTTCTCGCCCTTGATGTCGTGAACGATCGCCGATCCCGGCCACGTCAGAAGAGACGGCACCACGAGACCGACGCCCTTGCCAGACCGCGTCGGTGCAAAACAGAGCACATGCTCCGGTCCGTCATGGCGCAGGTAGCGCGCTCCCAACCGTCCCAGGACCACGCCATCCTCGCCGAGCAGTCCCGCCTTGCGCACCTCGCCCAGCTCGGCCCAGCGCGCGGACCCGTAAGTTGCTGTGGCTTTCGCCTCCCGCGACCGCCACAGTGACATGCCGACCGCAACCGCAATAGACGCGAGACTGCCACTGACCGCGATAGCCCCACCTTCGGCAAAGATGGAGGGCGCATAGGCATCATAGATGAACCACCACCAGAAGAAGGTCGGTGGGAAGTAGACTGGCCAGCCGGACAGCATGAACCATGGCGTCCCCAATCGCGGTTGGAAGGCGAGCCGCCAGGCCGTCCATTCGGTCGCGGCCCATATCGCAAGCAGGTTGATCAGCACGACGGCGAGTAATTGTGCCCATTGGATTCGGGTCGCAGGCATGTGGCGTCTCCCGAGTGCTAAAGACCGAGGTCGCGCTTGCGACCAAGCTGCCAGTCGATGCCGGTGGCCTTCGCAAGGCCCGTGACCTTCTGACCGAGCCGGTGATCGATGTCGCGCGACCACGGGACGAGGTAGAAACCGAGACCATTGTCGATCATGGCGAAGCGGCCGGAGGCCAGGACAAGCCGCTGGCGGTAGATGCCCGCAACCTGTTGGCCGGGGTCGACCTTCAGCTGCGGCGCGCCGTTGGTCGCCGACAGCCGCGCGCCCACGGATTCGAGCTCCTGCCTGCGTAGTGTCTTCAGAAGATCCCGTTGCGGGACGATCTGCTGGCCATGTCTCTGCGCCAGTCCCCGGTCCGCGAGATACTCCGCCCGGCTGCGCAGCGCGCTCCTCACCTCCGCGCCAAATCCGCCGAGGGCCAGGGAGACAGGTTCACGCTCGACCAGCCGATGATCGAGCCAGGTCGCTCCCTCGGCCTTGATCTGATCGGCCAGGGCTAGGTCCGAGCGCGTCGCCAGGACCAGGGTCGGCCGCGCCTCGTCCGCAGCGCCAAAGCGCCTGATCTCGACAATGCCGCCAGGCTGAGGCGCCTGCGCAAAGGCCTCGATCCCGCGGAAGCGAACGTGGTGGGCGCGGCCGTCGATGCCATCGATCACTGCATAGGCTTCGCCGGTCAGTTCGTCGTGGAGTCCACGGTCGACCAACCGCCCCATGATCGATGATGGACTGTTGATCCCGTCGATGACGTAGTCCGCAGCGCTCCGCTCCTCACCACGGCGAGCGAACGCCTGATGCATGGTCCTGATGATATCACCACGCGTGCCGAGCTCGCGGAGCTGTCGCTCTGCGCCAAGCTCGACCATCCACTCGTTGGGTCCGGCCGCCGCTGCCAGTCCCAGGCGCTCCAGATATTGCAGGCGCCCTCGCATCAGGCGGTGGACCTCGGGATCAGGACCCGCTGCCACCCGCTGACGGAGATCGATGGCCCCCACCTCATCGCAGGCCATGCGGATCTCGCGATCGAGCCGTGTCCAGCGATCCGCGGTGATCTCTCTTTCCAGTGCGTTGCGGATGTCGTGCTCAGGCTTCGGACCGAGCTCGAGCGCCACCAGCTCTTCGGCCCGGGAGCGCAGGCCCCGGCCGATATAGTCGCGGGCGATGACGAGATCTGCGCCCGTCTGATCGACACCGCGTACGAGCACATGAACGTGCGGATGGTCCGTATTCCAATGATCGACCGCGATCCACTCGAGACGCGTCGACAGATCAGCTTCCATCTGCCGGATCAGATCGCGCGTGAACGCTCTGAGGTCCACCATGTCGGCTGCGTCCTCTGGCGAGACGATGAAGCGGAAATGATGCCGGTCGTCGCTGCTCCGCGCCTCGAATGCGGCCTCGTCGGCGTGATCAGCTCGCGCATCGAACATCCTTGCCGGCTCGCCGTCACGGGTGACCCCCTCCCGCTTGAGATAGCTCAGATGCATCGCCAGCGGCGCTGACCGAAACGCACGGCCCTTGTGCCTTGCGATGCGGGCCTTCACCGTGACGCGGCGGCCCGAGGCAAAGAGGCGCTCGCGACTGAAGCTGAGACGGCCGCGGCCGAAGGTCGAATGGGTGCGAGCCGGCCGGCGTCCGTCGATCACCGAGGGCAGCGTGACGTGCCCCGCGGCGTTCGCCGCGCGCAGGACGCGATTGATGAAGCTTCTGGCCTTCCTCTCACGCGCCTGACGGATGCGCCCCGGACGGATGCGGAATTCGCGCTCTGTGGTGCTCATGCGCGGCATCCCGCGGCAAGGATTGAGGCTATAGTGCCGAAAGCAGCATTGATGTTGTTGAGAAAGAGCATCAGCGCGACACGCGCTCCGACCGGACGGCACGGTTGAACGCGAGCCATGTCAATGGCTTGCTGATCAACAGGCGAGCCGCTTTTATCTTGCGATCGACCGTCGGCAGCTTGCGGCTGGCTTTGGACCCTCGCCTCGGCTCTCGGTCTCACGCCCCGCGCCGGCGTGCCGGAAACAACAGCGAAGCAGCGGCGGCCGTGAGGACTGCGACGGACGATCATCATCGAGGCCGACGCATCGCACCGCACGACAACGTCACGAGGAATTCCGCTGCGGTCGGCTTTGTCATTCAAAGCCTCTCGTGCCGACCTCAATGACGACCGTTTCCGATCGCAGCGGCTGCTCATCAAAGTCGGCATGACGTTCGCAGGTCGTGCGCAGAACGCGTGCATCATCACGGCTGCCTCGTCCACACGGGAATGGCGCGCCCGATGACGTCCGATGTCGCCGTCGGACCGAAATAGCGTCCATCCAGAGAGCTGTCCGATTGCCTGTTCATCAGAAAGAGCTCGTCACCGCCGATGATGCGGCAGCCACGCCAATCCGGTAGCGGCCGGCCCTGTCTGTCGCTCTCTTGCGCGATGCCGACTTCGACCTCATCGATCAGGATGACATGCTCGCGACGACAAACGGCCTGGCCCGGAAGAGCAAGAATGCGCTTCAGCATCGGTACGCCCCTGGGCAGGTAGCCTTCGTCCGCAAGCCATTCGGCCAGCACGCCGTGGGGCAGGACAACGACGATCTCGTTGGTGACCCATTGCCGGACCGGCCGAACCAGATAGAGGCCGATCGGAACGCTGCCGGAGACATTCCAGATGAGCAGCGGACGCAACCTTGGTCGCCCGACCTCCGTCACGAGCCAAACCCCGGCGAGCATCGCGACGCCAATGGCAAGCCCTTTCGTCATGGCATGATCGTCCTTCGATGCAGCCAGGCCCGATGGCGCACATCCGTGTAGGGACGCGGCGGTTGTCCGGCGGCCATGCGGTTCTGAACGTGCCACCAATGATCCGGTGCGACATCCGCCGGATCGATGCCGAGCGCCTCGATCGCGTCGATCTGCTTCAGCACCCGCTCGACCTTCGGCCAGCCAAACACCTGCAACAGGATCGCTGCTCCCGGAGCGACGAAGGGCACGGTCGCACAGGCTTCTCCGGGGCCAACGGCCTGCAGAACGTTGATCCGCGACAGCACCGTGCCGTAGTCGTTCGACGACCAGCGCACGAACGCAAAGACGCTGCCCGGCGTGAACGCGACCTCCCGGCGATAACGGTCGAGGCGAACCTCCTGCACGGTTCGACCGAAGCGTATGCGGTTTTCGATCTTACCCTGCAGCCATAGCAATTGGACGCGCGTCAGCTCGCTCATTCGCAAACTCTGAGGTTGATGACATCTGGACGGCGCTGCGGGCCGGCAATGAGAACGGCCGTGGCGTCTCGAGCGGCCTCCACCCTTGGCAACAGGAGACACCAGCGTGCACCGGCCCCCCAAAGCGCGGGCCCGTTAGACAAAATCCGAAGGATTTTGCGGTTAGGTATGTTAGAAGGCGGAAAGGACACGCCAAACCAAAGGCTTAAGCCCGATTTCGGTCCCCGATGGCACGACCATCCGGTCCTCGATGGCACGCGTCCTCCGGTCCCCGATAGCACGAGACAATTCACAGCTTGTCCCCTGCGGAGCTCGAGGGGTGATGCCTGGCGAAACGCCTTGCGACCGGGTCAGTAACGGCGGCTGCGAAGTTCAGCCGTTCGGTGCCGTTTGGATCGCGGGTGAGGACCAGCTCGTAGCCCGGCAGGCGCTGACGGCGGACGATTTCGCGAAGATCGTAGGCGAAATGCTTCAGCGGCGAGAGGCTGCCGGACTTGGCATGCAGATAGCGGAGATCGAAGCTCCAGCCGCCATCCTGATGGCCGCCATGCTTGCGCACGAGGCGGTACAGCCAGCGCTCCAGCCCGCCCGTCAGCGCGAAATAGGCCCGATCAATCGTCAGCACGAGCGCGTCATCGATGACGCCCGAATAGAACCAGTCCGGCAGGATCAGCTGCAATCCGGACGGCCTGCCATGGGCATCCGCCGTCTCCTTCCACTCGTTGATCCAGGAGAAGCGGTGCCGCCGCCGCTCGGCCGGCTGGCGAATCGAGGTGAGCACGGTCGTCGACTGCAGCCGATCAAGTCCTGCCTTCAGACGGTCGTAGTCACGCACGCCGGTGCCGCGACCGACAAACGTCAGGATCTCATACGGCGTGGCGGCCATCAGGCGCGACGTCTTCAGTCCGGCGTCGCGAGCCTCGACGATCTGTGACGCCGCCCAGATCAGAACATCCGCATCCCAGATCGTCGCCATGCCATGTTCGGGGACGGCCTCGACCCGAATGGCGACAGGCCCCGCGCGGAAGTCGATCGGCACGACTCGCTTGCTCTTGGCCAGTGAGAAGAACGGATAGGCCATCAGATCCTGCGCATCGCGCGGCGCCAGATCGCCAGGCAGCGCGCGAAACAGATCGAGCTGATCGCGCTCGGATTTGCGCAAACCCCGCACGTTCAAGCCCGCCCAGCCCGCGACGCGCGACGCTCCTGCCCTGCATAGGGAATGAGACCTGGATGTCGCTTCGCCGGCAGAACGGTGCCCTGGCCGGGATCAGCCGTCGACGTCTTGGTACCGCGATCGGCCCAGGCTTTCAGATCGTCGAGCGCATACACGACGCGGCCGCCGATCTTGCGATATAAGGGGCCGGTGCCGTAGGTGCGGTGCTTTTCCAGGGTGCGGCCGGACAGTCCAAGGTAACGCGCAGCTTCGGGGGTACGAAGAAAGCGCGGCGGGGGACCGGCTGTCTGATCGGGCATCGAGCATCCTCCGGGACAGGTTCGCGCCCTCACGGGTCGTTCGGCGCGTCGACGGACATGATCGACGCGCAGGGCAGCGAGGGGGGATGCCGGAGATCGAGGGGCGCGGTTTCGGCACCCCCTCGCCTCAAGGAAGCGACTCGTCTTTGCGGCGGCGGGCGCGGCCTTAGTGACAGCCCCTATCGGCCACGAGCCGTCTTTTCACCGGCGACCGGTGTGGCTGAGCATAGGAGGCCGATCAGTGGCATGCTGAATGCCGCGCTCAAGGGCAGTTCCGAAAATCCTCGGATAGCGATCGCCCGCCCGCTGCCATTGGGTGAGCTCGCAGACCCACCGGCAGGATCAAGCGCGAGCGGCAGCCAGATGATGCCTCAGGCGCGACCCAGGGACGCTCCGCGTGCGGCTTCCGCCCTGATCTCTTGTCTACGCCCTCAGTCGCCTGGAGAAGGATCTGAGTGTCGGCCAAGACCATGGATCGCGGCGCATGCCGCAAGGCGGCTTCGAAGCTGGCTGAAGCTGCGCCGCATGCGTTCGATCGCTTCTGCCGCAACTTGAGTTTGGTTGCCTGCGTATGATCTCGCAAGCCCGTTCAATCCATGCTCGCGACGGACCGCGGCTTGTTTCCAATCCAAGCGGGCCTGCCGCAGCCTCAGGAGCTCAGAGCTACGTCTGATCCGATCCGCGTAGCAACTGATGATAACCCTTCTCAGACATCCACCTCGCCCGCGCCAGATGGCTATCGAAGGCGCGGCGGGCACGCTGGGGTTCGTTGACCGGATCGATGTGCAAGACGAGCCGGGCAACCTCCTCCCAGTCCGCGCCCTCGGATGCTGCATCCAGAAGGCGGAGATAGGTCACAGCATGTTCCTCATCATAGGCTGTCAGAACGGAATCAGTCGGCGCGAGGTCGGCGACAGCGGGATCGAGCGGCGGAATGGGCATTGGTCAGAACCTGTTTGGAGCGAACACAACCTGTCGACCTGAAAAAGCAGCACGGACCCCGTCGAGATCCGGGCACGAGACCGCTTTCCAAACGTCTTCAGCTGTCGCTCCCGCGTGAGAGAAAGATGTCCGTGTTGAAATGCCGGCAAAGCCGGAGCTGTTTGAGAAGACAATTCGACGCGTCTTTGCCGCCGCCATGAAGCGCTTGCGTCTAATCCAAGGCGTTTTGCTGCAAGCGCTCGCTCACGCTTGGCTCGTCGCCTGCGTTCGTGTAGCCGACGCACGTCCACATTTCATCTCGAGAATAATACTCACGGCCGATGTTGCCAAAGCGCCGGCGACGGTCGCGAATTCCCGCGCGGGGAGGGCTGACGATCGGTATCTGAGAACCGTCTTTCCAAATGGAGTTCCGTAAGCGGCAGAGCGGCCACGACCTCTCGCCGCCAAACAGGAGCGCACAGCGCTGTGCAATCCAGCTCTCGATCGGGCTCGAGACCAAGGTCTCCCGTTCAGGTTCCCGAACCGCCCGGCCCAGAGATTGAGGACGGCGATGTAGTTGCACCCAAGGCGTAGCGGCTTCACTTTCAGCCGCCGGACTGGAATCAATGCGGCATGCCTACACTCACCCGTCGCCGCGATCCGCACTCGCCAAACGAGACCTGGCGCATTTACTTCGGAGACGTCGAGGCTGGAACGATTGCAGAGCGCCCCGAAGGCCCCTCCGGTTCGCCCGTCTGGCAGTGGTTCTGCGGCTTCTATCCAGGCAGTCACCCAGGCGAGCAACAGCTCGGCGGCGCCAGCACCTATGAGCAGGCGCGCGACGCGTTCCAGGCAGCATGGAACGTCTTCCTATCGAATCGGTCACAGCAAGATTTCGACGAATGGCGCCAGCACCGGGCCTTCGTCGCCTGGAAGGATCAGATGCGGGAGGCCGGATGTCCTCAGCCAACCCAAACCAAGTCAGGTCGCTCGCGCTGCTTCTGCGGCGCGGTGATCGACCTGAAGACAAGTACCGAGCACATCTACTCTCACCACATGCCGACCGCGAGACGCTTGGTTCCGGGATCATCTTGACGATGTGCAATCTCTACTCGATCACCACCAACCAGGCCGCGATCGCCGCGCTCTTTCGGATCGTTCGCCAGTTCGCGGGCAATCTCCCCTCGATGCCGGGCGTCTTCCCCGACTATCCGGCTCCGATCATTCGCGGCACCGGAGACGACCGCGAGATGATGATGATGCGGTGGGGAATGCCGCCACCTCCGCGGACTGGCGGGCCACCCGTGACCAACATCCGCAACACGTCGTCTCCGCATTGGCGCGGCTGGCTCAAGCCCGAGAACCGGTGCCTCGTGCCTTTCAACAGCTTCGCCGAATATGCGCCTGAGCCGAACCCGGAGACGAAGAAGAAGGACGTGGTCTGGTTTGCCTTGTCTGATGATCGCCCCTTGACCAGCTTCGCGGGCATTTGGACCGAGTTCAAAGGCGACCGCGGCACGAAATCCAAGCCGCTGCCAGGCCCTCATTTGGTCTACGGCTTCCTGACCACGGAGCCCAACGCCGTGGTCGCACCTATCCACCCCAAGGCGATGCCGGTCATCCTGACGACCGAAGAAGAGAGGGAGGTCTGGCTGCGTGCGCCATGGAACGAGGCCAAGGAGCTGCAACGTCCATTGCCCGATGGCGCGCTCGAGATCGTCGCACGCGGGCCGGCCAAGGAAGATATACCTGCGGCCTGAACGAGCCGGCGGATTGCACAAAGACGGGCTCGCCTTGCGCCCCAATCCTACAGCTCCCGGCGACAACCTTTTCCGCGTCCGAGACTCGAAGCGCTCGCTCGTGTGGAGTCATCGGGCGGCGTTGTAGCGTCGCTGCCGCGAAGCTGACGGAACCAAAGGAAAACGATTCTAGACCACGCGGCACGGCTTCGGACAGCCGGACTGCAAGACGATCGGTCGCGCTCAAAGTGGTCGGGCCCGGCCAAGCATCGCGGAGGTGAGCCTGCCAGATTTCGGCATCTACACGACGAGCTCCCGATCCGCAGCCTCGTGCGTCCGGCCGAAGGTCGGAATGAATGATCGCCGCGGGGCGAACGCCTACCACGATAGAGGGAATCGAAGCCACCTTACGCGAGGCGCCGCTTGCTCCTGGGAACCTCTTTGCCCTGGGATCTTCTTTGAAGAGAAGGTGCGGCAATCAGCCGCCAGGGCATGGAGCACGAAAGAGCAGCCGCAGGAGCGCCGCTTTGCGGCGCGGGACCGACTGCGATCGCGAGACCGGTCAAGAGGGCAGCCGCAGGAGCGTCAGCATGCGACGGCGAAGCCGGGACGCGGGACCGACTGCCCCCGGCGAGCGATCCATCATGATGCGCCAGGGATGAAAGCCGAATGGCGGAGACGCGTCCATACTTGCTAGCGACTCCGTTCACGACAGCCCGGCCGGCGCGACCCTTTTACCATCTTCACCCTCGATCTGCCCTTTAGAACACGCGCGATTATGTCCCGCTGCCGAACCCGCTCTCAGGGATCTGGCAGAACAGCAAGCCGTAGGCTTCGGCGGACATACCCATCCTGCCCTCGATGGGCAAAGCTATGGGTCGATCAGGGCACCGGGGTGTGAACCCGGTTCGCCTCGCCAGACGTGCTTCGGTCCTCCATCCACACACAGTACGCCAGCATGGCCTAGCAATCGGCAGAGCCAATCCATTTCTGGTTTAGTGGCCACCTTTCGGTGCCCCACGTAGCCGAGACGTGGCAATGTCGCTGCTGAGAAGGACGGCGGCCCGACAATGATGAGTGACGGCCGCGTATCGATTGGGAGGCAGGGCACTAAAGCGACTCCCTTAGCATCGTTGCGCTTGGGTCGACGACGAATAGACACCTCGGCACCTTTCTGAGTCGAGTGCGTGCGCGTCAACGGCATGCCGCGCGACTATTTCAGGAGCGCTGAGATGGCCCGGCCGAGAGCCCGATTCGAGACGTCGCCTCGCGGATCTTCTCGGTTGGCGCTCGCGACGTCCGCTCCCGGAGCGGACTGGAAGCAGGCGTCAAAGGACCATAGGAACGCTTTTGACCCACTACGGACGCCAAGGGTGCTCCCAGAATCACCCCCGATCAAATGGGACCGACTTAGTGATGAATTAACCCTGGTTTGCTGCCGCTAACGCACTCGTCGCAATAGCCAACAGTACTCTGGTGTAATATCGCGTCTTATTATCTACTCCGCTGAAGGATTTCCCTCGTGCGATTTTACGTTTTGCTTAGGGGAGAGCGCTTTGTTTCACGGCAGGAAGAACTTCGTCCAAGCATGGAGGAATGGCCGGCGACGCTCGGATTCTATACGACACGAGTAGTGGATGCCCTGGATGTCGAACGAGCGATAGAGAAAGCGATCACTGAAGTTTACCGAGACAAACGACTTTGCTTATTCTCTTTCGTGGATACTGGGGTGGTCGTGCCAGAAGAAGTGCATCGAGTTAGCTGGTTCTATCGGCGCCTTTTCCCGCCGCGCGGGTTTACGTTCATCGTAGAGGACTCCGAGGCAGCTCTGGCCCACCGGTAAGAGACACCACCCTCAATGTCGAGGGCCGGGTCTTCCCAATTTCCGGTTCTGGCCCATCTCGGGCGCCCCAGCCAGCGCCGGGGATGTCTGCTGCTGACCCTGGCTGTGTGAAAACGCTGCGCGGCTGTTATGATTCTCCAGTGATTCTTTTGGGGGAATCGATGAGGCGCTT
>NZ_JAUESY010000006.1:0-611993 GCF_032484415.1 Bradyrhizobium sp. SZCCHNS30572 | reverse complement strand
CTTCAGTCCTGCCCACTAGACAGACTGAATCACCGATATCTCTGCGTCGCAACTGCTGACTTTTTCAACGAAATCGACCCATTGCCGACGTTAGCTGCTTCGGCGGCCGCCTTTCTGCGCAAAGAGTATCAGTAGGGGATATGCCAGCGCGAGAATGAAAATCGCGTCGAACAGGTAGACCGCAAATCCGCGCCCGAACGACGCTCCCGCCCCGAACGTAAACTCTCGCGCGTCAGAGAACAGTATCGGCAGGTTAAGAACGGTCGAAATGAAGTGACCGACCCAGCCACCTCCGCAGGTGAAGCTTTGCTGTCCCTCGCTCAAGCTGCACCCGATGGATTTCAGTATAGGGTAAGCGACAAACTCCAAGGGCGCTACAACGATGGCAACCCCCACGATGCATAAGCAAAGCAGACTCACACCTCGGAAAACTCTGAGCATTATCGACCCCGCATTCACCGAGAGTATCAATATCGATAGCGAGTTGCGACTGTCGTTGATTGGCTCATCGAACGGCTTCGAGGTGCTGGTAAACGGACCCTTGCGACGGATAAGCGTCTGCTTGTGGCCCATCTGAGAAGAGAGACGTGGATGCGCAGGCCAAGGCCGCGCATGACGGAATTATTCAACCGGAATTGAAATCATGCCGTCACCGCTCGCGCGTGCGGTCGCCGCTGCGGCGGTGACGCATGACCGTATCCAGGGCGAGCACTTTACGTTCGCTCCGATGAAATACGACACCGATCGTGACGCGCCGCTGATCTCCGATCCGGCGCGCACCGTGGTCGAGCACGTGCTGTGCCCGTTCGGCGAGTCCGCCGCCCGCGCGGGTGCCGGGGCGTTCGCACAAGCTGGCGTCAAGCCGGAGCGCGCTGGGCATGCGACCGATCGGCCCTATGTCTCGCTCGATCTGTCGCGTCTGGCCTGGCGCCCGCGCACCGGCGACCTCGTGACCCAGGAGGCGACCGGGCGGCGCTTCCGCATTCACGAGGTGCTGCCATCGACGCCGGGCTTTGTCCGGCTCACGCTCAATGGGATCTAACCATGCTGGCACGCGAATTTCTGCGGCTGACGGCGCTGGAAGCGCTGCGCCCCTCGGCGCTGCTGCCGAGCAGCGGTCCCTGGCCGACCATTGCCGGTGCCTATGTCTCGGACTCGCGCATCGATCCGTTCGATGACCTCACCGACGACGAGAAGCGCCCGCTGATCGCCGTGTTCACGGAAAACTCGTCGCTCGCCAGATCGCGCAGGCTGGCCCCGCCTTCTATAAGGGTGAGGTCGATCTCGTGTTCGAGATCTCTGACGTCGCCAACTTCCATCAGGACGGCAAGGTCATCGTCGACTATGCCGACACCGATGCGGCGGTCGAGGCCTCGCTCGGCGTGCTCGAAGATCAGATCTTTCACGCGCTGCATTTCGGGCCGACCGGCGCGCTGTTCCGGCAAATGGTCAAGCTGCCGTTCGAGGAGTGGCACTCCACCATCAAGCATCGCTCGGGCGAGGAAAACAACCGCCTCGCGGCCCGGACGATCCGGGGCCGCATCCGGGTGAAGGAGGCCTGTTACGACCCGGCGCCGGCCTCGCCGCCCGCGGATTTCGACCGGCTCCCGGCCGCGCTCAAGGCGATCGCGACGCAGCTCGGGCCGTCCACCTATCTGCACCGTCTCGCGCTCGGCATGGCGCGCGCCGTGTCGGTCATGCCGACACGCGTCAACCTCGATATGGTCGCCATCAAGGCGGTCCCGCAACCCGGCGCCATCAGCACCGAACCGGTGCAGTCGGCCGCCGACAATCTGCAAGGTGGATAATGGACAATATCTTTCTGAAGCCAGCGCCGCCCGCGGCGGACGGCGTCGTACGCGTGCGCGATCCCCAAACCGGCGCCCCGCTAGCCGCGAGCGGCGAGTGGAAAGCGCGGTCGCAATATTGGACGCGTCGGCTTCGCGACGGTGACGTCATCGAAGTGCAACAGGCCGAGGCGGAGCCCACTGCAGCCACGTCGACGTCCGGAATTGGACCCAAACCGGAAGCTACCGACCCTCACATCGAGTAGACCCGTCATGCTCCCACCCCGATCGAGGACAAATCGACTCATGCGGCAGGCTCGCCGCAAAAACTGGAGGGAGAAGAGAGAGCGCGGCAAAACGCTCAACGTAGGCTAGAAGTTCCACCGTGGATGTGGTACTGAGATAAGCGATTCGTATATAGATACCGTCTTTATGCTTTAAGGATTGCATAGTGACTGACCGGCGTGACGAAATTGAAGCTTTATTGAAGCATGAACGCCTCGAAAAGGTCCAAGGTTACACGAAGCGCGGAAGGCGCTTTCAGCTTTTGCCAGATGCCGAGTTGGTTGATTTCTGGGTACTTGCGATGAACCATTGGGCCGACGGCTCAAACGAGTTCACGTCGCAAGACCTTGATGATTGCCAATCTGAGATGATGTTGAGGCGCATTGAACCGCCATTCGATCGCGTAAGCGAGATATGGGAGCGTGTTGCTCGAAGAGCGGACATTCATTTCAACTTGATTGATAATGATCCAAAAGCTCGCGCCGCTACGGAAGCTTTGTTGGAAGAGCAACTTGGGCAGTTTCGTCAGCAGACCAGGCGCCCGAAGCATTAGTTGTGAGTTGAGAGAAGGCCGATCTGCACACCGAAAGGCTCATTACCGGACCAAGCGGAACGCAAACGGCAGAACTGCTTTTGGCCCATCTTGGACCTAACGGTAGCCCTCGCAGGCCGTCTGTTTTCGGGCTACAATCGGAAGTGGGCCGTAGGACCGCCCCAAGGCCGGCTTTGACCCGAAGCCAGCATCGTCTGTGGGCTCTCGGCACGGTTCCTGCAATGATCGCGCAGTACGCGAGAGACGTTGTCACACCGATCACCTTCTGCCTAGATCTTCTGCGAAACGGAGGAGGTAACCATCAGGGTCTTGCACCAGAAATTGCCTGTTGCCCCGCTCTTCGCCCGTAATCTCGTACCAAGCATCGTGACAGTCTCTGAAAAATGGCCAATTCGCTCCCCTCAGGGCTTCGACGAGGGGAGCGACCGAGTTGACAAACATTTGGAAGTTAATCCCGCGTCCCAACGGACGCTCAAGATTCCCAGTCTCCCAATTGCCGTTTCGCCGTTGTAGCATGAGCTGAGAGCCCTGCAACTCTATGTACATGAAGCGGTTCGCCGGTCGCTGATATGCGATTTGAAAACCGAGTATTCTGCACCAGAACGCCTCGCTCCGCTGCAAATCAAACACGTCCAACTCGGGGACCAGCCGGGCGAACCCTCCGGCAGGCAATCTGTTCTTCGATGTTTCCATTCCCCCGCGAGGCTCCTCGATGCAGCGCTGATCGCTCGCATGTTCTTAGCATTCGCGAGCCGCATTGACGATCGCTTCCTTGGCGGCGTCGGTTCAGCAGCGAGATCCGGTACGCAAAGACACGAACGCGACGTCGGACAATTTGCTCATCTGGCGCTCGATCGCTCTGAAGATCGTCGCACGAGGCTCCGCCAAGGGGAAGACGATTTCGCCAACTGATCAATCCATTCCTCGGCTAACACCAGCGTGCAGGAGCTCGTTGAGAGCGGCGAGTCAGCCGAACGATTACTAGCAGCTCAACTCAGAGATTCCCCGCCTTTAGCGAGGTTTATCGATTATGTTCTCTGCATCTGTCTCCGACATGCTCGGCTGAAGGATAGTGCAGCGGTTCGATCTTTGTTGCCTCAGGTCTGTTCGTCTTCGGATTGATTGTCGCCCTCATCGAGCTTTTTCATGTTTTCAAGGATCTTCAGCAGATCATGCAGACCGTGCACCGTGTCGTTGACGGAAATATCCGCCAGCACGTGATCGTAGTAGGTATGGATCTTCGGTAGCGCGAGCGTCTGCCAGACATGGCGACCAGTATCCGTCCATGACGAGCCTTGATCTCGGTCGCGCTCGTCCTGAGCGATCGTCACGTGTCCGCCGCGCCATACGGCCGACGAGTCCCGCGAGATTCTCGCCGGCTGACCCTGAGGTACTCGACAAGGTCGCCGCCGCTCATTCCGCTCCGTGCCTTCGGGCGGGGACAGCGCGCCCAGCACCGCCCATTGCTGGGTCGTCAGCCCCTCCTCCTGCACGGCCCGGGCCCCCGTTTTATGCAACATATTGGCCGCGTCATCACTGGCGAACAACAGAATGGCGCCGGGCAGATCATCCGGCTGGCCGATGCGACCCAGCGGGATCGAGCGTGTGAAGGCCTCGACCAGCTTCGAAGGCGGAGATCATCGGCCTCGCCAATGCCGGCACCGATACGATCAACGCGATCAAGACGGCCGGCGAGTTCGGCATCGTCGCCGGCGGACAGAAGCTGGTCGGCCTGGTGCTCTTCATCAGCGACATCCATGCGCTCGGCCTGAAGGCGGCGAAAGGGCTCATGCTGACCACCGCCTATTACAGGGACCTGAACGACAAGACTCGAGTTTTCGCTGAGCGGTTCGCCAGGCGCAGCAACGGCAAAGTGCGCCCGATGAGTTAGGCCGGCACCTATTCCACCACGCTGGCTATCTGCGGGCCGTCGAGAAGGTCGGCAGCGCCAAGGACGGCGCAGCTGTGATCGCGGCAATGCGCGACGCTGGCGCCTTTGATGATCCGCTGTTTAGCAAGACGATCGTGCGCGTCGACGGACGGGTCGCGCACGACATGTATCTGGTCGAGGTCAAGGAGCCGGGGCAATCGAAAAAGCCGTTCGATTACTACAAGGTGGTTGCCACGGTCCCGGCCGATCGCGCATTTCGCCCTCTGGCCGACGGCAACTGCTCGCTGGCGCAATGACGCCTCGCCTGCTCCCAAAGGTCAGGCCGGCGAGGAACAGTCCGCGCAGTCGGAGCGGCCGGCCGACTGCGATGCGCTCCGCCCGGCAGATCCGGACGGAGCGCGATCGGCTCACTCGGCGGTCTTGCGCGGCCGCGACCAGAGGAGCGTGTAGCCCTCGCCGCCCTCGTCCTCGAACAGGTTGGCGTAGATCGGGGCGTTGAAGGAAGGATCGTCGAGCTTGAGCGAGAGATAGTCGCGTCCCTCCTCGGAGTGACGTGCCCAGGCGGCGCCGATCTCGACCCGCCCGGCATAGACGCGGTGGCTGGGCGCGTTCTCGCTGGAGCGGTTGGCTTCGGGGACGATGCGTACACCCTTGGCCTTGAGGCTCAGGGTGATGATCTCGCCCTGGAAATCGTCGCCGACCTTCTTGAAGGAACCGATGGAAGCCATGTTGTCTCTCCTTGGCTGGTTCGGGCCGCGACCACCGCGGCCTCGATGGCGCATATCGGACGAACGGCGAGCGACGGCGCACCCGAAGGGCTGAAGCGGCAGCGGAGGACGGCGTCGGCCAACTTTCTTGTCCCGCGAGGAATGGACGTTCCGTCCAGGGGAAGAAAGTTGGCCGGCGGCGTTGCGCTCAGGCGATCGAGGCCCAGCCGGCCTTCGGCCAGATCAAGCCATCACGAGGCAAGGTGCGTCACTGCCTGATCAGTTCACGGGAGAGACATGGTGCACTGAGGCTGCACAAGAGATCGGGATGATCAGGCGAAAGATCAGAAGCCACCGAGAAGAAAAGCGTGTGCCGATGTGTGCCCTGGCTGCCAAACGTCCGTCATGCCCGGCGAAAGGCCTGGGACAGTCGAGATCCGAAAGGGGGTCCAGCCGGTTCGAGCAGAGTCCCGACTATCTTTCCGATGGAGCTCGACGCCTTGTCGTTCAACGCTAGCGATCCGCATCAAGCTCCTCGAGAACGAGGGCAGCGAGAGCTCTACGCTCCTGTGATCCCGACCACGCTGAACGCGGGGGCCGCTCGGGGTCACGTCTTGCAGCGAGACTGGCGGGGACAGTTCGTAGGCGAAAGACCGATGGAAGGCGGCAGCACGAACCAGGGATGTTCCGACCACGCCGCGCCCGCACAACGTCGTAAAGGCCGGCAGGCACGACCAGTCCAAGAGGCCGTGACGAGAACCAATTGCTGCCGATTGCAGGTATCGTCGCGCGGTCAGCGCGTCAGACGACCACGACCGCTCCCGCGCCACCACGTGCAACGCGATTCAAGCAGACATGCATCTCGATGACGAGTGCAGAGAGTCGCCTGGGATATCGACGCGGGCCGCTTTAGCAAGGCAAAGGACCTGCAGAGTTGACGGCGCTCACGCGTCGCCTTGGCCAGGAGTCCACACGGAATGCCAAGCCCGAGCGCCTCGTCGGCGAGGTTGCCCTGGATCCCCGAGCCGGGAGAGAACCGTGACGCCGATCGGGAGTGTCTCGAGTAAGGCGTCGGTGCGCTTGAAGGGATCTGATCGATTGGAGGCCGCGCGCAGTTCAGTGGATGGCGGCATACATGATCTTCTCTTCGGTCGCTTCGATCGCCGAGAATTCTTCGACGACCTTGCCTTGCCTTGATACCAGGATCCGATCGGATAGCGCTATAATTTCCGGCAGATAGGAGGATATCACGACCACAGCTCTGCCTTCATCGGCGAGCCTGTTGATCAACTCGTGAATTTCGACGATGGCCCCGACGTCGACCCCGCGCGTCGGCTCATCGAAGATGATCAGCTCCGGATCCTGAATCAACGATTTAGCGATGACAACCTTCTGCTGATTGCCGCCGGAAAGCTCGACAACCTTGACCTCGTCGCCGATGGCGCGAACCTTGAGACGTTCGATCCAGGTCTTGCCGACCCCATTTCTTTCACGACGCGACAACCAGGCTCGCCCTTTCGGAAACTTGGCAAGCAGACCCAAATAGATGTTGCGCGCGATCGAGGCCGTCTCGAAAAAGCCCTCCACCTTGCGGTCTTCGGTGACGTAGGCGATTCCGGCTTTCACGGCCGGCGCGGGGACGCGATATCGCACAGACTTGTCGTTGAGCAGAATTTCTCCACCGTGAAAGAAATCACGCTTCAGAATACCCGAGACGATCTTAAAAGTCTCGGTTCGGCCCGAGCCGACCAGTCCGAACACGCCCGTGATCTGGCCCGCGAACACCGACAATGAGTTGTTCCTGACCATCGGCGCCATTTTGAGATTCTGTATTGTCAACACGCGCCTGCCGGCCGGGCGCACTTTGTCCTTCCGCACACCATAGAGCGTATTTGAGAGGTTTCGTCCGACCATGGCCTGAACGATGCGCGCTCGATCGAATCCCGAGGCGTCGTCGGTGACGACGTGCTTGCCGTCCCGCAGGACAGTAATGCGATCGGCCAACAGCAAGGCTTCTTCGAGCGCGTGCGAGATGAAGACGATCGAAACACCGCGCCTCTTCAAATCCCGCACCAAATCGAAGAAATACTTCTTCTCCTCTGGCGTAAGCGTCGCCGTGGGTTCGTCAAAGATGATGACTTTCGCCTTGTGCAGCACGGCGCGAGCGATTTCGACCATCTGCTTCTTGGCCGCGCCCAGGCCGCCGACGGTCGCCGTCGGCGCGACGTCGAAATTGAGAGATTGGAGGAACTGCTGAGCCGCGATGTAGATGCCGCGCAGCCGATTGTAGAATCGCTCCTGACCGAGAAACAGGTTTTGCGCCACGGTCATCGTCGGCACCAGACTGTTTTCCTGAAACACCATTGCGATGCCAAGATGCCGCGCCTCCAGCGGCGTTCTGGGAGACACCGCGACGCCATCGACCGTCATTGCACCTGACGTCAAGGCCACGACACCGGCCATGACCTTGGTCAAGGTCGACTTGCCTGCGCCGTTTTCGCCGACCAACGCGTGGATCTCGCCCCGCCGCAGCTCGAAATCGACGCCCTCGATCGCTGGCACGCCGGCATACAGCTTGGTTGCCTTCGACAGGGACAGGATGATCTCGCTCATGGAAGGACCTCCTGGCCAAGGGTTGCAAGGGGCAGCCTGAGCACCCTGCCCGGCCCCTTTGCGATCATGACGAGGTCGCCGCCGTATTCGACGGCAGCGACGATGCCGTGATTGACGCCATCAGCGCGGCTATGAAGCGAATAAACCGGCAGTCCGTCGGCACCGAGCCGGATGACGAGTCCGTACGACCGTGGGGGAGCCCACGGCTTCATGACACCCATGGTCTTGATGTGCGCTCCCTGCAGCGGTTCCTTGAAGGACTGGCCGGACCTGAGCCGTGGTGCCACCCAATAGTCAGGCTCGATCTCAGCAATCATGCGACGCCGGTAGGCCGGTTCGCGCAGCACGAACTCGACCAATTGCGTGCGGGCGATAAAGGCCGTCAGCCAGAAGCCGCCGCCATGCGCCGGTGCAAGCCGGGAGGGATAGACCGGCAGGTGACCGAGCACGACCGTGCGCGTGCCGCCGGGTGCGATCGAGACCAGACGGTGCCGCCAGCTTTCACTGACCAGCACGTCGTTGCCGTTTGCGACGGCACCGAAGGCGTAGCGAAGCCCGCCCGCAAGCTGCTGCATCGTCTGCGTCCGCGGATCGAGCCTGAAGACACGGCCGGTATCACCGAGCTCCATCAGGTCGCGCGCCCAATCGCCGACCTCATACGATGACGAACCATCGGTTGCGATCAGGGTGCCGTCGCCTGCGGGCGCAAGCGCGTTGACGGCGCGCAACTCACCGGTAAATGTCGAGACCGGGGCCTTGGCGGTGATGTCGTCATAGAAATGAACCTCAGTGCCGCCAATCGCAACGGCCAGACCGCCGGACGGAAGCATCGCCAACGCGGAGATCGGCCGCGCGAATCTGCGGATCTCCGTAGGCGACGATCCGGCCCAACGCAGGAGTCGCGCGCCGTCGGCGATGAGAAGGGAGCGGCCGTCGGACGCAATATCCTCCGGTGCTTCACATTCGAGGAGCGTTTCGGCTGCCTCCAGCACTTGATTGGCCTTCAGCGCCCCGTCGAACGACGGAACGGTGATGGTCGCATCGCCGCGGCCGAGCAAGCGGTTTGCGAATTCACGGATGGCGGCGATCACGAATGCCTCCTCCAGCGTGTATCGTAGTGGACGAAGTCGGGATCGGCGTTCTCCAGCTTGAAGCGCCCGATCCTGTTGTTGGCGATACCGCCGAGATAGAGATAACCGCGGTGTTCCCGCATCGAGGTAATCATCGGATGATTGACGCCCTTGAGGTCCCAGAGGGATTCCAGGATCTGGCCCTGCTCGTTGAACTTGACGACGCACCCGGTGTTGATGTTCGGAAATAGCCATTCGTCGATCGGCACCCGCTTGGCCATGCGCCGCCGGAAGCCCGGCATCTGCCACGCCAAGTCGAGCGAAGGGCTGCGCATGCCGACCAGCGCCAGCCAATAGTTGCCATCCGACGCCAGATTGATGTTGTCGGGATAGCCCGGCAGATTGTCCATGACGGTCTCGACCGCGCCTTTCTTCGGACCAGCGAACCAGTATCGCTTGATCGAGCAGCCGAAGGTCTCCGCGAACAAGATCGACTGACCGTCGCTGGCAACAGCGACGCCGTTCGGAAACTTAAGTCCGCGCAGCACGGTGTGGGTCGTTCCACTCTTCGTGTCGTAGCAGATGATGCGACCGTTGCCGCGCGCCTCCAGCCCGTCGACCGGCCACTCGTCCATCTCGTAGCGAACGGTCGCCTCGGAGAAGAAGATCAGTCCGTCATCGGTGATGTCGAGGTCGTCGGCGAGCCGCAGACGGCTGTCGTCATTCACCGAATACAGGCTGCGGTTGGTCTCGTCGGTGGCCTTCTCCACGGTCCCGTCGGGCGTGATGCGGTAGAGACCCATGCCGCCGATGCAGACATACAGATTGTCCTGGCGGTCGAACGCCATTCCGAGCGGCTGGCCGCCGATATGGGCGAACACCTCCATCCGCTCGTAGTCCGGCGGAAAGAACCGGATGATGTCACCGTGACGGGAGCCGGCATAGAGCACGTCGTTGCGGTCGAGAATGACATCCTCCGGCGCCTCGATCCGTCCGAGCCCGATGAGAGACACATCGCGAAGCTTGTCGTTCTGCTCGAACGGCCCGCCCTTGCCGATCTCGGTCGGGGGTGGCGGCGGCAGCGCATGATAGGTCGGGGCAACGTAGACCTTGCTGATGATCCGGTTGCGGTTCTTCTGCCAGCGTATATCGACCATGGCGGCCGCCAGGAGGATCGTCGCGAGCGCCATGCGGTTGACGCCGCCACGCGCGTTCATCGCGGTCAAGCCGTTGGTCATCAGGAGGACGATGAGCACACCGACCAGCGACTTGACGACCGAACCCTTGCCACCGCCCAGTGTGATCCCGCCGAGGACGGTTGCAGTCAGGACGATCACCTCGAGGCCGACGCCGATGTCGCCGCCCACGGTTCCGAGGCGGGCGGCAAAGAACAACGCACCGATGCTGGTCAGAACGCCGCTCGCGACGTAGCAGAGCGCGATGGTCCGCCGCACCGGAATGCCGGAATTGTAGGCCGAGCGGCGCGATCCGCCGATCGCCGTGATGTGCCAGCCGGGCCGCAGCCGCGTCAGAAAGACATGGCCGACGATGGCGACGATGACATAGAGCAGCGCGACGCTCGGGATTCCCAGAACATCCCCGCCGCCAATGAAATCCCACGAGGGGATATCTGGAAGCGATGACGCGATGGCGTTCGAATAGCGTTGAATCAGCAGATCGAACGCCGAGCGATAGATGATCAGCGTGATCAGCGTGGCGATGAAGGCGCGAAGTCTCAGATATCCGATCAAGACCCCGTTCACGGCGCCGAGCAGCCCGCCGACGACCATGGTCGCGACGACCACTGCCGGAACGGGCCAATTGAGAACGTCCAGGAGATAGAGCGCGCAGAAATCCGTCAGGGCAAACATCGACCCGACCGACAGGTCGATGCCGCCGACGATGACCACAAGCCCCATTCCGAGACCGATGAAACCGATCTCTCCGGCCTGGCGCGCAGTGTCGGCGAGACTCGCGGGGGACAGAAAGTGCTCCAGGATCCGGCTCAATGCGAAGCCGACGATCAGGAGCAGAAGCACAGGAACGGCGGTTTCGGTCCACCTCTTGGACAAGATCTCGCCGAGGAGGTGGTCGGGCCAGTAGCGATATCGCAGTCGAGTCAATGTCTCGCGCATCTGCCTTCCATGGGTACTGCCTATGCAATCGTCTTGATGCGCGTCCCGGCCGAGCCGGAACGCGCGCCGCGGAGCGTCGTCACTTCTTGAGATCGGAGAGGTTCCAGCACGACGTCTGGGAGTCTGCGTTCTCCTTGGTGATCGGAATGAGCGTGCTGTATTCGAAGCCCTTGACCGAGCCCGCCTTCACCCCCGAGGACAGCAGCCACTTGATCGTTCCGGCCATCTGCGCCGCCTGCGTCGGCACGTCGTAGCTCATGTTCAGATCGAACGAGCCGTTCTTCACGAGCTCGCAGGCGCCCTTGCGCTCTCCACCGCCCGATGTTGCCAGGAAGACCTTGCCGGTGAGCCCGGCCTCCTTGATCGCAGCGGCAGTGCCGATATCCATTCCATCCCAGAAGCCCACGATGCCGCACAGGTCGGGATTCTGCTTCAGGACGGTCTGCGTGATGGCCTTGGCTTTCGCCGCATCCCAATCGGCCGCCTGGCTCGACACCACCTTGATTTCAGGATGCTTGGCGAGAACGTTCTCGACGCCCTTGAGTGTGTAGGCACTGGCAGCCGCGGACAGCGCCCCCTGAATGATCGCGATCTTGTTCGACTTGCCCTGGCAGGCCTTCACCACCCCCTCGGTCTGGCGTTCGCCGATCTCGATCCAGTTCGCGCCGACGAACGCGGAGCTGCGATAGGCTGATCCCATGTTGATCTGGATGACGTAGATCCCTTCGTTTTCGGCGCGCTGCAACAGCTTGGCATAGGTCTGGACGTCGGGATTGTGGATCACCATGACCGCCGGCTTCTCAGAGATCAGCGAGGTAACGGCCTGCGCCCCCGCGTTGGTGTTCCAGTTGGGATCACGAATCTCGAACTTGACGCCGTAGGGTTCGAGCTCCTTCTTCAGGCCCGCGTACCAGCCCTCCGTCAGATCGAAATTCATGGCGACCGGCACGTAGGCGACCGTCTTGCCGGCAAGCGCCTCGCGAAAGGTCTTCTGGAAGGGCTCGTCAAGCCCCTGCTGCGCGAGCGCCGGCGCCGCAGCCGCCGCGAGCGTCACCGCCACCAGACTTCCAAATGCTAGGCTATGCATGCGCATCGTCGTTTTCTCCCGTTTGATGTTTTCATTTTTCGGACTGAGCTAGATGTCGCCTTGCTGGGCCGTTTCTTCATTTCGCGGATTCAAGATCGTATCCGTGATCACCGCGATCAGCAGGACGACACCCTTGATCAGGTTCTGTCCGGCATAGGGAATATCCAGAATCGTCATGCCGTTCAGCATGGTCCCGATCAGCAGCGTGCCGATGATGACGTTCACGACGCCGCCGCGGCCGCCGGACAATCCGATGCCCCCGAGCACGACGACGAGGATCACGTCATAGATCATGGTCGAGTTGAAGATCCGGGTGGGCATCGAGTTGACGGATGCCGCCATCACGAGACCGGCAAAGCAGCCGATCACCGCCGCAAGCACATATTGCAGCACGACAATCGGGCGCGAGGGAATGCCGGTCACCCGTGCGGCGAACGGATTGTCACCAACCGCATAGATAAAGGCCCCCCAACGGGTCTGACGCAGCAGGAAGAACACGGCGATTGCGGCGATCGCAAACATCACGATCGACGTCGGAATGCCAAGGATGCTGCCCTGCCCGAGCCGCTCGAATCCCGCCATGCCGTCGCTCCATTGGACGACGTCGAGCTGGAACAGCGCCGCTTGCCCAAGTCCTGCAACAAACAGCCCGGTCGCGAGCGTTGCAAACAGCGGCGGCACCTCCGCATAGGCGATCAGCCAGCCATTGACGAGACCGATGGCGACGGCCAGGAGGCCGGCGGCGAGCAAGGAGGCCGGCAACGAATGACCGTTCTGCACCAACTGCAGGACGAGCCCGCCGGGGACCGCGAGGGCAGCGATGAGCGACAGATCGATGCCGCGCCCGATGACGACAACGGCCATCGCCAGGCCGAGAATGCCGAGAACTGCGACGTTCTGCAGCAGGGTCAGCATGTTGTCGGCGGTCAGGAAGCCTTTGAGGAAGATCGAGAAGGCCAGGAACAGCGCCGCGAAGACGGCGAACACGATCTCCTGTTGACCAAGCCGAAAGTGCTTCATCGTTGCTCTCACCAATTCCCAACTACGCCCGCCCGCGTGGCGGTGTCGCTTCAATACGATAGGTCTGCGGCAACGCCGACAGGCTCTCTGCAAGCCGGCCCAGCGCGACCTTGTCGATCGTTTCGACCGAAATGCAGACGACCGTGTTGAGCTTGTCGTCCTTGTTGACCTGGATGTCTGCCGCGGTTGCAGGACCGAATATCCGATCGACTTCCGTCCTGACCTTCTCCCGAACGGCGAGATCGCGAAGCGTCGGCTTGAAGATCTTGCCCACGGCGGTGACTGGAAGCGCGTCAAGCACCACCACGCGCTTCGGGCGCGCGGGGGGCTCGTGGACATTCTGCTCGAGGTAGTCGCAGAGCCGCGCGAGCTCGATCGTCTGCTGAGGCGACGGCACAACGAAGAGAATCGGAACCTCGCCAGCGTAGGCGTCCGGCATGCCAACGGCAGAGCTCATTTGCACGCCAGGATATGCATTGGCGACATCTTCGATGGCGGCGGGATCGATGTTGTGGCCGCTCCGAACAATAAGGTCCTTCTCCCGACCTGTGAGAACCAGCCGCTCGTCTGCGGTGAGGTAGCCGATATCGCCGGTCACGATCCAATCATCGTCGGTCAGGACGCCGACATTGTGCGTGGGATCGACGTATCCGGGGAATACCTGCGGGCCCTTGGCCAGCACCAGCCCGCTCGTGAGCGGAGGACACTCCTTCCTCAGCTCCGGGTCGCCCAGTGCCACGATCTTCGTTCGCGAGAACGGCGCCCTGAATCCGACGCTGCCCTGAAGCGGCTCGCCGCGACCCGGGTTGAACGCGATCGCCGCCGCGGTCTCCGTCATCCCGTAAGTCTCGAACAACCTCACTCCCGTCCTGGCCTGGAAACGGTCACCAACCGCCTTCGGGAGCACCGCACCTCCAGTCAGCGCCATCCGGACCGAGCTGATATCGCAGGACCCGATCGGCACCTCCGCCAAAGCCGCAATGGAGGTCGGCACGCCGCTCACGATCGTCACGCGATGTCGTGCGACGGTGTACCAATAGTCGCGGACGACCTCCGGGACGCGCAGACCGTAGGGTGACGGAATGATCACGTGGCCGCCAGCGGCGAGAATCGACAGACCTGCAGTCATGGTGCCGCCAACATGAAACAGCGGAAACCCGTTCAGCGCGATGTCCAACTCGTCGAGCCCGTGAACCTGGGCGAAGCCCCATGCGGCGTGGATCTGGTTGCCATGTGTCAGGCGGACGAGCTTTGGACGTCCGGTCGTCCCTCCCGTGTGGAAGAGCGCGCACACCGACCGCCGATCATTTGACGGTTCGAAATCGAGCGCATCTCGGTGCTTCGAAGCGGCTTCGTCAAAGACGGCCATTCGGCCGTTCGCGTCGCGGCTCTCGCCTAGAACGAGGATCTTCTGCAAAGATCCGACCCGTGCGGCGACCTTGTTCGCCTTGTGCCAGAGCGCCGGATCGTCGGCTTCCGAAGGAATCACAAGCAACGCTGCATTCTGCGCGTCGAGGAGATCGACGATCGCGTCCTCGTTCAGCAGATAGTTGATCGAGCTCGCGACGCCGGCGACCTGGGCGCCGAGCAAGGCCGGAAAGACCTGCGGCAGGCTCGGGCAGAGGAATGCAACGGTCGGTCCATCCGGTCTGATGCCGGACGCCCTGAACAAGTTCGCCGCGCGGGATATGTCGGCAAGCAATTGACGGTGAGTGAGGCTGATTTCGCGGGATTCACGAGGTGTCAGAACGGTCAGTGCCTGCCGATCCGGATGCAATCGGGCGGTCGCCTCGAACAGGTGATACAGATTTCGCGCAGGTACGAGGGCGTCATATGGCAGCCGCTCCAGCGCCACGATGTCAGCAATGGAGCCGACAGGGCGCGTGAACCTCGTCGTCATCGGTGAAGGCAGGCCTCCCCCCATTGCTGCAGTCCCTGGCACGGCAAATCACGCACGCCCGCATCGGCATCCGCGACTGCTTCCTCCCATTTTTGTTCTCTTAGCTTGCCGCCCCGAGTGACGCTTGCCTCGGAGCGCAAAGCTTTTGCATGGCCGCGCAAAGTTGGCTTGCGTAGAGCCGCTGGGCAACTAGAATTGCGGAACGGTCCTTGTGCGATGCAAAATGCAGCTTGGGCTGCTCGCGATGGATGACCGATGGAGCTCGTGTTCACAACGGAAAGCCTTGAGCCTTCCAAGCGCTACGCTGCCTGGCAAGGCGCCATTTGCGACGTCTATGTCCATGTCGACGTCGAGGCCGAGCAACGGTCCGACTATCAGGGCTTCATCCGGGAAGCACGATTTGGCGTGCTGACGATGACCGACGTATTGCTGTCGGAGCAACGGATATCACGACGGGAGCGGCATATCGCCAGGCTCGACAAGGATTGCTACTACGTCGAATTCGTTCAACAGGGCAAGATCAACGTCCTGCAGGCAGGCCAGACGCTGAATACGAATCCCCACGTAGGTGCAATCTTCTCCGCGGCCGAAGCCTACGATCTGGAGTGCGTAGGGAAGGTTAGATCCCTCTACCTTGAGATTCCGCGCAAAGAATTTTCGTCGCGATTCACCGAGAACCGGATTCCCGTTGCGATGACTATTGCGACCGGACGCGGTCTTGGCCGGATCGCCGCCGAATTCTGTTCGACGTTGGCATCGGAAGCATCGTCAGTCGATGAAGCGGCGAGGTCGCGGCTCGGCGACGAGCTGATGGATGTTCTGGCTCTCGCCCTGGACATGGGCGACAAGGACCAATTTTCCGAGGACGCCACGGCTCAGAAAGCCCGCCTGCGCTCTGTCAAAGCCTGGATCGAGGAGCATCTCACCGACCACGACCTTTCGCTCGAGAAGATCGCACGGAACAACGGGGTCTCGCTCAGACACCTGCACTATCTTTTTCGACTTACGGACATGTCGGTGTCGGAGTGGATTCTCGACCGGCGCCTGCAACGGTCCTACGATATGCTGACACGACTTGAGCAGCGCGTGTTGTCGGTGACTGAGGTCGCCTACCAGCTGGGATTCAGCAGCTCGTCACACTTCAGCACCGTGTTCCGGCGGAAATTCGGGCATAGCCCGTCCGAGCTACGCCGACGATAGGCCGATGCTCAGTGGCCGAGCGGCTCAGGAGGCACTGCGCCGAGCTCCAGCACGTCCGCGTCGCCCACGCGACCATCAAACCTCGATTCACTCGACAGCTCCACCTTCGAGCAGTTGTGCCGCCAATCGCAAGGCACATCAAGGCCGGCACAGCGACGAGAGGCTGATCCATTTGCAGGTTGCGGGACCGTCGCCAAACACGAGAGCTGTTCGGGGATATTCCGGTCGAGAGGTAGCGCTGCCGATTGCAGGCATCGTCGCGGCGGTCAGCGACCACCATGCACCCTGCGCCACCAGGTCCGACGCATTCAAGCAGACATACATGTCGATGCCGAGCGCAGGAGTCGCTTGGGATGTCGCCGCAGCCGCTTGGACGAACGCAAAGGACCTGCACAGTTGACGGCGCTCACGCGCCGCCTTGCCCGAAGGTCCAGACGGGAATGCCGAGGCGGCGAGCCTTGTCAGCGAGATTGCCTTGGATCCCGGAGCCCGGGAAGACCATGGCGCCGATCGGCAGCGTCGCCAGCATGGCGTCATTGCGCTTGAAGGGGGCGGCCTTATTGTGTCTTGTCCAATCGGGCTTGAACGCGATCTGCGGAACCTTGCGGTTCGATGCCCATTTGCTGGCGATCAGCTCGGCCCCCTTCGGCGAGCCGCCATGCAGGAGGACCATGTCGGGATGCTTGGCATGGACCTTGTCGAGACGATCCCAGATGAGTGCGACGTCATTGAAGTCCGGTCCGCCGGTCAGCGCGATCTTGGGGCCTGGCGGCAGCATGACCTCCGTCTCAGCCCGATGCTTGGCGGCAAGGAAATCGCGGGAGTCGATCATGGCCGCCGTCAGCGTGCGATGGCTGACCTGCGATCCCGAGCGCGGCCGCCACGGCGATCGCGTATGGAGCTCGAAGGCCTCGGCGGCCAGATCGCGGAACAGCTCCATGGCGTTGCGACGCTCGACCAGTGACAGTCCTTCCGACGTCAGGCGCTCGAGCTCGACCGAGCGCACCTCCGAGCCGTTCTGCTCGCGCTGACTCGAGCGCTGCGCCTGCTCGTTGTCGTCGAGCTCGCGCTCGATGCGCATCGTGGCACGGTGGAACAGGTTGACCGTTGACCACAAGAGCTCCTTCAGCTCAGGCTCGAGGCGCGTCTCCGAGAGCGTCGCGACCAGGGCGTCGAAGATATCGGCGACCGCGCCGGCGATGCCCCTGCCTTCAGGGAGCGGCCGAGGATCAAGCTCATCGTCGAAGGGGCGGTAGCCGTACAGCTGGAGTTCGGTCAGGGCGTTGTCGATGCTCGACTGCGTATCGTGCGGCTCACGCATCTCGTCTTGCCGGTCGGACATGGGGACCTCGTCTATGTTCGGTGACCGCGTCGATCGCGGCCTTCCATGGCGATCTCCAAGACGGCGGGAGGACCGGACCAGAACCCGCTGATCCCTTCGAGGAGCGGGCCGGAGCGACAGCGGAGGATGGCGGTGTGCGCGGCTATTTTGCCTCGCGATGCAAAGGCCCGCCTGCGGGCCGGCGGAAAATGGCCACGCACCGCCATTGCCGGACCGGACCGCCTGCCGTCCGATCGCCTCTCAGAAGGCCCCGGCGCGGCTCTCTGACGCCCTGACGAGATCCTCTTGTCCCGACAATGTGCGGCGAGCGCCGAACGACTCTCCAGCGTCGAGCCGACGTTTAGGTCGCAGCCGCGCTCACGAAGCGCTCGGCATCTTCGGGCAGCAGCTGATGACGCAAGACGTCCAGGAGCTTGGCTGTCCCTAAAACGCGTAGGTCTTCGTTGAAGTCGTCCAGGCGAGGGCATAATGCGATCGCCTCGATACCGGCGTCCAGCGCGCGTGTCGTCAACGTCTCTGCCGCGGCGATACCAGCAGCATCAGCATCGACAGCGACGTAGATCCGGCGCAGCGTGGCCGGCCACAGCAGATTCGCCAGATGGTTGGCCGAGAGCGCAGCAGCAACCGGCAAGGTCGGCAGCACCGTCCGCAACGACAGCATGGTCTCGATGCCCTCGCCGGCCGCAAGCACGTGCTTGGCGGTCCCGAAGCGCACGGCATGCCCAAGCAGATCGCCCATCGCCCGCCGCGGCGTGTCGATTGGCGCCTTGCCAAGCCGGCGATCGTCGAAGCCATCGGGATCCAGCCAGGTGCGATGAACCCCGGTGATGCGCCCCTCGAGGTCCGTCACAGCGGCAATCAGCGCGGGCCACGTCTCGACATCGGTGGCATCGTCCGGCCGATAGTAGCAACGTGGATGAAAACGTAGACCATCAGTGCCTGCGCGCGGGTCGATACCGCGATGAGCAAGATAGGCCTCGCCGCGCGTTCCAGACAGCGGCTGCCCCATCGCAAACAGCCGGCGAGCCGCTCGGGCGGAGTCGCGGGGGCGCACGTCATTCACAGCACCGACTGGAAGCTTGCGTTCCCAGTCCGGCAGCTTCAGAAAGCGGCGCGCCTCCCCGGCAACCTCGTGAAAGCTGCTCAGGCCACAAACCGAGCCGATGACGTCGAGCAGATCGCCATGCTCCCCGGTCGCAGCATCCGTCCATTTGCCCGCCGGCCCCTTCGACGAGGCGTGCAATCGCACGAACAATGATCGGCCCGGCGTGTTGTTGACATCACCGACCAACCAGTAGCGTCCCTGACGTCTGCCGTTGGACAGATAGTGACGGCACACCGCCTCGGCCTCACGCGCAAGGCGGCGCGCCAGTTCAGACGCGTCGTCTGACATCACGACAGCTCCCGCCCGCGGACCTCAGCAATTGGAAACCGCTCCAGAACGCTGGCTAGGATCGCCGGGCCGCTTGCATCGGTCGGCACGAACATCCGCAGCCTCCACGAGATGATCTCGCTGAACAGCCCGCAGGCCCTTAGACAATCCCGTAAGCCCGCAGGGAAGCCCAAGAGCTCGATCCGGTTGGCGCCCATGACGCGCACCCTCCGCAGCTGCAAGCCCTCATGAAGATCGAGTACGTAGCCGTCACGCAGCACGGATGTGAACACGTCATCGGGAACGAGCGAAGGTCGCTCGGTCGACACTGCGGTGACCCAACTGAGTGGCACCTTGCGGCCGATGATGCGCTCGCCCGCGTCGGTCTGGAGCCGGTAGACCCGCGTGGATTCCTGAGGGAGGCGTTTCCAGATCGGCAGCAGAAGCCCTGTGACGAGGTAGATCGTGGTGGTCGTGGACTCCGGAATGGATGCGAGTTCCGCACTCCAGCCGGCCTTGAACTGCTCGCGGTCTGCCTCGGCCCAATCATGCTCGGCCAGCCTGGCGAGCGGCAGAGTCTGGCGTCGCATCGGTCCGATCAGATGGACGCGCTGCTCGATCTCGCCATCGTCGAGCAACCAGCTCGGCGCCGGCACCTGGATCGCCGCTCGCCCCGAGCGGACATGGGTCACGGGAACAGCGCGGCGTTGCAACAGCCGCTCCAAGGCCTCGTTCAGCGGCATCGGCCGGTTGCGGTCACGCTGGGCGATGGTGACGAGATGCGTCTCGGCACCTGTTGCCGGATGGGTGTTGATGGTGCGCCGCTCCATGACGACGAAGCTTTCTGCACGCAGCGTCTCCAGACCGGCATCGAAAGTCCCGGATGCGACCGCGCCCTCGATCCGCGCCGCGAGCAACTGCTCGAACACCGTGAACAGGATGTTCTGCAGCTCGATGGTCAGCGCCAGCAGCCGGTTCAGGAATGTCGTGATCGGCGGCAGCTGGTCGCGAAGGCCGTTCTCGTCCGTGAGCTTCAATCCCGTGGCCTGCTCGAACCGCTGCAGCGAGCAGCTCCCCAATTGCCCACGGGCGAGCAGCCCATAGAACTGACGCAGGGCATCGCGGGCGTGCGGGCCTTCGAGATTGTCCTCCGGCCGGAACAGTCCCTGTCCGCCGGTCTGGCGCTGGCCACGGGTGATCGCGCCCAACGTGTCGAGCCGGCGCGCGATCGTCGACAGGAAGCGCTTCTCGGCTTTCACGTCGGTGGCGATAGGGCGAAAGAGCGGTGGCTGCGCCTGGTTGGTGCGATTGGTCCGGCCAAGCCCCTGGATCGCGGCATCCGCCTTCCAGCCTGGCTCCAGTAGATAATGCACCCGCAGCCGCTTGTTCGTCGCCGAGAGCTCGGCGTGGTAGCTGCGGCCTGTGCCGCCGGCATCCGAGAACACCAGGATGCGCTTCCTATCATCCATGAACGCTGCGGCCTCAGCGAGGTTGGCAGATGTCGCCCTCGTCTCGACCACCATCCGATCGCGGACGCGGACGATCCGTCTCGACCTGCCCGTGACCTCAGCGACCATGTCCGTGCTGAAGCGCTGAACGATCTGGTCGAGCGCACCCGGCACCGGGGCGAGCGAAGCGAGATGTTCGATCATCTGATCGCGGCGAGCGACCGCTTCGCGGCTCTCGACCGGCCGGCCATCGCGAGTGACCGGACGCGACAACAGATTGCCCTCGCGATCGGTGAACGGCTCGTAGAGCTGGACCGGGAAGGAATGGGCGAGATAATCGAGGACATATTCGCGCGGCGTGATGTCGACCTGGACGTCGCCCCACTCCTCGGTCGGGATCTCGGCCAGCCGGCGCTCCATCAGGGCTTCACCTGTGGAGACGATCTGGACGACCGCGGCGTGGCCAGCATCGAGATCGCGCTTGATCGCCTGAATCAGCGTCGGCGTCTTCATCGAAGTCAGGAGGTGCCCGAAGAAGCGCTGCTTGGCCGACTCAAAGGCCGAGCGCGCGGCCGATTTGGCCTGGGCGTTGAGCGTGCCGGTTGCGCCGGTGATGTTGGTCGCCTGCATCGCGGCCTCGAGGTTGTTGTGAATGACCGCGAACGCCTCGGCATAGGCATCATAGATCCTGACCTGCTCGTCCGTGAGCCGGTGCTCGAGCGGCTCGTATTCGACGCCCTCGAAGGACAGCGAGCGCGCCGCATAAAGCCCGAGGGCCTTGAGATCGCGCGCCATCACCTCCATGGCCGCGACGCCGCCCTGCTCGATCGCCGCCACGAAGTCCGCCCGCGTCGCAAACGGGAAATCCGCGCTGCCCCACAGTCCCAGCCTCTGGGCATAGGCCAGATTGTGAACGGTGGTCGCGCCTGTCGCCGAGACGTAGACGATGCGGGCATTGGGCAGCGCATGCTGCAACCGCAATCCGGCGCGGCCCTGCTGTGAAGCCGCCTGATCGCCCCGATCGCCCTTGTGGCCTGCGGCGTTCTGCATCGCATGGCTCTCGTCGAAGATGATCACGCCATCGAAATTCCGTCCCACCCAGTCGACGATCTGTCGCACGCGGGAAAGCTTCTCGGCCTTCTCGTCGGTCCGCAGCGTGGCGTAGGTCGTGAAAAGGATGGCCTCATCGAGCCGGATCGGCGCCCCCTGGCGGAAGCGCGACAGCGGCGTGACCTGAAGCCGCTCCATGCCGAGCGCTGCCCAGTCGCGCTGCGCGTCCTCGATCAGCTTGTCGGACCTGCTGATCCAGACCGCCCGGCGCCGGCCCTTCAGCCAATTGTCGAGCAGGATGCCGGCGACCTGGCGGCCTTTTCCGGCGCCCGTGCCATCACCGAGGAACCAGCCGCGCCGGAAGCGGACCGCCGTCTCCGTGTCCTCTCCGACCGCACGGACCTGGTCGAAGGTCTCGTCGACCGTCCAAAAGCCGGCGAGGAGTCCACCATGCGCTTCGCCAGCAAAGATGAGACTCTCGAGCTGCGCGCCGGACAGCACGCCTTCGGCGACGATCCTGGCCGGAAGATGCGGCCGATAGGACGGCTTGGGCGGTGCGACGGAGGCCATCGCCGCCGACTGCACGAGCTTCGTGGGATGAGGCTGCACGCCCGGAATCCGGATCGACTGCAACTGATACGTCTCATAGAGCGCGTCAGTCAGGCGAGTTCCTTCGTCGGAGACCTCATCCACGATGTCGTAGGCGAGCTCGCAGCCCTCAGGCTCACTGGACGTCGGCGATGGAGAGGAGCATGCGGGATCCAGATCCCGTCTCGAACGAATTTTTGCACGCTGCCCCACCTGAGCGACAAACCGGCCGGCCATCGGCGGCCGCGGTGGCACGAGCGCCGTGATCCAGCCGAGCAAGGTCCTGACATCAGGTGCCACCCCGGCAGATTGCGGAAACACACGAGCGTCCGGCGCTGGGCGCTTGTCGATCACGAGCATCCGTGTGGCGGTTGTCGTGCCCTGCCGCGCATAGACAGTGCCATCGATCGCCGCGGAGAACACCAGACGACCGCGCTCCTGCAGATGCACGAAGGCATCCGTCCAGGTCGGATTGTCGGGCGCAAGGCCGGCGGCCGTGATTGCGACCAGTCGCCCACCGTCTCCAAGACGTGCGAGGGCCGAAGACACATGGCGCAACGCCGTATCGGCCAGCGGACGGTCCACACTCGCGGTCGCCGAGAACGGGGGATTCATCAGAACCACGCTTGGAACGAAGGCCGCATCGAGATGATCATCGATCTGCGCGGCGTCGAAGCGGGTCACGGTCAGACCCGCGAACACCAGATCGAGCAAGGCTGCGCGACTTGCAGCGAGCTCATTGAGCAGAAGCGAGCCGCCAGCAAGCTCCGCAAAGACGGCCAGGATTCCTGTCCCCGCCGATGGCTCGAGCACCCGATCGGCCGAGGTCACTTGCGCCGCCGCGGCCGCAGCGAACGCCAATGGCAGCGGGGTCGAGAACTGCTGAAGACTCTGGCTCTCGAGTGAGCGCCTGGTGTGGCTCGGCAGTAGGGCCGCGACCTTTGCGACCATCGGCAGCATGGCCGGGGGAGTGCCTTTGCTGGCCTTGATCATCGCTGGACCGTGCTTGACGAGGAATAGGACAGAGGCGATCTCACAGGCGTCGTAGGCCGTCTTCCAATCCCAGCTTCCATCGGCGTCACTGGCGCCAAACGCGGTCTGCATGGCCAGGCGCAGGCACCTGGCATCGATCCGCTCGCCACGGGTAAGGTTTGGCAGCAGCAGCTCGGCTGCACGAAGGACGGCCTTGGCGCGCGCAAGCAGCGCGAAGGGCGCCGCAGGTGAGCTCGTCTCGGTGATCATGTCGAGGAACCTTCAAGGAGAGCGGAACACGGAAGAGCACCGCCGAACGCTCTCTCCGGTCCGGCGGACTCAATCGCGCTGCTCCGCCTCTCTCACTCTCGAGCTGCTCGACGCGACAGTGACCTCCATGAAAAAAGCCCGGCCGATCTGACCGGGCTTGCACTTCGGTTTCTTCAGGTTGGGATCGGCCGCGAAGGCAAGCTGATCATTCCGCGGCAACTATCTCCTCCACGTCGTCAGCGCCTTCCGTCGCCTCCTCATCCTCACTGAGGAACGCCGGCAGGCTAGCGGAATCGACGCCATCGACCGCCTGCGTTACCTCGGCATCCGCGCCACGCAGCGGCTCGGGCAACCAGCGACTGCCTTCAAGCAACCGCTCGGCTTCACGCGCCATGTCCGGCTTCCTCAGATGCTCGATGAGCTGCGCCGACGCTTCGCCCTTCGCTTCTCGCACGGCCCGCAGGATGCGGTGCTTGGTGACGCGACCGAGATAGGTGTCGACGGTGGGCTTCCAGCCGGCGCTGATCATGTCGAGCCCGACGGCGCGCGACAGATGGTCGGCCTGTTCGAGGCGCCCGCGGACGCCATGGGCGGACAGGCGGCCTTGATGCAGGCGGTTGGCCGGCTCAAAGATCGCGTTCACCGCCTGCGCGGCGCAATGGGCGAACAGCTCTGCCTGGGCCGCTCCGTCCATCGTCGTCAACGCTGCCCAGAGGTCCTTGCCGTTGGCCGGCAGCTTCGCCTTCCAGGCCGCGTGACGCGCGACGATCGCCTTTGCCGGAGCGCTGTCCTGCAGGCCCGGTGGCTGCGCCGGGAAGCTCGGGGTGCGCAGCGAGATCTCCAGGCAGTTGAGGACTGACCCGTAGGGATAGAAGGCCGCGAGCACGAAGGTGTGCAGCACCGCCTGGAAGGCGATGGATGGCTCTCGGCCGAGTGCCTCACGAAGGGCGAGCGTGCGATACGCCGAGAGCTCGCTGATCAACCGGTCGGGCAGCGGCCGCTCGACATCCTCCGCGTCGGCGGGCGCTTCCTGCTCGCCGTGACCGATGACGATTCTCGCCGCCGGCACCCCGCCCTCCATATCCGGAATGGCGGTCGCAGTGTCCCTGTCGTGACCAGCTTCGGTCTCCGGCTCATCTTCCGACACCACGGCCTCATCCTCGGGTCGGACGAAACCGCGGGCGACGCGCAGTCGGCCTTCCGAGTCGATGCTGACGAACGCGCCAGCGCGCGCCATCTCGGCTGCATCGAAGATCATCGGCCGTTCGTCAAAGGACTGCAGCGCCGCCTCGATCTCACCGAGACGCTGATCGACATCCTCAGGCAGTTCATCGGCCTGACCGTGTTCGGCCTCGAGCCTGGCCTGCTCAGTCCGCAGCGCTTCCATGGTCGCCCGCTCGTCGGCGGTGAGCTCTGCCGGCTGCCCGTGAAGCTCGCGCAAGCCATGAGTATGCCCGAAAGGGAAGTCCACGGCGGCCGCGATCCACTTCCAGCCCTCAAGGCCAATCCGCTCCGCCTCCGCCTTCAGCTTCTCCGCCACGAGCCGGTCCAACAGCGCGACATCGTGGAGCCAGCCGCCATCGTCGGCCTCGAACAGATCCCGCAGCACAGCGCCACCGGCCATCTCGTAGGCAGCCAGCCCTATGAACTGGACCCTGCGGTCGAACGCCCGAACCGTCTGCTCGGTGAGTTGCCGCCGGATCTGGTAGGGCGAATCGCCGCCGGAACGGCTGACCTTGTCCCAGACCTCCTGTTGGCGTGCATGATCCGACGTCACCGAAAACGCCATCAGCTGCTCCAGGGTCATGCCGTCGGCGGCATACACGTCCAGAAGCGCCGGCGAGACCGCGGCCAGCCGCAGCCGCTGCTTGACGACCGCAACGGTCACGAAGTGCCGCGCCGCGATCTCCTCCTCTCCCATGCCGCCGTCACGCAGGGCCTGGAACGCCTGAAATTGATCCAGGGGATGCAGACCGACACGCTGGTCGTTCTCGGCGAGCGAGTCGTCCAGGGCGGAACCGGAATCGCGCACCACGCAAGGCACAGCTTGCGTTTTCGCCATCCGCTTCTGCTTGACGAGGAGTTCGAGGGCACGGTAGCGGCGGCCGCCCGCCGGCACCTCGAACATCCCGGTCTCCTTGCCGTCAGCATCGAGGACGGCCCGAACGTTGAGGCTTTGCAGCAGCGTCCGCTCGGCGATGCTCTCCGCCAACTGTTCGATGGAAACGCCGTCCTTGACGCGGCGTACGTTGGATTGGCTCAGCACCAGCTTGTTGAAGGGGATGTCACGCGACGGCGACAGCGTGATCTTCTGGGCGGCTTTGGTCATCTCTTGGTTCTCCGCGAAGGGTAGCCCGGAGCCTCTCTCTCAGGCCTTCACCCCTCGCAGAGCACCTCTCGCCCTCTTCCTCTCCTCCTCGTTGAGCAAGCTCAGGCAGCGGTGCAATCCGGTCCGATCGCCTCAGTGCCGCCAGCCGCACCAGGTGCGAAGCCGAGGAGATAGTCGGCCACGCGGCTTGCCTGGCTCGCCGCCCGGACGATAGCGCGATTGTCCTCGCGCAGGACATCGAGCCAGAAGCCGATATAGTCCGCGTGGCGCAGGGTCGGCACGATGCCAAGCGCCGCGCAGCTGAAGGCGGATGCTATCTCGGCGATCAACTCCTCGAAGGCGTATTCGCGGCTGCCGAACCGCCCCGACAAATCACGCTTGAGCCGGGAGGCATGACCGCTGGCATGCGCGAGCTCATGCAAGGCTGTGCGGTGCCAGTTGATCGGCTCGAAGAACGCCGCAGGCGGCGGGACCTGCACGAAGTCCTCGACCGGAGCATAGAAAGCCCGGTCACCGCCAATCCGGAAGTCGACGCCACTGTTCTTAATCAACGACTCCACGGCGGGCTGGATAGCACCGGCCGGCGCCGGCGGTGCCGTGGTCGCGATATCGTCCGGCAGAGCCGAGCATTGGTCGGTGTTGAAGACAGTAAAGCGCTTCAGAAACGGAACGGCGTGCGCCTCATCGCCGGTTTCGCGCGCACGCCGCCGTTCGTCGGATGGGACGAAGCGATCGGCATAGACGACCGTGACACCGCGTTCGCCCTTGCGGACATGGCCGCCTAGAGACAAAGCCTGTCGAAACGTCAGCCAGCTCTGGCCGCGAAACCCGCGCTCGATCACCGCTCCCCAAAGTATCAGAACGTTGATCCCTGAGTACGATCGCCCGGTCGCGGCATTACCGGGCAAGGCAAGCTGAGCTTTCGCAGCTTGCCTTCCCCATGGCTGGATCCAGGGCACGCGGCCGGCCTCCAGCTCGCTGATGATGTTGCTCGTGATCTCCTCATAGAGGCTCGCCCGGCCCTCACCGGCATGCGCTCCAACTCTCCGTTCCTGCATCGCGGATCTCCGCGACGGGCGCGGCAAAACTCTCTCGCCGCTTCCAACCCGTCACGGCCAACTCGGCCTGCACTCTTCCTCTAGGAGAGCCATGAGCGCACCAACCGTCTACCGGGCAGTCCGCATTCGCTTTGCTCCGGAGGAGGCGGCCCGCGCGGGTTCGGAGCAGATCGCCTCACCTGGGCAGCCGTAACCGTCGAACCGATTTCGCATAAACGGAATTTTGCCTTGCGCCGTCGGGCAAATCAGTGGTTAATAAGGTGCTGGCTCAACTCGGGAGACAGTGATGGCCGAACAATCAGATCCGGCATCCGACCTTGTTCAAATCTCCAAAATGAACGGCGATTTCCGACGCAACTACGGACCGTTCCTTGGAGCGTATCTCTACTTGCGCTCTATCGAAGCCGTGCGCCAGCGCCCTTGTCGGCGGATCGGGATGTTTTCACTGATCGGGACCGCTGTCGCTGCATTGTTCGCACGACACGCCTGTCCTTGGTAAGCAGGCGGACCAGCGCCCGGGTAAGTTCACTTTCCGTCTTGAAGTAGGCGACGCCATGGTCGGCACGCCCATTCTCACGGAATCTGATCATGTTGCTGTCGTTCGGAACCGTTGGCATCAGGACGTAGTCGAGAATGGCCCTATTATGTTCATCTAGCCGGATTGCTACGATCCACCCGACCGGTAGACGCCGACACGAGACCGTCCAAAAGGGAGAAAATCCCGGCCGCGCTCCAGCCGTCCAGTAAGCCACCCGAAAATAGATCTGCCACTTCTTGTCAACAATCAGATGCTGCTCGGGAACACCGACGTTGATCCAACGGCTTTTCACGCTGTGAAGGTTTGCGCTGCATCCTTCTTTTTCCATCCTTTGGCAAAGGCGTACGGCGAGAGCTGAGAGTGGCTCAACCCACTCCTGACGGATGTCCATGTACTCACAGCGTCGCTGCGACTGATATCCAATCAGCCTGTAGGCATTTCGCAAAGTCCCGAAATGATCAACAAAGGTTCGGGCGGACGGGAGCTCGGCCGTTGCGTTGATGATCGTCGGGGTGAGACGCCCCTCCTTCTTCAATGTCTTCTTCAGACGGAGCAGCATCTCCTCTTCACTGATGTCGACGCGCCTCTCTTTCATGATTTTCTGAACAGCAAGAAAGACGTCATTCGCAACGATAGGTTCAAAGCAACGTTCAGCACGGACCCATAGGTTCGGGGGATTGTTGATACGCTCACCGCCCAGCTTGCTTGACTGCCGGTTATAGACCAGATTGCCGACGTAACTTTCGTTTCGCAGCATGCGGCTGATCGTGGGAGCTCTCCAGGGCTTCCCTCGGCACCATACCCGGTTGCGATTGAATTCCTTTGCGATGGCCTTCTCGGACTTCACCTGAAGGAACCGAGCGAAGATCCGCCTCACAATGGCGACCTCGTGTGCATCGCCAGGCCGCAGACGAATATGATCGGTCTGAAGATATTTCCGTTCTCCCTTTCCCATGATCCTCTTCGGCTGAAGGCGCTCGTCGACCAGAACGCGTTCAAGGCCGTAGCCAATGGGCCCGCCGGGCAAAAATCCAAGTCCAACAAAGCGGCAAATACCCGTATGCACCTTGACCGACAGTTCACGGCTGTATTCGGCGGCCATGACCCTTTTGAGGTTCTTGACGATGTTAGAGAGCATGCTGCCATCGTTGTCGAACTGCTCGGCGCAATAGTTGACACTGATCCCGGCTTGCTTGCAGATAAACTCGTAGTGTGCAGCTTCGTCGGCGTCCTGGAACCGCCCCCACCGGCTGATGTCGTAGACGAGGATGTGGTTGAACTCGGCGCGTCCATTGCTGACATCCTCGATCAGCTTGGCAAGTCCCGGCCTGTTCTTGATTTTGAGACCGCTCTCACCATGGTCAGCATAGGTCTTGACGATCGCAAGTCCATGGGCATGCGCGTAAGCCGCGATCGCTGCAGCCTGATTTTGGATTGAGTACCGCTGATAGTCCGTGGACATGCGGACATATTGCGCTGCGCGCCCATCGAGGGATCGGGGGAGGTGGGTCTCACGGACGACGAGTGCGTTTGACACTGATCACGCCTCCGACGGGTTGTCCAAACAAGCAGACGCCAATTCCGCGCCGCTGACAAGTCTGCGTGCCCGTCGTGAGAATACGCCCCTCGGTATGGCCGCCGGTTGTCGCCATGTCCCGTGACCTCGAAGAATGCACGGTCCTTCTACAGCAGTTGCTCCCTGCCATCGCTCGTCTCGGTCAATCAGACCGAGACCTAGATCGCTGAGGTGATCGTAAACTTGACCGACGGAGGCCGCTTCCGCGTGTTGGCGGAATGCCCCCCGACATGCCGTCTCGAGCACGAGGTCGGCTTTGCGGCGCCCAAGCGCGAGGCTTGTCATCCCAGCTCGGCAAGCTCGTTGGATGGGTAGATTTGTTCCTCCATCCATTTCAAGGCCGCTATCAAGCTGGCTCTGCCCGCAGGGTCCTGTACGATCGTCCTCAATGAAATTGACGGGTATTTCGAGAGATCAGCTTCGCGAAGGTCCGCCCCCTTGATTGCGTTGAAACGCTCCAGCAGCTTGCGTCGAGCATCCATCGATCCGAATATCGGCTTGTTCTCGAGGGCCCCAAATTGGAGCCATAGCTTTCCGTCCGACGACAGATATGTTGGATTGATCAGCACCCCGCCTGGTTTGAATACCGGATAGACCGAGCCATTCTCCTTTCCTGTCCCAAAGACGAGGGGACGTTTGCCTCCCTTGGCCATCCATGCAAAGATTTCCCTCGCAACATCCAGCTCATCGGGCCCGACGGTCCGGGACAGCTTCTCGAACAAGGTTTGTTCATTCCACCTCGTCACGCCCCCCAGACGTTTTCGGGTCATGGCCTGGTTCTGTCCGTAGATCGTTGGTACGATCGTCTTTAGATCCTTGTTGACGAACTGACGCAGCTCGACCGCCAGCACTTCCACAGGATTCATCTGTCTGTTGAGGAATTCCACGACACGGCGCAATTCGACGGGTATCACGTCGGCAAGGAAAATGAGCCGAATCTTTTCAGCTTGAAGATTTGTGCCGACCCGTTCCCAGAATTCGTTGATACTGGCCTCGGTGCCGAGCAGCTCTCGAAGCGCAGCCTCCGACGTAAGGCCCTGCTCCAGGCAGGTCTTGTCCAGAGAGGATTGCAGCCCCTCTACTGACCAGTAAGATGCACAGCTGGCCGCGTAGTCCAGCATTTGACCAATGAACTCCCGCCGGAGACGGCTATCGCTCTGCCGCTTAATCTCCACCAAGGTCAGGATGCCATCCTGGTCGATGAACACGTGGTCGATCGACCATAGAGACGCGCTCGCCTCCCCCGTCGAGATCGGCTGCTCACGCTTTACGAGGAGCCATCGCCTTGGGCTCTGCGGATCGATCTGATCGCCAACAAGCAACTCCGGAAATCGAGCCAGCAAGCGCTGGAAGTCGTCTTCGGTCGCAAACTGGCCTGGTTCCATCGCGACCAGAGCGTCCTCCCCCTTCAGCAAGAAGACCCCAGAAAGCCCAGTCATGTTTTCCCCTCAGATAGTTTCTTCTTGGAATCCGCAGGGCGCCTTGTCTATCAGGTAACGCCACAAATGGACTCGCGTATCATCCGCTATTCGTCCAGGAGGTCCAGAAACCGTTCGATCCTTCGTAAGGGAGGCTCGCCGCCGCGCTCGGCATAGATGAGCCGATTGCCATCACGCTGCAGCAGGCGTGAGCACGATTTTCCAATCCGCCCCGGAAGCAGCATGGCCGCAATCGCCTCTGGCCCGACATCGAGACGCATGATCCCGCGCTCCCTGCAATTCACCCTGAGCCTGGCCACAGCGAAAAAGTCGCAGGCCGCCGGTGGCAGAGTGCCGAAGCGGCGTTGCGTTTCGTCCTCGAGTTCTTCGAGTTCGTCATCCGTTCGGCACCGCGCGGCGCGCGCGTAGATCTCGAGCCTGAGCGCCTCCGACTGCACATAATCCGACGGAAGCAGCTCGGCGATGGGGAGGTTCAGCTCCGGAACCCAAAGAGCGGACATCCCTTCGCGGTCGCCCTCGAGCGCCAGGGTCAGCAGATGGCCATAGAGTGTCGGGCCGAACACCTGCACGTGGCCGGACTGCCGATCCGACAGCATGTCGCCGCCGCCGCGCAGGTCGAGATCACGCGCGCTGATCGCAAAGCCGGCACCCGGGCGGTTCAGCTCCTCGAGAACGGACAGCCGCTTCTCCGACCGGTCGGAACCGCCCGCCGTAAGGAAATGCGCGAACGCGCGAATGCCGCCCCGCCCTACCCGACCGCGGAGCTGATGCAGCTGCGCCAGGCCAAATTTTTCAGGCCAGCATACGACGATGGTGTTGGCCCGCGGGATATCGAGACCGCTTTCGACGATATTGGTCGCGAGCAAGACGTCCGCATTGCCTTCGACGAATTTCATCAGCCTTTCGTCGATCTCGTCTGTAGGCAACCTGCCGTGAATCGCAATGATCCGAAGCTCGGGCGCCGACGCGTGGATCCGGGCCAGCATCGGATCCAGATCCTGAATCCTCGGGCAGATCACGAAACTCTGGCCGTTGCGTCGCTGCTCGCGCACCAGGGCAGCGGCGATCCCAATGTCGGAAAGCGGCGCAACCTTGGTCACGACCGGAACACGATGAACCGGCGGCGTCGCAATCACGCTGAGATCCCGCAGGCCGGTCAAGCCCGCGGCGAGCGTGCGTGGGATGGGCGTCGCGCTCATCCAGAGCCTATGACCGTTCTTGTTGAGACCGGACAGCATGGCCTTGTCAGCCGCACCGAAATGCTGCTCTTCGTCGATGATGATCAGGCCAAGATCGGCAAACTTGATCTCCTTGGCGGCCAGCGACAGTGTCCCGACGACGACTTTGAGCTCACCGCTCTTCAATCCTTCGCGCACCTTGCGCGCCTCGGCCGTCGACGCAATCCGTGACAGGTTTCCGACGTCGATGCCGAGCGTCGCAAAGCGTTTGCGGAACGTCTCGACATGCTGTCGCGCCAACACCGTGGTCGGAACGACGATTGCAACCTGCTTTCCCGCCAGGACGGCAGCCGCAGCGGCGCGCAACGCGACCTCGGTCTTGCCGAAGCCGACATCGCCGCAGACGATGCGGTCCATCGGGTGCCCCGACGCGAGATCATCGAGAACGTCGCGGATGGCCTTGGCCTGGTCCGGGGTGGTGAAATACGGAAACCGCGCGACGAATTTCTCATAGCTCGCAGGCCGCGGCACAAGCTTCGGGGCCGGCCGCCGCCGGCGCTGGCTCATCTGCTTTGCGACCTCCTTGGCGACGACATGGATCTCGGTCTCGGCCGCGGCGCGCCGCGGCCGCCATGAGCTGCCATCGGCCTTGTCGAGAGAGGTGTCGCCGAGCTCAGCCGCGTAGGGCCAGATCAAGGCCAACTCCGCAAGAGGCACCAGAATGGCATCATTCTCGGCAAACACCAGCCGAGCCATCTCACGAGCAGAGACTCCGGCACTGCCCATCGACCGCAATCCGCCAAGCCGGGCCAGTCCACGTTGCAGATGAACGACCACCGATCCAAGCTCGGGCAGGTCCACGGCTTCGAAGCCAGGCGTCCAGGCCCAATTCGTGGGCTGCGGCTGATGCGCCCTGCTGCCGAAAACGTCGGACGCGGTGATGACGACAATTGGTTTCCGCCCGGGAATGACAAAGCCGGCGTCGAAGCCGGCCAGCAACGCCGTTTCTCTCCGGCCCCTGGCGGTTGCCTGCGCCCAATCAGCGGCGCATTCGGCTTTGACCCCGCTCATCGCGGCCATCAGCCGCAGATCCGCCTCGACCGCAGCAGCAAACACGAGACGCGCGTCGCGACGCTGGGCTTCCTCGACAAAAGCGCGCAGCGTCTTTCGGGGCGCGGCTTCCTTGAAGAACTCCGGCGTTGCTCGGTATGGCGCTGTCGTCGACAGCAGAGCGATGCTCTTCGCCGCTTGGTCCCATTCGCGACGGCTCACATACGCACGATCACGCTCAGCGCGGGAAGCCGCGTCCTCGATCGTGCTCAGCCATGTGTCCGCGTGCTTGGGGACCTCCGCATCGGCAATCCACTTGGCTCGCGTGCAGTAATCGAACAGAGTGGCTTTGTTCCGAGCTCGTTCCTTGAACGCAAGCCGCTCGGACATCGGATCGATCTGAAGCTGCTTGAGCTCGGAGATCACCTCCTGATTCAACGGATTGAAGGCGGCAATCCGCCGTATCCTGCCCCCGGAATGCTCGACCCTGAACGGGCCGCGCGCGCCGGCAGGAAAGATCTCGAACGTGTTTCCGTGAAACAGCACCCCGCCGGGATAGTCCGGGCTGTCATCCAGGTCATATCCGAGCGCACCAAAGCGCGATTCGAACTGCCGTTCAGAATAGGCGTCGCCGACCCGCAGCAGCATGCCGATCCCCGACCAGTCCGCCGGCAGCGGAAGGCGCTCCATCAGCGCCTCCACGGTCGTGATCAGCAGGATCGGCCTCTTTGCGCGCGCAAGACGCCTCAACACAGAACTTCGCCTGCCGGCGATGTCACGGGACGGCTCGAGCAGATCGAATGGCAAGGTGTCCAGTCGTGGATAAACGAGCACATCACACGCCGGCTCGAGAACCAGAATGATGGACGCTAACCGCTCGGCTCTGCGCTCGTTCTCGGCGAGAAACACGAGGCCGCTTCGACCAGCCCCTTGCCACCGTTCTACGAGGTGCAGTGCCAAAAGTCCCAGTGGCGATGCGGAGGATACGGCAAGCCTCGCAGCCGCTGCCTTTTTAGGCGCACCCAAGATCTTCTTGCGTGGAGACGGCTTCTTCGGTGCGGGGGTGGATTTTGGTGCAGTCGTCTTCCGCTGCACAGAGCTGCGGGGAACACGAAGGACTGAAGGCAAAGATTTCGGCTCGCGTATCACTGAGGGCGCCGGGAGAAGAGCCCAGCCATCTGACGACACCTAGCGGATTCGGGTCAACAAGGCACCCAAGATCTGCAATTTACTGCGGTTGCAGAATCAATCGCGCCAGCCGAATCGTCCACATCGTGGTCGAACACCTGATCGACGAGACTGAACCGTTCAACAGCGTCGGCGAAAAAAGAGACCTTTGTCCCAGCCTCAGGTCGCGACGACGAAGCGCATCTCCGCGGCGGACCAGATCTGCGTGATGTCCCAAGAAATTCAGAGACATTTATCCCGAACCGGCAAAATGATGCGCTGAGTGTAAGGGCGCGTAGTTTCCCTCAATCATGTCCCAGCTAGCGCAAGTTCGGCCCTTGCTCACTGATAACTAGCCAGCTCGCACGTTATGAACAATGAGACCGCAGCGGAGCGAAGGCAGAGAACGCACCCGCAGGCGGGGCAGCATTGCGGCCACCGCGTCAGCGGTGGCCCCGGGGCCGAGTGCAGTCGTGAGACCGGTTAAGAAGGCACCCGCGCTTGGGCAGTGATAGCGGTGCAGCGAAAGCGGCAGCCCCGAACGCGAGTGCCTCCGGCGATCGACCCCATAAATCCGTTACACGGCCATGTGCTCCGTCTTTCCCGCCCACAACACCACTACTGACAAACCGCGAATCATACCGTAAAGGTAGCTTTTATTATCTGCACAGACTCGCGGTTGTCTCGACATGGACATGCTTTATCCAGCTGAGCACATGATTTTTTCTCACGGAATCCTGGGTTCGCGTCCCGGCGCGCTCACCACGCTGGAAATATCGCAACCTTGGGTAAGCGGCCGCGACGATAAGCCGGATGACTATATCCCTCCTAGGCGCCAAACCATCGGAGAGATCTGCCCGCGGTGCGGCGCCGTGCTCACGATGGAGCGCCTCTACACCTGCTCCGACAAGGACTGCCCGTATCCCGATTTTCCCGGGCGGGAGTAATCGCCGCGATCCCGAGGGGCGCACTCACATGCAGTTTTGTGAAGCGCCCATTGTTGGTGCACCTCACCGGCGAAGGCTACCGTATTCACACATCGATGCTGAATAAGGGAAAGGCGTCTGATTCCGTGGCGTCTTGTTGCGGAGCAGGATAGCATTGAGCTCGGCTGGGACGGTTTGACGAGCGTCGCGTGGAATAGGGGCGCCTTTCTTCTGGGCGCCTCGTTGCGTTTGGGAGGCGGAGGTTGCGGGTGCGCCGGTTAGGCGGCACGCGGGCCGGAAAGGTTCGCCTGACGCCGCTTCTGCGCAAAGAGGCGGTCAGCAGCGCTGAGATGCTGACGGAGGTAGCCGCAGGGACGGCCGAACGTTGCCCGGGCCGTCATGTTCTGGCGCTCCAGGACACGACTGGGCTGCGCTCGCACGGCGGTCGGGGTGAATATCTGCACGCTGTCATGTCTCTGGATGAGAAGGATGGAACGATCCTTGGGGTGATAGATGGCATCTTCCTGGATCGCCAAACCAGCGGGCGGCCCGTCTGCGCCGATTGAGGAGAAGGAGAGCTTCCGGTGGCTGGCAGGTACCGGTCGGTTCGCCTCCGTCTGCCCCGGCGCAGCTTCGATCATGTTGACTGCCGATCGTGAGAGAGCGACATTTTTAAAGCGTTTTCCTTCCGTCCGGAAGGTGTCCAACTGCTGGTCCGTCGAGGCACAGGTGAACACGCGTCGCGATCTGGCAGTCAGCCCGTTTTCGACCTGTCCGGTTGAAACTCGCTTCTACGAAATTGTATCCGAAACACGCACTGAGGCTCTGGAGCCCTTCCATCGACACGCTGCGGCATCCTAACTGCCTTGAGCGAAGGTCCCCTCCTGCGAGTCCAGAGCAGCCAAGCTTGCAGGGTCGCCTCAGCCAACTGCCAGCCGGGCGATCGAAGCACCTCGATGAGCATGATTGAAAACGATGATATCAGGCAGCGCCGCCTCGTCCATTTCAAAGACGGGTGCCGCTACGGCAAATTTGGCAAGACAAAAGCCTATGAGCTGATCGCGAGGGAGCAGATCAGGGCCTACAAGATGGGAGGCAAGACACTCATCGATCTCGACAGCATCGATGAGTATCATGCCTCGCTGCCCCGCGTTGAATCGCGCGCGATGATCTAGGCTGACTTGCGCAGCGGCTGGGTAGCTCTCTTGCGCAAGTGGTCGAGGCGATCAGCCCAATGCTGCATCAATCGCACGCGCTCGCTCCAATAGGCTGCCCGGTTGTAGATTCCGCGGATTTTGTTCTTGTCGCCCTTTGCAAGCTGGCGCCGCACCACCTCGTCGCGGCGACGCCTCTTCTTCTCATCTGTTTCGTGGGCGAGTTGAGCTTCGACCACATCGCCGTCGAATGCGCCTTCTTCATTGAGCAAGGTTGAGGCGCTGGAGCGGAAGCCGTGCGCGCAATGGTCGCCACCGGGGCCGGTATCGTAGCCCATGATCCGCAATGCCTTGTTGATCGTGTTGTCAGACATCGGTACATCGTCGTCGTGCGAAAACAAGTAACGGCCGCGGCCGGTCAAAGGACGCAACTCGGCCAGAATGGCCAGTGCCTGGCGGGACAGCGGCACTTCGTGATCATCGCGCATCTTCATCTTTTCAGCGGGGATCACCCAGATGCAATTCTTCTCGTCGAACTCTGCCCACTCGGCCAGCCGCAGCTCGCCAGGGCGCACCATGGTCAAGGCAATCAGCTTGAGCGCGTAGCGGACCAGTCCGCCGCTCTTGGCGTCATAGACCTCGATCCGGCGCATCAGATCGCCGACGTCTTCGGGATCGGTCAGAGCGGGGCGCGGGTTGCCTTTGGGTGCCTTGGTCAGAGCGTGTTTCAAGTCGCGGGTTGGGTCGCTCTCACAATAGGCGGCGCCAACTCCAAACTGGAATACCCGCGAGGCCGTCGATCGTAGGCGCCCGACGGTGTAGAACCGGCCGCGAGCTTCGACGCGGCGCAAAGCGGTCAGCAGCTCGGGCGGGCCAATCTCACAGAGCGGCCGGTCGCCAATCTCGCGATTGAGCTGATCGAGATTCCATCGCTCGCGCTTGATCGTCGCCTTGGCCTTGTTCTCTTTCTCTAGCTTTGTGGTTGCCCATTCCTCGCCGACCGCCCGAAAGGTGTGCTTGAGCTTGTCGTCTTCGCGGCGCCTCGCCTCCCGCACAGCGACTGGGTCCTGCCCCTGGTCAAGCAGCTTTTCGGCTTCGTGGCGCTTGTCGCGCGCGGCCTTCAGCCCGACGCCGGGAAAGGTCCCAAACGACATGTTCTTGCGCCTACCGGCGTAGCGATAGCGGTAGAGCCAGAGCTTGGTCCCATTGGGCCGGACCACGAGGCTGAGGCCCTGGCCGTCGGCAAGCGCGTATTCCTTTTCCGCTGGGGAGGCATTGCGGAGTTTGGTGTCGCTAAGCTCATCCATGGGAAGGCCCCCCGCGATCGAGCGACGCTCCAGTGTACCCGGCCTTCCCAGTGTACCCACAGTGTACCCGAAAACGCCGGATGCTCCCGAACGGTCGCGAACCGTTTCGAGCACCATCCTAGCACGAAGAGCCTGATTTCAGGACGGTTTTCGCCAATCGGCGAACGATCGCGGACGAAAAAGAACGGGGCCGGAAGGGGGATGGTGCCCAGGGGCGGAATCGAACCACCGACACTGCGATTTTCAGTCGCATGCTCTACCAACTGAGCTACCTGGGCAGGTCTCGTGAAGGGCAAAAAAGCCCGGCGAGCCGGCGGGTTATAGTCAGAGCGGGCGGCGCTGTCTACCGCCCTGAGGCGAAGTTTTCTCATTCCTTTCGCAGTTGCGCGGAAGGCCCCGGGACCGCCGCCGGACGGCCGGCTGCGCTGGGGCAAAGCCATGAAAACACGGCCCTATTCGACGTCGTCCTCGTCGCCCTCGGTGGCCGGGATGACATAGGAGCCGCTGAGCCAGCGATGCAGGTCGACGTCGCGGCAGCGCGGCGAGCAGAATGGGCGGACGGCCGCGGCTGCGGGCCGGCGGCAGATCGGACAGCGGCCGGCGGGCTTGGCGGAGGCGGCGGATGGGGAGCTGGTCGAACGGGTCGATTCTTGGGACATGGCCGCTATCTAGGCGCCCGCGACGCGCGATGCACCTCCTCAAGGATGGCGTCAGACGCCGACGGTGTTGAGCCAGCCGAAGCGGATCGGAAAACCCTCGCCGGCGAGCAGCGTCGTGGTCTCGTAAAGCGGCAGGCCGACGACGTTGGTGTAGGAGCCGACCATCTTGACCACGAACGAGCCGGCGATGCCCTGCACGGCATAGCCGCCGGCCTTCCCCCGCCATTCGCCGGAGCCGATATAGGCCTGGATGTCGTCCTCGCTGAGCCGCTTGAAGCGGACGCGGGTCTCGACCAGGCGCTGGCGGAACGCCTCCTTCGGCGTCACCAGCGTGATCGCGGTGTAGACGCGGTGGTTGCGGCCGGACAGCAGCCGCAGGCACTGCGAGGCCTCGTCGACCAGATTGGCCTTCGGCAGGATGCGGCGACCGACCGCGACCACGGTGTCGGCGGAGATGATGAAGGCGCCGCGCAGCTCGTCGTCGAGCTGGACGGATTTGAGCGCGGCATCGGCCTTGGCGCGGGCCAGCCGATTGGCGCAGGCGCGCGGCAGCTCGCCACGCTTCGGCGTCTCGTCGACGTCGGCCGGGCGCAGCGCGTCGGGCTCGATGCCGGCCTGGTTGAGCAGCGCCAGACGCCGCGGCGAGCCGGATGCAAGAACGATTTTGGGACGGCCGAGCATGCTGATTTCGCTGGGGGATTCGGAAGCGGCGGGGCGTGCGCGCGGAACCTATCGGAAGGGCTGCCATTCCACAACCCGAAGGCTGCGACAAGGCTGCGACGGGCCTGCTCTACGGCGCGAATTTGAGCGGGGGACGACGTTGGTATTTCGGTTCGATGACACCTGCGGGGAGCCGGGAACCTACAAGCCCGCCGGACCGGGCTTGCCGAAACGCTTGCGGATCCGCGTGAACAGCCCGTCGCAGACCTCGCGATAGGCCGCGAGCTTCTGCTCGCGATTGCCGTCGGCGCCGGTCGGGTCGGGCGTCGGCCAGTATTCGACGTCGGCGGCGATGGTGCGGGTCAGCTCCAGGGCCCTGTGATGGGCCTCGGGCGAGAGGGTGATGATGAGGTCGAAATTCAGCCCCTCCCAGTCCTCGAGCTCCTCGAAGGTGGTCGGCTTGTGCTGCGAGATGTCCTGGCCGAGCTCGGCCATGACAGACACCGCGAACGGATCGAGCTCACCCTTCTTGACGCCGGCGGAGCGGACATAGAGCGCCTGCGGATACATCTGGCGCAGCAGGCTCTCGGCCATCGGCGAGCGGACGCTGTTCTGGCCGCAGGCGAACAGCACCGCCTGCGGCTGGCGCGCGCGCGGCGGCCCCTCGGCCATGCGCCTAGGCGCCCTTGGCCGAAAGCTGGGACGCGCGCGTGGCGGCCCGCGGCATCACTGGCCCTCGCCCTTCCAGTGCAGCACCGTGATCAAAGTGAACAGCCGGCGCGAGGTCTCGAAATCGACCCGCACCTTGCCCTTCAGCCGCTCCTGCAAGGTGCGCGAGCCCTCGTCATGGATGCCGCGGCGGCCCATGTCGATGGCCTCGATCTTGTCGGGGGTCGCGGTGCGGATCGCCTGGTAGTAGCTGTCGCAGATCATGAAGTAGTCCTTCACGATCCGCCGGAACGGCGACAGCGACAACAGATGCGTCACGACAGGCGTGCCATCCTCCTTGCGGATGTCGAACATCAGCCGGTTGGCGGTGATGCCGAGATGCAGGGTGAAGGGACCGGCGCCGTCGGCGCCCTCGGGCGCGAACAGGTTCTCCTCGACGAGGTCGTAGATCGCGATCGCCCGCTCATGCTCGATGTCCGGACCGGAGCGGCCGATCGACTCCTCGTCGAGCGTCACCGCCACGATGCGATTGGTCCGGTCGTCGCCTGGCGGGTGCTGGGTCATGGCAGATTGAGGCGTATTCCCACGGAGCGTGAATGGGCGTCGAGACCCTCGGCCTTGCCCAGAGTCATCGCCGCTGGCCCCAGCGCGCGCAACTGCTCGGGGCCGCATTTCAACAGCGACGTGCGCTTCATGAAGTCGAGCACACCGAGACCGGAGGAGAACCGCGCCGAGCGCGCGGTCGGCAGCACGTGATTGGAGCCGCCGACATAGTCGCCGATCGCCTCGGGCGTGTGCGCACCAAGGAAGATGGCGCCGGCATTGCGGACACGGGCCGCGAACGCGTCGGGATCGGCCGTCATGATCTCCAGATGCTCGGCGGCGATGGCGTCCGCCAGCGGCACGGCCTGGTCGAGATGCTCGACCTCGATGATGGCGCCGAAATCGGCCCACGACGCGCCGGCGATCGCGGCACGCGGCAGGGTCTTGAGCTGGCCCTCGACGGCGCGGGCGACATCATCGGCCAGGCGGCGGCTATCGGTGATCAGGATCGATTGCGCGCTGGCGTCATGCTCGGCCTGGGCGAGCAGATCGGCGGCGATCCAGTCGGCATTGCCGCTGTCGTCGGCGATGACAAGCACCTCGGAGGGGCCGGCGATCATGTCGATGCCGACCTTGCCGAACACCAGCCGCTTGGCGGCGGCGACATAGGCGTTGCCCGGGCCGACGATCTTGGCGACCGGGGCGATCGTCGCGGTGCCATGTGCCAGCGCCGCCACGGCCTGGGCGCCGCCGACGCGGTAGATCTCGGAGACGCCGCCGAGATGGGCGGCGGCCAGCACCAGCGGATTGAGCTTGCCGTCCGGCGCCGGCACCACCATCACGAGCCGGCCGACGCCGGCGACCTTGGCGGGAATGGCATTCATCAGCACCGAGGACGGATAGGCCGCGGTGCCGCCGGGGACGTAGAGACCGGCGGATTCGATCGCGCTCCAGCGCCAGCCGAGCTCGACGCCGGCTTCGTCGGTGAAACGCTGGTCGGCCGGCAGCTGCTTGAGATGAAACGCCTCGATGCGGTCGCGGGCGAATTTCAGCGCATCCAAGGTCGCGGCGTCACAGGCCTTGAAGGCGGCCTCGATCTCGGCGGCCGTCACGCGCAGCGAGGAGGCATCGAGCTCCAGCCGGTCGAACTTGCGGGTCGCCTCGAGCAGCGCCGCATCGCCGCGTTTGGCGACGTCGTCGACGATGGCGCGGGCGGCGGCTTCGACGTCGGCGGAGGTCTCGCGCTTGGCGGCGAGAAACTGCCGAAACTGAGTGTCGAAATCGGTGCTGGCGCGGGACAGGCGAATGGGCATCTCTGGCACTTTCCGAAGGGGTGGCTGCCCCCGACCCCCTGCTCAATGGCGCGGCAGCGCGGGGCCGTCAACCCTTTGAACCGGCGCCTACCCGGTCAGCGGCGGACCGCCATCGATATCGCTGGTGCCGAGATCGTCCTCGCCAAGATCGGTCAGCTCGCATTCCAGACATTCGACGTCGAGCCGCAATGCGCCGCCGTGGGAGAACAGCAGCAGCGCGCTGCCGGCGGGCGGCTCGGCGCCGGCATGGAATTCGATGCCGATCAGCTCCAGCACGGCGTCAGGCGCGGCGAGGTCGATGCGGCGCGACTTGCAGGCCAGCACCCGGTCGAACCGCAACGCCGCGAGCAGCCGGCGCGGCTCGCTCTCACCATGCAGCGCCTGATCCCAGTCGAGCCGGTTCATGCCGATCACCAGCCGCTTCTCGGCCTGGCGCCAGATGATGTCGGCCGCCTGCACCCGCGCGTCCTGTACATGGGCGGAGATGACGGCGAGATCGTCGGCATCGAGCGCGATCAGTTTGAGCCGGTCGGTCACGGTCTCATCCTCTTGGCAGCGCCTTCACTCGCGGATGCGCTCGATCGTGGCGCCGCAGGCCTTCAGCTTGTCCTCCAGCCGCTCGAAGCCGCGATCGAGATGGTAGACGCGATTGATCATGGTTTCGCCTTCCGCAGCAAGCCCGGCAATGACCAGCGACACCGAGGCGCGCAGATCGGTCGCCATCACGGGCGCGCCGCGCAAATGAGACGTGCCCTCGATCCGCGCGGTCTCGCCGTCGAGACTGATACGCGCGCCGAACCGTGCGAGTTCCTGCACATGCATGAAACGGTTCTCGAAGATGGTCTCGGTGATCGCCGAGGCGCCCTGCGCGCAGACCATCAGCGCCATCAGCTGGGCCTGCAGGTCGGTCGGAAAGCCGGGGAACGGCGCGGTCGTCACCTGCACCGGGCGGATGCCGTGGCCGTTCCTGACGACACGGATGCCCTCGGCGTCGCTCGAGATCTCGGCGCCGGCCTCGGTCAGCACGTCGAGCGCGGACTGCAACAGCTCCGGGCGCGCGCCGGCGAGCCGGACATCGCCGCCGGTCATCGCCGCGGCGATCGCATAGGTGCCGGCCTCGATGCGGTCGGGCAACACGGTGTGACGCGCGCCGTGCAGCGACACCACGCCCTCGATCTCGATGCGTGGCGTGCCGGCGCCAGAGATGCGCGCGCCCATCTTGTTGAGACATTCGGCGAGATCGGTGATCTCCGGCTCGCAGGCGGCGTTGGTGATGACGGTCGCGCCCTTGGCGAGGCTCGCGGCCATGACCGCGACATGGGTGCCGCCGACGGTGACCTTGGGGAAATCGATCGTGCCGCCGCGCAGGCCGCCCGGCGCCTTGGCGACGACATAGCCGGCATCGATCTCGATGCTGGCGCCGAGCTTTTCCAGCGCCATGATCAGGAGATCGACCGGCCGCGTGCCGATGGCGCAGCCGCCGGGCAGGGACACCCGCGCCTCGTGCATCCGCGCGAGCAGCGGCGCGATCACCCAGAAGCTGGCGCGCATCCGCGACACCAGCTCATAGGGCGCCGTGGTGTCGATGATGTTGGCCGCCGAGATCTGCAAGGTCTGCCCCTGGTATTGGCCATCGCCGGGACGCTTGCCGACCGACATGATGTCCACGCCGTGATTGCCGAGGATGCGCTGCAGCTGCGCGACGTCGGCGAGGCGGGGGACGTTGTCCAGGATCAGCGTCTCCGGCGTCAAAAGACCCGCGATCATCAGCGGCAGGGCGGCGTTCTTCGCGCCCGAAATCGGGATGGTGCCGCGAAGTGGGTTGCCGCCGACGATGCGAATGCGATCCATGCTGGTCCTGCTGGGCTGGCCGGGAAATTGGGCTAAGGTCGGCGCAACAGGACCGACATTACGGCGATTTGATGAGTTCGCAACGGCAGGTCGCAGCCGCCGGGAATTCATCCCCTGACGGTACGGCCCCCGCGGCGGAAAGGCGCGAATCAGACCGGCGGGACCAGCGCATCGGCCAGAAACCCGTGCAGCGCGGCGACGACCTGGGCCCCCTCGCCGATGGCGCCGCCGACGCGCTTGACCGAGCCGGAGCGGACGTCGCCGACCGCATAGACGCCGGGCACCGAGGTCTCGAGCGGCGACACCATCCGCCCGGCATTCTGCTCCGACTGCGCGCCGGTGACGACGAAGCCGGCACGATCGAGCGTGATGCCGCAGCCGTCGAGCCAGCCGGTGGCGGGATCGGCGCCGACGAACAGAAACAGATTGCTGATGTCGGCCGGCGTCTCCTCGCCGGACAGCCGGCTCTTCAAGGTGATGCGTTCGAGGCCGGTGTCGGCGCCGCCATCGAGCGCGACGACCTCGGTGTTGAACAACAGCTCGATGTTCGGCGTCGCCTCGATGCGCTCGATGAGATAGCGCGACATCGACGCGGCAAGCCCGCCGCCACGGATGATCATCCGCACCTTCTTGACGTGCCCCGACAGAAACACCGCGGCCTGCCCCGCGGAATTGCCGCCGCCGACGAGGGCGACCTCCTGCCCCGCGCACAGCCGCGCCTCGATTGGCGAGGCCCAGTACCACACGCCGCGCCCCTCGAACTCCTTGAGCCGGGCAAGATCAGGCCGGCGATAGCGCGCGCCGCTGGCGACCACCACCGCGCGCGCCCGCACCTCGTCGCCGCCCTCGAGCGCCAGCACGAAGGCGCCGGCCTTGCGCTCGCAGTCGAGCGCATTGACCGACACCGGGATCATGATCTCGGCGCCGAACTTCTGCGCCTGGTTGAAGGCGCGCGCGGTCAGCGCGAGGCCGGTGATGCCGGTCGGGAAGCCGAAATAGTTCTCGATGCGCGCGCTGGCGCCGGCCTGGCCGCCGAACGCACGCGAGTCCAGCACCGCGACGGAAAGACCTTCGGAGGCGCCATACACCGCCGTGGCCAGGCCCGCCGGCCCGCAGCCGACGACCGCGACGTCGTAGACCTTCTCGCCGCGCGGACCGCCGATCATCCCCACGGCACGCGCCAGCTCGGTCTCGCTGGGATTGCGCAGCACGCTGCCGTCGGACACCACCACCAGCGGCAGCTCGGCCGGCGTCGGCGAATAGCGCGCGATCAGATCGGCGGCGTCGTGATCGACAGCGGGATCGAGCAGATGGTGCGGAAAGCCGTTGCGGGTGAGGAAACTCTGCAGCCGCGCGATCGCGGCCGATTGCGGCGGCCCGATCATGACCGGGCCGCCGGCGCCGCCCTGAATGAGATTGACACGGCGCAGGATCAGCGCCCGCATGATGCGCTCACCGAGCTCGGCCTCGGCGATCAGCAGCGCGCGCAATCGTTCGGGGCGAATCAGGATGACCTCGACGTCGCCCTCGGCATGGCCATCGACCAGCGCGACGCGGCCGGAGAGCTGGGCGATCTCGGCCAGAAACTGCCCTGGCCCCTGGTCGATCACCGGGGTGACGTGACCGAGGCCGTCACGCTGGGTGATCGCGACATGGCCTTTGAGAATCACGAACATGCCGGGGCCGGGCTTGCCGGTCTCGAACAGCAGCTCGCCGTCACGATAGGTTCGGATCTCGCCGAAGCCGCGCAGGCGCGCGATCTCCGGCGGCGTCAGCTCCGGAAAAGTCTGGTCGAAGCGCGGCAGCGTCTTCGCGAGCTCCGCCCGTTGTGCCGCCGCATCCGCCGTCATCCCTTCATCCGCTGCCATCACGCCCACCCCGCCTGCCATCTGCTCAATGCTTCGAATCGTCCCGGCCGCCGGCAGCGGCTTCGTCCACGCCGCCCTCCTCGGCCGCCACCGCCTGGCTGCGCGCGCGGCTCTGCGCCTTGCGCCGCTTCAGGTTCTCGCGCAGCGCCTGCTTCAGCCGCTCCTCGCGCGCGCCCTTCGGCGCCGCCTTCCCGGTCTTATCGGTCATCCCCTTCCTCCGGTCACCCCATACCAGAGGCACAATTGGGGCCGCAGGTGCGAAAGCCAAGAGGCGTTGGCGACGCAGACGGTAGGGTTCCGCCCGGCCGGCCGTCGCCTGCCCGGATGGGGAGTTGCCGCCACAGCGACGACCCGTCGGGCACCTCGAGCGGCAAACCGCGAAAATCCGCCGCGAACGGGCGATTTCGCGCCGATCCGGAGGTCTTTAGCTTCCTTTCGATGCATCGCGCTGACGTCTTTCCCGGAAAACCGGGCGAGCCGCGCTTGCGCAGGCGGGGACCTTGTGGCAAGAACCGCCCGCGTTCGGTCGCGGCCTTCGGGCCGGTCCCCGCCAGTCCCTTTGCTGCCGTAGCTCAGTGGTAGAGCACTCCCTTGGTAAGGGAGAGGTCGACAGTTCAATCCTGTCCGGCAGCACCAGGGCGTTCTTCCCCAAACATGATCTTTGGCGACGCCTCGGGACCACAGGCCACGCGCAGATGCACGTCGTCGGCCTCGCGGCGCAATTTGCGTCCGAGCTTTGCTGGGAGACCGCCCTCTTCGATACAGAGGGCGCAGGGAAGGCCGGGCGCTGGCCGCGCCCGTGGCCCGCCTGCAGAAAAAGAATGCAGGCGGCAGTCACCACAGGTCTGGCCGAACACACCCGGCCCTCCCTGCGCGATGGGCTTACGATTTATACGCGCTCTCCCTGGGGACCGGGCTTTGTTGCCCCCATCACCCGCGATGCACTGACGCACACCAGCGAGCTTGACCTCAGCGTCGGGAGGTCGGGACCACGCGACTTCACCGTCCGACATGTCACCAGCCGTCTCGCGCTGACGCGCCTTGGCGACACACCGGCCATCGCATCCCACACCCAACGCTCGTGACGACTCGCGAACGCCCCTCTTCGATGAGCACGGGACGGCCGGAAATGTGCAGGTGATTTGCCCGACGGCACAAGGGGAATGGGTGCGGCAGAGTGGCACGACGGGCAGTTTCAGCAGAGCTGGGATACGGGCGGCGGAGGGGGCTTTGTTTGGTGCAGCGTCACCGTAATCCCCGGACGGGACCGTCCTCGACCGCGCCGGCTTCCTGCGGCAAGTCGCCCGGAAGTCGCCGGTCACCGAGATTTCCGGCAGCGACATCCAGATCAGGGTCCTTGGAGACATCGGTGTCGTGAATGCACGCACGCACTTCACCAAACCCGACGGAAGCCGGGGGACTGGCTGCTACACGGACGTCTAATGGAAGCGTGGCGACCGCTGGCGTTGCATTTCCGTTTCGCGCAACTGACGTGGAAGCACGGCGGTCGTACCTTGCGGTCGGGCGCCCGCGAGACAGATCGAGATTGGTTTGATCTTGCCTGTCATGAGATTGCCTCAACAGAGTTGCCGAGGCGATCAATCATGAATGAGGATAAACCCGCTGCCCGCTATTCAACGCCTGTGAGACCTTCACCTCACGTCCACATTTCATGCGTATGGAAGCTGCAAGGCTCAGCGTCCACTGACTCATGCTAGCGTCGGGAAAGACGGCGAATGGCGGCGCGGTGTTCTCCGTCGACGCGATGAGCTTCATCGACGCCCTGCCGATCGACAATTACAACGGTGCGGCGCGTAGCTTTAATGTACATAAAGTTATGCGGTTTAAATCGATCTTTGAAGTTGACTCGATCATACTGCTGATACATCCTAAGGGTGTATCTTAGTCACGAGAAAACCTGGCTGGTCTTCGATGCAACGGGAGCAGATCGAAGCCATAACTCGCGATATTGGGCAACAAGAAATTCTTGAACGTGAAATTCTTGCGATTGCCTCTCGCGAGAGACAGCGCATTGGGCGTGAACTCCACGACGGGCTCTGCCAATCGCTCGCCGGCTTAGCGGCGCTAGCTGCGGCGCTGTGGCGAAGTTTGGCGGCGAGCGGCCAACCGGGTCCCGCCGCGGCCGCGGCCGAACTCGTACGATTGCTGAACGAGACCATCGGCGAGGCGCGTGACCTCGCTCGTGGGCTCAGCTCGATCGGTCTGAATAGCGCGGATCTTGTCGGCTCCCTTGAGAGCCTCGCCCGCAACGTCAGCGCCGCTCATGGCGCCTTTTGTGCGTTTGTGGAAGATAACCCTTGTCCCGATCTTGGCCGCGAAACCACGAGCCACCTCGTGCGTATCGCCCAAGAAGCCGTCCGCAATGCGGTCAGCCACGGCCGAGCCGACGAAATCGAGATCCGTCTGGCGTGCACTGCAGGCTCGGGACTATTGAGCATCCGGGACAACGGTGTCGGGCTTCCCGAAAAATGGCGCGATCATGACGGCATCGGGCTTTATACCATGGACTACCGCGCGCGGGCGATCGGCGGTTCTCTTACTGTGGAGCCGCAGGCCCGTCGCGGCGTCATGGTTGCGTGCGCGTTTCCGCTGTTATCGAATTACGAACGGCAGGAAAGTATCGGCGATGCCCACTTGCCTGGCTGAAGCCGCGGACGCGGTGCGGAAGAGGCTGCTTGTCGTCGACGATCATCCCGTGCTGTGCCGCGGGTTGATCGCCCTCATCGAGGCGGAAAACGGCCTCGCCGTTCACGGCGCGGTCGGTACGCGTGTGGCCGCGCTCAAGACCATCGCGATCAGTCGCCCTGATCTGGTGATCGTAGACCTTGCTCTCGGCGACGAGGACGGCCTAGATCTCGTCAAGGAAATCAAAGCGCGTCATCCCGGCGTTCGCTCGCTGGTGCTTTCGATGTACGACGAAGAGGTGTTCGCCGAGCGCGCGCTTTGCGCCGGCGCCCTCGGCTATGTCACCAAACAACAGCTCGAATCGACCGTGATCGCTGCCATTCGTCGGGTGCTTGCAGGCGAGACCTACATGAGCGAGGCTCTGCAGCGGCGGCTGGCTGAACGATGCGTCGGCGCGCGACCGCTCGAGACCGCCTCGCCGGTGCGCACGCTGAGCGATCGGGAATTGCAGGTATTTCGGCTCGTTGGTCAGGGCCGAACCACGCGGCAGATCGCTGGTCTACTGAACCGCAGCGTCAAAACGGTAGAATCCCATCTTGAGCACATCAAGAATAAGCTGGCGATCGAATCGGCTGCTGAACTCGCCCAACGCGCGGCTCAATGGGTTACAATCGGCCGATTGGGTTGAGTCATAAAGTTCGCCCAAGTGCGCGGCTAGTGTCATACACGTCTGCCATGCCGCCGATGACTTCTCGACCAAGCAGGCACAGCCCCTCTCCGGCAAGCGCGACGGCCGAACACGCGGTCTGGGCCATGGTGCTAAAGCGGACTGCGCAATCAGCACGGCGCACGCGGCGTCTGCTCATTGTGGACAGTCACCCCTGATGCGGCGCAGGCTGACCGCGCTGATCAATGCTGAGCCCGGTCTTGTCGTATGTGCCTTGGCGGCCACCCAACGGGATGCGCTCGTGGCCATCGCGGCCACGAAACCCGATCTAGGGATCGTCGATCTGTTCCTTGGCGATAGCAATGGTTTGGATCTGGTGAGAGACGTTCGCGCGCGCTTTGTTCGTCTGCCGCTACCTGGATTGAGCAGGCATGATTCGCCGCAATACGTCCGCCGCGCTTTCGAATCCGGCACCGACGACTACGTCGCCAAGCAGGAGATGACAGAAGACCTTCTGGTGGCGATCCGCAGCGTGCTGCTCGGCGACCCTTACGGCGCACCGGCGCCTTGATCCATGCCCGTCTGCGTCCGGCAAGTTGACGCGTGCGAAGCTGGGCGGCCCATGGGGGATTCTCCCAATGCGAAAACGGGGTGCGACCCCGATGTCAGTTTAAGTCTCCAGCGTTAGCATTGGTACCTACCAATGCCGTGCCCGCTTTGACGACTGAAATGCTGGTCGAGCCCTTCGCTTATCGGCTCGATCGAGACCATCACCGCTTCAAATGGGAAAAAACGATGAGAAATATCTGCACCGCCGCCGCAATAGTCGCGATTGTTTTCATTCCTTGGACCGTCCATGCGGGCACTTGCTACAAAAACTTAGGTTGCAAGGGCGCTACGTCGACCACTTCTTGCAAGACATGTCTTGGAAACCCCTCAAAGGGAGAGGGTTGGAAGCAAAACTCAAAGAGCACCTGTATCGGAAACTTCAACCATTGTCCGGCGGTCCGTTAACGGTACTGGCGCTGGTCCCGCGCCCCGGCACCAGCAAGGCCGCCTCCGGCCACAAGATCCATCCCTATCTGCTGCGCGGCGTCAGCATCACCGATGCCCAATCACGTCTGGGCGGCCGACATCACCTACATTCCGTGGCGCAGGGGTTCCTGTATCTGGTGGCGATCATCGACTGGGCCACCCGGGCGGTGCTGGCGTGGCGCTTGTCGAACACGATGAATACGGGCTTTTGCATCGCTGCGCTCGACGAGGCGATGGCGCGTCACGGCCGGCCTAAGATCTTCAACACCGATCAGGGCGCGCAGTTCACCAGCTCAGCCTTCACCGGCAGGCTGGAGGCTGCAGGCATTGCGATTTCGATGGACGGACGCGGCCGTTTCATGGACAACATCTTCATCGAACGATTGTGGCGCTCGATCAAGTATGAGGAAGTGCATCTGAAAGCCTATGCTGACGGGCGCGAAGCGCGAGACGGCATCGGCTCATGGATGACCTTTTATAATCATCGCCGCCCGCACCAGGCGATGAACAATCAGTTTCCCATGGCGGCATGGCGCGCCGGCATGGATGTGATCGAGGCGGCCCAGACTGTGGATATGCCGCTTCGCTTGGACAACGCAAACGCGTTGCCCACATACCCACAGCAGGCCCAGACGCAGCAGCAGGAAGCTGCTTGATTTGAACGACAGGGCAGGCGCGATCACACCTTAATTTTCGGCGATCCATGGTCCCGTGCGTGGGGTCCACTTCAGTTGAACGTGTCTCGCAAGCTAACATCCGCCTGGGGTTATGGATTCCCGCGTTCGCGGGAGAGCGGGGCAGCCGAGAAGAACAAAGGGCGCGATCGGTCCGATCGCGGAGCATCGGCAGCAGCGCAGATCTGAGTAGCTGTAGCCCGGATGAGCGGCACCGATATCTGAGGGGGCTGGCCCCGCATGTCGCTTGCGCTCATGCGGGCTATAGCTGCTGCGATCGGGTGGCGATGCGCGGCCCTCGTCGAGGCCACGCATAATGCACCCTCACGCCGCGCGCACCGAGTCGAGGAAGCGGCTGACCTCGTCGCGGAGGCGGCTGCTCTGGCCGGACAGCGACTTCGCGGCGGACAGCACCTGCGAGGAGGCCGAGCCGGTCTCGTCGGCGCCATGCCGGACGCTGGCGATGTTCGCCGACACCTGCTGCGTGCCGTGCGCCGCCTGCTGGACGTTGCGCGAGATCTCGCGCGTCGCCGAGCTCTGCTCCTCGACGGCCGAGGCGATGGCGGACGCGATCTCCGACATCCGGGCGATGGTCTCGCCGATCTCCTTGATCGAGCCGACCGACTCCTGGGTCGCCGCCTGGATGCCGCCGATCTGCTGGCCGATCTCGCCGGTGGCCTTGGCGGTCTGCTCGGCCAGCGCCTTGACCTCGGAGGCGACCACCGCGAAGCCGCGGCCGGCCTCGCCGGCGCGGGCGGCCTCGATGGTGGCGTTGAGCGCGAGCAGATTGGTCTGGCCGGCGATCGCGTTGATCAGCTCGACGACGTCGCCGATCCGCGCCGCCGCCTTGGCAAGCTCCGCGACGTTGTCGTTGGTCTTGCGCGCCTGCGCCAGCGCCTCGTTGGCGATGCGCGCGGAGTCCTGCACCTGGCGGCTGATCTCGTTGACCGACGAGCTCATCTCCTCGGCGGCCGCGGCGACCGAATGCACGTTGGTCGAGGCCTCCTCGGAGGCCGAGGTCACTACGGTGGCGAGCTCCAGCGAGCGGCCGGCGGTCGTCGTCAGCGTGGCGGCGGAGCGCTCCAGATCGGCCGACGCTGATGACACGACGCCGACGACCTCGCCGATCGCCATCTCGAACTCGCGGGTGAAGCGCTCGACACGCTGGCCGCGCTCGATCTTGGCCTGCGCGTCGGCCGCGGCCGCCTGCTCGGCGCGCTTCTTCTCCAGCAGCGCCTCCTTGAAGGTCTGCAGCGAGCCGGTCATCGCGGCGATCTCGTCGTCGCGATTGATCGTCGGGATCGCCACGTCGTCGTGGCCGGCCGCCATCTCGCCGATCAGGCCGGTCAGGTTCACGATCGGGTTGATCACGCGGCGGCGCAGCAGCATGGTGACGAACACGAGAATGCCGGCGAGGGCCGCGACCACCGCCGTCGCCAGCGCGAGCATCAGATAGGCTGCATCGCGCGCCGCGACGGCGCGTTCGCGGGCCTCGGCGATCGCGGCGTCGCGCACGACGAAGAACTTCTGCACGGCCGGGACGACCGCCTCGGCCAGGCTGTCGGCGGTGAGTGTGTAGTTGAGATCGCCGAGCCCGGCTGCGATGTCCTTGTCGACGATCGGAACGGCGCGCCCGAAATAGGCGTCACGGGCCTCCTTGAACGCCGTGAGCAGCCGCTCCGGATTGCCGAGCTGGTCGATGCCGGCGTCCAGGCGCTCGCGGTCGGCCTCGGTGCGGCCCTGGGCGCGGTCCATCGCCGCCTTCTCGGCCGGTGCCACGGCGCGGCGGGCGCTGAGCGCCGGCGACAGCGCGGCGGCACGACCACCGGCGGTCACGCGCAGGTCCTGCGCGGTGCGGGCGACGTCGAGCAGCGTCGTCAGCGACGCGTCGGCATTGGCGATGCGGTTCTGCAGCTGGTTCAGGATCGGCTCGATTGCCAGGGCGACCTGGGTGACCCCGGGGAGAAAGCTCTTGATGACGGCCGGATCGCGCGCGGTCAGCGGCGCGGTCAGCGCGGGGTCCACCTTGGCGAGGATCTCGTTCAGCTTGGAAGAGGCCTGGTCCAGGCTGCGCGTGATCGCCTCGCCGTTGGAGACGTTCGCCAGCTGCGCGCGCGCCCTGGCGAAGGATGCGTCGGCGGACTGCCTGATCTTGCGCACGCCTTCGAGCTGCGCGGGCGTGGCGGGAGTATCCTGGAAGATCGGCGTGATGTAGGGGGCGCGATGGCCGACCACGTCCTGCGCGTAGAGCAGCACGGCGCCGAACGCCTCGACCGTCTTGATCGCCTCGGCCTTGTGGCTGACAGCCCTGACCTGCTCGATCACGACTTGAGCAGCAGGCAGGACGGCCAAAGCCGTCACCGACAGCATGGAAATTGCGAAAAGTCGGCCGATCTTCATTATTGCCCCCGGATTGCGCGGGCTCACGCTAGGTTCCTTATGATTAAGGTTGCGCTTAATTCGACCCCCGTAGTTCCACGGGGTCGTCGCGCGCCCTCGATCGGAGACACGGCACCGGACAGGACGTCCCGTGCCGCTTGAAGAATGTCCTGAAGCGCGGCGATGACTTGGGACCGATTCCAGCTCAGGAAAACCCGGCTGCCCTACAGATCAAAATTCGTCGGCAGCATCACGACGTCGCGGATGGTCATGCCGCGCGGACGGGTCAGCATGAACATGATCACCTCGGCGACCTCCGAGGGCTCCAGCAGGCTGCCGGACTCGCGCGCCTCCTTCAGCTTCTCGGCCGGCCAGTCCGCGATCAGCGCGGTGACCACCGGGCCTGGCGAGATCGCGCCGACGCGGATGCCGTGCTTGAAGACCTGGCGGCGCACCGTCTGCACGAAGCAGTCGATCGCCCATTTCGACGACGCATAGACCGGCTCCCACGGCGTCGGGTAATGGGCGGCGAGCGAGCTGGTGACGATGATGTCGCCGGAGCCGCGCGCGATCATGTGCGGGAGCACGTCGCGCACGTTCTTCATCACGACGTTGACGTTGAGGTTCAGCATGCGGTCGATCGCGTCCGTCCTGGCGTCGACGAGGTCGCCGCCGAGATAGCTGCCGGCATTGGCGTGAAGGATGTCGAGCCGGCCGGCCGCATCGAGGACGCGCGGCAGCAGGGTGGCGCAATCCGTGGGATCGAGCAGGTCGATCACCACGGGGATCACGGCCTCGCCGTGCCGCTCGCGCAGGCTCGCCAGCGCCGCGGCATCACGGTCGATCATGACGACGCGCGCGCCGGCGGCCAGCATCGCCGCGCTGCTGGCGAGGCCGATGCCCGACGCCGCGCCGGTGACCGCCGCCACCTTGCCTTCGAGTTCCCTGCCCATTCATCTCCTCCTTGTCCGGCCAGACTACAGCAAACCGCGCGGCATTGCCGCACTCCGTTGGACCCATCGCAATCCCTGCGCGTTGCATCCCGGCCGCCAGCATCACCCGTGAAGAGCCCGATGGAGACGATCGAAGCCTATCTCGCCCGCAAGCATCAGGAGCTGCAGCTCCTGAATTGCTGCCTGCGGAGACCGCATGCGCTGCCGGCGCCGCGCTCCGTGATGGAGGTCGTCCGGCGCAAGTTTCAGCTCGCGGCCGCGCTGAAGGCCGAGCACGCGCTCAGCGACTGGACCGCGACCGAGACGGCCTGGGCGGATGCGGACGATCATCGCGCCGGACCGTTCGCCTTCAGCTACGACTATCAGCGCGCCGATCTCGACGTGCGCGGGCCGTCGTTCTACGCGGCGGGCGAGAGCCGTCATGACACCATCTACACCATCTCCGGCATGGCGGCGATCGCGGCACTGCTGCTCGCGACGCGGCCCGTTCTCGGTACGGCGGACCTGCTGATGCTGCCGGGCTCCTATGGCGAGACGCAGGAGCTGGTCGCGGCGCATGCGCGGCACCTGCGCCCGGTGACGCTGACCCGTGACCTTGCCGCCGCGCTGGCGCAGCCCTCGCCCGCGCCGCGGCTGCTGCTGATCGATTCCAGCGCGACCGCGCCGCGCTTCGAAGCCGTACTGAATTGCGACCGTCCGGTGATCGATCTCCTGATCTTCGACACCACCTGCTTTGCCAATGGCTCCGGCCGCATTCGCCGCGTGCTGGCCTGGGCGCGACGCTGGGACGTGCCGGTCGTGATGGTGCGCAGCCACACCAAGCTCGACTCGCTCGGCGCCGAATACGGCCGGCTCGGCTCGGTCGCCTTCATCGATTGGAGCAAGGCCGCCGCCGCGGGCCGCGTTGTGCTTCAGACGCTGCCGGACGAGACGCGCAACGCCGTCAGGCTGCTCGGCGGCGCGGCGCTGCCGGCGCATTTCCCGCCTTATGTCGGCCTGCCCGCCTATCGCGAACTGACCGCGCGGCGCGTCGCCGCCATCCTGCGCAACAGCCGGCGCGCGCGGCGTCAATTCGCGACCGCGCTGCACGGCCTGACCGCGGAGCTCGACTTCGCGCACGGGCTCTACGTCACGCTCGCCGGCCGCGCGCCGCTCGACGAGGCCACCGCGCGGCAAGCCGCAACCGCCATGAGCGACGATCTCCGGCGCGCCGGGCTGCCGATCCGCCACGCCGGCAGCTTCGGCTTCGATTTCGCTGCGACGGAATGGTTTCACGACGCCACCACGGATCGCTACAGCGTGCGCGTCGCCGTGCCCGACCTGCCGACCGCGATCTGGGACGAACTGACGGACGCGATCGCCGCGTGGTGGTCCGCGCACCAGGGGCGATCCGCCGCGGCGTGACCGCTGCGCCATGGCACGCCTTGCCTCCTCGACGGCAAACGATTTCGATGCCACACGCGCCACGTCGTGCCCGGCGGTCGCGGCGCCACCGCACTCGGCGCCCTGGCACCGCGCCTCGCTTGGGCGCAGGAGATTTGGAGCAACGCCTTCGCGCCGTTCGCAAGTGGCTGAACCCGCTTCGCGAGCAGGGACCGACGGCCCCTCCCCTCACAGCCATCCGCGCCGGTGGAACTGCCAGTACAGCACGCTGCACACGGTGGCGATGAAGCCCAGCACGGCGTAGTAGCCGTATTGCCATTTCAGCTCCGGCATGTGCTCGAAGTTCATGCCGTAGATGCCGGCGACGGCCGTCGGCACCGCGAGGATCGCCGCCCAGGCCGTGAGTCGACGGGCGATGTCGGTCTGCTGCGCCTGGCCGGCCATCATGCTGGCCTCGAACACGAAGGCGAGGATCTCGCGAAGGGAATCCGCATCCTCCTCGGCGCGCTTGGCGTGGTCGAGGACGTCGCGAAACAGCGGCGCCATCTCGGCGTCGATCGCGACGTTGTCGACATGCTCGAGCCGCTTGCAGACGTCGACCACGGGGCCGACGGCGCGGCGCAGCCGCAGCAGGTCGCGCCGCAGGCGATACAGAAGGTCGACCTCGTGGCGCGCGAGCGGCCGCTGCAGCACGACCTCCTCCAGCGTCTCGACCTCGGCCATGATGCTCTCGGTCACCGGCCGGTAGTTGTCGACGATGAAATCGAGGATCGCATAGAGGATGTAGTCCTCGCCCTTGGCGAGCGAGCCCGGACAGCTCTCGCAGCGCTCGCGCACCGCGCCATAGGAGGTCGAGGCGCCGTGGCGCACCGAGACCACGAAGCCGGGGCCGACAAAGATGTGGGTCTCGCCGAACACGATGTGCTCCTTGACGAGCTGCGCGGTGCGGGCGACGACGAACAGCGCATCGCCGTAGCGCTCGACCTTGGGCTGCTGATGCGCCTTCGACGCATCCTCGATCGCGAGCTCGTGCAGCCCGAACTGATCCGCGACGCGCTGCAGCAGCGCAGCATCAGGCTCATGCAGCCCGATCCACACCACATGGCCCGGCCGCCTGCTCCAGGCGCCGGCCTCTTCGATGGCGATGTCTGCGACGCGGCGGCCATCGGCATAGACGCTCGCCGCGACCACGCCGGGCTCGCGCGACGCGCCGCGAACCTGAACGGCCGGCGTATCGGCCGGTGTCTGCGTCGTCACGTGGCGCATCGTGCCTCCCTGCTGTCCGGTCTCAACGGATCCACGCGGTGGCGCGTTCCCGTTGCACCGGCCTGTTTCCGATTTTCGGCGCGTTGCAGCCGCCGGTCAAGCAACGCGCCGGATCAGATCGGTGCCGATACGGCTTGTTGATGATCTGTCGCTCGCCGTCATGGCGACCGGCGCGTTCCTGTGTTTTGCTCGACGCCACCGGGAGAACGGCGCTACATGATCGCCGTCGTCATCCGTGAAAGGCAGGAGTCATCGTCATGGCCACACAACGTGTCGCACTGGTCACCGCGGGCGGCAGCGGCATGGGCGCAGCGGCCGCGCGCCGGCTTGCCGCTGATGGATTCCACGTCGCGATCCTGTCGTCGTCGGGCAAGGGCGAGGCGCTGGCGGCCGAGCTCGGCGGCCTCGGCATCACCGGCTCCAACACGTCCAGCGACGATCTGAAACGCCTCGTCGACGGCGCGATGGACCGCTGGGGCCGCATCGATGTGCTCGTCAACAGCGCCGGCCACGGCCCGCGAGCGCCGATCCTGGAGCTGACCGACGAGCAGTGGCACACGGGCCTCGATACCTATCTGCTGAACGTCATCCGCCCGACACGCCTGGTGACACCGGTCATGCAGGCGCAGAGGGGCGGCGCGATCATCAACATCTCGACCGCCTGGACCTTCGAACCGTCTTCGATGTTCCCGACCTCGGCGGTGTTCCGCGCCGGGCTCGCATCCTTCACCAAGATCTTCACCGACACCTACGCGGCCGACAACATCCGCATGAACAACGTGCTGCCGGGCTGGATCGACAGCCTGCCGGCGACGGAGGAGCGCCGCAAGACGGTGCCGATGGGCCGCTACGGCAAGTCCGAGGAGATCGCCGCGACCATCGCCTTCCTGGCCTCCGAGGGTGCCGCCTACATCACCGGCCAGAACATCCGCGTCGACGGCGGGCTGACGCGCAGCGTGTGAGGGGCTGCGCTATTTTCTCACCAGCGTTTCCCAGTCAGGAATCGCAACCCATGCATTACGCCCGAGAACTTCGACATGGCGAACATCGAGCGTTGCAGCGACTTCGAAATCATCGTCATCCTGAAACAGGATGATCCGGTCTCCCCTTCCCAGTTTGAGCTCATCGATCTGCTGCGCGAGATCGCTCTGGCGGTATTTGAGAAGCCAGCAGAGACCGTCATCCGTACGGGCGTCGAAATCGGTGAATATGTTGATCATGATTCAGAATCCGCACGTGGCGCTATCGATAGATCACTGCGCCAGCATCCGCCGTCAGAACATCTCGAAATATTCGCGCTGCTCCCAGTCGGACACCTCCGCCTGGAAGCGCTCGAGCTCGGCGGTCTTGAGGAAGGTGTAGTAGTCGATGAAGGTCGAACCGAACGCCTCGCGGAAGAACGCGTCCTGCTTTAACACGTTGACCGCCTCGCCCAGCGACTTCGGCAACAGGTCGGCCTTGGTCTCATAGGGCACGTCGGCCGACGGGCCGGGATCGAGCTTGCGGTCGATGCCGTCGAGGCCGGCTGATATCTGCGAGGCCATGTAGAGATAGGGATTGGCGGCCGGCTCGCCGATGCGGTTCTCCAGCCGGGTGGCGCGATCGCCGGGGCCGCCGAGCACGCGGATCATGACGCCTCTGTTGTCGCGGCCCCAGATCGCGCGGTCCGGCGCCAGCGAATAGGCGCGGTAGCGCCGGTAGCCGTTGATCGTCGGCGTCGAAAACAGTGCGGAGGCGCGCGCATGCGCGAGCAGACCCGCCATGTAGTGGCGGCCGAGCGCGGACAGACCTTCGGCATCCTCCGTCATGAAGGCGTTGCTGCCGTCGCGCGCCACCAGCGACTGGTGCAGATGCCAGCCCGACGACATCACGTTGGGAATGCGCGGCCGGCACATGAAGGTGGCGTGATAGCCGTGGCGCTGGCAGATCTGCTTCACGGCGCTGCGGAACAGCACCATCGTATCCGCAGGCGCCAGCCCGATGCCCGGCTGCAGCACGAATTCGCACTGGCTCGGCCCGTATTCGAGCTCGATCGAGCGCAACGGCAGGCCCAGCGCGACGAGGTTCGCCCGGATGATCTCGAGCGCCGGCTCCATCTGATCGAAGCGCTGCTCGGTGAGGTATTGATAGCCCTGGGTCAGCAGGCTGACCGTCGGCGGCACGCCGGGCTGACCGGGCGAGCCGGCATCACCGGGCGCGAGCCTGGGATCCTCGACCTTGAAGATGTGGCACTCGACCTCGAGGCCGGCCATGAACTGATAGCCACGCTGTTCGAGCGTCGCCAATGCCGACCGATAGAGATTGCGCGTGGCGAACGGGACCGGCGCACCGTTGGCGAAGTACAGATCACACAGCACCCAGCCGGTGCCGGACGCCCAGGGCAGCACCCGGAACGTGGTCGGATCGGCGACCATCAGTGCATCGCTACCGCCCTGCATCTCGGCCATGCCGAAGCCGCCGCCGGCGGTGAACACCGGAAACACGGTGCGATGCGAGGTGTCCTTGGCGAGCAGGGTCGTCGTGATCGAGCAGCCGTCCTCGAGCGAGGACAGAGCAGCATCGACAGTGAGTGTCTTGCCGCGCAGGATGCCATGCTGGTCCGGGAACGAGAAGCGGATGGTGGTGAGGCCGTGCTCCTCGGCGAGGCGGCGCATGCGCATTGCGGCCTCGGCCTGCTCGACGCTCCACAACTGATGCTTGTCGACGAAACTCAACGACGGCTCCTCGAATCGTAGGACGGGCAAAGGCGCGTTCGCAGCGCTGCCTCCGCTGTTGCGCCAGTGGACACTGCGAACGCGACGCGCCCACCGCCTTGACGGTGCGCGTGAATGGTGGGCGCGCCGTCGGACGGCACGCTGCGCCGTTCCGCCGGCCTTGCCCACCCTACGGCAGCTCGGAGCAAAGGAGCTACTCCGCCGCGCTCAGATGCGGGGCCCGCCGCACGATATCCGCGGGCACCGGCGGGGCCCAGGGGGCGTTGCGGCGGCGGCGGACGTCGACTTCCATCCAATAGGTCTCCCAGCCGCGCGTCGGACCGATGCCGTCCATCGTCGCCGGGCCCTGCACGCTGCGGGCCTCAGCGGCATCGAGGAACAGCATCGGCGGCTCGCCGCTCGCGACCTTCTCGATCTGCTCGCGCAGCAGCCGGCGATATTGGATGATCGCCTTGTCGGATTGGCCCAGATGCTCGCGGGTGCGGTCCTGGATCCGGCCCATCGACTCCACCGCCCACTGGTCGTGCACGTTGATGTCGTTGCCCATGCCGGTGTAGGTCGCGGTCGCCTGCTCCCGTGGATCGAAGCCGTAGTCGTTGCTCTTGTTCTTGCGCGAGCGATAGTCGGGCAGCTCATAGAGCTCGAGCCGCTGCGCCCGCATCTTCGCCCGGTCGACCGGCGCGCCATAGCTGGTGAAGATCGCGTACCAATAGCAGCTCTCGTCATCGACCGGCACGTGCCACTGCGTGATCGTCATCTCCGTGCTCATCGGAATCACGAAGGCATGCGGGAACAGCTGATTGGTGACGCGCACGTGGGTGCGTTCGGCATCGATCTCACGCAGCGCGATGATGCGCAGGCCGTATTCGGTCCCCTCGACATTGATGATCGGACGATCGTATTCGCGCAGCACCTTGGTCATCGGCAACTCGCTGTCGGCGGAGGCGCCGCGGAACTGCTTGCCATAGGCGGTCGACGTATCCTCGTCCTCGAAGAAGCGGTGCAGGAACGAGGCGTGCGCGGGGTCGATGCCGACCTCCAGCGCCTGCAGCCAGTTGCACTCGATCAGGCCCTTGAAGGCGAAGGTGTAGGCGTCTGGCGCGGTGAAGCAGTCGAGGTCCGGGAACGCCGGGGCTGCACCATCGCCGAGCCAGGCCCAGAGGATGCCGCCCTTCTCGACCACGGGATAGGCGCGTTGCTTGACGTTCTTGCATAGCGGCGAGCCGGCCGGTTCGGCCGGCGTCTCCAGACAATTGCCGTCGGCGTCGAACAGCCAGCCATGGAAGGCGCAACGCAACCCGCCGTTCTCCAGCCGTCCGAAGGCGAGATCTGCGCCGCGATGCGGACAATCGCGATCAAGTAGTCCGTAGCGGCCCTGCGCATCCTTGAAGAGCACGAAGTCCTGACCGAGCAGCTTCACCGCGCGCACTGGCCGCTCGCCCGCGAGCTCATGGACCAGCGCGGCCGGCTGCCAGTACATCCTCATTAGTTTACCGGCGGGCGCGCCGGGACCGACGCGCGTGATCAGGTCGTTCTGCTCCTGGCTCATCATGATGGCCGTCTCTCCTGTTCCGTCGCAAGTCGGGCGTTGAGCGTCACGCGATCATCTAATAATGTTCGCTAGACGAACACATGTTCGCCCAGATTAGATTCGCTTTAAGTGGGGAGAAGCGCAAGTGAAAAAGCTACAACCGAAGCCGAGGGGCCAACGGACTGCAGCTTCACTGCGGCCGAAAACAACAACAGCGGATCATGTCAGGCCGATGCCGAAACTGAAGCGCACTGATGAGGAGAAGAAGCAGGCTCGGGGCGACGGTCCCGAGTTCGTGGAAGCGCTCGATCGCGGCCTGCGGGTGATACAAGCCTTCAGCCGCGAGGGCCGGCCGATGACGCTGAGCAAGGCCGCGGAACTCACCGGCCTCGCCCGTGCCACGGTGCGACGGATTCTGCTGACCCTGAAGGCCTCCGGCTTCGTCCATGGCGACGACCGGCTGTTCTCGCTGACGCCGCGCGTGCTGCTGCTGGCCTCCAGCTATCTCGCCTCCAACCAGATCAACAGCGTGATGCAGCCGTTGATGGACAACACGGCCGGCGAGGCGCGCGAGGTCTGCTCGCTCGCCGTCCTCGACGGCGAGTCGGTCGTCTTCATCGCGCGCGCGACCTCGACGCGGATGTTCTCGACCGGGCTCGAAATCGGCTATCGGCTGCCGGCGTTCTGCACGTCGGTCGGCCGCGTGTTGCTGAGCCGGATGCCGGACGATCAGTTGCGCCAGGCCGTCGAGCGCATGACGCTGACCGAGATGACGCCGCAGACGATCACCGACAAGGAAGCATTGCTCGCGTCGATCATCGCCGTCCGCGACGACGGTTACTCGCTCGTCGACGGTGAGGCGGAGCAGGGTTTCCGCTCGATTTCAGTGCCGATTCGCCGCTATGACGGCGGCATCATCGCCGCCGCCAACATCGGCGGCCACGTCGATCGCATCGGCGTCGACGAGATGAAGGAGCGCTTCCTGCCGCTGCTGAAGAAGCTCGCGGCGACGGCGCAGCCTCTGCTCGTCTGATCGTCGAGGAGAGGCCTCGGCCGCTGGCGCGCTCGCTCTCGCTCGCGCATCAGGTCACGCCACCGCAACCTTCGCATCGAACTCGCGGCCACGAGCGCCGCTGCTCCATCCGGCAGCGACATCGCCGAGAGGCATCGTCGCGCCGCTGATCGAGCACGTCGTCCCGCCCCTCGCTGCATCGCGGATCGGCGCACTCGCCGTTCTCGTGAGAGCCGGACTTCGCGCGACACTCGTTCCGATGTCATCACCGACAGCGCGGTGCTACCAACTTATCTCCGCAGCAGCACGAGAGAGCCGGCCATCGCCGGCCACGTGAAGTTACCGGCCGCGCGAACTAATCGTTGTGGTCGCAGGCCTTGCGACGCCGCGGCCCACGCCCATTACGTGATATTATCGTGACGCCCGACCCTGTTTGCCACGATTGATGGTCCGTCCAGGTATCATCGCGCTGCATGCGATGGTGGCATGATCCGGAGCGGAAGTAGTTCGATCTCCGATCTCACGCGCGAATTGCGGACGACGCCACCAGATTGCCGCGAATGGCGCCGCAATCACGAAAGCCGAAGGCGCCGCGGCCCAAGCAGCATCGCGGGCGACCCGATCACCGCGATCATCCGACCGGCCACCCGCTGCCGCGAAGAGGCGCAGGAGGAGCCAGGACTCGGCTGGGGACGAGGTTGTCGGCCTGGGGCGGCGGGCGCGAGCCGCAGCACATCGTTGGACATCGGCCGCCTCTCGCGCGTAAATGGCATGCCGGGCGGACAACACCCGGACCTGCAGGTGAATGCCGTTTCCGGGGGGAAGACCCATGACTGATGCGCTGCCGCTCGTGCTGGTGCCTGGCCTGATCTCGTCGCCCCGCATCTATGCGCCTGTCATCCCGGCGCTGTGGCGGCTCGGGCCGGTGATGGTGGCCAACCACATCCGCGATGACAGCATGGCCGCGATCGCCCGCCGCATCCTGGCCGAGGCGCCGCCGCGCTTCGCGCTCGCGGGACATTCGATGGGCGGCTACATCGCGCTCGAGATCATGCGCCAGGCGCCGGAACGCGTGGGTCGGCTGGCGCTGATCAACACCCAGGCGCGGCCCGACACGCCGGAGGCGAGCGCCCGCCGCCGCACCATGATCACCCGCGCCAAGGAGGGCGACTATCACGGCGTGGTCGACGAGCTGTTCTCAGGCTTCGTGCATCCGTCGCGCCAGGATGATCCGCGGCTGCGCCAGCTCGTGCACGACATGGCCGAGGAGGTCGGCGTCATCGGCTTCATCCGGCAGCTGACGGCGATCATGTCGCGTCCGGACTCGCGGCCGACCTTGACCGCGATCCGCTGCCCGACCCTGGTGCTGACCGGCGACACCGACAACACCATCCCGAACAGCCTGTCGAAGGAGATGGCCGACGGCATCGACGGCAGCTGGCTCGTCGTGCTGGAGAATTGCGGCCACCTGCCGCAGCCCGAGCAGCCGGAGGAAACGGCGCAGGCGCTGATGGAGTGGTTGCGGGGGTGAGATGGCCATCACAGTATATTGCTGGCGTTGTGGCATCGAGGTGCCCATGCTCGATGAGAACGAGTGGGTGGAGATCGAGCCTCTCCTGAGGAAACGGATCGACGACATCAAAGACTACCGGCGGTTGAATGAATGTACTCTCGGGCAAGCCACCGCTGCGGTCGATAGCAAAGCGGGCGTGCTGCAGCGCTACCGTGAACTGACCGGCTTTGACGAGACGAATGCCCTTGCGATCTGGCACCATCGACGAAGTGATTTCGGTCCGGCGTGCACGTCGTGTGGAAAGCCGTTGAGAACACCCCGCGCGAAATTCTGCGCCGCCTGCGGGACGCCGGTTTCATAGCATCACCCCACGCCAACTTCGTCATTCCGGGGCATTCGCGCAGCGAATGAGCCCGGAATCCATACTCACAGGTCTTGGTGGTGGAGCGAGAGGGCCGTACAGAGGCACTGCGAATTTCAGCAACAGAACGTGGTTATGGATTCCGGGCTCGCGCTTCGCGCGCCCCGGAATGACGATGGAGGGAGCATCCGGATCTACGGAGTATCGCCCGGACGAGAGTGCCGTCGGACGTGTCGGCCCGGGCAAGTCAATGAGCGGCTAATACGCAGCGCGAGGCAATCTCACGCCCGCCCCTTCCCCACCCGCAGCCCATCCACGAACACATCCAACAGCCGCAGCACGCTCTGCTGCCAGCCGGTCTGGTCGTGCATGTAGCACATGCCGATCAGCGCGCGCAGGACGTCGTCGGCGCTGATGTCGCTGCGGATTTCGCCGGCCGCGACGGCACGCGCCAGCAGCGCGCCGATCGAGCGGGTGAGGTGGCCGTGCGAATAGGCCGCGAGCTCGGAGTTCGCGTTCATGACGATCGCGAGCGCGGCCATCATGCCCTTCTTGGTGGCGACGAACTGCACCGTCGAGCGCAGCCAGCGGCGGAGCGCCTCGACCGCCGACGGCTCGCTCTTCAGCTCTTCCGCAAGCTCGGCGAGCTGCTCGACCTCGCGCCGGTACACCGCTTCGAACAGATCCTCGCGGGTGGGGAAATGGCGATACAGCGTGCCGATGCCGACGCCGGCCTGACGCGCCACCGCCTCCAGGCTGGCCTCGGCGCCGCCGACGCTGAACACCGCCTTGGCCGCCTCGAGCACGCGCTCGCGGTTGCGCTGCGCATCGGCGCGCGGCTTGCGATGGCGGTCTTGTGGTTTCGTCTCCATCTCACCAGCTCTTGATGACGGACCGTTCATGTCCCCTTGCTAAACGGAGGAACCCTCCGTATAGATAGACCTGCCACCCGGGACAGCCAACCTTCCTCAGCTGTCGTCCCGCGGTCGCTGGATCTGGACGGACCATCGCCCGTAAGGCGGTGCCCGCTGCGATCCGATTAGGCCATCGCTTCGATCGGAACAACGCATGAATTGGACTGTCAGACTCACCGTCAACGGTGAGCCGCGAACGCTTGCGCTCGACGACCCCAGGGTCACCCTGCTCGACCTGCTGCGCGAGCGCCTCCACCTCACCGGCGCCAAGAAGGGCTGCGACCGCGGCCAGTGCGGCGCCTGCACCGTCCTGGTCGACGGCCGCCGCATCAATTCCTGCCTGACGCTGGCCGTCAGCCTCGACGGCGCGGCGATCACCACCATCGAAGGACTCGCGCAAGGCGACCGGCTCCACCCGGTGCAGGAAGCCTTCATCGCCCACGATGCCCTGCAATGCGGCTTCTGCACGCCCGGCCAGATCATGAGCGCGGTCGGGCTCATCAACGAAGGTCACGCCGGCGGCGATCCGGAGCGCGTGCGCGAAGGCATGAGCGGCAATCTGTGCCGCTGCAGCGCCTATGTCGGCATCGTCGAGGCGGTGCTCGACGCCCAGGCGACGCTCGCCGAGGACAAGGAGCGCGCGGCATGAACCGGTTCGACTATGTGAAGCCGTCGACCGTCGCGGAGGCGGTCGCAGCGGCCAGCGCGCCCGGCGCGGCCTATCTCGCTTCGGGCACCAACCTGCTCGATCTGATGAAGGGCAATGTCGTCAGGCCGGCGCGGCTCGTCGACATCTCGCAGATCAAGGAGCTGACGCGGATCGAGACGCTCGGCAATGGCGACGTCCGGATCGGCGCGCTGGTCCGCAATGCGGACCTTGCGCATGACGCGGCCTTCGCGCGCGATTTCCCGGCAGTCGCCGAAGCGCTGCTGTCGGGCGCCTCGGCACAGTTGCGCAATGCGGCCACCGTCAGCGGCAATCTGCTGCAGCGGACACGCTGCGCGTATTTCTATGATCCGGCCTCGGCCTGCAACAAACGCACGCCCGGCGCAGGCTGCGACGCGCGCGGGGGCGACACCCATCAGCACGCCGTGCTCGGCTGGAGCGAGGCCTGCATCGCCACCAACCCCTCGGACTTCTGCGTGCCGCTCGCCGCGCTCGATGCGATCGTCGAGATCGAAGGCGGCTCCGGCCGGCGCGAGGTCGCGCTGGAGGCGCTGCATCTCCTGCCCGGCACCACGCCGGAGCGCGAGACCGTGCTCGCGCCGGGCGAGATGATCGTCGCGGTCCGGCTGCCCGCGGCGGCGCGGGCGTTCGCAAGGCACGCGCGCTATCTGAAGGTGCGCGAGCGCAATTCCTATGCGTTCGCCGTCGTCTCCGCCGCGGCCGGTCTCGTGATCGAGAACGGCGCGATCAAGCACGCACGCCTGGCGCTCGGCGGCGTCGCTGCCAAGCCGTGGCGCGCCCACCAGGCCGAAGCGCTGCTCGCAGGCCAGCCGGCTATGCCGCACACATTCCAGCAGGCTGCCGACATCGCGCTGCGCGATGCAAAGCCATCCGGCGACAACGCCCACAAGATCCCTCTCGCGCGCAGCCTGATCATGCGCGCGCTTGCCGCCGCTGCGCAAGGCACGCCGTCGCGCGTGCCGGCGCTGCCGGCCTCTCCCTTCTCCGCCGTTCCAGGAGCACTTCATGACGCCTGAGCTCAATCTCTCCCGCGATCCCGCCCATGTCAGACACGGCTCCAACATCGGCCAGCCGCTGTCGCGCGTCGATGGCCGTGCCAAGGTCACCGGCACGGCGCGCTATGCCGCCGACAACAATCCGCCCGGCCTGCTCTATGCCGTGCTCGCCGTCTCCAGCATCGCGCGCGGCCGCGTCGTCGCGCTCGACGTCGACGCCGCCAAGGCGCATCCCGGCGTGGTCGAGGTGATGACCTCCGCCAACCGGCCGCCGCTGCACGCCGATCCCGACGGCAAGCCGAACCCGTTCGCATTCCGCTTCGAGGCGCTGCAGAACGACCGTGTGCGCTACGCCAACCAGCCGATCGCGCTGGTCATTGCCGAAAGCCTGGAAGCCGCGACCGAGGGCGCCGCGCTGCTGTCGCCGCGCTACGAGGCCGAGCCGGCCCGCATCGGTCTCGATGCCGCCGACGCCTATGTGCCGCCTGTCGTCGGCATGGGTTTTCCCGCCGAGAGCCATCACGGCGATGTCGAGGCCGCGCTGGCGGGCAGCGACAAGCAGATCACCGCGATCTACGAGACCCCGCCGCATTATCACAACGCAATGGAGCCGCACGCGATCGTCGCCGAGTGGCAGGGCGACAGGCTCATCATCGACACGCCGACCCAGGGCCTGGTGATGATGCGCGGCCGCGTTGCCGAGCTGTTCGGCATCGCGCCTGAGAACATCCTGATCCGCAGCCCCTATCTCGGCGGCGGCTTCGGCGGCAAGGGCCTGATGGCCGGGCCGCAGGTCCTCGGCATTCTCGCCGCCAAGATGGTCGGCCGCCCGGTGAAGCTGGTGGCGCGGCGCGAGCAGCTCTACGGCCCGTTCGGCCATCGCTCGCCGACCCGGCAGACGCTGCAGCTCGGCGCCAGCAGCACCGGACAATTGTCGGCGATCCGTCACCACGCGAGGATCGCAACCTCCAGCTTCGAGGACTTCTACGAAGCGGCGGCGCATGTGACGCACACGCTCTATGCCGCGCCGGCGATCGCGACGACCTATGACGCGGTACGCATGGACACGGGCACGCCGCTGTTCGTGCGCGCCCCCGGAATCGCGCCGGGATCGATCGCGCTGGAGAGCGCCGTCGACGAAATGGCGGAAGCCTGCGGCCTCGATCCGCTCGCCTTCCGGGTCAAGAACTACGCCGAGGTCGAGCCGGCCACGGGCAAACCGTTCTCATCCAAGGCGCTGCGCGAGTGTTACACGCAAGGCGCCGAGCGATTCGGCTGGTGGGAGCGGCCGCTGAAGCCGCGGATGATGCGCGACAAGGACGGCTTCCTGGTCGGCTGGGGCATGGGCACGGCGACGTTCCATGCGCTGATGTTCGCGGGCCAGGCCCGCGCGGTGATCCGGCGCGACGGCACCGGCGTCGTGGAGAGCGGCGCGCACGACATGGGCCAGGGCGCCTGGACCGCCTTCGCACAGATCGCGGCAGATTCGCTCGCGCTCGAACTCGACCGGGTGACGTTCAAGGCCGGCACCTCCGACCTGCCGGATGCCGGCATCGCCGGCGGCTCGGCACATACGGCGACGGTCGGTACTGCGATCCACAATGCGGGCGCCGCCGTCATCGCCAGGCTCGCCGAGCTTGCGACATCAGACCAGCGCTCGCCGCTGTTCGGCGCCGGCAACGCCGGCGTGATCGCGCGCAACGGTCGGCTGCTTCGGCGCGACGACGAGGGCCGCGGCGAGAGCTACGCCGACATCCTCGCCCGCGCCGGCCTCGACCAGGTCGAGGGCTCCGGCAGCGGCATGCCGGACCCTGCGGCCAACGAGCAATATGCGATGCATTCACATGGCGCTGTCTTTGCCGAGGTGAAGGTCGATCCCGATCTCGGCCAGGTCCGCGTCACGCGCATGGTCGGCGCGTTCGCGGCGGGACGGATCATCAATCCTAAGCTGGTGAAGAGCCAACTCGTCGGCGGCATGATCTGGGGTATCTCGCTGGCGCTGCACGAGGAGGCGGTCACCGATCGCCGCACCGGGCGGATCATGAATGCCAATCTCGGCGAGTATCATGTGCCGGTGAATGCCGACGTCCCGGCGATCGAGGCCTTCACGGTCGAGGAGCACGATCCGTTCGTCAACCCGCTCGGCGTCAAGGGCGTCGGCGAGATCGGCATCACCGGCTCTGCCGGGGCGGTCGCCAACGCGGTGGCGCACGCGACCGGCATTCGGATCAGGCGCTTTCCGGTGCGGATCAGCGATCTGGTCTCGCGCCAATGACATTGGCGGTTTGACGAAGCCCGTTCGAAGCAATGCCTCCGTTCTCCTGACCGAGAGCGGAGGCAGGCGACCTCGCTCCGTCTAGGCCGCCTGCCGTGCGAAGGTCCGCCTGAACCATGCCAGGAACGCCTCGCGATTTTGGCCGGGGTCGAACTCGACATGCAGCGCGTCCTTGTCACGGGCGCGAACCCGATACGGCACGCTGCCGTCGAAGCCGCTGAATTCCATGACGCCGCGATCGCCGATGCCCGGCTCGGGGTCGAACCGGAACCAGGCGCCGCCTTCGGAAATGTCCACCAGATCGGCCTTCACCGTGCCCCTGCGATCGTCGACGACCTTGATCGACAGGCTCGACTTCAACCGCGGCGACTGACGGCGGTCGGCTTCGGCGGTCGCCGTCCTGACGGCCTTCACCAGCGTGGCACGGAGCGAGGTCAGGCCCGTTGCCACGGAGCCGATGGCATTGCGCACCTCGGCGGCCCGATCGTTGACCATGCCGGCGTCCCTGCCGACATTGCCGATCTTGGACGACACATCGCGCGCCGCGCTGGCCGATGACTGGACCGAGCGGCTGATCTCCTGGGTCGCCGCGTGCTGCTCCTCCATCGCCGCGGCGATCGAGGCTGCGACCTCGTCGATCTCGGAAATCTGGCTGCCGATGCCTTCGACGACGTCGACGGTCGCCTGCGTGGTGGTCTGCACCTCGCCGATCAGCCGCGAGATCTCCTCGGTCGATTTGGCGGTCTGATCCGACAGCGATTTGACCTCGGCCGCAACCACGGCAAAGCCGCGGCCGGCATCGCCGGCGCGCGCGGCCTCGATGGTGGCATTGAGCGCCAAAAGGTTGGTCTGCTCGGCAATGCCGCCGATCAGGTTGGAGACCTCGGCGATCTTGTCCACGGCCGTGGACAAGGAGAGCATCGTGTTCTTCGCCTTCTCGCGCTCGGTCACCGCCGATTTGGTGATCGTGCTGGCGCGCGCCACCTGGCTCGAGATCTCGCGGATCGCCGAGCTCAGTTGCTCGGCTGCCGACGAGACCGTCTGGGCATTGGAGAGCGACTTCTCCGAGGCTGCGGCCACCGATTGCGCATCGGTCGACAGCTCCTCGGCCAGTTTCGAGAGGCCTGCGGCGACGGCCTCGACCTGGCGCGATGCGCCGGCCGCAGCTTCGACGGACGTCTCGGTCTCGCGCTCGATCACGTCGGCCATGTCGAGCATGGCGCGCTTCTTATGCTCCTCGGCGGCCGCACGATCGCGCTCCTGCCTGTCGCGCAGGCTCGCGTTCTCGAGCGCGTTGGTCTTGAAGATGCTCAGCGCGCCCGCCATCGCGCCGATCTCGTCGCCGCGTTCCGAATAGGAAATGTCGGCCGACAGATCGCCCTCGGCGATCCGCCGCATCAGCCCGGTCATGCGCGACAGCGGACGGACGACGCCGATCACCAGCCCCGACATGCCGGCGACGACCAGAGCCAGAACGATGCCGGACACGGTCCACACAATGATGGAGATGCTGCGATCCTGGGTCGCCGCCGTCGCCTCCATGTCCGAATTCAGCTTGTTCGCCTTGTCGACCAGCGTATCGATCACCGCGCGGTGGGCGGCGTAGGCTTCGGCCAGCCGGGCATAGGCGGCATCGGCCTTCGCCATGTCGCCGGAGCGCAGCGCCGGGATCAACTCGGCCTCCAGGGCCTGCCAGAATTTCCGGACCTCGCCGTCCGATCGTTCGACCAGCAGCGATTTCAGATCGGACGGCAGCGCCGAGCCGGTCCAGAACGTCTTGCGATCCTCATAGTCCTTCTTCAGTTGCGCCAGCTTATTGACGTGCGTGTCGAGGTCGTTCGGCGTCCGGAGTGCGAGGGTCGCCTCGAGATAGGCCTCGAGCACATATTCAGGCGGCGGCAGGATGTCGGCCACCAGATCATTGCCGAGCTTGATCTTGTCGTAGAGGGGCCCGCCGACCTTGAGCTCGCGCAGCGCATAGGCGCTGGTCAGCACGACCGCACCGAAGCCGAGTGCGAGCACAAGGCCAAAAGCCGCAATGAACGTGGAAATGGAGAGACGCATCTTCATGTCGGCGGCACATTCGCTGGAGGGTGGACTGCACCCGCCGTCGCCCCGCCGGAGCCCTCTCCGCTCGCTTGCATGGAGCTGGTCCGTCCGGAACGACCGGCATCGAGTCGTTAATTTGATCCAGCGTGCACAACCTTTTCTCAGGGAAGGTAAATTTCCGCCTCCGTAGAAATGCGGTCCAGCCCGTTTCGGCCGAGGATGCAGGCGCTCCTCCCACTATGACCTGGCGCAAGGCGGCGGGAGGCGGATCTGCGAACATTCATGCATCGCCGCTTCAGGAGCCACCATGTCGAAACCCATCCCGGACAAGGCCGAGATCGCGCTCGAATATCCCGACAAGTTCTATGCCGGCACGTTCGAGCATTCCTCGCGGTTCGAAGCCCATCTCGAATCATCCGGCCTGGCATTGACCCTGGAGCGGCCCGGCCCAGAGGACGTCCGCAAGTCGATCCATATGCACCTGAACTTCGGACTGCTCGCCGCGATTCTGCACGAGCTCGCCGCCGGCATCGCTTCGATGCCCAAGGACGACCTCGTTCATCGCGAGCAGCTGCGCGACGCAGTCGCGGCCCTGCATCGAGCTCTTAACGCGCCTTAACCGGTTGTGCCGCGGCGGCACAAAGGGGCCCGGCGTTAACTCCCGGTTCAGCCTTCGTTAGTGCATTGCTAACTACGCCAGAACCTTTGCCCGGAGAAGGTCGGGTTGGAGGCCGGTGTGCTGCGGGAGTGACAGCATTTTATTCAAAAGCGATCTATCTCCGATGCATCGACGGCGCGCGATGCGCGAGCCTTGTTAGTTGAGTATCGGAGACCCGCCATGAAGAAGATCCTGTTCGCAACCGTTGCCGTCGCCGCGCTGGCTTCGGCCCAGTCCGCTGTCGCCGCCGATCTCGGCGCCCGGACCTATCCTTACGCCACCAAGGCGCCGCCGGCTTACGCCGCCCCGATCTACAACTGGACCGGCTTCTATCTCGGCGCCCATCTCGGCGGCGCGTTCTCGAGCGACAACAACTTCTCCGGCCTCGCCACCGGCAACAACTCCAACGGCCGCTTCCTGGGCGGCTTGCAGGTCGGCGCCGACTGGCAGTTCGCACCGACCTGGGTGATCGGCGCCGAGGGCCAGTACAGCTGGCTGAGCGGCAGCGTCGGCGCCGCCTTCCCCGGCGGCCTCGTCTACACCAACAGCCAGCGCGGCCTCGGCTCGATCACCGGCCGCTTCGGCTATACCTGGGGTCCGGGCCTGCTCTACGTGAAGGGCGGCTACGCCTATTCCGACAACAACGAGAAGGTGACGTTCGCCGGCACGCCGGTCGGCTTCGCGACCAATGGCGACCATCGCAACGGCTGGACCGTCGGCGGCGGACTCGAATACATGTTCGCGCCGAACTGGTCGGCCAAGGCCGAGTATCAGTACTACAATTTCGGCAGCGCCACCTTCACGGCGCCCGCCGCGCTGGTGCCGACCGGCAGCTTCACCACCGACGACCACACCTTCAAGGCTGGCGTGAACTACCGCTTCAACTGGGGCGCTCCGCTCGCGGCCCGCTACTGATCCGCAGGCGTCAAATAACAACAAACGACGGGAAGGCCGGCAGCGATGCCGGCCTTTTCTGTCATAGGTTATCGAAAGCGCGGCCCAACAATCCCTTCCGTCCCGTTAAATGCCGCACGGTGAAATGCGAAAATGCGAGAAAACTCAGCACTGCCCGAGTAGTTTCCCGGATTTGTTAACCGCCCGCCGCGATACTGCCTGCAAGCAACAGCTCCAAGTAGTGCATATCGGGGGACACCAGAGATGGCGATTCGGTTCAGCTTCAGCAGGGTGCTCGGAGTCCTGCGACCCAGATGGGGCGTCCGCGGCAGCCTGTTCGCAGCCTTCGCAGTGATCGCGAGCATGGCGATCGCGATCAGCGTCGCTGCGGGACTGATGCTGCGACACGTCGGCGGCACCATGGTCGAACTCTCGGGCCGCGAGATTCCGCGCCTGACCTCGAGCCTGCAGCTGCTGGCGCAGAGCTCCGGCCTGGCCAGCCTCGGCCCGGCGCTGCTGCAGTCCCAGAGCGAGGACGCGCTCAACGAGCGCCTGAAGAAGATGCAGGAGATCCAGAAGACCACGCAGGAGCGCCTGAGCGAGATCAGCGCGCTCGGCGCCGCGAAGAGCGTGGTGGCTCCGCTCGCCGAGACCATCAAGAACATCAACGAGGCCAATCAGAGCCTGGTGTCCGCCGCACGCGAGCGTCTCGAAGTCGCGGCCCTGCACAACAAGCAGTATGACGCGTTGCGCAAGGCGCAGGCGGACTTCACTGCCGCCGCCAACGAGCCGATGCTGGATGCCCAGACGCAGCTCAACGCCGTGCTCGGCGCGGCCGAGGTGTCGGCGGACGACGCGACGGCGGCCGCACGGTTCGTCGAGCAGCTCGGCAACGTGATCGCGTCCGGCAACCTGCTGGTGGCGCAGATGGCCGCCGCGCTATCGGCCAACGACAGCGACACGCTGGAGACGATCGAGCGGCAGTTCAAGGAGGCGCTGGCGCAGCTCAAATCCAATCTCGAATTGCTGCCGACCGGCCGCAGCACCAAGGCAATCCACGATGCCGCGCTGAAGCTCGCCGCACTCGGCGAGGGCAAGGCCCGCGTGTTCAAGACGCGCGAGAAGGAGCTCGACGCCAACGATTACGGGCAGACCGTGCTGGAGGAGACGCGCAAGCTCAATGTCGGTCTCGACATCAGCGTGCAGCAGCTCGTCGAAGGCGTGCGCAAGTCGACCGAAAGCACCACCGGCACGGCGGGCCGTGACATCGAGCTGGCAACGCTCGGCATGGCCGGTGCCGGCGCAGCCACGCTGCTCGGCTCGGTGCTGTTCGTCTGGCTCTATGTCGGCGGCAACATCCTGCGCCGGATCAAGCGGCTGCAGCAGGCGATGCAGACGCTGTCGAGCGGCGATCTCGACACCGAGATTGCGGCCTCGAAGCAGCGCGACGAGATCGGCACGATGGTCGACACCCTGCAGGTGTTCCGCGAGAACATGGTCCGTGCCCGCACCCTGGCCGCCGAGCAGGACCGCGAGAATGCCGCCAAGGCCGAGCGCGCCGCGCGCATGGAGGCCCAGATCGCCACGTTCGAGGCGACGGTGCGCAGCGCCCTCGGCACGCTGCAGAACTCCGCCACGGCCATGCAGGCGACCGCGCAGAGCATGTCACAGACCGCCGACCAGTCCAACTCGCTGGTCAATGCGGTCGCGGCGGCTGCCGAGGAGACCTCGGTCAACGTCCAGACCGTGTCGGCCGGCACCGAGCAATTGTCGTCGTCGATCGCGGAGATCAGCCGCCAGGTCGTGACCTCGGCCCAGATCGCCAAGAAGGCGGTCGAGGAAGCCGGCGCCACCGATTCGACGATGCAGGGGCTCGCCGACAACGCGAGCCGCGTCAGCGTCGTCGTCGACCTGATCCAGGCGATCGCCTCGCAGACCAACCTGCTCGCGCTCAACGCCACCATCGAGGCGGCGCGCGCGGGCGAGGCCGGGCGCGGCTTCGCGGTGGTCGCGCAGGAGGTGAAGAGCCTGGCGAGCCAGACCGCCAAGGCCACCGACGAGATCCGCACCCAGATCGCAGGCATGCAGCAGGTCGCCTCGTCGGCCGTGTCGGCGATCCGCAACATCGGCGAGACCATCGCCGAGATCGACAACGTCACCACCGCGATTGCCGCCGCCGTGGAGCAGCAGGGCACCGCGACGCACGAGATCGCCCGCAACATCCAGCAGGCGGCCTCCGGCACCACCGAGGTCTCCAACAACATCACAGGCGTCTCCAGCGCCTCGGCCCAGGCCGGCACCTCCGCCAACGAGGTGCTCAGTGCCTCCGAAGCGCTGCGGCGCGAGGCCGACACCCTGCGCGCCGAGGTCGATGCGTTCCTGACCAACATCCGGGCGGCGTAGTTGCTACTCGCCGGTCATTCCGGGGCAATCGTCAATGCGCTTTACGCATTGGCGATTGAACCCGGAATCTCGAGCTGATGAGCGCAAGACAATCTCGCGATTCCGGGTTCGAGGCCTGCGGCCTCGCCCCGGAATGACGGGGGCGTGGCGAAGCAGAAGGCGTCGAGGCAGGTCATGCTGGCGCGACCCGACGCAGCTTCCGTACCCCGGAATGCCGTCCAGCCATGTGTTTTTCGGCTGGCGCTCGCGCGCGGCGGCCGTTAATCGATGAGGCATGACGAAGACAGACACCGTTCACTCCTCCGCCGAAGCCCTGCGCTATCCCTGGGAGCAGCATCCCGGTGAGGATCAGGTCGTCGAGGTCGCGCCCGGCGTGCTGTGGCTGCGCCTGAAGCTGCCGTTCCGCCTCAACCATGTGAACATCTATCTGCTCGCCGATGGCGATGGCTGGGTCGCGGTGGACTCCGGCTTCGGCAACGAGGAGTCGATCGCCGCCTGGACGCGGCTGCTCGATGGCCCGCTCAAGCACGTCAAGATCAGCCGGCTGATCGTGACGCATTCGCATCCCGACCATGTCGGGCTCGCCGGCTGGATCGTCGAGCGCTTCAATTGCCCGCTGGTGATGTCGCAGGTCGAGTACCTGCAGTCGGTCTATCACCAGAACCGCGGCACCGAGGAGCGCCGCAATGCCCAGCGGCTGTTCTTCCGCCGCCACGGCATGGACGAGACCCTGACCGACAAGCTGCTCGGCCGCGGCCAGGAATATCTGCAGCGCGTCTCGGTGCTGCCGGCCTCCTACCGCCGCATCTCCCATGGCGACGAGATCCAAATCGGCAGCCGGCGCTTCAAGGTCATCACCGGCGGCGGGCACGCGCTCGACCAGGTCATGCTGTACTGCGCCGCCGACAAGCTGTTCCTGTCCGCCGACCAGGTGCTGAGCAAGATCTCGCCCAATGTCAGCGTCTGGGCGGTCGAGCCCGACCAGAACTCGCTCGGCGAATATCTGGCCTCGCTGGCGAGCCTCACCACCACCCTGCCCTATGACGTGCTGGTGCTGCCAGGCCATGGCGTGCCGTTCTACGGGCTGAAGACGCGCATCAAGCAGCTCGCCGACCACCACGAGGAGCGCTGCCGGATGATCGCCGACGCCTGCCGCGACGAGCCGAAGACCTCGGCGCAGCTCGTGCCGGTCGTGTTCCACAAGCACGTGCTCGACCCGCACCAGATGGGCTTCGCCGCCGGCGAGCTGATCGCCCATGTCAACTACATGCTGGTCGAGGGCCGCCTGACCAGCCAGACCATCGACGGCGTGCTGCATTATCGCACCACCTGAGGCTGCGGGGCCGCGACGCCGCCGCGTCGCCGCAATCCCGGCGCCGTTCGGCCGAGATCACTCCCCCCTTGGACAAATCGCCCAATTCCCGCCTTGGGATTCCGGCTCGACAGCCGCTCTGGAAACGCTCTAAGAAGACCTCACGCCACGCATGCCGCGAGGTTTTCGCTTCAGGTGCTGCACTGCAGCGCGCCAGTTCGGGTTTCGTGATGGACTACAGCCAGTACTTCAGTGCCGCCCTCGGTCGCCTGCATGATGAGCGTCGCTACCGAGTCTTCGCCGATCTCGAACGCATCGCCGGCCGGTTCCCGCACGCGACCTGGCACTCGCCGAGCGGACCGCGCAATGTCGTGATCTGGTGCTCCAACGACTATCTCGGCATGGGCCAGCACCCGAAGGTGGTCGGCGCGATGGTCGAGACCGCAACCCGCGTCGGCACCGGCGCCGGCGGCACCCGCAACATCGCCGGAACCCATCATCCCCTGGTGCAGCTCGAGGCCGAGCTCGCCGACCTCCACGGCAAGGAAGCGGCGCTGCTGTTCACCTCCGGCTACGTGTCGAACCAGACCGGCATCGCCACGCTCGCCAAGCTGATTCCCGACTGCCTGATCCTGTCGGACGCGCTGAACCACAATTCGATGATCGAGGGCGTGCGCCAGTCCGGCTGCGAGCGCCAGATCTGGCGCCACAACGATCTCGCCCATCTCGAACAGCTCCTGATCGCCGCCGGTCCTAACAGGCCGAAGCTGATCGCCTGCGAGAGCCTGTATTCGATGGACGGCGACGTGGCGCCGCTGGCTGCGATCTGCGATCTCGCCGAGCGCTACAATGCGATGACCTATGTCGACGAGGTGCACGCGGTCGGCATGTACGGCCCGCGCGGCGGCGGCATCGCCGAGCGTGATGGCGTCATGCACCGCATCGACATCCTCGAAGGCACGCTGGCGAAGGCGTTCGGCTGCCTCGGCGGCTACATCGCCGCGAAGGGCGAGATCATCGACGCGGTTCGCTCGTACGCGCCGGGCTTCATCTTCACGACCGCGCTGCCGCCGCCGATCTGCTCGGCCGCCACGGCTGCGATCAAGCACCTGAAATCGTCGAGCTGGGAGCGCGAGCGCCACCAGGACCGCGCCGCACGGGTGAAGGCGGTCCTCAACGCCGCCGGCCTGCCGGTGATGACCAACGACACCCACATCGTGCCGCTGTTCGTCGGCGATCCCGAGAAGTGCAAGCAGGCCTCCGATCTCCTGCTGGAAGAGCACGGCATCTACATCCAGCCGATCAACTACCCGACGGTCGCCAAGGGCACCGAGCGCCTGCGCATCACGCCCTCGCCCTACCACGACGACGGCCTGATCGACCGCCTGGCGGAAGCCCTGCTGCAGGTCTGGGAACGGCTCGGACTCGCGCTGCACAAGAAGCCGCTGGCGGCGGAGTAGTTCCCTCTCTCCGTCATTCCGGGGCGTGCGAAGCACGAGCCCGGAATCCATCGGGCAGCACAGCATGAGGCGACATGGATTCCGGGCTCGCCCTGCGGGCGCCCCGGAATGACGGCGGAAAACGTGGTGGCCCGTTTGCCCCGCGTGCCGCCGAGCTGACCGAGCAACACCCTATCCGTCATTCCGGGGCGTGCGAAGCACGAGCCCGGAATCCATCGGGCAGCACGGCATGAGGCGACATGGATTCCGGGCCCGCCCTGCGGGCGCCCCGGAATGACGGCGGAAAACGTGGTGGCCCGTTTGCCCCGCTTGCCGCCCAGCTGACCGAGCAACACCCTCTCCGTCATTCCGGGGCGTGCGAAGCACGAGCCCGGAATCCATCGGGCAGCACGGCATCAGGCGACATGGATTCCGGGCTCGCCCTGCGGGCGCTCCGGAATGACGGCGGAGACTGCGGGGTCTCCCGCGCTAACGATGACTCCAGCTCCGCGCTCTCTCGGCAAGATCGCTATCGCCCTGCCTCCAGCAACGGGCTAGATTTCCCGGACAACGGGATCAGCCCGGAGCCTTCGAGGAAGACGTCGGAGACGCGTAGGAGATGCTGCACGACTGGGGCGTGATCCTGGCCGCGTTCGGCTATATCGGGTTCCTGTTCCTGGTCGCCAGCCGCGGCAACCGGGCCGGCGAACGGCGGCCGGCAGAGAGCCGCGGTCGGCTGGCCGGGCTGATCTACCCGTTGTCGCTGGCGATCTACTGCACGTCCTGGACCTTCTTCGGCTCGGTCGGCTTCGCCTCCCGCACCAGCGTCGACTTCCTCGCGATCTATCTCGGGCCGATCCTGATGGTCGGCGCCTGCACGCCGCTGCTGCGCCGGGTGATCCGGCTCGCCAAGTCGCAGAACATCACCTCCGTTGCCGACCTGATCGGCGCCCGCTACGGCAAGAGCCAGGCGGTGGCGGCCACCGTGGCGCTGATCGCGATCATCGGCTCGGTGCCCTACATCGCGCTGCAGCTCAAGGCCGTCGCCTCGTCGCTGCAGACCATCCTGATCGACGACCGCGCCTTCGCCCACATCCCCTTCGTCGGCGACATGGCGCTGATGGTCACCTTGGCGATGGCTGTCTTCGCGGTGCTGTTCGGCACGCGGCAGACCGACGCCACCGAGCACCAGCACGGCCTGATGCTGGCGGTCGCGACCGAGTCGATCATCAAGCTGGTCGCCTTCATCGCCGCCGGCGCCTTCGTCACCTTCTGGATGTTCTCGCCGGTCGAGCTGATCGAGCGGGCCATGAAATCGCCGGAGGCCGAGCGCGCGCTGGAATATGTGCCGGGCATCGGCAATTTCCTCACCATGACCCTGCTGTCGTTCTGCGCCGCGATGCTGCTGCCGCGCCAGTTCCATGTCAGCGTGGTCGAGAACGCCGACGATGCCGAGGTGTCGCGTGCGCGCTGGCTGTTTCCGCTCTATCTGATCGCGATCAATCTGTTCGTGATCCCGATCGCTCTCGCCGGCCTCATCACCTTCCCGTTCGGCGCCGTCGACAGCGACATGTACGTGCTGGCGCTGCCGATCGAAGCCAATTCGCAATGGCTGTCGATCCTGGTCTTCGTCGGCGGCCTGTCGGCGGCGACCGCGATGGTGATCGTCGAATGCGTGGCGCTGTCGATCATGGTGTGCAACGACATCGTCGTGCCCCTGGTGCTGCAGCGCCAGGAGCAGCGCGAGATCGGCCGCGACTTCGCCGGCTTCCTGCTCGGCACCCGCCGCATCGCGATCTTCGCCATCATGGTGATGGCCTATTTCTACTACCGCGCGCTCGGCAACACCCAGCTCGCCGCGATCGGCCTGCTGTCGTTCGCCGCCATCGCGCAGCTCGCGCCGAGCTTCTTCGGCGGCCTGTTCTGGCGGCGCGCGACCGCGCGCGGCGCGATGGGCGGCATGCTGGTCGGCTTCGCCGTCTGGCTCTACACGCTGTTCATCCCGAGCTTCCTCGACACCTCCACCGCCGGCATCCTGTTCCTGCAGCACGGTCCGTTCGGCTTCGAGCCGCTGCGGCCGCAGGCGCTGCTCGGCACCGATTTGCCGCCGCTGCTGCACGGCGTGCTGTGGAGCCTGTCGCTCAATCTCTTGACCTACGTCGTGCTGTCGCTGGCGCGGCAGCCGTCGTCGATCGAGCTGTTGCAGGCCGACATCTTCGTGCCGGCCGAGCTGACGCCGAGTGCGCCGAGCTTCCGGCGCTGGCGCTCGACCGTGACGGTGCAGGACATCCAGAGCACGGTCGGCCAATATCTCGGTCCCGACCGCGCCCGCGCCTCGTTCGAGGCGTTCGCCGCCCAGCGCAACCTCCCGCTCGATCCGGCCGCGCCGGCCGATTTCGAGCTGCTGCGCCATGCCGAGCACCTGATCGCCTCCTCGATCGGCGCGGCGTCGTCGCGCCTCGTGATGTCGCTGCTCCTGCGCAAGCGCACGGTGTCCGCCAAGGCCGCGCTCAAGCTGCTCGACGATTCCCATGCCGCGCTGCATTTCAACCGCGAGATCCTGCAGACCGCGCTGAACCATGTGCGCCAGGGCATCGCGGTGTTCGACGCCGACCTGCAACTGATCTGCTCCAACGGCCAGTTCGTCGACCTGCTCGGGCTGCCGCCGGATCTGGTGCAGATCGGCAGTCCGTTGAAGGAGATCCTCGAATTCATGGGCACGATCGGCGCGCCCACCTATGAGGACGGCGAGGCGCTGCTGGCGCGGCGGCTCGCCGCCTACACCACCGAAGGCGAGCCCTATCTGGAACGCCTCGCCGACCGCCACATGGTGATCGAGGTCCGCACCAACCGCATGCCGGATGGCGGCCTCGTCATCACCTTCACCGACGTCACGCCCTCGTTCGAAGCCGCCGAGGCACTGGAGCGCGCCAATGCGACGCTGGAGAAGCGCGTCCGCGACCGCACCGAGGAGCTGACGCGGCTGAATTCGGAGCTGGCGCTGGCCAAGAGCGCCGCCGAGGACGCCAACATCTCCAAGACGCGCTTCCTTGCGGCGGCCAGCCACGACATCCTGCAGCCGCTGAACGCGGCGCGGCTCTACGTGACGAGCCTCGTCGAGCGGCAGACGGCCGGCGAGGATTCGCGCCTGGTCGAGAACATCGACGACTCGCTCGAGGCGATCGAGGAGATTCTCGGCGCGCTGCTCGACATCTCCCGGCTCGATGCCGGCGCGATGACGCCGCAGGTCTCGAGCTTCAAGATGGCCGACCTGATGCGCTCGCTGGAGATCGAGTTCGCGCCCGCCGCGCGCGCCAAGGGTCTGGAGCTGGTGTTCGTGCCGTCGTCGCTGCCGGTCGAGTCCGACCGTCTGCTGTTGCGCCGGCTGCTGCAGAACTTCATCTCCAACGCCATCAAGTACACCCCCAAGGGCCGCGTGCTGGTCGGCTGCCGCCGCCACGGCCAGTCGCTGCAGATCGGCGTCTACGACACCGGCGTCGGCATCCCCCCGGTCAAGCGCGGCGAGATCTTCAAGGAATTCCACCGCCTCGAGCAGGGCGCGCGGATCGCGCGCGGCCTCGGCCTGGGGCTGTCGATCGTCGAGCGCATCGCGCGCGTGCTGAACCACGGCATTGCGCTGGACTCGCGGCCCGGCCGCGGCTCGGTGTTCTCAGTGACGGTGCCGATCGCCAAGGCGATCAACCACACCGCCGCCGTCACCACCGCGACCCCGCTGGCGACGACGCCGATTGCGGGCGCCCTGATCGTCTGCATCGAGAACGATCCGGCGATCCTCGACGGCATGAAGACCCTGCTGACGGCGTGGGACGCCGAGGTGATCGCCGTCCCTGATCCGGAGTCCGCGATGGAGGCGATCGCGGCGCGCTACGGCGCCGTCACCGGCCTGCTCGTCGACTACCATCTCGACCGCGGCAACGGCATCGCCGCCATCCGCGACATCCGCCGCCGCTTCAACGAGGCGCTGCCCGCGATCCTGATCACCGCCGACCGCAGCCCCCACGTCCGCGCTGCCGCCCGCGACGACAACATCGCCGTGCTCAACAAGCCGCTGAAGCCGGCGTCGCTGCGGGCGTTGTTGGGACAGTGGCGGATTCAGCAGATGGTGGCGGCGGAGTAAGGGCGGCTGCCAAGTCACGACCCTCGCCGCGTTGCTGCCTTGCCGGGACTGTCCCCCATCCGCTCGACCAGATAGTCCACGAACACCCGAACACGCGCGGGCGTGTTGGCGCCGCCGACGAAGACGGCGTGAAAGACCTCCCTGTCGCCGGGATTGAACGCTTCGAGCAGCGGCACCAGCCGCCCCTCTGCGATCGCGTTGCCGAGGCTGAAATCGCCGACGCGGGCGATGCCGACGCCATCGAGCGCGAGCTGGCTGAGCGTGTCGCCGCTGTTGGCTTCGACGGCGCCGCGCACCTTCAGCGCATAGTCGACGCCATCGCGGCGGAACGGCCACACCGGCTCGGCGCGGCGAAAGCTGAAGTTCAGGCAATTGTGGTTGTAGAGGTCTTCCGGCGCCTCCGGCACGCCCCAGCGCGCCAGGTAGTCGGGCGAGGCGACGATGGTGCGGCCGTTGTCGCCGAGGCGGCGCGCGGTGAGCGCGCTGTCGGGCAGCGGACCGCCGCGAATCGCGACGTCCGCCTGCCCCGCCGCCACGTCGACGAGCCCGTCGCTCAGATTGATGTCGACCAGGATGTTCGGATAGCGCCGCACGAACTCGCCGAGCAGAGGGACGATGCAGACGCGGCCGTGCGAGAGGGCGGCGCTGACCCGGATGCGCCCGCGCGGCGCGCCCTGGTCTGCGATCGCCTGCTCGGCCTCGTCGAGGTCGGCGAGGATGCGACGGGCGGCCGCGAGATAGGACTGCCCCTCGGCGGTCAGCGTCAGCGCCCGCGTGCTTCGCAACAGCAGCCGCGCGCCAAGCCGCGCCTCGATGCGGTCGAGCGTCCGGCTCACAGCCGATGGCGTCAGCCCGAGACTGCGACCGGCGGCCGAGAAGCTGCCGCTGCCGGCGACGGCGCAGAACACTTCGAGATCCCGCGCACGGTCCGCGCTGGACAATACCATCTTTGCGTCCCGATCAAAAATCCTTGGCGTGACTACCCTCTAATACCGCGGACCTCGCTCGTCTAGCTTTGCGTGCATCAACACGGCCACTGAGGAGATCGCCATGACCCTTCCCCGCCTGCTGCAACGAACCGCCTTTGTCGCCACCGCGCTCACCGTCCTGACCAGCGCCGCCCTCGCCGACGCGACCGAGGCGCCCGGGAATTTCCCCAAGACCTTCCGCACCCAGGAGATCCCGACCAACGGCACCACGCTCCACGTCCGCGTCGGCGGCACTGGACCCGCGGTGGTGCTGCTGCACGGCTATGGCGACACCGGCGACATGTGGGTGCCGCTCGCCGCCAAGCTTTCGCAGAACCACACGGTCATCGTGCCCGACCTGCGCGGGCTCGGCCTGTCCGCCCGCGCCGACAAGGGTTTTGAGAAGGCCAACCAGGCCGAGGACATCACCGGCGTCATGGACGCGCTGGGCGCCCGCACCGCCGAGGTCGTGGCGCACGACATCGGCAACATGGTCGCCTATGCGCTGGCGGCGCGGCACGCCGACCGCGTGACCAAGCTGGTGCTGATGGATGCGCCGGTGCCGGGCATCGGCCCGTGGGAGGAGATCCTGAAGAACCCGCTGCTGTGGCACTTCCGCTTCGGCGGCCCCGACATGGAGCGCCTGGTGGAGGGGCGCGAGCGCATCTATCTCGACCGCTTCTGGAACGAGTTCTCGGCTAACCCTGCCCACTTCCCGGAGGCCGCGCGCGTCCATTACGCGCAGCTCTATGCCGGCCCGGGGCGGATGCATGCGGGCTTCAGCCAGTTCGCCGCCTTCGATCAGGACGCGATCGACAACCGCGCCTGGCTCGCGGCGCATGGCAAGCTGACGATGCCGGTGCTGGCGATCGGTGGCGCGGCGTCCTTCGGCCCGACCATGGCGGTGGTGGCACGGGCCGGCGCGTCCAACGTGCAGGAGCAGGTCATCCCCGGCTCCGGCCATTGGCTGATGGAGGAGCAGCCGGCCGCGACGGTCGCTGCGATCGACGCCTTCCTCAACGGGCAGTCCGCCGCCACGCCGCCGCGCAACTGATCCAACGCAGCAGAAGGGCGCCGATCATGTCGACCCACACATGCGATGATGCGATCGTGGCAGCCAACGCCTCGCAAAGGCGCGCGATCATCTTCATCCACGGCCTGTGGCTGAAGCCCGGCTCGTGGGATCGGTGGGTCGAGCTGTTCGACGCCGCCGGCTACGCCGGGTTGGCCGAGTATGACGAGCCGAAGGTTCGAGTTTGGGTAAAGACCTGGGGTCAGATAATCTCGGAATCCGAAGGTCGCCTAACATTTTACAAGCGACGCCTTGAGTACAAGGCCAATGACGTAGAAGCACTTCGATATCTGCGAACGGTCAATCCCAATTATCTTAGCGACGAAGTGAGGGAGAAGATTGCTACACTCGATCTCAAAGATCAGGTCTAGCCGACCGGATTGATGTACGGACCAACAAGGCGTCACTTGCTCCACAAGACTGGAAGGCCTCGGTAACAGTCCAACAAAACTCAACGTCGCAAACCTCGCGGCAGGGCGCCTTGGCACACCTGCGGAATCTTACCGTGGCTTTGGGGAGACTTGCACGGAGATGGGCCTAAGCGGAGCTTGCGCACTTTGCTCTGCGTCCCCCTAGATACAGACTTTCTTTTTTCCCGAAATCGTGCTACCCCTTGAGTCGTCCCGTGCCCGCCATGAGGGGCGCTTCGCGATCGTCACGAACGTGGGTCGCGGGATGCGGTGGGCGCGTCGGGTCGCAGCGGGCTTGGTCCTGCGGACGAACGATCCGGCGCGCACGGTCAAGCCGTGTGGTCCTGGCATCCCGGTGCTGATGCCAAGTCGGTGACGACGATGTTGCTGACGACGGGGGCAAGAACGCCGGTCCCCGGGGAGAGCTCGGAGCAGCCGTCAAAACCATCGCGCAGGGAGGGCCGGGTGTGTTCGGCCAGACCTGTGGTGACTGCCGCCTGCTTTTTTCTGCAGGCGGGCCACGGGCGCGGCCAGCGCCCGGCCTTCCCTGCGCCCTCTGTTCAAGAGGGTGGATGATCGGCAAAGCTCGGACGCGCGATGCGCCGCGAGGCCGTGAAGGTGTGTCGCGAGTGAAGCAGAAGGCGTGCGGAATGGACGCTGTCCACATACACTGCAAGACGGCATCAAGCGCCGGCCAATGGCGCCTCCGGCAGACAGCTGCGGGGTGTCGTCATTCCGGGGCGGCTCGCAGAGCCGAACCCGGAATGACGACTCATCCAGATTTTCCCGTCGCTTACTTCCCCGTCGGCGCGTCCTGCCGCCAGGCGCTGCCCGCGATCTTCGCCGCCGCAATCACCGCCTGCGTCCGGCTCTCGACACCGAGCTTCTGCAGGATGGCCGACACATGCGCCTTGATGGTCGCCTCGGAGACACCGAGCTCGTAGGCGATCTGCTTGTTGAGCAGCCCCTGCGACAGCATCATCAGCACCCGCACCTGCTGCGGGGTCAGCGTCACCAGACGGTCGCGCAGCCTGGTCATCTCCGGATCGGCGCCGGCCGCCAAGTCCGTGTCGGGCGGCACCCAGACGTCGCCGTCCATCACCTTCTTGATGGCATCGCGCAGCGTGTCGACGCCGAACCGCTTCGGGATGAAGCCGGAGGCGCCGAAATCGAGCGAGCGGCGGATCGTCGCGCCATCGTCGCTCGCCGACACGATGACGACCGGGATCGCCGGATATTGCGCGCGCAGATAGATCAGGCCCGAGAAGCCGGAGATGCCGGGCATGGTGAGGTCGAGAAGTACGAGATCGACCTCGGAATCCTTTTCCAGCAGCGCGGTGAGGTCCTCGAACGAACCGGCCTCGTCGACCACGGCCTCCGCGAGCACGCTCGCGACCGCCTGCCGCAAAGCGTTGCGGAACAGCGGGTGATCATCGGCAATGACGAGATGGGTGCTGGCAGCCGCCATGAATCCAGACTTGACCTTGCGAGACCGACGACGTGCTGCAACTGCACGCGCCCGGTTTTCCGGAAATACTCGCCCGGCCACCGGTTGCATGCAAGCGTCCAATTCCACTTGCAGGGAAGGCGGTTAATCCGAACCTTGTGCAACGCAACATCGGTAGCGCGACGGCCGCTCACCGAACTTGATCCGGCGCAATGTACCCATCTTTCCCGCGCGCCGCAGAGGGCAGAGCCGAAAGTCGTATTGGGGCGGGTTTCACTGCAATGTTACTGAAGAGCAAGGTCTCCGCGACCTGCGCCGTCCAAGTCCGGCATGCGGAGGCGAAAGCCATCATCACAACAATCATGGGGAGCGAATGCCGATGTCAACAATGGTAGCCACACAAGCGAGATCGGGAGGCATGACGAAGGACGAACGCTTCGTCATTCTGGCCTCCTCTCTCGGCACCGTCTTCGAGTGGTACGACTTCTATCTTTACGGGTCGCTGGCCTCGATCATCGGCGCGCAGTTCTTCAGCGGCTATCCGGCAGCCACCCGCGACATTTTCGCACTGCTCGCGTTCGCCGCCGGCTTCCTGGTCCGCCCGTTCGGCGCGATCGTGTTCGGCCGCATCGGCGACATCGTCGGCCGCAAATACACCTTCCTGGTCACGATCCTGATCATGGGCCTGTCGACCTTCATCGTCGGCCTGCTGCCGAACGCCGAGACCATCGGCTTCGCGGCACCGGTGATCCTGATCGGCCTGCGCCTGCTGCAGGGCCTCGCGCTCGGCGGCGAGTATGGCGGCGCCGCGACCTATGTCGCCGAGCACGCCCCGATGGGCAAGCGCGGCTACTACACCTCCTTCATCCAGACGACGGCGACGATGGGCCTGTTCCTGTCGCTGCTGGTCATCCTGTTCACCCGCACCATCATCGGCGAGGCCGACTTCGCCAAATGGGGCTGGCGCATTCCGTTCCTGGTCTCCGTGCTGCTGCTCGGCGTCTCCGTCTGGATCCGTCTGCGCCTGAACGAATCGCCCGTGTTCCAGAAGATGAAGGACGAGGGCAAGAGCTCGAAGGCGCCGCTGACGGAAGCGTTCGCGAACTGGGGCAACGCCAAGATCGTGTTGCTGGCGCTGATCGGCGCCACGATGGGCCAGGGCGTGGTCTGGTACACCGGCCAGTTCTACGCGCTGTTCTTCCTGCAATCGATCCTGAAGGTCGATGGCTACACCGCCAACCTGCTGATCGCCTGGTCGCTGCTGCTCGGCACCGGCTTCTTCATCGTGTTCGGCATGCTGTCCGACAAGATAGGCCGCAAGCCGATCATCATGGGCGGCTGCCTGATCGCGGCACTGACCTTCTTCCCGATCTTCAAGATGATCACCACCAACGCCAATCCGGCGCTGGAGAAGGCGATCGAGGCGACGAAGGTGGAAGTGGTGGCTGATCCCGCCGGCTGCGGCGATCTGTTCAACCCGGTCGGCACCCGCGTCTTCACCGCGCCTTGCGACACCGCCCGCGCCTTCCTGGCCCAGTCCTCGGTCAGGTACTCGACCGTTTATGGCCCGGCCGGCTCCGGCGTGAAGGTCACCTTCAACGGCAAGGAAGTGCCCTACACCGATGCGAAGACCAGCAACCCGGCGCTGACGGCCGCGATCGGCGAGGCCGGCTATCCGAAGGCGGGTGACGCCGGGATCGTCAAGATGGCGCATCCGTTCGACATCTTCCGTCCGCAGGTCGCTGCCATCATCGGTCTGCTGTTCATCCTGGTGATCTTCGTCACCATGGTGTACGGCCCGATCGCCGCGATGCTGGTCGAGCTGTTCCCGACCAAGATCCGCTACACCTCGATGTCGCTGCCGTATCACATCGGCAACGGCTGGTTCGGCGGCCTCCTGCCCGCAACCGCCTTCGCGATCGTGGCCTCGACCGGCGATATCTATGCCGGCCTGTGGTACCCGATCTTCTTCGCCGTGATCACTGCGGTGGTCGGCTTCCTGTTCCTGCCGGAAACCAAGGACGTCGACATCCAGGCCAATTGATCACGAGGCGAGCGGCACCCCGCTCGCATCTGCCTCCAACGACGAGCGGCCGCGGATCACTCCGCGGCCGTTCCGCATTTCAGACCCGCGGGTTTTCTCTTTATGGCCTCAGGCCGCGCCGATGAACTGCAATACCACCTCGCGCCGATGCGGACGCGCACGATGCTCGATCAGATAGAGCGCCTGCCAGGTGCCGAGCATCATGCGTCCGTCCTGCACCGGCACCTGCAGCGAGACCGCGCTCAGCATGGTCTTGACGTGTGCCGGCATGTCGTCCGGCCCCTCGGTGTCGTGCATCCAGCCGGCATCCTCCGGCGCCAGCCGCGCCAGCGCCGTGGTGAGATCGTGCAGCACGGTGGGATCGGCATTCTCCTGGATCGTCAGCGACGCCGAGGTGTGGCGAACGAACAGGGTCACCGCGCCTTCCCTGGCGGATACTTCACGCAGAAACGCCTCGACCTCGCGCGTGAGATCGGTGAAGCCGCGGCCCGAAGTCTGCGCCGTCAGGATCGACGTCGCCACCGTATCGATCGCGACGACCGAAAGTGCCGTGCGCGAGGCCGATCGTGCCGACATGGATACAGCCTCCTCGAAGCGGTCTCAGATCCTGCCCGAGACGTCCTTCTGCACCCGTGTTGCCATGTCGAGCAGCCGGCGCCAGGCCTGCTCGAGGAACCCCATCATGCGGTCCATGTCCTGGTCGCTGGGCAGCGGGATCTCGAGCTTGCGCGTTCCATCGGAGGATTTCGATTCACCCGGCTTGTCCCCCGTCCTGGGTTCGGCTTTCCTCAACTGATCGGACTTGGGCAGTGCCTGATCTTTCGGCAGCGGCTCATCAATCTTGCCGGAGATGCTCTGATCGCGCGACGCGAGCTGGCCCTTGAGCTTTTCATTCTCCGCCTGCAGACGGCCGATCTCGGCGTCCAGCGCGGCGCGCTCATCAGGCACCGCGTAACAGGCAAAGCCCGATCCACTGCTGTTGTTGCACATCGAGACCGCACCGGTCTTGGTATCGAGCCGGATCACGCCGTCCGATGTCGTCGACATCGTATAGCGTCCCTTGTCGCCGTCAGGCGCGGTGTCCTCGACCGCAAACGCCTCTCCGCCCAGGCAGCTCAACGCCAGCAGCGCGAGGAGGGACGGCCGGTACGGCTTCGTGAGACTCATGGCTGGCTCTCCCAGGCGCATTCGCAACCGCCGCCATGCACGCCGACATTGTGTCGCGGCCATGACGTTGCCTCAGGTGCGATCCCCTGCCACAGGCCGCACCTATGCTTCGGACGTATAGGCGGAGCGACCGGATTTCAACGCGTCCGCCAGCAGCTCGAGGCGGTCCTGCCCCCAGAAGATCTCGCCGTCCAGCACATAGGCCGGCGAGCCGAACACGTCGGCCGCGATCGCGTCCTGCCGGTTCTGCTCGTAGGCCGCCCCGACCACGTCCGTCGCCGCCTGCGTCACGAGATCGCGGCCCGGCAGCCCGGCTGCATCGGCCAAGCCGGCGATCACCTCGGCATCCGCAAGATTGAGCTGCTGCTCCCAGATGGCCGGGAAGGCGCGCTGCAGATAGGGCTCGGGATCCAGGCTGGCCTGCTGCGCCGCGATGACGACGCCGTCGGCGAGCCGGGCGTTGAAGGGCCAGTTGCTCGGCTGGATGTGGAAATCGAGACCGCGCTTGTCGCGCCACCGCTTCAGCTCGACGATGCGATAGCGCTGCCGCGCCGGATGGCGCTTGGCCAGCGGAAGCCCGCCGGTCTCGGCGAACAGATCCACCAGCATGACCGGTTTGAGGTTGACGGTCGCGCCGTGGCTCGCGGCGATGTCGCGGGACAGCCGGTGGCCGATATAGGCCCATGGCGACTGCAGCGAGAAATAGTAATCGATCTGGCGCGACATGCGGGTTCCCGTGCCGGTTGGAGGTCAGCGACATCGGATCAGAGGGCACTGACAGGTGCAAGATCGCAGCCGCACACAACACTGTTGATGCGGCGCGGTGACACGCGCGACCGATCTGACGAAAAAGCCGAGAAAACGTGTAAATTCAGGCATCTAACAGTTCAACACGCAATCTTGACTTGGGGGGATGCGGTCAGTATGGTCCGCCCGGCTTTAAAGGGCGATGGGGCGCTAATTCCTGAAACTCGCGGCCGGGTCGGGTCTCCACACGTGGCGGATGGCACATGGCGGATGACACGAACGAGAGCAGCGGACACAAGGATCGCGACAAGTCGCCCGATGAGGTTGCGCTTTCCGCAAGGCTCGGAAGTCTCGACCAACGGTTGTCCGAAATTCGCGACGGCCGCTCGATCGGGACTGATCAACCTGGAATCGGCAGCGGTGACACTGCAGCCAGGGCTTCGGCCATGGCGCGTGGCCTGCGACTGTCGTCCGAGTTGATTGCCGGTGTCCTCGTCGGCGCGGTGCTTGGATGGGGCTTCGACCGCTTGCTGTCGACATCGCCCTTCGGATTCATCGTGTTTTTCCTGCTCGGCTTCGCCGCCGGCGTGTTGAACGTGGTGAGATCCGCAGGCATAGCTCCCGACAGGCCCCGCCAGTGAGGCATGCGCGGAAGACCTCGGCGCGGAAGACCAACGAGTGAATTGCAAAGCGCCGGCGTGGCCGGTGAACAATGAGACGCCACGCGGATGATCGATCCGATCCATCAATTCCACCTCAACAAGATCTTCACGATCGGCCATATCGGCAATCAGGAGATCACCTTCACCAACTCGTCCGCGTACATGCTGCTCGCGGTCGTGCTGATCGCCGTCATGATGATGGCCGCCGGGCGCGCGCTCGTGCCGGGCCGGTTCCAGTCGGTGGTCGAGCTGTCCTACGAATTCGTCGCCAACACCATCAGAACCAGCGCCGGCTCGCACGGCATGACGTTCTTCCCGCTGGTGTTCTCGCTGTTCATGTTCATCTTCGTCTCGAACATCGTCGGCATCATCCCCTACACCTTCACCGTCTCCAGCCACATCATCGTCACCTTCTCGCTGGCGCTCTTGGTGTTCCTGACGGTCATCATCTACGGCTTCTACAAGAACGGCCTGAAGTTCTTTAAGCTGTTCGTGCCGTCCGGCATCCCCGCGGTGATCCTGCCGCTGGTGGTCGTGATCGAAATCATCTCTTTCTTCTCCCGCCCGATCTCGCACAGCGTCCGTCTGTTCGCCAACATGCTGGCCGGCCACGTCACCCTGAAGGTGTTCGCGAGCTTCGTGACCATGCTCGGCGCGCTCGGCTTCGTCGGCAAGGTCGGCGCGCTGCTGCCGCTCGGCCTCACGGTCGCGCTGACCGGCCTCGAGCTGATGGTCGCGTTCCTCCAGGCCTACGTCTTCACGATCCTCACCTGCATCTATCTCAACGATGCTATCCATCCGGGCCACTGATCCGGCCCTCTCTACCAAACCCCTCAAAGGAGTTCGTTTCATGGATCCGGTTGCAGCGAAGTACATTGGCGCGGGCATTGCCTGCATCGGCATGGGTGGCGCGGGTGCCGGCATCGGCATCATCTTCGGCAACTACCTGTCGGCCGCTCTGCGCAATCCGTCGGCCGCTCAGGGCCAGTTCGGCAACCTGATTTTCGGCTTCGCGGTGACCGAAGCGCTCGGCATCTTCTCGCTGCTGATCGCCCTGCTCCTGCTGTACGCCGTCTAAGACGGCCTGAGCCGGACAGGAGAAGCCCGTGGCTGAAAGTCATGGCGAGGCCAAGGGCGGCGAGGCCAAGGGCACCGCAAGCGCCCATACTGAGGCCGATGGCGGGCATGGTTTCCCTCCCTTCCAGAAGGAAACCTTTCCCTCCCAGATCGTCTCCCTGGTGATCGCCTTCGTGGCGCTGTACGTGATCGTTTCGCGTGTGGCGCTGCCGAAGGTCGGGGCCGTCATCGACACCCGCCAGAAGTCGATCGACGGCGATCTGGCTGAAGCGCAGCGGCTGAAGGATGAATCCGAAGCCGCGATGAAGGCGTATGAGAGCGAGCTGGCGACGGCTCGTGCCCGTGCCCAGGCGATCGGAGCGGAGACCCGCGAGAAGCTCGCGGCTTCTTCGGACGCCGAGCGCAAGGCGCTGGAAGACAGCCTCGCGGCCAAGCTCGCGGCGGCTGAGAAGTCCATCGCCACCACGCGCACGACCGCAATGAGCAATGTCCGCGGCATCGCCGCAGACGCAGCCAGCGCGATCGTGAAGCAGCTCACCGGCAAGGCCCCCGCGGCCAAGACGGTCGAGGCTGCGGTCGATGCATCGTTGAAGGGAACAGCCTGATGCATTTGCTCGCTGATCCGGAAACCTGGGTTGCGATTGCCTTCGTGATCCTGATGGGCCTGTTCGCCTATCTCGGTGTCCATCGCACGGTCCTGAAGGCGCTCGACAATCGCTCCGAGCGCATCAGATCCGAGCTGGCGGAGGCCAAGCGGCTCAAGGAAGAGGCGGCCAAAGTGCTCGCCGATTACAAGACCCGCCGCGCCAGCGCCGAACGCGAGGCCGAGGAGATCGTCACCAGCGCGAAGGCGGAAGCCGAGCGCATTGCGGCGGAGGCCAAGGCCAAGATGGAAGACTTCGTCACCCGTCGCACCAAGGCCGCCGAGGGCAAGATCGCCCTCGCCGAGGCCCAGGCTCTCGCCGACGTCAGGTCCGCTGCGGCGGAGGCCGCCGTCCAGGCCGCCGCGACCGTGCTGTCGCAGTCGGTCAAGGGCGCTCTTGGCGAAGACCTCGTCGCCAAAGGCATCGCGGAAGTCGGCCGCAAGCTGAACTGAGCGGCAGTCCATCTCATCCATCAACCTCAAAAGGCCGGTGCGATCCCATCGCACCGGCCTTTTGCTGTTCACGCTCTCCGGCGACCGCCTCGCGCCACGGCAATCGTCACCGCCGCTTCTTGCCGTGCGGCCGCTCCGGGGTCAGCGCCTGCGGGTCGAAGCCGATATAGAAGACGTAATTGTCGGCATTGGCGCCGGGCGGCGGCACCGGATAGACCATGTCCTCGGCGACGATCGTGAACGGCACGCTGCCGTCCTCGGTCATCTGCACCGTGGTGCGATACGACTTGGTCGCGATCACCTTCTCGCCGATGCCGCCCTGGACCACGGCGATGCGCATCGGAATGTCGACGCTCGCCGGCGCGCCCGCGGGGCCGGCAACGATGCGGCCCTGGATGCCGATCTTGGCGGTGATTTCGGCCCCGTTGAGACTGCATTCGCGCGCGGTCTTGGTGATCGACGCCTGGAACCGGACGTCGTTGCCAACGGCCTGCTTGCCGGGCGCGGCCACGGCGTAGGTCGAGGCGCCGGCGCGAATGCTGACCGGCGGACAGGTCAGGCCCTCGGTCGGATCGACCGGCGGTCCGCCGCTGGCGGGCAGGTTCTCCTGCCCCTTGTTGTCGGAGCCGCCGCCGAACAGGCTCTTGAAGCGGTCGGTCAGCGATTGGGCGGCTGCCGGCGGCGCCGCGCCGGCGGCTCCCAAGGCCAGCAGCACGGCTGCCAACGTTCCAGCCCTGATCACGCTCGTCTCTCGCATCGTCTGATATCCCCGGCAACTCGGTCGCCCAGCCCAGGCGTCTATACCCATTTCAGAGGCCGGAACCAGCCCCGATCGGCCACTCCCGCGGCGATCCCGATCACGATTGCTACCCCCGGAAATCCTCGTGCAACAGGCCGTAGAGGTAATGGTCCTGCCAGACCCCGTTGATGCAGAGGTAGCGACGCGCCAGGCCCTCGCGGGTGAAGCCGCATTTCTCCAGCACGCGAATCGACGGCGTATTGGTCGGGATGCAGGCCGCCTCGACCCGGTGCAGATTGAGCTCGCCGAACAAGGTCGGCAGCAGCAGCCGCAGCGCCGCCGTCATGTAGCCATGATGCGCGAACGGCTGCCCCATCCAGTAGCCGATGGTGCCGGCCTGAACGATGCCGCGGCGGACATTGGCGAGCGTGATGCCGCCGAGCATGGCGCCATCCTGCTCGCGGAAGACGATGAACGGATAGGAGCGGTCGGCCGAGATGTCCTCGGCATAGCGGCGCAGCCGGCGGCGGAAGCCGGAGCGCGTCAGGTCATCGGATGGCCAGATCGGCTCCCAGGGCGTGAGATAGTCGCGGCTGATCTCGCGCAGCCGCGCCCACTGCGCATAATCGGCCATCTGCGGCGCGCGCAACAGCAGGCCCTGGCCGCGCGGAGCCAGCGCTGCCGGTCCGTTGGATGGCAAGCGAAACAGGGCCATCTGTGATGCTCCCCCTGCTCTTTCCGGGTCGAAGCCTGCTCCGACCCACCCCAGATCTCCGATGCCGAGTGCTGGCGGATTGCAATGCGCGGACCGCACCGAGCCGCACCACGTTCAGTGCAGTTGGGCTTTCGATCTCGAACCGGTCAGACCTTCGGCGAAAGTGACCGCCGTGTCCAGACCCCTGCCGGTGCCGAGCGCGACGACCGCCGGCTTGCTGCGTGCGAGCAGCGCCCGCGCCGCATCGCGCGTGCTCTCGACGCTGACCGCCTCGATCTTGGCGACCATCTCCTGCAACGTCTGCGGCCGGCCATAGGCCAGGATATGCCGCGCCAATTGCTCGGCACGGGCACTGCAGCTCTCGAGCGCCATCAACAGCCCGGCCTTCATCTGCGCCTTGGCGCGGGCGACCTCGGCCTCGCTCAAGGTCTCCACCGCGTTGCCGATGATGTCGACCACGACCTCCATCATCTCGGGCGCGTCGGCGGGATCGGTCCCGGTGTAGAGGCCGAAGAATCCCGTGTCGCTATAGGGCGCGTGGAACGTGTAGACGGAGTAGCAGAGCCCCCGGTTCTCGCGCACCTCCTGAAACAGCCGGGACGACATGCCGCCGCCGAGGATGTTGGTGAACACCTGCAGCGAGAACAGCGACGGGTCGGCCTGCGGCACGCCTTCGAGCGCGAGCGTCAGATGCGCCTGCTCGAGATCGCGATGCACGACGCGCGAGCCGCCCTTGCCGAACGCCGCCGGCAGCGGCTTCGGCGCCGGCCCGCCATTGAAGCTGGCAAATCGTTTCGTCACGTCTTCGACCACGCGCTGATGATCGACGGCGCCGGCCGCGGCGACCACCATGTCCGGCCCGCGATAATGCGTCGACAGATAGCCGTGCAGCTTGTCGCGATCGAACGCCTCCAGCGTCTTGGCGGTGCCGAGCAGCGAGCGGCCCATCGGCTGGTCCGGAAAGCATAGCTCGTTGAGATGCTCGAACACGACGTCGTCGGGCGTGTCCTGCGCCGCGCCGATCTCCTGCACGATCACGTTCTTCTCGCGCTCCAGCTCCTCCGGCACGAACGACGGATTGGCGAGAATGTCGGAGAGCACGTCGAGCGCCATCGGCACGTCGGCCTTCAGCACGCGGGCGTAGTACGCCGTGGTCTCGGTCGAGGTGCCGGCATTGAGATCGCCGCCGACGGCCTCGACGGTCTCGACGATCTCGCGCGCGCTGCGCGTGGTCGTGCCCTTGAACGCCATGTGCTCGAGCAGATGCGAGATGCCGTGCTCGTCCGGCTTCTCGTCGCGGCCGCCGACGCCGGCCCAGACCCCGAGCGCCGCCGTCTCCAGATGCGGCATCGTGTCGGTGACGACCGTCAACCCCGTCGGCAGCTTGGTGACTTCCACGCCCATCATGCAATTCCCTGCTTGGCGGCCCGGCTGACCGAGCGGATGAACTTCTCCACCTCGGCCTGGTCGTTCCGCATGATCCTGATGTCCTCGCGCCTGCTCATCAGCCCTTCGAGCCACACCGGCAAATGCGGCCGCATCCCGCAGGCGGCCTCGACCGCATCGGGGAATTTGGCGGGATGCGCGGTCGACAGAACGATGTTCGGCACCGACAGATCGGTGCCGTCGCGATCGGCCACCGCCAGCGCCACCGCCGTGTGCGGATCGACGAGATCGCCGGCCTCGCGGAAGGCGGCGCGGATCGCGGCCGCGGTTTCGATCTCGTCAGCGCGGCCGGCGTCGAAATCGGCGCGGATCGCCGCCAGCATGGCATCCGGCAGCACGAAGCGGCCGGACTGCTTGAGGCTGTCCATCAGCCGCCGCACGGTGCCGGCGTCGCGGCCGCCGGCTTCGAACAACAGCCGCTCGAAATTCGACGACACCTGGATGTCCATCGAGGGCGAAGCCGTCGCATGCACTTCGCGCACCTCGTAGATGCCGGTCGTCAGCGTCCGGGCGAGGATGTCGTTGACGTTGGTCGCGACGCGCAACGTGCGCACCGGCAGGCCCATGCGCTTGGCGACATAGCCGGCGAAGACGTCGCCGAAATTGCCGGTGGGCACGGTGAAGTCGACGGCGCGGTGGGGTGCCCCGATCGCGACCGCCGAGGTGAAGTAGTAGACCACCTGGGCGACGACGCGCGCCCAGTTGATCGAGTTGACGCCCGACAGCCTGACCGAATCGCGGAAGCCGTGATGGTTGAACAGGCCCTTCACGATCGCCTGGCAGTCATCGAAATGACCTTCGATCGCCAGCGCATGGACGTTGGCCGCGCCCGACGTCGTCATCATCCGCCGCTGCACCTCGGAGATGCGGCCATGCGGGAACAGCACGATGAGGTCGGCATTGTCGCGGCCGGCGAAGGCCTCGACCGCCGCGCCACCCGTATCGCCTGATGTCGCCACGACGATGGTGGTGCGCTCGCCGCGCTTGGCCAGCACGTGGTCCATCAGCCGCGAGATCAGCTGCATCGCCACGTCCTTGAACGCCAAGGTCGGGCCGTGGAACAGCTCCAGCACGAACTGATGCGGCGCGATCTGGTCGAGCGGCACCACGGCGGGGTGACGGAACGTCGCATAGGCCTCGTTGGCCATGCGGCCGAGCTCTTCGTCGGAAATCTCGCCGGCGACGAACGGCTTGATGACCTCGACGGCGACCTCCCAATAGGGCCGGCCGAAAAACGACGCGATCGTCGCGGGCGTCAGCTGCGGCCAGGTCTCGGGCACGTACAGGCCGCCGTCACGGGCGAGCCCGGTCAGCATCACATCGCAGAAGGTGAGCGCGGGGGCTTCCCCGCGGGTCGAAACATAGCGCGTCAAACCGCTCTCCTGACCTGCGTCACCAGGCCATAACCCGTTGATTGAATTCGAAATCGGAACCGCCCGGCGGCAACATGGTCCGGCACCATAATGGTTTTGACCTTGTTGCGAAACCGGTTGTTGCCGCAGCGATGGTCACGGCTGCGGGTTACGGCGGCGTTACGGAGCATGGGTCAGGGGGCATCGGTTACGAGACTTGGGTCGCAACGGCTGACCCGGGCCGGTCCAGCGGACCGTCCGCCCCACCGCTTTCATCGCCCGGTTCAACCGGGCGATCCCGTACGCCGCGGCGGCCGCGGTCGACCGCACCGCCGCGGCGTCCCGGATCCCCGACTGCGCGGGGATGACGGCGGTGCCTGCGGCTTCCGGCCGGGCACTTCGAGCACGCGAACGAACCATGGGATATCGGCACGATCTCTCCACCTCGTCATTCCGGGGCGCGCGGAGCGCGAGCCCGGAATCCATAACCACGACCGGGAGTATGGATTCCGGCTCGCCCTGCGGGCGCCCCGGAATGACGGCGGTGCGTGGAGAAGCGTTCTCGCGGCGCGATGAGCGCCCGAGCTTTGCAAGCATACCTCCCTCCGAATCGGAGGGCGCAGGGAAGACCGGATGCCGGCTGGCACCCGCGGCCCCCGTGCGAACAAGAATGCACGGGGCAGGAACCACAGGTTCAGCCAGAGCGACCCGGCCTTCCCTGCGCGATGGCTTACGACTTATACGCGATCTCCTCGGTGCACCGGGCTTTTTGGCCACCGTCATCGACGCGATGCATGGGCACCAGCGCCAACTTGATACCAGCGTCGGGGTATCAGGACCACGCGACTTCACCGTCCGTGCCGGCCGCACTCGTCAGTTGCAGCCGGCCCGTCCATCGCACCCCACCTCACGTCCGTGACGACGCGTACGCCCCTCGCAACGAGGCGGGATAGACAAAGACAACCACGATTTCGGAAAATATGAAAGAGGAATTTTCGCGCAGACTGGACTGGATTGGCTGATGGCGTTGGACCTGCTCGCCAAAAGAAAGTTTCGGAGCAGCCAGGCGTATTAGTTCGCGGTGCGCTCGGGCCTAGATCCTGTCGCCCGTCGGGCGACTCAGACGAGTGCGGCAGGCGCTGCTCCGCAATGCAGACCGCAGAGCAGCTTCACTCCCGGTGTCGTCCCGTGGAAGCCCGACGACGCGCATGCATCGACGGATGCCGACCAGGGACGACAGCGGAGTTTTGGGGGCGCTGTTCAGTAGCCCGCATGAGCGCAGCGACATGCCGGGGTCCCTGCGTTCGCAGGGACGACAGCGGTGCGTGGAGTCACGTCTTGTACATCTTCACTTGCGAGCGCTGAAAGCCTAGCATCGCCAACACAGAGATCGAGCGCGAGACCTCCATGATCATCCAGCACATCGCAGCCTTCACCGACGGCCCACGCGGCGGCAATCCGGCCGGGGTCGTCATCTGCGAGGCGCTGCCCGAGGCCGCCACCATGCAGGCGACGGCGGCGGAGATCGGCTATTCGGAGACGGCGTTCGCGGCGCCCATCGGCGACAAATGGCGGGTGCGCTATTTCGCGCCGCAGGCCGAGGTGGATTTCTGCGGCCACGCGACGATTGCGCTCGGCGCGGCGCTGGCGAGGCACGAGCGCTCCGGCACGTTCGCACTGACGCTCAACCATGCCGAAATCACTGTCGACGGGCATCATTCGGCGACCGACTGGAGCGCGGCGTTTCGATCGCCGCCGACGCTGACCCGGGCCCTGCCATCTGCGGCGCTCGACAAGATCCTGGCGCTGTTCGGGCTGTCGCAAGACGAACTCGACGAGCGGATCCCGCCGGTGATCGCTCACGCCGGCATGGATCATCCAGTGATTGCCCTGCGCGACCGCAGCCGCCTGGCTGCCATCAGCTACGACTTCGCTCGAGGCCAGGTGCTGGCACAGCGTGAGCGCTTCTGCACCTTCACCATCGTCCATGTCGAGACGCCGCAGCTCATTCACGCCCGCAATCCGTTTCCGTTCGGCGGCGTCTACGAGGACCCGGCGACGGGCGCGGCGGCCGCGGCGCTTGCCGGCTATCTGCGCGAGCTCGCCTGGGCGACCGAGCGGCCGATCGTGATCCGCCAGGGCGAGGACATGGGCGTGCCCTGCTGCCTGCAGGTCGATCTCGACGGCCCTCCGGGCGCGCCGGTCCGGGTGTCCGGGCGAGCCCGGTTGATCCACGCGTGATTTGATTTGAAATCCCGGGGCGCTTGGCTGCCATAGTGCGCGGGCTGCAAGAACGAGCGCTTCGTTCGCCAGCGGAGCACGCCGTGATGATGTCGACCGAGATGCAGCAGGACACATCGCTCATCGTTCTGATCAGCGGCAGCCTGCGCGCCCGCTCGGCCTGCCGTGCAGCGATCGTCGCCGCGGCCGAGCTGGCGCCAGCGGATGTCACGCCGGCGATCTACGTCGGGCTGAGCGAGCTGCCGCACTTCAATCCCGACCACGATTGCGATCCCTTGCCCGAGCCGGTCATTCGCTTGCGCAAGCTGCTCGGCGACGCCCGCGCCGTCATGCTGTCGACCCCGGAATATGCGGGCTCGCTGCCGGGCAGCTTCAAGAACATGATCGATTGGACCGTCAGTGCCGGCAGCCTCTATCGACGGCCGATCGGCTGGATCAACTGCTCGGCCCATGGTGGCGCGCACGACGCCCATGCCGACCTGCGCAGGGTGCTGGAGCGCGCGGGCGCGACGATCGTCGATGAGGCTTGCGTCGCCGTACCGGTGCCGCCGACGGCAATGACCGCAGATGGTCGCATCGCGGCCCCCGACATGCGTGCGGCCATCGCGGATGCGATCGCCGCACTGGCCTTGGCCGCGTCCGCAGGCGATGAGAACACACAGCCATCGTCATGACTGTGCTCACCGCGGGCGCCCGAATTCATGCGGGCTTCGCGTCCGCTTCCGCGAACACCGCCTTGGCCGCGAACAGGCCGTTGAGCGCGGCGGGGAAGCCGGCATAGACCGCCATCTGCATGATCACCTCGGTGATTTCCGCGCGGCTGAGGCCGACATTGAGACCCGCATGGATGTGCACCTTGAGCTGAGGGGTGGCGTTGCCGAGCGCGGTCAAGGACGCGATGGTCGCGATCTCGCGGCTGCGCAGATCGAGGCCGGGGCGTGAATAGATGTCGCCGAACGGAAACTCGATCACGTAGGTCGCGAAATCCGGCGCGATGTCGGCGAGCGCTGCGATCACATTGCGGCCGGCCTCGCCGTCGATGCTATCGAGCGCGCGCCGGCCGCGCGCCAGCCGATCCTGATCGTTGTTGGCGCCGGATGGCATGCCGCCCGGCATCGGGCTCGTCGTCGTGGCCTGGTTGGGCGTGGATCGCGTCATCATCGTTCATCCTCTCGCTGCTGCCGGCATAGCCGGCGATCTTGCCGTCGAGAACGAGAAGGCAGTCCTGCAGGCTGGCGACGCGCGTCCGAACCGCGTCGCGATGCCGCTCCAGGAGCCGGCGTCGTTCCGGCTCCGTGGCAGCGCCGCCCGCACGCAGCTCGGCGTAGCGCAGCATGTCCCGGATCGGCATTCCCGTGGCCTTCATCCGGCCGAGGAATTCGATCCAGGTCAGGATCGATGCGTCGTAGTCCCGCTGGCGGGCATGATCGCGATCGGCCCTGGGCAGCAGCCCGATCCGCTCGTAGTAGCGGATCGTATGGGGCGTCAGCCCCGACTGCCTGGCCAGTTCGCCGATCTTCATGCGCCCCTATCTCCATTCACGACGCCGCGCAGGCTACGGGTTCGAGTGCGCTCTAAGTCAAGCGACGTTTCGCGGGCTACGGGCTCATCGGTTCGCTGCGCGCCGGCCCCGCGCCCACACCGCGAACGCGACGATCAACGCGGCGGCCAGAGAGAACCACGTGATCGCGTATTGCATGTGCTCGTCGCGCAGATGCGGCGACAGCGGGCCGGGCTTGGGAATGCCATTGTCGGGCACCGGCGATTCCAGATCGATGTAGAACGGCGCGACCTCGCCCCAGCCGAGCGTCTTGGCCATCGCGCGATGGTCGCGCGTGAACCACAGCCGCTTTTCGCGGCTCTCGGCCGCGGTGAGCAAACCGGCAGCCTCGGGAAAGCGCAGATAGCCGGTCAGGGTCACGGGCTCGCCGGTGACGAGCTTGGCGGTGGCGCGGTCCTGCACCGCGCGTTCCTGCATCGTGTTGGCGACGAAGCCGGCGTCGATCACGACGGTCTCGCCGGACGGCAGGCGCGCCGGCAGGAATGCCCAGGTGCCGGGGCCCGAGACGTCCTCGCGCACGGCAGAGCCGGCGCTGTAGACCATCGCATCGGGGAGCTTGGCGTAAGTGGCGGTGAAGCTGACGCGACGGAATTCGTCGTGCTCGGGCGTCAAGCTGCGCCATTCGTCTTGTGGCGGCAGCGGTGCGGGCGACGTGGCGACGCGCTCGGTCAGCGCCGCGATCAGCGCGTGCTTTTCCGCACGGCGCTGCAATTGCCAGATGCCGAGGCCTGCGAACAGCGCGACCATGACGACGGTGAAGGCGGCGAAGGCGCGGGAGGACGTTTTGCGGCTGGGCGCACTCGTCATTGCGGAGATGTCCGCGGCGAGGTGAACGCTTTGCCGGAGCGAACGGTGCGCTCCCCTCCCCCTTGCGGGGAGGGGGTGGGGGTGGGGGTGGCCCAACAAAGACTGCCGCTGGGGCTACCCCCCTCCCCGGCCCTCCCCCACAAGGGGGGAGGGAGCACACCTTCGGCGCCGCTCAGATGTGCGACTCGCACGCGCAGGCGCCAGCTCATCGCGGCGTCTTGTCCACCAGGCGGCCGGGGGCGGCCTTGTGGTGGAATTGCAGGGCGATGAGCAGCGACTTCATCGCGCGCAACGGCAGCAGCGTCGTCACCAGGATCAGCGGTCCCCAGAGCGCGGCATGGACCCAGAACGGCGGCTGATACTTCACCTCGACGATCAGCGCGGCGCCGACCACGATGGCGCCGGCGAGCATCATGATGAAGATCGCCGGACCGTCGCCGGTGTCGATGAAGGCGTAGTCGAGATCGCAGGCTTCGCAGCGCTTGCGCAGGTTGAGGAAGCCGTCGAACAGCTTGCCCTGGCCACAGCGCGGGCAGCGGCAGGCGAGCCCGCGCAGGACGGTCTGGGCCAAAGTGACGGGCGGATGGGTGGTCATGGTGTCTTGCCCCCTAGGCGGCCGCGCGACGCCTCATGGTGATACAGCCGGAGGCGACGAGAGCGGATCACATTTCGATCAACCGCCGGGCGCCGCTGCAACGAGAAAGGGCGGCCCGACGGCCGCCCCTTCTTAGCACGTTCGACGGAACCGGTGCGCGCCGGCTTCAGTGCGCGCCGTGGGCCATCGCCTCGGCGCCGTGGCCCCAGACGTAGATGCAGATGAACAGGAACAGCCAGACCACGTCGACGAAGTGCCAGTACCAGGCGGCGAACTCGAAGCCGAGATGCTGCTTGGGCGTGAAGTGGCCGGCATAGGCGCGCGCCAGGCAGACGGTCAGGAAGATCGTGCCGACCAGGACGTGGAAGCCGTGGAAGCCGGTCGCCATGAAGAAGGTCGAGCCGTAGACGTGGCCGGCGAACGAGAACGTTGCGTGGCTGTACTCATAGGCCTGCACGCAGGTGAAGGTGGCACCCAGGAGGATGGTGAGGATCAGGCCATATTTCAGGCCCTTGCGGTCGCCCTCGAGCAGCGCGTGGTGCGCCCAGGTCACCGTGGTGCCCGAGGTCAGCAGGATCAGCGTGTTGAGCAGCGGCAGGTGCCAGGGATCGAAGGTCTCGATGCCCTTGGGCGGCCAGACGCCGCCGAACAGGGCCTCGCGGGTGGCCTGCACCTCGAAGTTCGGATACAGCGCGGCATTGAAATAGGCCCAGAACCAGGCGACGAAGAACATCACCTCGGAGGCGATGAACAGGATCATGCCGTAGCGGTGATGGAGCTGCACCACGCGGGTGTGGTCGCCCTTGTATTGCGCTTCCTTGATGACGTCGCCCCACCAGCTCGCCATGGTGTAGAGCACGCCGATGGTGCCGATGCCGAACACGATCGGCGCGGCGCCGAACATCTTGTGCATCCAGCCGATCGCACCGAACGCCATGATGAAGGCCGAAACCGAGCCGACGAACGGCCAAGGGCTCGGATCGACGAGATGGTAGTCGTGATGCTTGGCGTGCGCCTCAGCCATGGCAAGTCTCTCCCCAGATCGATGCCGGTCGCGCCGGCACGGTGTCGTTCAACAGCGATGGTCCCCGAATATCGGACGTCCGCGCGGTCATAGGCTGCCCCGCGGTTTGTCCGGCTCGCCCGCCGCGACCGGCTTCGGTGCGTCGCGGACGGGATAGAAGGTGTAAGACAGCGTGATCGTCTTCAAACTGTCGTTCTCGTGATCGGCTGCTATCGCCGGATCGACGTAGAACACCACCGGCATCTCGCGGGTCTCGCCCGGCGCCATGGTCTGCTCGGTAAAGCAGAAGCAGTTGATCTTCTGGAAGTAGGCGCCCGATGTCAGCGGCGACACATTGTAGGCCGCCTGCGCCATGGTGGTGCGCGCCGACTGGTTGGTGACCGTGTAGTAGACCGTGACCACCTCGCCGATCGCGACCTCGATCTCGGTCTTCTCCGGCTCGAACTTCCAGGGCAAACCGCCGGCGACATTGGAATCGAAGCGCACGGAGATCCGGCGCGCCAGCGGCGCCGAGGATGGCGCTGATGTCGCCACCTGCGTGGTGCCGTTGAAGCCGGTGGCGCGGCAGAACCAGTTGTAGAACGGCACGGCGGCATAGGACGCGCCGACCATCAGCACCACGACGGCGCCGCAGATGCCGCCGACCAGCGCATCGCGGCTGAGGCCGCGGCGCGGCGCGGCCGGCGCGGTCGCCGGAACGATCTGGTCGGTTGTCTCCATCGCGGTCTGCTTCGTCCCGTCCTGCATCACGTCTCTACATCGGCCGATTCAGCACCGCGGGACCCTTCACCATGGTCACCGCGAAGAACAGCACCACCAGCACGCCGAGCGCGAGCGCAATCGCGATCGAGCGGCGACGGCGGCTGCGCAGCTGCGCCTCGGTGAGGACGATGCCCTCTTGCTCGTTCGGATCTGCCATCGTGGTCGCCATGTTTTCCAGTCTCGCGCCTCTTACCAGATCAGCGGCGCGATCATGCGCGCGACCGCTTCGAGTCCGAGCGTAGCGAACAGCACGAACAGATAAAGGATCGAGAAGGCGAACAGCTTGCGGTTGGCGCGTAGCGAGGCGCTGCGCTCGCGCTTGCGGAACACCTCGACCGCGAGCCACAGCATGCCCGTGCCGAGCGCCAGCGAGACGACACCGTAGACGGCATCGAAATAGCCGAGCGGCCACGGCGCGGCGGCGATCGCCACCAGGACGATGGTGTAGAGCAGGATCTGCAGCCGGGTCGCATCGGGGCCGGCGACCACCGGCAGCATCGGCACGCCGGCGCGGGCGTAATCATCGCTGCGGAACAGCGCCAGCGCCCAGAAATGCGGCGGGGTCCAGAAGAAGATGATCAGGAACAGCCAGAGCGGCTCCGGCGCGATCGAGCCGGTGGCGGACACCCAGGCGACCACCGGCGGCAAGGCGCCGGCGGCGCCGCCGATGACGATGTTCTGCGCAGTCCAGCGCTTCAGCCACAGCGTGTAGATGACGACGTAGAAGAAGATGGTGAAGGCGAGCAGCGCACCGGCGAACCAGTTGACGAGGATGCCGAGCGTTAGCACCGAGAAGAACGACAGCGTGATGCCGAAGGCGAGCGCCTCCTGGCGGGTGACGCGGCCGCGCGGAATCGGGCGGTTGGCGGTGCGCGACATCAGCGAGTCGATGTCGCCTTCCAGCGCCATATTGAGCGCGCCGGAGGCGCCGGCCCCGACCGCGATGCACAGCAGTGAGGTGATGGCGAGCACCGGGTGGAAATGGCCCGGAGCGATCAGCAGGCCGATCAGCGCCGTGAAGATCACGAGCGACATCACCCGCGGCTTCAGCAGCGCGAGATAATCGCCGACATCGGCCTCGGAAATCCGCGGGCCGACGGCAATGGCGTTCTGATCGATGACCGACACGGCGAATCCAGACTTCAATTCACAGACTTCAATTCAAAAGGTTCTGGGACAGGGAGTGCCAGAACCGCGCTTCCGGCGCGGCACCAGGCGCGCCACCGGCAGAGATCGACGCGGCGCCGGATGGCGCCGCGTCGGAGAGATCAGGTTCACTGCACCTTCGGCAGCACCTCGAACTGGTGGAACGGCGGCGGTGAGGACAGGGTCCATTCCAGCGTCGTCGCACCCGGTCCCCACGGATTGTTCGCGGCCTGCTGCTTGCGCATGAAGGCGTCGACCACCCCATAGATGAAGATCAGGACGCCGAAGGCCGAGATGTAGGAGCCGATCGACGAGACCAGGTTCCAGCCCGCATAGGCATCGGGATAGTCGATGTAGCGGCGCGGCATGCCCGACAGGCCGAGGAAGTGCTGCGGGAAGAACACCAGGTTGACGCCGACGAAGGTGACCCAGAAGTGCGCCTTCGCGATCGTCTCGTTGTACATGTAGCCGAACATCTTCGGGAACCAGTAGTACCAGCCGGCGAAGATGGCGAACACGGCGCCGAGCGACAGCACGTAGTGGAAGTGCGCGACGACGTAATAGGTGTCCTGCAGCACGCGGTCGACGCCGGCGTTCGCCAGCACGACGCCGGTGACGCCGCCGACCGTGAACAGGAAGATGAAGCCCACGGCCCACAGCATCGGCGCGCGGAACTCGATCGAGCCGCCCCACATCGTGGCGATCCAGGAGAAGATCTTCACGCCGGTCGGCACCGCGATCACCATGGTGGCGGCGACGAAATAGGCCTGCGTCGCCGAGGACATGCCGACCGTGTACATGTGGTGCGCCCACACCACGAAGCCGATGCCGCCGATCGCGACCATGGCGTAGGCCATGCCGAGATAGCCGAACACCGGCTTGCGCGAGAAGGTCGACACGATCTGGCTGATCATGCCGAAGCCGGGCAGGATCAGGATATACACTTCCGGATGGCCGAAGAACCAGAACAGGTGCTGGAACAGCACCGGGTCACCGCCGCCGGCCGGATCGAAGAAGGTGGTGCCGAAATTGCGGTCGGTCAGCATCATCGTGATGGCGCCGGCGAGCACCGGCAGCGACAGCAGCAGCAGGAACACCGTCACCAGGATCGACCACACGAACAGCGGCATCTTGTGCAGGGTCATGCCCGGCGCGCGCATGTTGAAGATGGTGGTGATGAAGTTGATCGAGCCGAGGATCGACGACGCACCGGCAAGGTGCAGCGACAGGATCGCGAAATCCACCGCCGGTCCGGGATGGCCCGAGGTCGACAGCGGCACATACATCGTCCAGCCGGCGCCGACGCCGTTGGCGCCGGGCTCGCCCTCGACGAAGGTCGAGGTCAAAAGCAGCGCGAACGAGGCGGGCAGCAGCCAGAACGAGATGTTGTTCATGCGCGGGAACGCCATGTCCGGCGCGCCGATCATCAGCGGCACCATCCAGTTGCCGAAGCCGCCGATCATCGCCGGCATGACCATGAAGAAGATCATGATCAGGCCGTGCGAGGTCACGAACACGTTGTAGGTGTGGTTCTCGTGGAACAGCTGCACACCCGGATACATCAGCTCGATGCGGATCGCGACCGACATGGCGAGGCCGATGATGCCGGCGCACACCGCGAAGATCAGATACATCGTGCCGATGTCTTTGTGGTTGGTCGAATAGATCCAGCGCCGCCATCCGGTCGGATGGTCGTGCGCGTGATCGTCATGGCCGGTCAGGGTCGTCGCGTTCGTCGCCATTGTCCAATCCTCAGTGTCCCCGTGGACCGCCAAGGCGGCCCTCAATCTCAGCGTTCATCCCGCTCGGCTACTGCGACACGCCCGCAGCCGACGCATAGGTGCTCGTGGGCGCGCTGGCGTACTTCTTCTTGGCGTCCTCGACCCAGGCGGTGAAGTCCTGGTCGCTCACGACGCGCACCGCGATCGGCATGTAGGCGTGGTCCTTGCCGCACAGCTCCGAGCACTGGCCGTAATACATGCCGACCTTGGTCGCCTTGAACCAGGTCTCGTTGAGGCGGCCGGGAATGGCGTCGATCTTGACGCCGAACGACGGGATCGCCCAGGAGTGGATCACGTCGGCGCCGGTGGTCTGGACGCGAATCACCTTGTTGACCGGCACGACCATCTCGTTGTCGACGGCGAGCAGCCGCGGCTGCTTGTCCTGCGCCAGCAGCGAGTCGAACTCGAACTTGCCGTTATCGGGATAGGCGTAGCTCCAGTACCACTGCTTGCCGGTGGCCTTGATGGTCATATCAGCCTTCGGCACATCCAGCTCGAGGAACAGCAGCCGGAACGACGGCACCGCGATCATGACCAGGATCAGCACCGGGATCAGCGTCCAAGCCACCTCGATCAGCGTGTTGTGCGTCGTCCGCGACGGCACCGGGTTGGCGCGCGCGTTGAACTTGACCACCACGGCGACCAGCAGCGCCAGCACGAACAGCGTGATGATGGTGATGATCGTCAGCAGCAGGCCGTGGAACCAGGTGATGTTCTCCATCACCGGCGTCGCAGCCTCCTGCAGCTTGACTTCCCATGGCGCCGGCTGGCCCGTTTCCGCAAACGCCGCTCCACCCGACACGAGCGTCATGCCCGTTACAGCCAACCCCAGCAAGGCGCTCAATTGGCCTCTCGACATCTTCATGCCGTCGCGCTCCCTTCAGAACTTTCCCCCTCAGCGCACCGCCCGCTTCACGCAGCGGCGCGCCGTTCGATCCGCTCTCCTGACAAATGGCCTTCGGGCGGATGCATAGAAAAGCACCTGGGCCAGTTCACTGGAATGACGAAATCTTTCTTCTCAAACCATAATTCTTGATCTATCGCAATGCAGTCTTGCGCCGGATATCGCGCGCGGCGCTGTTCGTCGCGACAAGCGTATTTTCCGGGAGATTGCCGCATGCCGTGATTTCGCGGGCAACGGGCGCTTGACAGGCGTGCGGCGCGATGTAGGCAAACGGGACACGGCCGTTTGCGAGGCTGATTCGGCGAGGCGCGGCGGCAGCTGCCCACCAGGGTGCGGCCATATTTGGTATCGTTTCGTGCCGTACGCCGGTGACGCTGTCCTCAAGACGCCATCATTGCCGTATCATGGCGTCGGACGCGCAGATCACCCACAGGAAATTGTCATGGCACCGACCCGGATCAGGGTTTCAACGGACAGGACAGCTGACATGTCGACCCCAGCTGCGAATGACTCGCGCCGTTTGTACCGATTCAGCGCGGTGCGTGCGCGACTCGCGCGTGTTGCCGCGATGACCTCCGCGGCGACCGCGGTCGCGATGATCGCTGCGACGGTGATCGGCCTGCCGCACGCCGCATTGGCGCAGGGCGCGGTGCGCTCGGTGCATGGCGACTGGCAGATCCGCTGCGACACGCCGCCCGGCGCGCAGAGCGAGCAGTGCGCGCTGATCCAGAGCGTCGTGGCCGAGGACCGTTCCAATGCCGGCCTCACCGTGATCATGCTGAAGACCGCAGACCAGAAGAGCCGGCTGATGCGCGTGGTGGCGCCGCTCGGCGTGCTGCTGCCGTCCGGCCTCGGCCTGAAGCTCGACAACCAGGACGTCGGCCGCGCCGGCTTCGTGCGTTGCCTGCCCAATGGCTGCGTCGCCGAGGTGGTGCTGGAGGACAAGCTGCTCGGCCAGCTCAAGACGGCGAAGACCGCGACCTTCATCATCTTCGAGACGCCGGAGGAAGGCATCGGCTTCCCGCTGAGCCTCAACGGCCTCGCCGAAGGCTTCGACAAGCTGCCCTGACGTCGGCCGCGATTGACAGACCCTTCGCAGCACGATGCCGTGATCGAGCCGTGAGTTCGCGCGTCTGAATGCGCGCCCGCGGCCTCAGCGCCGCCCGTCGAGCGCCAGCGCCATCACCAGCAGGGTCTTGTCGAACCCGTCATCGCCGGGCTCCCGCGGCTGCACCGCCTTGAGCAGGAATCCGGCCTTCTGGTACAGCCTGATGGCGTTGGTGTTGCTGCGGTAAACCGTGAGCTCGACACGCGAGAAGCCGGCCGCCCGCGCCGCCTCGAGCGCCGCCGCCATCAGTCGTCTGCCCAGGCCCTGGTGCCGGAACTGCGGCATTAGGCCCATGCCGAGCACCCCGATCCGGGCATCGATTGGCCCCGATTTGGGCGTCACATCGCACCAGCCGACCACCTCCCCGGCAGAGAGAGCGACGAATTGCGGATATCCCTCGTGGATGTTGTTCAGAATGAAGGCGCGCGTCGACTCCAGCGGCGGCGCCTGCACGAACGACAGATAGCGCCGTTCGCGCGCGACGTAATCGAGCGTGCGGTGGAAGCTCTCGATGTGAGCGGACGTGATGGGAACGATCTCAACCATGTCAGTTCGGTAATCATCCAGCCCCTCGCGCCCCGGCGTCAAAACAACTATCTTGGAATGAACGCTCCGACAACGGATTGACCCATGACTGCTCCCACCACTTCCCTGCTCGAACGCGCCAATCTGGACCGTGATGCGGTCCGGAGCGAGGTCGCGCGTGGCCTGGCCGGCGCCGATGACGGCGAATTGTTCTTCGAATACAGCCAGACCGAAGCGCTGACCTTCGACAATGGCCGGCTGAAGCAGGCGACCTATGACACCAGCCAGGGATTCGGCCTGCGCGCGGTGAAGGACGATGCAGTCGGCTATGCCCATTCCTCCGACGTCTCGCTGCCGGCGCTGATGCGCGCCGCCGATGCCGTCAGCGCCGTGCGCGGCGGCTATTCCGGCACGTTCGCGAGCCCGCCGCCGCACACCAACGTCCGGCTCTATGGCGACGATAATCCGCTGGACGCTCCCGGATTCGAAAGCAAGGTCAAGCTGCTCGGCGAGATCGACGCTTACTTGCGCGACAAGGATCCGCGCGTGCGCCAGGTGACCGTGAGCCTCGGCGCGACCTGGCAGGTCGTGGAGATCCTGCGGCCCGACGGCGAGAGCTATCGCGACATCCGCCCGCTGGTGCGCGTGAACGTCTCGGTGGTCGCCGGCCAGGGTGATCGCCAGGAGACCGGCAGCAAGGGTTATGGCGGCCGCGAGGCCTATGCCCGCTTCATCGAGACCAAGGCGTGGCGCGAGGCCGCCGACGGCGCACTGCGCGAGGCCCTGGTCAATCTGGAATCGGTCCCCGCTCCCGCCGGCGAGATGGACGTCGTGCTCGGCGCCGGCTGGCCCGGCGTGATGCTGCACGAGGCCGTCGGTCACGGCCTCGAGGGTGACTTCAACCGCAAGAAGACCTCGGCCTTCGCCGGGCTGATGGGCAAGCCGGTCGCCGCCAAAGGCGTCACCGTGGTCGATGACGGCACCATGGCCTCGCGCCGCGGCTCGCTATCGATCGACGACGAGGGCACGCCGACCAGCCGGACCGTGCTGATCGAGGACGGCATCCTGGTCGGCTACATGCAGGACCGCCAGAACGCGCGGCTGATGAACATGGCGCCGACCGGCAACGGCCGCCGTCAGGGTTACGCGCACGTGCCGATGCCGCGCATGACCAACACCTACATGCTGGCCGGCGAGCGCGATCCGGCCGAGATCATCGCCTCGGTCAAGAACGGCATCTATGCCGTCAATTTCGGCGGCGGCCAAGTCGACATCACCTCGGGCAAATACGTCTTCCAGTGCACCGAGGCCTACAGGATCGAGAACGGCAAGGTCGGTGCGCCGGTGAAGGGCGCGATGCTGATCGGCAACGGCCCGACGGATTTGAACCGCATCAGCATGATCGGCAACGATCTGTCGCTCGATACCGGCATCGGCACCTGCGGCAAGAACGGCCAGGGCGTGCCGGTCGGCGTCGGTCAGCCGACGCTTCGCATGGATCGCATTACGGTGGGAGGCACGGGCCGATGAGCCTTGAGAAGATGTCCACGGACAAGACCACCAAGGCGACGCGCACGGGCAGCGTCCGCAAGGAAAGCACCTGGGGCGGCCAGCTCGCGCAGCTCGTCGCGGTCGTCATGGTGGTGTTCGTCGCCAAGGGCGCCATCGCCGAGCCGTTCTACGTGCCGTCGGGCTCGATGGAGCCGACCCTGATGATCGGCGACGCCCTGCTGGCGTCGAAATTCCCCTATGGCTACGGCACCTCGTCGCTGCCGATGCAGATCACGCTGCCGGAGACGGGACGCCTGTTCGGCGAGACGCCGAAGCGCGGCGACGTCGTCGTGTTCCGCTGGCCGGGCGACAACTCGCAGGCCTGGGTCAAGCGCGTCGTCGGCCTGCCCGGCGACCGCATCCAGATGCGCCAGGGCCAGCTCTACATCAACGGCCAGGCCGCGGCGCTCAAGCCCGACGGCATCGGCGATGCCGAGGACGACACTGGCCGCAACGAGCCGGCCTATCGCTACGTCGAGACGCTGCCGAATGGCGTGTCGCACCTGATCTTCAAGATGCGCGACAACGGCCGGCTCGACAACACGCCGGAGGTGACGGTGCCGCCCGGCAAGCTGTTCGTGCTCGGCGATAACAGAGACAACTCCGCCGACAGCCGCGTGGCCTTGCGCGACGGCGGCGTCGGCCTGCTGCCGATCGACAACCTCGTCGGCCGCGCCGATGCCGTGGTCGGCTCCTGGGACCTCGGCTTCAAGAACCAGCCGGTTTGGGCCTGGCTGTCCGGCTTCCGGCTCGATCGCTTCTTCACCGCGGTGCGCTGAGCGAACGCCGATGACCTTCGACGATGTCAGGGCGCTTGCGCTGGCATGGCCGGAAGTCGAGGCCGGCACGTCCTATGGGACACCCGCGCTGAAGGTGCGCAAGAAGATGCTGGCGCGCCTGAAGGAGGACGGGGACAGTCTCGTCCTTCCGGGCGTGCCGCCGGACGAACGCGCGATGCTGGTGGAAAGCCGGCCGAAGCTGTTCTACGTCACCGATCACTACCGCGACTATCCGATCGTGCTGCTGCGCCTGTCGAAGGCGAGGCGCGCCGACGCAGAGCCGCTGTTGCGCCGGCAGTGGCGGGCATTGGCCTCGAAGAAGGCGCTCGCCGTGTTCGATCGCAGCTGAAACGGGCTGCACGCCGTCCTCCATCTCGTGTATTGAACGTGTCGACGGCACCCATGTTCTGATGCCTTCGACCATCATGACCAAGGACGATTTCATCGCAGCCGCGCTGCGCAACCCCGTCAACACCGCGATCATGCACGTGCTGCGTGAAACGGCCGTGCCCGATGCCTGGGTCGTCGCCGGCTGCCTGACTCAGAGCGTCTGGAACTTGCGGACCGGCCGTCCGGTCGATCACGGCATCAACGACTACGACATCTTCTATTTCGATCCGGATACGTCGTGGGATGCTGAGGACGCCGTCATCCGGCGCATCGCATCCTACCTCCATGACATCGAAGCCAAGGTGGAGGTGCGCAACCAGGCCCGCGTCCATCTCTGGTATCCGACCAAGCACGGCCGGCCCTACCCTGCCGTGACACGCTCCACCGACGGCATCGATCGCTTCCTCACCGTGAACACGCAGGTCGGCCTTCGCCCGACTGTTGCCGGCTACGAGCTCTATGCCCCCAAGGGCCTCGACGACATCGCGCAGATGATCGTGCGTCCGAACTATACGGCCAATTTCTCGGTGACGAACTACGCGGCCAAGGCGACGCGCTGGAAGACGCTGTGGCCGGAGATCACAGTGATAGCCGCAGCGGATTGAGCGCGACCAGACAGGATCGGGAGCCCCCTCTCTCATCCGTCATTCCGGGGCGCGCGCAGCGCGAGCCCGGAATCCATAACCACCATCGTGATTATGGATTCCGGGCCCGTGCCGCTGCGCGTCACGTCCCGGAATGACGACTGAGTTTGGCGCGCTACCGGTGCACGATGCTTCTTCGACATCGCATCTTCAGTTGGCATCATTGCGAGAGCTCGCAATAACGGTGGCTCTGACGATCGACAAGAAGGAGCGAGACTCATCGCCCCGCGCTATCGCACGACGCCCGACGTAAAGCCCGCCCGCCGGCGCGGCGGCTTGATTTCCTTCTTCAGAAAGCAATGCGCTTCCTTGCCGGCGTAGCCGGGCCGCGCAAAGGTCCAGGCGCGGCATTTGTTGTCGCCGGTGCAGGCGGCCTTGCAGATGTCCTCGGCGTCGGCGGCCTTCTCTTCCTTCTTGTCCGCGGCCTTGTCGCTGCCCTTGTCAGCGGCCTTCTCGGCCTTCTCGCCGCCCTTCAGATCGGTGGTCTTGATGTCGAAGCTGCGGTAGTCGCCGCCGGGACGGTCGATCGACGTCTCGACCGCATCATTGCGGATCTCGACGACGCCCGCGCCGCGCACGCCGGAAACGCAGCAATTGTCCGGCACGCGCGCCGGCACGCTGTTCTTCAGCCAGCACACCGCGCCCGCTTCCATCACGGTCGGATAGTTGAAGCTCCAGGCGCGGCAGCGCCGGTCGTGCTCGCACAACAGCGCGCAATCGGCCGGGTCGCCGGAGGCGATCGGCGCGCTCATGTAGTCGCCGCCGGGACGATCGGAATAGGTCTGGGCTGAAGCCGGCGTCAGGCACGCAGCCGCGAACAGGCACGCCAGTACCCTCAGCCATGCCCCGATGAAGCGCCCCACGCGCCGCCGCTGAACCATCCGACCCATTGTTAATGTTCGAGTTTTCTTACGAGTTTTTAGGCAGTCATTTGATCGCCACGAACCTGTATGGCGGATGAACGGCCCGGACCGGTGGGAGCTGCGGAAGGCAAAGCAGCGGCGCCCGGGCGCTGAATCGAACCTGGGACACAAATCGCAACAAAAAACAGCGGACCCGTGCCGCCAACCGCCTCAACGCGGAACAGGCGACGCAGCGAACCTGCGACGGCTGCAGGCTCGGCCGTTCCGATCAGAACGCATATTCGTCGTAGGCCGGCTCGACCGAGCCGCCCCACGGGCCGTCGAACTTCTCCAGCATCTCCTCGGCCGGCGAGCGGCCGCAATCGATGATCTGATCGAGCGGCTCGAGAAAGCGGCTCTCGTCGCGGCCGAGATGGTCGATGCGACTGCGCCGGCGCAGGCCGAGATGCGCCAGGGTCAGGCATTCCTTGGCGATCTCGAACACGTAGCGGTTGCGAACACGCGCCTTGAAGCCGAGGCGCGGCACGTCGTCGCGCAGGTTCTGGCGCTCGAACGCGGTCCAGGTCTTGACCAGGTCCCAGGCCGCGTCGAGGCTGACGTCGTCGTAGAGCAGGCCGACCCAGAACGCCGGCAGCGCCGGCAGCCGGCCCCATGGCACACCGTCGGCACCGCGCATTTCCAGGTAGCGCTTCAGGCGCACCTCCGGGAAGATCGTCGAGAGGTGATTGGCCCAGTCCGACAGCGTCGGACGCTCGCCCGGCATCGCCGGGTTCTTGCCTGCGAAGAAGTCGCGGAACGAGGTGCCGGAGACGTCGATATAGGTCTCCTCGCGTTTCACGAAATACATGGGAACATCGAGCGCGTAGTCCACCCAGCGCTCGAAACCCATGCCATCCTCGAACGCCCACGGGATCATGCCCGAGCGCTGATTGTCCGTGTCGCGCCAGATCTCGGAGCGGAACGACAGGAAGCCGTTCGGCTTGCCTTCGGTGAACGGCGAATTGGCGAACAGTGCGGTCGCGATCGGCTGCAGCGCCACCGAGACCCTGAGCTTCTTGACCATGTCGGCTTCGGAAGAGAAGTCGAGATTGGTCTGCACGGTGCAGGTCCGGTACATCATGTCGAGGCCGTAGCGGCCGACCTTCGGCATGTAGCTGGTCATGATCTTGTAGCGGCCCTTGGGCATCACGGGAATTTCGGCGCGCGACCAGGACGGCGTCATGCCCAGGCCGAGAAAGCCGATGCCGAGCGGAGTCGCGATCTCGCGGACCTGCGCCAGATGCGCCATCAGTTCCGCATGCGTCTGGTGCACGGTCTCGACCGGCGCGCCGGACAGCTCGAACTGGCCGCCCGGCTCCAGCGAGATGGCGCCGCCGCCGGTCACGTCATAGAGCCCAATGATGTTGCCGCGCTCCATGATCGGCTCCCAGCCGAGCAGAAGCTTCATGCCTTCGAGCAGCGCGCCGATGCCGCGCGCGCCCTCGTAGGGCACGGGGCGATGACCGTCGAGCGTGAACGGCGTCTTCTCGTGCTCGGTCCCGATGCGGAAGGCGGACGGCGGCTTCACGCCGGCCGCGAGCCACGCCACCAGTTCGTCGCGCGACTGCAGCGGGGTCATATCGATCTGGTCACGCGCCATGGGAGTCTCGGTTCAGAAGCGCTTCGAGGGTCGCGCGTGGTGACAGGAAGGGCCGCGGACCCCAGGGGGCCGCGGATGTGAATGGGAACGGATGCTTCATCGGGTCGCCGCGCCCTCTCCGGCCGCCAACGGAGCGGCCTGACCACAGGAGCAGCCAAGGCGATCCAGCAGCATGCAAAGCTTGGCAGCGTCGGTATCCGACAACTTGGAGCCGACATGCTTCTCGATCGCGGCGGAATAGGCCGACCACATCCGCTTCTGCAGTTCGCGTCCGGCCTCGGTGATCTCGACGAACTGGCCGCGCTTGTCCATCTTGCATTCGCGCCGGACGACCAGACCTTCGTCGACCAGCCGGTCGATCAGCCGGGAGGTGGAATATTGCGGGATCAGCATCTGCCGCTCCAGCTCGACCGGGCGCAGCTCGCCCGCGGGCGCCCGGGACAGCTCCAGCAGCGCATCATACCAGGCGAGCGGCGGAAAACCGGCCTTCTTCAGCTCCTGCTCGACGCAGTCCAGCACCCGGCTCTGGACCCGCATCAGGCGGATCCAGGCGGCGGTCGCCTCGGTCGATGGTTTGCGTTTCATGGGCCGGCTCGTATCCTCGGATGCACAGTCTAGCGCATTCGATGCAGCTGCATCAATCTTGACTATTCCATGCATCTGCATGTAAGGGCGGGTGCGACCGCTCGATAGGTTCCAAGGACAAAACGGTCTCACGGAGGGAATACAAGATGAAGCTTTATTATTCACCCGGCGCCTGCTCGCTCTCGCCCCATATCGCCCTGCTCGAAGCCGGCCTGCCCTACGACCTGGTCAAGGTCGATCTGCGCGCCAAGACCCTGGAAAATGGTGACGATTACCTGAAGATCAATCCGAAGGGCCAGGTGCCGGCGCTGGGGTTGCCGAGCGGGGAGATCGTGACCGAAGGCCCGGTGATCGTCCAGATGATCGCCGACCAGGCGGCGACCAAGAACCTCGCCCCGGCGCGCGACAGCGGCGAGCGCTACAAGCTGCTGGAGTGGCTGAACTTCATCACCTCCGAGCTGCACAAGAATTTCGGCCCGATGTTCTCACCGGTGCTCGCCGACGACGCCAAGGCGTTCTTCAAGGACCGCGTGATGGGCAAGTTCAAATACATCGACAGCCAGCTCGCCGGCCGCGACTACCTGATGGGCCAGCAATTCACGGTGGCCGACGGCTATTTGTTCACCATCCTGACCTGGGCGGACCGGATGAAGTTCGACCTGTCGGCGATGCCGAATCTCGTGGCCTACAAGAACCGCGTCGCCGCACGGCCGAAGGTGCAGGAGGCGCTGACCAAGGAAGGGCTGATGAAGGCGGGGTGAGCGAGATCTTGAAAGAACTCGCTGTTGCTTCTCGGGCAGTGTGTTCTCTCCCCCCTTGTGGGGGAGAGATAGAGAGGGGGGTAGCCACAAGCGCTGGTGCCTGTGGCTACCCCCCTCCCTAACCCTCCCCCACAAGGGGGGAGGGAATGGACAGCAAGCGCGGCTCGCTTCCGCCTAGCATTCCGGTCTCAAGCCGCCGCCTTCTTCGGCGGGAAGCGGCCGTAGAAGGTTTCGCCCTTGGCGGCCATCTCCTCCAAGAGCTTCGGCGGGGCGAAGCGCGAGCCGTACTTCGCCGTGAGCTTGTGGCACAGCTCGACGAACTTCTTCGTCCCCATGAAGTCGATGTAGGACAGCGTGCCGCCGGTGAACGGCGCGAAGCCGAACCCTAAGATCGAGCCGACATCGGCCTCGCGCACGTCGGTGATGACGTGGTCCTCGACGGTGCGCGCGGCTTCCACCGCCTGCACCACCAGGAAGCGCTGCTTCAGCTCCTCGACATCGAGCGTGTCGGGATCGAGATGCTTCGGCTGCAACGACGGCAGATCCGGCCACAGGCTCTTCTGGCCCTTGCCCTTCTCGGGATAGTCGTAGAAGCCCTTGGCGTTCTTGCGGCCGAAGCGGCCCTGCTTCTCGACCAGCTCGACCATCAGCTTCTTGTGGTCCTGGTTGATCGCGTTGGGGCCGAGATCATGCTCGGTCGCCTTCATGATCTTGAGGCCGAGATCGAGCGCGACTTCGTCCGACAGCGACAGCGGGCCGACCGGCATGCCGGCCATCTTGGCGGCGTTCTCGATCATCGCCGGCGGCACGCCTTCGAGGAACATCTCGTTGCCTTCCGCGATGTAGCGCATCACGCAGCGATTGGCGAAGAAGCCGCGGGAGTCGTTGACCACGATCGGCGTCTTGCCGATGGCGCGGACGTAGTCGAGCGCGGTCGCCAGCGCGACGTCGCCGGTGTTCTTGCCCATGATGATCTCGACCAGCATCATCTTCTCGACCGGCGAGAAGAAGTGGATGCCGATGAAGCGGCCCTGGTCCTTGAACTCTTCGGCCAGCGAGGTGATCGGCAGGGTCGAAGTGTTCGACGCGAAGATCGCGCCGTCCTTCAGATAGGCCTGCGCCTTGGCGTAGGTCTCGGCCTTGACCTTGCGGTCCTCGAACACGGCCTCGATGACGAGATCGCATTCCTTCAGCGCCGCGTAGTCCGCGGTCGCAGTGATGCGGCCCATGATCGCCTCGGCCTCGCCCGGCTTGGCGCGGCCCTTCTTGACCAGGCCGTCGATCACGCTCTGCGCATGCGCCTTGCCCTTGTCGGCGCTCTCCTGGTCGCGGTCGATCAGCACGACCTCGAGGCCGCCGCGGGCCGAGACGTAGCCGACGCTGGCGCCCATGAAGCCGGCGCCGATCACGGCGATCTTCTTGATCTTGGTCGCCGGCACGTCCGCCGGGCGGCGCGCACCCTTGTTGAGCTCCTGCATCGACAGGAACAGGCTGCGGATCATCGCCGCCGCTTCCTTCGAGCGCAGGATCTTGGTGAAGTAGCGCGACTCGACGCGCAGCGCGGCGTCGATCGGCAGCTGCAAGCCTTCATAGACGCAGCTCATGATGGCGCGCGCGGCCGGATAGTTGTCGTAGGTCTCGCGGCGATAGATGGCGTTGCCCGCCGGGAACATCATCATGCCGTTCTTGGAGAACACCGGGCCGCCGGGCAGCTTGAAGCCCTTTTCATCCCACGGCTGAACCGCTTTGCCGCCGCCCTTGATCCAGTCCTTGGCGGCCTTGATGAGATCCGCCGCCGGCACGATGGCATCGACCAGCTTGAGCGCCTTGGCCTTGTCGAGCGTGAGCGCCTCGCCCTTCAACAGCAGGTTCATCGCGTCCTGCGGCTGCACGATGCGCGGCACGCGCTGCGTGCCGCCGGCGCCGGGAAACAGGCCGACCTTGATCTCGGGCAGGCCAAGCCGGGTCTTCGGGTTCTCGGCCGCGACGCGGTAGTGGCACGACAGCGTGATCTCGAAGCCGCCGCCGAGCGCCAGACCGTTGATCGCGGCGACCCACGGCTTGCCGGACGTCTCCATCGACCGATTGATCTGCGAAAAGCGCCGGCTGGTGTCGAACAGCATCTGGTTGGCGGCTTCCTCGCCCTTGCTGTTCAGCACATCGGCATAAAGGCGGTTCATGCCCTCGAGCATCGACAGATCGGCGCCGGCGCAGAACGCCTCCTTGGCCGAGGTGATGACGACGCCCTTGATGGCGGCGTCCGCAGTGGTCTCCTTGACGAGGGCCTCGAGCTCGTTGGTCGAGGTCTCGTCGAGCACGTTCATCGAACGGCCCGGAATGTCCCAGGTGATCAGCGCAATGCCGTCGGCATCGGTTTCGAGCTTGAAGTTCTTGTAGGCCATGTGGTGCTCCCAGATTTGGCAGGGGCGCGTCTGTGCTGCGTCAGCCCCGATGTTTCGTCTCCCCTCCCCCTTGCGGGGAGGGGTCGGGGGTGGGGGTCCTCACGGGCAGTGGAGCGCGTGGCGCCCCCCTCCCCGACCCTCCCCCGCAAGGGGGGAGGGAGCGCACCGTCACACCCGCTCGATGATGGTCGCGGTGCCCATGCCGCCGCCGATGCACAGCGTCACCAGCGCGGTCGCCTTGCCGGTGCGCTCGAGCTCGTCGAGCACGGTGCCGAGGATCATCGCGCCGGTGGCGCCGAGCGGATGGCCGAGCGCGATCGCGCCGCCATTGACGTTGATCTTGTCCTTGTCGATCTCGAACGCCTGCATGTAGCGCAGCACGACCGAGGCGAACGCCTCGTTGAGCTCGAACAGATCGATGTCGGATTTCTTCATGCCCGAGCGCTCGAACAGCTTCTCGGTAACGTCGACCGGGCCCGTCAGCATCATCGCGGGCTCCGAGCCGATATTGGCGAAGGCGCGGATTTTCGCGCGCGGCTTCATGCCGTACTTCGCGCCTGCCTCCTTGCTGCCGAGCAGAACCGCACCGGCGCCGTCGACGATGCCCGAGGAGTTGCCGGCGTGGTGCACGTAATTGACGCGCTCGATCTCCGGATGCGACTGGATCGCCACCGCGTCGAAGCCGCCCATCTGCGCCATCTGCACGAACGACGGCTGCAACTGCGCCAGCGACTGCATCGTCGTCGAGGGACGCATGTGCTCGTCCTTGGCGAGGATGGTCAGGCCGTTGATGTCCTTGACCGGCACGACCGACTTGTCGAAGCGGCCTTCCTCCCAGGACTTCGCCGCGCGCTGCTGGCTCTGCACCGCATAGGCGTCGACGTCGTCGCGCGAGAAGCCGTATTTGGTCGCGATCAGGTCCGCCGAGACGCCCTGCGGCATGAAGTAGGACGGCACCGCCATCGACGGATCCATCGGCCAAGCGCCACCGGACGCACCGATGCCGACGCGGCTCATGGATTCCGCACCACCACCGATGACCAGCTCATGCTGGCCGCTCATGATCTGCGCCGCGGCGAAGTTCACGGCGTCGAGGCCGGAGGCGCAGAAGCGGCTGATCTGAATGCCCGGAACGGCATCGCCGAGACCCGCATTCAGCGCGGCGAAGCGCGCGATGTCGGAGCCGGCCTCGCCGACCGGATCGACCACGCCGAGCACGACGTCGTCGACCGCGTCCTCGGGGATGTTGTTGCGGTCCTTCAGCGCCTTCAAAGGCACGGTGGCGAGCGCGAGCGCGGTCACCTCATGCAGGCTGCCGTCGGCCTTGCCGCGGCCGCGGGGAGTCCGTACGTGGTCGTAGATAAAGGCCTCAGGCATCACGCCCTCCTCATCTGGTCAGATTTGTTGTTCGCATTGACGACGGAGCCGGCGCGCACCGGCTCTCGTCTGATCCTCAGAAGGCTTCCGCCGGCAGTTCCATCACGGTCGCACAACCGGCCTGGAGGCGGGCAAGATGCGCCGCCGTTTCGGGCAGCACGCGCTCCATGAAGAAGCGACCCGTCACCAGCTTGGTGGTGAGATAGGTCGAGCCGTCGCCGGCCGCAATCTTGTCCTGCGCCACCTTCGCCATCTTCGCCCACATGTAGCCGAAGGTGACCAGCGCAAAGAGATGCATGTAGTCGGTCGCGGCGGCGCCGGCATTGTCCGGCTTGGTCATCGCGTTCTGCATCAGCCACGTGGTGGCCTGCTGCAGATGGCCGAGCGCGGTCGACAACGGGGCTACGAACGGCTTCATCGCATCGTTGCCGCCCTGCTCCTTGGCGAACGAGCCGACCTCGTTGAAGAAGGCCATCACGGCGCGGCCGCCGTCGCGCGGCAGCTTGCGGCCGACGAGATCCAGCGCCTGGATGCCGTTGGCGCCTTCGTAGATCATGGCGATGCGCGCATCGCGCACGAACTGCTCCATGCCCCACTCGGCGATATAGCCGTGGCCGCCATACATCTGCTGCGCCTGGACCGCGTTGGCGAAGCCCATGTCGGTCATGTAGCCCTTCATGACCGGGGTCATCAGGCCCATGTGGTCGTCGGCGGCCTGGCGGTCCTTCGGGTCCTGCGAGCGGTGCGCGACGTCGCTCTTCAGCGAGGTCCACACCACCATGGCGCGCGCAGCCTCGTTGAAGGCGCGGATCGACAGCAGGGTCCGGCGCACGTCGGGATGCACGATGATCGGATCGGCGGCCTTGTCGGGCGCCTTGGGCCCAGTCAGCGAGCGGCCCTGGATGCGCTCGCGCGCATAGGCGACCGCGTTCTGATAGGCCACCTCGGACTGCGCGAGACCCTGCACGGCGACGCCGAGCCGGGCCTCGTTCATCATCACGAACATGCCCTGCATGCCCTTGTTCTCTTCGCCGATCAGCCAGCCGGTGGCGTTGTCGTAGTTCATCACACAGGTCGAATTGCCGTGGATGCCCATCTTGTGCTCGATCGAGCCACAGGTGACGCCGTTGCGCGCACCCACCGTGCCGTCGGGATTGACCATGAACTTGGGCACCACGAACAGCGACACGCCCTTGATGCCGGCCGGCGCGCCCTCGATGCGGGCGAGCACGAGATGGATGATGTTGGAGGCCAAGTCGTGCTCACCGGCGGAGATGAAGATCTTGGTGCCGGAGATTTTGAAGCTGCCGTCGGCCTGGCGCACCGCCTTGGTGCGGAGCAGGCCGAGGTCGGTGCCGCAATGCGGCTCGGTGAGGTTCATGGTGCCGGTCCACTCGCCGGCGACCATCTTCGGCACGTAGGTCTTCTTCTGCTCCTCATTGCCATGCACGATCAGCGCGGCGGTGGCGCCCATGGTGAGGCCGCCATACATCGAGAACGCCATGTTGGCGGAGCACTGGAATTCGTTGACGGTCTGGCTGAGCGTCACCGGCAGGCCCTGCCCGCCATATTCGGTTGGCGCCGACAGGCCGAGCCAGCCGCCCTCGACGATCTGCTTGTAGGCGTCCTTGAAGCCTTTCGGCGTGGTCACGCTGCCGTCGTCATGGCGCTTGCAGCCTTCGAGATCACCCACGCGATTCAGCGGATGCAGCACCTCCTCGGCGAGCTTGGCGGCTTCGCCGAGGATCGCCTCGCGGACATCCGCCGAGGCATCGGAGAATCCCGGCAGATTGTCGTAGCGGTCGATCTGGAACACGTCGTTGAGCAGGAAGGTGACATCTTCCACGGGGGCTTTGTAGATCGGCATTGGCGTCTCCGGCAGGAAGGCTGAAGTTTCAGACGGGGAATTCCACGGACGCGGCAGGCAATGCAGGCCGCGGACTGTAGCGATTTCTCAAGGCTTGCGGCAGCCGTTAGTTTGCGACTGTCGGTCGCGTCACGACGGCTTGCTCATGGCGGCGAGCTGTTCGCCCATCAGGCGGTGCAGCAGATTGATCGCCTTGAGCGGGCGCACCATGACCTTGAAATGTGTGATCAGACCGGCGTCGTCAAAGCTGATGATATCGACGCCGTTGAGCTTGATCCCTTCGATTTCGTTCTCGAATTCGAGCACGGCGCCCGTGGCGTTACGCCACTCCCCGACATACTTGAATCCGGGACCGCCTAAGACTTTCTCAGCACTCGCGAGATATTTGAAGGTAATGTCGCGGCCGCGTTGCGGCGTGTGCACGACGGGACTTTCGAACACGGCGTCGGGATGCAGCAGCTCCCGCAAAGCGCCGAGATCGTGAGACCTCATGTAGCCGTACCATCCATCGAGGCCGGTCATTGTCATTGGGCGTCTCCTCGGGGCGGAACAGGCCAGCACCACAACCACCCCATATGCACATTGACGCATATGCGCTAGTGTGCATAATGTCAAGCGTGGAGCGGGGCAGAACACGATCAGAAAAACGGGAGCAGTTTCCGGCCATGGCCCTCGGCGACGCCATCCTCGCCTGCCTCACCGAACATCCGATGACGGGCTACGAGCTCGCCAAGACGTTCGACTCCTCGATCGGCTTCTTCTGGAAGACGGACCACCAGCAGATCTACCGCGAGCTGTCGCGGCTGCGCGACCGCGGCTACATCCAGGGTCGCGAGGTGGTGCAGACCGGCAAGCCCAACAAGCTGGTGTACACATTGACCGCGGAGGGCCGCGCGGCGTTTCGCAGCTGGGCGGCGCGGCCGAGCACGCCGGCCTCGACAAAGGACGATCTTCTCGTCCGGCTCTATGCACTCGGCGCCGCCGACATCGGGCCGATCCGGGCCGACCTGATGGCGCGGCTCGAGCATCATCGCGACCGCGCAGAGCGTTACGATCGCATCCTCAAGAAGCATTATGCGGACGGCAACGTGGCCCCGGCCGATATGGGCAAGCTCCTCAACCTGCGTCTCGGCCTGCGCCACGAACGCATGGTGGCGGAATGGTGCGAGGAAGCGATCACCGCGCTGTCGACGATATCCGGCGCGAGCAGCGTGCGGCCGCTCGACCCATCATCACGTGAAAATGCCGGCTGATACCCGCCGTTTGATAGGGCAAAACTTCTGGCCGCGCCGGCGGTAAACTTAACGCGTTATTTACCGTAAAAGTCAAAAGTCGGGACCTGGAGCAGACGATCTGCGCGGACCCGTTCATGTTCATGTCCGGGACGCGTGGGGAGGCTGGAGGCGCTTGGTGGAGCGCTGGAAGCGGAACCGGACGAGACATGAATTCGCGCGTACCGTGGAGTAATGAAGGCATCGACCCGTCCGTCCGTGAAAGGGCCGAGGCCGCGGCGCAACGCGCCGGCATGACGCTGAACGACTGGATCAACTCCACGCTCGGCGCATCGGCCCCGCCCGATTTCCGCGGCAGCCCCGCGCCACGCAGCACACCGACCGTCAGCCGCGATGCCCGCGAGGTGACCGACATCCATCAGCGGCTCGACTCCATCGCACGGCAGATCGAGCAAATGTCGCGGCCCGTCACGCGCAAGGATGGGCCACGCGACGAGCAGGGCGTCGCGCGTCAGCTGAACGACGCGATCTCGCGGCTCGACGCCCGCCTGTCACAGATCTCGACGCCGCTGCGCAAGCCGGACACCGAGGACCGCTATCGTGGTCCGGACGGCGTCGAGCGCGCCGCTGCGCAGCTCTACCGGCCCGCCCAGCCGCTCAGCGCGGGTTCGTTCGACGTGGCCGTCGCTGAAATCAGCGCCCGCCAGAGCGAGCTCGACAATGCGCGCCCGCTGCCGCCGCACCAGGCGCCGCCGACCGCGCCTGCCATGGCATCCGCAGCAGCGCCGCTGATGACCCCGATCAGCGCGCCGCTGACGCCGCCGCAACCGGCAGCCCCCACTCCCGATTTCACGCTGCTCGAACGCCATCTGCTGAAGATCACGAGCCAGATCGAGGCGCTGCATCGCCCCGACGACGGCATCGAGCAGTCGATCGCCGGCTTCCGCAACGAGCTCTCCGAGATTCGTCACGCCATCACCGAGGCGATGCCGCGGCGGGCGATCGAATCGATCGAGAACGAAATTCGCTCGCTGTCGCGCCGTATCGACGAGAACCGCAACACCGGCGTCGACGGCCACGCACTGGCCGGGATCGAGCGCGCGCTGACCGACATCCGCGAGGTCGTCGGCTCGCTGAAGCCTGCCGAGCAACTCGCCGTCTATGACGAGGCGATCCGCAATCTCGGCGCCAAGCTCGACCTGATCCTGCGCGCCAATGACGACCCCGGCACCGTGCAGCAGCTCGAAAGCGCCATCGCGGCGCTGCGTGCGATCGTCGCCAATGTCGCCTCCAACGACGCGCTGGAACGGCTGTCGGACGATCTCCGCCAACTGTCGTCGAAGGTCGACCAGGTCACGCAGGCGCGCGACAATCACGACTCGTTCCACGAGTCGTTCGCGGCGCTCGAACAGCGCATTGCCGCGCTGACCTCGACCCTGGAAAGCCGCGAGCCGCCGGCGGCCGCGCCCGACCACACTGCCCAGATCGAGGACGCGCTGCGCGGCCTGTCCGACCGCATCGACCGCCTGCAGGTCGGCAACGACGGCTCATCGGCGATCACCCATCTCGAACAGCGGATCAGCTATCTGCTGGAGCGGCTCGAGGCCGCCAACGACCCGCGCGGCGGCAACATGACCCGCGTCGAGGACGGCCTGCAGGACATCCTGCGCTATCTCGAACGGCAGCAGGCGACCTTCGCAGCGCTGGCGGAGAGCCGGTCGCAGCGCGAAACGTCGCAGGACGGCGGCCTGATCGACATGGTCAAGCGCGAGCTGTCCGACATCCGCTTCAGCCAGACCGAGACCGACCGCAACACCCAGGACTCGCTCGAGGCCGTCCACAACACGCTGGGGCACGTCGTCGACCGCCTCGCCATGATCGAAGGCGACCTGCGCAATGTGCGCGCCACCGCGAGCCCGCCGGCCGCGCTGCCGCCGCTGGCACCGCCAATCGAGGCGCCGATGCCGGCCGCACGCGCGCCGGCGCCCCAGGCCTATGCCGAGCCGGCCAGGCCAGAGCCTGCCTACCGGCCGGAGCTGCCCAATCCGGCGGCCGAGCAGCCAGCAGGACAGATTGTCGCTCCGGCCACGGGTCAACAGGCGTTCGCGGCCGCCTCGCGCGACTTTCACGCCGCGCAGGCGCCGGCGGCCGCCATGCCGCCGCCGATTCCGCCGAAGGCGATCGCCGACATCCTCGAGCCGCACACAGCACAGGCGCCCCGCCCGACCGTCATCGTCCCCGAGCTGCCGCCGGATCATCCGCTCGAACCCGGCACCCGTCCGCCTGGCCGGACCGCATCGCCCGCCGAGCGGATCGCCGCGTCCGAGGATGCGCTGAGCGAGCTTCCCGCCGGCAAGCGGGAGCCGGTGTCGACGTCGAGCTTCATCGCGGCTGCGCGCCGCGCGGCGCAGGCCGCGGCGGCTGCACAGCCCGTGGACGCCAAGAAGGCGAAGAAGGACAAGCCGAAGGAGAAGGCCAAGGAACCGCCGAAAGACCTCCCCAAGGACGTCGCCAGCGACGCTGTCAAGCCCAAGGCCAAACCCAAGGACAAGCCGACGTTCGCTCTCACCGCCGAGGGTGACGAGGAAGTCTCGACCATTGGGTCGAAGATCCGCTCGCTCCTGGTCGGGGCCAGCGTCGTCGTGATCGTGCTCGGCACTTTCAAATTCGCGATGTCGCTGCTCGACAGCGGCAGCACGCCGCCACCGATCTCGCCGATGGAAACCCAGGGCGAGGCGCCGCGCGCGCAGATGCCGTCGGCCTCGCCGAGCCTGTCGCCGCGGCCGACGACGCCCGACCAGAGCGTGCCGTCGTTGACGTCGCCGACGCCGATCGACCGTCAGTCCTACAATCGGGCCATGCCGAGCGAAGCGGAGACGATCGCAATGCTCGCGATCCCGCAGGACGTCGAAAAGCCAGCCACATTACCTGCTGCCGTCCCCACTGATATCACCGGCACGATCCCAACCGCTGCCAACGGCCAGAAGCTCGGCTTGGTGCAGGTGCCCGCCTCCGAGAAGCTGCCCGATGCCATCGGCGGACTGGCGCTGCGCAATGCCGCCCTGAAGGGTGATCCGACCGCCGCCTACGAAGTCGGCGTGCGCTTTGCCGAGGGCAAGGGCGTCGCGGCGAACTATGAGGAAGCCGTGAAGTGGTATGACCGCGCCGCGCAGGCGGGGCTGATCCCGGCGGTCTTCCGTCTCGGCACCTTCTACGAGAAGGGTCTCGGCGTGAAGAAGGACGCCGACACCGCCCGCCGCTACTACGTGGTCGCCGCAGAGCGCGGCAACGCCAAGGCGATGCACAATCTCGCCGTGCTGGACGCCGACGGCGGCGGCAAGGGCGCGAACTACAAGAGCGCCTCGCAATGGTTCCGCAAGGCCGCCGAGCGCGGCGTCGCCGATAGCCAGTTCAACCTCGGCATCCTCTATGCCCGTGGCATCGGCGTCGAACAGAACCTCGCCGAATCCTACAAATGGTTCACCCTGGCCGCAGCGCAGGGTGACGTCGACGCAGGGCGCAAGCGCGACGATGTCGCCAAGCGGCTCGATGTCCAGTCGCTCGCCGCGGCCAAGCTCGCGATCCAGACCTTCACGGTCGAACCGCAGCCCGACGACGCCGTGAACGTGCCGGCGCCCGTCGGCGGCTGGGATGGCACGCAGGCGATCGCCAAGGCAGCCGCGGCCAAGGCGGCGCTGGCGAAGCGCGCGGCTGCGACGGCGCCGCGCTGACACGGGCATAGCGCCCCTCTTTCGACATGGACGAGCGTCCGCGCACAGCCTGAAAAATCCTCCCGGCTTGCGATCGCGCCGCCATAGTGTCGCGCGGTCGATCGATATAGGTTGTCGCGGCGGATCATCACGAGCGCCGCGAGGGAGCATCGACGGGTGTCAGCGGGGAACGACCAACAGGACGGCGCGCGCTTCCTGCAGTCGCCGACGGGCCCCCGCGTGCCGCCGCGGACCACGGCGAACGTCGCCGCTGCTCCGCCTCCTCGCCAACGAATGCAGCAAGTGACCGACGGCTATCCTGCGGCGTTCCGATGGCGCCGGCTGGCTTCCGTCATCTTCTTCGTTGCAATCGTGCTCGGCGGAGGCATTCGCGCCTACCGCGACCTGTCGCGACCCGACGCCTGGGCGTTCTGGAAGGATCAGTACATCTCGCCGAGTCTGTCGGCGGCGTTGGTCGCCGACCCCGCGCTTGCCGGGCTGGGCGACAGGCGCACCGTGCTCGCCGTCAGCGGCCCCATCGGACCAGCGGCGGCCGGCTGGCTGCGCGAGCGGATCAGCGAGGCCCGTCTCAAGCCCGGCGACGTGATCCTGCTGTCCTCGCCCGGCGGCAACCTCGACCAGGGGGTGCTGATGGGCGAGATCATCCGCGCCCACGGACTCGCTACCGCCGTCGGCGTGGCCGACAATGCCGGCCGCATCCGTCCGGGCTTCTGCGCCAGCGCCTGCGTGTTCGCCTTTGCCGGCGGGCACACCCGCTACGGCCTCGATGGTTCGGCGCTCGGCGTGCACCGCTTCACGTCGGAGGCCCGTGGCGCCGACGCGGTCGCCGACACCCAGCGCGTCACCGGCGCCATCCTCGGCTACATGACGCGCATGGGCGTATCGTCGCAGGTCATCGAGGCGATGTCGCAGACCCGCGACATCCGCTGGCTCGATCCGGGCGATGCCGAGGCCATGAGGCTGGTGACCGCGCCGCTCAAGGCCCTTTGACGGAGCGCCCAGACCCCCACGTTCGGCGTCGGTGGATGTGACGTCGACTTCGGGCGGGAATGACTGATCCCTTCGCTGCCATTTTCGGTTATGCAGGAGCTTGGCATCCTGCGTCGCATGCGCGGGATGCTCGCTCGAAGGATCGCAGAGGCCGCGCGGATGCAGATTTATCTTCCGATCGCCGACATCCCGGTCAACATCTTCCTGTTGCTGGCGATGGGCGCGGCCGTCGGCTTCGTCTCCGGCATGTTCGGCATCGGCGGCGGGTTCCTGATGACGCCGCTCCTGATCTTCGTCGGCATCACCCCCGCGGTCGCGGTCGCCTCGGTCTCCAGCCACATCGCCGCCTCCTCGTTCTCCGGGGCGCTGTCCTATTGGCGACGGCGCGCCATCGATCCCTCGCTGGCCGCGGTGTTGATGATCGGCGGCTCGCTCGGCACCGGACTCGGCGTCGCCACCTTCACCCTGTTGCGGTCGCTCGGCCAGCTCGATCTGATGATCGCGTTGTCCTATGTCGTCCTGCTGACGAGCGTCGGCGGCACGATGTTCTGGGAGGGTCTGCGGGCGATGATGCGCGCGCGCCAGGGCGCGGTCGCGACCGTGCGGCGTCCGGGCAGCCATGTCTGGATCCATGGCCTGCCGCTGAAGATGCGCTTCAAGCGCTCGAAGATCTATGTCTCCGTCATTCCGGTGATCGCCATCGGCCTCATCATCGGCTTCCTCGGCGCCGTGATGGGCATCGGCGGCGGCTTCATTCTGGTGCCCCTGCTGATCTACCTGCTGCGCGTGCCGACCTCGACCGTCATCGGCACCTCGATGGTCCTGACGCTCGCGACCATGATGATCGCGACCATGCTGCACGCGATGAGCAATCATCTGGTCGACGCCGTGCTGGCGCTGATCCTGATGGTCGGCGGCGTCACCGGCGCGCAGTTCGGGGCCCGCGCCGGCCAGATGATCCGCGGCGAGCAGCTGCGGCTGCTGCTCGGCCTGCTGATCCTCGCCGTCGGCATCCGGTTCGCGATCGAGCTCGTGATCAAGCCCGACGACCTGTTCACGATCCGCGAGACCGAGATCAGCAGATGACGCCGCTCCGCCTCGCCAGCCTCACCTTCATGCTGCTGCTTGCCGGCGCCGCATCGGCGCGCGCCGAGCGGCTGATCGTCTCGGTCTCCAACCATCGCGTGACGGTGACGCCGAACTATTCCGGGGAGGAGCTGGTGCTGTTCGGCTCGGTCGAGAAGGACACCCAGACCCCGCCGGGTCGCACCGCCTATGACCTCGTCGTCACCGTCCGGGGCCCGCGGGCCGACATGGTGACGCGGCGCAAGGAGCGCAAGTTCGGCATCTGGATCAACACCGACTCGCGCCAGTTCCTCAAGGTGCCCGGCTATCTGGCGCTGTTCGCCAACCGCCAGTTCGATGCGATGGCCGCGCCCGAGGTGCTGCGCCGGCAGCAGCTCGGACTCAACAACGTGCTGCTGACCCAGCGCGTCGGTCCCGACTATGCCGACGTGGTCCCGAACGACGCGTTCCGCAGCGCCTTCGTGCGGCTGCAATCGCAGCACGGTCTGTACCGCGAGGATACGTCCGCGGTGACCTTCCTCACGCCGACGCTGTTCCGCACCGGCATTCCGCTCCCCGCTGCGGTGCCGATCGGCACCTACGAGGTCGAGATCAAGCTGCTCGCCGACGGCGCGCTGGTCACCAAGACGGAGACCGCGTTCGAGATCGTCAAGGTTGGCTTCGAGCAGTTCGTCGCGAACTCGGCCCGGCAGAGCGGCTTCGTCTACGGCCTCGTCACCGCCGCGATGGCGCTGATGACGGGATGGATGGCGTCGATCGTGTTCCGTCGGGATTGATCTTTTTCGCGTCAGTGGGAGGAGCCGGGTGGCGAGGCGATCACCGTCCGCACACCGGGCTCCAGAAGCTTCAGCCGCGCACCGAACCCGAGCGCATCGAAGGTCTTGCGCAGGTCCTGCGCGCTCTGGCGGAAATGCGCCCAGCCATCCGTGTGGACCGGAACGATGGCGGCCTCGGCAAACACGCGCGCGGTCTCGATCGTGTCGTTGGTGTCCATGGTGAGGTGGAACGGCCCGCGTGTCTGCGCCGCTCCGGCAAAAGGCATCACGACGCCAGGCTTGAAACGCCGCGCCACCTCCGCCACGCCGTCATAGAACACCGTGTCGCCACTGACATAGACGGGCGCGCCGTGCTGCGGGATCAGGACGAAGCCGATCACATCGCCCGCGAGCGGCTCGATGCCGGCGGGACCATGGCGCGCCGGCGTCGCCGCGACCGTCAATGTCCTGCCGCCTTTGCTGAGCTGCGTCGTCTGCCACGGCGCCAATCCTTCCGCCAGCGCACCGAGCCTGCTTGCGCCGACTTCCGTCGTGAGCACGCGCGGTGCGCGCCTCAGGAAGGCGCGGCCGCCATGGTCGAGATTGTCGGAGTGCTGATCATGGCTCAGCAGCACCGCATCGACCTCCCCGATCGCCTCAGCGGTCATCGCTGGTCCAGTGAGCTTCTCCAGTACGACATGCGGCAATTCATAGCGGCCGGGAGCATCGAATGTGGGATCGGTCAGCAGGCGGAAGCCATCGATTTCGATAAGGGCGGTCGGGCCGCCGATCAGGGTGATCGCAACACTCATGACGATGCTCCAATGGTACGGGCCGGCGCCCGCGTGACCAGATAGATCCCGAGCGCGACGGGAACGACGCCGAGCAGGTCCTGCAGCGCCACGTGCTCGCCGAGCACCAGGAAGGCGAAGATCATCGCGAGCGGCGGCATCACGAAATGATAGGCGCTGGCCGCGGTCGCGCCGCATACTTTCAAGAGATGGAACCAGAGCACATAGGCCAGGATCGAGCCGCCGAGCACGAGGAAGGCGAACGCGCCGATCAGTTGCGCATTCGGCACGATCTCGCCCACGTGCGACACGCCGAGCGCGACCGGCCATAACACCAGCCCGGCTGAGAGGTTCTGGATGCCGTTGCCGACCCACAGGCTGCCCTGCGGGGCGAGCTGCTTGAACAGAATGGTGCCGGTCACGATCGAGGCCAGCGCCGCCAGCGTATAGAGAATGCCTTCGAGCTGGTCGGTGCCGACGGACATACGGTGCCAGACGATCATGGCGACGCCGATGGTGCCGAGCGCGAGGCCTGAGATTTTGCGCAGGGTCAGCGGCTCGCCGAGCAGCAGCGCCGCGAACATCGCGGTGAACACCGGATTGGCCGAGACGATCAGGCCGCCGAGCCCCGCCGACACGGTCTGCAGCCCGGTGTAGCCGAGACCGAGATACAGCGCGTTGTTGGCGATGCCGATGATCGCGAACACGGCCGCATCGCGCCAGCTCATGCGCAGCTCGCCCCGGACCGCCGGCACCACAAGAATGAGGACACCGGCGAGCGAGAACCGCGCCGCGAGCAGCAGCAGCGGCGGACAATAGGTCACCCCGATCTTGCCGGCAACGAAGGCAAAGCTCCACAACAGGCAGAACAGGCCGATTTCGAGCGGCAGCAGGTTGGACTTCACGGGGCTCACGGCAACGGAGGATACGGACGACATCGGAGGTCTCCTTCGCCGCCGATGTAGGGCTGTTCTTTCCCATTTGGAAATTAAATGATAGACTGACACTCAGTGGTTTTCCGAATGGAGGTCCCGCGTGCTCGATCTGGACCTGTTGCGCAGCTTCGTCTCGGTGGTCGAGGCGGGCGGCTTCACCCGCGCGGGCGAGCGCGTTCACCGCACGCAGTCGACGATCAGCCAGCAGATTCGCCGGCTGGAGGACGACCTCGGCCAGACGCTGCTCAACCGCGACGGCCGCGAGGTCACGCCGACCGAGGCCGGCGAACGGCTGTTGTCCTATGCCCGCCGCCTGCTCGCGCTCGCCGAGGAGGCCCGCGACGTCGTGGCGCGGCCCGGACCCGACGGCGCGGTGAAGCTCGGCATCCCCGAGGATTTCGCGGCCTACCGGCTCGCCAAGCTGCTCGCCGCGTTCTCGCGCGCCCACCCCGATCTGCGGCTCGACGTGCGCGCCGACCAGAGCCTCAACCTCAAGCGCGACATCGAGCGCGGCGATCTCGATCTGGCGCTGCTCAAGCGCGGTGCCGACGACGCACACGCAGCGATCGCGGCATGGCCGGAGCAGGTCTATTGGGTGACCAGCAAGAGCCATCCGGTCAACCTCGAGGCCCGCTCGCTGCCGCTGATCGGCTTCCCGCTCGGCTGCATCTATCGCACCCGCGCGATCCATGCGCTGGAGAGCGAGGGACGCGCCTGGCACATGGCCTACACCTCGTCGAGCCTCGCCGGCATCCAGGCCGCGGTCGCCGCCGGCATGGGGCTGAGCATTCTGTCCGAGATGTCGGTGCAGTCGGAGCACCGCGTGCTGACCGCCCGCGAGGGCTTTGCGCCGATCGAGCGCACCGAGGTCGCGCTGGTCGCCTCGCCCGACGCCAGCCCGGCGACGCTGCGCCTGGCCGACCGGCTGGCCGAGTTCTGCGAGAAGGTGCAGGCGAAGGCGGCCTGACGGGCATTCGTCCGCGGCTCCGGCGACCATGACGCCACGAGGACGCTGCGTTCCCTCTCCCGCTTGCGGGGGAGGGCTAGGGAGGGGCCGTTCCGACGGCGCTGCGCTTGGCGCCCCCTCTCCAACTCTCCCCCGCAAGCGAGGGAGAGAGCACAGCGATGCGCGCGGCGGGCATGATCAGTCCAACTTCGAATGATCCGTTCGACCTCTGATCACTCATCCAACTAATGAATTTCCATCATCCAACTAATAGCACCGCGCCGCGGCGATGCTGTGCAGGCGCCCATCTCCCAGCACATGCGCGATGAAGGCGCGCTTCGGAAACAGCTTGGCGAAGGCCGCGTCGCGCACGCTCAGGCCCCCGGCATAGGCGCCGAACGCCGGCATCACGGCGCGCTCGCCATCGCAGACGAAGCAGCGCCGCTCCAGCGTGCGCGCTCGTGTCGCGACGCGCGCCTTCGGATGCAGATGGCCGGCGATCTCGCCGCGCGCGCCGGAGGGCTCGTGACGGAACGTCACCGCGCCGAGCGTGACCGCGTCAGCCAGCTCGCCGCCGATGCCGCGCGGGGCCGGATCGTGGTTGCCCGTGATCCAGACCCAGTCGCGGCCGACCTGCAGGTTGGCGATGCAGGCGCGGTCGTCGCCGGTGAGACGCGTATGCGCATCGCGATCGTGAAAGCTGTCGCCAAGCGCGATCACGATGCGCGGATTGTAGTGGGCGATCACGGCTGTGAGGCGATTGAGAGTCGCCACGGTATCGAACGGCGGCAGCAGGGTGCCGCGCGACGCGTAGCTCGAGCCCTTTTCCAGATGCAGATCGGAGACGACGAGCAGGCGCTGCTCGTCCCACACCAGCGCGCCGGAGAGATCGACGCGCAGCGCGGTGCCGGCGACGTCCATCATGCCCGATGCGCAGAAAGTCCCCCGCAAGTCCGCCTCGCTTCTCGATCTACCCCATCGCTTCCTTCACGAGTTCCTCGGCAGCCTCGGCCAGGAGCTCGTCGGCGGCCTCGCCATAGACGGATTCGCGGCCGATTTCCAGCATCACCGGCACCGCCAGCGGCGAGACGCGATCGAGTTCCCGATGGGTGATTCGTCCCTCGATGCGCTGGAGCATATCACCGAGCCGCTTCAGATCGAGCAGGCCGGTGGCGGCATCGGCGCGCGCCGCGCGCAACAGCATGTGATCGGGCTGATGCCGGCGCAGGACGTCATAGACCAGATCGGTCGAGAACAGCACCTGGCGGCGCGTCTTCTCCTCGGTCGTCGACCGCCGCGCGATCAGGCCGGAGATGATGGCGCACGAGCGGAACGTGCGCTTCATCAGCGCGGATTCGGCGAGCCACGCCTCGAGATCGTCGCCAAGCATATCCGGGTCGAACAACGCGGCGAGATCGAGCCGCCCCTGTTTGACCATCAGCGACATGTCGCCGAGCCCCCACACCGCAAGCGCATATTCGTTGGCGACGAAGCCGAGCGGCCGGGCGCGCGCCCGCTCGAGCCGGCGCGTCAGCAGCATGCCGAGCGTCTGATGCGCGAGGCGGCCCTCGAACGGATAGCAGACGATGTAGTGCTTGTTGGAGCGCGGGAAAGTCTCAACCAAAAGCTCGCGCCGGGCCGGGATGCGCGACACGTCCTTCTGCAAGGACAGCCAGTCGCGCACCTGCTCCGGCAACGCGCTCCAGGCGGTGCGGTCGTCGAGCAGGCCGCGCACGCGCTCGGCGAGATAGGTCGAGAGCGGAAACTTGCCGCCCATGTAGGACGGCACCTTCGGATCGGAATCATTGGCGCGCGACACATAGACCTGGTCCTCGGCCAGCGCCTCGTAGCGCACGATCTCGCCGCTGAACACGAACGTATCGCCGAGGGTGAGGCCTTCGATGAACGCCTCCTCGATCTCGCCGAGCAGCCGTCCGCCGCGCGCGATCGCGCCGGTCGTGCCCTTGGCCCCGCCGCGCGAGCGCACCAGCCGCACCTTCAGCATCGCCTCCTCGACAATGGTGCCGACGTTCAGGCGATAGCTCTGCCGCACCTTGGGATTGGCGACGCGCCAGCGTCCCCTCGCATCCTGCTTGATGCGGGCGAACCGCTCATAAGTCTTCAGCGCATAGCCGCCGGTGGCGACGAAGTCGACGACATCGTCGAAATCAGCGCGCGACAGCGACGCATAGGGGGCCGCTGTGATGACCTCCACATAGAGCTCGTCGCTGAGAAACGGCTCGGCGCAGGCGCAGCCGAGCACGTGCTGCGCCAGCACGTCGAGCGCGCCGGTACGCAAAGGCGGCGTGTCCTGCGCATTGTCGGCGATGGCATCGATCGCGACCGAGCATTCCAGCACCTCGAAGCGGTTGGCCGGCACCAGCACCGCCCGCGAAGCCTCGTCGAGCCGGTGATTGGCACGGCCGATGCGCTGCATCAGCCGCGAGCAGCCCTTGGGCGCGCCGACATTGATCACGAGATCGACGTCGCCCCAATCGACGCCGAGATCGAGCGAGGAGGTGCAGACGACGCCGCGCAGCCTGCCGGCCGACATCGCATCCTCGACCTTGCGGCGCTGCGCGACGTCGAGCGAGCCGTGATGCAGGGCGATGGCGAGATTGTCGTCGTTGATGCGCCAGAACTCCTGGAACAGCATCTCGGCCTGGCTGCGGGTGTTGACGAACACGAGCGTGGTCTTGTTTCGCTTGATCAGCTCGTACATCTCGGCCAGCGCATGGCGCGCGCTGTGGCCGGCCCACGGCAGCCGCTCCTGCGTATCGAGCATCTCGACCACCGGCGGCGCGGCGCCGCCGGCGACCACGACGTCGGCCGCGGATATGCCGCCGCACGGCTGCGGCACCAGGAAGCGCGCGAGCTGCTCCGGCTCGGCGACGGTCGCCGACAGGCCGATCATGCGCATGTCCGGCGCAAGCCGCCACAGCCGCGCCAGCGCGAGCGACAAGAGATCGCCGCGCTTGGAGGTGACCAGCGCATGCAGCTCGTCGAGCACGACGCGCTTCAGCGAGGAAAACAGGAACGGCGCATCGTCGGACGACAGCAGCAGCGCCATCTGCTCCGGCGTGGTCAGCAGGATGTCCGGCGGATAGCGGCGCTGCCGCTGCCGGCGGGACACCGGCGTGTCGCCGGTGCGGGTCTCGACCTTGATCGGCAGGCCCATCTCGGAGATCGGCGCCTCGAGATTGCGCGCGATGTCGACCGCGAGCGCCTTGAGCGGGGAGATGTAGAGCGTGTGCAGGCCGGCGGGTCGCGGGATGCGGTTCGCCGTCTGCTTGCTCTTTTCCGTGTTCGCGAGCTCGGCCAGTGCATTCGGCTCGGTGCCGGGTGCCACCATCGACACCGCCGCCGGAGGCCCCCCTCCCCGCCGCTCCCCCACAAGGGGAGCGGGAGTGGAGAGAGCGGATGTCTTGGCAAGAACAGAACGATGCTTCGGCGCGACGGCGGAGCCGAGCTCCACCAAGGTCGGCAGGAACCCGGCGAGCGTCTTGCCGGCGCCGGTCGGGGCGATCAGCAGCGCCGAGCGTTGCGCGCGAGCCTTCTCCAGCAGCGCCAGCTGATGTGCGCGCGGCGCCCAGCCGCGCGCCGCGAACCATTCGGTGAAATGGTCGGGCAGCGCGGCGCTGTCGTCGGGTGGGACTGGTGAGACGCGGGGCGGCACCGGGGGAAGGTAGGCAGTCACGCGCGGTTCGTCGAGGGTCGGGCGATAACACTCGACTGCCTCGACCACCTCCGCCGTCGGCCCAGCCCATGTTGGAGCGCACCGGCGCCTCAGCAAACTCCGTTGTCGTCCCTGCGAACGCAGGGACCCATAGCCACCGGCTTTTGTGGGACGATGACTTGCAGTGACGCCTCACCGATAGATTCCGCGGTATGGTTCCCTGCGTTCGCAGGGACGACACCGGAGAGTGCGGCCACAGCTCCGGTGTCATCATCCGATGGAGGGAAAATCCCTACTCCGTCATCGGCTTCTCGGAGATGCTCCAGTCCTTGCCGTCGAAGATCGAGATGTAGAGCGTCTTCATCGGCGTATAGTCGTCCGGCGTGTAGGCGTAATTGACGCCATCGAGGAAGAAGGGCGAGTGGAAGCCGGCGAGTGTCGTGGCGTGCTTGAGCACGTTCTCGCGGGTCAGCGTGTCGCCGCAGCGGCGCAGGATCTCACCCATCGACACCGCCTGGCCGTAGCCGGCATAGGCGATGGTGTTGTCGGGATCGATGTTGGGCAGGTACTTGGCGCGCAGCGCCTCGAAGCCCTTGACGTCGGGATCGTCCTTCCATTGCGGCACGCCGGCGTCCTTGGAATAGCGGATCGCGACGATGTCCTTGGCATTCTCGAGGCCGGCGGCAGACAGGATCGAACGGCCGGTCGAGCCCGCCGACAGCAGCTGCAGCGGCTTCCAGCCGAGCTCGGCCACCTTGCGGATCGACTGCGACGAGGCCTTGCCCGTGCTGATGTTGTAGAACACGTCGGCGCCCGACTTCGACAGGTTGATCAGCTGCGAGTCCACCGTCGGCTCGGTGAGATCGTAGGTCTGCTCCATGATCACCTGCGCCTTGCCGCCGGCGTCGGCCAGCACCTTCTTGAACGGCCCCAGGAAGTCACGGCCGAAATCGTCGTTCTGATAGAGGATGCCGATCTTGGCTTCCGGCTTCACGCTCAGCACATGCTTGGCGAGAATGCGCGCCTCCGTCGGATACAGCGGCAGGCCGGCCATGGTCCATTTGTAGTTCTTGGGGTCGTTCCACTTCGAGGCGCCGGTGTTGAGCAGGAGCTGCGGCACGCCCTTGGAGTTGAGGTATTTGTGCACGGCGGTCTGTGGCGCGGTGCCGAGCGAGCCGTACAGCGCCAGCACCTCGTCCTGCTCGACCAGCCGCCGCGTCGCCTCGACGCATTTCGGCGCGCTATAGGCATCGTCCATCGTCAGGAACTTGACCTTGCGCCCGTTGATGCCGCCCTGCTCGTTGAGCATCTGGAAATAGGCCTCGCCGACACGGCCGAGCACGCCATACAGCGAACCGGGGCCGGAATGCGGAATGGTCTGGCCGATCTTGATCTCGGTATCGCTGGCGCCGGCATCATATTTCTTCTCGGCGGCCCAGACATAGGGCGAAGCGATCGTCGAGGCGCCGATGGTCGCAAGCGCGGTGGCGCAGAAATCGCGCCGCGTCAGATGTTTTTTCATTTTTGTCTCTCCCTAGACTGCCGACATTTTTTGGCATCGGGAGAGCTGCGGCAAGAGCGAAGTTGCCGCATTGGACGCCGCGTGCAGCGCATTCAATAGCGTCTAGACTCAAGTCCTGGCCGCGACCACGGCCAGCCCGCGCACCGGCAACTGCTCCTCGGTCCGCGGCGACGCCGGCGCGAGATGGGCCAGCTTCAATCCCGCGGCTGCGATCACGCCACGGACATATTCCGCGCCATGGGCATAGCGCAGCCCCTTGCCCATAATGACACCGTCGCCGTCATGGGTCTCGACGGTCAAGGCCAGCAGTCCGCCCGGACTGAGCACACGTTGCGCCTCGCGCAACACCGGGCCGAGGTCGCCGACATAGACCATCGCATCGGCAGCAAGAATGAGATCCGCAGACGCATCGTCCTGGCGCTGCAGCCCTGCGGTCATGTCGTCGACCTCTAGCCCGGCATAGAGCCCGGTGGCGCGCGCCTCCGCGATCATGCCGGCCGACAGGTCGATGCCGATGATGCTGTCGACGTTCTTGGCGAACGCCGCCGCGCCCAGCCCGGTGCCGCAGCCGAGATCGATCGCGCGCTTGAAGTAGGCCGGCTTGCGCTCGGCCGCGCGCACCGCGAGCACCGCCTTGAACAGGATCGCCGGCGCGCGGTAGTTGAGCCGCTCGGTCAGCTCGGCCTCGAAGCGCGGCGCATACTGATCGAACAGCGACTGCACATAGGCCTTGGGCATGTCCGACAGCGGCGCGGCGCCGAGCTGCATCAGATGCACGGCGGCGCCGTGACGATCATCCGGATCGGCGGCACAGGCGTTCTGGAAGGCCGAGATCGCCTTGTCGGTTTCGCCCAGACCGAGACGGATCTTGCCGAGCTCGAACCAGGCCGAGGCGAAGTTGGGGGCGACCTCGATGGCCTGCTCCATCACCTCTGCGGCCGCGACCAGGTCGCCCTTCAATTGCAGGTCGCGGGCGAACTCGTAGCGGCGGTCGGCGATCAGATCGCCGGAGGACAGGAACAGGCGGTGGGGCATGGGAACCATCGTCGTCAATGCGAACTTCTCATCGAGGAGATGGATGCGCGGGTCAAGCCCGCGCATGACGAGATGGAAACTGGCACGGCCTGAAAACGCGTCTTGCATGACCTATATGACCCACATGCGTCCGCAAGACATTCTGCTGCCCGTTCCGTCCGGCCTCTGCTGCAAGGCCGGCGGCTTTCACATCGATCCCGTGCGCCCGGTCGAGCGGGCGCTGATCACCCATGGCCATTCCGACCACGCCCGCGCCGGCCACGGCGCGGTGCTGGCGACCCAGGAAACGCTCGACATCATGCGGCTGCGCTATGGCGACAACCTTGCAGGCTCCACGCAGGCGATCGGCTATGGCGAGCGGATCAGGCTGGGTGACGTCACCGTCAGTTTCCACCCTGCGGGCCATGTGCTGGGCTCGGCGCAGATCAAGGTGTCCTGCGGCGGCACCTGCATCGTCGCCTCCGGCGACTACAAGGATGCGCGCGATCCGACCTGCGCACCGTTCGAGCTGGTGCAATGCGACGTCTTCATCACCGAGGCGACGTTCGGCCTGCCCGTGTTCCGTCACGGCGCCGCGGCGCTGGAGGTGAACAAGCTGCTGGCCTCGGTGGTGCTGTTTCCCGAGCGCGCGCACCTGGTCGGCGCGTACTCCCTCGGCAAGGCGCAGCGTGTCATCGCGCTGATCCGCGAGGCCGGCTATGATCGGCCGATCTACCTGCACGGCGCGATGGACAAGATCACGCGCTACTATCAAGACAAGGGAATCGCGCTCGGCGAGCTCCGGCCCGTGAAGGGCGTCAAGAAGGCCGAGCTTGCCGGCACCATCACCCTGGCGCCGCCGAGTGCAACCTCCGACCTGTGGACCCGCCGCTTTCCCGATCCCGTCACCGCCTTCGCCTCGGGCTGGATGCGGGTGCGCGCCCGGGCCCGGCAGCGCGGCATCGAGCTGCCGCTGGTGATCTCGGATCATGCCGACTGGGACGGGCTCACCACCACCATCGCCGCGACCGGCGCAGGCGAGGTGTGGGTCACCCATGGGCAGGAGGACGCGCTGGTGCATTGGTGCCAAGCCAAGGGGCTCGCGGCCCGGCCGCTCGATCTGGTCGGCTACGGCGACGAGGAGGAAAGCGAGGTGGTAGCCACGGAGGACGCCGAGGCATGAACCGCTTCGCCGAGTTGCTCGACCGCCTCGCCTATGAGCCCGGCCGCAACAACAAGCTGCGGCTGCTGACGTCGTACTTCCGCGAGGTCGAGGATCCCGATCGCGGCTACGCACTGGGCGCGCTCACCGGCGCGCTGTCGTTCAAGCACGCCAAGCCGGCGCTGATCCGCGACCTGATCGCCGCGCGCACCGATCCGGTGCTGTTCGCGCTGTCGTATGATTATGTGGGGGATCTCTCGGAGACCGTCGCGCTGATGTGGCCGAAGGACAGGGCGCATCATCAGCAGCTCGTTCCTGGGTACCCCCCTCCCCACCCCTCCCCCACAAGGGGGGAGGGAGCGCTGACGCGTTCGGAGTTGCTGTCTCGGTCTGCATCGAGCATCGCTCCCCCTTCACGTCTCTCGTTCCCCACAGCCGCTCTCTCCGGTCCCTCCCCCCTTGTGGGGGAGGAGCAGGGAGGGGGGTACCCCACGGGCGGTCTCACGAGGGACCCCACACCCGGCCACAACGACCCGCCACCGCCGACGCTGACCGAGGTTGTCACCACCTTGCGCACCCTCGGCAAGACCGAGATGCCGCGGCAACTCGCGCAATGGCTGGATGAGCTCGACGAGACCGGGCGCTGGGCACTGCTGAAGCTGGTCACCGGCGCTTTGCGCATCGGCATCTCCGCGCGCCTGGCCAAGACCGCAGCGGCCGCGCTCGGCGACAAGGACCCGCACGAGGTCGAGCTGATCTGGCCGGGGCTGTCGCCGCCCTATCTCGACCTGTTCGCCTGGCTGGAAGGCCGCGGCGACAAGCCGGTCAATCGCGATCCCGCGCCGTTCCGGCCGGTGATGCTGGCGCATGCCGTCGAGGACGACGACTTCGCCGGCATGAACGCGGCCGACTACATCGCGGAATGGAAATGGGACGGCATCCGCGTGCAGGCGGTGAGCGGCCGCGAGGCCGACGGCCGCGTCGTCACACGGCTGTATTCGCGCAGCGGCGAGGACATCACGGCGAGTTTCCCGGACCTGCTGCCGTCGCTGCATCTGCCCGGCGCGCTCGACGGCGAGCTGCTGGTGGTGCGCGATCACCGCGTGCAGAGCTTCAACGTGCTGCAGCAGCGGCTGAACCGCAAGACGGTGTCGCCGAAGCTGATGAAGGAGTACCCGATCCACCTGCGCGCCTACGACCTGCTCGGCGACGAGGAGAACGATCTGCGTGAGCTGCCGTTCGCCGAGCGGCGTGAACGGCTCGAGGCTTTCATCAAGCGACTCGACGAACCGCGTGTCGACTTGTCGCCGACCATCGCGTTTTCCACCTGGGACGAGCTGAAGGCCGCGCGCGCCGATCCCGCATCTGCCGGCGCAGGAGACGATGCCGAAGCGGTGGAAGGCGTGATGCTGAAGCGGCGCGACGCGCTGTATCTGCCCGGCCGGCCCAAGGGACAATGGTGGAAGTGGAAGCACGATCCGCACATCATCGATGCCGTGCTGATGTATGCTCAGCGCGGCCACGGCAAGCGTTCCTCCTATTACTCCGACTACACGTTCGGTGTCTGGACGGCGGGAGACGGCGGAGATCAGCTCGTGCCCGTCGGCAAGGCCTATTTCGGCTTCACCGACGAGGAGCTCTTGCAGATCGACCGCTTCGTCCGCCGCAACACCACCGAGAAGTTCGGTCCCGTGCGGCATGTCGTGCACGAGCCCGAGCAGGGCCTTGTGCTCGAAGTGGCGTTCGAGGGCCTGCAGCGCTCGCCGCGGCACAAATCCGGCATCGCGATGCGCTTTCCGCGCATCAGCCGGCTGCGCTGGGACAAGCCGCCGCGCGAGGCCGACCGGCTGGAGACCCTGGAGCGGATGTTGAAGAGCGAGGCGCCGGCGTGACAGCGCCGGGAACATTAATTGCCGGTAACCGGCTTGCGGCGCTGAGCCGGGTTCCCCACCTGCCCTGCCGTGCCTTATAATCGGGATCGCGAATCCGACGAACCCGCCTGGAGACGATGCCATGTCGAACGACGTCAGGGACTATCCGGCCCGCGCCCGCAGCTCGGATGGCCTGTACCGTTTTCTCGGCGGCTCGCCGCTGTCGGTGGCGTTCCGGCTGGTGCTGCTGTCGATCCTGGTCGGCGTCGTGCTGTCGGCGATCGGCTTCGATCCGCTGAACATCCTGCACAGCATCCGGCTGCTGTTCATCCGGCTCTACGAGCTCGGCTTCGACGCCTTCAACTGGCTGTGGCGCTACTTCCTGCTCGGCGCGGTGATCGTGATCCCGGTCTGGCTCCTGTCGCGGCTGTTCGCCCCGCGCGGCCGATAGAGAGCCACAGCCGATGCAGCTCCGCTTCGTCGGCTGCGGTGACGCGTTCGGCTCGGGCGGCAACTCCAACACCTGCTTCCATCTGACCGGCGCGCAGACGAACCTTCTGATCGACTGCGGCGCCTCGTCGCTGCCGGCGCTGAAGCGGCTCGGCATCGCCAGCAACGCCATCGAACTGATCCTGATCACGCATTTCCATGGCGATCATTTCGCCGGGCTTCCCTTCCTGCTGCTCGATGCGCAGTTTTCGAAGCGGACGCTGCCGCTGGTGATCGCCGGCCCCGCCGGCATCACGGCGCGGCTGACGCAGGTGATGGAAGCGCTGTTCGAGCATTCGTCGCGCACGCCGCGGAAATTCGAGCTGTCCGTGATCGAGCTTGAACCGGAGCAGACGACGCGCTTCGGCGAGGTCTGCGTGACGCCGTTTCCAGTCGTCCACGGCAGTTCGGGCGGGCCGTTTCTCGGCTACCGGATCGAGGCGGAGGGCAAGGTCGTCGCCTACACCGCGGACACCGAATGGACGGAGAGCCTGATCCCGCTCGGCCGCAACGCCGACCTGTTGATCGCCGAGGCCTACACCTACGACAAGGCGGTGAAGAACCACCTCAGCCTCGCGGTGCTGGAGGCGCATCTCGACGCGATCCGGCCGAAGCGGCTGGTGCTCACCCATATGAGCGACGACATGCTGGGCCGGCTGGACCGCATCGGCCATGTGGCCGCGCATGACGGCATGAGCATCGACCTCTAGCCGGGAGGCGCGAAAGGCCGCTAAGAACGGCAGGAACGCGCGTGCCGCGCGCTCTGCCAATCAACGGGCCATTCTTGACCGCTTCAGCCAAAGTCACGACCGCGCAGGTGTTCGACATCGCGGGTCCCGCGATGATCGCCAACCTGACGACGCCGCTGATCGGCATCGTCTCGACCACGGCGATCGGCCGGCTCGGCGAAGCCGCCATGCTCGGCGGCGTCGCCATGGCCTCGGTGATCTTCGACTGCCTGTTCTGGCTGTTCGCGTTCCTGCGCGCCAGCACGCTCGCCTTCACCGCGCAATCGCTCGGCGCCGGCGAGACCGACGAGATCCTGATGGTCCTGATCCGCGGCCTGGCGCTGGCCGCGCTGATCGGCGTCAGCCTGATCGCGCTGCAACTGCCGCTGGGGGCAATCATCTTCGACCTCATGGGCGGCAGCGACGCCGTGCTCGGCGCGGCCCGCACCTACTTCATGGTCCGGATCTGGTCGGCGCCGCTGGCGCTTGCCAACTACGTGCTGCTCGGCTGGCTCGTCGGATTGGCGCGCGCACGGCTGGCGCTGGCCATTCAGGTCGCGATCAACCTGATCAACATGGCCGCGACCATCCTGTTCGTCCAGGTGCTGCAGGCCGGCATCGCCGGCGCGGCGATTGCCGCCGTCATCGCGGAGACGGTCGGTGTCGCGATCGGCCTCGTGCTGGCGCGCCGATTGGTCAAGGCCGACGCCCGGATGTCGCGCGCGGCGCTGCTCGACCGCGCCAAGCTGATGCACATGATGGCCGTCAACCGCGACATCATGATCCGCACCGCGGCGATGATCATCGCCTTCCTGTTCTTCACCTCACAGGGCGCGCGCGCCGGCGACACGACGCTGGCCGCCAACGCGGTGCTGAACAATTTCCTGCTGGTGGCCGCGTTCTTCCTCGACGGCCTCGCCAACGCCGCCGAGCAGCTCTGCGGCTATGCGTTCGGCGCGCGCAACCGCGGCGCCTTTTCCGGCGCCACAAGGCTGGTGCTCGCCTGGGGCTTCGGCTTCGCGCTCGCGGTGGCCGCGATCTTCGCGCTGTTCGGGCCGGTGCTGATCGACGTGATGACGGCAAGCGATGCGGTGCGCCGCGCGGCGCGCGACTATCTGCCGTTCGTGGTGGCGTCGCCGCTGCTGTCGGTATTCGCCTTCGCATTCGACGGCGTCTATATCGGCGCCACCTGGGCGCGCGACATGCGCAACCTCATGGTCGCGGCGCTGGTCGTCTTCCTCGGCACCTGGCTGGCGCTGCGCGGCTTCGGCAATACGGGCCTGTGGATCGCGATGCTCAGCTTCTACGCGGCGCGCGGCGGCTTCCAGGCCGCACGCTATCCGGCGCTGCTGCGGGCGTCGTTCGGCAACAAAGAGAGTTTGTAGGGGGCGCTGTATCGCGCAGCGCGCTTTGCGACCCCGCTCGCCCTACACTCTTCGCCGAAGATCAAGCGCATCTAAACCGGCCAGTCCTCGGCGGTGATCGTCGCGGCGTCCGCACCAACGATCTCCGACAGCGAATCGCGTCCCGTGCGCAGCAGGGTCGAGGTCAGGTCGGCCTTGATGCTCTCGACCAGGCCGAGGCCCTTGTAGACCAGCGAGGAATACAGCTGGATCAGGCTGGCGCCGGCGCGGATCTTGGTGAGCGCGGCGCCGCCGGTGTCGATGCCGCCGACGCCGATCAGCGGGAACGCACCTTCGACGCGCACGAAGGTCTCGGCCACCATGCGGGTCGATAGCCGGAACAGCGGCCGCCCGGACAGGCCGCCCTGCTCCTTGGCGCGCAACTGCTCGCGCAGCGAGCTGGGCCGGGCGAGTGTCGTGTTCGACACGATCATGCCGTCGACTCCGCGCGAGCGGGCGACATGGACGACGTCGTCGAGCTCGGCGAGGCTGAGATCGGGTGCGATCTTGAGCAGGACCGGCGTATCGCCGGCTTTCCGCCGCACGCGGTCGCGCGCCTCGAGCACCTTGGACAGCAGCTCGTCGAGCTGAGACGCCTGCTGCAGGTTGCGCAGGCCCGGCGTGTTGGGCGAGGAGATGTTGACGGTGAAATAGCTCGCCACCGGCGCGAAGGTCTCGATCAGCCGGACGTAGTCGGCGACACGGTCGACCGAATCCTTGTTGGCCCCGACATTGACGCCGACGATGCCGCCCTGGTGGGCGCGCCCGGCCAGGCGCCGCAGCACGATCTCGGCGCCGTCATTGTTGAAACCCATGCGGTTGATGACCGCCTCGTCGCGCTCCAGCCGGAACAGCCGCGGGCGCGGATTGCCGCTCTGCGGCCGCGGGGTCACCGAACCGATCTCGACGAAGCCAAAGCCGAGCCGCAGCAGCGCGTCCGGCACCTCGGCGTTCTTGTCGAAGCCGGCGGCCATGCCGACCGGATTCGGGAAGTTCAGGCCGAAGGCGCGCACCGCGAGCTTGGCATCATCCGGTCGCGGCTTGATCGCCGGCAGCAGCTTCAGGCCCTGGATGGCGAGCCGGTGCGCATCCTCAGCGTCGAGCCAGCGGAGCAGCGGCAGCGAAAGCTGGTCGAAGGCGCGAATCACGGCTTCAGGTCCGGAATGTCGTGGCCGCCATCGGCACGGCTGTGCATCTGGTGAACGCCGGTCACGGCACCGAGATCGAGCTCGCCATACAGATGCGGGAACAGCTCGTCATTGCGCGAACGCTCCCAACGCAGCGCATCGCCGAGCGCGTCCGCCTCGACCTCGACCAGGAACAGCGCGCTCTGTCCCGAAAAGTGCTTCCGCGCCGTCTCCGGCACCTGGGAGGCGGTCGAAAAATGGATGAACCCGTCGCGCAGATCGTCCGCGCTGCCACGGTAGACGCCCAGCCGCTCCGCCTCGCGCCAGGCCGAAGCTGAGCAGATTTTGTAGATTTTGGGCACCTTTGCGCGGTCCTGGCTTGAGCTTGAGTTTGCTGATGTTTTCGGGAGCGGCCGACCGTATCGGCAGGGGGCAGCGAACTCAAGCATCGTTTGCCCAGGACAGTCCGGCGGCCGACCCGCTCAGGTTGTATCCGAGTGATGCGAGCTCGCGGGGATGCAACCGGTTCCTCAGCAAGAGTTAACCCGATTCGGCTTTCCTGTTGCGCGCGATTCGCAACCGATCATGCCCACGCTTGAACCTTTGGAGATTGTCATGGACCGCCGCCACGTCTTGAAGGCCCTTGCGGGGCTCGCCCTCTGCCCCGTCTGCGCTACCCCGGGCTTTGCCGCCGAAGGCGCCCCGCATTGGAGCTATGAGGGCGCGACCGGGCCGGCTAAATGGGGCGATCTCGACGCGGCCAACAAGGTCTGCGGCGTCGGCACCCAGCAATCGCCGATCGACATCGAGCACTCGACCCGGGCCCAGCTTCCCGATTTCCGACTGAGCTGGGCCAGGACCGCCGACACCATCGTCAACAACGGCCACACCATCCAGCTCAACTTCGCCGATGGCAGCAGCACCATGAAGCTCGAGGGCACCACCTACAAGCTGCTGCAGGTGCATTTTCATCGTCCGAGCGAGCACCAGATCGGCGGCAAGAACTATCCGATGGAGGCGCATTTCGTGCACCGCGCCGCCTCCGGCGGCCTCGCCGTCGTCGGCGTTCTCATGACCACCGGGCGTCCCAACCCCGCCTTCGCGCAGATCGTCGCGACGATGCCGGATAAGGAGGGTCCCGCGGTCAAGGCCGATCCGCGCATCAACCCCAACATGATGCTGCCGGCACGCCGCTCCTATTATCGCTATGCCGGCTCGCTGACGACGCCGCCCTGCTCGGAGGTGGTCGAATGGCTGCTGCTGAGCGAGCCGGTGTCGGTCGCGGAAGCGGACGTGGAGAAATTCGCAAAACTGTATCCGATGAACGCCCGCCCGGTGCAGAAGCTCGACCGCCGCTTCGTGCTGCAAGGGGTGTAGTTCATTCGGCTCCGGTGGCTTCGAGCTGAAGCGGCCGCCACAAACTCCGCTGTCGTCCCCGCGAAGGCGGGGACCCATACCGCGGAAGCTGGATTGTTTTGGAAGGTGGCGGAGACCCTCCGCCAAATTGTGTCCGGTGGCTATGGGTCCCTGTGTCTGGAAAGTCTGCCATGATGATGGTGGGCGGGAAGCCGTTGGGTCCTTGGCGCTAGACGCCGTGAGCCGGCTCGGTCTCCCGCCCGCTCCATTTATCAACCTGAACAGTTGCACGAGGCTGCGCCAACAGACCTCGCATCACAGGGACAGGCACCGTGATCGTACCTTTTCGTTGCGTCGGAATCGACGTTTGCAAACCCTATCTCGATATTTTTGATGAAGCCGTGGGGCGCCGGAGCGCATCGCCAACGGGCCACAGGCCATCACACAGCTGGTGGCGCGTTGGCGATGCGATGTTCTGGTGGTCTTTGAGGCCACGGGTGTCTACGACCTCGAACTGCGCGAGGCCCTGCGTCGGGCGGGCATCCGCTTTGCGCGGATCAACCCGGCTCGAGCTCGCGATTTCGCCCGCGCCAGCGGCCAACTCGCCAAGACCGATCCGATCGACGCGCGAACGCTGGCAGCCTTTGGGCGCGCCATGCAGCCAGTCACCGAGCAGGCCATGACGCCTGCCCAAAGCGCCCTCGCCAAGCTTGCAAAACGGCGGGATCAACTGGTTGCCATGCGCGCCCAGGAAAAGAACCGCCGCAGCGAGGCCGAGGACCGCGCCATGGCCGAACGCATCAGCCGCCTGATCGAGGTCCTCAATGACGAGATCGTCGAGATCGAGGCCGAGATCAACGCGCTCATCAAAGCCGAGCCGGTGCTTGCGGAGCAGGCACAGCTGATGCGCTCCGTGCCCGGTGTGGGACCCGTCGCCTGCATGCAACTCATCACCCAGATGCCGGAACTCGGCCATCTCGGGCCAAAGGAGGTAGCCGCTCTTGCGGGCCTGGCTCCCTTCAATCGCGATAGCGGGGCGTATCGTGGCAAGCGCAAGATCGGCGGCGGCCGGAAGCGTGTCCGCGACGCCCTCTACATGGCCGCCCTCAACGCCGTCCGCCGCGCCGATCGCTTCAAGATCTTTTACAACCGTCTGCGCCAAGCCGGTAAACCCGCCAAGCTCGCCCTCATCGCCGTCGCCAGGAAGCTTCTAACCATCCTGAATGCCATGATGCGCGACCGAAAACCTTATGCGATCACTCCATCAACATAACAGTTGCCGGCGTTCGCCGGGACGACACCTTTGGTGGCGCGATGAGCTTGGCAATCACGCGCTGCGTGCCAATGCCCCGTCGATCATCGCCACCGCATTGTTGACGCCGTAGACCGCGACGAAGGACCCAAAGCGCGGGCCCTTCTCCTGGCCGAGCAGCACCTGGTAGAGCATGTTGAACCAGTCGAGCGAGACACCGGGGCGGCCGTCCTTGCCCTTCTTGGCGTGGTCGAGGAACGGCTCGCGGCGGCCGATCTCGTAGACCACGTTCTGAATGTCCTCGGCCGTCGCGTCAGCCGGCAGGTTCGACAGCGCATCGCGCAGGTCCTGCAGCGCCACGCGCTCACCCTCGGTCGGCTCGCGGAAGGTCTTGGTCGGCGCCACGAAGTCGCGATAGTAGTTGATGGCGTAGCCGACCATCGCGTCGAGCTTGGGATGGGTCTGCGGCGTCACGCCGGGCCGGTAGCGGCCGATGAACCCCCACAGCGTCTCGGCATTCTCCGCGTTCGACGACGACACCAGGGTCAGCAGCAGCTGGAAGGTGACGGGCATGTCGGCCTTCGGCGGCTTGCCGGAATGGATGTGCCAGACCGGATTGCCGAGCTGCTGCTTGGCGTCCTGCTTGGGAAAACCTTCGAGGAACTGCTGGTAGTCGTCGACCATCCGCGGGATGACGTCGAAATACAGCCGCTTCGCCGCCTTGGGCTCGCGATACATGAACAGCGACAGCGATTCCGGCGAGGCGTAGTGCAGCCATTCGTCGATGGTCAGGCCGTTGCCCTTCGACTTCGAGATCTTCTGGCCCTTCTCATCGAGGAACAGCTCATAGTTGAAGCCCTCCGGCGGCGTGCCGCCGAGCGCCGCGCAGATCTTGCCCGACAGCTTCACCGAGTCGATCAGGTCCTTGCCGGCCATTTCATAGTCGACGCCCAGCGCATGCCAGCGCATCGCCCAGTCCGGCTTCCATTGCAGCTTGCAATGGCCGCCGGTGACCGGAACGGTCATGCGCTCCCTGGTTTCGGGATCGTCATAGGAGATGGTGCCGGCCTTGGCGTCGTGCTCGACGATCGGCACGTACAGCACGAGGCCGGTGCGCGGGCAGATCGGCAGGAACGGCGAGTAGCTCGCCGCGCGCTCCTCGCGCAAGGACGGCAGCATGATCGCCATCACCTTCTCGAGCCGCTCCAGCATCCGCAGCAGCGCCGCGTCGAACTTGCCGGAGGTGTAGTACTCGGTCGACGAGGCAAACTCGTAGTCGAAGCCGAACCGGTCGAGGAAGGCGCGCAGCCGCGCATTGTTGTGCGCGGCGAACGAGGGATATTCGTTGGAGAACGGGTCGGGGATTCGCGACAGCGGCTTGCCGAGGTGGGTGGCCAGCATCTCCTTGTTCGGCACGTTGTCCGGCACCTTGCGCAGGCCGTCCATGTCGTCGGAGAAGGCGATCAGGCGGGTCTTGATCTTGTCCTCGGTCAGCACGCGGAAGGCGTGGCGCACCATGGTGGTGCGCGCGACCTCGCCGAAGGTGCCGATATGCGGCAGGCCGGACGGACCGTAGCCGGTCTCGAACAGCACCTCGTCCTTCGGATTCTTCTTCAGCCGGTTGACGATCGCCTTCGCCTGCTCGAACGGCCAGGCGTTGGAGTTTTCGGCAAGCGCGCGCAGGTCGCTCGGGCTGGTTGGGACGAGATCGATCGTGGACATCGTGAAAAAGACTTCTCCGAAGACGTCAGTGCAAAACAGAGGTCATGATACCCGTCATTCCGGGGCGATGCGAAGCATCGAACCTGGAATCTCGAGGTTCCGGGTTCGCGTCTTCGACGCGCCCCGGAACGACGGCAAGCGCTAGAACGGGCTGATCGAGAAGTAGCGCAGCCACAGGTCGGTGTAGCGGCCTTTTTCCCAGACCCGGAACAGCGCCCAGTTCAGCGCCTGGCGCAAGAGGTCGTTGCCCTTGCGCACGGCGATGCCGACGCCCTCGCCGAAATAGCGGCTTTCGACGAAAGGTCCACCGGAAAAGGCGCAGCAATCGCCGGAATCGGTGCCATTGACCCAGAACGCCAGCGAAATGCCGTCGCCGAAGATCAGGTCGACCTCGGCCCGGCGCAGCGCCTGCCGCAGCGCCTCGTCGTTCGGATAGGTCTTGATCTCGGCGTCGGTGAACATCGCCTTGAGGTAAGCCTCGTGCGCGGTGCCGGCGACGGCGCCGATCTTCTTGCCCTCGAGAAATTCGGGGCGGATCTCGGTCATGACGGCGTCGCGGCGGGACACGAAGCGGGCGGGCGCCCGGTAATACGGATCGGAGAAATCGGCCCGCGCCCGCATCTGCGGCGTCACCGCGATCGAGGCGATGATCGCATCGCCCCGGTTCGAGGACAGCGCGTCGAGCAGGGTTTCGAACCGGCGCATCTGGACGGTGCAGGTCACCTTGATCTCGTCGCAGATCGCCCTGGCAAGATCGACGTTGAAGCCGGCCGGATTGCCGTCCGGGCCGGTGAAGTTGAACGGAGGATAGTCGGTCTCGGTCAGGAACCGAATCACCGTGAGGCGCGACAGATCGGGCCGCTCCGGCCGGCGTCGCGGGTCCCAGAACCCAGGGACGGCCTGCGGCGCCGCCTCGACGGCGGGCCTCACCGGCGCCTGGGCGCGCGCCTCCGAGCCGGCGGCGGCCAGGCCGAAGCACAGCAGCGCGCCGGCAATGGCGGCGCGGGCCGCAGGCGCGGATTTCACGGGCTTTGACAAGACGGTCGGCATCAGCGGTCCCGATGGTCAGCGCCTTATAGACCATCCATGCGCAAATTCGAGGCTGGATTCGGCCCGGAGGCGGCCGCCCGGCTGGAGCGTTAACGCGCTCAGAGGTATTTCTTGAGATCCGCCGCGGCTTCCTCGGGCGTCCGCTTCAGGTTGAACGGTGCGACGAACCGGCCGTTGCGGTCCATCAGATACACCAAAGCGGTGTGGTCCATGGTGTAATCGCCGTCCTTCAGCGGGACCTTCTTGGCATAGACCCGGTACTCGGTGAGAACCTTCGCCAGCACCTCGGGATCGCCGGTTAGGCCCTTGAGATGCGGGTCGAAGCTGGAGAGGTAGTCCTTCATCGCGGCCGGATTGTCGCGCTCGGGGTCGACCGAGACGAAATAGGCGTTGACGCTGTCGGCGTCCTTGCCCATCGCGCGCAGCACCTCGGAGATCTCGAACAGCGAGGTCGGACAGACGTCCGGGCAATGGGTAAAGCCGAAGAAGATCAGCGTCGGCCGCCCTTCCAGGCTCTTCTCGGTGACGACGGCACCGCTCTGGTCGGTCAACTGAAACGGGCCGCCGATCGCGGCCGGCGCCGCGATGTTGCGGCCGCCGCCCATGACAAGGAACATCAGCGACAACCCGACCACCAGGCTGGCGGCGAAGGCTCCGACGATCACCAGCGGACGGGTGACATTGGACGGCATTGCGCGCTCCTTCACTGTCTCTCAGAAGCAGGCCTGCCAGCCGGCCGCGATGGTCTCGAAGAACACCGCGGTCCCGTACTGCACCCACATCGTCACGGCGCCGACGACGAGCCCGATCGCCGCGATCCCCGCCGCGAGGGCCGGAGCAGAGGCCGGACGCCGGGCTCGCGATGCGGACGGTATCTCTTGGGGCGCTGAAAGAGGCTGCATGATGGCGTACTCATCGGCCGGAGCCGGCCAAGCGGCCCACCCCTCTCGCTCCAGATAAGCCCCGCAGCCGGTCCAGGCAAGCGCCGCAGTCGGGCCGCGATCACCCGAAGCGACTAGTGCCTCAGTGTGATCAATGGGAGGCAGAGGCCTTGGCGGCAGCCGGCGAGATGGTCGGTGCATTGGGCACGACGTGCGAGGAGGCCGGAGAGGACGCCTGGGCATCCATATAGCAGGGCTTGTACATTGCCTGCAGCTCCCTGCCCTTCAGGAAGATCATCCGGGGCGTCAGGCCGCCGCGCTGGGTGATCCAGCGGCGGATCGGCGAAGGGTACATCGAGTACAGCATCTGGGTCGCCTCGGGATTGGTGACGGCGCGGCCGTTGGCGCCGAAATCCCAGGCGGCGTGGAAGCCGAGATTGGCATGCGAGGTGACACAGATCTTCTCGTGCGGGATCGCCCCAAGCACGATGGTGCAGGCCGATGCGCAGAGCCCGTCGATGATCACATACTCACCGGAGGATCGCAGGCCCTGGTACTTGTCGACATAGGTTCCGATCCGGCCACCGCGGTCATCGGCGATCCGGACCACGGCCTGGCTGGCGCCGACCCCCGACAGCAACAGAACGACCGCAAGCAATCCCGTCCAGAATTTCATGTCGAGCCCCAGTGCAACCCGGCGAAAACCGATCTGACCGACTTTGGCACGCTTCGTGTGATGCGCTTCTTGTGATGCTTGGACTGCGGTGGACCTTGCAATCACGACCCCATCCGCAGAACCGGAACGCGAAAGCCAAATCCAAATCGCAAATGCAGCGTGTTTCGAGATCGTGTTTTTGTCCAGGAGAGCGCAGCTGCGAAAGCCAAATTCACCGCGAGTGTTGCAAGCCCGCTGCACCAATGAGTCGCTACCACCGAAAATGGACCAACGCTGGTTCCGGACATGGCGGTGGCGCCACGAGCAAGGCAGAGGCCCGGCATGATTCGCCCATCGGCGCGGCAGCGGCGTCACGGCGGCACAAACGACACTCCGGAGAAACCCGGGGCCGAGCTTCCGCGCGACACGCGCCCCGCTGCCCAGTGACGGCGGGACGCTCGCCCGCTCATCGCCGGCCCAGGGGTGCTCGTGCGATCACGATCGCGGGTGCGGGCTTCCGCCAGCCCCGACGGCATGGCCGAAATCCGGAGATGCGACGAATGCAATCACAAGGTTGGACCGTTCGGCCGAGCCCCGCGCCGCAAGCGGGCGCGGCAGGGTCTCTCCTCGCACCGCGCCGTCTGGATCGGGAGATGGAGCGAGGTCGGGCCGATATCGCGCTGGCAGCCGGGGAGACGATCTGCCTCCCGATGCTTTCGCCGTCTGGACCGAACTAATTATCGGGCAGCCGAATCCGTGCACCAAAGGTGACGAGCGGCGCATCGGCGGCGCCGAGCTGGATCTGTCGCTCCGGCACCTCCTGATAGCTGCCGTCTTCAATCTTTCTTAATTCATATTGCCAGACAGTTAACGTCTCGCCGCGCGCGAGCGCATCGCGGATGCGGCTGGCGCCGCGTCCCGGCAGCTTGACGAGATCGTCGCGCATCATGCCGATCATTGTCGGGCTCTCGCCGCGATGCAGCTCGAAGAACACCATGCGATTGGGCTTGTCCTGCGGCTTGAGCACGGTATCCGCCGTGAACAGCACAAGACAAATTGCGACGGCAATCCACTTCCAAGTGTCGGACATCATGAGACGCATTCCCCGCACCGCCTCTGCGCGTGGCGTAGCCCTCGCGCAAACGGGCGGCAACTTACAGTTCTGTCATTCCGGATGAGATGACGTTCGACGTAATCGATTCGCTGCGCGCCGGGCGCGATGATGGGCTCCTCATCGTTCACAACATGGAGAGCACCGATGACCAACCCGACCGAGATCGCCGAGAGCTACATCGCGCTGTGGAACGAACGCGATGCCGCGCAGCGCGGCGCATTGCTCGCACGTCACTGGACCGCGGATGCGCTCTATGTCGACCCGCTGATGCGCGGCGAAGGACGCGATGCCGTGGACGGCCTGGTCGCGGGCGTGCAGCAGCGCTTTCCCGACTTCCGCTTTCGCCTGATCGGCTCCGCGGACGGCCACGGTCATCATCTCCGCTTTTCCTGGGAGCTCGGCCCCGAGAATGCGGAAGCCCCGATCCTGGGCACGGATTTCGTCGAGCTGGCCGACGGCCGCATCCGGCGCGTCACCGGGTTTCTCGACAAGGTCCCGCAGGGCGCCTGACGGACGCCCCGATCCGCCCGACCTCCCACAGCGGGGTCGGCCTGCCGCGATTGCCGGGCTCCCATGCGCAGACGCACGATCTGTCTCGTGGTGATTGCGCTACGTCAACGTCGGACCCGGTCCGCCGCTGCAGAGCTTCTGCTTCGCGACGGAGTTCAGGATCGCCGGAGACGGGCGTGCAGCACTCAAATCCCATCGATGATCACGCCATGGCAGCCGACACGCTGGCCGGTATCACCACCTTGCCCGAACTCTGGCGCTGGCGCGTCGAACGGAGCCCGGACAAGCAGGCCTACCGACATTTCGACGCAGGAAGCGGCCGATGGGTGAGCTTCTGCTGGCGCGAGATCGATCTCGTCGTCGAGCGATGGCGGCGAGCGCTCGCGGCCGAGGGCTTCGCCCAGGGGGAGCGTGTCGCCATCCTGATGCCGAACGGGATCGCGCATCTCGCCATTGACCAGGCCGCGCTCTCGCTCGGCCTGGTGCCGGTGCCGATGCATGCCGTCGATAATGCCGACAGCATCGCCTACATCCTCGCCGATTCCGGTGCCCGGCTGCTGCTGGTCGATTCGGACACACGCTGGGATGAGATCGCAGCGGTCGGCGAGGCCCTGCCCGACCTGGGGCGGATCGTCTGCGCCGACCGGCAAACGACCCCGCCGACCGGCGATCCGCGCCTCGTCGATCTGGAGGCGTGGTTGAAGGCGGCCGGCGATGCCACGCCTCCCGGCACCCGGATCGCCATCGCGCCGCACGACCTCGCCGCCATCGTCTACACCTCGGGCACGACGGGCCGGCCCAAGGGTGTGATGCTGTCGCACGACAACGTCGTTTCCAACCTCAAGGCCATTCATCAGCGGCTGGCGGCCGATACCGACGACGTATTCCTGTCGTTCCTGCCGCTGTCACACACGTTCGAGCGCACCGCGGGCTACTACTACCCGATCGCCATCGGCGCCTGCGTCGCCTATGCGCGCTCGGTGAAGCAGCTGTCCGAAGATCTGGTGGAGGTCCGTCCGACCATCCTGATCTCCGTGCCGCGCATCTATGAGCGCATCTATTCGGTCATCATGCATCACCGCGCGATCGCAAACCCGCTGGAACGGGTGCTGCTCGACCTGACCATCGCGATCGGCGGCCGTCGCTTCGATGCGCAGCATGGGCGCGGGACGAGACTCTCGGCATTCGACCGTATCGCGTGGCCGCTGCTGCAACGCTTGGTCGCCGCCAAGGTACTGGCTCGATTCGGCGGACGGCTGCACGTCGCCGTCAGCGGCGGCGCCCCGATCGCCGAGCCGGTGGTGCGGCTGTTCCTGGCGCTCGGGCTCGAGGTGCTGCAGGGCTATGGCATGACCGAGACATCGCCCGTCGTCAGCGTCAACACGCCTGACGACAACGACCCGCGCACCGTCGGCCGCGCTCTGCCGGGCATCGAGGTGCGCATCGGCGACAATGACGAGTTGATGGTGCGCGGCCCGAACGTGATGCTCGGCTATTGGCACCGGCCGGAGGAGACCGCGCGCACCAGGGAAGCCGACGGCTGGCTGCACACCGGCGACCAGGCCCGCATCGACAGCGGACGCATCACCATCACCGGTCGGATCAAGGACATCCTCGTCACCTCGACCGGCGAGAAGATTGCGCCCGCCGATCTGGAAACCGCGATCCTGACCGATCCGCTGTTCGAGCAGGCCATCGTGATCGGCGAGAACCGGCCGTTCCTGACCGCGATCGTCGTGCTCAACGCCAACGGCTGGGCTGAGCAGCAGGCGAGGCTCGCGGCGCACGGCCAGCGCGGCACCGAGGCCGAAGCGGCCTCTCTGCTGCGCCACATTGCGCGAGCCGTGAAGGCCTATCCGTCCTACGCGACGCCGAAGGCGGTGCATTGGACCTTGGAGCCGTGGACCGTGCAGGAAGGCCTGATCACGCCGACGTTGAAGAACAAGCGTCCAGCGATCGAGCGGAGCTTCGCGAAGGAAATCGAGGCGATCTATGCAAAACGCCCGTCAGCTTCGCGGCCGTCGGCTATCGTACGAAGCTGATCTTGCAGGGCACCGCAGCAGGGGCGCTTTGTTGGACGGATTGTTGGCCACTCAGCGCTGGCCTCGCGCTGTCCGCGCCGAAACGATATCCGGCGGCGGTTCTGCTCCATCATCACCTCGCCCATGCCGGAACCACCAATCCAGTAGCCGAAATCCACGGTACTTGCCTTCCGGCCGCGGTGGCTTGGTTGATACAGATCAATATGCGCGCTAGTTGTTTTGATATTACAATCCCACGTTGATTGCCGGAGCACTGGTCAATGCGAGCGATAATCATAGCACTGAGCGCGATCCTATTGCTTGCAACGGCAGGAAATGCGCAGAAGATATCCCTAACGAAAAAACAATGGATGCACTACCAGCAAGCTACCTCAAAACTAAACAAGAACTGCCATTTGGAATATCTAAACTGCTGGACAGTGCATACCTGGGAGTGCCTTCCCTCGGGTGAAGCAGGCGGGGGGTTACATTGCGAACCGGCTGAACATCAGCAGTGTGGTAAGCCCACACTTGTCTGCAATAAGTCGGTTGACTGCGATTGGTGCTTTTGCCCTCCAAATACGTCGGTCGGTGGTGCATGTGCAGATTGCTGCAGAAAGAAATGACCTAGAACCGATCATTTTCCGAGGGCCAACTGCCTATTGCCACCGCTCATCCCAGGATGATCTCTTAGCCTCGCTAACTGTCCTTCCCTGGACAGCAAAGAATCGGAAAACAGCGGTGCCTATTGATGCCTGGCAGTTCTCGTCTTTTTGGCTAGGCATTGGAGCGGGCGAAGGGAATCGAACCCTCGTATGCAGCTTGGGAAGCTGCCGTTCTACCATTGAACTACGCCCGCGCTCGCCAATGCTTAGCCGAGACCATGCGTTTCGCCAAGCGGCTTGTTGCCGCGAGACCGCCAAGGCCGCGGGGGGCAGACGCAAGAGTTCGACCACCGGCCTGATCTCCCGATCGTGATCGGCCGCAACCGCGGGCTCCGGAACGGATCGGGCCGATCGCGCTTTTGCCCGTTGGAAGCGGCGCCTCTCCCTGTTTCGCCACGCCGTGAAGGTCCTGGGAGCTCACACCATGCAAAGCCACAGCCCCGCGTCTCAGACCGCCCCCTCGAAAGCCCTCGCCGTCATGTCGGGTCCGTCGGCGCTCGACCTTTACACCCTCGGCTGCGGTCTGTTCCTGGCCGTCGCGCCCTGGCTGTTCGGCTTCGTCGGCAGCGTCGGCCGCATCAACGCTGAGTTGGCGGGGGCTGCCGTCATCGTGCTCTCGCTCGGCGGCCTTCTTGCGTTTGCCGATTGGGAGGAGTGGCTGAAGGTCGCGCTTGGCGTGTGGCTGATAGCAGCGCCCTGGCTGCTCGGGTTCGTGCATACGTCGGCGATGCATGTCAGCATCGCCATCGGGATCGCCGTGACCTTCCTGAGCCTGCTCGAACTGTGGCTCGCGCATGATCCTGATTTTGCTGGCGATGGCCCTGCATTGGTGAGCCGGCCGTAGCGGCTTGGCCGATCGCGCGTCGCCCGCGCGCAGCGCCTCCTCCCGCGATCGCGTTGCGATGACAGAGATCGCAGACGCGGGATCGCAACGCAACGCTTGACAACCATCACCCAAATCAGGGCAAACCCGCCCCGGTCAGGTCACGCTGTTAACACTTTGTAAACAAAGTTGATGCGGGCGATCGTGACGATGATATGATGTGGTGTGGGTTGGGGTGGCGTCATGGGGCGTGGGTATACGATCTTTGATACGGCCCTCGGCCGTTGCGGCATTGCGTGGAGCGATGTCGGAATCACCGGCGTACAATTGCCGGAAGCACGGGAAATCGAGACGCGGCGGCGCCTGTTTCGCCAGTTTCCCGACGCACGGGAGCAGCGCCCGTGTTCGAATACTGAACTCGCCATCGAAGGCATCGCGGCCATGCTGCGCGGGCAGGACGTCGACTTCTCCGACGTTGCGCTCGACCTCGACGGCGTCACGCCCTTCAACCAGCGCGTCTATGATTGCATTCGCGCCATTCCGCGCGGCGAGACGCGCACCGCCGACGCGATCGCAGACGAACTGCACGTTCCCAAGGCGCTAAATTCGATCGCGCAGGCGCTGAGTAGGAATGCGCTCGTGCTGATCGTTCCCTGTCACCGCGTGCGTGACATCGGCAACGGACTCGACAAGCCGTCGCCCAACAGCGGCATCGTCTCCAAGCGTCGGCTGCTGTCGCTCGAAGGCGCAAAGCCTCATGCGGGCCTGACGTTGTTCGACGCGTTTCTCGCCATCGACAGGCCGCGCGCATTGTAAGCCCGCCTTCGCGCGTCGCGCGATATTATCTCGCACGACGCCCTCCTCTTTCCGCCGCAATGCGCTAGATTTACAGGATGACCACCACCATCCTGTTCGAAAGCCGCGACGTCACCGTGTCCGAGTTCCGCTGTGCAGCGGTCCCTGGCGAGCGTCCCTATGTCGAGCAGTATGCCGGCTACTCGCTGTCCTATGTGCGCAAGGGCAGCTTCGGCTGCCGGCACCGCGGCCGCTTCTTCGAGCTGGTCACCGGCTCGCTGCTGGTGGGCCATCCCGGCGATGAGTTCATGTGCACGCACGATCACGTCTGCGGCGACGAATGCCTGTCATTCTTCTTCGATGATGCGCTCATCGACGAGATCGGCTGCGACAGCCAGGCCTGGCGGGCTGGCGCGATGCCGCCGCTGCCGGAGCTCATGGTCCTCGGTGAGCTCGCGCAGGCCGTCGCCGCGCGCGAGCAGGACCTCGGTCTGGACGAGGTTGGACAGATCATCGCCAGCCGCTTCGTCGCGACCGCCACGGGCCGGCAGGAACGGGCGGCGACGCCGAGCCTGCGCGATCGCCGGCGCGCGGTGGAGAGCGCATTGTGGATCGACGACAATGCGGAGCGCGACATCGACCTGGCGGCTGCGGCGCACGAAGCCGGCGTCAGCCCGTTCCATTTCCTGCGGCTGTTCGCGGCGACGATCGGCGTGACGCCGCATCAATATTTGATCCGCTCCCGCTTGCGGCGCGCCGCGCGGCGTCTCAGCGAGGAGGACACGCCGGTCACCACCATCGCCTATGATTCGGGCTTTGCCGATCTGTCGAATTTCACCCGCACCTTCGCGCGCGCTGCCGGCGTGTCGCCGGCGAAGTTTCGCAAGGCCTCGCGCGGCGAGCGCAAGATTCTCCAAGACCATCTGAGCCGCCATTGATTGGATGATCCCAGCGCGTGCGGCAGCCGCATGCGAAGCATGGAGATCATCGATGTACGATCATATCGGCCTCAAGGTCGGCAATCTGGACGCCAGCGTCCGCTTCTACACATCGGCGCTGGCGCCGCTCGGCCACATCCTCTGCTCCAAGGACGAGGCGTCGGCGGGCATCGGCCCGAAGGGGGAGCCGGCGCTGTGGCTGTATGTCGACAAGGGCGCCAGCAAGGGCGCCGCTCATATCGCGTTCCGCGCCCAGGACCACGCGGCCGTCGCCAGATTCCACAGCGAGGGGCTGAAGGCCGGCGGCAGCGACAATGGCGGCGCCGGGCCGCGCGCGGACTACAGTCCGACCTACTACGCCGCCTTCCTGATCGATCCCGACGGCAACAACATCGAAGCCGTGTGTCCGTGAGGTCGGCGCCATGGCATCCATCCAGAAGGACATTCCGATCGCAGCCCCGGCGGGTGCAGTGTGGGACGCAGTGCGGGATTTCGGCGCTGTTCATACCAGGGTGGCGCCCGGCTTCGTCACCGGCACCACGCTCGACGGCGACGTCCGCATTGTCAGCTTCGCCAACGGCAGCGTGGTGCGCGAGCAGCTGGTCGACTGCAACGATCAACGCCGGCGCCTCGTCTATGCCATCAAGAACGAACGCATCAGCCAGCACAGTGCGTCGTTTCAGATCATCCCGGAAGGAGAGGAGCGCTGCCGGGTGATCTGGACCACCGACGTGCTGCCGCACGAGATCGCGCCCTATATCGATCAGCAGATGGAGCTCGGCGCGCGCGCGATGCAGGACACGTTGGGCAGGCTGCGCGGATAGCGGCTCAGCCGATACGCGCCGGCGGCGGCCCGCGCGAGTCAAGGCCGCGTCCGGCCGTCAGCACGGCCGGGCGCAGCTCCAGCGCTGCGGCCGGCTTCGGGCCCCAGCGGGTGAGCATGAAGCTGGCGAGCGTCAGCACCCCGAGCAGGACCATCGAGGACGCCGCCAGCATGAAGAAGTCGCCCTCGGTCGCGGCACGGCTCAGCAGATAGCTGCCACCCGCAGCGATGAACACCAGCCGCACCGTCTGTGCCAGCACCGGACCGAGCACCCTGGCGGCGCCCTGCGAGGAGAAATACATCGAGATCGCCAGGCCGATGAAGGCATACATCGGCGCCGCGACCTGGAGATAGTGCCGGCCCGCGCTGCGCGCGCTCTCGTCCTGGGTGAAGATGTCGACCCACAATTGCGGGACGATCGCGATCAGCGTCGACAGCGCGCCCACCGACGCGAACGACACCAGTCCCGCCGTCCAGGCGATGCGGCGGGCGCGCGCGATTCTCCCCGCACCGATCGCCATGCCGACCATCGGCACCGAGGCCATGCCGACGGAGAATGCGACCGTGGTCATCATGAACTCGAGCCGCGCGCCGATGCCGTAGCCGGCGAGCACGGCGGTGCCGAACGACGCCAGCATATGCGTGAAGATCGCGATCGACAGCACGGATTGCAGCGGCGAGAAGCAGGCGACGGCGCCGACCTTGAGAATGTCGGCGAACATCGCGCCGCTGATCTTCAGGCCCCGCAGCTTCGGCCGCACGCGCGCGCGGCCGGAGAACAGGTACCAGCCCATCACCGAGATGCTGACGCAGAACGCCAGCAGCGCGCCGGCGGCGACGCCGCGCATGCCGAGCCCGAGGACCAGGCTGAGCGTGCCGCCCAATACGATCTGCAGCAGCGCCGAGCTGAGGATCATGAACGACGGCAGCTTCATGTTGCCGGTGCCGCGCAGGATGCCAGCCATCGAGTTCATCAGCCAGGGCAGGATCGCGCCGCCGAAGAAGATCTGCAGATAGGCCGTGGCATGGCTCAGCACCGCGCCGCGGCCGCCGAGCACCTCCAGCAAGGCAGGGCCGAACGCCAGCATGCCGATCATGAAGGTCGCGCCGAACAATAGCGCGATCAGCAGCGCGTGCGTGGCGAGCGTCGAGGCCCGCTCGGCGTCGCCGGCGCCGAGCGAGCGCGCGATCGCCGAGGCCACGCCGCCGCCCATCGCGCCGCCGGACATCGTCATGGTCAGGATCACCAGCGGAAACACCAGCGCCATCGCCGCCAGCGCCTCGATACCGAGCCGGCCGATATAGGAGGTCTCGGCGATGACGACGCAGGTGCCGGCCGTGTTCGCGATGATGTTGGGCCAGGCCAGCGACAGCAGGGTGCGCAGGATGGGTCCGTCGACGAGCTTATTCCGGACCGGCTTCTCGGGGGGCGGCAACGCACGCCCCTCGCCGACCGGATTGTCGGCCAGGCCGATCTCGGACATCTCAGCTCCCCGCTCGGCCGCGCAGGCCGCGGCCGTGTTATCGTTCGATTGCTCTCGCTTTCCTAGCACGGCGCTGGCGCGCGCCCTGTGCGGCAGGCGCATTGGGGGTGCGCGGCAGACGCAGCCGCGCTCAGAGACGGAAATGCTTGGAGAGCTTCAGGCCCTGGGCCTGGTAGTTGGAGCCGATGCGGCTGCCATACATCGCATTCGGCCGCGCCAGCATCTTCTCGTAGACGAGACGGCCGACGATCTGGCCGTGCTCGAGGATGAACGGCACCTCGCGCGAGCGCACCTCTAGCACCGCGCGCGAGCCCTGCCCGCCGGCGCCGGCATAGCCGAAGCCGGGATCGAAGAAGCCGGCGTAATGAACACGGAATTCACCGACCAGCGGATCGAACGGCACCATCTCCGCGGCATAGTCCGGCGGCACCTGCACGGCCTCCTTGGAGGCCAGGATGTAGAACTCGCCGGGATCGAGAATGAGGCTGCCGTCGGGACGTGCCTTGATCGGCTCCCAGAACTCCTCGACCGGATAGCCGGCGCGGCGGTCGACGTCGACGACGCCGGTGTGGCGCTTGGCGCGATAGCCGACATTGCCGTTCGCATTGCTGCCGGACAGGTCGACGGAAAGCGCGACGCCGCCGGTGAGATCGGCATCGTCGCGATCCACCAGTCGCTCGGCCTGGTGCAGCGCGATCAGTTCGTCCTCCGACAGGACCGCGTCGCGATAGCGGAAGCGAACCTGGGACAGGCGCGAGCCCTCGCGCAGCAGGACCGGGAACGTCTTCGGGCTGATCTCGGCATAGAGCGGGCCGTGATAGCCCGCGCCGATCATGTCGAAGCGTCGCGTGCCGTCGGCGATCACGCGGGTGAACACGTCGAGCCGCCCGGTCGAGCTTTTCGGATTGGCGGCCGCGACGATGTCCTTGGGCAGCGCCAGGCTCTCCAACAGCGGTACGATGTAGACGCAGTTGGTCTCCAGCACCGCGCCGTCGGCAAGTGCGAATTCGTGCAGCTTGAGCTCGTCGATGCGCTCGGCGACCGTCGCGCCCGGCCCGGGCAGGAAGCTCGCACGCACGCGATAGGCGACGTCGCCGAGCCGCAGATCGAGGCTCGCCGGCTGGATCTGGCTCTCGACGAAATCATATTCGGGGATGATCAGGCCAGCCTCCGTCATCGCCACGATCATGCGATCGGGGAGGATGCCGTGGGCGTCGGGGCTGAGCGAAAACGGCAAGACCTGATCCTTTGCAGGCGCCGGAACGGCGGCTTATGGAGCCAATATAGGGTCTTTTGACCGGTTATCCGATGGCTGGCTTGACGGAAAGGCCGGTTGCGACTATGAGCACGACTTATCCCGTGGTGATTTGAGCCGGCCGGCTTGCAGCCACGTTAAATAAGTCGCTAAACAGGCCGGGGACGATTGTGATCCCGGCCGTGAGGAGTTTTCCCAGGCCGGTTTTTTTGTGCCCATCGCCCGAGGCGGTGGCCACGATGGAGGTCACATGTCGAAGTCCCCCGCGAAGGCGCCGGCGTCGTTCGCCCACTATCGTCCCGAAACGAGGCTGGTGCATTCCGGCACCTTGCGCTCCGAATTCGGCGAGACCGCCGAGGCGCTCTATCTCACCCAAGGGTTCGTCTACGCCACCGCCGAGGAATGCGAGGCGCGCTTCAAGGGCGAGGATCCCGGCTTCATCTATTCGCGCTTCTCCAATCCCACCACGGCGATGTTCGAGCGCCGCATGATCGAGCTCGAGGGCGCCGAGGCCTGCCGCTCGGCCGCAACCGGCATGGCCGCGGTCACCACGGCAATCCTGGCTCCCCTCCGTGCCGGCGACCACGTTGTCGCGGCCAAGGCGCTGTTCGGCTCGTGCCGCTACGTGGTCGAGGATCTCTTGCCGCGCTACGGCATCGAGTCGACCCTGGTCGATGGGCTCGACCTCGACCAATGGCAGAAGGCGGTCAGACCCAACACCAAGTCGTTCTTCCTGGAGAGCCCGACCAATCCGACGCTCGACGTGATGGACATCCCCGCCATCGCCGAGATCGCGCACGCCCATGGCGCGCGGCTGATCGTCGACAACGTGTTCGCCACCCCGATCTGGCAGAGCCCGCTCGCGCTCGGCGCTGACGTCGTGGTGTATTCCGCGACCAAGCACATCGACGGCCAAGGCCGCTGCCTCGGCGGTGTGATCCTGTCGTCGGAGGCGTTCATCGCCGAGCACATCCACAATTTCATGCGCCAGACCGGCCCGTCGATCTCGCCGTTCAACGCCTGGGTCCTGCTCAAGGGCCTGGAGACCCTGGCGGTGCGCGTGCGCGCGCAGACCGAGACGGCGGCGAAGGTGGCCGACTTCCTCGCCGCGCATCGGAAGATCTCGCGGCTGATCTATCCGGGCCGCGAGGACCATCCGCAGGCGGCAACCGTCCGCAAGCAGATGCGCGCCGGCTCGACCCTGGTCGGCTTCGAGGTCAAGGGCGGCAAGGCGGCTGCGTTCCGTACGCTCAACGGCCTGAAGCTCGCGCGCATCTCCAACAATCTCGGCGACGCCAAGACGCTGGTCACGCACCCGGCGACGACGACGCATCAGCGGCTGACGCCGGAGGCGCGCGCCGAGCTCGGCATCAGCGAGGGCTTCATCCGCTTCTCCGCCGGACTCGAGCATGCCGACGATCTGATCGAGGATCTCGACGCCGCCCTCAGCGCGGCGTAGCGAATGGCGAATAGAGAGTAGCGAGTAGTAGGATCTCTTTCCCTATTCGCTACTCGCTGTTTCCCACTCGCGCTCGATCACATCGGCCGATAGGTCGGCACCTCGGCCGGTGCGTTGATGCCGAGCTTGACCTGGCCGACCGAGCGGATGATGTCGTCGCCGAGCAACTGGGCGAAGCAGGCATAGCCCCAATCGCTCATGTGCAGGCCGTCCGAGATCACGAACTCGTTGATCGGGATCGCCTGGCGCTCGTGCCAGTCGCGCATCACCTCGAAGCGCGGGAAGATGCCGGCGTGATGCAGCTCGGCAATACGCCCGAGCAGCTTGTTCATGCGGCTGGCGTTCTCCGAGCGCTCGTTGACGCGCGGCGAATATTGCAGGTCGACCAGCACGACATCGGAGGCCGCCGCCTGGATCTTGGCGACGCCATCCTCGACCAGCCTGGCGGTCTCGGCCGGATCGAGATCGCGCAGCACGGCATTGGTGCCGACCTGCCAGATCACGAGATCCGGACGCCGGTCGATCACCGACGTCTCCAGTCGCTTCATCATCTCCGGCGCATCCTCGCCGCCGACGCCGGCATTGATGACGCTGATGTCGACCATGGGATATTGCCGGCGCAACTGCGCGGCGAGCCGGTTCGGATAGGTGTAGTCCGGCGCGCTCGCGCCAAAGCCCTGCGTCGACGATGAGCCGAAGGCGACGATCACGACCGGCAGGCCGGAGGCGAGCTTGTTGGCGACGTGCGGCAGCGAAATGAAGTTCTTCTTGGCGACACCCTTCGGCGGCAGGCACGGCACGCGGTTGAAGATGTCGGTGGCCGATTTGGCGACCTGCTTGACCTTGTCGATCGCCCGCTCGGTGATGCTGCGCGATTGCGGCGGCGTGGCCGCGACGGCCTGCCCGGCTGCAGCCGGCGGCTGTGCATCGGTCATGGCCGGCGCGGTCGTCGCCGCGGGCGGCGAGGTCGTGGCCGCCGGGCGCACCGCGGCGATCGGCCCGCGCATCTGATCGTTCGCCTGCGCCAATGTGATGTGACCGATGCTCGGTCGCAGCTCGCTGATCAACGGAGGCTTCGGACCGGAGCTCTCCACATCGGAAAGCGCGGCGGGTGCAGCCGGCGCTGCGCTCTGCGCCCGTACCTTCTGCGGGCTCAGCGCGAGGGCGATGGCAATGACCGCAACGGCCGAAAGCTTCTCCCATGTCCCGGATACGCGGTGACACTCATTCGACGTCATGAACGACATAATCCTAGTTCTGCTGCGCCGGCCCGATATGCGCCGCGTCGATGATGAACTTCGACAGCGCCCGGCCGATGCAGTCATGAACCTGCCTGGCCAGCTCGACCCCGTGCGTCGGATTGAACAGGTCGAAATCGCCCTGCTCGTTCCACTGCCGCATGATGGCAAACCGATCGAACAGCGGGATGTCGCGCTGCTGCGCCACCACACGCATGTTGTCGACATAGGGCGGCACGGAGATCAATGTTTCCGTCCGCGGACTGTATTGCAGGTTCATCAAGACGACGTCAGCTCCCGCCTTCTGCAGCGTCGCCACACCGTCGTCGACCGCCTGCCGGAACTCATCAGGATCGATCGACCGCATGGCGTCGACCGTGCCGGTCTGCCAGATGACCAAATTAGGCCGTTTTCCTTCCACCAGTTTAACGAGATTGCCCGCGACCTCCTCGGCCGTCTTCTTGGGCTGCAGCTCGACGCTGAGATTGACGGTGACGGCCGGCAGCTTGTCCTTCAGCGCCGCCTGCAGACGGGCGGGGTAGGCATTTGCGTCGGAGGTGCTGACAATGGAGGATGAGCGGCTTCCGACGACGAGAATATCCAGCGTGCGGCCATTCTTGACGGCGTCTGCAACCTTCGGGAGCGGGCTCTCGGTTGTCAGCAGGTAGGCCGGCACCTCGCAGTTCTGCGGCGCGTCTTCCGCGCGCGCGGAGGCCGCCAGCGAAACAGCCAGCGCTGCGATACCCAACCTTAACCACGAGACGGACTTCATCAGCCCCCTCCCGCCAGATCGGCGTTGCTGCGCGCACCTTTTCGCGCGGCCCCCTTATCGGCCTCACGCTTGTACCACGAAATCAACGACGCCACCCCCCACATGATGAGGATGCCGCAAAGGCTGATCACCGCGTGCATCATGGCGCCGCCGGACACTTCGGCAAGGACGAAGTGGCCCGCAAACGCCAGAAACACGCCAAGACAGAAGATCTCGAGCGAGTGTTGCCCACAAACAATCAGCGGACGCAGCCACGGCGACTTCAAGAGCGGCCAATCCTTGCGCAAATAGTGCACGGTGAGTGCTGCGAGTGCGAGAAAATGCGCGAAACGCAACACGTCAAGGTCGGTCTTGTCGATCGGATACATCCACTGCTCGATTCGGCGCGGCATCAGATGGCCGAGCTGCGGAATGTACCAGGTCAGGGTCACGCAGAAGGCCGCGACCAGATAGGCGACGCAGAGCCCGAGCGTGATCGGTGAGTTGATGATGCGCGACATGCGCTGGGCGCCCCCGAGCGCGCACCAGGCCCCGAACACGAACAGGAGCTGCCAGGCGAACGGGTTGAACGCCCAGAAGCCGTTCGGATAGGCCGTCAGATAGAGATCGAGCTCCCAGGTGAGTGCGTAGAGAACGACCGAGAGCCCGAGCGTGACGTCAGGACGCCAGCGCATCAGCCACAGGATCAGCGGCAGGAACAGCATCAGCACGATGTAGAGCGGCAGCACGTCCATGTTGACGGGGCGGAAGCGCAGGATCAGCGCCTGCACGATCGTCACGTCCGGCTGCTTGAGAAAGTCCATGATCCCCATCTCTTCGGTGTAGAGCGGGTTCTCGAAGCTGGTCGCGACGTAGGAGATCTCGGCAAGGAAGATCGTGAACAGGAAGACGTGGGCGACGTAGATCTGCCAGACGCGGCGCAGGATGCGCGCGGTGGCGACGATGAAGCCGGCATCCTGCATCGCCCGGCCATAGACGAATGCCGCCGTGTAGCCGGAGATGAAGATGAAGATCTCGGTGGCGTCGGAGAAGCCGTAGTTGCGGATCGTGAACCAGGTCAGCAGGTTCGGCGGCAGGTGGTCGATGAAGATCAGCCAGAGCGCCAGCCCGCGAAACAGGTCGAGCCGCAGCTCGCGCTCGCCGACCGCCGGGAAGGTGATCGCAGGAGCAGCGGTGGTGCCGGGTGCAGCGGTGACGGCCGGCGCCGCCGCGACGGCAGATGCAGATGCAGCCGCGCTCGCCGCGGCGGCAGTCTCCGCAGCCGGCGCGGGTGCGGCGCTGGCGGCGGGGGCGGACGGTCCGGCAGGGCGATCGACAATCGACGTCATCAGGCACCGCGTCAAGGCTGCCAGCCTTCGAGGCCCGGCAGGGGAAATGTAGGGCTGCGCAGATTTTACGCAAGCGATGAAGGACTTATCAGCTGGGCCGCGCCCAGTTTTTCGACCTTGGCGGACGGTTGGTGGGCGATCGCACGACGCAGGACAGGTCGATCGCCCCCAGGGTGCTGCCTGCCGCGCCCGATCCGAGTCCAAGGAACGGATCGCGCGTACGGCCGACAAAGTCCGCGATTCTTGTGCCATAATGCGGAACTGTGTTGAAAGCACGATGGCGTCGCGATTGGTTCCGGCGCGGGTTTCCGCTACAATGCCACCATGTATCGCGCCGTGACTCGCCACATCGAAGTGACCGTCGAACCGAACTTCCTGCCTGAGAAGTCGTCGGTGGCCGATGGCCGCTGGTTCTGGTCCTATACCGTCGTCATCACCAACAGCGGGGAGGAGACGGTGCGGCTGCGCAGCCGGCACTGGATCATCACCGATGGGATCGGCCGGCAGCAGGAGGTCCGCGGCGAGGGCGTGGTCGGCGAGCAGCCGGTGCTCGCGCCGGGCGAGCGCTTCGAATACACCTCCGGTGTCCCGCTCACCACCGCGTCCGGCTTCATGGCCGGCTCGTATCAAATGGAGAGCGAGAGCGGCGAGCACTTCGACATCGCCGTGCCGGCCTTCTCGCTCGACAGCCCCGAGGGCAAGCGGGTGTTGAACTAGCTGAGAAGGCATGCAGTCCGACTGCCCCAAGTCTCGTCTGCTCGCTGTCTCTTGTGCTGCAATACGACAGATCCTGCACCCGCGCCGCACGAAATCGTTCTCGCGACGCATCCCGCGCCCGAGCCTTGTCCATTCACCCGCCCTCTGCAAATAGAGGGCGCAGGGAAGGCCGGGCCTCGGCTGAGGCCTGCGGCCCGCCTGCAGAAAAAAAATGCAGGCGGCAGGTACCACAGGTCCAGCCGGAACGACCCGGCCCTCCCTGCGCGACGGTTTTAACGGCTGCTTCGCGTTCTCCCTGGTGCGCCGGGCTTGTTGGCCACCATCCTCAACGCGAAGCGGAGCTTCAGCGTGAGTTGATATCAGCATCGGGATATCAGGACCGCGCGACTTGACCGTACGTGCATCGCCGTTCGTCCGCGCAGACTGACTACGCTGCGGCCATGCACGCCCATCGCATCCCGCTGCCAACGGTCCGTGACGGTCGCGAAACGCCCCTCGGGCGGCAGCAAGACGCGCGGAAATGTGCCAGTGATTTGCCCGACGGCACAAGCGGTTTGTTGCTGCGACCAATCAACGCGACGGGCATGGATGTGGCGTCGATCAGCGAGAAAGCCGATTTTCAACAACGAACTAATCGAGATCGCCGGCGCACACGAACTCCCGACGTTTTCTCCGATGCCGTGCGACGCAGCCTATCAAGCGTCGTCGCGAGGAGCGAAGCGACGACGCGATCCAGAACTGTCGAAGCGACTGCGGATCGCGTCGCTGCGCTCGCGATGACGTACGGAGGGTTGTCGCTCGACCACGATCGGTACGACGCGCGGAGCGAGCGCAACAGAGTCAGTTCTCCGTCACGCCGGCTTCGTGCGGGGTGAAGTGATAGACCGAGGAGCAGAACTCGCAGGTGACGACGACCTTGTCGTCCTTGACCATGTCGGCGCGGTCCTGGGGCGAGAAGCTCTTCAGCATGTTGGCAACCGCATCGCGCGAGCAGGAACAGCGCGCCTGCAGCGGCACGAGGTCGAACACGCGCACGCCGCGCTCATGGAACAGGCGATACAGCAGCCGCTCGCCCGACAGCGCGGGATCGATCAGCTCGATATCCTCGACGGTCGCGACCAGCGACTGGCCCTCGACCCAGGCCTCGTCCTCCTCGATCGCATGCAGCTCGGTGCCTTCGGGCGCATCGCCGGGATGCAGGTCGGCTTGGCGCAAGCGCTCCGGCGCCTGCGGCAAAAATTGCGTCAGGAGGCCGCCGGCACGCCAGCGGTGCTTGCCGCCGCTCCACTCCTCGCCGACGGCGAGGCGCACGCGGGTCGGGATCTGCTCGGAGCGCAGGAAGTATTCATGAGCGGCCTCCTCCAGGCTGCCGCCGGTGAGCGCGACCAGCCCCTGGTAGCGGCTCATGTCGGCGCCCTGGTCGATGGTCATCGCCAGATGCCCCTTGCCGAGCAGGCCGCCGGAATCCTTGGCCTCCGCCAGCCGGGCTTCGTCGAAGCGGGCATAGGCACGCAGGCGATCGGGTGCCTGGAAGTCGACCACCAGGAACGACACCGGGCCGTCGGTCTGGGTCTGCAGGATGAAGCGGCCGTCGAATTTCAGCGCGGAGCCGAGCAAGGTCGTCAGCACGATGGCCTCGCCGAGCAGCTTGCCCACGGGCGCGGGATAAGCGTGCTTGGTGAGAATGTCGTCGAGCGCCGGGCCCATGCGGGTCAGTCGCCCACGCAGATCGAGCGCCGCGACCTCGAACGGCAGCACGGCGTCGTCGACCGGCACCGCCGAGGGGGCGCGGCTGGTATCGAGGTTGATGTCGGTGTCGGGGGGATTGGTTGTCATGGGGCGTATTTGGGGATGATTGAAACGAATGGAAGGGCATCCCAGGCTGTCGTCCCGGCGTTGAGCCGGGACTCATACCGCGGATGCTATCGAGGAACGCCGGTGGTAGTCGCCGACGCTAAGCCGTAACCGACGAACCACGATCGCTCCAACTACGCCGAGCAACGGCCACAGCTGCAAATCAGTTCGATCACGCGGTATGGGTCCCGGCTCAAGGCCGGGACGACACCGGTGAAATTGCGCCGTCGAACCCTAAGCCCGCTCGCCGAAGCACCAGGCCAAGATGCCCTTCTGCGCATGCAGGCGGTTCTCGGCTTCGTCGAACACCACCGACTGCGGGCCGTCGATCACCTCGTCGGTGACCTCCTCGCCGCGGTGGGCCGGCAGGCAGTGCATGAACAGCGCCTCGGGCTTCGCCAGCGACATCAACTTGGAATTGACCTGATAGGGCTTGAGCAAATTGTGCCGATGCTCGCCATCCTTGTCGCCCATCGACACCCAGGTGTCGGTGACGACGCAGTCGGCGCCGGCGACAGCGACTTCCGGATCGTGGCCGAGATGGATGTCGGCCCGGGTGGCGCGGATGAAATCCTTCATCGGCTTGCCGGGCGACAGCTGCGGCGGGGTGGCGACGTTGAGCCGGAACTTGAAGCGCTCGGCGGCATGGGCCCAGGAGGCCAGCACGTTGTTGTCGTCGCCGGTCCAGGCCACGGTGCGGCCCTCGATGGAGCCGCGATGCTCCTCGAAGGTCATCACGTCGGCCATCACCTGGCAGGGATGCGAGCGCCGGGTCAGGCCGTTGATCACGGGCACGGTGGCATGCGCGGCAAGCTCGAGCAGCGCCTCATGGCTGAGGATGCGGATCATGATGGCGTCGACATAGCGCGACAGCACGCGCGCGGTGTCGGCGATGGTCTCGCCGCGGCCGAGCTGCATCTCGGTGCCGGTCAGCATGATCGCCTCGCCGCCGAGCTGGCGCATGCCGACGTCGAACGACACGCGCGTGCGCGTCGACGGCTTGTCGAAGATCATCGCCAGCACCTTGCCCTCGAGCGGCTTCTTCGCCGGCTCGCGCGCCTTCAAGGTCTTCTTCATCGCGCTGGACAGCGCCAGCACGTTGCGCAGCTCCTCCACCGGCATCTCGGTGAGATCGAGGAAATGACGCGGCGTATTGCCCATGGTCTTGCTCATGATGCGGCCGCCTGCTTGGCAGGCGCGCCCGACAGCGCCGCACAGGCGCGATCGAGCATCTCGACCGATTGTTCGATTTCGGATTCGTTGACGATCAGCGGCGGCAGGAAGCGCACGACGTTGTCGCCCGCGCCGACGGTGAGCAGCTTCTGATCGCGCAGCGCCGTGACCAGATCGCCCGACGGCACCACCGCCTTGACGCCGATGAGAAGGCCCTCGCCGCGGATCTCGGAGATGATGTCGGGATGACGATCGAGAACGGCGGCGAGCTTCTGCTTCAACAGCAACGACATCTTGCGGACGTGATCGAAGAAGCCGGGCGCCAGCATCACGTCGAGCACGGCGTTGGCCGCGGCGACCGCCAGCGGATTGCCACCGAAGGTCGAGCCATGCGAGCCCGGCGTCATGCCCGACGCGGCCTCGGCCGTCGCAAGCACGGCGCCGATGGGAAAGCCGCCGCCGAGCGCCTTGGCCAGCGACATCACGTCCGGCGTGACGCCGAGCCAGCGATGCGCGAACAGATCGCCGGTGCGGCCCATGCCGGTCTGGACCTCGTCGATGACCAGCAACAAACCGTTGTCGTCGCAGAGCTGGCGCAGCGCCTTGTAGAACGGCAGCGGCGCGGTGCGCACGCCGCCCTCGCCCTGCACCGGCTCGACCAGGATGCCGGCGGTGTGCGGACCGATCGCCTTCTTCACTGCTTCGATGTCGCCGAACGGAACCTGATCGAAGCCGTCCATCGGCGGACCGAAGCCGTCGAGATATTTGGCCGAACCTGTCGCGGCGAGCGTGGCGAGCGTGCGGCCGTGGAACGCGCCTTCGAACGTAATGATACGATAGCGTTCGGGATGTCCCTTGGCGGCGTGATATTTGCGCGTGATCTTGATCGCGCCTTCCATCGCCTCCGCGCCCGAATTGGCGAAGAATACGTAGTCGGCAAAGCTCTGCTCGCACAGCCGCGCGGCAAGGCGCTCGCCATCCGGGCTCTTGAACAGGTTCGACATGTGCCAGAGCTTGGCCGCCTGCTCCTGTAGCGCCTTGACCAGATGCGGATGCGCATGGCCGAGCGAATTGACTGCGACGCCCGAGGTGAAATCGAGATAACGGTCGCCATTGGTCGCGATCAGCCACGCGCCTTCGCCGCGCTCGAACGAAAGATCGACCCGGGCGAATACGGGGAGGAGATGCGTAGCGGCAACACTGGTCATGGCGGATCACATGAGCTGACGGGCCGGCCGAGACACGCGCCACGCGGCGCCATCGCGCATCAGGGACCCCACCCTAGAAAACAAAATGTGCCGCCTTTTCAAGGCGGCACGTGCATCTATTGTATGCGGGCAGCGGTGGGAGTCAACTACGCGTCAGCTGATGCATGGGGGGCCGGCCCGTGAGATTCCGGACGCCTGACACGCCTCGAGACACGCCACAGGGAACCACGGAATGTGTGGACTGCGGCCGCCGACTCTTGCGCGGGAGTCACGCCATATTGTAGCGTTTTCAACGTCGAGTACGACATCTCGTGCGGCAGTTCTGATCCCTCTCGAAGTTCTCTGAGTTTGCGTAACGTCCGGGTGCCTTGCGCGTGCCCGGCGAGGGACAAGGGATTCTGCCGCCAGGGATTTTCTTGAGACAGCATCGCAGCGCCGTCCCGGAATTGGCCGGCGCAACGCGAAGGGAAAGGTTCGATGACCGTATTGACCTGGTCCGACGATCGCGTCGAGCAACTGAAAAAACTCTGGGAAGCCGGACTGTCGGCCAGCCAGATCGCCGCGGAACTCGGAAACGTGACGCGCAACGCCGTGATTGGCAAGGTGCACCGGCTGGGCCTGTCCGGCCGCGCCAAGAGCCCGGCCACCGCGGCACCGCGCCAGCGCAAGGCGGCCCGCCCGGCACAGCCGATGATGCGGGTGGCGCGCCCGGTGGCGCGCGGCAACACGGCGCTCGCACAGGTTTTCGAGGTTGAGGCGGAGCCCGATCCGGTTGCATTCGACAACGTCGTGCCGATGAACCAGCGGCTGTCGCTGCTGGAGCTCAACGAGGCGACCTGCCACTGGCCGGTCGGCGATCCCTCAAGCGCGGATTTCTTCTTCTGCGGCGGCAAGGCGCTTTCCGGTCTGCCCTATTGCGCGCAGCATTCGCGCGTCGCCTATCAGCCCGCGGCCGACCGCCGCCGCCAGCCGGCGAAGTCGACCACGCGCTGAGGAAGTTGGCCGCGACGGGCGATGAGGATGCTCCGCATCGCCCTGGGATCTCCGGCGGCCTCAACTCACAACGACCATGGACGTGAGCCCGGCCCGCGCCGGGCCGCAGATGCGACGGGCGATCAGGCGCCCCGCGCCGGCTTCGACTGCGGAAAGCACGCCGTGAAGGCGGCACCGTTGCGCGGCACGCTTTCGATCAGCAGCCGGCCGCGATGGCGGTTGAGGATGTGCTTCACCAGGGAGAGGCCGAGCCCGGTGCCGCCTTGCGCGCGGCTGTCGCCGACATCGACGCGATAGAAGCGCTCGGTCAGGCGCGGCAGATGCTCGGGCGCGATGCCGGGGCCGAAATCGCGCACCTTGACCCGGATCTCCGGCGCGTTCTCGGCGGAGACGGCCTGCTCCAGCGAGACGATCACGCGCCCGCCCGAGGCGCCGTATTTCAGCGCGTTTTCGATCAGGTTCTCGAACACGCGCAGCAGCTCCTCGCGGTCGCCGGCGATCGTCACCGGCACGTCCGGCAGGCTGGTCTCGATCACTACCTGGCGCTCGCGCGCCAGCGACTCCAGCCCGTCGGTGACCTGGCGGATGATGGGGACGACGTCGACCATGGCGTGGGGCTGGACATGCGCCGACAGCTCCACCCGTGACAGCGACAGCAGATCGTCGATCAGCCGCGCCATGCGCGTCGCCTGGATGTGCATGATGCCGAGGAAGCGCTCGCGCGCCTTCGGATCGTCCTTGGCCGGCCCCTGCAGCGTATCGATGAAGCCCGAGAGCGCCGCCAGCGGCGTGCGCAGCTCGTGGCTCGCATTGGCGACGAAGTCGGCGCGCATTTCCTCGACCCGGCGCAGCGGGGTCAGATCGTGGAACGTCATCAGCATGCATTTGTCCGTGCCGCCGAACGCCGTCGGCACCGGCACCGGCGTGATGATCAGCTCCATCCAGCGATCGACCGGAACGTGATCGTGATAGGTGGCACGGCGGATCTCGGTGGTGGCGATCGCCTCGCGCAGCGCAGTGATGATCTCCGGCGTGCGCAGCGCGAACTGGGCGAGCTCGCCCTTGCGCAGGGCCGGCGCGAGCTGCGCGGCAGCGGCATTGAGGTGGATGACTCGGCCGGCGCGGTCGAGCAGCACGGCGGGATCGGGGATGCCCTCGACCACCGCGCTGACGGCCGGCGCCTCGACCGGGTTGGCGTGGCGCTCCTCCTCGCGCTTGGCGACCGCGCCATGCAGCCGCCACGGCACCAGGGCGGCGGCGGAAATGCACAGGAATACCGCCAGGGCCCGCAGCGGCAGCAGCTCGTCCAGCAGCACGAGCCCGGCAAGCGCGAGCGCCGCAGCGAGCAGGATGATCGCGGAATGGCGCAGCCGGTCCGGCCAGGGGGTGAAGATCGAGAGCGGCGTGTCGGAGGGAGCGTCGAGGGCCATCTCGTCCTACTGTTCCCTTGAGCTGGCGTCAGGCACCGGAATCGCTGCGTTTCCTCACAAAAGCGGCTTCCGGTGGGGGGCCCGGATCGAGGCTGAGCGCGGCCTGCCGCAGCCGTTTCGACCGCGTGCTGATGATAACCTCGCGAAACGTCAGCAAGATTACAGAAATGAGGAACGGCGCCAAATAATACAGCATCCGGAACAGGAGCATTCCGGCCAGCAGCTCCTCGCGGTCCATCTGCCACAGCCCGACCAGCATCGCGGCGTCGAACACGCCGAGCCCGCCGGGGGAATGGCTGGCGAAGCCGAGCAGGGTCGCCGAGACGAAGATCACGGCCACCACGACGAAGCCGAGATTGGGCTCGTCCGGCACCAGCACATACATCGCCAGCGCGCAGAAACCGAGGTCGATGATGCCGATCGCGATCTGCAGCAGGGTCAGGGGGCCGCTCGGCAGCACCACGGTCCACGGCCCGCGGCCGACCACGCGCGGCTTGGTCCATACCCAGGCGACATACCCCAACAGACCGACCAGGATCGCGATCGCCACCATGCGGTTGACCCAGGGCGGCAGCTGGTCGATCGAGGCGGCTGCCTCCGGATGATAGCTGATGCCGAGCCCGAGCACGGCCGCATTGCCGAGCCAGAACGTCAGGCCGGCAAGGAAGCAGATCTTGGCGACGTCGATGGCGTTCAGCCCATGGGCCGAATAGACGCGGTAGCGCACGGCACCGCCGGTGAAGACGCTGGCGCCGACATTGTGGCCGATCGAATAGCTGGTGAAGGCGGCCAGCGCGTTGACGCGGTAGGGCACGTGGTCGTGGCCAATCGCGCGCACCGCGAACAGATCGTAGAAGGTCAGCGTGAAATAGCCGGCGGCGACGAACAGCGCGGCGAGCGCGATCTGATGCGGCTCCGTGCTCTTGATCGCCTCGAGCACCTCGTAGGTGTCGATGCCGCGCAGCATGTGGTAGAGGACGTAGCAGGCGACCGCGATCACAGCGATGCTGATCAGCACGCCGAGCTTGTGCAGGACTTGCTTCTCGCGCAGGAACGTGGCCGCTCTGCGTATGGCTTCAAGCATCTACACCTCTCACCGTGATCCGATCACGACGGCCGGGGACGCCGCGCCCCGGAGGCCGCAGCATCATGTGCGCATACAACGCCCTCGTAGCGCGTTTCGACGCATTGGGGAACACGGAGCGTGCGAACAAAAGCGTACACATGGATATACTTAGCAGGCTTTGCGGAAATGCGATGCACCGTTTTGCCGCACATGAGGCAAGACATCAGGCAAAGGCATCGGACAAGGCATCATGCAGGACGGCGGGGCAGCGCACGTCCCCGCCAGCCTGCAAACCCCAGGTTAAACTTTGGTGAGGAACGCGAATCTCCGGGGCTTCCGGGGCGCCCAGCGGTTCGGCGGGTCAGCATGGCTCAACGATAAGCGCGAGCCGCGCGTTTGACAGGTTCGCGCCTCGTCAAACCTTCGTGTCTCGCAGTTGCGATGACCCGGGGCACGCGGACGGCGGGCGCGCCGCCGCAGTCTCGGCAGATGGCGTCGGGTGCAGTCCGGGGCGGCGGTCTCAGGCCGCCGATTTCGTCCGCATGCTGCGGATCACCACCAGCGCCCGAAGCCAGGTGCCGATGGCGCAGCCGACGAGGTAGGGCACGAACATGATCAGCAGCAGCTCGAGCCAGTAGCCGGCCCGGCCGGGAATCAGGCAGGCCACGGCCGTCGCGACCAGGCCGGCGGCCAGCGCCGCCAGCAGCCAGGTCAGCCAGCCCGACACGCGCGGGGCGCGATGCACCACGGCGACCCAGCCCATCGCCAGCCCGATGGCGAATGCGCCGGCCAGCCAGCCCCAGTGAAAGGCAACGAGATAGGCCATGACGTTACCTCACCACGAATTCGATGCGCCGGTTCTGCGCCCGGCCGTCGGCGGTGTCGTTGGCGGCGACCGGCTGGGTGCTGCCATAGCCGATCGCGCTGAAACGGTCGGCCGGCAGTCCGGCCTTGACCAGATAATCGACCACCGCCTGGGCGCGCTTCTGCGACAGCACCTGATTGGCGGCAGAGTCGCCGTCGGCATCGGTGTGCCCGATGATCTCGACATTGGCGGAGGGGCAGCGGAACGCGATCTCGACGAGGCGGTCGAGCAGACCGGTGGAATCCCTGTCGAGGTCGCTGCGGCCGGTCTCGAACCGGATCTTGGCCTTGCCGAGCAGGTCGGAGAACAGCTGCTGGCACACCGTGGGATCGACCGGGGCGGCTGCCGGCTTCACCGTGATGTCGGCCTTCACCTGCCAGCCCTGTGGGACATCTTTGGCGAGCCCGGTCCGGATCTGGGCCGCTGCGGCGTCGTAAAGCGCATCACCGGAAATCTTGATGTCACGGTCGGACACCACCAGCGTGCCGGTCGACAGCCGTGACAAGGCGCCCAACGCCGGCACCACCGCATTCACGAAATTGGTTGGCGCGCCGAGGCTGTTCTTGAGATTGTCGACGACCTTCTCGCTGAAGAATTTGCGCGATGAAGAGCCGACGACGACGGCGTGGATGTTCTCGTCGGGAACGTTGCCTGCAAGCGTCACGGTGACCGCGACCGGGTCCTTGTAGGCCTGGAAGACATAGGGCGGCGCCTTGACCTCGTTGCTGGCGACCTTGAAGCCGTCCGGCAGCTTTCCGAGCGCGGCCGCGATCGCCTCGCGGCCGCCGAGCTCGCGCGCCATGCCGGACAATGTGACGTCGCCGTCGGAGATCGTGAACTTGCCGTCCTTCAGCTTGGCGATCTGGCCGATCAGCAGCAGCGCCACATCCTCGAAGCGCGCCGGCGCGCCGCGCGCCAGGCCCATCTGATCCGCGACCTCGACACCCGGCAGCGCGGCCCGGGCCGCGTCCATCAGCTTGCCCTTCAAGGCGGGCAGCGGCGCGCTGCCGCCCAGCGTCACCCGGACGACGTCGCGCTCGGCCGACCAGACGAAGGGCTTGGCCTCGGGGACCAGCCGCGTCTCGTCGTTGACGAGCCGCACGCCGGCCACGCCGTCGACCGCAGCAACCGCATCGCGGCGTCCGGCCTCGGAAAACGCATTGGCGCGCAGCGAGACATCGCGGCCGTCCACCGTGATGCTTGTCCTGTCGAGCACCGCCCCCGTCAGGACGGCCGAACTGCGTCCGGCGAGATCATTCTCCAGGGGAACGGTGCTGGTCCAGGCCGCGAGGCCCCAAAGCACGATCAGCGGAATGACGCCAGGCCACCATTTCCCGCTCCACCTGAAAAGTCCGCGCATTCGTCATCCGTCGCATCGAGGAAGCAGAGAGAAAACAAACCCTTGCATGCCTGTCAAACCGGAAATGAGGAGCGCCGCACGGTACGTTGTGACCGCAGGCTAAGGTTTTCTTCAATCATTCGTCGGTAACCTTGTCCCGACACTCACCGGGCCGCATATTTCAGATGAGGCGATTTCGCAAAACCTTTATCCGTGCCGGCCTGGAAGCGCTGTATCTGAGCGGCGCGCATGTCTGGCTGCGCCCGATCTTCTCGGGCGTGGGTGCGATCTATACGCTGCATCATGTGCGGCCGCACCGCGACGCCGATTTCCAGCCCAATTGTCACCTCGAGGTCACGCCGGATTTCCTGCGCGAGATGTTGTCGCACCTGCGCGACCACGACATCGAGATCATCACCCTCGACGAGTTGCACAGCCGGCTGGTGGCGAAGGACTTCTCGCGCCGCTTCGCCTGCTTCACCTTCGACGATGGCTATCGCGACAATCGCGACTTCGCGCTGCCTGTCATGCGCGAGTTCGATGCGCCGTTCACCATCTATGTGACGAGCGATTTCGCATCGGGACTGGGCCGGCTCTGGTGGGTGACGCTGGAGCGGCTGGTCGCGAAGACTGACGCGATCGACATCGAGATCGGCGGGCTGTCGCTGCAGCTCGATGCATCGACGCCGGCAGCCAAATGCGTGACGTTCCAGCGCCTGCACGACTGGCTGCGCGCACTGCCGGGCGAGCACGACGTCCGGCGTGAGATCAGCGCGCTGTGCGCGCGCTACGACGTCGACGAGGCCTCGATCTGCCGTGAGCTCTGCCTGTCCTGGGACGAGCTCCGGGCGCTTTCGACTGAGCCATTGATCTCGATCGGCGCGCATTCGATCAGTCACTGCAATCTCGCCAAGCAGACCGAGGAGACGGCGCGCATCGAGATCGCCGACAGCCGCACTCGGATCGAGAACGAGTTGCAGCGGCCGGTGCTGCACATGGCCTACCCCTACGGCGACCGCGCCGCCGCTTCCCAGCGCGAATTCGTGCTGGCGGCCGCGAGCGGCTACAAGACCGCCGTCACCACCCGGCCCGGCATGATCTTCGCGGAAAGCGCCGATCATCTCACGGCCCTGTCGCGCGTCTCGCTGAACGGCCATTACCAGGACGCCCGCGTGCTGCCGGTGCTGACCTCGGGCGCGGCCACCGCGATGTGGAACGGCTTTCGCCGCATCGACGCGGCATAGCCCCGCCATAACGTTGCCCTCCGATTGAATTGCGGCGAATTCGTGCGACTGCGTCTCACTTGACGTGCTGGCGCGTCCCGCTCACAAGCGCGCATGACATAAGGAAAGGGAGGCTTCATGCTCAGGAACTTGTTCTCACTCGAAGGACGCATCGCGCTCGTCACCGGCGGCTCGCGCGGCATCGGCAAGATGATCGCATCCGGCCTGCTCGCGCATGGCGCGGCGAGGGTCTACATCACCGCGCGCAAGGCAGGGCCCTGCGAGGCGACCGCCAAGGCACTGACGACCGAATATGGCGGCGAGTGCATCGCGCTGCCGATCGACATTTCGACGATGGCCGGCATCGAGACGCTCGCGGGCGAGATCAAGAAGCGCGAGCCCAAGCTCGACATCCTCGTCAACAATGCGGGCGCGGCGTGGGGCGCCGACTTCGACGAATTCCCGGAGAGCGGCTGGGACAAGGTGATGAACCTCAACCTCAAGACGCCGTTCTTCCTGACCAAGGCGCTCGCAGCTCCCTTGCGTGCGGCGGCCAGCGCCGAACGGCCGGCAAAGGTCATCAACATCGCCTCGATCGACGGCATCTTCGTCAACCCGCTCGAGACCTATTCCTATGCGGCGAGCAAATCCGGCCTGATCCATCTGACGCGGCGCATGGCGGCCAAGCTGATCAAGGACCACATCGTGGTGACCGCGATCGCGCCCGGACCGTTCAAGTCCGACATGAACAAGGCCGCGCGCGACAACGCCGACGAGGTCGCCTCGCGCGTGCCCGCTGGGCGCATCGGCACCGACGAGGACATGGCTGGCACGGCGATCTTCCTCGCCTCGCGCGCGGGCGACTACGTGGTGGGGAATACGATCGCGGTCGATGGCGGCATCGTCTACGCGAACCCGGGCATTCCGGGTGCGGGATGGGACAGCTGAGAAGGGCGAATAGCGAATAGCGAATAGCGAATAGCGAATAGCGAATAGCGAATAGCGAATAGCGAATAGGCTACTTCCCCTATTCGCTACTCGCAACTCGCTATTCGCCTCTCATCAAGTCTCGATCTTCACGTACTCGAAGTCACCCGGCTTGTTGTCGATCCCGACCTTCGGGGGCGCGATCCACGAGGCGTATTCGCCGATCTCGGTGACCGGCTTCATCAGCGAGGAGATGTAGGCGCCGTCGTCGGCCGACGGCAGCCAGTCGCCCTTGCGCTTCGCCCACGTGCCCTCGTCGATCAGGATGCCGTCGGGCGTCGCATGGACGTCCTTGAACTCGCCGATGGCGCGGTGGAAGGCGGTATGCGGCAGCTTGAGCTGGAAGTCGTAACCTGCGGTCGTGATGATCTTGTTCCAGCGCAGCAGGCCCTTGACGCAGTCCTGCGAATAGTCGTCGCGCAGGCGCATGTTGAGCGCGGTCAGCGCCGGCTCGTCGACCCGCTTGATCTCGCCGTCGACCAGCTTGAGCACCGGATAGGTCGAGTTCTTGAGCTGGTGATCGTCCTGGATCTGGGTCTCGTGATAGCGGCCCTTGATGCCGGCATTGAAGGCATTGGCCGCGTTGGTCGAGACCTCCGAGCCGAACAGGTCGAGCGACAGCGTGTAGTGCAGGTTCAACTTCTTCTGGATGGTCGGCAGGTCGATCACGCCCAGCGCGCGGACCTTGGCGATGTCGGTGGGATCGTCGATCCCGGCCTCGCGCATCGCCTCGACCGTGCGCTGGATGACGCGGCCGACGCCGGTCTCGCCGACGAACATGTGATGCGCCTCCTCCGTCAGCATGAAGCGGCAGGTGCGCGACAGCGGATCGAAGCCGGACTGCGCGAGCGAGTGCAGCTGCATCTTGCCGTCGCGGTCGGTGAAGTAGGTGAACATGAAGAACGACAGCCAGTCCGGCGTCTTCTCGTTGAAGGCGCCGAGCATGCGCGGGCTGTCCGCATCGCCCGACCGGCGGCGCAGCAGCTCGTCGGCCTCCTCGCGGCCGTCGCGGCCGAAATATTTCTGCAGCAGGTAGACCATCGCCCAGAGGTGACGGCCCTCCTCGACGTTGACCTGGAACAGGTTGCGCATGTCGTAGAGCGACGGCGCCGTCTTGCCGAGATGGCGCTGCTGCTCGACCGAGGCCGGCTCGGTGTCGCCCTGGATCACGATCAGGCGGCGCATCAGCGCGCGATATTCGCCGGGAACCTCCTGCCAAGCCGGTTCGCCATAGTGCTCGCCGAACGGGATCTTGCGATCCTCTTCCTGCGGAGCCAGCAGGATGCCCCAGCGATAGTCGGGCATCTTGACGTAATCGAACTTCGCCCAGCCGCGCGGATCGACCGAATAGGCCGTGCGCAAGTACACCAGCGACTGCTGGAAGCCCTCGGGGCCCATGTCGTTCCACCAATCGACGTAGCCGGGATGCCAGCCTTCCAGCGCCTTGAGGACCTGGCGGTCCTCGGCGAGATTCACGTTGTTCGGAATCTTGGTCGAGTAGTCGACGTTCATGATGTTCATGTTCATGGCGTGCCTCCCTGAAATCTTCCCGGTGGTCATGCCCGGCCTCGTGCCGTGCATCCACGTCGTTCGTGTCGATTAGCTCGCGGATGGCCGGGTCAAGCCCGGCCATGACGGATGATAACTACACGCGCGTCATGTCATATTGCGGCCGCTCGCCGGTGCCGTAGCGCCGGAGTGCGCCCTCCTCGCCGACCGCGTTGGGCCGCTGGAAGATCCAGTTCTGCCAGGCGGTGAGGCGGGCGAAGATCTTCGATTCCATCGTCTCGGGGCCGGCGAAGCGCAGATTGGCTTCGAGACCCGTGAGGCTGTCGGGCGAGAAGCTGGCGCGCTCCTCGAGGAAGACGCGGATCTCGTCCTCCCAATCGATGTCATCCAGCGCGAAGGTCACGAGGCCGAGTTCCTCGGCCTCATCGGCTTCGAGCGGCTTGCCGACCTGCTCACGCACACGCGCGAGATCGGTGGGATCGGCGAGGAAGCGCGACTCCAGCCGGGTCAGGCCGTGACTCATCGGATAGGGACCGAAATTCATCGCCGACAGTTCGATCGCCGGCGCCGGGCGGTTGTCGCCCTGGATGGTGCCGATCAGCATGTAGGAGCGGTCGGAAGCGAACACCAACTCGGCGAGCGTGCCGGCGAAGCAGGAACCGGGCTCGACCAGCGTGACCAGCGTGCGCGAGGTGACGTCGATGCGCTTCAGCACCCGCTTCCAGTAATGCCTGACCTCGTTGACCAGCCAGTGCGCCTTGTTGGCCTCAAGGAACGCGTCATGCGCGAGCACCTGGGCGCGATCGCCATGCGACTTGAACACCAGCATAGCGATGCCGAGCTCGTTGATGCGCAGATGCAGGATGGCGTCATCGAGTTCGCGCGCGACCTGCAGCGGCCAGAAGGAAGCGCCCTGCCCGATCATGCCGTCGATGTCCGCAGGTGGCGCGGCCTCGGGAGCCGAGATGGTGATCGTGGCGATGCGGGCCGTGCGGTCGATGTCGACATTGACGAAGCCGTAGCGCACGCTCGACGCATCGATGACGCGCTTCAGCGGCGTGAGCGCGACGCCCTTGCCGCTGCCGTTGCGCTTGGAGGCCGCCGCGAACTCCCTGGCGCGCTCAGCGACCTTGGCGTCGACCTTGGAGTTCGGCGCGATCTCGTCGACGAGGCGCCATTGCACGGCGCGCTTGCCCTTGACGCCCTCTTCCGTCGTGCAGAACGCGTCCGCACGGTCGCGGCGCACCTTGCGCTTGTCGACGACGCGCGTCAGGCCGCCGGTGCCGGGCAGCACCGCGAGCAGAGGCACCTCCGGCAGCGACACCGAAGACGAGCCGTCATCGGCGAGGATGATGTGATCGGTGGCGAGCGCGAGCTCATAGCCGCCGCCGGCCGCGGTGCCGTTCACCACGGTGATGAAGCGCTGACCGGAATTCTCGGATGAATCCTCGAAGCCATTGCGGGTCTCGTTGGTGAACTTGCAGAAGTTCACCTTGTGGGCGTGGGTCGCGCCCGCAAGCATGCGGATGTTGGCGCCGGCGCAGAACACGCGCGGCTTGGCCGAGCGCAGCACCACGACCTTCACTTGCGGGTGCTCGAAGCGCAGCCGCTGCACGGCGTCGGCGAGCTCGATGTCGACGCCGAGATCATAGGAATTGAGCTTGAGCTGGTAGCCCTCGAACAGGCCGCCATTCTCGTCGACGTCCATGGCGAGCGTCGCCACCTCGCCATCGATCGAGAGCTTCCAATGTTTGTAGCGGGAGGGATCGGTCTGAAAATCGATGAACGTCTTGCCTCCCGCGAGCACGCGGTCTTCCCCGGCCATGTGTCACCCTTCGTTGGAGTGCTTATCGTTGAGATGCACAATAATTCATGTTATGGCTGTCGTCTACGACAAAAAGCCGAAACATGCACTTTGTTTCATGTTCGTGATGCCGGGGCCGGCAAGGTCACGGCCGCGAACTCGGCAATGACCCGCAAGGTGGCGTCCGGCGCCTCGCGATGCGGGGAATGGCCGGTGTTGGGCAGCATCGTCACCTCGACCGGGCAGTAGCACTCCTCCTGGATGATCTCGACCTGGCGGATGGTGCCGTACTGGTCGTCGACGCCCTGGATCACGGCCACGGGAACGCGGATGTAGGCGAGGTCGCCGGTGATATCCCAGGCCCGGAATGCCGGATCGAGCCAGGCGCCGTTCCAGCCGTAAAACGCGTTGTCGACGTCCTTGTGCCAGCGGCCGAGCTTGGTGCGCAGCTCCGTGGTTTCGTAATTGGTCTTGATCGCGGCGATCGACGACACAGAAATGTCCTCAACGACCACATGCGGCGCGACCAGCACGATGCCGTCGAGGCGATGGTCGGCGTGGCTGCCCCCGTAGATCGCCGCGATCGACGCACCATCGGAATGGCCGACGAGAAGACCGCGCTGAAAGCCGATTTGATCGAGCAGCTTCGGCAGCACATCGCGCGCCTCGCGCTGCATGTAGTCGAGCGGCCGCGGCAGAGACACCGGGCTGGAGGCGCCGTAGCCCGCGCGCGAATAGACGAACACGGAAACGCCGGTGGCTTGCTGGAGCTTGTCGGGAAAGTCGCCCCACAACCCGACCGAGCCGAGCCCTTCATGCAGCAGCACGATGCACGGAGCGTCAGAGGGCTGCGGACCGATCAGGCGATATTCGAGATCGGCGGAATCGATGGTGAGGAAGCCGTTCGATGAAAGCTGCACGGGTCACTCTCTCCTTCGTCATGCCCGGGCTTGACCCGGGCATCCACGTCTTTCTTGTCGAGGCGGAATGGATGGCCAGGTCAAGCCCGGCCATGACGACAACCAAGAGTAGGACCACTCCGAGAGTGGGGGCCAACTACTGACCCGCTCCCTCACGCAGCTTGAAGCGCTGGATCTTGCCGGTCGCGGTTTTCGGCAGGCTGTCCACCACCTCGATCCAGCGCGGATATTTCCACGGGCCGATCTTCTGCTTGACGTGTTCCTTCAGTGCCTCGTGCAGGGTCGAGCGATCGACGCTCGGGCGCAGCACGACATAGGCCTTCGGCTTCAACAGCCCCTCCGGATCGGCTTCCGGCACCACGGCAGCCTCGAGCACCGCGGGATGCGTGATCAGCGCGCTCTCGACCTCGAACGGCGACACCCAGATGCCAGAGACCTTGAACATGTCGTCGGAGCGGCCGCAGAAGGTGTAGCGCCCGTCGGCGTCGCGGACATATTTGTCGCCGGTGCGCGTCCAATAGCCCTCGAACGTCGAGCGGGTCTTGTGGCGCTGATTCCAGTAGCCCTCGCCGGCGGACGGTGCATGCACCAGCATCTCGCCGACCTCGCCGTCCGGCACGTCCTGGCCTGCCTCGTTGACAAGACGAACCTGATAGCCCGGCACGGGGCGCCCCGATGAGCCGTATTTGATGTCCCCGGGCACGTTGGACAGGAAGATGTGCAGCAGCTCGGTCGAGCCGACACCATCGAGAATGTCGACGCCGAACCGCGCCTTCCAGGCATTGCCGACCGATTCCGGCAGCGCCTCGCCGGCCGAGGTGCAGATGCGCAGAGCGCTGCCGGCCTTCTCATGGCGCAGCGACTCATCGTGCAGCATCGCGGCGAACAAGGTCGGCACGCCGTAGAAGATGGTCGGATTGTAGCGGTTGAGGAGCTTGAACATCAGCGCCGGCGTCGGGCGCTCGGAGTTGAGGATCGTAGTTGCGCCGACCGACAGCGGGAAGGTCAGCGCATTGCCGAGGCCATAGGCGAAGAACAGCTTTGCGGCTGACAGACAGACATCGCTCTCGCGGATGCCGAGCACTTGGCTGGCATAGGTCTCGGCCGTTGCGGCGAGATTGCCGTGCAGATGGCGCACGCCTTTGGGCATGCCGGTCGAACCGGATGAATACAGCCAGAACGCAGGCTCATCCTCGTGGGTCGCGACCGTGTCGAACTGATCGCTCTCGCGCGCGAGCTCCTCGGTGAGCAGCTTGTGGCCGAAGGCATTGGCGCCGGACACGACGACGCAATCGAGATCCGGCATCCGGCCGACAATGTCCTTCACCACCGGATACAGCGCCTCGGACACGAACAGCACGCGGGCGCGGCAGTCGGCGAGCACATACGCGTATTGTTCAGAGGTCAGCAGCGTGTTGAGCGGCACCGGGACGACGCCCGCGCGCATGGCGCCAAGAAACACCGCGGGGAAATCCACCGTATCGAGCATGATCATCGCCACGCGCTCCTCGCGGCGGACGCCAAGGCGGCGCAGCATGTTGGCGACGCGGCAGGTCTGCTGTTGCAGACCGCGATAGGTCAGCTCCGAGACCGTGTCCGTGTAGGCGAGCTTGTCGCCGCGCCCCGCCTCGACATTGCGGTCAAGCAGCCACGATACCGCATTGTACGACTTCACGGCATTCTCCCCGGATTTTTGAATTATAATTCATACAAGGCCACCAACATCGCTTGCTGTCAATCCTCCCCGGCATTATGTTTCCTACTCAAAAGAGTACCTCAGGGATATGACGCCACACAGCGATGCCCCGCGCGACGACGGCCAGTCCGCGGCCGAGACCGATTTCCTCGACCAGCTGGGCCAGCGGGTGCGGCGGATGCGCGGCCTCGCCGGCATGTCGCGCAAGGTGTTGGCCGAGGTCTCCGGGATTTCCGAGCGCTACATCGCCCAGCTCGAGAGCGGCAAGGGCAATGTCTCGATCGTGCTGCTGCGCCGCATCGCCAACGCGATCAACGCGCCGCTCGACGACATCATCCCCGGCGGCGAGCCATCGCCGGACTGGCCGGTCATTCGCGATCTCCTGAAGAAGGCGAGCCCGAGCCAGATCGCCGAGGTCAAGGAGCTGCTTGCCGGGGGCGCATCGGCGCCGCTGCGGCGTTCGTTCTCAGGCATTGCGCTGATCGGCCTGCGCGGTGCCGGCAAGTCGACGCTCGGCAAGATGCTGGCGGAGCGGATCGGCTGGAGCTTCGTCGAGCTGAACAAGGAGATCGAGCGGCAGAACGGGCTTTCGGTAGCCGAGATCATCGCGCTCTACGGCCAGGAAGGCTTTCGCCGCATGGAGCAGGCCGCCCTGGTGCAACTGCTCGCGCGCAAGGAGCCGATGGTGCTGGCGACCGGCGGCGGCATCGTCTCCGAGCCGGTCACCTTCGACCTGATCCTGACCTCGTTCTACACCATCTGGCTCAAGGCCGAGCCGGAGGAGCACATGGGGCGCGTGCGTAAGCAGGGCGACCTCCGCCCGATGGCCGACGACCGCTCGGCGATGGCCGAGCTGCGCAACATCCTGGCGAGCCGCGAGCCCCTGTACGCGAGGGCCAACGCCGTTGTGGATACCGCAGGTCTATCAGTCGATGCGGCTGCCGCGCGGCTGGGCGAAGCGGTGAAGCCGGTCATCGCCAATGAGGCGCGCATGTTCGCGCGGGGGTGAACTCGCGCAACGTCAATGCCGGCACGTCGCGGCATCCGCGTTAACCACCGCCGTCATTTTCATACCGCCGATGGTGGCCACACACCCTCCGATTGCTTAATAGATCGTTAAGTGACTGGAGGACGCACCATGGACAATCGTCGCAGCGAGGCTCGCCAACGCGTCTATTATGGCGGCGTTCTGACATTCAACGCTGGCAGCTCGACGCTCGCCTGCATCGTCCGCAATTTCAACAACCGCGGCGTCAAGATCGAGCTGGACGGGACGGTGCTGCTGCCCGACCGGGTCGACGTCACGATCGAACGGCGCGGATGGTCACGTCAGGCACGCATGATCTGGCGCGACGGTGCCGGCGCCGGCCTTGCCTTCGACCAGGATAGCGAGGTCATCTCGCTGGAATGGGCGCGCAGGTTGCGCGAGCGCGAGCGCACCAACAAGCGGCTCAAATCCCGACTCGAACAGATGCTGTCGGGATACTGAGCGCATGTCCGAGGCCTCGCGAGAACAAGAGCACCTGCTGCTTGCAACTGCCGATGCGCCGCAGAGCCCCGCTCGCGCTGCCGAGCTTCAGCCGCGATCATCCTGGCTGCGGCGCGTCGCCCTCCTGCTCGCCGCTCAATATGTCATCGTGCTGCTGATCGGCATCGCGGCCGCGTCCATCGTGCGATCCTATGTGCTGCCGGAGGTCGTCGACCGTTTCGAGGCCGTCGCAGCGGCGCTCAAGCGAACGCCGCTGCCCTAAGCTCATTCCATCTCCCGCAGCTCCGCATAGGTCAGCGACGTCAGGCCGGCGCCGTCGAAATAGATGAAGCGGAGGCGGCGGCGGCGCGAGATGAAGTTCGACGGCAGCGGATCGTAGCGGAAGGTGCTGCCGCCGAGATGCGGGGTGAGGCTGCCGACATCGGTCAGCGCGTCGATCTCGACGCGCAGCAGCTTCAGGCTCGTGCCGTCGCGCAGGATCTCGAACGGGATGCGGGCCAGCCGTAGGAAGCTGGTCGGATCGGGCGCGGCGATGAAGCCGTCGACGAAGGCAGCTTCGACCTTGTCGAGATCGGGCTCGGCGACCGGCGCGGGCTTGGCGCCCTCAGGCTGATGCGGCGTCTGCCATTGCACCGGCGAACGGTGGCCGTGCGGATGGTTGTGGCCGGGGCCATGCGTCGGATGGTCGTGGTCGTGATGATGGTCGTGATGGTGGTGATGATGACGCATCGCGGACCTCAGTAGCTGACCGGCTTGTTGATGATATGCTTGTGGCTGCCAAGCTTGCCGTGGGCGACCATCGAGCCGAGCGCCTCGACGACGACACGGACGCCGATCAGCGCGGTAATGTCGGAGGTGTCGTAGGGCGGCGAGACCTCGACCACTTCGAGGCCGCACAGGCCCTCGGCGGCGACGAGGCCGAGCAGCTTGAGCGCCTCGCGCGGCAGGAAGCCGCCGGGCTCCGGCCAGCCGGTGCCGGGCACGAAGCCGCAATCGATGGAGTCGACGTCGAACGAGATGTAGACCGCGTCGGCATCCTTCCAGGCCAGCTCGAGCGCGATCTCGGCGGTCTTCTCCAGCCCGATCTTCTCGATATCGGCGATCGTCAGCACGTTGGTGTTGCGCTTGCGCGCGACCTCGACGCCCTCGCGCGGCACCTGCCAGCCGCCGATGCCGAGCTGCACCAGATTGGTCGGCGACACGTTCGGCAGGTTGGTCGCCCAATACCATGGCGTGGTGTGCATGCGCTCGTCGAGATCCTTCTCCTGGATGTCGATGTGGCGGTCGAAATGGATGATGCCGATCCTCTTGTCGGTGCACTGCGCGATGCCGCGCACGCAGGGAAAGCCGATCGAGTGATCGCCGCCGAGCATGATCGGCAGCGCGCCGGACGAGAACACATGCGCGACGCCGCGGCTGATCTGGTCAAAGCTCTTTTCCAGATTGGCGGGAATCGTGAAGACGTCGCCGGCATCGCACAAGGTCATCTGCTCGCGCAGGTCGACGCCCAGCTCGTAGTTGTAGGGCGTGTAGAGCGCGGAGATGCGGCGGATGCCCTGCGGCCCGAAGCGGGTGCCGGGCCGATAGGTGGTGCCGGAATCGAAGGGGATGCCGATCACCGCAGCGTCGTATTTGCCGACGTCGCGGACGTTCTCGACATACGGCGCCTTCATGAAGGTGTTGATGCCGGCGAAATGCGGCAGCTCGCCGCGGGCGAAGGTCGGGATGTCGCGGTCCGTCAGCGTGTCGGCGCCGGGCAGGCCCATGTCGAGCGCCCATTGTCGCTCCTTGCGCCAGCCGTTGGTCGGCAGCTTGCCCTCGGCCTCCAGCGCCTGCCAGCCTTGCGTGGCCATCTTGTCGAAGTCCGGATGGTGACGGCGCATGCACCGGCGCTGCGAGTGCAATCCGGCGCGGCGCGACCGGCGCATGAATGGGAATGACATGGGAGACTCTCCTTCGTTTCTTTCGACGTTTCTTGAACTGACTATTGCGTCGCCTGCAGGCTGGCGCGGATGAATCCGAGCACGGGCACGGCGCTGTCGCGGGTGAGATCGAGATCGTAGGTGATGCGCGCGCCGAACCGCTCCGGCGCCTGCGGATCCTTGCGCGGACGGTCGAGCGCGATCAGCCGCGTTGCGAGCCCGAACGCCTCCTTGATGTCGTGGGTGACCATCACGATGGTCATGTTGTGCTGGCGCCACAGCGGCTTGATCAGCGCATGCATCTGGGCGCGGGTGCCGGGATCGAGCGCGCCGAAGGGCTCATCGAGCAGCAGCACGCGCGGCTGCTTCGCCAGGGCCTGCGCGATAGCCAGGCGCTGCTGCATGCCGCCGGACAACGCGCTTGGATATTTGTCGCGATGCTCGGCCAGGCCGACGGCCTCGATCAGCGCGAGGCTCTTCTCCATCGCCGCCTTGCGCGCCGATCCGAACAGCCGCGCCGTGAACGGGCTGCCGGCAAGCTCGTAGCCGAGCAGCACGTTGCCGAGCACGGTCAAATGCGGGAACACCGAGTAGCGCTGGAACACGATGCCGCGGTCCGGTCCGGGCTCGGCCGGAAACGGCCGGCCGTCGAGCAGCACCGCGCCCTGGCTCGGCCTCTCCTGGCCGAGGACCAGGCGCAGGAAGGTGCTCTTGCCTGCGCCGGACGGGCCGACGATCGACAGGAACGTGCCGGAGGTGATCTCGAGATTGATGCGCTCGAGCACGACCTGGTTGCCGTATTCGACCCAGACGTTGCGGAAGGAGAGCGTGCTCATCAGCGGCTCCCTCGCGCATATGCCCACGGAAAGGCGTGCCGTCCGAACCAGACCAGCGCGTAGTCGAGGATGTAGGCAAGCAACGTGATCCAGACGACGTAGGGCAGGATCACATCCATCGAGAGATAGCGCCGGACCAGGAAGATGCGGTAGCCGAGCCCGACATCGGAGGCGATCGCCTCGGCCGAGATCAGGAACAGGAAGGCGGGCCCGATCATGAGCCGCAGCCCCTGGATCAGGCGTGGCATGATCTGCGGCAGCACAACGCGGATCGCGACCTGCCAGGTCGAGGCGCCCAGGGTCTGCGCCTTGATCAGCTGCTCGCGCGGCATGTTCTGCACCTCGAGCGAGAGGTCGCGCACCAGGGTCGGCGTGACGCCGATGATGATCAGCACCACCTTGGACAGCTCACCGAGGCCGAACACGATGAACAGAACCGGCAGCACCGCCATCGGCGGGATCATCGACAGCACCGCAATCAGCGTGCCGAAGCCGGCGCCGGCCACCGGCAGCAATCCGATGGCGAGGCCGAGCACGAGGCCGATGGCAGCGGAAATGCCGAGGCCGAGCGCGAGGCGCTGCAGGCTCGCCGACGTGTCGGACCACAGCACGTAGTCGCCGGAGCGGCGATCCGGCTCGGTCGCGAGCCGCTTGGAGGTCGCGACCATCTCGGAGACCGGCGGCAGCAGCTTGTCGTCGGGATTGTCCGCGCGCCGCTGCGCCGATCCGACCACGTAGATCAGCGCGATCAGCAGGAACGGCAACAGGGCCAGCAACAGCCGGCTGCCCCGGTTCGGAACGACGTTCATGGCACGCGGCATCAACAGGCTCCCTCAATCCTCATGGTGAGGGGCGCGTCAGCGCCGTCTCGAACCATGAGGCCCCGATGTGGGCCTCATCCTTCGAGATGCTTGCGCTCGCGCAAGCTCTTCAGGATGAGGGGTGGCACCGGCGGCGGTCCAGGAAGCGGATCAGAGCTTCCCTTCGGCCGCCATCTTCATGAAGGTCGGATCGAAGCGCAGCTTGACATTGCTGGCCGCGCCCAGCGCCTTCGTCGGCGTGGAGATGCCGACCGCGTCCTTCGACTTCACGTTCTCGCCAAGCAGGTTGTGATCGAAGCAGAAGGTGCGCACGAGATCCATGATCTTGGGCAATTCCGGTCCGGTCACGAAGGCGAGCGCGTCCTTCGGCTCGTAGTACATGAACGTCGTCTTGAGCTGGGTCTCGAAGCCGGCGAGATCGGTGCCCGACAGCTTGGCCATCGCCTCGCGCGCGGCCTTGCCCTTCTCGCTCTGGTCCTTCATCAGCGCGATGGTCTCGTACCAGATGCCGACCAGCGCCTTGCCGAGCTCCGGATTGTCCTTGAGCGTCGCGCTGTTGACGACCAGGAGATCCTCGATCTCGCCGGGGATCTTGCTGGAATCGAACACCAGCGTTGCCCCCGGCTCGGCCTTCACCTCCAGCAGTTGCGGATTCCAGGTGACCACGGCCGTCGTGTCCGGCGACTTCGCGGCGGCGACGATGTCGGCGTCGGAGGTGTTGACGGTCTTGATGTTCTTCTCGGACAGTTTCGCGGTCTCGAGGCCGCGCGCCAGCAGATAGTGCGACACCGAGAGCTCGACGAGGTTGACCTTCTGGCCCTTGATGTCGGCCATGGTCTTGCCCTTCTTCAGCACGACACCGTCATTGCCGTTGGAGTAGTCGCCCATGATGATGGCCGACGTGTCGACGCCGCCGGCAGCGGGGATGGTCAGCGCATCCATGTTGGTGACGGTGACGCCGTCGAACTTGCCGGCGGTGTACTGGTTGATCGACTCGACGTAGTCGTTGATCTGCGTGATCTTGATCGAGATGCCGTATTTGTCCGCCCACTTCTTGACGATGCCGGACTCGGCCGCATAGGGCCACGGCATCCAGCCGACATAGATCGTCCAGGCGATGTTGAATTCCTTCTTCTTCTCAGCTGACGCTGATGACAGCGATGCGGTCGCCAGCGTCGATGCAGCGAGCAGTGCAACAAACAGATTTCGCGCTTTTCCCATGTCCAGTCCCTCATCGGTTTTATGACCGCGGACTGGCATGAAGAACCTCGTGCCTGCCAAGCGCGGCCACTGAGGTCTCCCGGGTTTTTATCCCGCCGTGCACCAGGGCTCTCCCCTGGCGGCTGCTCTCGGACCAGCATTCTCGATGGAGAACCGGAACCCTAGCTGCCAACTCTGAGCAACGAGGGGAGCAATCCGCGTGCCAGGGAAAAATGCTTGCGATTCAACGGAACCAGCGGCACGCTGTGCTCAAAAATTCGGCACTCAGAATTCTTCTTGGGCGAGGTGGCGCATCAGCCGACGCCGGCCATGCAACGACAGCATGAACCGTCCGGTGCACGGGGGCGACATCATCAGGCAGGCCCGTCAGTCGCAGTGGCTTGGAGTCTCGTTGATATGATCAGGTCTTCCGGGATCGCATTGGCAACCATTCTGGCTCTCAGCCTCGCCGCCGAGGCAGCCTTCGCGCAGAGCGCGCCCGCTCCCGATACGCCGGCGCAACCTGCTCCCGCCGCGAGCCCCACCCCGACAGCCACTCCGGCACCAGCCGCCTCGGCCGAGAAACCTGGCGACGCCAAGCCGGCCAGCGAGGCGGCCGCGCCGAAGAAGAAGCGGACGAGGACCAGCACGCGCAAGGAAGTCGAGGACTCCCTGCGCAGCGGCACGGTGCCGTCGCGCTATCGCAGCCGGGTGCCGAAGGAGTACCAGAAGTACATCCCGTTCCATCGCTGAGGTCTAGAGTGGCGGTGTCATTTTCACGATGACTCCGACGATCAGCATGAAGGCGAGACACAGCCCCGTCTCAAGGTCGGAATGAACAGACCAGAAGCCGCGCAAGCCGGCCACGGCCTTCTGTGGTGATTCGATTCGGATACGAGGCGCACGCATTTGTTCAACCTCTGATAAAAGGAAAAACAAACCACTACCCTGGGAAAATAGTCCCTTCCAAGCCGCGCCTCAATGCGAAAAATCAGCGCATGCCGGGGCAGCTAGCAAAATCTACGCCCGACGCCCGACGCGATCTTGATTTGAGTCAATCCGCTTGCAGGTCGTGATGGCGGCAGCGCGCCGCCCTAGATCCCCAGATAGCGGTGCTGCAGCTCCGGCTCGGCCATCAGTTGCTCCGACGTGCCATGCCACACGGTGCGGCCACGCTCGATGATGTAGTGGCGGTCGCAGATGCGGGTCAGATGCTCGACGTTCTTGTCGATCACCAGGATCGACTGCCCGCGCGATTTCAGCAGCGACAGGCAGTTCCAGATCTCCTCTCGGATCAACGGCGCCAGACCCTCGGTCGCCTCGTCGAGAATGAGGAGTTTCGGGTTGGTCATCAGCGCCCGGCCGATCGCCAGCATCTGCTGCTCGCCGCCGGAGAGCTGGTTGCCCATGTTGCTGCCGCGTTCGGCGAGCCGCGGAAACAAGGCGTGGATCTTGTCGAGCGTCCAGGGATCGGACGCGCCGAGCCGGTTGGCCGAGGCCGCCACGAGATTCTCGGTGACGGTCAGATTCGGAAAGATCTGCCGTCCCTCCGGCACCAGGCCGATGCCGAGCTGAGCAATCCTGTAGGACGGCAGCTTTCGTGTCTCCTGACCGCTGAAGCGGATCAGGCCGGCGCGCGCCTGGGTCAGACCCATGATCGAGCGGATCGTGGTGGTCTTGCCCATGCCGTTGCGGCCCATCAGCGAGACCATCTCGCCGGGACGGATCGCCAACGACAGGCCGAACAAGACCTGGCTCAGGCCGTAACAGGTCTCGATGCCGTCGACCTCGAGCAGCATGGCGCTTGTCCCCAAATCAACCATGGCCGACCACCACATGCTGATCGCCGAGATAGGCGCGCTTGACCTCCTCGTTCTGCCGGATCTCGTCCGGTCTGCCCGAGGCGATGATGCGGCCATAGACGAGGACCGAGATGCGGTCGGCGAGCGCGAACACCGCCTCCATGTCATGCTCGACCAGCACGATCGACACTTCCTTGCGCAGCTCGTTCAGCAGCTTCACCATGCGCTGTGACTCGGTCACCCCCAGGCCGGCCATCGGCTCGTCGAGCAGCAGGAGCTGCGGCTTGGTCGCGAGCGCGACGGCGAGCTCCAGCTCGCGCTGCTCGCCATGGCTGAGCTTCGACACCAGCACGTCGGCGCGATGGCCGAGACCGACGCGCTCCAGCGCGGCCTGCGCGGCGGCACGCAGCGGCTTGTCCTTGCGCGCGGCGGCGAAGAAACGGAACGAGTGCTTGCCGTCATGGGCTTGCGCCGCAAGCGCGACATTGTCGGCCGCGGTGAAGTCGGTCAGCAACGAGGTGATCTGGAACGAACGCGCCAGCCCCAGCGCGCTGCGCTTATAGGCGGGGAAATGCGAGATGTCGCGACCCCCTAGGAAAATGCGACCCGCATGCGGCGCCAGGTGGCCGGTGAGCTGGCTGATCAGCGTGGTCTTGCCGGCGCCGTTCGGCCCGATGATGGCGTGGATCTCGCCCTTGGCAACGTCGAGACAGACGTGATCAGTCGCGACGATGCCGCCGAACCGGCGCACGAGATTGTCGACGCGAAGCAGAGGTTCAGCCACGGTTCAACCTCCCGAGCATGCCCATGATGCCGCCGCGGCCGAACAGCACGATCAGGAGCAGCAGCGGCCCCATGATCAGCGCCCAATATTCGGTGATCTGCGACAGCACCTCTTCCAGCACCAGGAACACGACCGAGCCGACGACCGGCCCCATCAGGGTGCCCATGCCGCCGAGGATGACCATCACCATGAGGTCGCCGGAGCGGGTCCAGTACATCACGGCAGGGCTGACGAAATCGGTGTTGTTGGCAAGCAGCGCGCCGGACAGGCCACAGAGCATGCCGGCGATGACGAAGCACGCCAGCTTGTAGCGCTTCGACGGGAAGCCGATCGCCTGCATGCGCTGCTCGTTGGAGCGCAGGCCCTGCAGCACGAGGCCGAAGCGCGAATTGACGATCCGCCAGATCAGGACCACGACGGCAAGCAGGCAGAACAGGCAGAGATAATAGAACTGCACGCGGTTGCCGAGATTGATCAGGCCGCCGAAATCGCTGCGCTTGTAGACGGTGAGCCCGTCATCCCCGCCGTAACGGGCGAGGCCGGACGCGACGTAGTAGGCCATTTGCGCAAAGGCCAGCGTGATCATGATGAAATAGACGCCGCGGGTACGCAAGGAGAGCGCGCCTATGACCAGCGCATAGAGCGCCGAAACCGCGATGGCGACCGCGAACTGGGCATAGCCGGAGCCGATGCCCTCCTGCGCCAGGATGCCGACGGCGTAGCCGCCGATGCCGAGATAGGCGGCATGGCCGAAGCTCATCATGCCGCCGTAGCCCATGATCAGGTTGAGGCTGACGGCCGCCAGCGCCAGGATCACGATGCGGGTGAACAGCGTGAGGATGAAGATGTTGCCGGAGAGGTTCGAATAGACCGGCAGCAGCACCAGGCCGGCCACGACGATGATGGCCACGATGGTCGAAACGTTGAGCGAGGATTTCATCTGCGGTTGGCCGGAAACAGACCTTCAGGCCGCGCCACCAGCACGATCGCCATCAGGAGGTAGATCAGCATCGACGACATCGCCGGCGCCGCAGTGGAAGCTGCTGCCGAGTTCAGCACCTGGCGCAGCAGATTGGGCAGGAAGGCGCGGCCCATGGTATCGATCAGGCCGATCATGATCGCCGCGATAAAGGCGCCGCGGATCGAACCAATGCCGCCGATCACGATGACGACGAAGGCGAGGATCAGGATGTTCTCGCCCATGCCGATCTGCACCGTGAGGATCGGCGCCTGCATCAGCCCGGCCAGGCCGGCGAGCGCGGCGCCGAGGCCGAACACCAGCGTATAGAGCAGCTTGATGTTGATGCCGAGCGCACCGATCATCTCGCGGTTGGAGGCGCCGGCCCGGATCAGCATGCCGATCCGCGTCCGCATCACGCCGAGATAGAGCAGCAGCGCCACCAGCAGCGCCACGACGATGATCGCGAGCCGATAGGCGGGATATTGGATGCCGGGCAGGATCGTGACCGGGAAGGCGAGCCAGGACGGCAGCGGCAGCGCCAGTCCCGCCGGGCCCCAGATCAGCCGGACGGCCTCGTTGAAGAACAGGATCAGGCCGAACGTCGCGAGCACGTGATCAAGGTGATCGCGCCCATAGAGATGGCGCAGTGCCGTGAATTCGAGCACGATACCGAGCAGAAGCGTGGCTCCCAGTGCCATGACGGCGCCGAGCACGAAGCTGCCGGTCCAGGCCACGAAGGTCGCCGCGAAATAGGCGCCCATCATGTAGAGCGAGCCGTGGGCCAGGTTCACGAAGTCCATGATGCCGAACACCAGCGTCAGGCCGGCGGCCAGCAGGAACAGCAGCAGTCCAAACTGCAGCCCGTTCAGGAATTGTTCGACGACGAGAAGCATGCCCCTCACTTCACGCTCAAAAAGACGGCGGCAGAACCCGTTCCAGGCGCTGCCGCCATGTCCGTCCCGATCTTAGGCCGGAGATGTTTTAAGCTTCAAGCAAATTCCAGGCCTGTTTCGTCCCTGGCTCGGAATTCTTTTCGCTCACTTCATCGGGCACTTGTCGTGGAAGCGGTCCTGGTCGTTCTCGACGATGGTGGCGACCGTCTTCAGCGAGAGCTGGCCCTCGGTGTCCTTGACCACGTCCTGCAGGTAGAAGTTCTGGATCGGGATGTGATTGTTGCCGAACTTGAAGGAGCCGCGCAGCGACTTGAAGTTGGCCTTCTCCATCTCGGCCTTCATCGCGTCCTTCTTGGACGTGTCGCCCTTGACGGCAACCACGGCGCTGTTGATCAGCTGGGCCGCGTCGTAGGCCTGGGCGCCATAATAGGTCGGACGCAGGCCGGTGTATTTCTTGCGGTAGTCGGCGACGAACTTCTTGTTCTGCTCGTTGGGCAGGTCGTTGACCCATTCCTGGGCGCCGGGCACGCCGATCGCATTGTCCTTCTGCAGCGGCAGCGACAATTCGTCGACGGTGAAGGCGGTGTAGAGCGGCATCTTCTCCTTGAGCCCGGCCTGCGCGTACTGATTGAGGAACTGCACGCCGGCCGCACCTGGATAGAACACGAAGATCGACTCGGCGCCCGAGGCGCGCGCCTTGGAGAGCTCGGCGGAGAAGTCGAGCTGGCTCGGCCACACCGTATATTCCTCGCCGACGACCTGGCCCTTGAACGTGCTCTTGACGCCAGCCAGCATGTCCTTGCCGGCCGCATAGTTCGGCCCGATCAGGAACACCGACTTGACGCCCTTCTGGTTCATGTAGAGGCCCATCGCCGCCGGCGTCTGGTCGTTCTGCCAGGAGGTCGAGAACACGTAGGGCGAGCACAATTCGCCGGCCAGCTGCGACGGGCCGGCATTGGCCGAGATCAGGAAGGTCTGGGAATCCACCGCGGTCTTGAGCGAGGCCAGCAGCACGTTCGACCAGATGTAGCCGACGATGAAGTCGACCTTGTCGGACTGCACCAGCTTCTCGGTTTTCTGCTTGCCGACGTCAGGCTTCTGCTGGTCGTCCTCGTAGATCACCTCGACCGGCTTGCCGTCGATCTTGCGGCCGAGATGGTCGAGCGCGAGCTCGAACGAGTTGCGCATGTCGTTGCCGATCACGGCGGTCGGACCGCTGAACGTCGAGACGAAGCCGATCTTGATGGTGTCGCCGGCAAAGGCGGTGCTCGAAAACAGCAGCGCCGCGGCGCTCGCCAGCCAGAAGCTCTTCATGGTCTCCCTCCCCTCAAACAAATCGTTCTTATCGTTGTTTTGTCGCCGCCACGCAGCAGCACGACCAGCGGCGGCGTTTCGCCGCAGCATTCGTCGCGCGTGCTGATCCTACGCGCCATCGATCCATGCACCATAATTCCCGGAAACGGGCAAAGGCAAGAACTATAGTGCGTGTTAAGGATACTGCAGCACAGCAGACGGCAGGGTCGGGAAGAAGGTCATGAGAGGAAGTCGCCTTCCCCGCGCCGTCATGGCCGGCCTGTCCCGGCCATCCACGCGGCTCGATAGTCGCCGCTCGACGTGGATGCCCGGGACAAGCCCGGGCATGACGGAGCAACTGAAGAGCAGCGGCTCTCGCGGCATCTACTTCTAGATGTCACTCGTGGATATCACTTGCTCGCTACCCCACGAACGCATCACTTCACCAGCGCACACCCGCCATCGGCGATCGGGCGGAACGCCTGCTCGGCCGGAATCGTCGAGACCAGACGATAGTAGTCGTACGGATATTTCGACTCCTCCGGCTTCTTCACCTCGAACAGATACATCGGGTGCACCACGCGGCCGTCGGCCCGGATCGTCACATCGCCGAATAGTTTGTCCTTGCCCTTCACCGTCTTCATCTGCGGCACGACGTCCTTGGCATCATCGCTGCCGGTGGCGGCGACCGCGTTGAGATAGGCAAGCGTCGAGGCATAGACGCCGGCCTGGTTGCCGCTCGGCATCTTGCCGTTCATGCCGGGGCGCGCCGCGAAACGCTTGGCGAAGGCGCGGGTATCGTCGTCCATGTCCCAGTAGAACGCTTCGAGCAGTTGCAAGCCCTGCGCCGCCTTCAAGCCCATGCCGTGGATATCGTTGATGAACAGCAGGAACGCGACCAGCGACTGGCCGCCCTGCTGGATGCCGAACTCGGACGCCTGCTTGACCGCATTGATGGTGTCGCCGCCGGCATTCGCCAGGCCGATCACCTTGGCCTTCGAGCCCTGCGCCTGAAGCAGGAACGAGGCGAAGTCCGTCGTGCCGAGCGGATGCTTCGCCGAGCCCAGCACCTTGCCGCCGTGCTTCTCGATGTAGTTGGTGGCCTCCGCCTCGATGCCCTGGCCGAGCGCATAGTTGACCGTGATGAAGTACCAGTCCTTGCCGCCGCGGCCCATCATCGCAGCCGCCGTGGTGTTGCCGGTCGCCCAGGCGTCGTTGACCCACTGGATGGTGTTCGGCGAGCAGGCCTTGCCGGTGAGATCGGAGCTCGCGGTCGACGACGCCAGGAACGTCATCCGGCTGTTGCGCAAGAGCTCGTTGACGGTGAGGCCCACGGCCGAGTTGGGCACGTCGACGACGGCATCGACCTTGTCGACATCGAGCCATTTGCGCGTGATCGCCGAGCCGACATCGGCCTTGTTCTGGTGATCGGCATAGACGATCTCGACCTTGATGCCTTTACCGCCGCCGTTGAAATCCTCCGCCGCCATGCGCGCGGCCTCGACCGAGCCCATGCCGTTGGTGTCCTGGAAGATGCCGGAGATGTCGTTGAGCACGCCGACGCGTACGACATTGTCCGAGATCTCGCCGGCCCGCGCCGCGCCTGCAAGGCAGACTATTGCGACCAGCGCCAGCGCGCACGAATTCAGCTGCTTCATGATGTCCTTCCCCGTGTGTTGCTTGTTTGATTGTTGTCGTTGCGGCTGGAGGTCGTCTCCAGTTGCGAAATCAGCTCTGCCGATCCGGAATGCGCACCACCAGTCCGGCCAGCGCCGGCTGCACCTTGATCTGACAGGACAGCCGGCTGTTCGGCCGCCGTTCGGCTGCGGTGCCGTCCAGCAGCGCATCCTCATCGTCGGACACGGGATCGAGCTTCCCGGTCCAGGCGTCGTCGACATAGACGTGGCAGGTGGCGCAGACGGCGTTTCCGCCGCATTCGGCGACGATGCCGTCGATGCCGTGGGTCAGCGCCGCCAGCATGACGCTGGCGCCGTCCTCGGCCTCCACGCTTTCGCTGCGGTTGTCGGGATGGATGAAGGTGATCGTGGTCATGGTATAGCTCAGGCTGGAGTAAAGGTGACCGGCAGGCTCTCCAGCCCGCGCAGCGTGTTGTTGTAGCGGCGCTTCGGCTCGCCGCTCATCGTGACGCTCCCGACCTTGCGGGCGAGCGCCGTCAGCACCGCCTCGCCTTCGAGCCGCGCGACGAGCTGGCCGACGCACATGTGGATGCCCGAGCCGAAGCCGACATGACCTGAGACTTTTCGGGTGACGTCGTAGGCGTCGGGCTGCTCCCAGCGGCGCGGGTCGCGATTGGCGCTACCTAAGAACATCAGCACCTTCTCGCCTTCGGGAATCGTGACGCCGCCAAGTTCGACGTCACGCGTGGTGGTGCGGAAGAAGGTCTGCACCGGGCTTTCGAACCGCACGGCCTCCTCGAACGCGTTGCGCGCCAGCGACGGATCGGCGCGCAGCCGCGCCCATTGACCGGGGAAGCGCGCCAGGCAATACACCGCGGCGCCGATGCCGTAGACGGTGGTGTCGAGGCCGGCCGACAGCAGCGAGCGCACCAGCAACGGCGCCTCGGCCGGCGTGATCTCGCCGCTGTCGCTGAAGGCGTGGATGCAGGAACCGAAGCCGCCGGGCGTGAGATTGTCGCGCTGGCACTGCTCCGTGACATAGGCCTGGTGTGGCGCCGAGCGCTCGATCGCCTGCTGGCGCAGCTCATTCGGCGGACCGAACGCGTTGAACACCAGGCTCGCATAGGGAATGAGATGCTCGCGCCCCTCCGGCTTCAGCCCGAGCGCATCGGGAAACACCGACAGCGGATAGGCCTCGGCGAGATCGGGGATGGCATCGAACGAGCCCCGGCCTACAAGCTCGTCGATCTTGGCCTCGGCCGCCACCATGAAGCCGTCGCGCAGCCGCTTCATGACGGCGGGCGACAGCACCTTGCTCAGCACGGCGCGGGTGCGCGTATGCGCCGGCGGATCCGCCTCAAGGATCAGGCTCGGCGGCCGCCACGGCTTCTCCTTGGCGAAGTCGCTCAAGCCCACGCCGCGGCTGGAGCAGAACGTCTGGGGATCGTTGAGGACGGCATAGACCTCGGCGTAGCGGGCGACGCCGTAGACGTTCCACGCGTCCAGATGGATGACGGGGCCGGCCTCGCGCATCTCCTGATGCGCTGGATAGGGATCGTCGAAGAATTCATATGAGAACGGGTCGATGGCGAGGTGCGGGATGACCGGCGCCACGCCGGCAGCGGGGGAAAGACCTGTTGGGTTCATGCGGAGCTCCCGAAGTTTGGCCTTGTCATGCGGCTTTTCGTATCCGTATGAGTGGCGATGCATGGACGCTGGGGATCATGAGCGAGAAATCCGGGACGCCGCGCAAGGCGCAGCCGCGCGAAGCTGAGGGGCACGGCCTCACGCTCGATCTCGACCGCTATGTGCCGGCCTTCATCACCTTCATCGCCAACAAGCTGTCGAACAGCGCCACCGCGTTCTATCAGCGCAATTTCGGCGTCAACGTCACCGAATGGCGGATCATGTCGCTGCTGGCGATCGAGCCGGGCATCCCGGCCTCGCGCATCTGCAGCGTGATCGGCTTCGACAAGGGGCCGGTCAGCCGCACCCTGGCGCTGATGAAGAGCCGCGGCCTGATCGCGATCCGCAACGACCCGGAGGACGGCCGCAGCCATTCGATTTCGCTGACGGCCAAGGGCCGCGCGACGCACGACAAGGTCATCGTCGCCGCGCTGGAACGCGAGCGGCGCCTGCTCGCCTGTCTCGACAAGGATGAGCGGGAAGTCCTGATCACCCTGCTGCGCCGAATCCACGACAATCTCGACGCCGTCACGGGCGCGAGCTGAGCCGCTCAGGCACGAGCCGCCGAACGGCTGCCCCGTCTGCTGCGGCAATCTGTTGGCGCGCGCGCAAGCGGCCGCGCCTGCGGCGAGCAGGCTGCGCATGACGTTCCCGTCCCTTCTTCGAGACGCGGATCATCCCGCGCCTCCGTTGCTGATCGGGTCGATCGTTCCACAGATTAGTTGCTTTAGCAACGATATATTTTCGACCGCATGAGATCCCGCAGCGCGAAAGCGCCGTCGCACTCGGTCCTTCAAATTCTAACTATCGGCGAAGGCGCGCAGCAATTTCGCCCTGATATGCCGTGTCGGCTGCGCTCCCGATTGCGGCGTGGCCTGCGGGGAGAGGCGGATGTTGGGGTTCATTTTCGGTTTCAATGCGCGTCTCGGCCGTCTGCAATATTTTCTCGCCTCGCTCGGTCTTGCGCTGGTTTCGGTGGTCCTGATCGTGGTCGTGGCCGTCGGTCTTGCCGCCCTCGCCCCGCAGACGTCGGAGCTGACGGTGAGCCTGCCGATCGTGGTGCTGATCGGCCTGTGCCTGGTGGCGAACCTGATGCTGCAGGCGATGCGCTTTCGCGACATCGGCTGGGACCCGGTCTGTGTGATCCCGGCCTGGATCGCCGTCATGGTGCTGGACTACGTGATCGCCGGCCGATTTCCCGAATACGCGGCGACATCATCGCACCATGGCACGTGGGTGGGCGCCCTGGTCAATCTCGGCCTCAGCGTTGCGCTGCTGTTCTTCCCCAGCGGGGCTGACGACGCGCCGTCGTCGGGAGCCACGGTGAGCCGCCCGACGTCTGCGTCGTTCCGGACAGCCCGTGGCACCGGCTCGGCCACCGAGGCACGACTTGCGCGCATCACGGGCGGGGATGCCGATCGGCGCGGGTACTAGGCGGCTACGGCGCCCGGCCTGCTCACCAATTAGGCAAATCGCCTTCGGCAACCACATCCGACCGCCCGACGGCCTGTCGGTGACACAGCAACCCACTGACTCTCAAGATTTTTCCTTATCAGGCCCGCATCCTCGCCGTGTACACAATGGCACATGGCTTGCTACGTTCGCAGCCGGATTGGGCGAAGCGGAGCGCAAGGAAATGGCAGGCCAGAGTTTGGGCTCGGACGAGACGCGGAGCGCCGCGTGACCGAGACCATTGCCGAGATCGTCGCCGCCCATCGCGCCGGCCTGACAACGCCAAGCGACACGATCGCGCGCTGCTACGCCCGGATCCGCGCGCACAACGACCCCGCCATCTTCATCAGCCTGCGCGGCGAGAAGGACGCGCTCGCGGAGGCCGAAACCCTCGCCGACCGGGACAGATCGCTGCCGCTCTACGGCGTGCCCGTCGCGGTGAAAGACAATATCGACGTGGCGGGCCTGCCGACCACCGCCGCCTGCCCCGCCTTCGCCTACACGCCATCTCGCGATTCCACCGCGGTGGCGCGGCTGCGCGCGGCCGGCGCGATCATCATCGGCAAGACCAATCTCGACCAGTTCGCCACCGGCCTCGTTGGCGTGCGCTCGCCCTATGGCATTCCGAAAAATCCGGTGCGCGCCGATCTCGTTCCGGGCGGATCGAGCTCGGGCTCGGCGGTCGCCGTCTCCGCGGGTCTCGTGCCGCTCGCACTCGGGACGGATACTGCGGGCTCCGGCCGCGTGCCGGCAATGCTCAACAACATCGTCGGCCTGAAGCCGAGCCTCGGCATGATCTCGACGTCCGGCTTGGTGCCGGCCTGCCGCACGCTCGACTGCATTTCGGTGTTCTCGCTGACGGTCGACGACGCCGTCGCGGCGCTCTCGGTGCTGGCGGCGCCGGATCCGCTCGATCCGTTCTCGCGCGACCGGCCGCTTGGGGCCGTGACGGCATTTCCCGAGGGCGTGAAGCTCGGCATTCCCCGCCCCGGGCAATTGATCTTCTTCGGCGACAAGGCGGCGGACGCCGCCTATGGCGCTGCCGCCGCGCGCTTCGTCAAACTTGGCGCCGAGCTGGTCGCGTTCGACCTCGAGCCGTTCTACGAGACCGCGCGGCTGCTCTATGAAGGCCCCTGGGTCGCCGAGCGCTATCTCGTGATCCGCGATCTGCTCGCCTCCGATCCCGATGCGATCCACCCCGTGACGCGCGAGATCACCATCGGCGGCGCGCGCGGCAGCGCGGCCGACACCTTTGCCGCGCTTTATCGTCTGCAGGCGCTGCGCAAGGTGGCCGAGCGTACCTTCGCCGATATCGACGCGCTGGTGCTGCCGACGGCGCCGACCGCCTACACCACCGCGGATGTGCTCGCCAATCCGATCGAGCTCAACAGCCGGCTCGGCACCTATACCAACTTCGTCAACCTGCTCGATCTCTGCGGGCTTGCGGTGCCGGCTGCGATGCGCAGCGACGGCGTCCCGTTCGGCATCACCCTACTGGCGCCAGCCGGCCGCGATGCGGCGCTCGCCAGTCTCGGGCGCGCCTTCCATGCCGACACGGCGCTGCCGGTCGGCGCCAAGCCGGTCCCGCTGCCGCCGCTCGCTCCCGTGTCTCCCGCACTGCATGGCGACGAGATCGCCGTCGTCGTCGTCGGCGCGCATCTCTCAGGGATGGCATTGAACCACGAGCTGACCAGCCTCGGCGGACGTCTGCTCGAGGCGACGACCACCGCGCCTGACTACAAGCTCTACGCGCTGTCGACCACGCCGCCCAAGCCCGGCATGCTGCGGATCGGCGACGGCCAGGGCACGGCAATGGCCGTCGAGCTCTGGGCGCTGTCGGCCGCGAGCTTCGGCAAATTCGTCAACCTCATCCCGCCGCCATTGTCGATCGGCACCATCCGGCTCGCCAACGGCCGCAGCGCCAAGGGCTTCCTTGTCGAGCCTGCCGCCCTCGATGGCGCGCGCGACATCTCGAAGTTTGGCGGCTGGCGCGCGTATATGGCGCAGAAAAGCTGATCGCCTCGCGACTTCGTCACTGCGAGCGCAGCGAAGCAATCCCAGAGCTGCGGTCGGGCCTCTGGATTGCTGCGCGGGCAATGATGGCAACCCGGCAGACGCCGAGCTTAGCTATACCGACACCGCGTAGATCTCGTATTCGCCGCGCACCAGCTCGATGTGCGCCTTCATGGCACTCGCCGCGCCGGCCTTGTCGCCGCGCAGGATGGCGACGACGACGCGGTCGTGCTCGGCATGCGACTTGGCGAGGCGGCCGAGATTGCGGAATTGGGCGCGGCGGAACGGCTGCACGCGCACCCGCGTCGCCAGGGTGATCTCTGCGATGTAGGCATTGTGCGCGCCGGCATAGATCGCGTTGTGGAAGCGCTCGTTGACCTCGTGGAAGCGCTCGGGGTTGCCGGCGTGGCTGAGATTGCGCAGCTCCTCGTGGATGGCTTCCAGCCGCTGCCGCTCGATCGGCGTCATGCGCTGCGCCGCGAGGCCGGCGCACAGGCCCTCGAGCTCGGCCATCGCCTCGAACATGCCGGTGAGACGGTCGGCCGACGGTCGCGCCACCACGGCGCCGCGATGTGCACGCGCCTCGATCAGCCCGGAAGTCGCCAATTGACGCAGCGCTTCGCGCACCGGCGTGCGCGAGACGTTGAAGCGCTTGGCGATCTCGGTCTCGTCCAGCGGCGCGCCCGGCGCCAGCGCGCCGCGCACGATCTCGTCGGCCAGCTGCAGGCGCAGCTCCTCCGCGCGCGTGATTTTCGCGACGGCAGGCGGCGCGCGGTCGATGCGCTTGATCTCCGAGTCGCGGGCGGACCGCTGGCGCGTTCGCGGCGGTAGATCGTCCAGGCTCATCCTCAGCCGCCCTTTGCTTCATCGATGATGCTGACATGGGCAGCGACGATTCTCCAGCCTTCCGGAAACCGGACCCAGGTCTGCATCTGGCGTCCGACCTTGCCGGGCGCGGTGTCGCGATAGAACAGCGTCGAGGCAACCGCGGCGTCACGGCCGTAAGTGGTGATCACGGTGCGCGCGGTCCGCCGCATCAGTCCAGCCGGCGAGCGCGCGGCGCGAAATGCAGCGATCTCGCCGTAGCCATAGAGGTTCTCGCCGATGCCGTAGCGCAGCGTACGGGAGTCCTGCTTGAACAGCTCGTCGAGCACGGCAACGTCGTTGCCGACCAGCGCCTGTTCGTAGCGCTGGAAGTGCGCGGTGACTTCCGCGACGACGTCAGGCAGATCGACTTCCATTCTCCAGAACTCCTCGCGGGGCCGACGCAGCGGCGACGCCAAGCTGTTGCAAGGCGTGGGCCACACGCAATGCGACATGTTCGCACCAGGGCGCCGCGATGATCTGCACGCCGATGGGCATCGGCGCGAGCGGAATCGGAACGGCGACGACGGGAAGCCCAATGAACGAGATCGGCTGGGTATGAATGCCGATATTGGCACGCACCGGCAGCTCGACGCCGTCGAGCACGAAGGTCGCCTGCCCGAGCTTGGGTGCAACGCAGGGCGTTGCGGGCGCGATCAGCACGTCGACGGACTTGAACAGCTCCAGCACCCGGGCGCGGTACCAGCGGCGAAACTTCTGCGCGCGGTCGACCATCGGTGCCGGAATCATCGCACCCGCAATCAGCCGATCGCGCACCGCCGGATCGAAATCCTGCGGCTGCTTGCGCAAGCGGTCGAGATGCAGCGAGGCGCCTTCGGTCGTGCTGATGACATAGGCCGCGGCGCGAGCACGCGCGGCTTCGGGCACCGCGACGACGTCGGTCGCCTTGAGCGCGGTCGCCACGCGGCTGACCGCCTCGGCGGCCTCCGGAAACAGGTACTTCTGAAAGTGGCCGCCGGCAATGGCGATGCGCAGGCCATCGAGCCCTTGCGACAGCGAAGCTGAGACCGGCTCCGGCGCACGCGTGGTGCACGCGGCATCGTCGGCATCGGGCCCCTGCATCACGTCGTAGGCAAGCGCGAGATCCTCGACCGAGCGTGCGAACGGACCGAGATGATCCAGGCTCATGACGAACGGAAACGAGCGCGCCCGCGACAGCCGGCCATAGGTCGGCTTGAGGCCGAAGATGCCGCAGAACGACGACGGCACACGGATCGAGCCGTTGGTGTCGGAGCCCAGCGCGATCGGCACCAGGCCGCCGCCGACGGCGCTGCCCGAGCCGCCCGACGAGCCGCCGCTCATCCGCGTCGGATCATGCGGATTGCGCGACGGGCCGTCGTGCACGTTTTCGCCGGTGAAGTCGTAGGCGTATTCGCCCATGTTGAGCGCACCGACGAGGACGGCGCCGGCCGCCTCCATGCGCTCGATCAGCGTCGCGTCGCGCGTCGCGGGCGCTCGATCACGGTTGATCTTGGAGCCGGCGCGGGTCGGCAGCCCCGCGACGTCGAACAGGTTCTTCACCGCGAACGGCACGCCGGCGAGCGGGCCGATGGGCTTGCCCGCAGCGATGTCGGCATCCACCGCACGCGCCTTCGCACGCGCCCGCTCGGCGGTCACATCCGTGAACGAGTTGAGCACGCCATCGCGGGCCACAATCCGCGCCAGCGCGGCGTCGGTAGCCTCGACGGCGGTGAGCTTGCCGGTGGCGACCGCGGCGGCGATGGCGCTCGCGGTCATCTCGGGAGAACTAAGCGGTGAAGACACTGGCAGGCTCGGCTTCATCAGGCAGGGAGAATTCGTCGACCAGCTTCGCCATCTTCAGCGAGACCTCGAGATTGGCGCGGATGGCCGGGCGCCACGCGTCCTCGATCGGCAGAGCCAATGCACGCCCGACGGCGTCGATGTAATCGTCCAATGGCTCCGCCATCAGCTTTTCTCCTCAAGCTTTCACGCTCAATGCGCCGGCAATGGCGGGTGCGGAATCGCCGTCAGCAACTCCCGCGTATAGTCATCCTGCGGATGACCTAGCACACGTTCGGAGGTGCCTTCCTCGACGATTCGGCCCGACCGCATCACGATCACACGATCGCACAACAGCCGCACGACATTCAAATCATGGGAGACGAACAGATAGCTCATACCTAACTGCCGCTTGAGGTCCTGCAGCAGATTGAGCACGACCGCCTGCACGGAGACGTCGAGCGCCGCCGTGGGCTCGTCGAGGATGACGAGCTTCGGGTGCAGTGCGATGGCGCGCGCGATACCGACGCGCGCCTTCTGGCCGCCCGACAATTGGTGCGGAAAGCGATCGAGCAGATTGAGCGGCAGGCCGACCATGGTGGCGAGCTCCTCGCAGCGGGCACGAAGCGCGTCGCGGCCCTTGATGTCGCCGAGCTGCAGGATCGGGTCGGCGATGGCACGCGCCGCGGTGAAGCGCGGATTGAGGCTGTCGGTCGGATCCTGGAACACCATCTGGATCCGGCTGCGCAGCGGAAGCCGGGCAAAGGCCTGCGGCAGGATGTTGCCGATCTCCTCGCCATCGAAGCTGATGCGCCCCGAAGTCTGGTCGAGCAGCCGCATCACCATCATCGACGTCGTCGACTTGCCGCAGCCGGATTCGCCGACCAGGCCAACGCTCTCGCCATGACCGACCGTGAAGCTGATGCCGTCGACGGCGCGGAACATCTCCGGCTCGACCGCCGGCCTCCGTCCGAACAGTTTCGACAATGTCGCCGAGGCGCCCTGGCGCGGATATTCCTTGACCAGCTTGTCGACGAGGAGAAGCGGCTTGGCGCTGCTCGCACTCCGCTCGCCCTCCGCACTCCGCTCGTCACCCCCGGGCTTGACCCGGGGGTCCATCACCTGGAGCGACTCTTGCGAAGATGGATGGATGGCCGGGTCAAGCCCGGCCATGACGGAGGCTGTGTGTGGCGGGGCTGCCACATCCTCCTCCGGCAGCAGATCGCGCAAGGACACGCCGAGGCGCGGTGTCGCGCGCATCAGCTTGCGTGTATAGGGATGCTGCGGGTTGGCGAAGATGTCGGCGGCCCTGGCGGTCTCGACCACCCGGCCCTTCTCCATCACCACGACGCGATCGCAATAGGCGGCGGCGAGACCCAGATCATGCGTGATCAGGATCGTCGACATGCCCCGGCTCTTGGTCAGCTCGACGACCAGGTCCATCACCGCCTTCTGCGTGGTGACGTCGAGGCCGGTGGTCGGCTCGTCGGCGATCAGGAGCTGCGGGTTGCAGGCCAGCGCCAGCGCGATGACGACGCGCTGGCACATGCCGCCGGACAATTCGAACGGATAGGCGTGGTAGCGCTCGCGCGGGCGGGCGATCTTGACCTGCTCGAGCGCGGCGATCGCCTTCTCGGCGCGATCGGTCGCGGCCGCCTGGACGTGCTGCTTCAGCACATCCTCGATCTGCTGGCCCACTTTCCGGATCGGATTGAGGGCCGCGCGCGGGTTCTGGAAGATCATCGAGATCTCGCGGCCGCGCAGATCGCGCATCGCGCTTTCCTCGGCCGCCCTGACGTCCACGCCGGAGAACATCACCGATCCCTCGGCGATGCGCCCGGCGCGGTCGAGGATGCGCATCACCGCATAGGACGTCACCGACTTGCCCGAGCCGGATTCGCCGACGATCGCGAGCGTCTCGCCCTTGGCGACGGAGATATCGATATGCTGCACCGCCTTGACGATACCGCGGCGGGTGGAGAATTCGACCGTGAGATCGCGGACGTCGAGCAGCGGCTGGGCGGTCATCCGTGGCTCCGCTTGTTACGACCGTCATGCGCGGGCTTGACCCGCCTGCGGGGCCGAAGCCCCTTCGGCGCGGCGAAGGCCCGCGCATCCATCACACTGACGAAGGTGTTCTTGAAGGGATGGATTGCCGGGTCAAGCCCGGCAATGACGGAGTCGTTTTGTGGTGCGCTCATCGCCTTACGTCCTGCGCTGCGGGTCGACGATGTCGCGCAGGCCATCGCCGAGCAGATTGAAGCAGAACACCGCGATCATCAGCGCGAGACCCGGGAACAGCGCGATCCACCATTCGCCCGACACCATGAAGGAGGCGCCCTCGGCGACCATGATGCCCCATTCCGCCGTCGGCGGCCGCACGCCGAGGCCGATGAACGACAGGCCTGCGGCATTGAGGATGGCGTAGCCCATGGTCAGCGACATCTGCACGATCATGATCGGCATGATGTTCGGCAGGATGTGGCCGAGCAGGATGCGCAGCTCGCTGTTGCCCGACAGCCGTGCCGCCTGCACGAAGCCGGCGTTGCGGCGGACATTGGCCTCGGCGCGTGCCACGCGCGCATAGAGCGGGAAATTCACGATCGCGGTGGCGATAATGATGTTCTGCACGGTGTTGCCGAGCGCGGCGACGATGCCCATCGCCAGTACGAACAGCGGGAACGCCATGATCGTATCGGCAATACGACCGACGATGCGGTCGGTCCAGCCGCCGAAGAAGCCGGCGGCGACGCCGGCAAGCCCGCCCATGAAGAACACCAGCGTCACCGAGGCGACCGCGATGAAGGTGTCCAGCCGGGTCGCGACCACGACGCGGCTGAAGATGTCGCGGCCGAGCTGATCGGTGCCGAACCAGTGCGCCACCGACGGCGGCTTCAGCGCCGAGGCGGTGTCGCTGGCCAGCGGATCATAGGGCACGATCCACGGGCCGAAGATGGCTGCAAACAGGATCACGACCAGGAGGCCGAAGGCGAAGCCCGTCACCTTGTTCTCGGCCAGGACATAGCGCGTGTGGCCGATCAGGGCTGTCAGTCCCATCGTCCGCGAGGGAACGGCGGCAGGCTCGACGGTCGGCGCGACAGTGCTCATCCTTCCAGCCTCACGCGGGGATCGATGACGCCATAGAGAATGTCGATGACGAGGTTGAGGACGACGTACATCACGGCCATCGTCAGCACGAAGCCCTGCACCGGCGCGAAGTCGGAGGCGATCAGCGCCTCGACCGCATAGGAGCCGATGCCGGGCCAGGCGAACACCTTCTCCACCAGCACGTTGGCGCCGAGCAGGAAGGAGAACACCATCGACAGCGTGGTGATGACCGGCAGCATGGCGTTGCGGAACGCATAGGTCACGGTGACCGTCGCGGGCGACAGGCCCGAGGCGCGCGCCGTGCGGACGAATTCCGACGACAGCACCGACAGCATCGAGGCCCGCGTCATGCGCGCGATCGGAGCCAGCGAGAAGATCGCCAACGTCGCGGCGGGCAGGATCAACTGGCTCAGCGCCGAGCGGAACGCCTCGCCGTCACGCGCGATCAGCGTATCGATGAGGTAGAAGCCGGTCACGGGGTCCGGCGCGCTATAAAACACGTCGAGCCGGCCAAGCGGCGCCGGTGACCAGCCGAGCCGGAAGTAGAACACATACACCAGCACCAGCCCGGTGAAGAACACCGGCAGCGAGACGCCCGCGGTCGTGACGATACGGCAGGTATGGTCGATCCACGACCCCGGCCGCGTCGCCGCGAGCACACCGAGCGGCAGCGCGATCGCGACGGATACCAACAGACCGAGCAAGGTCAGCTCGGCCGAGGCCGGGAGTCGGTTGCGAATCTCGCTGGCGACCGGCTGGCCTGTGGTCAGCGAACTGCCGAGATCGCCATGAGCGAGATCGACGGTGTAGCGGAAGAACTGCTCGACCAGCGGCTTGTCGAAGCCGAGCTTCTTGCGGATCTGCTCCACCGCCTCCTTGGTGGCGGCGGGGCCGGCAAAATACGCCGCGGGATCGCCGGGCAAGGCGCGCGTGAGCAGGAAGGTGACGATCACGACGCCGATCAGCGACGGGATCGCGAACGCGAGGCGCTTGGCGATGAGGCTCAGCATGAGCAGCCCCCTGCCCGAATTGGCCCAGACCTGTCCGCGCGGCGCACTCGGCTCCCTCCCCCCTTGTGGGGGAGGGCTGGGGAGGGGGGTGGACCCAGACGGCAGTGGGTGTGGCTACCCCCCTCCCTGCCCCTCCCCCACAAGGGGGGAGGGAATGAGAGAGCTCGGCCCATATTACATCCCCCCATCACTGTCTCACCCCTTCACCAGAGCCCGATAGTCGAGCCTACGGTGGAACCAGTACTGATAGCCGGAGATGTTCTTCTGCATCGCGACGTTGACGAACGGCTGATACAGCGGAATGCGTGGCACCTCGGCGAAGGCGAGATCGACGAAGCCCTTCACGTCGGCATCGTACGTCGCCTTGTCCCCGGCCGCGGCGGCGTCACGCGCGCCGTTGATGAGCTTGTCCATCTCGGGCGACTTGTAGCTCATCGTGTTGAACACGGAATTGTTGCCGTGATAGCACCAGTAGAAGAAGTATTCGGGGTAATCGAGCCAGCCCGAGAAGATGTTGGTGAAGAGCGGCATCTCCTTCTTGTTCAGCTCGGTGCGCCAGTTGGCGCCAGGCACCTTGTTGATGGTGGTCTTGATGCCGAGCTGGGCGAGGCTCTCCTGCACCAACACGCACAAGGGCTCGTTGACCTGTGCGAAATTGAGGTCGAAGGAGATCGTGGTTTCGAAGCCGTTGGGGTAGCCGGCTTCCGCCAGCAGCGCTTTTGCCTTCTCCATGTCGGTGAAGTACTTGGTCGGCTGCGGCCACGCCACCTCGGTCGCCTTATCCGCCGGCGCGCCGAACATCGGATTGGCAAGGCCGAACATCACGGCATCGATGATCTTCTGATAGGGCATTGCATAGGCGAGCGCCTGCCGGACCTTGGGACTGTCGAACGGCGGCTTGGTCACGTTCATGCCGATATACTGGATGCCGTTCGAGATCGGCAGCGAGATCACGGTATGCTTGCCGTTCGACTTCATCTCCTGGAAGTCCTTGTTCGGCAGCTCATAGGAGATGTCGGCATCCCCGCGCTCGAGCAGCGCGCGCCGGTTGCCGGCCTGCGGCACCATGCGCCAGATCACACGCTTGATCTTCGGCAGCGGACCGCACACCCAGTCGTCGTTGCGCTCCATGATCACTTCGGTACCGGCGGTCCACTTCGTCACCTTGTAGGCGCCGGAACCCGCGGTCTGCTGCTTGGTATATTCGAGCCCCCATGGGTCTTTGTCGGTCGCGTTCTTCTTCACGAGCTCCGAGTTGACCACGCAGGGTACAATGACGGCGAGATCGGGGATCGTCAGGCGGTCCTTCTTCAGAAAGTCGACGCGCACGGTGTGGTCATCGACGATGACGAACTGCTCGGTCTTGGTCAGCGAGCCGGCGCTCATCTGGAAGGTCGGGAAGCCACCGACGCTGACGGCGCGATCGAGCGACCACTTCACGTCCTTGGCCGTGACCGGCGTGCCGTCGTGGAATTTGGCGTTCTTGCGCAGCTTGAAGGTGGCGGACATGTCGCCGATGGTCATGTCCTCGGCGAGTTCGGGCTTGAACTTGTCGCGGTCGTAGTACGGCACCCCGCCCGGGCCGATCTTCATCTCGTGGCTGATCAGGCGGTCATAGCAGTTCCAGGACACCTCGTAGCCCGGCACGTTGGTGCCGACGCCGTGGATGTCGAGGTTGTTGGGACCGCCTTCGGACACGATCAGCAGCGTCTCGGACCGCGCGTCGGCCTTGGCGGAAGACATGATGGCCGGCGCCATTGGCAGCGCGGCCCCCGCAGCCAGACCGGACACGGATTTCAGAAAATCGCGACGCTTCATCAAATGCTCCCGAGGATAACGACTGTCGGGAACAGTGGTCGCAAGCTTTGTGCCAAGCCCGGCTGAAAACTAAGCTATTGAAATATCGAGGGGTCTTCACCGAGCGGCACAGCTTAGCGCTCTCGATTGCATACAAAGCTGCATATTTGCTGAGTTTATAATCACCTCAGCTAGCCTGCGACAGATTTACGCAACGCCTGTTGGACGGCCGCCCCGGTTAGGATCACACCGGCCAGATCAGCGCCTGCAGCTCGTCGAAGTCGCGGACCTTGGCCGGCCAATCCAGAATGCAGATGTGGCGGAGCGGATCGCTGTACTGGTGCAGCAACAGCAGGACCAGCAGCCGTCGCTTCAGCTGCCGGTCGATGTCCTCCAGCGCAAATCCGTAGCCGTCGAACAAGGCACGCACGCGCCCGGGATGACCCGCTGCCATGAAGACGCTCGGCCCGAGCAGATCATACTCGCCAAAACCGGTCATGACGTCGCCGAAGTCGAACAGCCCGCTCAGCTGCCAGCCATCACCGCTGCGCGTGACGAGTAAGTTCTCCGGAATGTATTCACCGGTCAGGATGACCGGCGGCGGATCCTGCGGCAGCAGTGCTGCGGCCTCGCGCAGGAGATCGTCCAGTCCGGCGAGAAGCGTCGGCGGCAAGCCGAGCCGCTGATGGCGTGCATGACATCCGGCCATCTGCATCCGCAAAAAATCCGACCAGCGCGGACCGAGCGCCAGCAGCTCGCCAGGCGGGACCCGCTGCACGGCGGCGATCAGACGACCGACCTGCCTGAGCAAGAGCTGCTTGTCCCGCTCCGGGAGTTGCCGCCACACATCCGAAGCAGGCATGCCGCCGAGCCTGGTCATGATCAGATAGCACCAGCCGTCGCGCTCCCCTTCGTGTTGAAGGTCGGGGGTACGGACGTCGCCGACGCCACCGGCGAGCACGCGCAAGGCCGCCCGCTCGGACTGAAACTTGCCGCGATGAAACGGCGGGAAGACCTTCAGGATCAGTCCGTCGTTCAGCGCGAGGACCAGATTGGTGCCCGCCGCGAACGGAACCAGCCGCGCGTCGTCGTAGCCATGGCCGCGCGCAATATCGCGTGCAGCCGGCAGCCAGCGCGTCACGTCGGCACGGAGGCGCCGGAGCTGCGCGCCATCGGCGACCGGTGGCAACGTCATTTTCAGCGATCCGGGCTCGCGCGCTCGAACTGGCGCAGCAGACGGTTGCCGCGGTCGACGGCGGCATCGAGCGCCGCCTGCGCCGGTTTGCGGCCGCTGAAGGCCTGCTCCATCTCGTCCTCGATGGCATCACGGATCAGCACGAACGAGCCGAGCCGCAGTCCGCGCGAATTCTCCGTGGGTGGGTTGAGCGTCACCTGCTCGATCGAGATCGCGGCTCCTGGATTGCGGTCGTAGAAGCCCTGCGCGCGCGTCAGATCGAAGGCCGCCTGGGTGATCGGCAAATAGCCCGTATTCTGGTGCCAAGCGGCCTGAACATCGGGCCGCGACAGATAGGCGAAGAACTTGGCCACGCCCTTGTACTCGGCCGCGGGACGGTCGCGGAGCACCCACAACGTCGCGCCGCCGATGATCGAATTCTGCGGCGCGGCCGCAACGTCAGGCCAGTACGGCATCATGCCGTAGCCGACCTCGAACTTCGAATTCGCCTTGATGTCGGCGCGCGTTGCCGAGGAGCCGATGAAGATGCCGCACTCGCCCTTCTGGAAACGCGGCTCGGCAGCCTGACCGCGGCCGCCATAGTCGAAGACCTTGCTCTTCTGCCATTCCGCGAGCTGGGCGATGTGCCGCGTGACCTGCGGATTGTTGAACGTCAGCACGGCGTCCAGTCCGGCAAAGCCGTTGGCCCGCGTGGCGATCGGCAGATTGTGGAAGGCCGAGAAATTCTCCACGTTGATCCAGGCCGGCCACGACGTCGTGAAGCCGCAGGCGACACCGTTGTCGCGCAGCCGCCGGGCAGCCTTGCCGAGCTCGGACCAGGTCTTCGGCGCCATGCCCGGATCGAGCCCGGCCGCGCGAAACTGATCCTTGTTGTAGTAGAGGATGGGCGTGGAGGCGTTGAACGGAAACGACAGCATGTTGCCGTCGGCGTCGGCATAGGTGCCGGCGATCGCGGGCAGATAGGCCGACGGCGAAAAGCTCTCCTGCTCGTCGCGCATCAATTCGTAAACGGGATAGATCGCGCCCTTGGCCGCCGTCATCGTCGCGGTCGCGATCTCATTGACCTGCACGATCGCCGGCTGGCTGCGCGAGCGGAACGCGAAGATGGCCGCCGTCACGGTCTCCGTATAGCTGCCCTTGTAGCTCGGCACGATGCGGTAGTCGGACTGCGACGCGTTGAAGTCGGCCGCCAGCCTGTCGACCTGCCTGCCGAGCTCGCCCGACATCGCATGCCACCACACGATCTCGGTCGCGGCCTTGGCCGTGCTTGCGCCAACAACCGTCCAGAGCAGGATTGCAAACGAAACAGAACGCAGAAGGACCGTCACCAGGAGGCAACTCCAATTCGATGAATGAATAGGCTCGGGCTGAGATCGCAATCGGACCGAAAAATCAGGTCCAGCAACCCAAGGCTGCAACAAACTATCAGCAAACCATTGACGTGTATCGCTTTGACGTCAGAATGGCCTTATAGCACCTGTTCGGGAGTGCATTGAACCTTTTCATGTCCGGGCCGACCTCATCATCAGGGGGAAAAGTGTTGCCTGTGTACCGCGCCCATCTTTCGTCGATCTCGAGAGTGGACGTCACGCCGGTGCTGATGCGCGCTGAGGCGGGCGCGCGGTACCGCTCGTCCCTTTCACGCCCATCATGCTCGGCGGCGCGACTGGCTGCGCCGCAGCATACAGGCCCGGCTGCGCGCGGCAGAGCGGACGCAGGCAGGCTCCGCACGCCCGGCCCGAGGTAGCGATCGTGGCGCGATCCGAGCAGCGGAAATCCGTCGCGCGGCCGCTCGGTCTGGCGGTCCTGGGGCGGGCACGGATCGTTCGCGCGCTGCGGGCGGTTCCGATCCGCTGGCGCATCCTCTCGATCGCCGCGCTCAACTCGGCTGTCGTGATCGTGCTGGCGGCGCTGATCTGGAACGGCGCGACGGTGCTGGGCACGGCCTGGGACGACGTTCGCCAGGTCCGGGAATCCGACAAGGTGCTGGCCCTGCTCGAAAGCGAGACGAGCCGGCTGCAGAACCTCATTCATCGCTACATCAATCAGCCGAGCCCGGAGCTGTTCGCCGAGATCCTGCTGCTGCGCGAGGCCGTGCTCGGGACGCTGACGACGCGCGCCTCGACCGACCCGATGCTGTCGGGGTCGGTCGAGGAGCTGGAGCGCGTCACCGTGCGTTTCCTGGACGGCTTCGGCGAGCTGCGAAGTCTGCAGGCGACGATCTCCAAGACCTATGAGGAAGAGGTTCTCGGCCCCGCCCGCGACATCGCCGGGCTCTATTCGGTGATCGAAGGCGCGACCGGCCATCGCGACGCGCAGATCTGGCCCTCGCTCGGCAAGTCGCGCGAGGCCTTCACCGCCATGCTGGTCGCGGCCAATTCCTACTACCTGTCGCTCGCGCCCGCCTCCGCCGAGGACGCGCGCCGCAACACGGAGACGATCGAGAAGACCATTCCGGTGATGTCGAGCCTTGCGGACAATGATCTGCAGCGGCTGGCGCTGCAGCGGCTGTCGGCCCGGACCGCGGCGCTGCGCGCGGGATTCTCCAAGCTCACCGATCAGCTCACCAACCGCACCGAACTGCTGCGCAACACCATCGATGCGAGCCAGGCCGAAACCATCGGCGCCATCGACGGCCTGTCGGTGAAGATGCGCCAGCACGAGCAGAAGGCGCAGGCGACGTTCGATCGGACGTTGAAGGACATCTCCCGCCGCGTCCTCTCGATCGCGGTGATCTTCCTGGGAGTCATCCTGTCCGCGGGCGTGCTGATCGCCTTGTCGATCCGGCTGCCGCTGCAGCAGATCATGGCCTCGATGCGCGCAATCATGCTGGGCGACTACGACCGCGAGGTCCAGGGCACCGAGGCGCGCGACGAGGTCGGCGCGATGGCCCGCGCCGTCGAGACCTTCCGCGAGAACGCGATCGCCAAGCGCAAGACCGAGGACGAGTTGCGCACCGCGAAGGAAAAGGCCGAGAGCGCGCTGCTCGAGCTCAATGCCGCGCAACGGAATCTCATCGATGCCGAGCGGCTGGCGGCGCTGGGCGGGCTGGTCGCCGGCGTCGCCCACGAGGTGAACAACCCGATCGGCATCAGCCTGACGGTGGCCTCCAGCTTCGCACGCCGCGTCGAGATGTTCGAGGCGGCGCTGCGGTCGCCCGAAGGCGGCCTGCGCCGGTCGCAACTGGAGGAGTTCGTGCGTTCGTCGCGCGATGCGTCCGAGCAACTGGTCGCCAACCTGCAGCGCGCCGGCGAGTTGATCCAGTCGTTCAAGCAGGTCGCGGTCGACCGCTCCCATGCGGAGCGACGGGCCTTTGTCCTGAGCGAGGCGACCGATCAGATCATCACCAGCCTCAAGCCGGTGCTCAAGCGCGCGCCGATCACGCTGGCGGTCGATGTCCCCGAGGGGCTTTTCATCGACGGCTATCCCGGGTTCTACGGTCAGATTCTCACCAACCTGTTCCTCAACGCCGTCAACCACGCCTTTGCCGACGGCCGCGCGGGCACCATCTCGATCACGGCGCGGCCGCGCGGCACGGATGACATCGAGATCATTTTCGCCGATAACGGGGCCGGCATGCCCCCCGACGTGCAGCGCCAGGCCTTCGATCCGTTCTTCACGACACGCCGCAACGAAGGGGGAACGGGGCTCGGGCTGCATATCGTCTACAATCTGGTGACGCAGCAGCTCGGTGGCCGCATGATGCTGGAATCCCGCGAGGGACAAGGCACCACCTTTCGGATTATCATGCCGCGGGTCGCCAAGGGCGGCGCCGAGACAGCAATGGGTGACGGAACGACGCAATGGCCGAACAGGACGATGTCCTCCAACTGATCGAGGATACCGGTTTCGACGAGGACGACGGTTCGGCCCGGAAATGGAAGATCGCCGTCATCGACGACGACCATGCCGTGCACGAGGGCACCCGCTTTGCGCTGTCGGATTACAGCCTGAACGGCCAGGGGCTCGAAATCCTGTCCGCCTATTCGGCGGCCGAAGGCCGCGCGCTGATGCGGGAGCACACCGACATCGCGGCCGTGCTGCTCGACGTCATCATGGAGACCGACGTCGCCGGGCTCGAGCTCGTCGAATACATCCGCAACGAGATCAAGAACGAGACCGTCCGCATCATCCTGCGGACCGGGCAGCCGGGCCAGGCGCCGGAGCGGCGCGTCATCGTCCAGTACGACATCAACGATTACAAGGCCAAGACCGAGCTCACCGCCGACAAGCTGTTCACCTCGCTGACGGCGGCGCTGCGCAGCTACCAGCAGCTCGAGCGCATGGTGCAGACCCGGCGCGGCCTCGAGATCATCATCGACGCCGCCTCGACGCTGTATGATTTCAAGTCGATGCAGCGGCTGGCCGAGGGCGTGCTGACCCAGATCGCGTCGCTGCTGAACGTGGATTGCGCGGGGATCCTGGTGCTGCGCGACGACGGCAGCCAGACCGACGATTTTTCGGTGCTGGCCGGCTCCGGCTGCTACAGCCGCTTCTCCGGCGCCGTCACCTCGCGCTCGCTCGATCCGGATCTGCGCGACATGGTTGAGGCCGCCTTCAGGCAGCGCAGCAACGAATTCGCAGACCACCGCACCGTGCTCTATGTCCGCACCGGCTCGGGGCGCGAAGTCGTGGTGCTGCTGCAGGCGGAGCGGCCGCTGTCCGAGACCGACCGTTCGCTGGTCGAGATCTTCTCCAGCCGGCTGTCGATCGCCTTCGACAACGTGATCCTGTATCAGCAGCTGCATGAGGCCAACACCCAGCTCGAGGACCGCGTCGCCCAGCGCACCCGCGCGCTGATGCAGGCCAACCGGCGGCTGTCGGCGCAATGGCTGCGGCTGCAGCGCGCCAACGGCTTCAAGAACGAGATTCTCGGCACCGTTGCCCATGACCTGAAGAATCCGCTGGGCGTCATCCTCGGCCGCACGGAAATGCTGACCGAGTTGATCGCGACCGGCGCCTCCGCAGAGGGGATCACCAGCCAGGTCGGACATATCCGCGATGCCGCCAAGCGGCTGACCTCGATGGTCGACCATCTGATCTCGGATGCGATGGCCGACGCCTTCGACATCACCATCCGCCGCGAGCCGGTCGACATCACGGCCCTGATCCATGAGGTGGTCGAGGCCAACCAGCCGCTCGCCCTCAACAAGCAGCAGGTCATCGAGGTCTCGGCGCCGACGCTGCTGTCGACCATGTGCGACATCGACCGGATCCGCGAGGCGATCGACAATCTCTTGAGCAACGCGATCAAGTACAGCCCGATCGGCGGCAGGATCACCGTGAACGCCGCCGATGACGGCGACAACACCATCATCGCCGTCACCGACCAGGGCGCCGGGCTGTCGCCGGAGGATCTCGGCCGCCTGTTCGGGCGGTTCCAGCGGCTGTCGGCCAAACCGACCGCGGGCGAGAGCTCGACCGGGCTCGGCCTGTCGATTGTCAAACGCATCGTCGACATGCATGGTGGCGAGGTGACGGCCAGGAGCGAAGGGCCGGGATCCGGATCGACCTTCACCATCACACTGCCGGCGGCCGAATTGTCATGAGTCAGAGCCAGCACATCATCATCGTCGACGACGAGGCCCCTGCCCGCGAAATGGTGGGTGATTACCTCAAGATGCACGGCTTCAGCGTGACGCTGTGCGACGGCGGCAAGAGCCTGCGCAGCGCCATCGAGACCGGCCCCGCAGATCTCGTCGTGCTCGACCTCAACATGCCCGAAGAAGACGGCCTGTCGATCATTCGCGATCTCAAGGGCCGCACCAACATCCCGGTGATCATGCTGACGGCCACCGCCAGCCCGATCGACCGCGTGGTCGGGCTTGAGCTTGGCGCCGACGATTACGTCGCCAAGCCGTGCGAATTGCGCGAATTGATGGCCCGGATCCGCTCCGTGCTGCGCCGCAGCGGACCGGCCAAGGCTGCGGCGGCCGTCACGGAGACCGCTCCGGCCCAGGCCAAGGACCCGCAATTGGTGCGGTTCGGCACCAAATGGCTGGATCTCGATGCCCAGGCGCTGCGCGATGACGAAGGCAACGAGCACCCGCTGACGGCGTCCGAGTTCGGCCTGCTCAAAGTGTTCGCCGCCAACCCGAAGCGGGTGCTGTCGCGCGAGCGGCTGCTGGAGCTCGCCAATGCCCGCGATGCGGAGGCGTTCGATCGCGCCGTGGATCTTAGAATCATGCGCATCCGTCGCAAAATCGAGCCCGATCCGACCAAACCGGCCGTGATCCGGACCATTCGCGGCGGCGGCTACCTGTTCTCCCCGGCCGGCGAGAAGGCCTGAGGACAGCCGGCCGGCGGCGGCGAAAGCAGCCTCTGTACCCCCATTCCGTTCCGCTTCTTGGAATTGGGCACAATTCCGCCACGACTGTTTCGCGATGTGCGGCGCGACGAAACATTTCCGCAGGCGCACGAAACCATTTTCCTGTTTTCGTGCAGACGTCCCGAAACGGGCACTCCTTAACAATCCATCCCGTCGAAACGCCGCAAGGGGGCGGCGGAACGGGAGAGTGCCATGCAGAACGTCGTTGCCATCAATTCCGCAGCCAGCCAGGGCATCATCGCCGCCCAGGCGACCACGGACGACATGCTCCTGGAGAGCATTGCCGATGGCGATCGCACCGCGATGCACACGCTTTATGCGCGTCACAATGTGCGGGTCTATCGCTTCATCCTGCGCATCGTCCGCGACACCACGATCGCCGAGGACCTCGTCAGCCAGGTGTTCCTGGACGTCTGGCGCACCGCCAAGCAGTTCGAGGGCCGCTCGCAGGTCTCGACCTGGCTGCTGTCGATCGCCCGCTTCAAAGCGCTGACCGCGCTGCGCCAGCGCCGCTTCGAGGACATCGACCAGGACGAGGTGCGCGAGATCGCCGACGACTCCGACACGCCGGAGACCTCGCTCGAGCGCTCCACCACCAGCGCCATCCTGCGCGCCTGCGTCGCCAAGCTGTCGCCGGCGCATCGCGAGATCATCACCCTGATCTACTACCATGAGAAGTCGGTGGAGGAGGTCGGGCAGATCATCGGCATTCCGCAGAGCACGGTGAAGACGCGCATGTTCTATGCCCGCAAGCACCTGGCCGAGCTCCTGCGCTGTGCCGGCGTCCACAGCCTCGCCGCCTGACCAAGCTTCATTCTCGCCGGGGCTGCGGTCCCGGCGGGTTCCAAAGACGACGACGCATCAAAATCGCCGAACGAAACAATTGAAACAATCGGCGAAATCACCTGGAAAATTTCCGCCGCTAGAACGTTATCCATCAGCCGAGCCTCAGTCCCCCAGCTGATCTCGGTTTGGAGCGAGCAAATTCAAGGATACCTCCACCTTCCAAGGTTGCTCCGAAGACCCGGCGGATGCCCCCGCCGGGTCTTCGTCGTTTGGGACCGCTCACCCCGCCAATAGGGCGATTTGACCATTTGATATCGCGCGTTGCCGGTGCAATCTTCCGTCATGGGGCGGTGCTACAAGCCCCACGGCAATGACGGACGGTGCTGATGTTCGGTTTGGATGCGGTTGAGCTGGCGCGCGCGCAGTTCGCCTTCACGGTCACCTTCCACATCATCTTCCCCGCCTTCTCGATCGGGCTCGCGTCCTACCTCGCCGTGCTCGAGGCGCTGTGGCTGTGGACCGGCCGCGACGTCTATCTCAACGTCTTCAATTACTGGCTCAAGATCTTCGCCATTACCTTCGCCATGGGCGTCGTCTCCGGCATCGTGATGTCCTACCAGTTCGGCACCAACTGGTCGGTCTATTCCGACAAGGTCGGACCGGTGATCGGCCCGCTGATGGCCTATGAAGTGCTGACGGCGTTCTTCCTCGAGGCCGGCTTTCTCGGCGTCATGCTGTTCGGCCTGAAGCGCGTCGGCCCGAAGCTGCATTTCCTGGCCACCCTGATGGTCGCCGTGGGCACGCTGATCTCGGCATTCTGGATTCTCTCGGCCAATTCCTGGATGCAGACGCCGGCGGGCTATGCCGTCAACGCCGACGGCCAGTTCGTCTCGGTCGACTGGCTCGCAGTCATCTTCAATCCGTCCTTCCCCTACCGCCTCGTGCACATGGTGCTGGCGGCCTATCTCACCACCTCGCTCGTGGTCGGCGCGGTCGGCGCCTGGCATCTGCTGCGCAATCCGCATCTGCCGGGCCCGCGCGTGATGTTCTCGATGGCGATGTGGATGGCGGCGCTGGTGGCGCCGCTGCAGATCCTGGTCGGCGATCAGCACGGCCTCAACACGCTCGAACACCAGCCGGTGAAGATCATGGCCATGGAAGGCCATTTCGAGAGCCACAAGGACGGCGCGCCGCTATACCTGTTCGGCTGGCCCGACCAGGCCAAGGGCGAACTGAAATGGGCGCTCGGGATCCCCAAGTTCGGCTCGCTGATCCTCAAGCACCAGATCGACGCGCCGATGGCCGGGCTCGACACCGTGCCGCGGCAGGACTGGCCGCCGGTGCCGATCACCTTCTGGTCGTTCCGCATCATGGTCGGCCTGGGCCTGCTGATGCTGGCGCTCGGCCTGTTCAGCCTGTGGGAGCGCTGGCGCGGGCGGCTGTACATCAATCGCGGCCTGCACCGCTTCGCGATTGCGATGGGACCTGCGGGATTCATGGCCGTCATGGCCGGCTGGATCACCACCGAGACCGGCCGGCAGCCGTTCACCGTATACGGGCTGCTGCGCACCACCGATTCCGTTTCGCCGCTCGCGGCCCCGGCCGTGGGTGCCTCGCTGCTCGCCTTCATCATCGTGTATTTCATCATCTTCGCTGCCGGCGTGCTGTACATCCTGCGCCTGATGGCCGAGCCGCCGCATCCCGGCGAGCCGGGCCCGAGCAGCGAGCAGCCGGTCCGCACTGCCGGCATCACGCCGGCCGCCGGCGTCGTGCAGGGAGTGGTCGGATCATGAGCGTCGCCATCGATCTCGCCACCCTCTGGGCCTTCATCATCGCGCTCGCCGTGTTCATCTACGTCGTGATGGACGGCTTCGATCTCGGCCTCGGCATCCTCTTCCCGCTGTTTCCAGGCAAGCAGGACCGCGACGTCATCACCAACACCGTCGCGCCGGTGTGGGACGGCAACGAGACCTGGCTGGTGCTCGGCGGCGGTGGCCTGATGGCCGCGTTCCCGCTCGCTTATTCCATCCTGATGCCGGCGCTGTATGCGCCGCTGATCGCGATGCTGGTCGGCCTGATCTTCCGCGGCGTCGCCTTCGAATTCCGCTGGCGCACCCGCGCCACACGCAATCTGTGGGACATCGCCTTTGCCGGCGGGTCATGGGTCGCGGCGCTCGCGCAGGGCATCGCGCTCGGCGCCATCCTGCAGGGCGTGCATGTCGAGGGCCGGCACTATGCCGGCGGCTGGTGGGACTGGCTGACGCCGTTCAGCCTCCTCACCGGCGTCTCGCTCGTGGTCGGCTACGCGCTGCTCGGCGCAACCTGGCTGATCCTGAAGACAGAGGGCGACCTGCGCGACAAGGCCTATCGCATCAGCTGGGTCCTGCTGTTCGCGATGCTGCTCGCCATTGCCGCCGTCAGTCTGTGGACGCCGCTGCTCACGATCCAATATTCGGACCGCTGGTTCAGGTGGCCGGCGATCATTCTCACCGCGCCGGTGCCGCTCGCCGTCGTCGGCGTCACCGTGCTGATGATGAAGAACCTCGCCCAGAGGCACGATAGCTGGCCGTTCTTTCTCGCACTCGCGCTGTTCTTCCTCTCCTACGCGGGCCTCGGCATCAGCATGTATCCCTACGTCGTGCCGCAGAGCATCACGATCTGGCAGGCGGCAGCACCCGAACGCAGCCAACTGATCATGCTGCCCGGCGTGCTGGTGCTGGTGCCGCTGATCCTCGGCTACACCGGCTGGGCCTATTGGGTGTTTCGCGGCAAGGTCGGGCACGACAGCGGCTATCATTGATGCCCGCTCCCGAGCCCGCGTCCCTCGCGAAGCGCCTCGCCTGGTTCGTTGCGCTCTGGCTCGCCGGCGTGGCGACCGTCGGCGCGGTGGCCTTCCTGCTGCGGCTCTGGATGAAGCTCGGATGACAACGGGTGCGCCCTGCGCTCACCTTGACTTTGCTGCGAATATGCTCCTGAAATTTGACGGGTGGATTTGATCGGGCAAGCTTCGCAGGGGTCCGTTGAGGAGAGCTTTGAATGCCGAGTTTCCGTCGCCTGCTTTGTGCGGCCAGCGCCATCATCGCGCTGGCGCTGTCCACATCGCATAGTTTTGCCCAGTCCGAGGACCCCGGCGATCAGCCCGGTCTCGTCGCCGATGACGGCTACGAGCTCGATCCCGAATGGCGCAAGCAGGTGGTCTATTTCCGCACCACCGAGCCGCCGGGCACCATCATCGTGTCCACCGCCGAACGCCACCTCTATCTGGTGCAGCCGGGCGGACGTGCCATCCGCTACGGCATCGGCGTCGGCCGTGACGGCTTCCAGTGGCAGGGGCTGCTGTCGATCACCAAGAAGGCCGAGTGGCCGGATTGGACGCCGCCGCCGGAGATGATCCAGCGCCAGCCCTATCTGCCGCGCTTCATGGCCGGCGGCCCCGGCAATCCCTTGGGCGCGCGCGCGATGTATCTGGGCACCACCGTGTACCGCATCCACGGCACCAACCAGCCCTGGACGATCGGCAGCAAGATTTCCTCCGGCTGCTTCCGGCTGGTGAATGCCGATGTCGCCGACCTGTTCGACCGCGTCCCGGTCGGCACCAAGGTGGTCGTGCGGCAGAAGCCGGAACTGTGACGCCGGCGCCCGCCGCCGGACATTCAGCCATCGCTTTGTCCTGAGATTTTTCGAAAGAGATTGACCATGCGCACTTTCCGAGGCGGCCTGCTGATCGGGCTCGCCGTCGCCGTCCTCGTCGCGGCGCTCGCCGTCACCTATGAGATGTACGACACCCGCACCTTGAAGCGGACCATCCGCCGCGGCGAGGTGTTGTGCGGCGTCAATGCCGGCCTGCCCGGCTTCTCGATTCCCGATGACAAGGGCAATTGGAGCGGCTTCGACGTCGACTTCTGCCGCGCCGTGGCGGCCGCGATCTTCGATGATCCGAAGAAGGCGAAGTTCGTGCCGCTCGACGCCAATGAGCGCTTCAAGGAGCTGCAGAGCCGCAAGGTCGATATCCTGTCGCGCAACACCACCTGGTCGATGGCGCGCGAGCAGAACTACGACCTGTATTTCCCGGCGGTCGCCTATTACGACGGCCAGGGCTTCATGGTGCCGCGGTCGCGCAAGCTGGAGACGGCGCTCGACCTCAACGGCAGCAGGGTCTGCGTGCAGGATTCCACCACCAACGCGCTTAACCTCGGCGACTATTTCCGCACCAACAACATGAAGTACGAGGAGGTGAAGTTTCCCAAGCTCGACGACGTCATCAAGGCGTATGACAGTGGCAAGTGCGACACCTTCACCGCCGACGTCTCGCAGCTCTACGCGCTGCGCCTGACGCTGTCGAAGCCCGGCGATCACGACATCCTGCCCGACCTGATCTCCAAGGAGCCGCTCGCGCCCGTGGTGCGCCAGCGCGACGACGACTGGATGATGATCGTGAAGTGGACGCTGTACGCGATGATCAATGCCGAGGAACTCGGCGTCACCTCCAAGAACATCGACGAGGCGCTGAAGTCGAAGAAGCCGGACGTGATGCGGCTGGTCGGCAACGAGGGCAGCTACGGCGAGGATCTCGGGCTGACGAAGGACTGGGCGGCGCGAATCATCCGCCACGTCGGCAATTACGGCGAGGTCTATGAGCGCAACGTCGGCAGCGAGTCGAAGCTGAAGATCCCGCGCGGCATGAACCAGCTGTGGAACGCCGGCGGCGTCCAGTACGCGCCGCCGATCAGGTAGGACGCCGGTCGGAATTGTCGGCTTCGCTTCGACGGGTCTCACACCTCTCGCGACACGAACGGTGCACCCTCTCTCCTTGTGGGAGAGGGTGGTTTCGATGCGCAGCATCGAAACCGGGTGAGGGGTTGCCACGAACTCAGACCTGCATTTGCCGCACCAGGCCCTTACCCAAGCAAGCTTGGAGTTGGCTTCTGTGTAGCCCTCTCCCACAAGGGGAGAGGCGCATTCATATGCACCGCGAGGGCTGATTTTCCGGTGCTTAGAGCAGAACAAACATCATCATCCCCGCGACGTCTTCCGCGCCCGAGCTTTGCCAAATTCTCCACCCTCCGAAAATCGAGGGCGCAGGGAAGGCCAGGTGCCGACTGGCACCTGCGGTCCGCCTGCTTAAAAAAATGCAGGCGGCAGAACCACAGGCTCAGCCGGGACAACCCGGCCTTCCCTGCGCGATGGTGTTAACGCTTATGGCGCGCTCTCCTCGGTGTCCGGCTTGTTAGCCACCGTCGCCGCCCGGGATCATCCCCCGTCGACTTGACGCCAGCATCGGGGCGCCAGGACCACGCGCTTTCACGTCCGCATCGCTATCGTTCGTCGGCGCGATCACTCGCGCTGCGATCCGATGCGTCCATCGCGTCACTGGCCCACGTTTCGTAACGATCGCGAAGCGTCCCTCTTGCGGGCCGTGACGGCGGGGAATGTGCGGCTGATTTGCCCGACGAGACAACGCCCGTCGGGTTGCGACAAAATGGCCCGACGGGCACTGCGGATGCTCCCGCAAAGCAATTAGTCCCGGGATTCATGGCTCTCGCGCGATCTGCCCGGGAGGCTCGGGGAGCCGCTCACGAGTTCGTGAACTCATTCTCAAATCCAGCCAATCGCAGCGATCGTAACGAGCCTGACCAATCCGGTCGGGTGATGCGCCCCTGCACAACAGGGAGAACAAGGGGGACCGAAATCCCTTTGCGCATCAGCCAACTCATCAGTTCAGTTCACAGGGAAAAACTCGAATGACGCTGGGATTCCGTTCGTTCGTGGCCGGCGCGTTGATGCTGGGCGCGCTCTCCATGTCAGCAGTCGCGGCACGTGCCGCCGATATCGTCGACACCGCCGTCGGCGCCGGTCAGTTCAAGACGCTCGTCGCCGCCGCCAAGGCCGCAGGTGTCGTGCCGGTGCTGAAGAGCAAGGGTCCCTTCACCGTATTCGCACCGACCGACGCGGCGTTCGCCGCGCTGCCGCCGGGCACCGTCGAGGATCTGCTCAAGCCGAAGAACAAGGGCAAGCTCGCCGCGATCCTGAAGTATCACGTGATCCCCGGCGCGGTGAAGGCCGGCGAGGTCGCCGGCAAGAAGCTGAGCGTGAAGACGGCGCAAGGCCAGCCGGTGGCCGTCGACGGCACCTTCTTCGGCGTGCAGGTCAACGACGCGCATGTGGTGCAGGCCGACGTCATGGCCTCGAACGGCGTCATCCACGTCATCGACAAGGTGCTGCTGCCACCGGCCAAGACCGCGATGCATCATTGATCGAATGAGAGCGCGCCATCGGTGATGGCGCGCTCTTTTTTTTGCAAACTCTGCTGTCGCCGTCGATAGTCACTGTCGTACGCCGCGAAGGCGGGGTACCCAGTACCCTGCGGGCTTGTCGGTCAATCACACCTCTCTCGGCGTACTGGATCGTCCGCCTTCGCGGACGATGACAGCTGAGCGTGTGGAGTCGACGGGTGCCGACAAACGGCCTTGCTTAGTACCCCCTGAGCTGAGCCAGCTGCGCTGCGTGATAGTTCGCATCGCCGAGCAGCTCCTCACAGACGCGGGCGCGCTTCATGAAGAAGCCGATGTCGAACTGGTCGGTCATGCCCATGCCGCCATGCATCTGCACGCCCTCCTGCACCGCGCGGGTCGCGGTCGCGCCCGCGCGGGCCTTGGCGACGGCCACGGCGGCCGTCGCGCCGGCGGAATCGGCGTCGAGCGTCTGCAGCGCCTTCAGCACCGCGGCGCGGGTGATCTCGATCTCGATATAGAGCTGCGCGGCACGGTGCTGCAGCGCCTGGAATTCGCCGATGGCCTTGCCGAACTGCTTGCGCTCCTTGAGATAGGCAACGGTGCGGCCGAACACCTCCTCGCTCAGTCCCACCATCTCGGAGGCCACCGCGCCCCGGCCGAGATCGAGTACGGCGCTGAGCGTGGCAGCGCCACCATCGACATCGCCGAGCACGTGATCCGCGGTGACCTCGACGTTGTCGAGCGTCACCCGCGCGGCGTTGTGCGCGTCGACCATGATGGTGCGTTCGATCGCCACGCCCTTGGCCTTGGGATCGACCAGGAACAGCGTGAGGCCATCGCGATCGCCAGGCGCGCCCGCACTGCGCGCGACGACGAGCAGGAGATCAGCGACGTGGCCGTCGACCACCATCGCCTTGGCGCCGTTCAGTTTGAAGCCGTTGCCGGAGCGCACGGCCTGCAGGGCGGTGTGCAAAGGACGATGCTTGGCGCCTTCGTCGAGCGCCAGCGCGGCGAGCAGCGCGCCGCTGGCGATCTTCGGCAGATACTCGGATTTCTGCGCCGCCGAGCCGGCGCGGGCGAGCGCCGAGGCTGACAGCACCGACGTCGCCAGAAACGGCGACGGCATCAAGGTGCGGCCGATTTCCTCCATCACGACGCCGGCTTCGACCGCGCCGAGGCCGGAGCCGCCGTGCTCCTCCGGCACGAGCAGTCCGGCAAAACCCATCTCGGCGAAGGTGGCCCAGAGCTGGCGCGAGAAGCCGGTCGCGTCGCGATCATCGCGCAGCTTGCGCAGGTGCGCGATCGGTGCGTGATCGCTGATGAGGCCGCGCGCGCTGTCGCGCAGCATGGATTGTTCTTCGGTGAGGAGGAGAGGCATGGGAGATCCCGTTGCAACGATGGCAATCAATTTTGGTCTTGTCATTCCGGGATGGCCCGAAGGGCCAGGCCCGGAATCCATACTCACGATCGTGGTTATGGATTCCGGGCTCGCCGCGTCGCGGCGCCCCGGAATGACGGCGTGGGTGCGAACTACGCCCCCGGCAGATCGAGGATGCGCTTGGCGACGATGCCGAGCATGACCTCGGAGGTGCCGCCTTCGATCGAGTTGGCCTTGGTGCGCAGCCAGGCGCGGGGACGCGCGCCTTCGTGGGAGCGCTCGCTCTCCCATTCGAGCGCGTCGATGCCGCCGGCCGCCATCAGCAGCTCGTGGCGACGCTTGTTGAGCTCGGTGCCGTAGTACTTCATCGCCGACGAGAACGCCGGATGCCCCTGTCCCGCCTTGGCGAGATCGACCATGCGCTCGGCGGCGGCGGCAAGCGCGGCCTCGTCGACGTCGAAGGTCGCGATGTCCGCACGTAAGAGCGCGTCGTCGAGCCGCCCCTGCGCATCGCTGCCGACGGAATCCGCCGCGACCTGGCCGAGCGGCCGGCTGCCGCCGCGCTCGCCCATGCCGGAAATCATCGCGCGCTCGTGCTGCAGCAGGTACTTCGCAACGTCCCAACCACGGTTGACGGTACCCAGCACGTTCGCCTTGGGCACGCGGACATTGTCGAAGAAGGTCTCGCAGAATGGCGAGCGGCCGGAGATCAGGAGGATCGGCTTGGTCGACACGCCCTTCGACGTCATGTCGAACAGGATGAAGCTGATGCCGTCATGCTTCTTCGCCGCCGGATCGGTGCGCACCAGGCAGAAGATCCAGTCGGCGTAGTTGGCATAGGAGGTCCAGATCTTCTGGCCGTTGATGATGTAGTCGTCGCCGTCGCTCTCGGCCCGCGTCTGCAAGGAGGCGAGATCGGAGCCGGCGTTCGGCTCGGAATAGCCCTGGCACCAGCGGATGAGACCGGCGGTGATCTTCGGCAGGTGCTCGCGCTTCTGGTCGTCCGTGCCGTATTTCAGCAGCGCCGGCCCGAGCATCGAGATGCCGAACGAGGTGATCGGCGCGCGCGCCCCGATCGCCGCCATCTCCTGGCGCACGATCTTGGCCTCCTCGCCGTCGAGACCGCCGCCGCCATATTCCCTGGGCCAGTGCGGCACGGTCCAGCCCTTGTCGCGCATGCGCTCGAACCAGACGCGCTGCGGCTCAGAGGAGAATTTTGCATTGCGGCCGCCCCAGAACGTGTCCTCCTCGGAGGTCATCGGCCGGCGCATCTCCGGCGGGCAATTGGCCTCCAGCCAGGCCCTGGTTTCGCGGCGGAATGTGTCGAGATCGGCCATGCCAAGTCCTCACGCGTTTCCATGATTGCTGTCTTTGAAACGACCTAACCTCAGCCCGTCAGGGAATTCAACATCGATGTCGCCGCGGGCGCCCTCGCCTTGCCAAGCGTTCTATGGTCATGATGCCGCCGCGTGAAATACGAGGAAACGAACATGCGCCTGAAACTTCTTTCGCCTGGCGAAATGAGCGCCGACCAGCGCCAGACCTATGACGAGTCGATCGCCAGCAAGCGCGGCTCGCCGCCGCCGCCGATGATCGCCTGGCTGAACAGCCCGGAGATGGCGCGGCACGCGACGCGGCTCGGCGCCTTCCTGCGCTACGACACGGTGTTTCCGGCAGCACTCTCGGAGATCGCGATCCTGGTGACGGCGCGGCATTGGACCGCGCATTACGAATGGTACGCGCATAAGCGTCTGGCGCTGGCCGGCGGGCTCGACATCAAGATCATCGAGGACATCCGCGACCGTCGCACGCCGGAATTCTCCGAGCCCAAGGCACAGATGATCTACGACGTCGCCAAGTCGCTGCATGAGGGCCATGGACTGACGGATGCGCTCTACAAGGAGGCGATCGCGCTGCTCGGCGAACGCGGCCTGGTCGAGATCATCGGCCTGTGCGGCTACTACACGATGGTGTCGATGACGCTGAACGCGTTCGAGTTCGACCTGCCGGAGGGCGAGGTGTCGGAGTTGAAGTGAGAAGCGCGTGAGCTGCGATGCGCCGCTGTCGCCACGATGCCGGTGCACTCCCCTCCCCCTTGCGGGGAGGGGTCGGGGGTGGGGGTCTCCGGGCGCTGCGCGAAGTGAGGTGCGACCTTATCAATCTGCACTGCTATCGGCTCTCAAGGCTGGGCATCCACCGCTCGGCCGAGCGAGAGACTTTGATCCTTGTAATCTGAGAGAGCACGGTTCGTGGACCCCCACCCCCGCCCCCTCCCCGCAAGGGGGAGGGGAGCGCACCGTGGGTGCGGCGCGACCTCGTTACTACTACGCCCGTTTTAGTCAGCCCGCCGCTGCCTCGCGCCGCTTCGACGACCACACCAGTGCAAGCACGCACAATCCCAGCAGCACCGGCGGGAACACCACGAGGTTCACCGCCGACCAGCCGAAATTGGCGAGCAGTTGGCCCGAGGAGAACGAGCCCAGCGCCATCAGGCCGAAGATCAGGAAATCGTTGAACGCCTGCACCTTGTTGCGCTCGGCGGATGTATGTGTCTCCAGCACCAGCGCGGAGGCGCCGACGAAGCCGAAATTCCAGCCGACGCCGAGCATGACCAGGGTGGCCCAGAAGTGCATCGCGGTCAGGCCCGACAAGCCGATGACGGCCGCGACCGCTTCAAGCCCCAGGCCCACCGCGACGATGGCAGGCGCACCAAATCGCGCGATCAGCGATCCCGTGAAGAAGCTCGGGCCGTACATCGCGACGATGTGCCATTGCAGGCCGAAATTGGAATCCGACACGGTGAGCCCGCACATCTGCATCGCCAAAGGTGCCGAGGTCATCACCAGGTTCATCACCGGATAGGCGATGGTGCCACACAGGGCAGCTGCGATGAAGCGCGGCTGGCGCACGATCTCGGACAGCGGCCGGCCGCCATGGAGATCGGCAGCTTCAGGCTTCGGCAGATCGACGCCGGCGACGATCCCCATCGCGACCAGCGCGACCGCCGCCTGGACCAGATAGCTGAACGCGAACAGATAGGGTTGCCAGACGTCCATGGTCCATTGCACGAGCTGTGGACCGAGCAGACCGGCGAAGATGCCGCCCGCCATCACCCACGACACCGCCTTGGGCCGGAACGTCGCGCTGGCGCCATCGGCCGCCGCGAAGCGATAGGATTGCGCGACGGCGCCATAGACGCCGCCGAGGAACGTCGCCAGGCAGAACAGTGCGAACGAGCCGCGCAGAATCGCGAGGCAGCCGAGCACGCCGGTGACGGCGCCGCAGCCGGTACCGATCAGGAAGGCCGCCCGGCGGCCATAGCGGCGCGAGATCGCGCCGGTCGGCAAGGTGCCGGCGGCGAGGCCAACGACGTACATCGAGATCGGCACCGTCGCGAGCCCGATGTTCGGGGCAATGGTGACACCGACGATCGCGCCGGTGGCGAAGATCACGGCCGAGTTGGCGCCGGTCAGCGCCTGGGCGGCCGCGAGCCGCGCCACGTTACGGCGAGCGCGGGCATCATCGGAGGTGTCTTCGCTCACGGTCAGATCGATCATCTCAGGTATCCGGAGGCGTGGCACGCACGCTCCCGCCTTGCTGGTTCAGCCGCACTATTGCGGGAAGCGCGCGCCCGAGGCAACGGGCGCGAACGGAGACAAGCCATGCGGCAGCGAACGCGCCACGGAGCGTGATTCGACACTCCCGACCTGCCCGGCTAATCAAGCCGGCTGTATTCTCGCGTCAACGGCGCCCGCGGAGCTTGAGCCATGTCAATCGACGATCGTCCGACCATCGCGGCGCCCGATGACGATCCGTATCTGTGGCTCGAGGAGATCGACGGCGAGCGCGCGCTCGCCTTCGTCGCGGCGCAGAACCAGCGCACGCTCGCCGCGTTCGGCGATGCGGCCTTCGAACGCGACCGCGACACGCTGGCCGCCATCTTGGATCGGCCGGACAACGTCCCGTTCGTCAGCCGCCGCGGCGGGCTGCTGTACAATCAATGGAAGGACGCGGCGCATCCGCGCGGCTTGTGGCGGCGCACGACGATGGCGGAGTTCCGCAAGGCGCAACCGCAATGGGAGGACCTGCTCGACATCGACCGACTCGCTGCCGACGAAGGCGAGGACTGGGCGCTGAACGGGGTCTCGAGCCTGCCGCCGGCGCATGAGCGCGCCGTCCTGAGCCTGTCGCGGGGCGGCAGCGACGCCGTGGTGCTGCGCGAGTTCGACATCGCGACGAAGCGCTTCCTGACGGGCGGCTTCACGCTCTCGGAGGCCAAGGGCGGCGCCGCCTGGCTCGATGCCGACACCCTGCTGCTGGCGAGCGCGTTCGGCGTGGGCATGGCGACGCCGTCGGGCTACGCGCGGGCGGTGCGGCGCTGGCGGCGCGGCCAGCCGGTCGAGCAGGCGGAGGTGATCTTCGCCGCCGAAGGCAGCCAGTCGACATGGGTGCATGTCGGTGTCGATCGCAGCGTCGCGCCGGCGCGGGTGTGGTTTGCCGAGGGCATCGACTTCTTCAACCAATATCTATGGCTCGGTGACGGCGGCGGGGCGCGGACCAGGCTCGACCTGCCGACCGACTGCTGGATGTCAGCGCATGGCGACTGGATGGCCATCAAGCTGCGCCAGCCCTGGACCGTCGGCGAGGTCACCCATCCCGCAGATGTGGTGCTCGGTCTCCAGCTCTCGGCATTCCTTGCCGGGCGCCGCGATTTCACCCGCGTGTTCGAGCCCGCGCCGCGACGCGCGCTGCAGGGCCTGTCCTGGGCCGGCGACCGGCTGGTGCTGTCGATCCTCGACGAGCTCAGGGCAAGGTTCGAGGTGTGGACGCCGTCACCGGGGGAGTGGAGCTGCGAGCGGCTTCCCGGCCTGCCGGAGATCGCGACGGTGGACGTCTGGCGTCTCGACACCGACGAGGCCGAAAGCAACGGCGACCTGCTCGCCAACATCCAGGATCCGCTGACGCCGCCGTCGCTGCTACTGATCGAGGGCTTGGCCGCGCCGATCGTGCTGAAGCAGGCGCCTCGCACCTTCAGCGCCGAGGGGCACGTCGTCACGCGACACGAGGCGATCTCGGTGGATGGCGAGCGTATTCCCTACACCCAGACCGGGCCGGCCGAGCTGACAGGCGACGCGCCGGTGCACATGAGCGCCTATGGCGGCTTCGGTCACACGCTCCGTCCGGCCTACAATGCGGCGCTGGGCAAGCTGTGGCTCGAGCGTGGCGGCACGCTCGTGGAGGCCAACATCCGCGGCGGCGGCGAGTTCGGCACCGCCTGGCACGATGCCGGCCGCTATGCGGGCAAGCGGCTCGCGCATGATGATTTCGCCGCGGTCGCCGCCGACCTCGTCCGCCGCGGCGTCACGGTGCCGAAGCGCATCGCGGCGCAAGGCGGCTCCAATGGCGGCATCCTGATCACCAACATGCTGGTGCGCTACCCCGAGCGCTTCGGCGCCTTGTTCTGCACCATCCCGCTGATCGACATGCGCCGCTACACCAAGCTGCTCGCCGGCGCGAGCTGGATCGCCGAATATGGCGATCCCGACAGCGACCAGGATTGGAGCTGGATGTCGACCTACTCGGCCTATCACACCGCAACGCCCGGCCAGCCCTATCCGCCGATCCTGATCGCGACCACGCGGCGCGACGATCGCGTCCATCCCGGCCACGCGCGCAAGATGACCGCCAAGCTGCAGGCCATGGGCTACGACGCCTGGTTCTACGAACCCGCCGCCGGCGGCCATGGCTACGGCACCGACAACCGTGAGCGCGCCAGCTTCATCACGCTGGGCACGCGGTTTCTGGCGCGGCATGTCGGGCTGGAGGCGAAGTGAGCGGCCCATCTTCCGTCATTGCGAGGAGCGAAGCGACGAAGCAATCCAGAGTCCCAACGCGACCCTGGATTGCTTCGCTTCGCTCGCAATGACGGAGATCGGCGAGGCGCCGTCGCAAACCTACGAAGTCCGACCGAACACCAGGATCATGTTGTTGGCGGGCATTTCCATCGTCTCGCGCAAGGCGAGCCCGTGGCGCGCGGCGAGCGCCTCGAGGTCGGCGATGTCGCGCACGCCCCAGTCCGGATCGCGCTCGCGCAGCGACGTGTCGAACACGGCGTTGCTGACCGCCGTGTGCTTGCCGTCGCGCTTGAACGGGCCGTAGAGCACCAGTGCGCCGTCCGCCGACAGCGCCTGCCCGGCGCCGGCGAACAATCCCTCCGCCACCGACCACGGCGCGATGTGAATCACGTTGGCGCAGAAGATCGCGGCGAGCTGCGACGGCCCGCCCGCGGCGCGGAACGCCGCCGGCCAGCCGGGATCTGACAGGTCGATGCGCTGGGCATCACGGATGTTGGACAACCCGGCATGGCTGCGCCAAGCCGCAATGCTGGCGAGGTGGTTGGCGTTGAGATCGCTCGGCCACCACGTCAGGTCCGGGCGCTGCGAGGCGAAATGCACGACGTGCTGGCCGGTGCCGCTGCCGGCCTCCAGCACGTCGCCGGTCTTGCCCGCCAGCAGCCGTTCCAGCACCGCCCAGATCGGCTGGTGGTTGCGGTGGAACGCGGCCGCGTCCAGCCGTCCGTCCGGTTCCACCGGCCGACCGTCCCGGCCGAACTCCACGACATATTCCGCCATGACCATTCTCCCGGCCGCCCCATGGACGGCCCTCGTTAACCGCGTTGCGGCGGCCACCATAGCTGCATTGTCAGCCGATGGTCTTTATGCTTTGCAGCGCCTATATTGCCGAGATCACCGAGACGTCGGAACTCCACCTTGATCACACCTGTCCTGCGTACCGCCCTGGCGATGGGGCTCTCGCTCGCCATGTCCATGGCCGCTCACGCCCAGTCCGGTGCCGTCGACGGCCAGAAGCTCGCCTTCGACCGCGGCAAGGGCAACTGCCTGACCTGCCACGAGATCAAGGGCGGCGACCTGCCGGGCTCGATCGGCCCGAAGCTGGAGAACCTCAAGGCGAGATACGACCGCGCCGAGCTGATCGCGATTCTCAACGACGAGACCAGGCGCAATCCGCTGACGGTGATGCCGCCGTTCGGCCGCAACCGCATCCTGACCGAGCAGGAAATCAGCGCCATCGTCGACTTCCTGCAGACCCTCTGATTCCGTTTGGAGACCGCCATGACTGCCTCGTTCGGCCCGTTGGCCCACCGCCGCCTGTTCCTGAAGGGCGCCGGCCTCGTCGCGCTGATCGGCCTCGGCAACGCCGTGCTGCACGCGACCCCCGTGTTTGCCGCGACCAATGACAACAAATATCCGGAAGACGCCTTCAAGCAGAAGAATGCGGGCGATGCGGTCAAGGCGCTGTACGGCCGTGACCACGAAGCGTCCGACAAGATCAAGCTCGACGCGCCGGAGATCGCCGAGAACGGCGGCGTGGTGCCGATCGCGGTGACGACGTCGCTGCCGAACGTCACCTCGATCGCCTTCATCGTCAGCGAGAATCCGTTCGCGCTGGCGGCGTCGTACCACATCCCCGAGGGCACCGTGCCCGCGGTGGCGAACCGGCTCAAGATGGCCAAGACCTCCAACGTGATCGCGCTCGTCGAATCCGGCGGCAAGCTCTACAGCGCGACCAAGGAGGTCAAGGTCACCGTCGGCGGCTGCGGCGGCTAAGGTCAGGAGATCATCATGGCATCGAGCATCCGCGTCCGCGCCGTCCTGAATGGCGACGTCGCCGAGGTCCAGACACTGATTCAGCACCCGATGGATACGGGCCTGGTCAAGGACGCCAAGGGCGAAGTGATCCCGGCGCACTACATCCAGCAGGTCACCTTCGTGCACAAGGACAAGACGGTGTTCCTGGCCGATTGGGGCACCGCGGTGTCGAAGGACCCCTATGTCAAGTTCGCCTTCAAGGGCGCGGCCAAGGGCGACGAGCTCAAGGTGAGCTGGGTCGACAGCAAGGGCGCGACCGACAGCCTGACGGCGACGATCCAATGAGGGTGCCGCGCCTCGCGCTGACCGTGGCGGCCGCGCTCGCTCTCGGCGCCTCCGGCGCTGCGGCCGCGGACAAGCCGAACCCGGCCGCCGACGCCAAGGCGTTCCAGGATTACTTCGTCAAGAAGTTTCCGAAGGTGGCGTTCGACGATTTCGTCAACGGGCCGTATTCGATGAACGCCGACATGCGCAAGCAATGGGAGGAGAAGGAGCAGTTTCCGCCCTACGAGTTCGCGCTCGATGCCGGCAAGGAGATGTTCGCCAAGCCGTTCAAGAACGGCAAGACCTATGCCGACTGCTTCCCGAACGGCGGCATCGGCATCCGCCAGAACTATCCCACTTTCGACGACAAGGAAGGCAAGGTCATCACCCTCGAGCTGGCGCTGAACCGCTGCCGCGAGGCCAATGGCGAGCAGCCCTACTCCTACGTCAAGGACGAGATGGCATCGCTGACCGCCTACATGGCGTACACGTCGCGCGGCAAGCGCTTCGACATCAAGATCCCCGACGACCCGCGTGCGCTCGAGGCCTTCGAAAAGGGCAAGGAGTATTTCTACACCCGCCGCGGCCAGTTGAACTTCTCCTGCGCGAGCTGCCACGTGCAGAGCCCGGGGGAGCGGATCCGCGCCGAGATCCTGGCGCCGGCGCTCGGCATCCTCAACGCGATGCCGATCTACCGCTCGGAATGGAGCGGCATGGGCACGATCAGCCGGCGCTTCGTCACCTGCAACAGCCAGACACGCGCCGTGCCGCTGGAGCCGCAATCGGACGAATACCGCAACCTCGAATATTACCTGTCCTACGTGTCGAACGGCCTGCCGGTTTCAGGACCTGGAGCACGGCCATGAAAAACGTCACGACAGCAAGCGTCATGAAAAAGATCGTGTTCGCCATGATGGTATCAGCGGTCGGCGCCGGCTCCGCGCGGGCCGCGTCGGAGGCCGACTATCTCGCGGCTGTCGCGGCGGCCGAGAGCGCCAACAAGGAAGCCGGACGTCTGCGCAACCAATGGACCGTGACCCAGGCCGCACTCACCGCTGCGAAGAAGGCAGCGGATTCCGGCAATTTCGATTCTGCGCTGAAGTCGGCGCAGGAGGCCGAGGCGCTCGCCAAGGCCTCGGTCGTCCAGGCCACCAGCGAGAAGCAGCGCTGGAAGGACATGGAGATCCGCTAGAGCATGATCCGGAGAAGTGGCAACCGGTTTTCCCTCGCGACGAACGCCGAAGGCGTTTGTGCGGAGATCATGCTCAAACAAAGGGATGGATCATGATGCGATTCCGTGGAATCGCATCATGATCTAGGACGCGAGCCATGATTCGGCGCCGGGACTTTCTGAAGGCATCAGTTGTCGCCACGCTCGCCGCGCCGGCGTTGCTGCGCAGCGCCCGCGCCGCTGACACCGTCAGCCTTTACGACATCGAGAAGTTCGGCAACGCGCGCATCCTGCACATCACGGACACGCACGCGCAGTTGCGGCCGCTGTTGTTCCGCGAGCCCAGCGTCAATCTCGGCATCGGCGAAATGTGGGGACGGCCGCCGCATCTGGTCGAGCGCGCCTTCCTCGACCGCTACGGCATCCGGCCCGACAGCGCCGAGGCCTATGCGTTCACCTCGTTCGAGTTCGAGAAGTACGCCGTCCGCTTCGGCCGGATGGGTGGATTCGCGCATCTGAAGACCCTGGTCGACAAGCTGCGCGCCGATGCCGGCGACCATCGCTCGGTGCTGCTCGATGGCGGCGACCTCTGGCAGGGCACCGGGCTCGCCAATGCGATGCGCGGCGCCGACATGGTGAGCGCCGCCAACCTGCTCGGCATCGACGCCATGACCGGGCATTGGGAGTTCACCTATGGCGAGGAGGCGCTGCGCACCAACCTCGCCCGCTTCAAGGGCGAATTCCTGGCGCAGAACGTGTTCCTGACGGAGGAGGCGGCGTTCAACGACGCCAAGGCGTTCGATCCCGGCTCCGGCCGCGTGTTCAAGCCGGCCACCATCAAGGAGATCGGCGGCGCCCGCATTGCCGTGATCGGCCAGGCCTTTCCCTACGTGCCGATCGCGCATCCGCGCCGCTTCACGCCGGACTGGACGTTCGGCATCCGCGAGGAGGAGCTGCAGAAGCTGGTCGATGGCCTCCGCGGCGCCGACAAGGTCGATGCCGTGATCCTGCTGTCGCATAACGGCATGGATGTCGACCTCAAGCTGGCGAGCCGCGTCACCGGCATCGACGTCATCCTCGGCGGCCATACCCATGACGCGGTTCCGCAGCCGGTCGCGGTCAGCAATTCCAAGGGCGCAACGCTCGTCACCAATGCCGGCTCCAACGGCAAATTCCTCGCCGTGCTCGATCTCGACGTCGGCAAGGGCCGCGTCGCCGATGCGCGCTACCGGCTGCTGCCCGTCTACTCGGAGCTGCTGAAGCCGGACCCGGCGATGCAGGCGCTGATCGATCAGACGCAGCAGCCGCAGGTCGCGGCCTGGAGCGAGAAGCTCGCGACGTCCGACCGGCTGCTTTACCGGCGCGGCAATTTCGAAGGCGCGACCGACGACCTGATCTGCGCGGCGCTGCGCCGCGAGCTCGATGCCGAGATCGCGCTGTCGCCCGGATTCCGCTGGGGCCCGACCTTGCTCGCGAACCAGTCCATCCTGCTCGAGGACGTGCTGGCGCAGACCGCCATCACCTATCCCGAGACCTATGTGCAGCGGATGTCCGGCGCAGAGATCAAGGACGTGCTCGAGGACGTCTGCGACAACCTGTTCAACGCCGACCCCTATCTGCAGCAGGGCGGCGACATGGTGCGAACCGGAGGGCTATCCTACCGCTGCGCGCCCGCCGAGCCGATCGGCCGCCGCATCTCCGATCTCACGCTCGACGATGGCCGGCCGCTGGACGCCCGCAAGAGCTACAAGGTCGCCGGCTGGGCCTCGATGAACGCGCAGGACGGCAAGCCGGTGTGGGACGTGGTGGCCAACCACCTGCGCAACGGCCAACTGGTGCTGGTCGGAACGAACAAGGTCACGCTCTCGGGTGTCGACGGCAATCCCGGATTTGCATCGCAATCGTGACCGCGGATTGCGCGATGCAATCCGACCTGCCGAGCGTTCGCCGCATTGGTGACATCGGGCCGGTCGTGCTAATGCCACGATGATCCAGATCGGAAGGAGGCGCTGATGATCTTCCGCCAATTGTTCGACAGCGTCTCCGGCACCTACAGCTACATCCTCGCCAGCCGCAGCGGCGGCGAGGCCGTCATCATCGATCCGGTGCTGGAGAAGGTCGAGCGCTACTGCCAGCTTTTGCGCGAGCTCGATTTGCGCCTGGTGAAGGCCGTCGACACCCACCTGCATGCGGATCACGTCACCGGCCTCGGCGCTTTGCGCGACCGCACCCATTGCGTCACCATCATGGGCGAGCAGACCAAGGCCGACGTGGTGGCGATGCGCGTCAGCGAGGGCGACCGGATTGCCATCGAGGGCATCAGCCTGGACGTGATGTACACGCCCGGGCACACCGACGATTCCTATAGTTTCTCGCTGGGCGACCGCGTCTTCACCGGCGACACGCTGCTGATCCGAGGGACCGGCCGCACCGATTTCCAGAACGGCGATGCGCGACAGCAGTACGACTCCATCTTCAACAAGCTGCTGCGGCTGCCCGACGACACGCTGGTCTATCCCGCACACGACTACAAGGGCGACACCGTCTCCACGATCGGCGAGGAGCGCCGCTACAATCCGCGCCTGCAGGTCAAGTCGGTCGACGACTACGTTGCGCTGATGGCAAATCTGAAGTTGCCGAACCCGAAGATGATGGATGTCGCGGTGCCCGCCAACATGCGCGTCGGGCTGCATCAGGAGGAGTTGGCGAAGCGGGGCCTGTCGCTGTCGGCACGCGAGGCGATCGAGTGCCTGGGACGCCCCGACGTGCTGCTGGTCGATTTGCGCGAGGCCGCGGAGCGCGCCAAGCATGGCACGCTGTCCGGCGCACTGCACGCGCCCTATCCTGCGATCGAGGACAATCTCAAGCCGGGCGGCATGTTGCGCGAGGTCGCCGCCGCCACCGGCCGCCGCATTGTGTTCTTCTGCGCCTATGGCGAGCGCTCGGCAATGGCCGTGCAGACGGCACAGGCGGCGGGGCTGGCGAATACGGCGCATATTGAAGGCGGGTTGGACGCGTGGAAAAAGGCCGGCGGGCCGGTGGTGCCGTAGGAGGTCACGCTCTCTCGCTGTCGTCCTGGGCAAGCCCGTTGACGCGAAGCGTCAGCGGGCGCCGACCCGGCCATACCGCGTGATCTCACTTGAGGCAGGCTGCCCGTTGCACGAGTCGCGCAACAAACGTCCGCCGGTGGTTATGGGTCCCTGCGTTCGCAGGGACGACACCGGTGTTGGAGCTGCCACCCTACATCTCCGCCCCACGTCATCTGGAACGTCATCCGCGGAGGGAAGCCGCCCCTCGGCCGCCGGCCATCCCGCGCAGGTGCCATGCGCGGGCGTTCATGGACAATGAACCGCATTACGATAGTGTGGCGTTGTGTCGCGCGCGCCCCTGATTTCGGGAGCATCGGCGGTTTGCCGGCAACGCGCCCTCCTTTCCATCGCTGACGCCGGGGGCCAACGGATCGACCATGGCTGACGTTCTCGCCGCACCGCAACATGCTCCGGTCCGGGCCGCCTCGCCGCTGCGCACATTGGCGCTGATCTCGCTGGCGCACTGGGTCAGCCATCTGCACATGCTGGTGCTGCCGATGCTGTTTCCCTACCTGAAGGAGAAGCTCGGCGTCGGCTACATCGAGCTCGGCTTTCCGCTCACCGTGTTCGCGGTCGTCTCGGCCCTGACCCAGGCGCCCGTCGGCTATCTGGTCGACCGCGCCGGTGCCCGCCGCATCCTGCTGATCGGCCTGACGCTCGGTGGCCTGTCGCTGGCGATGCTCGGCGTCTACCTGAGCTATGCCAGCCTTGTCGTCTCGGCGGTGCTGCTCGGCCTCGCCAACGCGGTCTACCATCCTTCCGACTACGCGCTGCTGGCCGCACACATGGAAGAGAAGCGCATGGGCCGCGCGTTCGGTGTGCATACCTTCGCCGGCTATCTCGGCGGCGCCGTCGCGCCCGCCGTGATGGCGGCGCTGGTCACCACCGTCGGCGGCTCCGGCGCGCTGATCGCGGCCGGCCTGGTCGGACCGCTCGCCGCGCTGCTGCTGCTCGTCGGCAACGTGCCCGAGGTGCCGCCGCATCCGCATCACGCCAGCGCCGACGGCAGCAAGGTCAAACAGCCCAGCCTGCTGACGCCGATGCTGATGCTGCTGACCGTGTTCTTCATGCTGCTCAGCCTGTCCAACGCCGGCATCGCCAGCTTCGGCGTTGTCGCGCTCATGAACGGCTACGGCATCTCGTTCTCGACCGCCAACATCGCACTGACCGCGTTCCTCGGCGCCAGCGCCGTCGGCGTGCTCGCCGGCGGCCAGCTCGCCGACCGCATCCGCCATCACAACCTGGTCGCGGCCGTCGCCTATGCGATCAACGCCGTGCTGGTGCTGATGATCACTTTCATCAACCTGCCGACCGTGCTGCTCACGGCGATCATGCTGGTCGCGGGCTTCATGAGCGGCGTGATCGCGCCGTCGCGCGACATGCTGGTGCGCAACGCCGCCCCTCCGGGTGCCGCCGGCCGCGCCTTCGGCATCGTGTCGACCGGCTTCAACTTCGCCGGCGTGGTCAGCCCGCTGCTGTTCGGCTGGATCATGGACATGAACGCACCGCGCTGGGTGTTCGGCGCCTCCGTCGTGTTCATGCTGCTGACGATCGTGCTCGCGTTCTTCACCGAGCCGAAGAAGGCCAAGGCGTAGCTGTTAGTCGCAACTATCAAGCTTATCGTCAAAGCGCCCGGACACAGGAGATGAGCGCAGTCCCCATGACTGCGGCGGTGGCTTCTCTCGCAACGCTGCCCCCACTTCCGGCGTGTTGACATCACCGTTCCCTGGCCGATGATGCGGCCAACAACAACACCCGGGGAAGACACGCCATGACGCAGCCAGATCTCGTGATCCGCGGCGGAACCATTGCCGATGGCTCGGGCGGCGAACTCTACGAAGCTGATGTGGCGATTGCGGACGGCCGCATCGTCGAGGTCGGCAAGGTCAACGCATCCGGCCGCGAGGAGATCGACGCACGCGGCAAACTCGTGACACCAGGCTTCGTCGACGTCCACACCCATTACGACGGCCAGGTGACCTGGAGCCATGACATCTCGCCGTCGTCGCAGAACGGCGTCACCACCGCGATCATGGGCAATTGCGGCGTCGGCTTCGCGCCGTGCCGGCCGGCCGATCATCAGCGGCTGATCCAGTTGATGGAGGGCGTCGAGGACATCCCCGAACCGGTGCTCGAAGCCGGCATTCCCTGGGAATGGGAGAGCTTTCCGGATTACATGGAGTGGCTCGGCAAGCGTGAATTCGATCTCGACATCGGCGCGCAGCTGCCGCATGCAGCGCTGCGCGTCTATGTCATGGGCGAGCGCGGCGCGCGCCGCGATCCGGCCACCGCCGACGACAACCGCGCCATGGCGGCGCTGGCACGCGATGCGGTCAAGGCCGGCGCGCTCGGCTTCTCGACCTCGCGCACGCTCAACCATCGGACATCGACCGGTGACTACACGCCGACGCTCAAGGCGGGCGAGGACGAGTTGACGACGATCGCGCAGGCCATGCACGGCGCCGGCCGCAGCGTGCTGCAATTCGTGCTCGACATCTCCACCATCCACGAAGACCTGCCGATGATGCTGCGCATCGCCGACACGACGAAATGCCCGATCTCGTTCTCGGTGACGCAGAACGACCGCGCGCCGCAACGCTGGCGGCAGACGCTGGCCGAAATCAACGCCGCCGCCGCGCGCGGCCTGTCGGTGACGGCGCAGATCGCGGCGCGCCCGGTTGGGCTGCTGCTTGGGCTGGAGTTGTCGCGCAACCCGCTGCAGACGCATCCGAGCTACCAGGCGATCGCGCATCTGCCGCTGGATGAGCGCGTCGCGCGGATGCGCGATCCGGCGCTGCGCGCGGCCATCCTAGGCGAGCAGGCCAGCGCGACCGACGACCCGCTGTTCTTCAAGCCGAACTACGACAAGATGTATCTGCTCGGCGATCCGCCGGACTATGAGCAGCCGCCGGCGCGGTCACTCGGCGCCCAGGCCCGCGCGCGCGGCTGTCGTCCCGAGGAACTGGCCTATGACGCGATGCTCACGAATGGCGGGCGCGGCATGCTCTACGTGCCGTTCCTCAACTATTCCGACGGCAATCTCGATGCCACCTACGAGATGCTGCGCGACCCGCGCAGCGTGCCCGGCCTCAGCGACGGCGGCGCGCATTGCGGCATCATCTGCGACGCCAGCTTCCCGACCTATCTGCTGACGCACTGGACCCGCGACCGCAGGCGCGGTGACAAGCTCTCCATTCCGTTCGTCGTCGCCGCGCAGTCGCGCAAGACCGCGCTCTCCGTCGGCCTCGACGATCGCGGCCTGCTCGCGCCAGGCTACAAGGCCGACGTGAACGTCATCGACTACGACCGGCTGCATCTGCATCCGCCGAAGGTGCACTACGACCTGCCGGTCGGCGGCCGCCGCCTGATGCAGGAGGTCGACGGCTATGAGGCGACGATCGTATCGGGCGTGGTGACACGCCGGCATGGCGAAGCCACCGGCGCACGGCCCGGGCGGCTGGTGAGGGGTGCGCGCCAGCTGAGCTGAGACGTCAACTGGCCGCGGCGACTGTCTCGGCAAGCCTTGCAAGCTCGGCTTGCGCGGCGGGATGCTCGTTGAACCAGGGTGGCAACGAGCGCAGCGCGATCTCGAGTGCCCTGCCGGCCTCGTCTTTGCGGCCGTGCAGGAGATGCCACTCACCGATGTAGAAATAGGCTTCAGCCTGTTCTGGAGCCGTTGCCGCCGCGTTCAACAGCTGCTGCGCCGTCGAACGCTCCATGAGAAGATCGAACACGGGCCAGGGCCACTGCCCCGCCGCCCAGTACGCCGCGAAAGAAGCGAGATCTGGCTTGGCGCGCCCCGGCAACCGAGCCAGCGACAGGTAACGAAACAGGGCCGCATAGGGCTCGAACTGGAGCGCGAGCGATCGTTCCATGTCAGCTGCCGCGGCTTCGAACCTGCCGCAGCAGAACTGAATATAGCCACGTCCCCGATGCATGACCGGGTCTTTGGGCGCGAGGCCGACTGCTGTCGTGCTCTGGGCGATCGCGCGATCCAGATCGCCCTTCACATGATGAAGGTACGCGAGCTCGCCATGAGCCGCCGCGAGCCTGGGCTCGAGCGCGAGAGCACGCGTCTGATCGTCAATGGCGCCGTCGAAGTCGCCGAGGAATTTGCGTGACACGCCGCGGGCGCCGTAGGTCTGCGCGTTGGGCTTGAGCTTGAGCGCGAGACCAAAATCCTCGATCGAGCTGGCGTAGCTGCCCATGCCCTGGAGCGCCACGCCGCGATTGTGGTAAGCGTAATGGTTGCGCGGGTTGAGCTGGACCACCTTGCTGAAGTGGAAGATGGCGCCCGAGAAGTCCTCGATCGTCAGGCATCGCACGCCGCGCCAGTACTGCAGCATATGAGAGAACAGGCGCATCATGCGGGACCTCACGCGGGTGAATGCGAGGCCGCCTCCTGATGACCCCGGGCGGGGGTTGTATCACGCAAATTCCGGCGCCACACCCTGCTGCGCCTGCAGGCGGGCACGCTCGCTGTTGGGCCAGAGCAGCGCCAGACCCAGCAGGCCGGAGATCACCATGATGACAGCATTGATGGTGAAGCCGGACATGTAGCCTTCAAGCAGGCTGCCAGAGGCCTGGATCATCTTGCCCATCACGAGGGGCGCAACGATGCCGGCGAGCGTATAGAGCGCGCCGTAGATCGCCATGGCGGCGCCGCGCTGCGTGACCGGGGTGAACTCGCCGATCATCGGCGGGCAGACGACGTAGATCGAGCCGCACAATCCCGATCCGACCACGAGCAGTGCGATCTTTGCCGAAGCGGCGTCGACATGCGGCATCATCGCCATCAGCCCGCCGCCGATCACGAGCGGCGTCGCGCCGACCACGCCACGGGCCATGCGCGTGGAGACGCCACGCGCCATCAGCGTCTGCGACACAAAGCCCGTGGTCAGCACCACGCACGCGCCGAAGATCCAGGGCAGGATCGAGATGAAGCCGGCCTGCTGCTGCGAGAAGCCGAGGCCTTTCACCAGGAACGGCGTGAACCAGGTCAGCCCGAGCGACAGCGCCCAATAGGCGCCGAAGGTCGCGGCGACGCAGCCGACGAAGGTCCGCGACGTCAGCAGTTGCAGATAGGGAACGCGCCGCTCGCGCAAGCCGGCGAGCTCGACCTCCGCCAGCGGCCCTTCCTTGCCCAGCCACAGCCACGCCACGCTCCACATCAGCCCGACCACGCCGAGTGCGCCGAAGGCATAGTGCCAGCCGTGATTCACGATGATCCAGTTCAGCGCGGGCACGGCGAGGATGACGCCGAAGGCGGATCCCTGTGACAGGATCGCGGTCGGCATCGCCCGCTTCTCATCGGGGAACCATTTGTAGACCGCGTGAACGGCGACGGACGCCGCGGGACCTTCGCCGGCGCCGAGAATGATGCGGCAGATCAGCAGCGTGGTGAAGCCGACGGTGCCCACCATCGGGAATTGCGCGAGCGCCCAGATCAGCGCCAGCACCAGCAGCACCCAGCGCGTCGGCACCTTGTTGACGACGAAGCCGACGACGATCGCCGAGATCGAGAACAGGAAGAAGAAGGATGATCCAAGCAGGCCGAACTGCTCGGCGTTCAGATTGAGCTCGGTCATGATCGGCACGCCGGCGAGCCCGACCACGATCTTGTCGGCGAAGTTCACCAGCATGAACAGGAACAGCAGGAAGGTGATCTTCCAGGCGCCTTTCGGCGTCGCGCTTGCGCGGGATGTGCCCTTCAGCGTCGTTGGCGCGGCCATGGTCCTTCCCCATTCTGTCATGATCCGCCCCTGTCGTCCGGGCGTTTTGACGATGCTACCCACGAAGCGGCTTCGCAGGCAACCGGCTGGCGCGCTAAGTTATTGCTGCAACGCGGGAATCCGCCCTCTTGGGCTGCATCGCGATACCCTCGCAACCTGATTGCGCGCGGCCGGCATCACATCAGGGGCGTCATGAAGAACGAGCGCGTGATGTTCGCGCTGGCCCTTGTTATGTTGTGACGCAACAACCCCGATCATGCTCGTGCTCAGCGTCCGTCATCTCACCAAGTCCTATCGATCCGGCGGCGAGCCGATCCACGTCCTGCGTGGCGTCGACCTCGACGTCTCCTCCGGCGAGCGCGTCGCGCTGACCGGTGAATCCGGCTCCGGCAAGAGCACGCTGCTGCATCTCATCGCCGGGCTCGATGCCGCCGACGGCGGCGACATCCTGCTCGACGGCGTTTCGGTCGGGGCGCTCGACGATTCGGCACGCGCGGCGGTCCGGCGCGAGCGGCTCGGCCTCGTGTTCCAGCAGTTCAATCTGGTGCCGAGCCTGTCGGTTCAGGACAATCTCAGTTTCCAGGCGCGGCTGGCCGGTCGGCATGATCCGGCGTGGCACACCGAGCTCGTCGAGCGGCTCGGGCTGAAGTCGCTGCTCAAGCGCTATCCGGAGCAACTGTCGGGCGGACAGCAGCAGCGCGTCGCGATCGGCCGCGCGCTGGCGGTCAAGCCGGCCCTGCTGCTCGCGGACGAGCCGACCGGCAATCTCGACGAGGACACCGCCGACGAGGTGATGGCGCTGACGCGCGACCTCGTCGCGCGCACCGGCTGCGGCTTCCTGATGGTGACGCACAGCGCGCGGCTCGCGGCGATGCTCGACCGCCGCGTCCACCTGCATGGCGGGCGCATCGCATGAGGCGCGCGCTGTGGATTCTCGCCGTGCTGCTCAGCCACTGGCGCCGGCATCCGATGCAGCTCGCGACCTTGCTGATCGGGCTGATCTCGGCGACCGCGCTGTGGAGCGGCGTGCAGGCGCTGAACCAGCAGGCGCGCAGCTCCTATGATCGCGCCGCGGCGATCTTCGGCGGCGCGCGCACGCCGATGCTGGTCGCGACCGACGGCAAGATGCTGCCGCAGAGCGTGTTCGCGGAATTGCGCCGCGCCGGCTGGCCGGTGTCGCCGGTGCTCGAAGGCCGCGTGCAGATCGACGGCCACTCGGTGCGGCTGCTCGGCATCGAGCCGTTCAGCATCCCCCGGGAGGTCGGCAATGCGCCGATGGTCGGGCGCAGCGAGCTCGAGGCCTTTCTCACACCGCCACATCGCACGCTGATCTCGCCGGAGACGCTGGCCGATCTCGGACTGAAAGACGGCACGGCGCCGCGGCTCAGCAACGACGCCCTGCTGCCACCCTTGATGGCGCAGCAGCAGCTCGCGCCCGGCGTGCTCGTGGTCGATATCAGCGACGCGCAGCGGCTGCTCGACAGGCCCGGCCAGATTTCGCGGCTGCTGGTCGGCAAGACGTCGGTCCAACGACCGCCGTTGCAGTCGTTCGCGGGTGGCCGGCTACAGCTCGTGCAGCCGGAGGCCGAGACCGACCTGGAGCGACTGACCGACAGCTTCCACCTCAACCTCACCGCCTTCGGCCTGCTGTCCTTCGTCGTCGGCCTGTTCATCGTCAATTCCGCCATCGGCCTCGCCTTCGAGCAGCGCCTGCCGGTGCTGCGCACCTTGCGCGCCTGCGGCGTGTCGGCGCGCCAGCTCAACGGCGTGCTGATCGGCGAGCTCATCGCCTTTGCCTTGGTGGCAGGGCTCGTCGGGCTGGTGTGCGGCTACGTCATCGCCGCCGCGCTGCTGCCGAACGTGGCGGCATCGCTGCGCGGCCTGTATGGAGCGCAGGTGCCGGGCGAGCTCAGCCTGCAGCCGGAATGGTGGTTTGCGGGCCTCCTCATCAGCATCGCCGGCGCGCTCGCAGCCGCGACGACCAGCCTGGTCAAATCGATGCGGCTGCCGATCCTCTCCACCGCGCAGCCCTATGCGTGGCAGGAGGCACAGCGGCGCTGGCTGCGCTTGCAGAGCGCGGTCGCGCTCGCCTTCTTCGTCGCCGCCGGCCTGCTGCTGTGGCTCGGGCAGTCGCTGCTGGCCGGCTTCGGCGTGCTCGCGGCGATGATGCTCGGCGCGGCGCTGCTGCTGCCCGCGATCCTGGAGCTGGTGCTGCGGCTCGGCGAGCGCGGCGCGCGCGCGGCGCTGGCGCAATGGTTCTGGGCCGACAGCCGCCAGCAGATCTCGGGCCTGTCGCTGGCGCTGATGGCGCTGCTGCTCGCGCTCGCCGTCAATGTCGGCGTCGCCACGATGGTCGAGACCTTCAGCCGCACCTTCCTGGTCTGGCTCGATGGCCGGCTCGCCGCCGACGTCTACGTCAGCGCCGCGGATGAAGCGCAGGCGCGCGACATCCAGACCTGGCTGCGCGCGCGGCCCGATGTCCAGGCCGTGCTGCCGGGCGGACGCGCCGAAACGCAGTTGGCGGGCGCGCCGATCGACATTCTCGGCCTGCCCGATCACGACACCTATCGCGACCATTGGCCGCTGCTGCAGGCCGGCGACAGCGCCTGGAAGCAGCTGGTGCGCGGCGACGCCGGCTTCGTCAGCGAGCAGTTGGCGCGCCGGCTCCATCTGTCTGTCGGTGACAGCATCGACCTCCCGGCATCCGGCGGCGACTGGCGCATCACGATCGCCGGCATCTATGCCGACTACGGCAATCCCAAGGGCCAGGTCACGGTCAACGTCGCCGCGCTGACGCGCCGCTTCCCGGCGACGCCCATCACGCGCATGGCCGTGCGCGCAGCGCCGGCCGACGTGCCGGGACTGATCAGCGCGCTGACCGACAAATTCGGCTTGGACGGCCGCAACGTCATCGACCAGGCCACCGTGAAGCAGGAGTCGAAGCAGATCTTCAACCGCACTTTCGCCGTCACCGGCGCGCTCAACACCTTCACGCTGGGCGTCGCCGCGATCGCGCTGCTGACCAGCCTGCTGACCTTGGCGAACTCGCGGCTGCCGCAGCTCGCACCCTTATGGGCCATCGGGCTGACGCGACGGCGGCTCGCCGAAGTCGAGTTGTTGAAGACGCTGTCGCTCGCCAGCCTGACCGCGCTGCTCGCGCTGCCGCTCGGGCTCGTCGTGGCGTGGTGCCTGATCGCGATCGTCAATGTCAAAGCGTTCGGCTGGCGGCTGCCGTTCGACGTGTTCCCGCTGCAGCTCATCCGGCTGCTGGTCGTCACGCTGGTCGCGGCGGCGATCGCCTCGTTGCTGCCGGTGCTGCGGCTGGCCCGGATGCAGCCGGCCGATCTGGTCAGGACCTTCACCATTGAGCGCTAGAACGACGATCACGCGGCGCGGCCTGATCGGCGGGCTCGGCCTGCTGGCCCTGCCGCGCCTCGCACATCCACAGGGCTTTGCGGGCCTGAGCGACAGCGCCGACGGCTTTGCACCGGTGACGCCCGGACGAGCGTTCAGCTTCCCTGCGGATCACGGGCCGCACGACGATTTCCGCATCGAGTGGTGGTACGTCACCGCAAACCTCAGCGATAGCAGCGGCAAGGCCTATGGCCTGCAATGGACGCTGTTCCGCTCGGCGGCGCGGCCCGGACCGCAAGCCGAGGGGTTCGACAATCAGCAGCTCTGGATGGCGCATGCCGCGGTGACGCGCGCGGACAGCCATCGCTCCGCCGAGAAATTCGCGCGCGGCGGCGTCGGCCAGGCCGGCGTCGAGGCCAAGCCGTTCCAGGCCTGGATCGATGACTGGCTGCTGAGCGGCACCGCCGCGACCGACGATCGATCGCTGGCGCCGCTCGACATGACCGCCGCCGGGCCGGACTTCTCCTACGCGCTGCATCTGGAGGCGGACCGTCCGGTGGTGCTGCAGGGCATCGGCGGCTACAGCCGCAAATCCGAGCGCGGCCAGGCGTCTTACTATTACAGCCAGCCGTTCTACCGCGCCCGCGGCCAGATCAATTTCGACGACACGCCGGTCGAGGTGACAGGCGTGGCCTGGCTCGACCGCGAATGGAGCAGCCAGCCGCTAGCCGCCGACCAGAGCGGCTGGGACTGGTTCGCGCTGCATTTTTCCGGCGGCGAGAAGCTGATGCTGTACCGGATGCGGCAGGGCAATGGCGACTACACGTCCGGCACCTGGATCACGGCCGACGGCGTCTCGCGCGCGCTCGGCCCCGCGGGCATCGTGATGACGCCAAAGGATATCGTTGCGATCGGTGAGCGCAGGCTGCCGGTCGGCTGGCGCGTCGAGATATCAGCGCTCGGCATCGCCATCGATACCGCGCCGCTCAACTCCAAGGCCTGGATGGGCACCCGCGTGCCCTATTGGGAGGGACCGATCAGCTTCAAGGGCAGCCACACCGGGGTGGGCTATCTCGAGCTGACGGGATATTGAAAAGCCGTCATCAGGGGGGAACCGCGCATGTATCACTTCACCGCACTCGTCACCGTGCTCGCGCTCATGCTGTATTTCTACATGGGGGTCCGCGTCGCGCAAGCGCGCGCCAGGTTCGGCGTCAAGGCGCCGGCCGTCACCGGCAATCTCGATTTCGAGCGCACCTATCGCGTGCAAGTGAACACGCTTGAATGGATGCCGATCTTCCTGCCGGCGCTGTGGCTGTTCGCGATCTATATCAGCGACCCGATCGCGGCCCTGATCGGCCTCGTCTGGATCGCGGGTCGCGCGATGTACATGGTGTCCTATGCGAAGGCCGCGGAGAAGCGCGGCCCCGGTTTCGGCGTGCAGGCGCTCGCCGCATCCGTACTCCTCGCCGGCGCGCTGATCGCCATCCTGTGGCGGATGCTGCACGGCTGATTGCTGCACCCATCGCCGTCGCCCCGGCTTTCGCCGCGACGACGGCGATAGTGTGACGATCACTTCGTCAGCGGACAGCCGCTCTCCTTGGCGGTGAAGAACGCCTTGTCGCCGGGCACCGTGGCGAGCTGCTTGTAGTAGTCCCACGGCTTCTTCGATTCCGACGGCTTCTTGACCTCGAACAGGTACATGTCGTGGACCATGCGACCGTTGGCGAGCACCTTGCCCTGCGCGAAGGCGTCGTCGACCGGCAGCTCCTTCAGCTTCGCAGCCACCGCATCGGAGTCCTTGGTTCCGGCGGCCTTCACCGCCTTCAGATAGGACAATGTCGCGGAATAGGTGCCGGCGTGGATCATGCTCGGCATCCGGCCGGTGCGCTTCATGAAGCGCTCGCTGAAGGCGCGGGACTTGTCGTCGCGATCCCAGTAGAAGCCTTCGGTGAGGATCAGGCCCTGCGCCGCCTCCAGCCCCAGGCCATGCACCTCGGACAGGGTCATCAGCAGGCCGGCGAGTTTCTGCCCGCCCTTGACGATGCCGAACTCGGCCGCCTGCTTGATCGAGTTGGTGGTGTCGAGGCCGGCATTGGCAAGCCCGATGATCTTGGCCTTCGAGCTCTGCGCCTGCAGCAGGAAGGAGGAGAAGTCCGACGAGTTGAGCGGGATGCGCACCGAGCCCAGCACCTTGCCGCCCTTCGACGTCACGATATCGCTTGTGTCCTTCTCCAGCGCATAGCCGAAGGCGTAGTCGGCGGTCATGAAGAACCAGGTATCGCCGCCGGACTCGACCAGCGCGCCGCCGGTGCCGACCGCGAGCGCGCGGGTGTCATAGGCCCAGTGGAAGCCGTAGGGCGTGCAGGCATCGCCTGATATGCGCGAGGTCGCGGCACCGACGACGATGTCGATCTTCTTCTTCTCCTTCGACAGATCCTGGATCGCCAGCGCGACCGAGGAGGTCGTCAGCTCGGTGATCATGTCGACACCCTCGGTGTCGTACCAGCGCCGCGCGATCGACGAGGCGAGATCGGGCTTGTTCTGATGGTCGGCGGTGACCAGCTCGACCTTCTGCCCCAGCACCTCGCCGCCGAAATCCTCGATCGCCATCTTGGCCGCTTCGACGGAATATTTGCCGCCGTAGTCGGCATAGACGCCGGACTGGTCGTTGAGGATGCCGATCTTGACCTGGGCCGACGCCGGCGCCGCCGCCAGCAGCGCACCGACGGCCGCAAAAGCCAGCAAACCCGATTTCATATGGTCTCTCCCCGCATTTCTTGGTCTTGAGATGTCATTCGTTGGAATGCGCGCTCATGCTATGCCAGAACCCCGGCCACGCCCATCCCTTCCCGCCTCAGCCAATCGGCTGACAGCCATGTTGAGAGACGCAGGCTCCTCCGCTACATTCGCGTCCAAACAACGAGCCGTCCCGCCGGGATGGTGCGCAGGGAAGGGAACCGCCTGGACGCGTGAGGCAGCACCGTCTGCATCGCGTCGCCATGCCGAGGTGCCGCGGCAGGCGCCTTCCTCCCGCCTGCGCGCCGCGCCGCGGCGAGCTGCGCGCATCGGCAGGAGGACACATGTACACCGGCAAGCACGCCCGGCTGCGCCCATTGCAGCCTGCCTTCATCATGGCCTCGACCGGCGAGGCGGTGACCTATCGCGAGTTGGAGGCGCGCAGCAACCGGCTGGCGCATCTGTTCCGCCAACGCGGCCTGAAGCGGCTCGACCACTATTCGATCTTCATGGAGAACAACAGCCGCTATCTGGAGGCGTGCGGCGCCGGCGAGCGCTCCGGGCTGTATTTCACCTGCGTGAACTCCTACCTCACGCCCGGCGAGCTGGCCTACATCCTCAATAACAGCCGGTCGCGGCTTCTGATCACCTCCCTCGCCAAGCTCGACGTCGCGCGCGAGGCGCTGAAGCAGGCGCCCGACATCGAGCTCTGCATCGTCGCCGATGGCCGACGGGACGAACTTGGCGAGAGCGAGCGGATCGTCGGCCTCGCCGAGGCCACAGCCGGCCTGCCAGCAACGCCGATCGCCGACGAATGCGTCGGCACCGCGATGCTGTACTCCTCCGGCACCACGGGCCGGCCGAAGGGCATCCTGCGGCCGCTGCCCGAGCAGCCGCCGGTTCGGCAGCTTCCGATCTTCGACTTCCTGGAAAGGCTGTGGCGCTACCGCGAAGGCATGATCTACCTGTCGCCGGCGCCGCTCTATCACTCCGCGCCGCAGGCCGCGGTCAACCTCACCATCCGCGTCGGCGGCACCGCCATCATCATGGAGACGTTCGACCCCGAGCGCTACCTGCAACTGGTCGAGCAATGGGGCATCACGCATACGCAATTGGTGCCGACGATGTTCTCGCGCATGTTGAAACTGCCGGAAGAGATCCGCACGCGCTATGATCTCTCCTCGCTCGAGGTCGCGATCCATGCCGCCGCGCCCTGCCCGGCACAGGTCAAGGAGGACATGATCAGATGGTGGGGGCCGATCATCCACGAATATTACGGCGCCACCGAAGGCCTTGGCTTCACCGCCTGCGACAGCGCGGAATGGCTCGCGCATCGCGGCACCGTCGGCAAGGTGCTGTTCGGCGACCTGCACATTCTCGATGAGACCATGCAGCCGTGCCCGACAGGAACGGCCGGCACGGTGTGGTTCAAGACGGGATCGCCGTTCGAGTACTTCAACGACCCCGAGCGCACCAAGGAGGCCCGTTCGGCCGACGGCAGCATGAGCACCGTGGGCGACGTCGGCTATGTCGATGCCGACGGCTATCTCTATCTCACCGACCGCGCCACCTTCATGATCATCTCCGGCGGCGTGAACATCTACCCGCAGGAATGCGAGAACCTGCTGATCACGCATCCGAAGGTCGCCGATGCCGCCGTGTTCGGCGTGCCCAACCCCGATCTCGGCGAGGAGGTGAAGGCGGTGGTCCAGCCGATGTCAGGCATCGTGCCTGGGCCCGAGCTGGAAGAGGAGCTGATCGCGTTCTGCCGGCAGTCGCTGTCGCGGCAGAAGGTGCCGCGCTCGATCGATTTCGAGAAGGAGCTGCCGCGGCTGCCGACCGGCAAGCTCTACAAGCGCCTGCTGCGCGACCGCTATTGGGGCAACAAGACGTCAAGGATCGTGTAGGGCGGCACGACCTCGGATTGATCCTGGTCAAGCGCGCGCGGTGCCGCGCAGCTATTCTCCGCCAATTGCGATCGCAGCACGAGACGACGACATGCGCGCTCATCAAATCATGACCAGATCCGTGATCGCGGTGACGCCCGGAACCCCGGTGGCCGAGGCAGCGCGGATCATGCTGCGCAACCACATCGGCGGGCTGCCTGTGGTCGACGCGTCCGGCACGCTCGTCGGCATGGTCACGGACGGTGATTTCCTGCGCCGTGCCGAGCTCGGCACCGAACGCAGGCAAGGCCGCTGGCTCGACCTCCTGGTCGGCCGCGGCCGCATCGGCGCCGACTTCGTCCATTCCCACGGCCGTACGGTTGGCGACATCATGAGCCAGCCTCCTGTCACGGTCAGCGTCGATGCCAGCCTGGCGGAGATCGCCGAGATCATGGAGAAGCGCAACATCAAGCGTCTCCCTGTGATGAGTGGCGACCGGCTGGCCGGCGTGGTGACCCATACGGATTTCCTGCAAACCGTGGCCGACCTCGCCACTGCCGTTCCAGGCCCCACCCCTGACGATGACGGGATCCGCAGCGCCATCCTCGATTCACTCGACCAGGCCGCCTGCAAGCATTGCCGCTTCAACGTCGTCGTCCGCAACGGCATCGCGCATCTCACGGGCGCGGTGCGCAGCGAGAAGGAGCGAGCCACGGCGATCGTGGCGGCCAAGAGCGTCCAGGGCGTCAGGAACGTGCGCGACCACATGTGGGTCTATCCGCCGCCAGAGGACGAGTTCGGCGGCGGTGACATCGCCTCGCTGCAGGACCAGCCGTCGACCGACGACGACCAGCCGCTGTGAGGAGAGCCGGGCGTGCGACGTGCCTCCGTACCATCGCTGCTACTGCTGGTCCTGCTGTCCGCCCCGGCGGCAGCCGAGGATCTCGATCACGGCCGCCAGCTCGCCGAGCGCTGGTGCGCCGCCTGCCACGCCGTGGCCACAGAGCCGACCAAGTTCCGGCGCGCCCGGCCGTTCGTCGCCATCGCGGCCAGGGACGACGTGACGAAGGAGATGCTGGCCAAGTTCCTCCTGCTTCCCCACGCGACGATGGCCAACAATCCGCTCCGTGCGAATGATGCGGCCGATCTGGCAGGCTACATTCTCAGCCTGAGGAAGTAGTTGAAACGACATTCGCCAATGGGTTGAGCCCCCCCCGGTCGGCGGCGTCCGGATGCAAGCGGACCCTGGCGCCGAACGTTCGGCGGCAATTTAGAAGGATCTCCTGGAACAAAACGCCCATGCCTGCGTTCTCTGTGTTCGCCGTCGTGAGCTGGAGCACGTCGCACGGCCCCAAGGGGGTCTGCCGACGGCAAATCGTCCTGTCCTCGTTGCCGGAAAAACCAACAACAAGCAGCGATCGAGATAGCCCTTGCATTTGTACACAAACAAGTTGGTAATCCGGTGCACGGCGTCTTCTCTGCCGACCTGTTAGCAAGGAGCCTGCGACGTGCACGGAATGCCCGGCGCCTCCCCCGTCCCACGCGTAACCGACGACGATACGGCCTATCTGGCGGCGATCGTGGAGTCCTCGGCCGACGCCATTGTCGGCACCACCGCCGACGGCGTCATCCGCAGTTGGAACGCGGCCAGCGAACGGATGCTGGGGTTCACCGCGGCTGAAATGATCGGCAGATCCGTCTCCGAGATCATCCCCCCCGAGCTGGCGGAAGAAGCGAGCGCCTTGCGCGCCAGGGTCAACGCGGGCGAAGCGATCGAGAGCTTCGAGACCGTCCGGCTGACCAAGCAGGGACGCCCGATCGAGGTCTCCATCACGTTTTCACCGATCCGCAGCAGCACCGGCGTGATTGTCGGCATCTCCAAAGTCATCCGCGATGTCACGCTGTCGAAGAAGACCGAGCGTGCGGCGGCGATGCTCGCGGCCATCGTCGCCTCGTCCTCGGACGGCGTCGTCAGCAAGACGCTGGACGGCACGATCACCAGCTGGAACAAGAGCGCCGAACGCATCTTCGGCTTCTCGGAAGGCGAGATGATCAACCGCTCGATCCGCACGATCATCCCGCAGGAGCGCCAGGCCGAGGAGGACCGGATCCTCGCCACCGTCCTATCCGGCGCGATCATCGACAATTTCGAGACCATCCGCCTGCGCAAGGATGGGGCGCTCATCGACGTTTCGGTCACGGTCTCGCCGGTCAGGGATTCCGGCGGCCGCATCATCGGCGCCTCCAAGATCGTGCGCGACATCACCGACAAGCGCCAGACAAGGGAGCAGTTGCGCACCTTGCTGGCCGAGGTGAACCACCGCAGCAAGAACCTGCTGTCGCTGGTGCAGGCGATCGCCCGGCAGATGACCCGTCACGGCCGCCAGCTCGACCTCAACCGCTTTCTGGAGCGCCTGCAGGCGATCGCGAGCAATCAGGATCTCCTGATCCAGAACGATTGGCGTTTCATTCCACTCGGCGGCCTGGTCCGCTCGCAGCTCGGGGCGTTCAGCGACTTGATCGGCGACCGCATCGCGATCGACGGGCCGCCGATCGAGCTGACGCCGGAGGCCGCGCAGTCGATCGGCATGGCAGTCCACGAGCTCGCCACCAACGCCGCCAAATATGGTGCACTGTCGAACGACGACGGACGGATCGCGGTCCGCTGGACGCGCATCGACGACAGCTTCGACATGACCTGGGTCGAAAGCGGCGGACCTGAGGTCGCGCCGCCGGAGCACACTGGCTTCGGCAGCCGGGTGATTTCCGATCTGGTACGCGCCGGCCTGGATGGAACGGTCGAGGTCGAGTTCCTGCCGACCGGACTACGCTGGCACCTGAGGTGCCCCCTGCAACGCCTCTGCCGCGACCGTCATCATGCGCGACAGTGAGAAGACTCATCTCCTGATCGTCGAGGACGATCCCATGATCGGCTTCGACCTCGCGGTCGAGCTCGAAGCCGCCGGATTCACGGTCGTCGGCGTGGCGGCGACCGTGCACAAAGCCCTCCATCTGCTGGAGCGGAATCACTGCGATCTCGCCGTGCTCGACGTCAATCTCGGGCAGGAAACATCGGCGCCGATCGCGCGCGCTTTGGTCGCGGCCGGCGTGCCCTTCGTCGCCGTCACCGGCTATTCCGTCGATCAATGCCCGGAAGAATTCGCCACGGCACCGCTGCTGTCGAAGCCGTTCCAGACGTCACGGCTGGTAGCCGCACTGAAGCGGCAATTGCATCAGTGAAGTCTGTTGCAGCGGGAGACGAGCTTCCGCGTAACGTGGCTGCAGCGGTTGCATCTTCGAGACAAGCCGACCTCTCCCCGCAACTGCCAGCGCAATCGCTTGTGGCGGTCTCCGTCTTTCGACCGTCTGTTTCCACGTCGTCATGGCTGGGCTTGTCCCGGCCATCCACATCGACGTTGTGTCCTGAAAGGACGCACGCAGGCAACTCACGCCCACCTGTCCGACGGTCAGGCCGCAATCTCCGCCACGATCCGCCCCGTCGTCACCTGGTCGCCCTCGGCGACCTCGATCGCGGTCACCGTTCCGGCGATGCCGGCGGTGTGGACGTGCTCCATCTTCATCGCCTCGAGCGTCACCACCGGCTGTCCCACGGCCACGCTGTCGCCCGGCTTCACCAGCACCGCGACCACACGACCATTCAACGCCGCGCGAACCCTGCCATCACCGCCGCCAGCGGCTGAGGATTGCGGCCTCGCCAACGTCACGTCGCGCAGCGCCAGCGTCTGGTCGCGATGCTGGACGAACAGCCGATCGTTGTCGCGGACGAAGCGCGCGCTCTCGACGATCTCGGCGTGACGAACGCGGATCGCATCATCCGTGAGCGACACGATCTCGAAGCGATGCTCTGCATCGCCACGCGTCACGCGATAGATTCCGTCACGCTCGCGCAGCAGCTCGCACTCGGCCACCTCACCGGCGATCTCGAACCGGAGCGGCGTTGCGAAGGCTGCCGCGAGCGAGCGGCCGCGGCGGACGGGATGCGCGAGCGGATGGCTGACGGAGAGCAGCAACGCACCCAGCGCGAGGTCTGCCGCTTCGACGGCCGGCGCACGCAGCTCGTCACGATGCGCCGCGATGAATGCGGTGGTCGCCTTGCCCGCGGAGAAGGCCGGATGCCGCAGGCAGGACATGAGGAAGGCCCGGTTGGTCGGGACGCCCAAGGCAACGGCCTGCTCCAATCCGGCGATCAGTCTTGCGCGCGCCTCCTCACGAGTCGCAGCATGGCTGATCAGCTTGGCGATCATCGAATCGTAGTGGGGCGGGATCTCCGCACCGGACTCCAGCGCATGCTCGACCCGGATCGTCCCGGGCATCCGCCACAGCGTCATCCGCCCGGACTGCGGCATGAAGTCGTGCGCCGCATCCTCGGAGCACAGTCGCACCTCGATCGCGTGACCCGAGAAGCTGATCTGCTCCTGGCGCAACGGCAGGGGCTCGCCGGCGGCGATGCGCAATTGCCATTCGACGAGATCGAGTCCCGTCAGTGCCTCTGTCACGGGATGCTCGACCTGCAACCGCGTGTTCATCTCCATGAAGTAGAATTGCCCGTCGCCGTCGAGCAGGAATTCCAGGGTGCCCGCGCCCTCATAGCCGAGCGCCTTCACCGCCTGCACCGCCACGGCGCCCATGCGCGCGCGCAGCTCCGGTCCGACCGCGGGCGACGGCGCCTCCTCGATCAGCTTCTGGTGCCGGCGCTGCACCGAACAGTCGCGCTCGCCGAGATGGATGGCATTGCCGTGCCGATCGCCGAACACCTGGATCTCGATGTGGCGCGGATTGGCGATCGCCTTCTCCAGGATGACGGTGCCGTCACCAAACGCGGCGGCCGCTTCGGAGCGCGCGCTGCGCAGCAAATCGGGGAACGCGCCGGCGTCTGTCACGAGCCGCATGCCGCGGCCGCCGCCACCGGCGACGGCCTTGATCATTACCGGGAAACCAATGCGGCGCGCCTCGCGCAGCATCGCGTCGTCGCCCTGGTCCTCCCCCTGATAGCCGGGTACGCAGGGCACACCGGCGCAACTCATGATCACCTTGGCGCCGGCCTTGTTGCCCATCGCCTTGATCGCCTCGGGCGATGGCCCGATGAACACCAGACCGGCCTCCTTGCACGCTTGCGCAAAATCCTCGTTCTCGGCGAGGAAGCCATAACCGGGATGCACGGCATCCGCGCCCGTCGCCTTTGCGGCGGCAATGATCGCTGCGATGTTGAGATAGGACTGTGCCGACGGCGGCGCGCCGATGCGGACCGCCTGATCGGCGAGCCGGACATGCGGCGCATCAAAATCTGCATCGGAATAGACTGCGACCACACCGTAGCCGAGCCGGCGCGCGGTGCGCATGACCCGCAAGCCGATCTCACCGCGGTTGGCGATCAGCACCTTGTGGAACGGCCTGCGTTGCATTCCCGTCATCTCTCCGCTCATGGCCTGGACACCGAGAACTGCATGCGCTGCGGCTGCCGCGCCTCCGCCTCGCGGCAGATCGCCAGCACCTCCGACAGCACCGCGCGGGTGTCGCGCGGATCGATCACGCCGTCGTCGAGCACGCGCGCCGAAGTCGCAAACACGTCCATCTGGCTGTCGAACACGCCGATGATCTGCGCCTTCATGGCGTCGAGCTTCTCGCGTTCCACCGGCTTGCCGCGGCGCGCCGCGGCCGCTTCGGTCACGATCGCCATCGTCTCCGCCGCCTGCTCACCACCCATCACGGCGGTCTTGGCGTTGGGCCAGGAGAAGCAGAAGCGCGGGTGGAATCCACGGCCGCACATGCCGTAATTGCCCGCCCCGAACGAGGCCCCGCAATAGATCGTGATCTGCGGCACGGTCGCCGACGTCACCGCCTGGATCATCTTGGAGCCGTGTTTGATCATGCCGGCCTCCTCATAGGCGCGGCCGACCATGTAGCCGGTGGTGTTGTTGAGATACAGGATCGGTGTGCGCGTCTGGCAGCAGGCCTGGATGAAGTGCGTCGCCTTGTTGGCGCCCGCCGGATCGAGCGGGCCATTGTTGGTGACGATGCCGATCGCCTGGCCCTCGATGCGGGCATGGCCGCACACCGTCGCAGGCCCGTAGTTCGGCGCCATCTCGACGAAGTCACTGTCGTCGACGATGCGCGCAATGACCTGGCGCATGTCGACGGGGCGCTTGTGGTCGAGCGGCATGATGCCGAGCAGCTCCTCCTGATCGTAGCGCGGCGGCTGTACCGGCGACGACTCCTGCGATGGCCGGTCCCAGTTGAGCTTGCCCATGATCTCGCGCGCGATGCGCAGCGCGTCGCGATCGTCCTCGGCGAGATAGTCGCCGAGCCCGGAGATCGAGGTGTGCATCTCGGCGCCGCCGAGCTCCTCCTCGGTGGCGATCTCGCCGGTCGCGGCCTTCAACAGCGGCGGCCCGGCGAGGAAGGCACGGGTGCGTCCGCGCACCATCACGATGTAGTCGGACAATCCGGTCTGATAGGCGCCGCCCGCGGTCGACGAACCATGCGTCACGGTGACGACCGGAAGGCCCACCGCCGATAGCCGCGCCAAGTTGCGAAAGATGTTGCCGCCGCGGACGAAATCCTCGACGCGGTAGCGCAGCAGGTTGGCACCGGCACTCTCGACCAGTTGCACGTAGGGCAGCTTGTTCTCCAGCGCCAGCTCCTGCACGCGCAGGGTCTTGTCGAGGCCGTAAGGCTGCAGCGCGCCGGCATCGATGCCGGCGTCGTTCGCCGAGACCATGCAGCGCACGCCGGACACGAAGCCGATGCCGGCGACGACGCCGCCGCCCGGCACACTCTTGGCCGGGTCCGGCGTATCGAACATGTAGCCGGCAAGCGTCGATAGCTCCAGGAACGGCGCGCCGGGATCGAGCACCAGGGCGACGCGCTCGCGCGGCAACAACTGGCCGCGCTGATGGAAGCGCTCCTTTGCCGCCGCCGAGGCATTGCGCGTGCGCGCCTCGAGATCGCGCATCCGCGCGATCAGGTCGAGCATGCCGTCACGGTTGGCCTGGAAGGCCGCGCCGGCGGGAGAGATGGTGTTGTCGATCACTGCCACGAACGAGGTTCTCTCTTTTGGCCGTCATTCCGGGGCGCGCGGAGCGCGAGCCCGGAATCCATACTCCCGATGGTGGTTATGGATTCCGGGCCTGGCCCTCCGGGCCATCCCGGAATGGCGGCGGAAGTCGTTGATACGGCTCACGCGCTCTTCGCGAAATGCTCGCCATAGGCCTGGCGCAGCTCGACCTTGCGCAGCTTGCCGGTGGCCGTCATCGGCATCTCCTCGAGCACCCGAACCAGCTTCGGCACCTGAAAGCCGCCAAGCGACTTGCGGCAGTGCTCGAGCAGCTCGGTCTCACTGGCCTGCGCGCCCGGCTTGAGCTTGACGAAGGCCGAGACGGCCTCGCCCCATTGCGGATGCGGCAGGCCGACGACGGCGGCATTCTGCACCGCCGGATGCGCCAGCAGGGTCTCCTCGATCTTGACCGAGGCGACGTTCTCACCGCCGGACTTGATCATGTCCTTCTTGCGATCGAGGAACAGCACCTCGCCCTTGTCGATGACCGCGAGGTCGCCCGTGTGGTGCCAGCCGAACTTGCGGGCGTCCTCGGTCGATTTCGGATCCTTGTAGTAGCCCAACATCACGTTGGGCCCGCGATGCACCAGCTCGCCGATCTCGCCGGGCGGCAGCAGATTTCCGGCATCGTCCATGATGGCGGTCTCGTTGACGAACAGCGACTCGCCCCAGTAGTTGCCGAAGCGGTCGAGCTGGACCTCGGGCCGCGACATCGTCGTCGCCGGATACATCTCGGTCTGACCGCTGGTCAGCGCGAAGTTCGGACACAGCTCCTTGATCGCGCGCTCCAGCAGCGGCCGGCCCATCGGCGCCATGGTGTAGAGGCAGGTGCGCAGATGCGAAAGATCGAACTCCTTCCGCCGCGGATGATCGAGGATGGCTTGGTACATCAGCGGCAGACCGACGAACACGGTCAGCCGATCGCGTACGATCGCCTCCATGCAGGCGACCGGGTCGAAGCCGCGCATCAGCGCCATGCGGCCGCCGACCGAGAGATAGCTGAGCAGCAGCACGTGACCGGCACAGTGGAACAGCGGGAACTGCCCGGTGATCCCGTCGTCGCGCGAGAGCTGCATCTCGATGCAGTTGCTCATGACGGCCATCACCACGGCGAGGTGACAGTGCATCGCGCCCTTCGGCCGCGACGTCGTGCCCGACGTGTAGATGATCATCGCGAGATCGCGATCGTTGATCTCGATCTCGGGCTCGACGTCCGAATGCCCCTGGATGAGGTCGGTGAAGCTGGCAAGCCCCGCGGTCCTCGCCGTGCCGGTGAGATCGACGGCGACCAGCTCGACACCGCGCTGTTCCAGCGCCGCCCGCCGCTCCGGCTGCGCAAACAGATTGTCATCGACGAGCGCGAAGCGCACCTCGGCATGGCCGAGGATGTAATCCATGTCGGCGGGCCCGAGCATCGTGTTGATCGGCACCCAGACGAGACCGGCGCGATGGATGCCGAACAGCGCTTTGACGAACTCGATCGAGTTGTTGCAGACGGTCGAGATCTTCTCGCCCGGCTTCAGCCCCTTGGCGACGAGATGGTTCGCAAACCGGTTGGCATCGCGCTCGAGCTCGGTGAACGTCACCTGACGGGCGCCATCGGTGATCGCCACCCGCTCGGGAAAGCGGCGCGCCGCGCGCTTCAGGAGGTCGCCGATCGCAACCCGGCCGATGCGGCCGGGACCGGACACGCCGCCGGTGGCGTCGAGATTGGTCATTGGTCTGTTCCCTCCCCATTCACGTCATTGCGAGGAGCAGAAGGCGACGAAGCAATCCAGGGCGTCATGCAGAACTCTGGATTGCGTCGCTGCGCTCGCAATGACGGCGTCTGCCTGCGTCAGTTCACCGTGCCGAACATCTGCCGCGCCTCGGCCGGGCTTGCGATCTCGCGGCCGGCGCGCCGCGCGCACGCCGCGATGGCCTCGATCAGCTGGCCGTTCGAGGTCACCTTGGTGCCGTCGGCGAGATAGAACGTGTCCTCCAGCCCGGTGCGGAGATGGCCGCCGAGCTCGGCGCAGCGCTGGTGCAGCGGCCAGATCTCCGCCCGGCCAATTGCCGTGACTTGCCAGTGCGCTTCCGGCAGCTTCAGCTTGAGCAGGATCGGCAGCAGCTCGGGATCGGCCGGCATGCCGGAGGCGACGCCCATCACGAAGTTGTATTCGAGCGGGCCGTCATACATGCCGGCTTGGCGATACATGCCGACGCAGCGGACGATGCCGACATCGAAGCATTCGAATTCCGGGATCGTGTGCGCGTCCTTCATCGCGGCGAGATAGTCCTGGATCTTCTCGACCGAGTTGTCGAACATCATCGGCGGCCAGGCCCAATTGTTGTCGGCCTTGACCTTCAGATAGTTCAGCGAGCCGGCATTGCAGGCCGCAATCTCCGGCCGGGTCTGCCGGATGCAGTCGAGCGCGCCTTGATAGTTCGGTCCGGACACGCCCGAGGTGTGATTGATGATCACGCCGGGACAGGCCTCCCGGATCGCCTGCTGGATCTCGCGGGAGACGTCGACGTCCCAGGACGGCAGATGCCCCTTGCCCGGCGCCTGCTGGCGCAGATGGATGTGCATGATCGCAGCACCCGCGTCATAGGCGCGCCGCGCCTCGCGCGCCATCTCCTCGGGCGTGACCGGCACATGGTGCTGCCTGGGATCGGTGAGCACGCCGTTCAGCGCGCAGGTGATGACGGCTTTGTCGCTCATGGCACTCGTTCGATGGGCTGCGCGCAGGCGGCGCTGTGCTGACAGGGTCCGTATATGACGGCCGCACGCCGGGATCTGCTTGCGTTGACTCGCTGGTGACATGCGGCGCAAACGGATATTGCTTTGCATCAAGTCCGCGGCCGGAAACGGCGCTAAGCGGTTCCTGCTTCTCCTCACGGGCGTGCAATGTCGATCGACCCACAACCTGCGCCGATGTTTCCCAATGGCTTGAGCGCGGCGGAGGCAGCGCGCCGGCTGCGGACGGAAGGCTTCAACGAGCTGCCGCAACCGGGCTCGCGCTCGATCCTGCGCCTCGTCGCCGACGTGCTGAAGGAACCGATGCTTCTCCTGCTGCTGGGCGGCGCCGGCATCTATCTCGCGCTGGGCGACGCGGCGGAAGCGATGCTGCTCGGCGTGTTCGCCTCGGCCTCCGTCTTCATCACCATCGTGCAGGAGGCGCGGACCGAGCGCGTGCTGGAATCGCTGCGCGACCTCTCCAGCCCGCGCGCCCTGGTGATCCGCGACGGCGAGCGCATCCGCATCGCCGGCCGCGAGGTGGTGCGCGGCGATCTCATCGTGCTGGCGGAAGGTGATCGCGTCGCAGCCGATGCGGTGCTGCGGCAATGCGACGATCTGCTGACAGATGAATCGTTGCTGACAGGCGAATCCGTGCCGGTGCGCAAGCGGCCGGCCGCCGGCGAAGCGATGGACGCGGCAACCGTGGCCGGCGGCGACGACCAGCCCTTCGTGTTCTCCGGCAGCCTGGTGGTGCGCGGCGGCGGCATTGCCGAGGTGATGGCGACCGGGCCGCACACGGCGATCGGCAGGATCGGCCAGTCGGTGACCGCCCTGGAGACCGAGACGCCGCGGTTGCGGCAGCAGACCCGGCGCCTGGTGCTGGCGTTCGCGATCGCCGGCGCCATCGTGGTTGCGGTCACGGTCGTGCTCTATGCGGTGTACCGCGGCGGCTGGCTGGAGGGAATCCTCGCCGGCATCGCGCTGGGCATGTCGATGCTCCCGGAGGAATTCCCGGTGGTGCTGACGGTGTTTCTGGCGATGGGCGCCTGGCGCATCTCGCAGGCGCGGGTGCTGACGCGGCGTGCTTCGGCGATCGAATCGCTCGGCGCCGCCACCGTGCTGTGCACCGACAAGACCGGCACGCTGACGCAGAACCGCATGATGGTGGCCCGGCTGGTGCTGCCGGACGGCGGCGCGCTGCAGCCTGCGACGGCGACGCCGGACGCCATCACACCGCCCTTCCGCGATCTCGTCGCCACCGCCGTGCTCGCCTGCGACCCGCAGTCGCATGATCCGATGGAGCAGGCGCTGCACGCGCTCGGCGCCGACGCCACCGCGGGCGCCACGTTGCAGCGGCGCTACGGTCTGCGCCCCGACCTGCTGGCGATGACCAACGTCTGGTCGCGCGACGGCGCCGGCGTCGTGGCGGCCAAGGGCGCGCCGGAAGCGATCGCATCGCTCTGCGGCGTCGACGGCGACGAGCTGGCGGCGCTGCAGGCGCGCGTCGAGACGCTCGCCGCCGAGGGCCTGCGCGTGCTCGGCGTCGCCCAGGCGAGCTGGAGCGGCGAGGCGCTCCCCGACACGCAGCAGGACTTCGCGTTCTCGTTCCGCGGTCTCGTCGGCTTCGCCGACCCGCTGCGTCCGGAGGTGAAGGATGCCGTCGCCGAGTGCCGCTCCGCCGGCGTCCGCGTCATCATGATCACCGGCGACTATCCCGCGACGGCCACCGCCATTGCGCGGCAGGCCGGGATCGATCCCGAGCGCGTCATCGCGGGCCCCGAGCTTGCCGATCTCGACGACGACGCCCTGGCGCTTGCGGCGCGCGCGCCGACGGCGTTCGCGCGCATCATGCCGGAGCAGAAGCTGCGCATCGTCACCGCGCTCAAGGCCTGTGGCGAGATCGTCGCGATGACCGGCGACGGCGTCAACGACGCGCCGTCGCTCAAGGCCGCGCATATCGGCATCGCGATGGGCGGCCGCGGCACCGACGTCGCGCGCGAGGCCTCGGCGATCGTGCTGCTCGACGATGATTTCGGCTCGATCGTCAAGGCGATCCGGCTCGGCCGGCGCATCTACGACAATCTGCGCAAGGCGATGAGCTTCATCCTCGCCGTGCACTTTCCCATCGCCGGGCTGGCGCTGCTGCCGCTCGTCACGGGCCTGCCGCTGCTGCTCGGACCCGTACACATCGCCTTTCTCGAAATGATCATCGATCCCGTCTGTTCGCTGGTGTTCGAGGCCGAGACCGAGGAAAGCGACATCATGCGGCGGCCGCCGCGCGATCCGCAGGAGCCATTGCTGCCGCGGCCGCTGGTGCTGTGGGGGGCGCTGCAGGGCATCCTGGCGATGCTCACCACGGGCGGCGTCCTGCTGCTGGCACACCGCAACGGCATGCCGGACGACGAGCTCCGCGCGCTGGTGTTCTTCACCCTGGTGTCGGTGATCGTCAGCCTGATCTTCGTCAACCGCTCGTTCTCGAGCTCGCTGCGCGAGGCGCTGCTGCGGCCGAACCGCATGCTGCTGCTGGTGATCGGCTTCGTCGTCGCCGTGCTCGCGACCAGCCTGACGCTACCCGCCGCCGCGGCGCTGTTCCGGTTCGGACCGCTGCACGCCGACGATCTCGCCCTGACCGCGACAGCCGCGCTGACCACGCTGATCCTGCTCGAACTGTCGAAGTTCCCACTGCGCGCCGCGCTCGCGCGGCACGCAGCCAGGAAAGGTCAGGTCAAGGCGACCTCGCCGGCGCGGTAGATCGCGAGATCGCGCGAGCCGGAGAAGATCGCGCGCGGCTTCAGCCCGTAGAAGCGGCGGATCGAGTGGCTGAAATGCGTGGAATCCGGATAACCGATGTCCTGCGCGAGATGCGCCAGGTTGAGGTCCTGGTTGGCGTAGTTGAGCAGATGCCGCGCGCGCTTCCAGGCGCGGAACGAGCGGAAGGAGATGTCGGTCTCCTCCTTGAACAGATGCAGGAAGCGCGACGTCGAGAGCCCGACGGCGGCGGCGCAGCTCTCGGCCGTGGCCGGCTCGCCGGAGAAGCGGCTGATCAGGCCGATCGCCTTGACCACGCGGGGATCGAGCGTCCGCTGCGGCAGCACCTCGCCGAAGCACAGCCGGTCGAACACGGCGCTGGTGACGTCGCCGCTCAGCGGCCGCTGCACCAGCTCCTCATAGGCGGCGCGGATGCGGCCAGCATAGGCCTCCGCCTCGCGGGTGACCTTGCTCGCGAAGCGATCCAAGGTGCCGATCGGCACGCTCTCCGGCTCGATCGTTACGACGATGACGGTCCGATAATCACTCTCGATCGTGTGCGGCCTGTTGGGCGGCACGACCAGCAGCTCGCCGCGACGCTCCTCGCCGCCGTCGGGAATCAGCCGCAGGCTGCCGGTGAGCGCGACGTAGATATGGCACGCGCCCGAGCAGCGCTGGCGCGGACGGCCGAGCAGCCCGGCGTAGAAGACTCGCTCGGGCGTGATCAGCATGAGATGGCCGGAGTCCCGGCGGGTCACATCCATGGTCTTCCTCCTGAGGCGCGGCTCTGTCGGCCGCTTCTTTGGAGAAGAACCATAGCGCAATTCGCGCCCCTGTCATCGGCGACGATTGCCGATTTTTGTCGCGGTTAACTCACCGATCCGAGATGATCGTCATTCCGGGGCGCGCGTGAGCATCGCCCCGGAATGACGTGCCCAAAGCTACGGCCTTACCCGCGGCTCGATGCCCTGCTCCACGCCCGCACGCTGCTCGGCGGCGCGTGCCCGCTGATAGCCCTCGCGCTGCTGCAATCGCACCCAATAGGCAGCCACATTCGGCCCAAAATCCTTGGCGAGCCCAAGCGTGTCTGCGAGACGCAATGCATAGCCGATCACGATGTCGGCCGCGGTGAAACGACCCGCGCACAAGAACTCGGCATTCGCGGTCGCTGCCTCCACGGCGCGCAGCCGTCCCAGGAACCACTTGGCATAATCCGTGGCGACCTGCGGCGAGCGACGCTCTTCCGGCTCGAGCTGAGTGTATCGCAATACCAGCGTCTGCGGGAACGTCAGCGTGGCGTCGGAGAAATACATCCAGTTCAGGAACGCGCCGTAGTCCTTTTCCTCAGGCCCGACCATCAGCAGCGTCGGGCCGTGCTTGATGCCGAGATAATGGCAGATGCCCGAGGACTCCGTCATCTTCGTCTCGCCGTCGATCATGAACGGGATCGTGCCGAGCGGATTGATCGCCAGATACTCCTTCGCCAGCACCCGCGGCGGGAACGGCAGCATCTTCAACTCGTAGTTAAGTCGAAGCTCTTCCAGCATCCACAACGGGCGAAACGAGCGGGCGCCGTCGCAATGATACAGCGTGATCATCAGGCGCTCCCGGCTTTGCCGGTGCCGGGCAAAGTCCCCATCATCTTGCACAGGATGGTCAACATGACCTCGTCGGCGCCGCCGCCGATCGAGCTCAGGCGCGAATCGCGATAGGCGCGGCTGACCGGGGTCTCGTTCATGAAGCCCATGCCGCCCCAATATTGCAGGCAGGCGTCGGTAAGCTCGCGGCCGAGCCGGCCGGTCTTGAGCTTCACCATGGTCGCGAGCCGCGTCACGTCCTCGCCGGCGATCAGCGCCTCCGCGGCCTGGTAGGTCAGCGCGCGCAGCAGCTCGACCTCGGTCTGCATTTCCGCGAGCTTGAAATGGACGACCTGGTTGTCGAGGATCGAGCGACCGAAGGCCTTGCGGTTGCGCGTGTACTCGATGGTCGCGTTGATGATGGACTCATGCGCCTTCAGGCAGGCGGCGCCCGCCCACAGTCGCTCCTCCTGGAACTGCATCATCTGATAGGTAAAACCCTGCCCCTCCTCGCCGATGCGGTTGCGCTTGGGCACCCGGACGTTGTCGAAGAAGATCTGCGCGGTATCCGACGAGCGCATGCCCATCTTGTCGAGCTTGCGCGCGACCTGCACGCCCTTGCTCTTCATCGGCACGCAGATCAGCGACTTGTTGCGATGGACAGGTCCGTCGCTGGTGTTGGCGAGCAGGCAGATGAAATCGGCCTGGGTGCCGTTGGTGATCCACATCTTGCCGCCATTGATGACGTAGTCGTCGCCATCGCCGCGCGCCTGGGTCTTGATCGAGGCGACATCGGAGCCCGCGCCGGGCTCGGAGACGCCGATGCAGGCGACGTAGTCGCCTGAGATCGCGGGCGCCAGGAACTCCTTGCGCACCTCGTCGGAGCCGAACCGCGCCAGCGCCGGCGTCGCCATGTCGGTCTGCACGCCGATTGCCATCGGGATCGCGCCGCAATTGATGGCGCCGAGCTCTTCCGCCATCATCAGCGCGTAGGAATAGTCCAGCCCCTGGCCGCCGAACTCGACCGGCTTGTTGAGGCCGAGAAAGCCGAGGTCACCGAGCTTCTTGAACAGCTCATGCGCGGGGAAGATGCCGGCTTCCTCCCATTCGTCGACGTGAGGATTGATCTCGGCGGCGATGAACTTCTGCAGGATGCGGCGCGGTTCGTCGTGGTCGGCGGAGAAGAGCATGTTTCATTCCCTGTCATTCCGGAGCGATCGCGAGCGACCGAACCGGGAATCTCGATATGGTCTCATTTGACTGAGTCACGCTCGTCATTCCGGGGCAAGGCCGCAGGCCTTGAACCCGGAATCCAGAGATTGCTTTGCGTTCGTTGCAACAACCTCGAGATTCCGGGTTCAGCCCTGCGGGCTGCCCCGGAATGACGCGCGCGGGAGGCACGCGTCACAATCCCATCTGCCGGCTCGCCAGGTCCTTCATGATCTCCTCGGTGCCGCCGCCGATGGCGTTGACCTTGACCTCGCGATAGATCCGTTCCACGCGGACACCCCGCATGAAACCGGCGCCGCCGAAGATCTGCACGGCTTCGGAGGCGCAGTAGGCCATCGTCTGCGTCGCCTGGTTCTTCATCATGCAGATCTCGGCGACCGGATTGTCACCCTGTTCGAGCCGCCACGCCAGCATTTCCAGCATCGCCTGCGATGCCGCCACGCGCTGCGCCATGTCGACCAGCTTGTGGCGGATGACCTGGTGCTGCGCGAGCGGCTTGCCGAAGGTTTGGCGCTCCTTGGCGTAGGCAATCGCATCGTCGAGGCAGACACGGGCGTAGGCCGTGCAGCTCGCCGCCATGCCCATCCGCTCGCTGTTGAAATTGTGCATGATCAGCTTGAAGCCCTGCCCCTCCTCTCCGATCAGGTTCTCGACGGGCACGCGGCAGCCGTCGAAATGCAGGGTCGCGGTGTCCGACGCCCACCAGCCCATCTTGTCGAGCCTGGTGCGCGTCAGCCCCGGCGTGTCGCCCGGCACGAGCAGCAGACTGACGCCCGCCGGCCCCGGTCCGCCGGTGCGCACCGCGACCGTGATGTAGTCGGCCCGCATCCCGGAGGTGATGAATGTCTTCTCGCCGCTGACGACATAGCGATCGCCGTTGCGGACGGCCCGGGTCCTGAGATTGGCAACGTCTGAGCCACCGCTCGGCTCCGTGATCGCCAGCGCCGAGATCTTGCGCCCAGCCAGAATCTCCGGCAGCACGCGCGCCCTCACCTGCGGCTGCGCGGCGCGCGCGATCGGCGGCGCGCCGATCGTATGGCTCATCAGGCTGGCGCTGATGCCGCCGGCACCCGCACGCGCCAGTTCCTGCGACGACACGATCTTCATGAACTGGTCGGCCGGCACGCCGCCGAATTCCTCCGGGAAGCCGAGCCCAAGCAGGCCGATCTCCGCCGCCTTCAGATATAGCGCGCGCGGAAATTCTCCGGCCTCGTCCCACGCGCTCGCGAACGGCGCGATCTCCTTGTCGACGAAGCGCTTGATGACGTCGCGGAAGGCCTCGTGCTCGGCCGTGTAGAACGGGCTTTTCGTCATGGCGGTGCCGGGAGCATCCTGCTTCGTGCGCTTCCGAAGATGCGCCGGAAACGCCCGTATCAACTTGCGTGGAGTGGCTGACCGGCAAAATCACCTGCGGCGCGCCCGGTCGGCCCGGCCGGCCTCCCACGGCCAGCGCCTGGACGCAAGACAGTGCATTGCACACATCTGCCCACTCGTTGCCGTGAGCGGCCTTCCATGGTCGCCATCGCCGCAAGCCAAGAACAAGAACGACAATCACAAAAATTCAACCAGAGGAAGCCCAGGGAATGTTGCCGATGACGACCAGGACACTGCTCTCATTCGCGGCCGCGGCCGCCTTTTCCGTACTGGCGAGCCAGAGCGCGCTTGCGCAAAAGAAATACGACACCGGCGCCACCGACACCGAGATCAGGATCGGCAACGTCGAGGCCTATAGCGGCCCGGCCTCGGCCTACGGCATCATCGGCAAGACCGAGGAGGCCTATTTCAAGATGATCAACGATCAGGGCGGCATCAACGGCCGCCGGATCAACTTCATTTCCTATGACGACGGCTACAGCCCGCCGAAGACGGTCGAGCAGGTGCGCAAGCTGATCGAGAGCGACGAGGTGTTCCTGGTGTTCAACGCGCTGGGCACGCCGACCCAGACCGCCGTGCAGAAATATCACAACGCCAAGAAGGTGCCGCAGCTGTTCCTGGCCACCGGCGCCAGCAAATGGAACGACCCGAAGGAATTCCCCTGGACCATGGGCTTCCAGCCGAGCTACCGCGTCGAGGCGCGGATCTTCGCCAAGTACATCCTAAAGGAGAAGCCGAACGCGAAGATCGCGATCTTCTATGCCAATGACGATTTCGGCAAGGACTACGTCCTCGGCATCAAGGAGGTGCTCGGCGACAAGGCCAAGACCATGATCGTCGCCGAGGAGAGCTACGAGACCACCGAGCCATCGATCGACTCCCACATCGTCAAGCTCAAGGGCACCGGCGCCGACGTGTTCGTCAACATCTCGACGCCGAAATTCGCGGCGCAGGCGATCAAGAAGATCGCCGAGCTGGAATGGAAGCCGATGCATCTGATGACCGACGTCTCGATCTCGATCGGCGCGGTGATGAAGCCGGCCGGCCTCGAGGCGTCCGAGGGCGTGCTGTCCGCCGGCTATCTCAAGGATCCGTCGGACCCCCAGTGGAAGGACGACGAGGGCATGAAGAAGTTCATGGCCTTCATCGACAAGTACATGCCGGGCGCCAACATCTCCGACGCCAACCTCGCCTATGGCTATGCCGCGGCCCAGACCATGGTGCAGACCCTGAAACAGTGCGGCGACACTCTCACCCGCGACAACGTCATGAAGCAGGCCGCCAGCCTCAAGGACTTCGCGCCGGATACCCTGATCCCGGGCATCAAGGTCAACACCGGCCCCAACGACTTCGCCCCGATCGAGCAGCTCAAGATGATGCAGTTCAAGGGCGGCAAATGGGACCTGTTCGGCGACATCATCAGCGCGGACGTCGGGGGATAGCAGCGTCGCTGCGGCGCCTCACTCGGAATCGTCCAACGACGCGCCGCATCGCTTGAGCCCCCCTCTCTCTACGCCGACGATCGGCTCCCCTCCCCCTTGCGGGGAGGGGTTGGGGGTGGGGGTCTCCGCACTCCAAAGGCCGTGAAGGGCACAGCGCATTTCGGCGCCGCAACCACCCCCCAGAACAATTCCTTCTCATCACCCCAATACTTCGAGCGGTCTTCGTGGACCCCCACCCCCGACCCCTCCCCGCAAGGGGGAGGGGAGCAGACTGCCCGTGACGCAACATTCTGCCATCCAAAAACTTCTTGCTATTTTTCCGAATCCATGATCATCTCTCGACATCCCGCCTCACCGCAGAGGGGCGTTGCGCGCGATCGTCACGACACGCGAGGCGGGGATGCGGTGGCCGCGAGAGATCGCAGCGTCTTCTCACGAGGGCGCGGACGAACGATCGCTCGCGGACGTGAAGTCGCAGCGTCCTGACACCCCGAAGCTGGTGTCCAGCGCAATGCGCGCAAGCGCATTGTCGCCATGGTGGCCAACAAGCCGGCGCACCAGGGAGACTGCGTATAAGCGTTCAACCCATCGCGCAGGGAATGCCGGAATGTCGGCTGCACCTGTGGTACCTGCCGCCTGCATTCTTTTCGCAGGCGGGCCATGGGTGAGGCCTTCACCCGGCATTCCCTGCGCCCTCTGCACTTTCAGGAGGGACGAACCGGTCGCATAGCTCGGGCGTCACCCGCCGCGAGACTGTATCTTTATGCCCCTCTTTCACAATTTCCGAGCGTTGCTGAGACCCGAATTGCTCGCAACGTTCGCGCTGTTTGAGATGTGAATCCGATCTCCCCTCCCGTCGTCCCGGACAAGCCGTGACGTGCGCCAGCACGCTGCGGCGCCGATCCGGGACCTATACGCCGCAGCAGACATGAGGGGCGAGATGCTCATGACTATCCTGCCTCAACCCACGCCCTATGGTTATGGATCACGGCGTTCGCCGGGATGACGGGGGTGCGTTGAGGCGATGCCGCCCCCCCCCCAACATGCTCCGTCATTGCGAGTGAAGCGAAGCAATCCAGGCTGAGTGCGAGACTCTGGATTGCTTCGTCGCTTCGCTCCTCGCAATGACGGTGGTGAGTTTTGCGCCCAACACGTCACGGCACGCCCTGCACGAACAGCGCGAACGGCTCCTCGACCGTCTTGCGCAGGTGCTCGCGATACAGCGGGTAGTGCCGGTCATCCGCGCCGAGCCGGCCGAAGCTCGGCTCATCGACATTGCGCAGCGGCAGCAGCGCGATCGGCGCGGCGATCGGTGTCAGCAGCGAGCCGCGGCCGGCGAGCAAGGTCGTGATGATGCCGTACATCTCGCCGGTAATGGTGGGACGCGACACCGTGATCAGCCGGTGCTGGCCGTGGCGGTTGGTGACGAGGTAGACGAAGCCGGACTGGTTGGGCACGGCGACCTCGCCGAACTGCGTGAACGCCGCATCGAGCCGCGCGCCCTCGCTAAACACCAGCGACGACGCCGCATCGTCCCAGACGATGTCGGTGCGGTACGCATAGACGGCGTCCTTGTCGCCGAATGACGGCCGCAAGGTGACGTAGGTGCCCTCGATCCACTCCACAGCCCGCCGCGAATAGGAGCCGAGGCTGTCGGGCGCAATGCCGCCGCTTGCGGCAGGTGCGGCGAGAGGTGCACTCGGCGGCTTGCGCAGGGACATGCCGAGCGCCTGCTCGAGCCGGACGATGGTGGCGAGCGTGAACGGGCGGCGGCCGCCGAGGGCCTTCTCCAGGGTCGAGAGGCTCAGCTTGGCCTGCTCCGCCAGCGCCTGCCGCGACATCCGGCGCCGCGCAATCTCCTCGCGGATGGTCTCCGCGACCTGCCGGCTCTGTTCGTCGGAAAGCTCGCTGTTGTCCGGTATCGACATCCTGTCCCCTGCCGCGTGGTGCGCACCTCTTCTAGCAGACGGACAAATCAGCACAAACCCGGACAGATCAGCCGCGCTCTCGACCACCACCGGACATGCGCGGGCGGGCGGCGGCCGAACAAGACCGACCATTCCGCTCGCGGCGCTGGCGGGCTGCGCTCAGTGTCGGCATGCCGAAATTGTTCGTTGCGGAGCCAATGATGAGCGAGACGATGGACCACGATATCAGAAGCAGCACCCATCCGGTCCGGTCGTGGATCGTGACCATGCTGCTATTCCTGCTGCTGCAGGCCGCCGCCGTGCTGCTGGTCGGCTTCACGGCGCTGTTTCTCAGCGTCACCCCTGGCTGGTCCGCCGAAGGGCCGCTGGCGCCGCTGACCAGGCCGGGCGATGCCCGCTCCGGGGCGCTGCTGTTCAAGAGCGACGCCGGTTACGCCGAGGCGCCGCGGCTCGGCATCGACGTCGATATCGTCGTGTCGGGGCCGACGGCGCGGGCGCGCGTGACGCAACTGTTCAAGAACACGAGTTCGCAATGGATGGAGGCGGTCTATGTCTATCCGCTGCCGCCGGACAGCGCGGTGGACTCGCTGAAGATGATCGTCGGCGACCGCGTCGTGGTCGGCGACATCAAGCCGCGCGAACAGGCCAAGGTGATCTACGAGCAGGCCAAGCGCGACGGCAAGACCGCGGCGCTGACCGAGCAGGAGCGGCCGAACATCTTCACCAACTCGCTCGCCAATATCGGCCCCGGCGAAACCGTGCTGGTGCAGATCGAATATCAGCAGCCGGTGGCGCAGGCGGCCGGCGAATTCTCGCTGCGGGTGCCGCTGGTCGTCGCGCCGCGCTACAATCCGGCGCCGATCGTGCAGAGCGTCGATTTGCGCCCTGATAGCAACGGCTGGGGCGCCGCTGCGAACGATCCGGTACCGGACCGCAAACGCATCTCCCCGGAGGTGCTCGATCCGGCCAAGAATGATCCGGTCAATCCAACCAGGATCGCGGTGCGGCTGCAGGCCGGCTTTGCGCTCGGCGAGGTCAAGAGCCACCATCACCAGGTGACGATCGACAGCCCCGATGCGAAGACGCGAGTCGTCACCCTGGCCGAGGGCGTGGTGCCGGCCGACCGCGACTTCGAGCTGACCTGGAAGCCGGCCGCTGCGACGATGCCGTCGGTCGGGCTGTTTCACGAGCAGGTTGGCGACGCCGACTATCTGCTCGCCTTCGTCACGCCGCCGGCGGTGGCTGCAACGGCGCAGCGCCCGCAGCCGCGCGACGTCATCTTCGTGATCGACAATTCCGGCTCGATGGGCGGCACCTCGATCCGCCAGGCCAAGGCCAGCCTGCTCTATGCGCTGGGACGGCTGCAGCCGAACGATCGCTTCAACGTGATCCGCTTCGACGACACCATGACGGTGCTCTTCCCCGCCTCGGTGCCGGCCGATGCCGAGCATGTCGGCAGCGCCACCAGCTTCGTGAGTTCGCTGGACGCGCGCGGCGGCACCGAGATGGTGCCGGCGATGCGCGCGGCGCTGACCGATGATGGCAGCGACGGCGACCGCGTGCGACAGGTGGTATTCCTCACCGATGGCGCCATCGGCAACGAGCAGCAGCTATTCGAGACCATTACCGCAATGCGCGGCCGCTCGCGCATCTTCATGGTCGGCATCGGCTCGGCGCCGAACACCTATCTGATGACCCGCGCCTCAGAGCTTGGCCGCGGCGCCTTCACCCATATCGGCTCGGTCGAGCAGGTCGAGGGGCGCATGCGCGATCTCTTCGCCAAGCTCGAGAACCCGATCGTGACCGGGCTCAGCGCGAGCTTCTCGGAGGCCTCCGCCGATCTCACGCCAGCCGTGCTGCCGGACGTCTATCGCAACGAGCCGCTCGTGCTCGCCGCCAAGATCGACCGTCTCGCCGGATCGCTGCAGCTCAAGGGCCGCATCGGCGACCAGCCATGGACCATCACGTTGCCGCTGTCCGGCGCCGCCGAGGGCAAGGGCCTCTCAAAGCTGTGGGCGCGGCGCAAGATCGGCGACGCCGAGGTGGCCAGGACCATGCGGCAGATAACGCCGGAGGAAGCCGACGGCGCCATTCTCAAGCTGGCGCTGGAGCATCAGTTGGTGACGCGCCTGACCAGCCTCGTCGCCGTCGACAAGACGCCGCGCCGTCCCGACGGCGAGCCGCTGAGGCTCGCCGAGTTGCCGATCAACCTGCCGGCCGGCTGGGACTTCGAGAAGGTGTTCGGCGAGCACGGCCGGGTGCCGGCAATGCAGAACGAGCGCCGCGCTGAGGCCGACGGCGACGTCCAGCCCGCCGCGGTGAAGCGACCGGTGGTGCCAGCGTCGCCCGCGACGATCACCCTGCCGAAGACGGCGACCGATGCCGAGCTGAGCATGCTGCTCGGGTTGGGCGTGCTGATGCTCGAACTGATCTGGCTGGTCGCGATCAGGCGACGAGTTGCCAACTAAGGAGCACGTCATTGCGAGCGAAGCGAAGCAATCCAGGGCTCAGGACCCGACTCTGGATTGCTCCGTCGCTTCGCTCCTCGCAATGACGGGAGGAGAGAGAATGCCCCGCTTCGTCACCCCGCTCGCCGTCGCGCTCGTCGGTCTCATCCTGTTCGGCCACGGCGCCTTCATCCACGCCAAGGCCGTTCTCGCGCAAGTGCTGCTCGACCGCGCGTTCAGCCAGACCGTTGCGACCGGCCATGCCGCCAAGCCCTGGTCCTGGGCCGACACGGTCCCGGTGGCGCGCATCGAGGTGAAGCGCCTCGGCGTCTCCACCATCGCGCTGGCCGGCTCCAGCGGCCAGGCGCTCGCCTTCGGTGCCGGCCATGTCGAAGGCAGCGCCGAGCCGGGCGAGCCGGGCGTCGCGGTGTACTCCGCGCACCGCGACACGCATTTCCGCTTCCTGCGCGACATCAAAATCGGCGACGAGATCGACATCGTCAGGCGTGACGGCAAGACGTTCCGCTATCGCGCCGACGCCGCCCGTGTGGTGCGCTTCGATGCCTCGGGGATCGATCCAGGGACCGAGAGCGCCGAACTGGTGCTGTCGACCTGCTGGCCATTCGACGCCCTGACACAGGGGCCGGAGCGTTATGTGCTGCACGCCACAATGATCGCTGCGGGCAAATGAACACGAGCATGGCCGTTCTTGGGAACCAGGCGACGAATGCCCATTTGTCACCCTGCCGCTCCCGTGGGATGATCCCACGGGCTCAGCAAGGCTCACATCCAAGCGCTTCCGACATGCATTCCCAGGTCCAGTATCTGCCAATCACGCCGGTCTTCTTCGCCATCCTGGTGCTGGCGTTCGGCGTCCTGATCGTCCTGATCCAGCTCGGCATCCTGCGCTACGCCTACATGAAGCTCGGCGTCAGCTCGGGCACCGCGATGCTGCTGCTGTTCGGCTCGCTGGTCGGCAGCTATTTCAACATTCCGATCACCATGCTGCCCGGGCAGGTCGCGCGCTCCGGCGAGATCATCGACTTTTTCGGCATGCAATATGTCGTGCCGCTGGTGCATCAATGGCCCGGCACGCTGCTCGCTGTGAATGTCGGCGGCGCCGTGATCCCGACGATCATGTCGACCTATCTCATGCTGCGCTACCAGCTCTGGCTGCGCGCCGCGATCGCGGTGCTGGTGATCGCCGTGATCATCCACGCGATGGCGACGCCGGTGCAGGGCGTCGGCATCGCCGTGCCGGTGTTCGCGCCGGTTGTCGTGACCGCGATCCTGGCGTTCCTGCTGTCGCGCGAATATGCCGCGCCGCTGGCCTATATCGGCGGCTCGATGGGCACGCTGGTCGGCGCCGACCTGATGAACCTCGACAAGATCGGCAGCCTCGGCGCGCCCGTGGCCTCGATCGGCGGTGCCGGGACGTTCGATGGCATTTTTCTCACCGGTATCCTGGCGGTGCTGCTGGCCGGCCTCGCCGCGCCCTCCCGGCCGGGCCTTGCGCGCTGAGCTTTCAACCGGGAGACATAGCGGCTAAAATCGAGCGAGACAGCAGTGGGCACGGAATGCGCGCGATCAATCTCATCGTGGGAACCCTGACGATCGCGGCCGTCGCGGCCGGGATCAGCGGCGTCCTGATCAAGCAGAAGCATCGCATTGCCGAGCAGCGCAGCATGATGCGCGTCGTGTTCGACGGCGGCTCGGCGGCGGGCCTGCGCAAGGGCGGCCCGGTCAATTTCGACGGCGTGCAGGCCGGGCAGATCCTGTCGATCAATCTGGAAAGCCCGCGCAAGATCGTTGCCATGATCACGCTCGACAAGTCCGCGCCGATCCGCAAGGACACCACCGCCGGCATCGAGTTCCAGGGCCTGACCGGCATCGCCGCGATCTCGCTGGTCGGCGGCGCGCCGACGGCGCCGCCGGTGCCGCTCGATCGCGACGGCGTGCCGGTGCTGACGGCCGATCTCAAGGACCAGGAGACGATGGTCGAGACGGTGCACAACATCGACAAATACGTCGTCAGCAATGCGCCGGCCATCAAGGAGGCGCTACAGAGCTTCGAGAGCGAGACCGCCTCGCTGCAGGCCAAGACCGCGGCGTTCGATTCCGCGATCGACAAGGCCGAGGACATCTTCAAGGGCTTCGACACGCTCGTGACCAAGATCGACGGCGCCATTCCCGGATTTGCCGACGGCAATCCCGGCCAGCTGTTCGACCAGATCAAGTCGATGCGCGAGCTGGTCGACGGCTTCAAGCGCAAATCTGCCAAGGTGATCGACGACAGCCGCAAGACGCTGGTCGACATCAGCGACGGCGCCAATGCGATGACCGTCAAGTTCGGCGGCCAGCCGGCGGGTCCGGGTCCGCGCCGCGTGCCGGCGTCACGCTGAGGGGCGGACGCGCCGCCCCTCGCGTTCGTTCAGTGGCTGATCATCCAGGGCCGCGCCGTCGGAAAGCCCTTGGCGCCGCTCCTGGTCTTGGTCATCAGCCGCGGCGATTTCTTAGGCCCGCAGCAGCCGCAGCCTGCACCGTGTTTGGCCTTGTACTCGGCCACCGTCTGCGGCGCGTGACGGCTGCGCTCGTTGGTGGCATGCGCCGTGCGCCGCTCCGCCGGCATGCAGGCGAAGGCGGGTGCGGTGAGGATCACGCGCGGCGCCATGTCCTGGCATTGCGGACAGACCTGCGGCTCATCACATTCCGCCATCGGACGCATGTCCGTGAACGGACCGCATGCATCACAGAGATATTCATAGACCGGCATCGTCTCTTCTCCTGCGCAACAATCATCTCCATCTCACGCGGCGGATGCGGGGCGGCCGATACGCTGCCGTCCCGCACCCATCGCGCAGGGAGACCGCTATTTGTCCGGCGAGATCGGCATCTGGATGTCGCCCTTGATGTGCTTGATCGGACCCGCCGACGACGGCATCACGTCGAAGTCGAAGATCTCGGTCGGCAGCCACAAGGTGGCGCAGGCGTTGGGCACGTCGACCACGCCGGAGATGTGGCCCTGCACCGGCGCGGTGCCGAGGATCGAATAGGCCTGGGCGCCGGAGTAGCCGAACTTCTTCAGGTACTCGATGGCGTTGAGACACGCCTGGCGATAGGCGATGTGGACGTCCAGATAGTGCTGCTTGCCGGTCTCATCGACCGAGATGCCCTCGAAGATCAGGTAGTCGCGATAATTGGGCGTGATCGGCGACGGCTTGAAGATCGGGTTCTTGATGCCGTACTTCGCCACACCATCCTTGATGACGTCGACCTTGATGTGCAGCCAGCCCGCCATCTCGATGGCGCCGCAGAAGGTGATCTCACCGTCGCCCTGGCTGAAGTGCAGGTCGCCCATCGAGAGGCCGCCGCCGGGCACGTAGACCGGGAAGTAGATCTTCGAGCCGCGCGACAGGTCCTTGATGTCGCAATTGCCGCCATGCTCGCGCGGCGGCACGGTGCGGGCGCCCTCGGCGCCGATCTTGGCCTTGACGTCGCCCTTGGCCTGGCCGGCATGCGCGGTCGGCGCGAACGGCGGGTTGGCGAGACCGGGCACACGGGTCGGGTTGGTGGCGATCAGCGCATTCTCACGCTCGTTCCAGGTCGCGAGCAGCTTCGGATCGGGCAGACAGCCGATCAGGCCGGGATGGATGAGGCCAGCGAAGTTCACGCCGGGCACGTGGCGCGACGAGGTGTAGAGGCCCTTGATGTCCCAGATCGACTTCTGCGCCAGCGGGAAATGGTCGGTCAGGAAGCCGCCGCCGTTTTGCTTGGAGAAGAAGCCGTTGAAGCCCCACAGGCTCTCCTTCAGCGGACCGACATCGAGCAGGTCGACGACCAGGAGGTCGCCCGGCTCGGCGCCCTTGACACCGATCGGGCCGGACAGGAAGTGCACGATCGACAAATCGATGTCGCGCACGTCGTCGGCGGAGTCGTTGTTCTTGATGAAGCCGCCGGTCCAGTCATAGGTCTCGATGATGAAGTCGTCACCCGGATTGACCCACTCCACCATCGGAATGTCCGGGTGCCAGCGGTTGTGGACCTTGTCGTTCTCGTAGGCCGATTTGGTCAGATCGACCTTGATCAGTGTGTCAGGCATCAGAAGCTCCCCTTGTTACTTGCTTGCACGGAGTGGTTAGACGGACAGATATTTCGAGACCTGCACAGCATCGACCTGGTCGCGCGGATCGTCGCGGACGATCTCGCCGTTCTCGATCACCAGCACGCGGTCGGCGATGTCGAGCGCAAAGCTCAGCACCTGCTCGGAGACGACGATCGACAACCCCTTCTCGTCGCGGATGCGCTTCAGGGTGCGCGCCATCTCCTTGATGATCGACGGCTGGATGCCCTCGGTCGGCTCGTCGAGCAGCAGCACCTTCGGCTTGGTGGCGAGCGCGCGCGCGATCGCGAGCTGCTGCTGCTGGCCGCCGGAGAGATTGCCGCCACGGCGTCCCTTCATCTCGAGCAGCACCGGGAACAGCTCGTAGATGTCGCCGGGCACCTCGGACCCGCCGGACACGACGAGCCCGGTCTCGATGTTCTCCTTCACCGTCATGGTCGAGAAGATCATGCGGCCCTGCGGCACGTAAGCGAGGCCCTTGGCGACACGCTCATAGCTCTTCAGGCTTGCGAGCTCGGCGCCGTCCATCGCGATCGAACCGCTCTTGGCCGGCAGGATGCCCATCAGCGACTTCATCAGCGTGGTCTTGCCCATGCCGTTGCGCCCCATGATCGCAACGATCTCGTTGGGCGCGACCTTGACGTTCAGGCCATGCAGCACCTCGCTCTGGCCATAGGCGACATGGAGATCGGAGATTGCGAGCATCGGATATCTTCCTATGCAAGAGGGAGTGAGACGGCCGATCGAGCGGCATTGGCACTAAGCTCCCTCCCCCCTTGTGGGGGAGGGTTGGGGAGGGGGGGCTCCGGGCGAGACTGCCCGTGTGGACCCCCACCCCCGACCCCTCCCCGCAAGGGGGAGGGGGGGCGCAGCGAGGGTGTGGATCGAGCGATTTCCCGAGCATCGGCTCAGTGCCCCAGATAGACTTCGACGACCTTGGGGTCGTTCTTGACCCGCTCCATCGTGCCCTCGGACAGGATCTGGCCCTGGTGCAGCACGGTGACCTTGTGAGCAATGTCCTCGACGAACTTCATGTCGTGCTCGATGACGAGCACCGAGCGGTCCTTGATGATGCGATTCAGCAGCTCGGCGGTCTTGGCGCGCTCGCTGACGCTCATGCCGGCGACGGGCTCGTCGAGCATCAGAAGGTCCGGGTTCTGGATCAGCAGCATGCCGATCTCGAGCCACTGCTTCTGACCGTGGCTGAGCACGGCCGCCGAGGTCTTGAGACGATCCTTGAGGAAGATCATCTCGGCGACCTCCTCGACGCGATCCTTGACTGCGGCGTCACGCTGGAAAGTCAGCGAGCCGAAAACGGTGCGACCGCGCGGAAACGAGATCTCGAGATTCTCGAACACGGTGAGATCCTCGAACACCGACGGCGTCTGGAACTTGCGGCCGACGCCGGCCTTGACGATCTCGTTCTCGCGCAGCTTCGTCAGCTCCTTGCCGCGGAACTGGATCGAGCCCGAGGTCGCCTTGGTCTTTCCGCAGATCAGGTCGAGCACAGTGGTCTTGCCTGCGCCGTTCGGGCCGATGATCACGCGGATCTCGTTCTCCTCGACATAGAAGGAGAGATCGTTGACCGCCTTGAAGCCGTCGAACGACACGGTGAGCGCTTCGACCGCGAGCAGGAATTCCTTGGGCTGATGACCGATGAGCATCGCTGTGTCCTCACTCTGCGGGGGCGCCGTTGGCGACGAGGCCGCCATTGCCGGATTTCTTGGTGCGGAAGGCCAGTAGCTTGTCGATGCGCGGCTGCACGTAGTCGCCCCAGATGCCGGCGAGGCCGTTTGGGAAAGCGAGGACGACGGCGATGAACAGCGCTCCCAGGCCAAACAGCCAGAGCTGCGGGAACGTCTCCGAGAGGCTGGTCTTGGCAAAGTTGACGAGGAGCGAGCCGTAGACCGCGCCGAAGATCGAGAGCCGGCCGCCGACCGCGGTGTAGATCACCATCTCGATCGACGGCACGATGCCGACAAAGGACGGCGACATGAAGCCGACTTCCAAGGTGAACAGCGCGCCGCCGACTGCGGCGAACACGGCGGCCGCGCAGAAAGCAAAGATCTTGAAATTGGCGACGCTGTAGCCTGAGAAGCGGACCCGGTCCTCCTGCTCACGCATCGCCACCAGGATGCGGCCGAGCTTGGTCAGCCGGATGAACTGGGCGACGAGGATCGCTGCGAACAGGAAGAACACCTCGACGAAGTAGAGGATGTACTTGGCGTGGTCGGTGCGGATGTCCCAGCCGTGCAGCGTGCGCAGGTCGGTGATGCCGTTGATGCCGCCGGTGTAACCCTGCTGTCCCACGATCAGGATCGTCATGATCGCCGCGATCGCCTGGGTGATGATTGCGAAGTACACGCCGCCGACCCGCCGCTTGAACATCGCAGCGCCGATGATGAAGGCGAAGATCGCCGGCACCAGGATGATCGCGGCGAGCGCGAACGGGAAACTCTGGAACGGCTTCCAGAAGAACGGCAGCTGCGTCAGCTGATTCCAATCCATGAAGTCCGGAATGCCCGGCGTCGACTGGATCTTGGTGTTGGCGACGCTGGAGGCTTCCAGCTTGAGGAACATCGCCATGCAGTAGCCGCCAAGGCCGAAGAACACGCCCTGCCCGAGGCTGAGAATGCCGCCATAGCCCCAGCACAGCACCAGGCCGATCGCGACGAAGGAATACGTCAGATACTTCGCGACGAGGTTGAGGCGGAAGATGTCGAGTGCCAGCGGCAGGATGACGACGAGCAGCAGCAGCAGCGAAGCGAAGCCGATGAGCTCGGAGCGGTTGAAGAAGCGCGTGTTGATGATCATGACCGTGCCTTCTGATTCCCTATTCCCTGCGCGTTTCGGCTACTTGCGGACCTTCAGGGCAAACAGCCCCTGGGGGCGCAGCATCAGGATCGCGACGATCGCCAACAGCGTGAGCACCTTGGCCATCGAGCCGGACATGAAGAACTCCATGGTCGACTGCGCCTGGGAGATGGTGAAGGCCGATGCGATGGTACCGAGCAGGCTGGCGGCGCCGCCGAACACGACGACCAGGAACGTATCGACGATGTAGAGCTGTCCGGCGGTCGGACCGGTCGAGCCGATCATGGTGAAGGCGGAGCCGGCGACCCCGGCGATGCCGCAGCCGAGGCCGAAGGTGTAGCGGTCGACTTTCTCGGTGTTGATGCCGACGGCGCCCGCCATGACGCGGTTCTGCACCACAGCGCGCACCTGCTTGCCCCAGCGCGACAGGAACAGCACGTAGGCCACGACGATCGTGATCAGGATGGTCAAGCACATCACGAACATGCCGTTGATTGGGATCTGGATGGCGTCGGTCGCCTGCCAAGAGCCCATCATCCAATCCGGCAACTCGACGCCGACCTCGCGCGCGCCGAACACGGAACGATAGGCCTGCTGCAGGATCAGGCTGAGACCCCAGGTGGCGAGCAGCGTGTCGAGTGGCCGCCTGTAGAGACGGCGGATCATCGCCCACTCGACCAGCATGCCGAGGGATCCGGAGGCGATGAAGGCGAAGATCATCGCGACGAAGAAGGAGCCAGGAAACAACGAGGGCAGGAAATGCTGGAAGGCGTTCGACGTCATCCAGGTGACGTAGGCGCCGAGGATCATGAACTCGCCATGCGCCATGTTGATGACGCCCATCTGGCCGAAGATGATGGCAAGCCCCAGCGCCATCAGCACATAGACCGAAAACAGGATGAGGCCCGCGAAGCCCTGCATCGCGAAGATGGCCCCGAGGTCGCCGATGGAATAGTCACCGAACATGATCCGTCCTCTCGTGATGCCCTGCTGCAAAATGGATCGGCGCCGGCACAGTGTGTCCGCAGCCAAGATCGCTCCCTCCCCCCTTGTGGGGGAGGGCTGCGGGTGGGGTACCCCCCCTCCCCAGCCCTCCCCCACAAGGGGGGAGGGAGCGCACTTCCCGCGCAGCAGCATCAGCGATCTCATTCGCCTGTTGCTATGAGACGCGACAGATCAGCTCACTGGTAGCCCTTCGGAAACGGATCGGGCTCGACCAAGTCGGCGGTCTCGTAGATCAGCTCATACTGACCATCCGCCTTGGCGCGGCCGACGCGGGTCTTGGACCAGAGATGGTGGTTCTCGTGGATCCGAACGTAGCCTTCCGGCGCGCCCTTGAACTCGATGCCAGGCGAGGCGGCGGCGACCTTGTCGATGTCGAAGCTGCCGGCCTTTTCCACCGTCAGCTTCCACAGCCACGGACCGAGGTAAGCGGCTTGCGTCACGTCGCCGATGACGGTCTTCTCGCCCCACATCTTCTTGAATTCGGCGACGAAGGCCTTGTTGTTCGGATTGTCGAGCGACTGGAAGTACTTCATGCAGGCGTAGGCGCCCGCGATGTTCTCGCCGCCGATGCCGTCGATTTCGTCCTCGGTCACGGAGATGGTGAGCAGCGTCTGCTTCGACATGTCGATGCCGGCCGCCTTGAGCTGCTTGTAGAACGCGACGTTGGAGCCGCCGACGATGATCGCGTAGATCACGTCCGGCTTGGTCAGCTTGATCTTGTTGATGACCGAATTGAACTGGGTGTGGCCGAGCGGGAAGTATTCCTCGCCGACGACCTTGCAGCCCTGCAGATGGCCCTCGATGTGCTTGCGCGCGATCTTGTTCGAGGTGCGCGGCCAGATGTAGTCGGAGCCGAGCAGATAGAAGGTCTTCGCGCCCTTGGTCTTGTTGACCCAGTCGAGGCCGGCGATGATCTGCTGGGTGGCTTCCTGGCCGGTGTAGATGACGTTCTTGGACTGCTCGAGGCCTTCGTAGAAGGTCGGGTAGTACAGCATGCCGTTGTACTGCTCGAACACCGGCAGCACCGCCTTGCGCGAGGCAGAGGTCCAGCAGCCCATCACGGCGGCGCATTTGTCGTTGACCAGCAGCTTCTTCGCCTTCTCGGCGAAGGTCGGCCAGTCGGACGCGCCGTCTTCCTGGATGTACTTGATCTTGCGGCCGAGCACACCGCCCGCGGCATTGATCTGCTCGATCGCGAGCTTCTCGGCCTGCACTGACCCGGTCTCGGAGATCGCCATGGTGCCTGTGACCGAATGCAGAATACCGACGGTGACTTCGCTATCCGTGACTGCAAGGCCGGTGGTGTTGACAGCGGAGGTTGCGGGGCCGGCGCCGAAGGACGGCCGCGGCATCATGGCCAGCGCCGGGATCGCGGCCATTCCCATCAGCAACTGCCGCCGAAGCGGCGACTTCAGGCCCTTTTTCGTTTCGTCTGACATGAGCACCCCATTCATTTGGTTCGAGGACACGCGTTGGGTCAGACGAAGGATGGCGCGCTTTGTGCAACGCACGGATACGCAAGATTGCGTATACTGCACCGCAAAAGCGCGACGTAGGCTCTGCGTAAGTCTTGCGAGGGGCAGGACGAGCGTGCGGACAAGCGCTCGCGGGTGAGGAGTTCGAGAGTGGCAGGGCGGCAGCGGATCGACCGCGTCAGGCGCCAATACAACCAGTGGGTCGCCAACCAGACGTTGGAGGACTATGCGCTCCGTTTCACGGCCAAGAGCGCACGGCGCTGGTCGGCCGCCCGCGTCGCCAACACCGCGCTGGGCGCGATCTCGTTCCTCGCACTCGAGGCCATCGGCGGCACCATTACGCTGAACTATGGCGTCACCAACGCGACCGCCGCGATCCTGGTCGCCAGCGTCATCATCTTCTGTTGCGGCCTGCCGATCGCCTATCATGCGGCCAAATGCGGCATCGACATCGACCTGCTGACCCGCGGCGCCGGCTTCGGCTATATCGGCTCGACCGTCACCTCGCTGATCTACGCGTCGTTCACCTTCATCTTCTTCGCCATCGAGGCGGTCATCCTGGCTTCGGCGCTGGAGATGTGCTTCGGCATTCCCCGGCCGATCGGCTATCTCATCAGCGCCGTCGTCATCATCCCGCTCGTCACCTACGGCATCACCCTGATCAGTCGCTTCCAGCTATGGACGCAACCGCTATGGGTCGTGCTGCACATCCTGCCCTTTGCCGCAATCGCCTATGCCAGCCCGCACTCCTTTGTCGAATGGCAGCAGTTTCCCGGCGAGCACGGCGATCCCATGGGCCATCTCGATCTGGCGCTGTTCGGGACCGCGGCGGCGGTCGTGTTCTCGCTGGTCGCCCAGATCGGCGAGCAGGTCGACTTCCTGCGCTTCCTGCCGCGCGACAGCCGCACATCGAAGCGTTCGTGGTGGATCGCGCTGCTGTCGGCCGGACCTGGCTGGATCGTGCTCGGGGCACTGAAGCTACTGGCAGGCTCGTTCCTCGCCTTCTTCGCGCTGAGCCACGGAGTCTCCGCCGACCACGCCGCCGAACCCGCGCACATGTATCTGGAGGCGTTCCGCTATGTCTTGGCCCGGCCGGACCTGGCGCTTGCGTTGACCGGCACCTTCGTGATCGTCTCCCAGATCAAGATCAACGTCACCAATGCCTATGCCGGCTCGATCGCCTGGTCGAACTTCTTCTCCCGCCTGACCCACAGCCACCCCGGCCGCGTGGTCTGGCTGGTGTTCAACGTCGTCGTCGCGCTGCTGCTGATGGAGATCGGCGTCTACAAGGCGCTGGAGCAAACGCTGGCGCTGTACTCCAACATCGCGATCTCCTGGGTCGGCGCGCTGGTCGCCGACCTCGTGATCAACAAGCCGCTGGGCCTGCGCCCGCCGCAGATGGAGTTCAAGCGAGCCCATCTCTACGACATCAACCCGGTCGGTGTCGGCGCGATGACGATCGCGACGATCGTCTCGATCAGCGCCTTCTATGGCCTGTTCGGGCCGACCGGAAAGGCGCTGTCGACCTTCGTCGCGCTCGGCGTCGCGCTCGTCACCGCGCCTGCGATCGCCTATCTGACCGACGGCAAATACTATCTGGCACGCAAGCCAAAGCGGAGCTGGCAGAACATCGAGCGGATCCAATGCTGCATCTGTGAGCATCAGTTCGAGCCGGAGGACACCGCCTCTTGCCCGGCCTATGCGGGTCCGATCTGCTCGCTGTGCTGCTCGCTCGACGCCCGCTGCCACGACCTGTGCAAGCCGCACGCGCGGGCACAGGCGCAGGTCGCAGCGGCGCTCAGCGGCATGCTGCCAGAGCCGTTGCTGGCCAAGATCAACTCGCAGCTCGGTCACTATGTCGGTGTATTTCTGACATCGGCCGGGCTCGTCGCACTGACGCTCGGCATGATCTATCTGGAGACCTCGGCGGCGCTCCCGGGCTTCAAGGGCATCATCTCCGACGTGCTGTGGAAGGTGTTCTTCGCCCTGTCCATCATCATCGGCGTGGTGACCTGGCTGTTCGTGCTGGCGCAGCAGAGCCGTCGCGCCGCCGAGGCCGAGACACGCCGGCAGACGCAGCTGTTGATTCAGGAGATCGAGGCGCACAAGCGCACTGACGCCGAGCTGCAACGCGCCAAGGAGGTGGCGGAGTCGGCCAATCTCGCCAAGAGCCGCTATGTCGTCGGCCTCAGCCATGAGCTGCGCTCGCCGCTGAACGCGATCTCCGGCTATGCGCAACTGCTCGAGCAGGACACGAGCCTCGCACCGAAGCCGCGGGACCAGGTCCGCGTCGTCCGCCGCAGCGCCGATCATCTGTCCGGCCTGATCGACGGCATTCTCGATATTTCCAAGATCGAGGCCGGGCGACTTTATCTGTCGCGCGACGAGGTCCGCCTGAGCGAATTCCTCGATCAGCTCGTGGGCATGTTCCGATTGCAGGCTGCGGCGAAGGGCGTCGACTTCGTGTTCAAGCGGCCTGCCGTACTGCCGCTGGTCGTCTATGCCGACGAGAAGCGGCTGCGCCAGATCCTGATCAACCTGCTGTCGAATGCCATCAAATTCACTGGGGAAGGCAGCGTCCAGTTCGTCGTGCATTATCGGAGCCCGGTGGCCGAATTCGAGGTGATCGACACCGGTCCGGGGATCCAGCCTGACGATCTGGAGCGCATCTTCGCGCCCTTCGAGCGCGGCGCGCTCGGGGTTGCGCAGCCGCAGACAGGTACGGGGCTCGGCCTGACGATCAGCCGTCTGCTCGCCGGCGTCATGGGCGGCGACATCAAGGTCGTGAGCAAAGTCGGCGCGGGCAGCACGTTCAAGGTCAAGATCCTGCTGTCGGAGGTCACCAACCCGACACGGCATCCACCGGTGAAGGCGCCGGTGGCCGGCTATCTCGGGCCGCGCAGGACGATTCTGATCACCGACGATGATCCTGTGCATCGCGACCTCCTGCGCGAGGTGCTGACGCCGCTCGGCTTCATCCTGCTGAGCGCGCCCGACGGTCCCGCCTGCCTCGCGCTTGCACAACATTGCCAGCCGGATCTGTTCGTTCTGGACATCTCGATGCCCGGCATGGACGGCTGGACAGTGGCCGAGACCTTGCGCAACAGCGGTCATCATCAGGCCCGGATCCTGATGACATCTGCGAGCGCGCTCGAAGCGCACGGCCGGCCGTTGGCGCAACCATTTCACGACAGCTACCTGATGAAGCCGATCGACATCCCAAGGCTGCTGGAGGCGATACGTCAATTGCTGAAGCTCGAATGGAGCTACCAGACCGATATCCCCGTGGTTTCGCCACGCTGGCGGCCGGACACCGGATCCAGGCCCCCGCTCAACTATGTCGAGGAGTTGATGAGCCTCGGCCAGATCGGCTACATCAGGGCCATTCAGCTCAAGCTCGACGATATCCGCAATGCGCATCCGGAGCATGCCGACTTCGTCGCACATATGCGCACGCTCGTTGACCGCTTCGATCTCGATCAGTACATGGCAACTCTGAAGACCTTGCATGCCTATGAGCACTGACAGCAGGAAGCGTGACGTCGCGCTGGTAGTCGACGACTCGCCAGAAACGCTTCGGCTGCTCACCGACGCGCTGGATAGCGCCGGCATGACCGTGATGGTGGCGCTCGACGGCGCGGCCGCGATGCGCATCGTCGACCAGATCACGCCGGACATCATCCTGCTCGACGCGGTCATGCCGGGCATGGACGGCTTCGAAACGTGCCGCAAGCTGAAGCGCGAGGCCGGCCTCTCCAACGTCCCCGTGATCTTCATGACCGGGCTCGCCGATACCGAGCATATCGTGAAAGGACTGGAGGCCGGCGGCGTCGATTACGTCACCAAGCCCATCGCGGTCTCGGAAATGCTGGCGCGCATCCGCGTACATCTCGCCAACGCCCGGATGACGCAGAGCGCGCGCGCCGCGCTCGACGTCTCCGGTCGCTTCCTGCTCGCCGTCAACCGCGAGGGACGGCTGATGTGGGCAACGCCGCAGGCGCAGAAGCTGCTGTCGGACAGTCTTGGCACCGCCGACGACCTCGTGCTGCCGGAGGCGCTGCGGCTGTGGCTGGATCAGGCGCAGAACGGCAAGGGCGGTGCGAAGGCCGCCGCTTCGATCCCGGATCATCCCGAACTGCGCCTCTACTACATGGGCGGAGCCGGGCCCAACGAGTTCCTGCTGCGGCTCGCCAAGGAGTCCTCCGGTGAGCTGCCCAAGGAGTTCTCCAGCGAGTTCGGTCTCACCACGCGCGAGGGCGAAGTGCTGTCATGGCTCTCCAAGGGCAAGACCAACCGCGACATCGCGCAGATCCTGGGACTGAGTCCGCGCACGGTCGACAAGCACCTCGAGCAGATCTACGCCAAGCTCGGCGTCGAGAACCGCACCGCCGCCGCGGCGGTCGCGACGGGGGTGACGCGGCGGGAGGGATGAGGCGGGAGGATGAGGCGGGCCGACCAGCGCGCCCCAACCATCACTGCCGTCCCGCGCAAGCCCTGCGGCGCGAAGCGCCGGCGGGCGCCGACCCGGGACCGATACCGCGTGATGCCGCTTGAGGCAGGACGAAGTTGACGTTGTGCCCAACACACCTGTCGGTGGCTATGAATCCCCGCTTTCGCGGGGACGACGTCTTTGGAGCGGCACACCGGCCGCTAAAGCTCACCCATACACGAACGCCGGATCATCCAGATCGATCGCCGGGATCTGGTCCTTCTCGCTCCAATAGTCCTGGCTGTGCTGCCACTCCGGCTTGTCGCCGCGCTTGGGCAGCAGGTGCATGTTGCGCATCATGTAGCCGGGGTTGAAGTTCTCCGGGTCGATCCATGGCAGCAGCGGCATGTTGTGATCCTCCGGGCGCAGCGCCGGCACGACCTTGCTCACGCCTTTTTCCTTCATGTGCGCGAGCAGGCGGCACACGAAATCCGCGACGAGGTCCGTGCGCAACGTCCAACTGGCGCGGAAATAGCCGAACACCCAAGCCAGGTTCGGCACGCCGGTGAACATCATGCCGCGATAGGTCACGGTGTCGGCGAAGTCGAGCGGCTTGCCGTCGATCGAGAATGCGATGTCGCCGAGCACGCAAAGATCGAAGCCGGTCGCGGTGACGATGATGTCGGCCTTGAGCTCGTCGCCGGACTTCAGCTTGATGCCGTCTTCCGTGAACCGCTCGATCTCGTCGGTCACGACCGAAGCCTTTCCGCTCTTGATGCCCTCGAACAGGTCGGCGTCCGGTACGAAGGCGATGCGCTGCCGCCACGGACGGTAGCTCGGCGTGAAGTGCTTGGCGGTGTAGTCGGGTCCGAGGATGGCGCTGATCTGGCCGATCAGCTCCTTCTTCACCTGGTCGGGCTCGGTCAGGCAGCGCTTGGTGAACCAATCCTGTTCGAACAGGATCTTGCGCCTGACGATCTCATGGATCCATTCCTCCTTCACCTGCAGTCTCCGCAGCTCCTCGGCCAGCTCGATCGCATTGCGGCCGATGCGGAAGTAGGTCGGCGAGCGCTGCAGCATGGTCACGTGTGCGCATTGGCCCGCGATCGATGGCAGGATGGTCGCGGCGGTCGCACCGGAGCCGATGACCACGACCTGCTTGCCCGTGAGATCGAGATCCTCGGGCCAGACCTGCGGATGCACGATGCGGCCCTTGAACTCCGCCATGTCCGGCCACTCTGGCGTGTAGCCTTTGGAGTGGCGGTAGTAGCCCTGGCACATCCAGAGGAAATTCGTTGTAAAGGTGGCGGGCTGCTGATCCCTGCCCTTCACCGCCTGCACCGTCCAGAGACCGGTCGCGCTCGACCAGCTCGCCGACACGATGCGGTGGCCATAGCGAATGTGCCGGCCGAGATCGTTCTCCTCGATCACGTCGCCCATGTATTTGAGGATCTCTTCCGCGGTCGCGATCGGCGGGCCGACCCATGGCTTGAAGCTGTATCCGAACGTATGCAGGTCGCTGTCGGAGCGGATGCCGGGATAGCGGTGCGTCCGCCAGGTGCCGCCGAAGCTGTCCTGGCTCTCCAGGATCACGAAACGCTTGTCGGGCATCTGCCTGCTCAGCTGATAGGCGCTGCCGATGCCGGAGATGCCGGCGCCGACGATCAGCACGTCGAAATGTTCGGTCGCGTGCGAGGACGCGGCCTCCCGGATGGGCGCGATGACGTTCATGTGGGTCCCTGGGCTTTGGTCTTGATGTTGTTTCCTCGCGTGACAGGCTGAACCCGATCACGACGATGGTCAACCCGCGACGGTGAGCCGCAACCCAGCCCTGAACGATCTCAATTTCCGCTGAGCGGCATGCCCCATTGCCGCGCGGTCTGTGCGACCCAATCGCGATATAGCGTAAGCGGCGTGACGCCGGTCATGCCGCCGCAGCCGGCGCCGAGATTCGGTCCGGTCGACCATGAGATGACGCCGATCACCACCTGCCCCCGCGGCTGCGTCTCGAACGCAGGGCCGCCGGAGTCGCCGGTGCATCCGCCCAGTCCGGACCGCGCGCCTTGCGTCGCCGGATCGACCAGCCGGATCTGCAACGTGCCTGGCTTCCCCGTCGCAACCAACGCAGCCCCACGCACCACGCCGCCGCTCTTGCCGTCGCCGGGAATCGCGACGCCGATCCCTGCGACCGTGAACGCGTTGCCGGCGGCAAGCGGCGGCTGCGGCGCGCCGAGCGCCACCGGCACGCGCGCCTCCGCGGGCGCCTCCAATTCCAGCAGCGCGACATCGGCGGTGGCGCGATGTGCCAGGATGGCCTGCACGCTGAAGCTCGGATGCACCGCCACCCGCCGGACCGTCTTGAGAACCGGCTTGCGGTCACGATCGTATTCCACGATGCGGTAATCGAGCCCCGGCGGCACGCAATGCCCGGCGGTCAGCACCAGCTTCGGAGCAATCAGCGCGCCGCTGCAAAAATTGCCGCGCGAGCCGACGATCGTGACCACGGACCGGCCGATGCCGTCATTCAGCGCCGGCGCGTTGCCGACGATGGCGAGGATTGGCGATGGCGCCAGCAGGACGGCGGCTGCAATGATTGCGTGAGACGGCTTCATCGCGGCAGCAATAGCGGCTGCCGCCGAGGTCGCCAAGTGCGGCGTCCCGTGCTAGCGATCATCCAGGGATCGAGGGAGGACGGGGACTGACATGGTCGAGGCGGTGATCTTTGATTTCGGTGGCGTGATGACGACATCGCCGTTCGAGGCATTCGCGCGGTTCGAGAAGGAGCGCGGCTATCCCGTCGACATCATCCGCAACACCAATGCTGCCAACCATCTCGAGAACGCCTGGGCGAAATTCGAGCGCGCCGAAATCGACCTTGAGACGTTTGATAGGTTGTTCGCCGAGGAGTCGCTGGCACTCGGTGGCGCAGCGGTCAGCGGGCGCGAGGTGCTGCCGCTGCTCGCCGGCGATCTCCGGCCCGACATGGTCGAGGCGCTCCGACGCATCAAGGCGGAATGCAAGACCGGCTGCATCACCAACAATCTCCCGGCGAACGCAACCGGTAGCCAGGGCGGCCGCTCGTTGTACGTCGCGGAGGTGATGGTGCTGTTCGATCACGTGATCGAATCGGCCAAGATCGGGCTGCGCAAGCCCGATCCCCGGATCTACCAGATGATGACCGAGACGCTCGGAGTCAGCCCCGCGGACTGCGTCTACCTCGACGATCTCGGCATCAACCTGAAGCCGGCGCGCGAGATGGGCATGACCACGATCAAGGTCGTCAGCGCATCGCAGGCGATCGCGGAGCTGGAAGCGGCGACGGGATTGAGCCTGCGCTGATCGTCATTGCGCGGCGAACTTGCGCCGAAGCAATCCAGAGGCTTCGTGGGATTCTTGATTGCGTCGCTGCGCTCGCAACGACGCTGATCTCAATAGTTCGTCTGTTTGGCCCGCTCCGGAAAAGCCGCCGCCAGTGCTGCGCCGTCGGCCCGCAGCACGCCACGCTCGGTGATCAGCCCGCTCACCAGCCGGGCCGGGGTGACGTCGAAGCCGTAGTTCGCGACTGGCGATCCCGGCGGCACGATGCGCACGGTCTCGATGCGGCCGTCGGCGGTGCGGCCGGTCATCTCGGTCACCTCCTGCGCACTGCGCTGTTCGATCGGGATCTGCCGTCCCTCGGCAACGGCAAAGTCGATCGTGGGCGACGGCAGCGCGACATAGAACGGCACACCATTGTCATGCGCGGCCAGCGCCTTCAGATAGGTGCCGATCTTGTTGCAGACGTCGCCATTGGCGGCGACGCGGTCGGTGCCGACGATGGCGAGATCGACCATCCCATGCTGCATGAGATGGCCGCCGGTGTTGTCCGGGATGACGGTATGCGCCACGCCGTGATGCCCGAGTTCCCAGGCAGTCAGCGAGGCGCCCTGATTGCGCGGCCGGGTCTCGTCGACCCAGACATGGATCGGAATGTCGCGATCGTGCGCGAGATAGATCGGCGCGGTCGCCGTGCCCCAATCAACGGTCGCAAGCCAGCCGGCATTGCAGTGGGTCAGCACGTTCACGACTTCGCCCGGCTTCTTGCGCGCCGCGGCCGCCTCGATCAGCGCGAAGCCGTGCGCGGCGATGCCCTGGTTGATCGTGACGTCCTCGCCGGCAATGTCGACGGCGCGGGAATAGGCCGCATCGCGACGCTCCGACGGCGCCAGCCGGCGCAGCATGGTGCTCATCGTGTCGAGCGCCCATTTCAGGTTGATCGCCGTCGGCCGCGTCGCGATCAGCATCTCGTAGGCGCGGTCGATGCCGGGATCGGAGCGGTCGTCGCGCATCGCCAGCGCCATGCCGAACGCGGCGGTAGCGCCGATGAGCGGCGCACCGCGGACCAGCATGCCGCGGATCGCGTCAGCGGCCTCCTCGCATGTCGTGATCTTCGCCACCACGAACTCGTGCGGCAATCGGCGCTGATCGATCGCGCAGACCGACCAGCCGTCGGAGTCGAGCCAGATGCTGCGATAGTGCCGTCCGTCCACCTTCATGTTCGCCCCCCTCAGCCGCGCAAGATACGGCCTGCGACCGCATCGAGCTTCTTCAGAAGCTCGGGATCGCGCGCCTCCGGCGCAGTGATCAAGGCTGTGTCGAGCGCACGGTCGGAGCCGATCGGGCACGGTTCGTGCTCGCGAGGAAACTCGCGGGCGAGCCGCGAGACCAGTGATTTGGCCTTGTCGGCGTTGGTGGTGAGCACGCGAATGATGTCCTGCACGGTAACGGCGTCATGATCCGGATGCCAGCAGTCGAAGTCGGTCACCATTGCGACCGTCGCGTAGCAGATCTCGGCCTCGCGGGCGAGCTTCGCCTCCGGCATGTTGGTCATGCCGATCACCGAATAGCCTGACGCCTTGTAGGTCATGCTCTCGGCATAGGTCGAGAATTGCGGCCCCTCCATGCAGACATAGGTGCCGCCGCGCACGACCGCGATGCCTTCCGCCTCGGCCGCCGCCGCCAGATGAATGCGCAACCGCGGCGAAACCGGATGCGCCATCGACACGTGGGCGACGCACCCCTTGCCGAAAAACGAGCTCTCGCGCTTGTAGGTGCGATCGACGAACTGATCGACCAGCACGAAGGTGCCCGGCGGGAGCTCTTCCTTGAACGAGCCGCAGGCCGACAGCGACACCAGGTCGGTGACGCCAGCGCGCTTCAGCACGTCGATGTTGGCGCGATAATTGATGTCGGAGGGGGACAGCCGGTGTCCCTTGTCATGGCGCGGCAGGAACACGATCGGCAGGCCCGCGATCGTCCCCCGGCGTACCGGCGCCGACGGCTCACCCCAGGGGCTCGCGATCACCTCTTCGCGGGCATCTTCCAGCCCCGGCAGATCATAGATGCCTGAGCCGCCGATAATGCCAAGCACAGCCTTCGTCATGACGTCCCCATCTCCAACCGAGACGAGAATGCCAGCTTTGCGACGAATTGAAAACAGCGACGCGGTGATCCGTGGGGCGTGGCAACTGGATCAGGCAGCCTTGGCTGCCGCCAGCTGACCGCTCACCAGACGCTCCAGCGTGGCGACAGACTGGAAGTTCTCCGGCGTGATCAGCTCCTGCGGAATGGTGAAATCGAACTCCGCCTCAAGCGCCAGCATCAGGTTGACCATGTCCATGGACGTCAGCCCGATGTCGACGAGCTTTGCATCCGCCGTCACGTCGGCGGCCGTGGCGTTCTGCGCGAGGATATCGCGCACGAGCGCCACGATCCTGTGACTGACATCGACATCGAAACTCGGCATGGGGACCTCTTCACTCGCGGCTTGTTCGGGCACGTCGGATCTGATCGACGCTCGCGCAGGGAGATAATGCAATTCGGCGTCGAAAGAGTTACGCCGCAGCCCGTTCCAAGTCTGAACTCGCCTTAACGCTAACGGCTTGGTCCAGAATTCTCGGACCAAAACAACCAGGAATTAACCCCCACCCGTCGATGGCGCGGCGTTTACCCTGAATTTCGTCGACGTATTTGAATCAAATCCATACCCTGCGTGCAGCCCAAAGAAGGCGCAGTGCATCTGTCCTGATCTTGCGAGGACGCACGTGCCGATCTCTCAACGAGACAAAATCCGGAGTATCGATCGGTCATGACTCTCCAGGGAACCGCGCTTCGAAACCCGATCCCCGACGACGGCGAGAGCCTCCTGCTCGATCGCAGCGACCTGTTCCTGCAGCGGACCGCCGCTGTTGCCGCGCGGGCCGCCGCGGAAGCCGACGAGGTCGACCGTGACGGCCGCTTCCCCAAGGCCGCAATCGATGCGTCACGCGAGCACAAGCTGCTCGGGATGCAGATTCCGGTCGAGTTCGGTGGCTTCGGTGCCTCGATTCACGACATTGCCGATGCCTGCTATGCGCTCGGCCGCGCCTGCGCCTCCAGCGCCATGATCTTCGCCATGCACCAGACCAAGGTCGCCTGCCTCGTGCGTCACGGCCGCGGCAGCGCCTACATGGAATCCCTGATGCGCCGTATCGCATCCGAGCAGCTGCTGATGGCCTCGTCCACCACCGAGGGACAGAACGGCGGCAACATCCGCGCAAGCGCTGCGGCCGTCGGCCACGAGAATGGCCGCATCTCGCTGAAGCGCGACGCCACGGTCATCTCCTATGGCGCGGAAGCCGATGGCCTCGTCACGATTGCACGGCGCGCCGACGGCGCCGCCGCCTCCGATCAGGTGCTGCTGGCGCTGACCAGGGACGACTACACGATCTCGCGCACCCTTGGCTGGGAAACGCTGGGCATGCGCGGCACCTGCTCAACAGGATTCGCGCTCGAGGTGAGTTGTCCCTCCGACCGCATGTTCACCGAGCCCTATGAGCGCATCCACGGCCAGACGATGACGCCGTTCGCACATCTGTGCTGGTCGTCGGCCTGGGCCGGCATCGCTGCGGCTGCCGTGGAGCGCGCTCAGCGCTTCCTGCGCAAGGCCGCACGCGGCGCCGGCGGACAGATGCCGCCGGCAGCTGCGCATTACACCGCGGCGAAGATGGCGCTGGCCCGGCTGCGCGCGATGATCGTCACCAACATGGATGCCTTCGTCGCCCATGAGTATGACGAGCGGGCGCTGGGTTCGCTCGACTTCCAATCCTCCATCACGCTGTTGAAGGTGCAGGCCTCTGAACTTGCCGTCGAGACCGTGATGCATGCCATGCGCGCCTGCGGTCTCTCGGGCTATCGCAACGACGGCGAGTTCTCGATCGGCCGCCACCTGCGCGACGTTCTGTCGGCGCCGATCATGATCAACAACGACCGTATTCTCGCAAACATTGCCACGGCCAACTTGATGAGCACGGTACCGACTTCGCTCCATGAATGATCGCGCCGATTGCAGCCATTGCCTCCACCCAGGATTTGCACAATGACGATTCCCGTTCTCCCGCGGTCGCCCGAGATTGCACCCCAGCCGGCCGACGCGCTCGATCATCTGACCGGCGCGCTGTTCCATCGCATGGGCGCGGATGGCGTCTATGCGCGGACCGCGCTGTATGAAGGCGTGGTGGAGCGGCTCGCGACGCTCATCACGCGGCATCGCGAGCCCGGCACGGAGGTCATGCGCTTTCCGCCGGTCATGAGCCGCGCCCAGCTCGAAAAGTCGGGCTATCTCAAGAGTTTCCCCAACCTGCTCGGCTGCGTCTGCGGCCTGCACGGCACCGAGCGGGACATCCATGAAGCCGTGGCACGGTTCGACAAGGGCGGCGACTGGACCACCTCATTGTCACCAGCCGACCTCGTGCTGTCGCCCGCGGCCTGCTATCCGGTCTATCCGATCGCGGCGAGCCGCGGCGCGCTGCCGGTCGGCGGCCTGCGCTTCGACGTCGCGGCCGATTGCTTCCGCCGCGAGCCGTCGCGTCATCTCGACCGCCTGCAGTCGTTCCGGATGCGCGAATATGTCTGTATCGGCACGCCCGACGACGTCTCGGCATTCCGCGACCGCTGGATGGTAAAGGCACAGGCGATTGCGCGCGATCTCGACCTGTCGTTCCGCGTCGATCACGCCAGCGACCCGTTCTTCGGTCGCGTCGGCCAGATGAAGGCGGTCAGCCAGAAGCAGCAGGCGCTGAAATTCGAGCTGCTGGTGCCGTTGCGCTCGGAGGAGCAGCCCACCGCCTGCATGAGCTTCAACTATCATCGCGAGCATTTCGGCACCACCTGGGGCATCGACGATGCCGACGGTGCGCCGGCGCACACCGGTTGCGTGGCCTTCGGCATGGACCGCCTGGCAGTCGCGCTGTTCCACACCCACGGCATCGATCCGACGCGCTGGCCGTCGCGCGTGCGCGAAGCGCTGCAGTTCGAGCGCCAGGCAAGCACCGTCGGCTGACGCCACCAAGCCGCCGGCGAGGGATCGGCAGACCATCTCATGAGCGCGCTCCAGCCACCGATCCGGTGCCGCGAGATCGGAGCCTCCGATCTGGACGCGGTCGCCGATCTCTTGGCGCGCGGCTTTCCCCGGCGCCCCCGCCGCTATTGGTCGAGCGGCCTGCAGCGGCAGGCCGCGCGCCCGACGCCCGAGGGCTATCCACGCTACGGCTACCTGCTCGAGCAGGGCGGCAATGCGGTCGGGGTCCTGCTGCTGATCTACAGCAATCGAGGCACACCAGCGCAGCCCCGGATCTGGTGCAATCTATCGAGCTGGTATGTCGAGCCGGCGTTCCGCAACTACGCGACGATGCTCACCGCGATCGCCCAGCGGCGGCCCGATGTCACCTACGTCAACATCAGCGCCGCGCGCCGGACCTGGCCGATCATCGAGGCTCAGGGTTTTCGTGCCTATTGTCGCGGCCTGTTGTTTTCCATTCCGGTACTCTCGGCTGCGGGCCAGGGCGCTCGAGTCCAACAGGTCGCGGCAGATGCGCACGCTGTAGACGGCATTCCATCCGACGAAGCGGATCTGCTGATCCGCCACGCCGGCCATGGCTGTCTCAGCATCGTGGTCAGGTCGAAGCAGAGCAGCATTCCCCTGGTGCTGCAGCAGGCGCGCATCCGGCAAGGACGGTTCGCACTGCCCGCCATGCAGCTGATCTATTGCCGCGACATCTTAGACTATGTCGCCTGCGCCGGCGCCGTCGGCCGTTTCCTGCTGCTGCGGGGCCGCGTGTCCGTCATCGTCGACGCCAACGGACCGGTCGCCGGGCTGTACGGCGTCTACACCGAACGCCGCGGCCGCAAGTACATCAAGGGGCCGCAGCCGGCGCGGCTCGGCGATCTCAGCGACACCGAGCTTCCGATCTACGGACCCTGACCTATGCCGCCGCCCTGACCTGGTGCGCATAATCCCAGTACAGCCTGCGCGCACGGTTGAACACCGGACCGATCGGCAGCGCCCGCTCGTCGATGCGGATCACCGGCGCGACCTTGGCGAAGTTGCCCGATGAGAAGATCTCGTCGGCGTTCAGAAAATCGTCATACCGGAGCGTCGTCTCGACCACACTGACGCCGTCGCCTCGCAGCAATTCGATCACGCGCTGTCGCGTGATCCCGTTGAGGAAGGTTCCGTTCGGCACCGGCGTGAAGACAACGCCATCCTTGACCATGAACACGTTGGCATTGCCGAACTCGGCGACGTTGCCAAGCAGATCCAGCATCAGGCAATTGTTGAATCCGCGCGAGGCCGCCTCGATCAGCGCGCGCGAATTGTTCGGATAGAGGCAGGCCGCCTTGGCATCGACCGGCGCGCATTCGGCCGTCGGCCGCCGGAACGGCGACAGCGTGATGGCGTTGCCCGTCGGCTGCGGCATCGGCGCCTCATAGATGCACAGGCACCAATTGGTGGTCTCGGGATCGAACAGGACACCACCGCCGGCGCCGTGCTGCGCCCAGTACATCGGACGGATGTAGAGCTCGGCTCTTGCTGCGAAGCGCGCGACGCCCTCCCGCGCCAGCCCCATCCAGGTCTCGACGTCCACCACGGGTTTGAGCCGGAAATTGATCGCGGACTGATTCACCCGCGCGCAGTGCCGATCGAGATCGGGCATCACGCCTTCGAATGCGCGTGCCCCGTCGAACACGGTCGATGCGAGCCACGTCGCGTGGGTCCGGACGCCCATGATCGGCGCATTGCCCTCGCGCCATTCGCCGTCGAAGAAGGTCCAGGTCTGCGAGTAACTGACAGGCTTGACGATGTGGGTCATGGCGGCGCTCCCGTTCGGCATCGATCGTATCTGCACTTCTGGCGTGAATATTTTAAGGATTTCCCGGTCGCGACCTGCCGCTCATGATCGATTCACTGCTGATGGGCACAATGCCCGATGCCTTGGTTAACTGGAGCTGTCATGCCGCTCGACCCTCGCGCCCAGCGCCTGCTTTCGATGGTGGCGGCCGTTGTGACGGAAAGCCGGGAGCCTCCGAGTCCCCGGCAACGCCGGCAGTCGCTGGCGAAACTGATGCAGTTCGCGCGCAACGACTGCGGCGCCGCCATCACGCGGGACGGCGATTTCTCCGGTCCCTCCGGGCTGCTTCGTTATCGCCTGTATACGCCTGCAGCAGGCCTGGACGATACCGGGATGCCGCCCGGCTTCGTATACTTTCACGGCGGCGGTCTCGTGGCAGGCAGCATCGACACGCACGACAAGGTCGCCGCCGCGCTTGCCGCCGCCGCCGGCTGCCGGCTGCTCTCGATCGACTACCGTCTCGCTCCCGAGCACACGTTCCCCGCAGCAATCGAGGATGCGATCGCTGCGGTTCACTTCGCCATCGATCACGCGGCCGCGCTCGGCATCGACGGCAATCGCATTGTGATCGGCGGCGATTCCGCGGGCGCCACGCTCGCCGCCGCGGTTTGTCAGCAGGCTGCCGGCAGCACCGGTCTCAGGATCGCGCTGCAATGCCTGATCTGCCCGGTGCTTGATTTTTCCAACCCCTGGCCGTCGCGCGAGTTGTTCGGGACCGGCTATCTGATCGACAGGGCGACTTGGCAGGCCGACCTCGCCGACTATCTGGCCGGCGAGGTCGATGTCGCCAATCCACTGATATCGCCCTTGTGCCACGAGACGCTGGCTGGGCTTCCCCCCGCCGTGATCCACACCGCGGAGTTCGATCCGATGCGCGACGAGGGCAATGCCTATGCCGCACGACTCGCGGAGGCCGGCGTCACGGTCGCGCATGTCTGTCACGACGGCATGGTTCACAATTTCCACGCCCTCGGTGCGATCCTGCCGCAGGCGAAGGTCGCACTGGATCTGGTCGGGCAGCAGATCCGGTCGCTCCTGCGTGTCCCTGTTGCGCGCTAATTCGAAGCTCTTCGGCCACATATCGTTAGGGTTATTTCGTCGTTCTTGTCGCGAATTATTGCCCGCTTTACGCCTGCGCTCCTACAACGACACCACTCGCGGAATACGAGCAGCTCGCCGCATTGATCGAAGCGAGCGGGGAGATCGCCGATGCGCAACGAGACGATTGCAATCCACGCCGGCTATGAGCCGGAGGCGACCACCAAGGCCGTCGCGGTTCCGATCTATCAGACCGCCGCCTACGCCTTCGACAGCGCCGATCACGGCGCCGCGCTGTTCAATCTCGAAGCCGAGGGCTATCGCTACAGCCGGATCTCGAACCCGACCACGGCGGTGCTCGAGAAGCGCGTCACCGAGCTCGAGGGCGGCGTTGGCGCGCTCGCCGTCGGCACCGGGCAGGCGGCGCTTCACTTCGCATTCGTCAATCTTGCCGATGGCGGCGGCAACATCGTCTCGGTGCCACAGCTCTACGGCACCACGCACACGCTGCTCGGTCACATCCTGCCGCGCCAGGGCATCACCGGACGCTTTGCCGAAAGCGATGCGTCCGACGCCATCGAGCGTCTCATCGACGAAAACACCAAGGCCGTGTTCGCCGAGACGATCGGCAATCCCGCCGGCAATGTCTGCGACATCGAGGCGCTGGCGAAGGTCGCGCATCGCAACGGCGTGCCGCTGATCGTCGACAACACCGTCGCAACACCGATCCTGCTGCGGCCGTTCGATTACGGCGCCGACATCGCGGTGCATTCGCTGACCAAGTTTCTCGGCGGTCACGGCACGACGCTGGGCGGCATGCTGGTCGACAGCGGCAACTTCCCCTGGAAGGATCACGCCGACCGCTTTCCCGCCTTCACCCAGCCCGACGCGTCCTATCACGGGATGGTCTACACCGATCATTTCGGCCGCAGCGCCTATATCCAGCGCGCGCGCAGCGTCTATCAGCGGACCATGGGCGCGGTGCTGTCGCCGTTCAATGCCTTCCTGCTGCTGCAGGGCATCGAGACGGTCGCGCTGCGCATGGAGCGTCACGTCGAGAATGCACGCAAGGTCGCCGAATTCCTCCGCAACGATCCGCGCGTGGCGTGGGTCAACTACGCCGGTTTCGCCGACAGCCGCTATTATCCCCTGGTCCAGAAATATCTCGACGGCCGGGCGTCGTCGCTGTTCACATTCGGGATCAAGGGCGGCATGGAGGCGGGCAAGGCGTTCTACGACGCCCTGAAGCTGGTCACACGGCTGGTCAATATCGGCGATGCGAAGTCGCTGGCCTGCCATCCCGCATCGACCACGCATCGGCAAATGCCGCCGGACGACCAGCGCAAGGCGGGCGTCCTCCCGGAGACGATCCGGCTGTCGATCGGCATCGAGCATGTCAGCGACATCATCGAGGATCTCGACCAGGCGCTCGCCCAGGCCTGCCCTCGCACGCGTCAGCTGGATGCGGCGGAGTAGAGCGATCAGCCGATGACCCTGCTGTTCGACCGACATCGCAGGATCGCGAGCCCTGCCCTCGCGCCCGCCGAATTCGACGACCGCGGCCGACGCCCGATCGAGCTTTCGATCGGCCTCGTCAACAACATGCCGGACAGCGCCCTGAAGGCGACTGATCTCCAGATCGGCCGCCTGCTGCGGCAGTGCGCGCCGCGGCACGTCCGCATCCGCCTGCACTGCTTCTCGCTGCCCTCCATCTCTCGCTCGCAGGCGGCCAGGAGCCACGTCGCCCAGTCCTACGCCGACATCGGGTCGCTCGATCGGCTCGGCATCGACGGCCTGATCGTGACCGGCGCCGAGCCTGTCGCCGCGGCCTTGCGCGACGAGCCCTATTGGTCGGACCTCGCCTCCGTGATCGACTGGGCCAGAACCAACACGCGCTCGACCATCTGGTCGTGTCTCGCGGCCCACGCGGCCGTGCTGCATCTCGACGACATCGAGCGGCAGCGGCTGGCGAGCAAATGCTCCGGCATCTTCGACTGCGTGAAGGTCCAGGACGACTGGCTCACGCACGGCATCCATTTGCCGCTTCAGGTGCCGCACTCCCGCCTCAACGCCGTCAACGAGCCGCTGCTGGCGGAGCGCGGCTACGACATCCTGACCCGCTCGGACGAAGTCGGCGTCGACATTTTCGCGCGCTCGATGCCGAGCCGGTTCGTGTTCTTCCAGGGCCATCCCGAGTATGACGCGCTCTCCCTGCAGCGCGAATACATGCGTGACATCGCGCGCTTTCTCGCCGGGCAGCGCGACGACTACCCGCGGCTGCCGAAATCCTATTTCAGCGCCGAGAGCGAGGCGGTGCTCAACGCGTTCGAGTGGCGGGCCAAGGAAAGGCGCGACCCGACGCTGGCGGCCGAGCTCCCGGGATTGACGCTGCGGCCCGATCTCGCCGCAGAAAGCGCCGCCCAGACGCTGTTCAGCAACTGGATCGGTCATCTCGGGCAAACCGGATAGCGCCAAGGCCCGCCTTTCATCGGGGCGATCGCGCAATGGCGCGCTATCTGTTAGATTGGCACGGCACACTTCGCTTGCAAGGTTCCGATGGCCCGACGCACCGGCAGCGCCGATCTTCCGCTCCATTCCGGACGCGTCCCGGCCTGGCTCGGCACGCGCATGGCATCGCTCGGCGCCATCATCACCCAGGCGATCGTGCATCATTACGGCCGCGACGAATTCCTGGCGCGGATGTCGCATCCGTTCTGGTTCCAGTCGTTCGGCGCCGTCATGGGCATGGACTGGCATTCCTCCGGGATCACCACGAGCGTGATCGGCGCGCTGAAGCGCGGGCTGCAGCCGCTGTCCGGCGAGCTCGGCATCTACGTCTGCGGCGGCCGCGGCGAGCATTCGCGCAAGACGCCCGACGAGCTGCGCCTGCTCGGCGACCGGCTCGGCCTCGACGGCGAGGAGCTGGTGCGGACCAGCAAGCTCGTCGCCAAGGTCGACAGCGCCGCGGTGCAGGACGGCTTCGACCTCTATCTGCACGGCTTCTTCGTCACCGCCGACGGCAAATGGACCGTGGTGCAGCAGGGCATGAATGGCGACGCCCGCCAGGCCCGGCGCTACCATTGGCATTCGCAACAGCTCGCGAGCTTCGTCGACGCGCCGCACAGCGCCATCGACGGTCCCGTCCAGGGCGAGATCGTCAACCTCACCGACAAGCGCGCCGCGCCGTCGCGCGACGCCCAGCTCGAGCTGCTCACCGAGCTCGGCCCCGACCGCGTCGTCTCCGAGTTCGAACGGCTGAGCACGCCGGAGCCGGCGCAGGGCCTGCTGCCGCATCTCGTCATGCCGGCGCATCACGACGTCAGGCCGAAGGACGTATTCGCCCGCCGCCTCCACGGCACGCTGGCGGCCGCGGCCGAGCGCGGCCCGGTCGACTTCCCCGACCTGCTGCTGACGCCGGGCGTCGGCGCCCGCACCGTGCGCTCGCTCGCCATGGTCGCCGAGGTCGTGCACGGCGCGCCGTATCGCTTCGGCGACCCGGCGCGGTTCTCGCTGGCGCATGGCGGCAAGGACCGGCATCCCTATCCGGTGCCGATCAAGGTCTATGACGAGACCATCCGCGTGCTCAAATCGGCCGTCGGCAACGCCAAGCTCGGCCGCGACGAGGCGCTGTCGGCGCTGAAGCGGCTCGACGACCAGGCCCGCCGGCTGGAGCGCAGCGCGACCGGCCCCTCGCTCGATGCCTACATCGCGACGGAGCGCGCCGCCTCGCCAGAGCTCGACGGCCGTTCGGTGTTCGGCTGGGAGCGCGACCTCATCCAGCGCACCGGCGAGGCGTAGCGGCATGCCGGCGCGCAGCGCGGGCGTGCTCGCCTTTCGCCGCACCGCCGATGGACTCGAGGTGCTGCTGGTGCATCCCGGCGGCCCGTTCTGGCGCAACAAGGATCTCGGCGCCTGGTCGATCCCGAAGGGCGAGTTCGGCGCCGGCGAGGCGGCCGAGGCGGTGGCGCGGCGCGAATTCGCCGAGGAGCTCGGCACGACCCTGACGGCGCCGCTCGTTCCGCTCGGCGAGATCAAGCAGCGCGGCGGCAAGGTGGTCGAGGCATTCGCCGCCGAAATCGATCTCGATGCCGACAGCATCACCAGCAACGCGTTCGAGCTCGAATGGCCGCCGCGTAGCGGCCACGTCAGGCGTTTTCCCGAGGTGGACCGCGCCGCCTGGTTCGACCTCGCCGAGGCGAGGGTCCGGATCAATCCAGCCCAGGCCGCACTGCTCGACCGTCTCGTGGCGATCGGCGGAGGGTGAGCTGTCACCATCCGCCGCCGACGTCACGCCGCGCGGACGTTGCCGAGGAATCGCCCGGTCTGGGTCTTGAGCTGATCCGACTGGCTGCCGAGCTGGGAGGCCGCGCTCAGCACCTGCGCCGCCGCGGCGCCGACCTGGCCGGACGCCTCGCGCACGCCGACGATGTGCTGCATGACGCCCTGGGTGCCCTGCGCCGCCTGCTGGACGCTGCGGGCAATTTCCTTGGTCGCAGCACCCTGCTCCTCGACCGCGGCTGCGATCGCGTCGGTGATCTCGTTCATCTGGCCGATGGTCGCGCCGATCTCGCGGATGGCGTTGACCGTCGAGCCGGTGGCGTCGCGGATGGCTTCGATCTGGCTGGTGATCTCCTCGGTCGCCTTGGCGGTCTGCGCCGACAGCGCCTTGACCTCGTTGGCGACCACCGCGAAGCCCTTGCCGGCCTCGCCGGCACGCGCCGATTCAATGGTGGCGTTCAGCGCCAGCAGGTTGGTCTGGCCGGCGATGGTCTGGATCAGCGCCATGACCTCGCCGATCTTCTGCGACGCGTGGACCAGCCGGTCGACCATCGCCTCCGTCCGCGTCGCCTGCCCGACCGCGTTCTGAGCGATCGAGGACGACTGCGTGACCTGCTTGGCGATCTCCTGGATCGATGACGACAGCTGCTCGGCGGAGGCCGACACCGTCTGCACGTTCTTGGCGGTCTGCTCGGCGGCCGCGGCCACCTTCGCGCTCTGGTCGGTCGTGCCGGAGACGATGCTCGACATCGATTGCGCCGAGGTCTGCAGCTCGCCGGCGGCGGTCGCGGTGGTCTGGATCACGCCGCCGATCGAGCGCTCGAACTCGTCGGCGATCCGCACCAGCACCGTGCGGCGCTCCTCGGCGGCCTGCTGCTTGGACTGCTCCTGCTCGGCCCGGAGACGCTCGCTCTCGGCGAGATGGTCCTTGAAGATCTGCAGGCTGCGCGCCATGCGGCCGATCTCGTTCCGGCGATCCGTGAACGGCACCTCGAGGCCCAGATTGCCCTTGGTCAGCTCGTCCATCACGACGCAGGTACGGTCGAGCGGAACGACGACGCTGCGTCCGAGCCAGAAGGCGACGACCGCGGCCACCAGCAGACCTGCGAGCGCGCCGAAGCCGGCCCACAGCGCGCGCTGATAGACGACCGCATCGATGTCGTCGACATACACGCCGGCCTGGATCGCCAGCATCTTGTCGCCGCTGCCATAGGCGCCGACGTAGGACATCTTCGGCAGCTCGGTCGTCCCCCCCGCGCGCGGCACCTTGTACTCGACGAAGCCGCCGCCGGCGCGCGCCATGCGCACGATGTCCTGGATCAGGAGCTTGCCGGTGGAATCCTTGAAGTCCCAGCGATTGACGTTGATGTATTTCGGGTTGGCGTGGACATAGGTCACGCCGGCATCCGACGATCCGGTTCCGTAGACGCCGAGATAGTCGTTGTACTGGCCCCAGCGCATTGCGCCGATCGCGGCGTAGGCCTGCTGCCGCGCCTGCTCCGGCGCCATCTTGCCGGCGGTCGCCGCGGCGTCATAATAGCTCAGCACCTTGACGGCGGACTCGACGAGGTTGCGGACCATGGTCTGCCGCTCCTCGAGAACGGTTCCGCGCAGCATCAGGATCTGCATGGCGGAGACGGCGAACAGTGCGATCGACATCACGGCGATGATCGCCGCGAGACGCTGATAGACAGTCAGGTGTCGCATTTTCTGGTTCTCGTTGCGTGGACTGTATGCACGATACCAACCGTACATTAATGGTTTGCTATCCGTGCCGCCCGAACACTGTCGAACTAATTAGTTTTTGGACGGATCATGTCCACTCACGCGAACTCAAGCCAGAGAACAACCAACCCGACCTGGGGTGGCGATCGTTCGAACTAACATGCGATAATCCGAGGTATCATCCAAGGGGACGGCCGGTTCCCTGCGAAGTTCCAGTGGGTTAGGTGTCGAGTTCCCACGGAGTTTCGTCGTCGCGACGCGTCAGGCGCCCGAGCTTTGTGCAGCTCAGCCCTCACCTCATCGAGGGCGCAGGGAAGACCAGGCATCGGCTGATTCCTGCGGCCCCCGTGCGGAAAGGAATGCACGGGGCAGGAACCACAGGTTCAGCCGGGTTTGCCCGGCCTTCCCTGCGCAATGGTGTTACGGCTGCTTCGCACTCTCCTCGGGGACCGGCGTTCTTGCCCCCGTTTGCGGCAACGCGCCAATGGCACGCCGCGCAGGCATCAGCGTCGGGATGCCAGGACCATGCGACTTGACCGTCCGTGCCGGCGCCGCTCGTCAGTCGGCGCCTGCCCGTCCATCACATCCCACCCCAACGCTCCTGACGATGCGCAGCGCCCCTCGTCGATGAGGCGGGACAATCAGAGAGAAGCACGAATTCCGATAAAACGAAAGAACAAAATTTGCGCAAGCGGGCGCGATTGCGCCGATGTCGTTGAGACGGCGAATGAACTTCGTGTTTCGGCGCAGGGGGAATGCGGCATGTCGCGGCGCTCCCGGCGAGCCCATGTCCGGCCCGACGGGCGACTCGGTCGAACGCCTCAGGGAGAGACCGCCGCGCGCGCCGGCCGGCGCTGCCGCAGCAGCAACAGGATGACCACCGCCGCGCACGAGCAGGCCAGGCTCAGCGCCAGCGGCGCTTTGCTGCCGTAGCGGGTCAAGAGCTCGACGAGGATGGGCGCCGACACAGCCGACAGCAGGTTGAGCGGCAGTCCGATCTGGGCGGACGCCTTGGCGAACGCCGCCTTGTCGTAGAACACCAGCGGCATCGTGGCTCGCGCCACGGCGAGCGCGCCACTGCCAAGGCCGTAGATCAGGATGAAGCCGCCGATCGCGGCGTGCGAGCCGTCGCTCAGCATCAGCAGCAGCATCGCCACCGGCAGCGCCAGTCCGGCGACGATCGCGGTGGTGATGCCGTCCCAGCGGCCGCCGCCGAGAAAATCGATGGCGCGGGCGCTGATCTGGATCACCCCCAGCATCGAGCCGAAACCGACCGCCTCGGCCGCCGACAGGCCCTTGGCCTTCAGGAGCTCGATCAGCACGGCCCCCATCCCGAACGCGACGAAGGCGTTGAGGCCGGAGGCGCCGACCAGCAGATAGAACGTGCCGCGCGACGGCGTCGATGCGGGAGCCGACGCCGGCGCATCCGATGACGGCGGCAGATGATCATGGACGCGCCGCGGCAGCAGGAACACGAACAGCGGCAGCGAGACCAGCAGCAGCAGGCCGGCATAGACGAGACAGGTGCTGCGCCAGCCGATATGCGCGGAGAGGGCCGAGGTGACCGGCCAGAAGATGCTGCTCGACAGGCCCGTGACCAGCATCAGCGCGCCGATGGCGCTGCGCGCGCGCAGGCCCGCGATCTCGTTGAGCACGATGTAGGAGGCGGTCGAGAGGGTGGCGCTGCCGGCCACGCCGAGCAGCAGCCAGGCGGCATAATAAGAGAGCGGCCCCTGCGCCGCAGACAGCAGCGCGTAGCCCGGCGCCGCCAGCAGAGTGCCCGCGATCATCACCCGCCGCCCGCCATGCTTGACGAACGGTCGCGCCAGCAGCGGCGAGCACAGCCCCATCGACATGTACAGCACCGTCGTGCTGGCAAAGATCGCCGTCAGCTCCATCTCCAGATCCGCCGCCATGGCCCGGCCGATCACCGCCGGCAGGCTGAGCGTGCCCCAGGCGATCAGCTGGGTGATGGCGAGCACGATCAGGACGCGCAGGAGGGAGGGGTCGGCGATGACGGAAGGCATTTCGGACGGGGGCACTGCACGGAGGTGACGCGCGGCGCGCGTTGCAATCCTAATCCTAGAGCATTCGCGCCGAATCAGCCCCGCTGTTTCGGAATTGCGGCCCCGCCACCGGCGGGGTGCTCGTGCCAGGTGCCGGCAACTGCACGCACGGCCGCCGGCCCGAGCAGGAACAGCATGAGCAGCGCCGCACGGGAGCAGCCGATCGTCAGCCCCCATGGGTCTCAAGGCGAAGCAAGAGCATCGCCTAACGCGCCGCAGAGCGGCGCTCCTCACCATGAGGGCCGCGAAAAAGACCCTCATCCCGAGAGGCCGCCTTAGGCGGCCATCGCGAAGGATGGCCGCGAAACGAGCGCTCGCCACAGCTTGTCGCCTCATATGCGATCGCCCCACCCTATCGGCGGAGCTCAAGCTTCGCGCGTCTGAAGGAGGTGTGATCGGAACCAGTCACGCGCAGCCGAGGATGATCGTTCGAAGTGCTCGACATAGGGCGCGAAATGCCCGCAAGGCAAACTAACAAACTGTTTTGGCTCGCCGGCGCGCGCGAACGCCTCCCGGGACGCCTCGATCGGCATCAGCATGTCGCCCTCGGCCGCGATCAACATCAGGGGCCGCGGCGCGATGCGATGTAAGAAGGCGACCGGCTCGAAGCTGAAGGTGAGCTCCAGGCTGCGCACGGTAACCTCGTTGCGCCACAGCGGCGAGATCTTCGCCGCCTCCATGCACCAGTCGTAGGCGTCCGATGTCCCCAGGATGCACGGCGTCGTCGCCGGATCCTGCGCCACAACCTGCATGGTCATCGGCGGCTCGCCCGCGGCACGGGCCAATCGCTCGCCGACGAACAGCTGCGACAGCTGCGCCTTCGTCTCCGCCGGAATGTGGCTCCAGATCGCGCCGCCGCTGAGGAACGAGACCTGCACTGCCACGCAGCGGATGCGCTGATCGATCGCCGCCGCCTGGATGGCGACACCGCCGCCATAGCTGGAGCCCCAAGCGCCGATCCTTCTGGGATCGACGCGCGGCAGGGTCATTGCGAAGGTGATGGCATCGCGGTAGTCGGCCAGTTGCTGCATCGGGTCGATCTCCTGCCGGACGCGCCCTTCGCTCTCGCCAAAATTGCGGGGATCATAGACCAGCGCGCCGAGACCGGCTGCGCTGAACGCGGCGGCATATTTGTCGAGATAGCTTTCCTTGAGCCCGCTGAAGCCGTGATGAAGCACGACGATGGGCGCTGTCGGCGCGTCCCCCTGCGGCGGCACGTGCCAGCCGCGCAGCACCGTACCATCGTCGGCCTTGAAGGCCACCTTCTCGAACCCAGCCCGCAGCTCCGAACCGACCATTGCAACCTCCCTTTGCTCTCGTCTCTCCGCCTTGTCTGCACGGCGGTCACAGCCTAGGCTCTAGTCCAAGCGCGGCACCGACGTCCCGGACGGCAGCGAAAGCGAACCCGGACGACGGCGAAACGCGGGCGGACGCAGCCGCCGCAAGCGAGGGCCTCCGGGCGGCCGAGGGAAAGCGTTGCAGATGCCGAACGTGCAAGGGTTTGCCTCGCTGACCGCGCCCACGACGTCCCTCGACCCAATGCTCGGCTGGACCATTCACGAGGCCATCTCGCTCCGTCAGCAGTTGAGGCAGCTAGGCGATGCTCTCGTGATCGAAGCGCAGGTCGCACAGGGCTGCGCCGGGATGCGCCGCGCTTCCGATGCCGGTCTGGTGGTCGTGATGACCGTGATCGAAGGCCGGGAGCGCGGCGAGGACTCAACGGGCACGGTGCTGTTCGAAGCGGGCGACGTGATCGTCTGGAACACGCGCGAGACGCTCGCCTTCGCCACGCTCAGTCCGCTGCGCAAGATGATGATCGCCTGCCCTGAAGCCGTGATCCGGAATTTTCACCCCGACCTGATCGGACGCGGCCCCCTGCATCTGCCCGGCCGGCACGGCTTCGGCGCCGCCGTGTCCGGTTACTTCGAGGGCTTCGCCGGCACGCTGGCCGAGATGGACGACCGCGAGGCCCATGCCGCCGTCGATACCGGGCTCGAGATCGTCGCCAGGGCTGCGCGCCTCGTGCGCCGCGACGCTGCACCGCGCCGCTCATCCGCGCGGCTCGCGCGCATCATGAGCTACATCGACGCACAGCTGCACGACCCCGATCTCGACAGCGCCGAGATCGCCGCCCACTTCGGACTATCCGTCCGCTCCTTACAATTGTTGTTCGCCGAGCACGGCACCACGCCCTCAGAATGCATCCGCCAGCGCCGCCTCAACCGCTGCCGCCGCGACCTCCAAGCCGCGCGCCGAACCGAGAGCATCACCGACATCGCCCTGCGCTGGGGCTTCAACGACCCCTCGCATTTTAGCCGCCTCTTCCGCCGTCGATATGGCGTGCCCCCGCGCACGCTCGTGCGGAAGAGGCCGGAGGGCTGACGGCCCGCAGCGATTTCATCTTCTCGCAAATGAACGGAATGGCTGGGATGGACGACTGGCGGAGAGAGTGTCCGCGCGCCTTGCCTGCAGATTTGTTTTCATTTCAAATGCTTAGCTATATCCAAGTGCCGATTTCCCATTGCTCCACCCGCATCCGAGCGGCGGATTGCGGCGGAATAAGGCGAACAATCACGGCCAGCCTGCCGGTCGGATCGCAGAGGCAAGTTGGGGATGTGGTCCGCCCCTCAAGGGCTAACGTCACATCGGCAACGCCGCTCGGAATTGCTTCACGCAACGGCGAGATCGGTCAAGCCGCCCGATTGGACAGCCTCCCAAATGAACGGCCCCCAAGCCGATCGGCCGCGACCGGTTCATCCGCAATGTGCTGATCGCGATCGGCAATTCCGGCGATAGTAGGCCTGCGGCGAGACCGAGCGGCTTCTGGACGACGCCAGCCCACTGGTGAGGGGGGCTGCGGAGTGGCGCTGGCGCAACTGATCGAGCGCGAGGTTTTCTCTCGGCTAGCGGCCAAGGCGCTCCCGGGCGAAGCCGACGCTGGCCTGCGCAAGAAATGGGACCTTTCCGCGCGAGGGGACGCCTCAGCCCATCTCGTCGACCGGCGCCAGGATGCGCGCGATATCCTGCGGCCGCGAGAGCCGGTGGGCCAATGCGAAGGCTTGCCGCGACCGCACATCCGAATCCTGGGCGCCTTGCAGGATCCGCACCGGGCAGTCGACATTGATGGCGCCTGCTCGACGCGTTCGGAGGAAGGACGCGGCCAAGATGAGGGAGGCCGAACGCGGCTTCACGTGCGGACTCCGCCCCCCAACCAAAGAGCAAAATCACGAAGGCGGTGCGATCGAAACGGTTCCGAACCGCCCGCTCAGGACGATCACTTCGCCGCTACGAATTCCGGCGCTCGCTGAGGATGCTTATCGAAGTACGATCCGAGCAGGAAAACGCAGACTTGAGGAGCAGACAGCTTGTATTCGTTTGCGAACACAAGGATGCGCGCCCTAAGTTCACGCGGCACTCTGATGACCCAGGAATGCTTCTCCGACCCGCTTGCCGCCTTGACGCCCATAATCATCTTCCGGACGTCCGCCGACGACATATCGAACGATCGCTTGTTGAGAAGAGGAAACTCGCGCTCCAGCAATTCGACGCAGAACTTATTCAGGCTAAGCGACGCCTGCTCAGCAGCGCTCGCCACGTGCGTATGCAACGAATTCGACGTGCTTAACGCGATCTGCGGGGTCGGCTCACGCTTCTCCTCGACTTCGACCGGCTCGGATGCCGCAGCGACATTATCGAAGGTGCCGGAGAGCGACTTCACCTTGGCCGGAGTAAGGACCTTGACGGCCTCGGCGGCATGCCGCTGAAAGTCGGCGTAAGCTCCATCCGGATACTCTCCGACTCCACGCGGCACGACGCCGGGTGCAAGCGAGCAGAAGAATATGTGAGTTCTAGACTTCGAGTCGAAAGAGTGTTTGGCGGCCCTGAACACCTGCATCAGAAGCGCCTCGTGGGCCTTCGACGGCAGTGTCGGCTGCACCTGAACCTCGTGACTTTTCGCTTCGTTCTTCAACCGCGTTTTCATGGCAATGCATCCGACATAAGACGGCCCCTTGACAGCTATCAAATCCTAGCAGCGAATCGCACCGCTATCAAGGATTGCGGACTCTAGAACGGGGTATATTTATTTCCGTTCCACAGATTGGGATGGCCAGAGGCGAAACGTTACAACACCTTGAAACTACTACAATATTCCCGTCGACCCGGCCGACAGCCTGAGCCCCCCCCTTGACGGAGACCCTGTTAATCATATATCAACTTCTATCAAGACATATCGTCGGAGTCGAAAATGCTTGCATTGCATGGTGGCTCTCCGATCATCGCCCCGTCGGCGTCACACTACGTCTGGCCGGTCATCACCGACCTGACCCGCCAAGCGATCAACGATCAGCTCGGCCGAACGGTCTCGATCTACGATCGAAGCGGAATATTCAAGGAATTCGAAGAAAAATTCGTCCGATATCACGGCACGAAGTTCGCTCTCGTCACGAACTCGGGCACCTCTGCGCTGTTCGGCATCTACGAAGGGCTCGGCCTGGGCCCTGAGGACGAGGTCATCTGCGCCGATTACTCTTTCTTCGCGACTTCCGGCCCTCTGGCTTATTTGGGCGTTCGCCCTCTCTTCTGCGACGTCGATCAGAATGGCAATCTCGATCCAATCGAACTAGAGCGTTTGATTTCGTCCAGGACGAAGGCCGTCGTGGTCACGCACATGTGGGGCGTGCCGTGCCAGATGGACAGGATCACCGAGCTTTGCTCGAAGAACGGCGTGGCTCTGGTCGAAGACTGCTCTCATGCTCACGGCGCCAAGTTCGGCCAGCGTTTGGTTGGCACCTTCGGGGCGGCGGCCGCCTGGAGCCTTCAGGCTCAGAAGCTCGTGACCGGCGGCGAAGGTGGCATCCTGACAACCAGCGACAGGACAATCTACAACCGCGCTCAGCTGCAGGGGCAATACAACAAGCGCTGCCGGGAGGAGATCGACCGAAACGATCCTCTCTACCAGTTCGCGCTTACTGGTTTCGGGCTGAAGCTGCGCGCGCATCCATTGGCGATCGCCATGGCACTCGAACAGTTCGGTCATCTCGATCACTGGATTGCGCAAAAATCAAAGTTCGCCGCGAAGTTCGATGAGGCGCTACACGAATATCCGTTCGTGTCGGCGCCTAAGATCTCCGGGACGACACCGAGCTGGTACGCATATACGTTCCGCTTCGATGGAACCGAAACGAACGCAGATCGCGACCTGTTCGTCGAGGCGCTCCATGCAGAAGGCTTGAGGGAGGTCGACGTTCCGAATTCGATACGGCCCGTTTCGGATCTCGCCTTGTACACTGTACCCGAACAGGGAATGGCGCGCCTCGATCATTTTCCCCAGCCATTGCGCAGAACGGACGGAAAAAATCCGGCTTCTCGGCAGTATTGGGCTTCAGCCGTGAAACTGCCGGTATGGGCATTTCCGGAGGACGAAGGGATCGTCGATAAGTACGTGGAAGGACTCAGGAAAGTGTGTGACGCGGTCCGCAGCGGAGAACTTCGAAGCTCCGACCGGCGTCGGGCTTGAGCGGGACGAACGTGCGCCCACAGCGGTGGTCCGGAAGACAACGAAGGACCGCCGCTGGTTTACGGCGAAAGGAGGAAGGGACGGTCAGGATCTTCGACGTAAGCGGGCGTGTCGGCGCGGTTTGCGTACGTGCGCATGAGCCACCGGCTCTTTCCGCCGATCTCGCCCCCGACCTCGGCTCTGCCGTGAAGCGCGCTTCTGTTGTTGATCAAGAAAACGCTGCCCGGATTGACGACAATCGCTTCGAAGGATGCCGAGGCGGCTTCTTTGAGAGCCTCGAGCGCCTTGACCGCGGCTGGAATGTCGGGATCCGCGGTGCACTTTTTATGACTGAACCTGATCGACCACCCGCCGCGCGCCGAATCGAAGCTCATGATCGGTGCATCGACGAGAATGTGATCCGTCTTAAACGTATTCTGCGAGCCGATACTGAAGTGGGGCTTCCCGAGCTCGGCGATTTCCGCGGGCGTCAGCTTGTCCGCAATGCTCGCGAGCGGTGCCAGATGAGTGGGAATGCCATCCGGATTTCTGTATCCGATCAGGATCACCACGTCGGGAGACGGAGATATCGTATCGCCGTCCTTGAACTCGCTCGGAAACGGAAAGCTGCACGCATCAGTGTGCCCGCGCATCTTAGCGCGAGATTTTTCCGCGAGCCGGCCTTCGCCCGGCAGCCCCGTCAGGTGCACGAACAGGTGACCGCTGTTCTCGCACCGATAGGATACCGGCCTATGCCTGATGGCATCGATGGCAGCCAGGGCCGCATAGGCGCCGGACCACCAGGATTCGTCATTCTCCGCCGGCTCGATCGTCGTCGGGGTTTCGGGCAACTCTCCAGGATCGAAGAAATTCTCGATCAGCAGCCAAGGATAGGCACCTTGATCGAACTTCTTGCAGGCGTCGCGAAATTGGTCGTTGATCACGCGGCGGAGCCGCGTAGAAGCCGCGTGTGTGGCCAGATCAGGGCGGTGCGCCGGGTCCGACTTCAAGCCTCCGTTGCGGAGTTCGGCGGACTCCGAAACGCGTGGCAAAACGATCTTCAAGAAATTGAATCTCCGCCAAATAAAAACGAAATATTGTCACAACCTGGCGGAGATGGAAAGACCCCGTACATCTATTCGTTAGGAAGGAGCAATTGAGCCCTTCCGACCAAGGCAATGATACCGCACGTCAGCATACGCCTGACACACGTCTATCCGGATCGCGGTTGGTCTGGGTGGCGGAGTTCACCTCGTCCGGAATTCAAGCCCTTCGTCGCTGGTTCGGACCTATTTCGGCTGCAGGACGTCGAGAGCCTCCAAGACGGATTCATAGATCAGGCGATCGTTGGGAGCGCGATTTTCCATGAGCCTTTCAACGTTGGTGCGGTCCGCCCACATCCATTCCGAGACCTTGCCGTCCTCGAGCATCGGGCGGTGAAGATCGCCGTCGATCTCCACGATGAATTGCCTCTCCAAATACTCCTTCGGACCGTCCGACCAAGGCTTCACGCGGAGTTCGCGGACAACTTTCCTGAGCACCCAGCCGGTCTCTTCCTCGATCTCTCGCGCCAAGGCGGCGATCACTTCCTCGTCGTCCTCCACGTGGCCGCCTACGAGATCCCAACACCCCGGAAACATCCGGCGCGTCATGCTTCGCTTCTGAACAAATACCCGCCCTTGCTGATCGGGAATCATGGCGCTCGCCACCAACTGCTTTTTGGATTGCATGACTTAGTGTAACCTCGAGTTGAAATAGAATCTAGAACCCATGCTTCACAACGACGTTTTGGACGTCTTCAGACCTGGCACTCCGGGTCGTTTGAGGATCGGTATCACCGGCGCTCCCGGCGTCGGGAAGTCGACGCTTACCCGCCGCCTATCCGCCTTTCTCGGAGTGCCGCCGGTCTTCGAGATTGCAAGAGACTTTCACGACCGCGGGCATACGTTGGGAGCCGGGAGCAGCCTTGAAACGCAACTGCTAATGACGATGGCACAGGTAGCGATGGAATCTGACCTTGTTCAGTTCGTGGCCGACCGCACTATTTTCGATCCGCTGATACATGTCGACGCGGTGGCGTCATACAAAAGTGTACCCTGCCCTCCGCTGGTGGTAAACTGCATGGCAAATTACCTGCGCAAAGCGCACAGGTATAACTACTCACACGTCTTCGTGCTCCACCATCAGAGCGTCCGACACGCCGACGGCGTACGTGAAACAGACCATCGTTACGGCGAACTCGTCTACCAACGAACTTTGTTCTGGCTGAACGCTCTCGGCGTCAGGCATTCGTTGATCGAAGGAGCTTCCGAGGATCAATGGCTGCAGGTCTGCAAGCTGCTGGGCTGCGATGCCGGATAGATACGACGCGGTCGTGGTCGGCGGTCGCTGCGCCGGTGCGCCACTGGCGATGCTCCTCGCCCGACAGGGGCTCAAGGTGTGCGTATTCGAGCGCCACGCGGCGGATTTCGAGAATAGGTCGACGCATACTCTGCAGCTCGCCGGCGTCCGCCTCCTGGACCGATGGGGGGTCCTGCCCGAACTCGAAAAGCTGGGCGCACCGTTTCTGACGAAGATCAGCCTGATACTCCACGGCACAGTCGTTTCGGGTTTGCCCTGGGGATCGAATTCGCGGCTCTCCAGCATCTGCGTGAAGAGGACCGCCCTCGATCCCATGCTCGGAGCGCTAGCGATCGGGGCGGGAGCCGATCTGAGGTATCATCACGACGTCCGCGACATGAGCTTCGCCCGCGGCGTCTGGGCCGTTTCGGCGACCGGTCCGGACGGGATTCGGAGCGTCCAGGCGCCGCTCTTGGTCGGGGCCGATGGAATGATGTCGAGCGTCGCCTCGAACCTGGATGCCGGGTTCGAATTGTTCATGAGCTCGATCACCTTCACTCTGTACAAGTACGTCCCGAACACGGTGGGCAGCGAATGCTTCATCGTCGTCGATGACTGGGGGGCTCAGGCCTGCGTGCCCACCACCGACGGCGACATGATCTACGTCGTGCAGAGACCTTCCAAGACCTTCAAGGACTTCAGGCGGGATCCGCATCGACTTCTGAAGGACGGTGCTGCACGCTTGTCCCGCTACGTCGAGCTACCCCGCGAAGCCGAAGTTCTCGAGGACTATCGCAGAGCCGTCAACCAGCCCACATTCATCCGTCGCATGCCGGGGAACCAGGCTTGCCTGATAGGCGACGCATGGTCCCACAAGGACTCGGTGACCGCTCAGGGGATAACGGACGCCCTCCTCGATGCCGACCTACTCAGCGGGATCGTTGCGGCGCAACCCACACTGGACGACACGTTCGAAACCGCCTTGAGGTTGGCTTGGGATCGTCGGACCGCGGACTATCGGGAAGAGGTGCAAAGGGCTTACGAGCTCGCGAGCTTCACGTCCCCTAAGCCGCAATTCACCGAGATGATCGAGACCGTTTCGGCGGATAGCACGTTGAGCTCGAAGTTTCTCGGGCTCGATGCTAAGACCTATTCGTGGAGCGATCTAAGCGGCGAGCTGGCATCCCTTTCTGGCGGCAAAGGCTTGGTGCCGAGCGTCGAGTGACATGCGATGGCGATCCGCTTCAAAAAAAGCGCACCTCGACACACCATCTGTGGGTACCTGCGCTGCTGAGTCCACTTCAAACGCCTGTATTCCCTTTCAGACCCGGAGTGCGCGGGCCTGTTTGCTCTGTTCACCTTTGAGTTTTTCGGCGATCCAGATCAGCGCGCCAAGGGTCGTGGCGCGGTCGGTGCCAGTCAAGTCCACGATACCGGCTTTGACGACCAGACCGCCCAGTTCGATGAGATGTCGCGTGCGCAATGACCAGTTCACCGAGTTGCCGTCGACCTGTTCTTGATCGAACGGTATCTCTCCCATCTTGCGCGTCCGCTTTCTGCGCAGAGGAGGGTGACCGAGTAGGTCCCGCTTCTAGACCGCAGCATGCACAGAGGATTATGTTCGCGTCCACTCGAAACGTTCAATCAAGCCGCTGAGTTGCCCGTAACGCAAATAGTTGCGCTTCTGCAACTGACCGACAACGATCCCCGGGGCGATACCCAATTCGTTAGCAAACGACCGTACGGCTCTTTCAGACAGATCTCCGGCAGCCACAAATTTGGAGAGCTCAGCCTGCGGAACCAGGAATTCGGCGGACCAGGCGTTTGCTTCTTCCTCTTCCTCCGATGACGCCCCTTCCAATCCAGTTCCGTCCACGAACACTGTCTTTCGGCTGCCGTGGAGAACATGGCGCGCTTCGTGGAAGAACGTGAACCAAAAATGATCGTTCGCCTTGTGGCGCAAAGTCTGTTGGATCATCGCCTTGCGTGGTGAAAGCCAACGGGACACTCCGCTGAGCGCAATCTTGCCTACGGGCTTCGTAACAACGAATGCTACCCCGGCCTTTGCGCACAAGCGCTCTATCTTAGGCAGGAACACTTCGATGCTCTCCAATGTGAGAGAGCGTATCTGCGTGAGCGACTTGAGAAACGTCGCCCTGTCGTACTCTGCGCACTCGATGGAATCCGCCTCCATCTCCCCAAGTCTTAGCCACACGAAAAGAGAGTTTCGATCCGTCACGTAAGTCGGAGAATGCCGGTAAGAGAGAGAAAGAGAGTCGAACCTCGCCTCGCAGGCATCGATGCTGCCGACGCCGAAGTACCTGAGAAGCTGCCTGACGGCATCGGCATTGTCCTTCGGCGGATCGATAAGCCCTCTTTCCTTCATCTCCTTGAGCGGGAAGTCCTTCGCCCAGTCATAGCGACCGGCAAGTTGCTGGTCCTCCTCCTTCCGGGCCAGGTCAAGCCTGTATTGGGTCTCCATGCCGAGCCAGACAGCCGCGCTCACGTCGGTGACCCGCTCGAACTGCAATGCCGTCTCAGGTTCGAGAGGCGCCTTTCCGGCGAGTATCTCGACTATTAGCTTCGCGGACCGCCCGCACCTGCGGGCGAGCTCGCGAGCTGAAATTCCCATGGCCTCGAGGCTTTCTTCCAAAGCCGCCCCTGGGCTGATCGAATAGTCCGGCTCGAATGTATATTGCTCACTTGTCATGATTCCCCTTTGAACTGCTGCGGCCGATCATTCGACGCCGAGAAGCCTGACCGTCTTGATTGCAGTGGTAGGATCGCCACGCCGGTGTTGAGTCGCGAAGCGAAGGACCTTCGGAGGAGACAGATTCAGCGTGAAATCGCCACGAGACGTCTTCTTGAGGCAGAAAGGTTGGCAAGTCGGAACCAATGCCAGGGTCGGTGCGGCCCTGAGCATATGCAATCGCACCTTGATCTTCTTCGACAGAAGGGGGCCGAAACGCCGTTCGAGCAGTTCTGCCGAACAGAAAAGGCGCTGGTCGGCAGCGCTTTCGAACAAGACAAGCAAGGCGGACCCGTTGATTCGTTTAGCAATGGGAAACACTTTTCCTCGGCCCGCGCAACTTAATCCGCTGTAATATGCACAGAAAAATAAAACTGTTACCCGTTACGAAACAGAAAATTTGACCTTTGGGACCGAATCTGCGATCTGATTCCGGGCGGGCGGCCCTTCGGCGCGCGGCCGCTGGAGGACATGAATATGAGCGAGGCCGGCAAGATCGACGTAAAGGTCCGTTATCCCGAGGACGACGACAAACTGCATGACCACAAGGTTCACCGCGACGAATCCGTCGGATCCTTCAAATCGCGGGTTCTGGTCGCTTTCGGCCTGACGGAAGGGACCGACGAGAAGGGCGAGCTAATTACCTTCGGCCTGTTCCACGAGCACAAGGCCTTGAGAGACCCGGAGACGCTGGGGTCGGTGGCCGGCGACGCGAACGAGCTCCATCTGAAGCTCGAGCGACAGCGGCACTATTTCTTCTACAAAAAGCACGAGATTCGGTCGGCCACGGCGACGGCGACCGGTGCTCAGATCAAGGCGATGATTAAGGCGGTCGATCCGGAGTTCGATCTGAGTCACACTCTGATCGAGGAAGGCCATGGAGACTGGGAGGACAAGGTGATCGAGGACGGCCAGACAGTCTCCCTCAAGGTCGACTCCGCGCATCCGGTCAAGCATTTTTTCTCCAAGCCGCCGACCAACTTCGGGGCGCGCTGATGCAGCTGTCGCGTATCACCGAACGGCAATTCGAACGGGTGAAGGAACGCTACCCTGCAGCTACTCTGCAGGGTCTGCCTTCCGGCAGCGCGCTGGTCTCGATTCCGGGCATCTTGTTGCCGCCGGGCTGGTCCGCCGCATCGACCAATGTCCACTTTCTGGTGCCCGTCGGCTACCCGGGGCCGCCGCCCGACTGCTTCTGGGCGGACCAGATGTTGACGCTCGCTGGCGGTGGCCAGCCTCAGGCCAGCAACGTCCAGCAGATCCCGGAAACCGACATTATCGGTCGGTGGTTCTCGTGGCACATTGTCGGCGGACAATCGAACTGGAATCCCAATAGGGACGACCTGATGACCTTCGTTTCCATCGTGATCGACCGGCTGCGACGCCCACTATGATCGAACTGATTTTTCCGGACGGAATGCTGCGCCGGTTGCGCGACGGCATCTGGCACGACGACCTCGAGACTGCGGCAATCTTGCTCTGCCAGCCGGGGCTCTCGGAAGGCGATTGGCGCCTGACCGTCCGGGAGATGCATGTCGTGCCGCCCGAGGCGTCGTTGGTTCGGACCGCGACGGCGGTCGTGGTGGATCCAGCTTTCGGACTGCCCTTCGAAAAGAAGGCGCGCATCCAGGGCTTGTCGCTGGTATACTGCCACACGCATCCGCACCAAACTAAGAATGTGGCCTTCTCATCCATTGACGACAACGCCGAGATTGAGCTGGCCAAATATGCGGAAGGCCGGATACCCGGTGTTCCGCACTGCGCGCTCGTTTTCGGCAGCGAAACGGCAGCCGCTCGGAGACTGGGCACCAAGGAGACCGTTAAATTGACGGAAAGCCAGTACGATGCCGCGGCGACCTACGACCGTCAGATCCGCGCATTCGGTGAAGAGGGCCAGGCCGCGCTGGCACGGCTGCGCCTCGCCGTCGTCGGGCTGGGCGGGACGGGATCCGTCGTGGTCCAGCAGCTTGCCCATCTGGGCGTCTCGGACTTTCTGCTCGTCGACCCGGATGCGGTCGAGACGACCAACCTCAACCGGACCGTGGGATCGACGCCGAAATCGGTTGGAGAACCCAAGGTCTCCGTGGCGGCCCGAATGATCCGTTCCATAAGGCCCGATGCGCGCGTTGAGGAGATTGTTGGAGACGTGGTCGACGCGGCTCCCGCCAAGCGCCTCACCGAACGCGACTTCATCTTCTGCTGCACGGACTCGCACGCCAGTCGGCACGTCATCAACCAACTCGCATACCAATACGGCATCCCCGCGATCGACATGGGAGTCGTCGTCGACGCGTCCGGATCCGTGGTAAGTTTCGCCGGCCATGTGAAGGCGCTCAAGGATGGCGAGGCCTGCCTTTGGTGCCTCAATCATCTGAACCCCAACCAAATCCGCGAGGAGATGATGACGCCGGATCAGCGAAAGGCCGATCCCTACGTGGTCGGCGCTCGCCTGGTGCAGCCCGCGATCATCAGCATCAACTCCACGGTCGCGTCGGCCGCGGTCACCATGTTCCTTTCGATGGTGACCGGCCTGGACGCGCCGCCGCGTTTCTTAGTTTACGACGGCAACCGACAGCGCCTTTCAGGCGTCGCCGCCGAACGGAATCCGACCTGCAATTTCTGCGGGCCGGACTCGCCGGCGGGCAGACGGGACCTCGAACCGCTCCCGGTGCGCCGCCATGGCTAGAGCGAAGTCGATCAATCTGCGCGGCACCGCCGAAAGGCATTCCGACGCCGTCGATCTCGTGCCGCAGGCCGGCGACGTGGCGCTGGTCCGGCGGGGCGCACTGAGATCGTTGGCGATACGATGCCCCGACGGCTGTGGGGAGGTCATCAGCGTGAACCTCGATCCGAGAACAGGCCCCGCCTGGAAAATCTACGACCGGGAAGATAGCCTGACACTCTTTCCGTCGGTGTGGAGAGAAAGCGGCTGCAAGGCCCATTTCATCCTCTGGCGAAACAGGCTGATTTGGTGCGACGCATCGGATCCGCATTCTTGGCGGAGCGAAGAGCTCAAGCGGCGCATCCACAAGCTGCTTCCCGCTCCGGGACAACAGCACGCGCATTACGCCGATCTCGCCACACGATTGGACCTTATCCCTTGGGAGGCGCTTTGGACTTGCCAAGCGCTCGTGGCCGACCGTGTGGCGGTTTCCTCCGAGAAAGGTTCCCGCTTCGGGCTGGCGAAGGCACCGGATGCTCCGCGCTCATCGAACGTCGACAGGAGGGCGTGATGAACGAGGAGCGGCGATATTCGATCCTGCTTAACGGCCGACGTCTCGAAGCGCCCGGTCCAACGATAACCGTCATCCAGTTACGCCTCCTCGCCCGGATTCCGGCCGGCCACGGAATCATCGTCGAAGGCGCTGGCGACCAGCCCGATCGCCTTGTGAGCGACACCGACACGATTGACCTTTCGCAATCCAGCCCGAGCGTTTTCTCGAAACCTCCGACGGCCTTCGGAGGCGCCGCCCAATGAACGCGCGTAGGCGGAAAATCATCTGGAGCGGGGGAGACCCGGGACAGGGGTGCCTAGACGCGTGTAGATTCGCGAAACTCGAGATCGAGAATCTCACTGGGCATCCGTCGGAGCCGCATCTGCGGGACGGCCGTGCAGTAATCGTAGCATTGGACGACGGCTCGGCAGCCGCGGCACTACAAAACGGCACCGAAGCGGTGCTGCAAGCAGCTCTCGCGCATGGACTTGCGGCGTTCGTGTCGTGTTCGTTCAACGACGCCACGGCCGTCGCGGTCGCCCTCAAAAAATGGCGGCTCGAGGGAATCGTTGGCATCTCGCCACGCGGCGAGGAGAGCGAACTGGTCGAAGACATCGTCCGCTTGCGGGAACAGCCCGCGATCAACGGGTCGCTGCAGGTGGTCGGCGGCCAGTCGCTATCGTCGGAAGAGGAGACCCTCCTAAAGCGCGCTTTCGGTGACTGCTCTGCGGTCAAGCTGGTGAAGCAATCCACGGGGAGCGCCAAGGTCTTCTGCGCATTCGCGAGCCTGCTGAATTCTCGGGTCGGACCGATTCCGCTGCCCTTCTTCGTGAAGTTCGACGACCGCAAGTCAATCGAGCGCGAGCTCGACAACTATCGGCAGTGCACGACGCTGCATGTTCCGTTCAACCAGAGGCCAAACCTCGACGACGAGCGTTGTCTGCTTTCGCACTCTAGCGGCGTGATCGTCGGCAATTTCGTCGAACAGTCCGAGTCGCTGATAGAGGCGATCGACCGCGGCGCGGGGCGCGACGCGCTTCACTCCCTATTCGAAGGCGCGTTGCGCGGTTGGCGGCGTCAGTCGTTCTACGACAACCAATACGTCGCCGACGGGAACGTTCTACATCGCCTTCGCCGGTCACGGCCCACCACGTACAATATTAGGCGGAAGAGGAGGCTGGAAAAGCGCCAGCTCTCGGCAGGAGCATCCGTCCGCTCATTCGAAGAGCTCGATGCCATGCTCATGGCGCTGCCAGCGATCAAGTATCGCTACGGAACTACGCATGGCGACCTTCACGGCAACAACGTTCGCATTGCCGGCGCGGACGCGATCCTGATCGATTTCGCATCCGTGGACTACGGACCTTTGACCGTCGATCCTGCAGCTCTAGACGTCTCATTGATGATGGACACCTGCCTCGTCGCCGGTAAAGATTGGATGCGATTGGCCGACGAGGTCTACGAACTGAAAGCGCTGCGCGCGCCCGCAGTCCCGCCGCGGCCCGAACGAGATGCAGCCAACCTTCTCGACGCACTTCATTACATTCGCCAGACAGCATTTGCCGTCCAGTTCTCGGACATAGAATACCCGATCGTCGTCGCACTGCAGTTGCTTCGGAAGGCGTCCTATGGTGGAGACGATGCCGAGGACCAACAACGTCGGGTGCACGCCTACAGCCTAGCGGACCGGATCATTGGTCAACTGGCCGACGAACATCGCCGGATAGCGGACCACCTGGCCGCCCCGGATGCTGCGTAAAGCGCGATTCCCACAAGAGCCGGGTCTACGGCGCGTCGACAGCGTCTCCGATAAATGATTCGCATTGGCCCGCACGCGGCGAACGTTGGTTGGTCACAACACTGACCAACTATTGCGACGATAGATCCCCGTCGCGCAAGCTGATCAGGAGCATGTCCCATGGGCAAGTTTAATGAGCGTGAGCTTAGAATGCGCAAAGAGCGCATCGACGCTTTCGGTGATGGTTCTGTCCAAGTTGTCATCTCGCGGCCGGAACGGCGGGCTCTATCCTATCGAGAGCAGCTACCGTCGCTCGTCCAACAACTCGCAACGGTTGAGCCGTCACGCCTATGTGGGAACAAAGACTGCGGCAACGAGGTCCGTTCAATCGATAATTGCGTAGTGATCTTCTTTGGCACGCCGCCGGCGATGGTAACCTCTATACTGTGCCCATCGTGCTCCGAGAAACGCAACGAAGAGATTTTGCCCATCGTCCGCGAAGACGTGCGCCAGACGTTCGGCCTCGGAAAAGCGTCAGCGGACCAAGGCTCAGTGGAGCTCGATGATGGCCGCCATCGCTCCGTTGCACAACGCACCGTCCATGGCGTGACGATACATGTCGTGGAGGCGGACAAGTACGACTGCGGCCCAGCGAAAGCATTTTGTGAGTTGCTGCAGCGAGGAATGTTAAAGCGCTTCCTCTTCGCTTATCAAGGCAAACATAATTGTTTCGCGATCGTTAAGCAAATTCAGTTTGATTTTGGAGATGTCGAACTCGCGGACTATATTAAATGCAGGGCTGGCTATTGCCCGATCATCACCAGCAACGGTCAGCCGCTTGGCCATCACGCATGGGTCGAATGCAACGGCTGGGCTATCGACGCGGCGAGCGGTGGCCTCGGTCAATCCGTGATATTTCAGCGAATAGATGACTACGTTGCCATGCGCCAGCTAACGGATATCGTCGATTACGACCAGTATGCCAAAATGCGAGGCGGAGAAGCGGGCACCCTCACAACCTAAAGCGACAAACGCCGCGCTGCGACAACGCGGCGCTGCGACGTGACGGTGTTTTCTAGTACCGAGGCGGGAGACAAAGAAATGATCCCGATGCAATCAGATAGAAAATTCGACAGCTTCGGTCCGCCCTCGTGTATCTTGCTCGTCATGGCTTGCGATCGCGTGCGGTCGATGCAAGGCAAAGCGCCAAGCTCAGCTCTAAAAAGCTTAAACACATGATGGCTAATCGTCTCCTGTGCCTCTCGTCACGCCGACCCGTTTGCAATGTTCAGTCCAGTTACTTCGCCGAAACACCCTCCAGCGCGTCGCCCATTAGGAAGTGTGACAGCATGCCGGGAATGCCAATCTCGACGTGAAGCGTATTGAACGTGTGGCGTTGAGCATTGCCAGCGCCAGGCAGGCCCGTTCTTGACGGCATCTGCCGGCAAGCTGAGAAGAACGAAATCGCGTAGATATCGCGGGATGCCCCCTCTTACTCACGATATGGCGGATCTCGCCGCAATTTGTCCGCGAGATCTTATATCTTGATCGTCTTGAGCCCCAACGACGACTTTCGGGATGGAGGCCTTCCACGGTCGAACTCAGCAACCCGCGACGACAACGGGCCGTCGTCTTCTAGCAGATCGTAGCGGAAACGGACGTACATCCGCGGGCCAAGTCTTACAAACCACGGAGTGCTACCTAATCTTCTTCATACCTCCCGGTTCCGAGGGGTTCACGTTGAACAGTTCTTGGAGCGAGCTCACGAGCACTAAACGCCGACGCCCGACGGTTGTCGTAATGAGATGCCCTGTCGCTATCAACTCGTAAAGCTTCGTGCGTCCCAAGCCGGTGACCTCGCTTGCTTCGTTAATGGTGCAGGTGAGCCGTTGGACGAACGGGACCGGCCTTGATCCTTTTGGATGGGGTAATCGGCAACCCTTCGCTTCTGTCTCCCCCTCTTCGACTGCATCCCATAGCCCCTTCTACTTCACAGAGCTCGGCGGGACGAGAGTTTGCTGGGGCGGCGATCAACGTCAATGCGGACGCTCGAGGGCTCCCCGTATACTGGAGCACAGCAGCGGCCATTCGATCGCATTTGGATATCAACGGCGGCAAGATAATTTTTTCGTGATTGAGGAGTTGATGAGCGTTCGCAGCGAGCTATTGTTTTGGAGGCCTCCGTCAGCTTGGAAGGTTTTCGACAGCTGGAATGCTCTCAACGCGCATTTGGACAACGGCAGCTCGAAACGCTATCGAACCGCAATGGCCTTTCGGCTTGTCTGAATTGGGACAGGCCCCAAGTCGACGCACTCACCCCGCGCATCCATAGGCTGGAGCCGATCAGCCAACCCTGGGCCTTGCGACTTTTGGCCTAGACAGGCGGGGATCGAAATCACGCAGTCGGAAGCGAAATTACGCAGTCTGCTCGCCGACCATCGAGAGCAGCGACGTCTGCGCCTCGGCATAGGCCTTGTCACCGGGATGGCGTGGCCTGGCCGGTGGGGGATTGAACGTGACATCCAGCAACGGCAGCGGATTGCGGCCGTTGAGGTAAAGCTCGATAAGGGCTTCGTGGAGCGCGCGCAGGAATCCAAACATGCGCTTCATCTCGTCGATGTTGGTCTTCGCGAGAAACGAATCGATCTCGGAGCCACCCTGCTTGTTATGCGCGAGGTGGTCTCGGACCTCACCGTAGACCGGCTCATAGATCTTGCGCCACGCCTTTACCTTCTTCCGCAGCTCGCGCACGTCATCAATGACAGTGTCGTGCTGCGACGACAGCGCACGCCGGTCGCCGTCGTTAGTCGCGACCACGATCTGCTCGACACCGCCATACTTGCCTTCGCCCCAGCAGCCTTTGCCGAATCCGAAGCCGCCCGGAGCGATGTCGTTCGACGCGTCGATGCGGCCGGTCCGCGGGCGGTGGTGCTTGAAGGCGACGGAAACGTCCCGCAGCAGATACACGTCGGCGACGTGCTTGCCATTCCGCAGGAATTCACGCTTCGCGTCGATCGCGATGCGGACGGGACCGACGTCGGGGAACGGCAGTATCCATTCGTGCTGCACGAATTCGGCCAGATGATGCAGCATGTCGACCGCCTGGCGGGCGGCCAGTTCGACGCTCCGGCGAGCCGCGTCGAGAGCGTCCGGATTGCCGACCTCCAGCGCGGCCGTCAGGGCCCGCTCGGCTTCCAGATAGCTCCGGAGGGAGGGTGCCGCCTTGTGCCACGCTAGTGCTATCGTCGACGGATTCGGTGGACCGAGCTTTCCCGGGTCGAGCAGCTTGTCGAGAGCAAGCAAGAACCCATCATCTTCTTTCTTATAGCGATTTCTGTGCGGGTTAATGCGCAACTTGATTCGCGATAAGATAACCAGGGCCTCATTTTGATGCGGAAGCAGCTCTTCCCTGTCTTTCTTACCTTCTCTTCGAACTCAACTATCACATTGATCTCTTCGTATTTTCGAACCCATTTGTGGGTGGCGCCCACATAAGAGGCGAAATCGTCCCGCAGTGAACCAATCCACTTTTGACGGAATTCCGAGATCTTCACGGAGCGAGAGAGCCGCCCGCTAATCACCTGCGCGAGAACACCGGCAACAACGCCGCCAAACAAGATTTGGGGCCAGATGTCCATGAGATACCCCACCAAAAAGGCAACCAACGCGCCCTCGAGTACTCCTCTATAGGCTCGGGTCCGCCACTCCCGCCATGAATATATGCATGTTGGAATTGAAGCTCGCCATCGCAGCCAGGATCGTCCTGTCATCGGTGTTGAAGCCGTACGCGAAAGGGTCAGGCAGCCATAATCGGATCGATTCAAACCATCTTGCCCGATTTCTCCCGCATCGAAGCTGGCCAGTCACAAGCTGTTCCCCCGTATGTTGCCGGGTCCGCCTCGAACGCCTGCTTCCCCTTCGCGGCCCAGAGCGCCCGCGCCCGTTCGCCCTGATCGCATTGAAGCTTGTCGGCGATGCAGAGTAGAGCGCCTAGGATGGTGGCGCGATCATCGCCGGTCAGCTCAACGACCCCAGCTTTCATGACGAGGCCACCGAGTTTGATGAGATGCCGCGTGCGCTTGCGGCGCTCGACCTGCCACGAGCGCATGTCATGTCGCGCCTTTGCGGCTTGATACCGGTTGCGCGCCGCTCGGTTGCGCAGAAGCGCCATCCATATTGCGGTCAATTGCTGGCGCATTTCGCCGCGCCCGGCTCCGAAAGAACGTGGCCCCGCGCCTCGCCCATGCCTCCCTCTTACCGGCCTCTTTCGTCTCGGCCAACACGATGAGTGCACCAGCCAATTCTTCAGCGGAGAGCATGTCGGCTCCGGTGGCGATGACCAATTCGCCCAGGTGTCGCACCTTGCGAGTTTTCAGCGTGCGCGCCTTGTCTTCGAGTGCCTTCAGGTCCGCATCAAAGTCCCTTGGTTTGCGCATGGTCGTCTCCATGGGTTCCGTTGGAGAAATGATAGCTTGGCTACCCGCGCAATGCTGTAAGATCGTCAAGATGGCCTGAGACGGGATAGTCCCTCCCGAGATTTTTTCGAGGGAGGGCGCGCTTATACGTCGTTCCGACGTACGCCTCGCTGTGTCAGTGATCTGATCGCGATGGCGATCTATCATCTTCACGTCAAGGTCATAGGCCGGAAGGCCGGGAGCAGCGCGGTGGCGTCGGCGGCCTACCGCTCCGGCTCGCGGCTGCGCGACGAGCGGCTCGGCCGTGAGCAGGATTTTTCCGGAAAGCGCGGCGTCGTCCATTCCGACGTGATGCTGCCGGAAAATGCGCCGCAGGCCTGGACGGATCGCGAGCGGCTTTGGAATGCGGTCGAAGCAGTCGAAATCCGCAAGGACGCGCAGCTGGCCCGGGAGGTGGAGTTTGCCATTCCGCGCGAGCTGACTGAGACGCAGGGGATCGAGCTGGCACGGGACTTCGTCCGCGGTGAGTTCGTGGGTCTCGGCATGGTTGCCGATCTCAATGTGCATTGGGACAGGGGTGAGGACGGCATGCCCAAGCCTCATGCCCATGTGATGCTGACGATGCGCGCGGTCGACGAGAACGGCTTTGGCCAGAAGGTGCGGGATTGGAATCGCACCGAGCTGGTCAATCGCTGGCGTGAAAGCTGGGCCGAGCTTGCCAACGAACGGCTGGCCGAGCTCGACATCGACGCGCGGATTGACCATCGCAGTCTGGAAGACCAGGGCATTGCGCTCGAGCCGCAAAGCCAGATCGGCGCGCCAGCCAAACGGATCGAGGTTCAGGGCATCGCAGGCGAAGGGTTTGAGGCTGACCGGGCCGAGATGCACCGCGAGATCGCGCGGAACAATGGCGCGCGGATCATCGCCGATCCCTCCCTTGGACTGGAGGCAATCACCCAGCAGCAATCGACCTTCACACGCCGGGACCTGGCAAAGTTTGCGCACCGGCACAGTGACGGGCTCGACCAGTTCAACCAGGTGGTGGTCGCGCTGCAGGGAGCGCTCGATCTGGTCGAACTCGGCAAGGACGCCCGCGGCGAGGGTCGGTTCACCACCCGCGGAATGATCGAGACGGAACAGCGCCTGCACCGGGCTTTCGAGCTGCTGGCGGACCGGGAGCGCCATGAGGTCCGCGACGCGGCTCGCAAGGCCGCTTTGGCGCGTGCGGAAGCGCGCGGCCTGGTCCTGTCATCCGAACAGTCCGAGGCACTCGCACATGTCACAGACGGACACGGTCTCAGCGTCGTGGTCGGCCATGCCGGGACGGGAAAGAGCGCGATGCTGGGGGTGGCGCGGGAGGCCTGGGAAGCAGCAGGCTTCGAGGTCCGAGGCGTGGCGCTGTCCGGCATTGCCGCGGAAAATCTCCAGAGCGGATCGGGCATTGCGTCGCGGACTATCGCCAGCCTTGAGCATGGCTGGGAACAAGGCCGTGATCTGCTCAAATCGGGCGAAGTGCTGGTGATCGACGAGGCCGGCATGGTCGGCACGCGCCAGCTTGAGCGTGTTCTGTCCCACGCTGCCGATGCTGGCGCCAAGGTGGTGTTGGTCGGCGATCCGCAACAGCTGCAGGCGATCGAGGCGGGTGCTGCCTTCCGGTCGATCCATGAGCGTCACGGTGGTGCGGAAATTGGCGAGGTTCGCCGTCAGAGGGAGGACTGGCAGCGCGACGCCACGCGCGATCTGGCGACCAGTAAGGTGGCCAATGCGCTCGAAGCTTACCGGACCCACGGCATGGTGCATGAGGCCAAGAGCCGCGAGCAGGCGCGCGGCGATCTGATCGACCGCTGGGACCGCGACCGGCAGACCTCGCCAGACCGGAGCCGGATCATCCTGACCCACACCAATGACGAGGTCCGGGCGCTCAACGAGGCAGCGCGCGAGCGGATGCGGGCTGCGGGCAATCTGGGCGATGAGGTGGGGGTGACGGTCGAGCGCGGCGCGAGAAACTTTGCCAGCGGGGATCGGGTGATGTTCCTGCAGAACGAGCGCGGCCTCGGCGTCAAGAACGGCACGCTCGGGACCATCGAGCAGGTCAGCGCGCAATCACTAACCGTGCAGACCGACGATGGCCTATCCGTGCGCTTCGACCTCAAGGATTACAGCCGGATCGACCATGGCTATGCGGCGACGATCCACAAGGCCCAGGGTATGACGGTGGACCGCGTCCATGTGCTCGCGACGCCCGGCATGGATGCCCACAGCAGCTATGTCGCATTGTCGCGGCATCGGGACGGGGTGGACCTGCATTATGGTCGCGACGATTTTGCCAATGCGGACCGGCTCACCCGCACCCTCTCCCGCGATCGGGCCAAGGACATGGCCTCCGATTACGACCGTGCCGATCCCATCCAGAGCTATGCCGAACAGCGCGGGATCACGTTCCGCGAGCGCGTGGCCGAGATCGTGCGCAAGATCGTGCCGGAGAAGTTGCGCGAAATGTTCGACGGCCTTCGCTCGCCTGTAGATGCCCCCGAGCCGGACCGCGGACGCAAGCCGGAGCAGGCAGCACAGGAAAGGGAAACGAGCGGTCCGGCAGCAGACCGGCGCGCAGCCGAATTGCCGGCAAGGAGCGTGGCGCAAGATACCGAAGAGAGCGCGCGTCGCGTGCGGACACGGGCTCTGGTGCGCCATGCCCGCGCCGTCGATGCGATCTTCGCTGCGCAAGAGACGAGCGGCGGGGTCACATCTGCGCAAGTCAAAGAGCTGCAGACGGCTCGCCAGGCCTTCGAAGAGGTGCGGCCCTTTGGTTCATACGATGCCGAAGCCGCCTACAAAAAGAACCCGGAACTGGCACGCGAAGCGGCGGGCGGCCAGGTTAGCCGCGCCGTCCGCGCGCTCCAGCTCGAGACCGAACTCCGCACCGATCCGAGCCGCCGCGCCGATCGCTTCGTGGAGCGATGGCAGAAGCTCGGGCAGTTGGGCCAGCGCCAGTATCAGGCCGGTGACATGTCTGGCTACAGGGCGACGCGCGCGGCTATGGGCGACATGGCCAAAAGCCTTGAACGCGATCCGCAACTGGAATCAATCCTTGCCAGCCGCAAGAAGGAGATCGGAATCGCGTTCGAGTCAGGCCGCCGGCTTGGCCAGGAATTGGCCTTCGCACATGGCATCGATCTCGGCAGAGGCCGGAGCATCGGCGTTTGACCCATCCTGTTTGCGCTCGGCCTTACGCCAGAGCACGGCGACGTGCCAAAGGCTATTGTGCGCCTAGAACTGTTTGGCTCGTCTGCTCTCACGAGACGTCAGAAACAGCCTGCAGGAGGCAGCGCGATCATGCGCGAACCAGACCGTATCGTTCGCTTGAACACCGTCCTCGCGAGGACTGGGCTGTCCCGGTCCACCATATACCGCAAGATCGCAGAGGGCACGTTCCCGGCTCAGCTCAAGATCAGCACTAACGGGAGCGGCTGGCATGAATCTGACATAAGCCGCTGGATTGCGGATCCGGTCGGATGGCGTCCGAAGGACCCGCTCGAGGAAATCCGGTGAGGACAGCGGCCTGTTCTTCTAACCAGCAGCAGTAGACCGCGGCCGGTGGCAGACCGTAGAGGCTGTCGCTATCGCGACCCGCTTCAAGGCTTCGCCCTTTACTACCTGCCATCAACCCGGTCAGAGCGCTCGAACGGCCGAAGCGTTTCGTGGGCGCTGTCGCGTTCCATCATGATACGGAACTGCGGGGCGATGTGTCGGTGTTATCCTTTCGTTTTGGCGAATTGGGGCGGCGGCAAGGACACACGTCAAAACCTGCTCCTGACGCCCTGTTCTTGGTGCCGTTACTGGGCACGGTGACGTAGTCCCGATCCAACCGCTTCCCCTGGTCGGCGAGCCTATGCCGGACACCCGAATGAACGTTTCCCGACTTTGGATTTCCTTTGCGATGTGCTCGCTTGGGCACGACGCTCCACTATACCGCCTTGGTGATGTTCGGCTAATGTTTGCTCGCTTAAGGCGAGTGGGGGGGGGGCCAGCCATCTTGACCGACGTTGAACGCACAGCGACTGACCGGGTAACCCGCGAGATTGTCCGTTTTCTGAAATCCTCCAAGTCCGAGGTACTTGCTCTCCGGGGGGCATGGGGCGTCGGTAAGACCCATCTTTGGAACAAGCTTCTTGAGGAGACCAAGGCCACCATTGGCCTCAAGAAGTACGCCTATGTCTCACTCTTTGGCCTGCAAAACCTCAACGAGCTAAAATACTCAATCTACGAAAACACTATCGACACCAAGGACGTCGGCATTGAGCCTTCGCTAAAGACGCTGCAGACCAACACCGATTTCGTCGTGAAGTCATTTGGCACGCAACTCATATCTGTCATATCGCGCTTCAAGGGTGCTTCGGCCACGCTCGAAGCCATCTCATTCCTTGCCGTCAGAGACCGCATTATCTGCATTGACGATTTGGAGCGCCGCGGCACCAACCTTAGGATCATCGATGTCCTTGGCCTTGTCTCCTACCTGACAGAGCGTCGCGGATGTAAAGTAGTTATGATCCTAAGCGAGGAGGCACTGTCCGACCCCGACGCTAAGGACCTTGCACGCTATCGAGAGAAAGTAATCGACCTGTCGCTCCTGTTTGCCCCAACCGAGGAGGAGAGCGTCAAAATAGCACTCGCCAATGACGCACCCACAACACACCTTCTCTCTGAACGGTGCATCTCACTCGGCGTTTCTAACATTCGTGTTATTAAGAAGATTGAACGGCTTTTCACTGACGTGCTGCCATTACTTAGCGGCTATCACGAAAAGGTCGCTGAACAGGCCGCATCCACCCTTACACTGTTCGGCTGGGCATACTTCTCAAAGACCGCAGAGGACGACAACGCCTTAATCGACTTTATCTTGGCCCGGCCTGAGGACTCTTTTGCCGGCATCCTTGAAGATGACGCCGAACGACCGGAACAGCATAAATGGGATATGCTTCTTGATAACTACGGCTACGCTTCAACTGACGCCTTCGATTTGGCCTTGTTCGATGGTGTCAAACGCGGCTTTTTTGACGAAGACCTCATCAAGCGTAATGCCGAGGAAATGAATGAGCGCTTGAAGCAGATGGACTCCACAAAGTCTTTCGCTGACGCTTGGGCACTCTTTCACGAGTCCTTCAAGGACAATACTCGCGATATCGTCCGCGCCTTGGTCAGCGCAATGCAGTTTCACGCAGAATTCGTGACCCCTTCGGAGCTGAACGGCGCGGTCAGCTTGCTGAAAACTCTCGGCCGCGAGCGGGCTGCCAAATATGTATTGAACCATTTTATGAAACGAAGGCAGCACGAAGATTACGCATTTTACGACCTGGCATCGCATCCCTTTGCCCAGAACATCCAAGACCCGGATGTAATTCATGCCTTTGCAGAAAAGCTCAAGACTTTCCGTGACGAGCGTTCACCGGAGGATATCCTCCACAGCATCGGCTCAAACCATGGTTGGAGCCAGGCAGATACCAAACGGCTAGCAACCCTGTCGGTCGATGATTATTATACCATGTTCAAAAGCATGGAAGGTGAGCGACTCCGTCGAGTCATCGGCGCCGCATTGGGATTTCAAGCTATTCGAGAACAAGACCAGACATATGGGAAGATAGCTGATACCGCTAAGGCAGCGCTTATCCTGATCGGAAAGGAAAGCCCGCTCAATGCTCGCCGCCTCCTCAAGTTCCATATCACTGCTGAGGATCTCGCCTGACGGCGCCACATTGGCGCTATCCGCGAACGCCGGCAGACTATGCTTCAGCAGGAAACCGCCAATTTCGGTCCCGCGACCGACAATGCGCTTCACAAGTAATGCTTAGGGCCTATCGCAGCACTCACATACGAGACTGGCACATCAAGGGGGGGGTCGTGTCAACATCAGCAGGATCGAGCGGTGATCTTTGTAGCTCGGAAATCATCGAGGTTCGCCGAGGTGCTCAAGGTCGAACCAGTCGAGCTCTCTATGACTCCTACCACCACGACCTGATCATCAGGCAATCCGGACAGGTCGCGATCAATATTCCGGGCCTTCATCACGCCGTCAATCGCTTTGGATGCCCCTGGCCTCCGTTCCCGCGTGAGGAGTACTACGAGCTCTTGCGGTTGATCTGCAGGTAATGTGCTCGCGCGATGCCGGAAGGCTCCGAGAGGTATTGCTGGCGATGAAGTTGGTCGAGGAGGCCCCCGAAGCTGCAGCCAATGGAGATCGATCCCACAGGCCTATTGATTTTTTTGAGATAATCTGCTATTGATATGCCGTTGTGTAGAAGGGCGTGATGCCCGCTTACAACAAACCCACCTGGGCTAACGTGATGTTGGCGCAGACGGTGGGCCGCCATTGAGCGTACCGTTTCTTGACTTGTGGCTGGGATCACCCGGCACCCTCTCAATCTCGGCATGGCGGTAAGCCCGAATTGAGGATCGCACTTCCCACTCGCTGGGAGGGGTGTTCCTCATGTTCGGAACCCTCTCTCGGCCTGTAAATGGTTGAGAGAATGAGCACAGATCCTCGATTTACCCCCACGCTTGTAGCGGTCATGGCTCTCACATGTGGCGCCGTGGCGATGTTGTCGGCCTATCTGTCAGGCGAAAAGCAACTTTTCACTGTTATCTCGAATGCGGCAACCCAGCTTTTTCTGGTGGGAGTTGGCGTTGTATTTGGCCAGATGGGCGGAAAGCGATGAAGTCGCTTTATCCGCAAAAGATTGGGCGCACAAAGCCGGCCAACTCAGTCAACTCAACAAATAGAATGCACGGGCTGGTTAGCGCTTTAGCGTTCGCCAGAGGCCCCCCTTGTTCAAAGGAGCATAGATAGCAAACGCTATGCACGTTGCAGCGACTGTGTCGGTCATTTAGCGAGGAAAACGTCGCGCGCCTTGCTCGTCTCTTTCATCTCCTCCACCGACCAAGTCGTCGGCTTGCCTTTGGCTGCCCAGGTGAGAGACGAATTCGTGTGCGAGCCATACTTCCGTTCGGCTTTCCGTCTTCCTCGCCGGCCAGTCATGAAGTGCCCCGAGCTCGGGGTCTTGAGAGGCCCTCCCTGCGTCCTTCGGGCAGCGGTTGCCGAGACGCCGTGCTGGGAAGCGTCATCCAACCTCATGATGTCGAGGAGTTCGCTGCCATCTGCCGCCGGCGGTCTGGTCAAAACTGGTTCATGCGGATGTCGACGCCCGTTCTCGTCCGGACAGTTTTACCTCACGAGTACGCATAACCCTCCAAGTACTGGCATTTGGGTTCGTGGAACGCTGGCGTCGGCCGCACCGCCCGGACGGGCATGCCGTCGTGAGTCCGCAGTTGGGCAGTCCGCCGACTCGTGCCGTCGTCGCCGCGCTGCTTTGCGCGATCGCATGTGATGTTAACGACCCGGTGAGGTGTGTTGCCGCCGGGCGCCCTGACCCGCATCAGCGGACTCCACGCGGATCAACTTTGGGACCAGCGCCTATCCTAATGGGAGCGCCGGCAAGCCGCGGCTCGACGATGGCCACGTCTGCGGAAACAATCGCACCAGCGTCGTCTTGCACGATGCGCGATCCGAAGCGGCCCGCATGTATCTTGCCATAGAGGCCTTGCGCCGTTGGTAAAATCTCGCATCTGAAAGGTCGGTAGAATCCGAAAAGATTCTGACGCGCCGGACAGGAAAGACCGCATCAAGGCGTTCCGGGCGAACTGACCGCGATGCCTATTTGCGACTCAGTTTCCTGACCACGTCGACCGGATCGAACCCTAAGATCTTCCCCAGCTCGATTAGCTCGACGACATCGATCCGACGCTGGCCAGATTCCATGTGGGTCACCCAGGACTGGTAGACACCCATCTTTTCAGCCAGGTCGACCTGTCTCAACCCTGCAGCCTTCCTGTGCTCGACCAGCATGGCGGCAAGCTTTTTCTGCAGTGGTGATGTTACCGATTTCGGCATCCTGGCCTCACGAGGGGGCCAGAGACATAAAACGACTTTTCAGATACCGATAAATTCGGTATTCTACGGGATCGACCCTATTTCCTTCCCAGCGTTCTCAGTGGGACTGCCGATCTTTCCCACCATCGTGGCTGCAGCGCCTCCTCTGGCCCACACCATGACGGGAAAGTGCAAACTTCCTCGAATCAGTATCGGGTGGTGAATGAGCAACGGCCCGTCGGTGCAGGCGATGAATTCAACGAGATCTCTGAGAGCAGAGGAATTGAATCTTCGGAATGAGCTTTCAGCTGATCAAACGGCTCCAGCAGAACAGCTTGAGCCTGATTTCGCCCTTGTCCAGTTAGATACGACTTTTGCCACGCTGCTGTCAGAGATGTCCGCGTTAGAGTTCCAGCACGATGATGATAGGGAGCCTCGAGAACAGGAGAACGTCCGTTCGGACGAGGCCAGCCGAGTGGAGAAGATGGAAGCGATCCTGGCTCGCGTGGCCCCTATTGAGCGAGCAATTATGGCTACTCCGGCGCAGACGATCGTAGGTCTTGGCATCAAGGCCCGCCACGCTGCCTACGTGGTGTCAGAGCATTGGGATGTGCCCATCGAACAAATCGAATGGGAAGCCCGAGCGGTTCGGCTCCTGATTGAAGCGATTTGCAAGGTTGCTGGCGTGCGGCTACCAGTTTCTATTGACGGGACTGATAAGACCAAAGATCTGCCCTGCTAGTCCAGACTACGTGAAGGCCGCCGAAGAAAAAGCTACACAGCTAGATAGGCGATCGGGCAGTTCATGCGCGGATCGAGATTATCTTTTGATCTGCACCACCACTTGACGCGCAGAATGTTGCCCAATCGGACATCAACGATTTCCGCTTCTCGAACAGATCACCGCGGCGATAAGCGGCCTCGACCTTGCTGTTGATCGTGTGGGCGAGTGCCATCTCGACCACCTCATTCGGATAGTTCGTGCGCTCGGCGGCCCAGTCTCGGAAGGTCGAGCGGAAGCCGTGCGCGGTCAGGTCCGATCGCCCCATCCGGTCGAGCAGCGCTAGCATAGCCATATTGCTGAGCGGCTTGTCGCGTTTGCCACCCGGAAACAGATACGCGCCACCCTGCTCCTTGCGTAGCTTTTCGACGATGGCGAGCGCCGCGGCCGACAACGGAACGCGGTGCTCCTTGGAGGCTTTCATGCGTCCGGCCGGCACCGTCCAGACGTTGTCTTTGATTTCTTCGGGTCGTGCGCCGATCACCTCGCCGGTGCGCGCGGCCGTAAGGATCAAGAACTCGAGCGCGCGTGCCGCGACGCCGTCTTGCGCACGCAAGGCTGTCATAAATGCGGGCAGCTCATCATAGGGCAAGGCGGCGTGGTGCTTGACCTTCCGCACCTTGGTACGTGCTGGCAGAAGCTTGTCGAGATGGCCGCGCCACCGCGCCGGATTTTCACCCTGGCGGAAGCCGCGCACAGTCGCCCAATCGAGGACGGCTTCAATCCGGCCGCGCAGCCGCGATGCCGTTTCCGGCTTCTTCGACCACAACGGCTCGATGATTTTCATCACCAGCGCAGTGTCGATGCTGTGCACCGGGAGGGAACCGACGACCGGCTCGGCATACGTCTTCAGCGTCGAGCTCCATTGCGCCGCATGCTTGGCGTTGCGCCAGCCGGCGCTGTGAGCCGCGAGATACTGCTTGGTGCACTCCTTGAAGGTTAGCGCGGCGGCGGCCTCCAGTGCGGCCTGCGCGCGCTGCGCTCGGCGCGCCTCGATCGGATCAATGCCTTCGTAGACCTGCCGTCGATACTCGGCCGCCTTCGCCCGCGCTTCGCCTAACCCAAAGATCGAGAAGGAGCCAAGGCCCATTTCGCGGGAGTGGCCGCGAAGGGTGAAGCGGAAGATCCAGGATTTGGCAGGCGTGTTTTCGCCGTCGCCTGTGACCTGCAGATAGAGGCCAGCGCCGTCGGCATACATGCCGGGCTTCTTGACCTTCGTCACCTTCAGTGCCGTCAGGCGGCCCACCAGATGCGCCATCTTTGCCTCGCAGCCCTATCCACGATGCTACCCACATCCTGCACGCGTTTACCCACGTTCTGGGGCGAACCTGCGCGGACGCGATGAAGCATCAAACGCTAAAATTGCGGCGATTTTTCAGGGGGTTGACGGACGGCAGCGAACATTTGCGAACGCTGGGATGGCGGAGAGAGTGGGATTCGAACCCACGGTACGGTTTCCCGCACACACGCTTTCCAAGCGTGCGCCTTAAGCCACTCGGCCATCTCTCCGGCGGCCCTCTCTTGGCGGGGTCGGCGGCGTTTTGCAAGCCGGGCGGGGGCCTCGGCGGCAAATTTCCCCCAAATCGCTGATAAAAATCATCAATCCGCCCTGGTTGCGGGCTCGGCCGGGGGCCGCCGCCGCTCGCCGGCCGATCGATGAACCGGCCGGCCGGCCGGCACGACCACTGATTTGCAGCCCGTCGGTCCGGCTGCACACGAGGGACCTCGCGATGCCGTCATCCACCCCTGCCCGTCTCGCCGTGCTGCTGGCGGCAGCATTCAGCCTGACTGCCGCCGGCCCGGCGCGCGCCGATCAATGCACCAAGCAGGGCGTCGACGTGACCTGCGACGACGGCCGCAAGGGGATCTGGCAGGGCGATGCGATCCTGTGGCCGGACGGGACCAAGTCCAGCCTGAAGCCGCACCCGTCCGTCATCGTCGGCAACAAGGCATCGGTGGTGGTGGGACCCGGCGTGTTCGTCGGACAGGGCAACGGGATGGTGCCGATGGACAATCCGAGTTCGCCAAACAAGCTGCGCTGCGCCGTGCTCGACGGCGTCTCCTACTGCCATTGAGCCTCGCCGCCGTGCGGCGGCGAGGTGTAACGCCCGGTTCAGTGATAGCGCGCGCCGGGCGACAGCATGCGGCCGGCCAGAAAACCCGCCGGCGCTGCAGGCAGAGGCTCGATCTCGACCTCGGCCGAGTCACCGTCCTGCAGGGTCTCGACGAAGTCGGCAAACCATTGCTGGATCGAATGGCGGCGCAGCTTCGTCATCATGATCTCATAGCGCATGCGGCGCTCGTTGAGCGGCATCGACAGCGCCATCGCGATGGTCCGCGCCATGCCGTCGATGTCATGCGGATTGACGATCAGCGCCGCGTCGAGCTCGTTGGCGGCGCCGGCGAATTTCGACAGCACCAGCACGCCGGGATCGACTGGGCTCTGCGCGGCGACATACTCCTTCGCCACCAGGTTCATGCCGTCGTGCAGCGGCGTGACGACGCCGACCTGGGCGCTGCGATAGAGGCCGGCCAGCACGCCCTGACCATAGCCCTTGTTGAGGTAGCGGATCGGCGTCCAGTCGACCTCGCCATGGCGGCCATTGACCTCGCTGACGAGGCGCGCGACCTCGCTCTGCAGATTGCCATAGGCCTCGATCGATTCGCGCGACGGCGTTGCGATCTGCAGCAGCGACGCGGCGCGCAGCAGGCTCGGGTGCATCGTCCACATCCGGTCGAACGCACTGATGCGGTTGACGAGGCCCTTGGAGTAGTCGAGCCGGTCGACGCCGATGGCGAGCTTCTCGCCATTCAGGCTGCGGCGCAGCCGCGACACGTCCGGATGCGCCACCGCCTTCGCCGCCTGCTGCGCAAACTTGTCGGCATCGATGCCGATCGGGAACACCGCCAGACGTGTGCGGCCGTGCAGCGACCTGACCACGCCATCACGCACCTGCAAGCCGAGATCGGCGCGGATGCAGGCGCTGAAGTTCTCGCGATCGTCCTCGGTCTGGAAGCCGATCAGATCATAGGCGAGCATCGCGGTGACGAGATCGCGGTGATTCGGCACGCTGTCGATGACGCTGCGCGCGGGCCACGGCGTGTGCAGGAAGAAACCGATCGGGCTCTTGACACCGAGCGTGCGCAACTCCGCGCCGAGCGACAGGAAGTGATAGTCCTGAATCCAGAACAAGGTGTCCGGCTTCTGGAACCGGAGCAGCGCGCGCGCCACGAAGGCGTTGACCTCGCGATAGGAACGATAATCATCATGCGAGACGCTGATCAGATCGCTGCGTGAATGCAGCGCCGGCCACAGCGCCGAATTGGCGAAGCCTTCGTAGTAGCCGGCATAGTGCGCAGCCGGCAGATCCAGCAGGGCAAGCGCACCTTCACCAATCTGCTCGATCTCTGCGATCGGCTCCGTCTGCGCGCCGTCGCGCACACGTCCCGACGATCCCACCCATACTGCCCCCGATTTCTCCACAACGGGCAGCAATGCTGCCGCAAGTCCGCCGGTCATTGGCTCGTTGGCTTTGCCACGTGCCACCCGATTCGAAACCACGACGAGGTTCACAGCTCCCTCCTGTTGGTCATGTCGGTTAACAGCTGTTCATCAATATGGTTCCAGGCCACCCTTTCAACCAAATGAAACCAAATTCGGGCATTCGCGCGGTGTAATCACAGCGTCAATCAAGTCAGAACGTTTCTAATCAAGAGCGACGCATGCAACATGCGAATGCATGGCGGATGGAACTAATAACGCGGCGATACCGACCCACTGCGCAGACCGCTAGGTCGATGAATTAGTTCCGTCGTCGGCGAGGCGCGCCAGGAACGCGCGCACGTCGTCCGGAGCGTCGAAATGTCCGTCGACACCGAGTGCCCGACGGCCGACCGAGAACGACAGGCCGGCGAAATCCGGCATGATCGCGAACACCGTCTCGTCGGTGACGTCGTCGCCGATGAAGAACGGCTTGCGTCCCTTGAAGGGCGCGTGCCGCATCAGCTCGCGCACGCCGCTCGCCTTGGTGAAGCCGGCATGCTTGATCTCGCACACACATTTTCCGGGCAGCACCTCGATCGGCGCCTCCGGCAACTCGGCGCGGATGCGCGACACCTCCTCGTAGATCGCCTTCTCCGCCTGCGGCGCGAGGCGATAATGCAGCGCCAGCGAGTACCCCTTGTCCTCGAGCAGAATGCCGGGGCTGAGCTTGGCGATCGCAGCGAGCCTGCGCTTCAGCTCCTTGTCCAGCGGCGGCGCCTTGATCGCATCTGCCTCACTGCCACCGCCGAGCCGCATCTCCGCGCCATGACCGCCGACGGCGGGGTAGACCTCCGGCGCGAAGATGAGATCGATGTCGTTGAGTGAGCGGCCCGAAACCAGCGCCAGCGCGCCGGAGGTTCGTTGCAGCAACGCGTTCAGTGCCTCGGCAAGGCCCGGCGGGACCCACACCTCGCGCGGTGTCGGCGCAAGATCGAGCAGGGTGCCGTCGATATCGAGCAGGATCGCCACCTCGCGAAGATGCGGCACGAGACTCACCGGCGTCGGAACGATCTCGGCGGGCTCCGCCGCAGGAGAACCGATCAGATCGGAGTTGTCGGACATCATCATCTACTCCATGACAGCGAGCGGGCGCGCCACCTGCTCGAGCGATTTACGCTCGGCCGCGATGGCATAGCGCCAAGCGACGAGCGCCGCCACCAGCATCAGCGCGGCACCGAACAGATAGCCGCCGAACACCGCGCCGCGCGCCCCGCTGTCGAGCAGCGCGCCGAACAGCGCGGGTCCCGCCACGCCGCCGATCCCGGTGCCGATGGCGTAGAACAGCGCGATCGCGAGCGCGCGCACTTCCAGCGGAAAATTCTCCGACACGGTGAGATAGGCGGCGCTCGCTGCCGGTGACGCGAAGAAGAAGATCACCATCCAGGCCGCGGTCTGCGTCGCGGCGCTCAGCACTCCGATCGAGAACAGATAGCCGGTGAGCGCGAGCAGCACGCCGGAGACGCCATAGGTGAAGGTGATCATGGCGCGGCGCCCGAGCGTGTCGAACAGGCGGCCGAGCAGCAGCGGCCCGAGCACGTTGCCGGCCGCGAAGGGCAGGATGTACCAGCCGACATGATCGGACTTGATGCCGTAGAAGTCGGTCAGCACCAGCGCAAAGGTGAAGAAGATCGCGTTGTAGAAGAACGCCTGGGCGATCATCAGCGTCAGCCCGACCAGCGAGCGCTGACGATAGACCGAGAACAGCGTATGCGCGACCTCTCGTAACGGCGTGTGGCTACGCATCCGCAGCCGCATCCTCGGCAATTCCTTTGCGCGCGCCTCGCGGTCGTGGCCGGTGACGTCGCGTTCGATCTCCGCCACGATCCGATGCGCCTCTTCGGGATGGCCGTGAATCATCAGCCAGCGCGGACTTTCCGGAATCCACATCCGCATGACCAGCACGACCAGGCCGAGACAGGCGCCGATGCCGTAGGCCAGCCGCCAGCCGACATCCGGGCCGGCGACATCAGGATCGAGCAGCACGATGGCGCCGACGGCGCCGAGCGCGGCACCCAGCCAGAAGCTGCCGTTGATCATGAGATCGGTCCAGCCGCGATAGCGCGCCGGCACCAGCTCCTGGATCGTCGAGTTGATCGCGGTATACTCGCCGCCGATGCCGGCGCCGGTCAGGAAGCGGAACAGCGCGTAGGTCGCGACATTCCACGACAGGGCGGTGGCGGCCGTCGCGGACAGATAGAGCGCGAGCGTGATGAAGAACAGCTTCCGGCGGCCGATGCGGTCGGTCAGCCAGCCGAAGCCGAGCGCGCCGAGCACGGCGCCGGCGAGATAGGCGCTGTTGGCAAGCCCGATCTCGAGATTGGAGAAATGCAGCGCCGGGCTCTGCTTGAGTGCGCCCGACAAGGCGCCGGCAAGCGTCACTTCGAGCCCGTCGAGCACCCAGGTGATGCCGAGCGCCAGCACGACGCGGGTGTGAAAGGCGCTCCAGCGGAGGTCGTCGAGCCGGGCGGGGATGTTGGTTTCGATGATACGATCCTGGCCAGCCGTGTCGCTCGGCGGCGCGCTGGATTGCGGCGCTGACGTGATGACGCGGAGGTGCGGAAAGGATGCCTGTCGGGGTGCCATGGAATCCCAATGCGACGGCGCGGGTCGCACCGCATGCTCGACCGAGAGGATGAAGCAAATGCGGCAATGAAACCCTGCCGCTGCGACCCAACGTCTCGCCGCGCGCCGGGTTCCCGGAAGTGGGGCGGGGTTCGGCGCTCGACCCGCCCGGGGGCGCAGCGTCTCCTGGGTGAGGCCCAGGCGCGCCTCATTTCAGGTGTCGTCCCGGGCAAGCGGGCGGAGCGAGCGCGACCTGGCATACCGCGTGATGCAAGATTGGGGCACGCGATCGATATCGCCCGCCACATATCGGCCGCGGCGTATGGATCCCGGCGTTCGCCGGGATGACAGCGGAGGGTTTGGCCGCGGGCTCGCCAACGCATCTGCGAGCGGTGTGAAGACCAGCCTGTCGCCGCAGAACTCACGCCGCGCGGATGTTCGCCATGAAGCGGTTGAGCTCCGCGCGCAGGCGGGCGCTTTCCGAGGACAGCGACTGGGCCGAGCGCAGCACCTCCTCCGAGGCCTCGCCGGTCTGGGTCGCGCCGCGATTGACCTGGGTGATATCGGCGGCGGCGGCCTGCGTGCCTGCCGCGACGCTCTGCACGTTCCTGGCGATCTCCTGGGTCGCGCCGCCCTGCTGCTCGACCGCGGTCGCGATCGACGAGGCGATGGTCGAGATCTGACGGATCGTGCCGCCGATCTGCTTGATCGCGGTCACCGACTCCTGGGTCGCTGCCTGCATGCCGGAGATGTGGTTGGAGATGTCGTCGGTCGCCTTGGCGGTCTGCTCCGCCAGCGACTTGACCTCGGAAGCCACCACCGCGAAGCCGCGGCCGGCATCGCCGGCGCGTGCCGCCTCGATGGTGGCGTTCAGCGCCAGCAGGTTGGTCTGCTCGGCGATCGCGGTGATCAGCTTGACGACGTCGCCGATCTCCTGCGCCGCGCGCGACAGCTTGCCGATGCGCCCGTCGGTCTCCTCGGCCTGGGCGACGGCGGATTCCGCGATGCGGCTGGACTCGCGGACCTGGCGGCCGATCTCGTCGACCGAGGCCGACAGCTCGTCGGTCGCGCTCGCGACCGAGTGGATGCGGCCGGTGGCCTGGTCGGAGGTGCCGCTCACGCGGCTCGCCAGCGACTGCGTGGTCTCGGCGGTGCGCGTCAGGGTCGAAGCCGCCTGCTCGAGGTGCTCGGCCGAGCTCGAGACGTTGGACACGATCGAGCCGACGGCGGTCTCGAACTCGTCGGCGAAGCGGATGAGCTCGGCCCGGCGCGCGGCGCCCGCAGCCTTGTTCTGGGCGTCCTGCGTCGCGGCGTCGCGCTCGGCCTTGGCCACCGCCTGGACCTTGAACTCCTCGACGGCGGCCGCCATCTCGCCGATCTCATCGGCGCGCCCGAGGCCGGGCAGCCGGACGTCGAAATTGCCCGAGGCGAGCTCGCGCATCGCCTTGCACATCGTGATCATCGGCCTGGAAATGCCGTTGCCGAGCATCAGCGCCAGCACGGCGCCGAGCGTCAGCCCGCCGATCGCCAGCATCGCGATCAGCCGCTCGATGTCCGCGATGCTGGTGTTGGCGGCGGCCTCGATGCGCTGCTGGTCGGACGCGACCTCGGATTTCAGCCCGTTCGACAGCGCGATGATCTCGGTCCCGACGACGCCCATCTCCTGTTCGAGCTTGTCGAGCGCTTTCATGTTCTCCGACAGCTTGATGAAGGCGGCGCGGTACTGCTTGATCAGGTCGCCGAGCTCGGCGACGCGCTGGGTGATCTTCTCGTCATTGGCATAGATCGTCACCAGCGAGGTTTCCAGGAAGCGCGTGCGCGCGATGGCGCCGTCGGCCGTCTTGGCATCGGGCTTGGCGATGTAGGTCCCGACCAGCGCGGACACGGTCAGGTACTGGCCGGTGAGGTCCTTGGCCGTCGTCTGCACGGACGGCAGGCCGGCGAGCGCGGCGGTGTCCGCCAGATCATCGAACTTGAAGCGGATCTTGTTGCCGATGATGCCGATCTGGTCGGTCGCCAGCTTCGCGTTCTCGCGGGTCAGGGCAACGATGCTCGAGAATGTCTTGGCGAAGGCCTGAAACTGCGCCTGCAGCTTGCCGACCTGGGCCCGCCGCTCGGCGCCGGTCGCGGCCATCGATTTGTCGATCGCGGCCTGGAGCGCCTGCTGGGCAGCGGTGGCCGCCGCCTCGTCGTCGGCTTTGCCGGTCAGGGCATAGTATCGGGCGAGAGCCTGGTACGAGACCAGCTCGCGATCGATGGTGCGGGTGGTGTCGGCTTCCGCAACGCTGCTGCGATAGGCCGCCACCGCTGCGGCGACCCGCTCGAACCCCAGATAGGAGAAGCCGATGCTGACGGCGGAGATGGCCAGCACCACGGCGAAGCCCAGGAAGATCTTGCCGCGAAATCGCAGGGTCAGAAAATTGGCACGCCGCGACTGCGGCGCAAGCTGCGCAGACATTCCCACCCCCGACACGCCATTCTTTATATTGGCCAGAAACCAACTGCCCGGCAGCAACGCACCAGAGCGTGATCAAAACTACGTCACAATGGCTAAGGGGCGGTAAATGGGCGGCATCGGCCTGCGGCCTGCGCTCACCCGCGCCGGTGCCGCCTCGCGTGGCGTGCCACATGCGACCGAATCGCCGGGGCCGCGCGCAAGACGTCGCAATGACATCAGAGACGAAAATTCGAGTTGCAAAGTCCTGAGGGCGCTGTTTCTAATCAGAATAAGAAAAATTCATCGGGAGGTTACTCGTGTCGACAGTCAAACTGACGGTGAACGGCAAGGCGGTCTCGGTCGAGGCCGAGGATCGCACCCTGCTCGTTCACCTCCTGCGGGATCATCTGAACCTCACCGGCACCCATGTCGGCTGTGACACCAGCCAATGCGGCGCCTGCGTCGTCCATATCGACGGCCGTGCCGTGAAATCCTGCACCGTGCTGGCCGGCCAGGCTGCGGGCGCCAACGTCACCACCATCGAAGGCATCGCCAAGGGTGACGAGCTGCACCCGATGCAGGCGGCCTTCCGCGACAATCACGGCCTGCAATGCGGTTATTGCACGCCGGGGATGATCATGTCGGCCATCGACATTGTGCACCGCCACGGAGGCGAGCTCGACGAGAGCACGGTGCGCGAGGAGCTGGAAGGCAACATCTGCCGCTGCACCGGCTATCACAACATCGTCAAGGCCGTGCTCGACGCTGCCGGACGGATGAAGGTCGCGCAAGCTGCCGAATGAGGCCGGCGAGAGCCGCCGTTTACCGCAATACCGAGACCACGACCGCTGCGCGCGATGGCCGCGGCGGGACAATAGAACTCCGGTAGGGGAGAGATTCGCATGGGTATGGAAGGCATTGGCGCCAGCGTCGTCCGCAAGGAGGACAAGCGTTTCATCACCGGCAAGGGCCGTTACGTCGACGACGTCAAGCTGTTGGGCATGACCTTTGCCCATTTCATCCGCAGCCCGCACGCGCACGCCAAGGTCAAGAGCATCGACTCCTCGGCCGCCGAGGCAATGCCCGGCGTGGTCGCGGTGCTCACGGGCAGGCAGATCGTCGACGACAAGGTCGGCAACCTGATCTGCGGCTGGGCCATCACCTCGAAGGACGGCTCGCCGATGAGGATGGGCGCATGGCCGGCGATGGCGCCGGAGACCGTGCGATTCGTCGGCCAGGCCGTGGCGGTCGTGATCGCCGAGAGCAAGAACCTCGCCCGCGACGCCGCCGAGGCCGTCGTGGTCGAATATGAGGAGCTGCCGGCGGTCGCCGACATGCCCTCCGCGCTGAAGCCCGGCGCGCCGCAGCTTCACCCGGAGGCCCCCGGCAACGTCGTCTATGACTGGCATATTGGCGACGAGGGGGCGGTCAACGCCGCCTTCGCCAAGGCCGCCAACGTCGTCACCCTGGAATTGACCAACAACCGGCTGGCGCCGAACGCGATGGAGCCGCGCGCGGCGATCGCCGAGTACGATGCGGCCGAGGAGCATTTCACGCTCTATACGACGTCGCAGAACCCGCACGTCGCTCGCCTGGTGCTGTCGGCGTTCTACAACATCGCACCAGAACACAAGCTGCGCGTCATCGCGCCCGACGTCGGCGGCGGCTTCGGCTCCAAGATCTTCATCTATCCCGAGGAGATGGTGGCGCTGTGGGCCTCCAAGAAGGTCGGCCGTCCGGTGAAGTGGACCGGCGATCGCACCGAGGCGTTCCTGACCGACGCGCACGGCCGCGACCACATCTCCAAGGCCGAGATGGCGCTCGATGCCGACAACAAGATCCTGGGGCTGCGGGTCAAGACCCACGCCAATTTCGGCGCCTACATGTCGCTGTTCTCGTCCTCGGTGCCGACCTATCTGTACGCGACCCTGCTGTCGGGCCAGTACAACATCCCGGCGATCTATGCCGAGGTGATGGGCGTCTATACCAACACCACGCCGGTCGACGCCTATCGTGGCGCCGGACGCCCTGAGGCGAGCTACCTGCTGGAGCGGCTGATGGAGACCGCAGCGCGTCAGCTTAAGGTCGATCCGGCCGAGCTGCGGCGCAAGAACTTCATCACCCAGTTCCCGCACCAGACCCCCGTGATCATGGCCTACGACACCGGCGACTTCAACGCCTCGCTCGACGCGGCGATGAAGGCGATCGACTACGCCGGCTTCCCGGCGCGCAAGGCGGCCGCCAAGGCGCAGGGCAAGCTGCGCGGCCTCGGCTTCTCCTGCTACATCGAGGCCTGCGGCATCGCGCCGTCAAAGGCAGTCGGCAGCCTTGGCGCCGGCGTCGGTCTGTGGGAATCGGCCGAGATCCGCGTCAACCCGGTCGGCACCATCGAGGTGCTCACCGGATCACACAGCCACGGCCAGGGCCACGAGACCACCTTCTGCCAGCTGATCGCCGAGCGCCTGGGCGTGCCGATCAGCCAAGTCTCGATCGTTCATGGCGACACCGACAAGGTGCAGTTCGGCATGGGCACCTACGGCTCGCGCTCGGCCGCAGTCGGCCTCACCGCGATCCTCAAGGCGATGGAGAAGGTCGAGGCCAAGGCCAAGAAGATCGCAGCGCATGCGCTGGAGGCCTCGGAAGGCGACATCGTCATCGAGAACGGCGAGTTCAAGGTGACCGGCACCGACAAGTCGATCGCGCTGCCGATGGTCGCGCTCGCTGCCTACACCGCGCACAACCTGCCGGACGGCATGGAGCCCGGATTGAAGGAGACTGCGTTCTACGATCCGACCAACTTCACCTTCCCGGCCGGCACCTATATCTGCGAGCTCGAGGTCGACGAGGCCACCGGCAAGACGTCGTTCGTCAACTTCGTCGCGGCGGACGATTTCGGCCGGCTGATCAACCCGATGATCGTCGAGGGCCAGGTCCATGGCGGTCTGGTCCAGGGCATTGGCCAGGCGCTGCTCGAGCACGCAATCTATGACAGCAACGGCCAGCCGGTGACGGCATCGTTCATGGACTACGCGATGCCGCGCGCCGACGACGTGCCGTCCTTCAAGCTGAGCCACACCACGACCCTGTGCCCGGGTAATCCGCTCGGCGTGAAGGGCTGCGGCGAGGCCGGCGCGATCGGCGCATCCGCCGCCGTGATCAACGCGATCACGGATGCGATCGGCAACAACAAGCTGGAAATGCCGGCGACGCCGGACCGCGTCTGGCACGCGATCCACGGCAACGCCTGATCGAACGGAGGAGCAACCATGTATCAGACGACTTATCATCGTGCCTCCTCGGTCGACGAGGCGGCGGCGCTGTTCGCCAAGGGCAGCGAAGCCAAGTTCCTTGCCGGCGGTCACACCTTGATCCCGGTGATGAAGCAGCGCCTTGCTGCTCCGTCCGATGTCATCGACATCGGCAAGATCAAGGACCTGATCGGGGTGCAGTTGTCGGGCGACACGCTCGTCATCAAGGCCGCGACGACCTACTACGACATCATGACCAATGCCGATGTGAAGAAGGCGATCCCCGCGATCGCCCATCTCACCTCGGTGCTCGGCGATCCCGCGGTGCGCGCCCGCGGCACGATTGGCGGCTCGATCGCGAACAACGATCCGGCGGCGGATTTCCCGGCGGCGCTGATCTCGCTCGGCGCCACCGTGAAGACGAACAAGCGGTCGATCTCGGCGGATGATTTCTTCAAGGGCCTGTTCACGACGGCGCTGGAGGACGGCGAGATCATCACCCAGGTGTCGTTCCCGGTGCCGGAAAAGGCCGGCTACGCCAAGATGCGCCACCCGGCGTCGCGTTTCGCGCTCACTGGCGTGTTCGTCACAAAGACGAAGGGCGGCGACGTCCGCGTTGCGGCCACCGGCGCTTCGCAGAGCGGCGTGATGCGCGTGCCGGCGATCGAGGCGGCGCTGAAGTCGAACTGGTCGGCCTCGGCGATCGACGGTGTCAGCGTCTCCGCGGCGGGCCTGCTCAGCGACATCCACGGCTCCTCCGACTACCGCGCCAATCTGGTGAAGGTGATGGCGCAGCGCGCGGTGCAAGCCGCGGGCTGACCTCACGACGCGGATCATTCCGCGCAACGGCACGACAAATTCCATGCGGCGCGCAGCGATGCGCGCCGTTTTGCTTTGCGGCATACGGCGCGCTTGCGTTGGCCTGATGCACGCGGGACAATCAAAGGATCAGGAAACGCATCGCGCGTGATGATGTTTGATTGATGCGGACAGCAGCCAAGCACACCCACCCTCCCCTGGAGGCGGAGGGTGAAGGTCACGGCGACCATCTTTGTCCGATCGACCTCATCACGCGCCGAAGCACCGCAGGGACAAGACAAACGTGCTCGACAAGACCGCACCACAGACCGAGACCCGCGCCACCGGACCGCTCGCGGGCTTCCGCATCGTCGAGTTCGCCGGCATTGGACCGGGTCCGTTCGCCTGTATGCTGCTGGCCGACATGGGCGCGGAGGTGGTGACGCTCGATCGCGTCGGTGCGCGCAAGACCATGAAGTCGGTCGCCGGCCGCGGCCGCAAGGTGATCGAGCTCGATCTCAAGGACAAGGGGGTCATCCCCCAGGTGCTCGATCTGCTCGCCGGTGCCGACGCGCTGATCGAGGGTTTCCGGCCCGGCGTGATGGAGCGGCTCGGCCTCGGCCCCGAGGTCGTGCTCGCGCGTAATCCGAAGCTCGTCTACGGTCGCATGACGGGCTGGGGCCAGGACGGACCGCTGGCGCATGCGGCCGGTCACGACATCAACTACATCTCGATTACCGGCGCGCTGGCCGCGATCGGACCCAGGGAGCGGCCGGTGCCGCCGCTCAACCTGGTCGGGGATTTCGGCGGCGGTGCGCTCTATCTGGTCGTCGGTGTGCTTGCCGCACTGCTCGAAGCCTCGAAGTCCGGTAAGGGGCAGGTGGTGGATACCGCGATGTGCGACGGCGCGGCCTCGCTGCTCGCGATGTTCTTCGACCTCACCGCGATGGGCCGCTGGACCGAGGGGCGCGAGCGCAACTTCCTCGACGGCGGCGCGCACTTCTACGGCGTCTACGAATGCGCCTGTGGCAACTTCATCTCCATCGGCTCGATCGAGCCGCAGTTCTACGCGCTGCTGCGGCAGCATGCCGACCTCTCCGATCCCGCCTTCGACGCGCAGATGGACCCGCGCGCCTGGCCGGCGCTGAAGGAGAAGCTGGTCGCGGTGTTCAAGAGCAAGACGCGCGAGCAATGGTGCGCGATCATGGAGGGCACCGACATCTGCTTCGCGCCGGTGCTGACGATGTCGGAGGCACCGAAGCATGCGCACATGGCCGCGCGTGGCGTGTTCGTCGAGCGGCACGGCGTGACGCAGCCCGCGCCGGCGCCAAGGTTCTCGCGGACGCCGTCGAATATCCGCGAGCCGGAGGTGACGGAGATCGGCGCTGTGGTGAGCGCTTGGCAGGCAGGGCGGTAAAGCTCGATCGCTGCAGCAGCGCCGATCGAGCGCTGCTCGACTGTTCCGATGTCAACGAGTTGGCTACGCCGTCGCCTCAATCTCAGTGTCGTCCCCGCGAACGCGGGGACCCATAACCACCGGCCGTCCTGAAACGACGATTATCTGTCGCCGTGCCTCATCGACGCACCCTGCGGTATGGGTCCCGAGTCGGTGCCCAACGCCGCTTACGCGCCGTCGGGCTGGCCCGGGACGACAGTTGAGAGTTTGGCGGCAAACTGCCTCCAATCACGCCGTCATTGCCAGCGAAGCCAAGCATTCCAGGGACAGACGGAAGTCTGGATTGCTCGTCGCTCCGCTTCCCGCAATGACGGCCTGCTTCCTTCGCCTACTCCGCCGCCTCCACCTTCAGCACGCCGCGGCGGATCTGGTCTTCCTCGATCGACTCGAACAGCGCCTTGAAGTTGCCTTCGCCAAAACCGTCGTCGCCCTTGCGCTGGATGAACTCGAAGAAGATCGGCCCGATCGCATTGGCCGAGAAGATCTGCAGCAACACCTTGGTGTGACCGCCAGCGACGACTCCCTCGCCATCGATCAGGATGCCGTTTCTCTGCAGGCGGGTGAGGTCCTCGCCATGTTTGGGCAGGCGAGACTCGATGCGCTCGAAATAGGTGTCGGGCGGCGACGGCATGAACGGCAGGCCTGATGCGCGCAGGCCCTCGACGGTGGCGTAGATGTCGCGGGCGCCGCAAGCAATGTGCTGGATGCCTTCACCGCAATAGATCTTGAGATACTCCTCGATCTGCCCGGAATCGCCGGCATCCTCGTTGATCGGAATCCGAATCTTGCCGTCGGGGCTGGTCAGCGCGCGCGAGAACAGGCCGGAGGCGCGGCCCTCGATGTCGAAGAAGCGGATCTGGCGGAAGTTGAACAGTTTCTCGTAGAAGCCGGCCCAGACATCCATTCGGCCGCGGCGCACGTTGTGGGTCAGGTGATCGATGTAGTACAGGCCGGAGCCTACGGGGCGCGGGTCGCGCGCGCCGGTCCACTCGAATTCGAGATCATAGGCCGAGCCCTTGGCGCCGTAGCGATCGACCAGATACAGCAGGCTGCCGCCGATGCCCTTGATGACAGGAACGTCCAAGGTCTTCTGCGATGCAGGCAGGTCGGCCGGCTCGGCACCGAGCGCGATCGCGCGGTCGTAAGCCTTGTTGGCGTCGACCACGCGGAACGCCATCGACGGTGCACACGGCCCGTGCGCGGCGACGAAGTCGTGGCCGTGGCTGCCCGGCTCCTCGTTGACGAGGTAGTTGATGTCACCCTGGCGGTACAGCGTGATCGCCTTGGTCTTGTGGCGCGCGACCGCGGCGAAGCCCATCAGCTTGAACAGCGCGTGCAGCTCGCTTGCTTCGGGGTGCGCATATTCGACGAACTCGAAGCCGTCCGTGCCCATCGGGTTGTCGGCGGAGATGGTGGCAGGAGGCGCATCGTGCGGAAATGGACCCATCGGGGGAAGCTCCTTCAGCTTGATGTGCCGATCATCTCCCGAATTCCGCGCACAGGGCATGCAAACCATTGTCATTTTCGCCTGGATATGCACGATCCATGCACGACCAGAGGAAATGGCGCATGATTTCGGTCGACAGCTTCGATCTCCGTATCCTGGCCGCGCTGCAGGACGACGGCCGGCTCACAAACCAGGAGCTGGCCGACATCGCCGGCCTGTCGGCCTCGCAGTGCTCGCGGCGCCGGATGCGGCTGGAGCAGGACGGCGTGATCGCGGGGTATCGCGCGCAGCTCGCCAGCCAGGCGCTCGGCTTCGAGCTGATTGCCTTCATCCAGATCACCCTGGCGACGCATTCGCCCGACAATGCGCAGAAGTTTCGCGCGCTGGTCAACCGCGTCGACGACATCCAGGAGGCCTACGCGCTGACCGGCGATTCCGACTATTTGCTCAAGGTCGTGCTGCGCGATCTCAAGAGCCTGTCCGACATCGTCAACAACGTGCTGATGCCGCACCAGAGCGTGGCGCATGTCCGCTCGTCGATCGTACTCGACCGTCTCAAGGAGAGCACCAGGCTGCCGCTGGCGTTGCTGCCATCGAGCTGATCCGGCCTGGCGCAAATCGAGGGAAATCCGCCATTCAACATCGCTGGCACCTCTGCGACACTCACCTGTTTCAATCACCCGGCGAGACGACCATGGCCCTGCAGCTTCGTCCCAACTGCGAGTACTGCGACAAGGACCTGCCGCCACAGGCGCAGGACGCGCGCATCTGCTCCTATGAATGCACCTTCTGCGCCAACTGCGTCGAGACGAAGCTATTCAACGTCTGCCCGAATTGCGGTGGCGGCTTCGCGCCGCGGCCGATCCGCCCCGAACACGAATGGCGGCCGGGCGTCTGCGCGGTGAAACAAGTGCCGTCGGACAAGCGCGTGCATCTGAAATATTCGGCCGAGGATGTAACTGCCTTCGTCGCTGGCGTGAAGGACGTGCCGCCGGTGGAGCGCTAGGCCCTTCCCCCCGTCATTCCGGGGCGCGCGTAGCGCGAGCGCGGAATCCATACTCACAAGCGAACGTGTAGCTCGAGCTATTCGTGGCTATGCCCTCCATCCACACTCTCGATCGTGATTATGGATTCCGGGCTCGGCCCTGCGGGCCGCCCCGGAATGACTGCGGAGGGTATGGCGGCTATTCGGCTACGACGATCGTCCCTTCCACCTCGCCGAAGCCGACGCGATAGCCCTCGCCCTGACACCAGCCGCGCATCACCAACGAATCGCCATCCTCCAGGAATGTGCGCTTGATTCCACCCGCGAGCTCGACCGGCTCGGTGCCGTTCCAACTGATCTCCAGCAGGCTGCCGCGCTGGTGCTTTTCCGGACCGGAGATGGTGCCGCTCCCCAGGAGATCGCCGACACTCATGGCGCAGCCGGACGAGGCATGGTGCATCAGCTGCTGCACGCTCGACCAGTACATGTACTTGAAATTGGTCTGCGCGATGGTCTGCGCGGCGTTGCTGCCGGAGGCGCGCAAGGCCACGTCGAGGGAGAGATCGTAGTTCTGCGCCTCCTTCTGCCGCAGGTAGGGCAGCGGCGTCGGATCCTGCGTTGGCCCCGACACGCGGAACGGCTCCAGCGCCTCCCGCGTCACCACCCACGGGCTGATCGACGTCGCAAACGCCTTGGCCTGGAACGGGCCGAGGGGCACATATTCCCATTGCTGGATGTCGCGCGCGCTCCAGTCGTTGAGCAGCACGAAGCCGAAGATCATCGCCTCCGCCTGCGCCTCGGTCAGCATCTCGCCGAGCGGCGAGGACTGGCCGATGACGACGCCCATCTCCAGCTCGAAATCGAGCCGCTTGCATGGCCCGAAGCTCGGCACGTCAGCGCCCGGCGGCTTCAGCTGTCCGCGCGGCCGACGCACTCGGGTGCCCGACACGACCACGGTCGACGCGCGGCCGTTATAGCCGATCGGCATGTGCAGCCAGTTCGGCTGCAGCGCATTGTCCTTGCCGCGGAACATGACGCCGACATTGGTGGCGTGCTCCTTCGACGAATAGAAATCCGTGTAGCCGGCGACATGGAACGGCAGATGCAGCGTAACGTCGGAGCGCGGCAGCAGCGCCCGGCTACGCAACGGCTTGTCGTCGCGCAGCCGCGGATTGTCCTGGCGCAAGAGGGCGCTGATCGCAGCCCGCGTCTTCGACCACACGGCGGGGCCGAGCGCCATGAAGGCATTCAGCGAGGATTGCGCGAACACCTCATAGGCCGGCGCCAGATCGAGCAGGCCTTCGTCCTCGAGCACCGCGAGGTCGAGGACGACGTCGCCGATCGCCACGCCGACGCGCGGCTTCGGCGAGTCGGCGGCGGAGAACACGCCGTAGGGCAGGTTCTGGATCGGGAAGTCCGAGGCCGGATCGACCGGGATGAAGGAGCGGAGCGAGGGATCGTTGGGGTGGGGCACAGCTGTCTTCCTGAGTTCGGACCATGTCTCCGCTCGTCATTCCGGGGCGCGCGCAGCGCGAGCCCGGAATCCATAGCAACGGGCAGATGTGTGGGGCACAGTGGTTGTGGCCGAGCTTTGCATCCCCACGGCCGATCGTGGTTATGGATTCCGGGCTCGCCGCTGCGCGGCGCCCCGGAATGACGGCGGAGGTCGTGGCTACGGCCGGTTCGGATCGAAGCGCTTTTCGAGCCCGTTCCAGCAATCGGCATAGTCCGGCTGCAAGGTGCCGGACTCCGCCGCATGCTTCGTGATGCGCTGGGGAAAGCGCGTCTCGAACATGAAGGCCATGGTGCCTGTGAGCTTGACCGGCTTCAACTCGCCATTGCTGGCGTGATCGAACGCCTCGCGATCCGGCCCGTGCGGCAGCATGCAGTTGTGCAGGCTCATGCCACCCGGCACAAAGCCCTGCGGCTTGGCGTCGTAGACGCCGTAGATCAGCCCCATGAACTCCGACATGATGTTCATGTGATACCACGGCGGACGGAAGGTGTTGTCGGCCACCATCCAGCGCTCGGGGAAGATCACGAAGTCGATGTTGGCGGTGCCGGCCGTCTCCGACGGCGAGGTCAGCACGGTGAAGATGGACGGATCGGGATGGTCGAAGCCGATGGCGCCGACCGGCGAGAAGGTGCGCAGGTCGTATTTGTAGGGCGCGTAGTTGCCGTGCCAGGCGACGACGTCGATCGGAGAATGTTCGAGCTCGGTCTTGAACAGCGCGCCGCCCCACTTGACGTAGAGCTCGGTCGGGGTGTCCTTGTCCTCGTAGGAGGCGACCGGCGTCAGGAAGTCGCGGGCATTGGCGAGGCAGTTGGCGCCGATCGGTCCGCGCTCCGGCAGCGTGAAGGCGCCGCCATAGTTCTCGCAGAGATAGCCGCGCGCCGGCCCCGCCGGGATCTCGACTCGGAACTTGACGCCGCGCGGGATCACGACGATCTCGCCGGGCTCCGCATCGATGCGGCCGAACTCGGTGACGAGCTTGAGGCGCCCCTGCTGCAGGACGAACATCAGCTCGCCGTCGGCATTGTAGAAATGCTGGTCGACCATCGACTTGGTGATGACGTAGACATGCGCGGCCATGCCGGCCTGCGTCGCGGCGTCGCCGGCCGTCGTCATGGTCTGCACGCCCTGCAGGAACGTCACATCGCCCGATGGCAATGGTGTCGGATCCCAGCGCAGTTGCTGCACCGTGATCTCCTGCTCGTGGCAGGGCGCGGTGCGCCACAGCCCGGCATCGACCTTGGCGAAGCGGCCGGAATGCTTCACCGACGGACGGATGCGATACAGCCAGGAGCGCTCGTTGGACCCGCGCGGCGCGGTGAACGGCGAACCCGAGAGTTGCTCGGCATAGAGCCCGTAGGCGCAGCGCTGCGGCGAGTTGCGCCCGATCGGCAGCGCGCCGGGCAGCGCCTCGGTCTCGAACGAATTGCCGAAGCCGGACATGTAGCCCGGCGTCACCTGCCCGGTGGCGCGGTTGAGCTGGTCAGGCGATGTGTTGACGTTCATCATCCTTCTCCTTGCAAGCGGGCCCACATCTCGCGGTCGCGCTCGGCGGTCCAGATCACGGGATCGTCGATGCCGCTGGCCTCGTCATAGGCGCGCGACACGTTGAACGGCAGGCAGTGCTCGTAGATGGCGAAGCTCGAGAATTTCGGATCCATCACCTCGCGCGTCGCCGCCATCGACTCCTTCAGGCTGCGTCCCTTCGCGACCGACATCTCGGCCGCGCCATACAGCGACGTGACGAAGTCGCGCGTCATGGCGATCGCCTCGCGCACGGTGGCCTCGCCCTTCAGCGCATCGCCGCGACCGGGCGCGATCGCCTTGGGATTGAAGTCGCGGATCTCGTTCAAGGTCGACGGCCATTCGCGCAAATAGGCGTCGCCGCAATAGCAGGCCGAGTGATATTCGATCAGGTCGCCGGAGAACATCACCTCGGCGTCCGGCACCCAGGCGACGATGTCGCCGGAGGTGTGGCCGGCGCCGAGTTGGATCAGCTGCACCTCGCGCTTGCCGAGATGGATCGTCATCTCGCCCTCGAAGGTCAGCGTCGGCCAGGTCAGGCCGGGAATGCTCTCGGCGTCCTGGAACAGGCGCGGGAAGCGGCCGTATTCGGAGTCCCAATCCTGCTGGCCGCGCTCGACGATCAGCCGGCGCGTCTCCTGCGAGGCGACGATGCCCTGCGCATGATAGGCCGAGGCGCCGAGCACGCGCACGGCGTGATAGTGCGACAGCACGACATATTTGATCGGCTTGTCGGTCACGGTCCTGACCCGCTCGATCACCTTGTTCGCCATCGCCGGCGTCGCCTGCGCGTCGAACACGATGCAGCCGTCGTCGCCGACGATCACCGCAGAGTTCGGATCGCCCTCCGCCGTGAAAGCATAGAGATCCGGGCCGATCTCCGAGAAGGTGACCTTCTTCTCGGCGAGATCCGTGGTCGATGCGAAACCCTTCGCCATCACTTCATTCCTTGTGTGTGCAGCAGCCTATTGCTGCTGCTGTTGTTGCTGTTGGCCGGCATCCGCCATGCTGCGTTTCGCCAGCGCGATCGCCTCGCCCAGCACACCGATGTCACCGATGTGATTGGCGAGGATCAGGACCAACGCCGCATCGAGATCGGCGCTTTCGAGGTCCGAGAGGCCGCGATGCGCTTCGACAATGGCGCGGAAGGCATCGTCGGGCTTGGCGAAATTGGAAGCGGTCGAGAGCGTCATCGTTGCGGCTTCCTCAGTTCAGGCCGGAGGCGCGTGCGACCGCCGCCGCGATCGCGGCGCGGCTCGGGTGCCGGAAGCGCGCCGCGACATAGCCATCCGGACGCAGCAGATAGGAGGTGCCGGGTTCGGCCCCGTAACGCTTGCCCGCGAAACCCTCGCCATCGGCAAGTCCATTCGGACCGCCGATGCTGACGACACCGACATCGTCGGGTACATCGATCGCCTCACCATTGGCAAAAGACAGCAGGGTGAAACGCCGGCCCTGAGCATTGAATGCATCGGTAAGGTGAAGGTGCCGTCCGTCTGCCGTCTCGAGGGGCGCATCCGGCATCGATGTTCCCGGACGAGGGCCACCGTGCCAGGCCTCGTCGTCTTCGGTCGACAACGGCGTCTGGTAGACCGAGGGAACCGACAGCCGGCCGCCATTGACCATGCGCTTGCCGAATTCGGTGTCCCTGGCGAGCGCGAGCACCACCTTGCGCAGCCGCGCTTCCTGGTGCGAATTCGGCGCCATGAAATCCGTCGCCCGCGTGGATTCGCGAATGTTTTCGTCGGCGGCCGCGCTTCGCTCCAGATGGTAGGTTTCGAGCAGCGTCGCGGGCGAGGTTCCGCGCAGCACGCGATCGAGCTTCCAGGCCAGATTCTCGGCATCCTCCAGCCCCGAATTGGCACCGCGCGCGCCGAACGGCGAGACCTGATGGGCGGAATCGCCAGCGAAGACGACGCGACCATGAATGAAGCGCTCCATGCGCCGGCACTGGAATTTGTAGAGCGAGATCCATTCGAATTCGAACTGATCATGGCCGAGCATGCGCGCGATCCGGGGCCGCACATTCTCCGGCTGCTTCTCGACGTTGGGATCGGCATAGCGGCTGAGCTGCAGGTCGATGCGCCAGACATTGTCCGGCTGCCGATGCAACAGCGCCGAGCGCCCGGCATGGAACGGCGGATCGAACCAGAACCAGCGCTCGGTGGGGAATTCGGCCGTCATCCTGACGTCGGCGATCAGGAACTGATCCTCGAACACCTTGCCGGAAAAACCCGCGCCGACCATCTGGCGCAGCGACGAGCGCGCGCCGTCGCAGGCGATCACATATTGCGCCGACAGCCGATAGGGGCCGTCCGGCGTCTCGATCGTCAGCACGACATGATCGTTGCGCTGTTCGAGCGCGGTGACCTTGTTGCGCCAGCGCAGCGAGATCTCCGGCAGCGCGTTGACGCGATCGACCAGATAGGCCTCGGCATAGAACTGCTGCAGGTTGATGAAGGCCGGCCGCTTGTGCCCGGGCTCCGGCAGCAGGTTGAACTGATAGAGCTCGGACGGACCGTGAAAGATGCGGCCGACGTTCCACACCACGCCCTTGTCGACCATCCGGTCGCCAACGCCGAGGCGATCCCAATATTCCAGCGAGCGCTTGGAGAAGCAGATCGCGCGCGAGCCCTCGCCGATCCGGTCGGCATCATCGAGCACCACGACCGCATGGCCGCGCTGCGCAAGATCGATGGCAAACGACAGCCCGACGGGACCCGCCCCCACGACGACGACCGGATGCGCGGCCGGCGTGGCCTGATCCTGGTCTTCGTGCCGATGATAGCCGAACTGAACCTTCGCCTGGCTCGCGCCCTGCCCCGGATTGGCCTGCACCATGGCTTGCTCGCCTTGTGGTTTTCTTGGACTTTCGAAGCGACGACTTTCGAAGCGACCGACATTTCCTCGGGCGAGGCATCTGGCCGTCTTGCCGTCTTGCCAGATAGTCTCACCTGCAACTATTCTAAAGCCGACGGCTTCGGCCGCGTCAACTCAAAAATCGGAGCGCGATCTTGGCGAAGCCATCTACCGCGGCGTCCAGGCGGCAGGCGAAGCCGGTCGAGGATGACCGAAATGCGGCAGTGCCGCAGGACGACGAGCGGCTCGACCTGTTCAAGTTCGCGCCATTTCGGCTCAACCGTCTGGCCGCCGAGGTGAGCGCGGCGCTCGCCGTCGAATATCGGGAGCGCTACGGGCTCGACATTCCGGAATGGCGCGTGCTGGCGACGCTCGGCTTCCGCCGCGAGGCCTGCAGCGCGCAATATGTCGCAGCGTGCACCCGCACGCACAAATCGACCATCAGCCGGGCCGTGACGTCGTTGCTGGAGCGGCGGCTGATCGAGCGCGTCGAGAACGCCGAGGATCGCCGCGAGTTCCGTCTGCGCCTGACACGTAAGGGCAAGACGCTGTACGAGGAGCTGATCCCGCGTTTGCAGCAGCGCGAGCGCGAAATCATGGCATGCCTGTCCGCCGACGAGCGCAAGACGTTCGACCGCCTGATCGGCAAGATCGAGGCAAGCCTCGATCTGATCCAGACCAGCGAGGAGGCCGATGCGAAGCAGGCCTATTGAGCCGAGCTTCGTCGGGTGGGTAAAGCGCCGAAGGCGACCCGTGCCCACCATCCTTCGTCAAACGACAGCGATGGGCACGGGGGGCGCGACACTGCCGTCGACGACGAGCAAGGCGCCACGCGCCTTTGCCCGCCCTACTTGTTAGTCGCCGACGATCGCCGCCGCTCCTCGACTTCGACCACGTCGGCGCCCTCCCCCCGCCAGCGCAGGATCTCCATCGCCAGCACCGGGTGATTGAAGCCCTTGAGATGAAGGTCGTCGATCGGCCTGGCATCGACCGACTGTTCGACGACGCCGAACACCCGGCGCGACACGATCACTTGGCCTGCCTTGGCCTCGTCGCACAGCCGCGAGGCGAGATTGGTGACGCTGCCGATCGCGGCGTATTCGAGCCGGTGCTCGAAGCCGACCTGGCCGAGCGTCGCATATCCCAGTGCGATGCCGACGCCGAACCCCAGGCTGTGGCCGCGATTTTTCCAGCGCTCCGTCAATTGGCCGATCTCGTCGCGCATTTCGAGCGCCATCTTCACCGCGCGCGTCGTGTGGTCCTCGAACGGGATTGGCGCATTGAACAGGATCATCACGCCGTCGCCGGCATAGCGATCGAGCGTGCCCTCATATTTGAAGATGAGCTTGCCCAGCGCGGCGTGATATTCACGGAGCACGTTCATCGCCTCTTCGGGCTCGGTCGTCTCGGTAAACGCTGTGAAGCCGCGCAGATCGCAGAACACCACCGTGACCTCGCGGCGGTGGCTTTCCAGCAGCGCATCATGGCCGTCCGACGACGCGATGATCTGCGCCACCTGCGGCGCCAGGAAGCGCTCCAGCCGCCTGATCCGCTCGATCTCCGCCAGTTGCTTCTCGACGCGCTCCTCGAGCGACTTGTTCCATTCGCGCAGCTGCTCGGTCTGCTCGGTGAGCTTTTCGGCCTGCTGCTGCACCGTCGCGTGGGTCAGCGCCAGCTCGCGGCCCTTCTGATCGACCTCGGTGAACAGTCGCGCGTTGCGCATCGCCAGCACGGCCTGGTTGGCGAACGTTCGCATCAGTCCGATCAGGTTCGGCGGGAACGTACCGGCCGACCGGCGGAGCACCACGAGCGCGCCGAGCACGCCCTGCTGATCGACCAGCGGCGTGAACAGCACGGCGTGAAAGCCGGCGGCAACCGCGACGTCGCGCAGCGGGTGATCGGGCGCGTTTTCCAGCTCGGCGATCGCGATCGGCTCGCCGCTGCGCACGGAGTCGGAGAGCAGGCTCGTCCGCTCGTCCAGCACATTGTGCGGGCCGTCCCGGTCGACGCCCTTGGCCTCCACCAGCCTGAAGCGGCGTTCGGCGGCCTCATAGGAATAGATCAGCACGGCGTCGGTCTTGGTGATCTCCAGCGCCCGGGCCGCCACCGTCGGCAGCACCGCATTGAGATCGAGCGAGGAGGCCACCGCGCGGCCAACCTCCTCGAGCACCCTCAGCTCATTGATCGACTGGGCCAGATCGCGCGTGCGTTCCTCGACCTTGGCTTCCAGCACGGCATAGGACTGCGCGAGCTGGCCGGCCATGCTGTTGAACTGATCGGCGAGCTCCTCCAGTTCGTCATGCGTCCTCACCTCGATGCGCTGGGCGAAATCGCCGGCGCCGAGCTTGCGCGCGCCGGCGCGCAACGCGGTGATCGGGACGAGCATGCGTCGCGCCAGCACCGAGCCCGCGAGGATCGCAACCGCAAGGCCGAGCGCGATCAACAGCGCCCCGCGCAACAGCTGATCGCGGATCGGCGCCAGCGCGTGAGCCGTGGACTGCTCGAAGAACACGGCCCAGCCGAGCTTGGGCAGCGTCGCGGCCGCCGAGAGCACCGCGTGCCCCTCGCCGTCGGTGCCGGAGGCCAGCGGCTCGCCATCCGGCGTGAGCACCGCCGCGACCTGCGGCAGCTTGGAGAGGTCCTGACCGACCGCCGGTCCCCTCGCCGAGCTCGCCAACACCTGGCCCCGCGGATCGACCACGTAGGCGGTGCCGACCTTGCCGATCTGCGCCTCGGTCATGGAGTCTTCGAGAAAGTCGAGGTCGATGTCGGCCACAGTCACACCGGCATTGAAGCCGGAATGCGCGACCGAGATCGACATCATCGGCTGCGCGCCCTTGAAGGTCACGGCGGAGAAATTGCTTCCGTGCGTGACGGTGTCGGTGAAGCGCAGATCGCGTGACAAGTCGTTGCCCGAGGCAAACGAGATCGAGGTGCGCGACACGCGGAGCTGTTCCCGGCCCTGGCCGTCGAGCTGATACAGCTGCCGCACAGCCGGCGCCTGACTCAGCAGTTGTACATAGTCGGCGCGGCGGAGCTCCAGCGTATTGGCGCTCGCCCGCGTCACCCAGCTGATCTGTCGCTGCAGATCCGAGAGCGCCTGATCGATCCGCCGGGCGCTGGCGTTGGCCTTTTCGGCCATGGCGGCGGTCAGGCTCGCCTTGGTGGACTGATAGCTGATCCAGGTTTCGGTCGCGCCATTCACGGCCAGGACGAACACGACGAGCCCGACCAGCGACACGACGTATTTGGCGAACAGGCCCTGCCGCAACGACCAGCCTCTGTTCTCGACCTCGTTCATCCGGACCCCTCACGCGCATCATCGCCGAGGTCAGCCCCGGACAAGCGCGTCCGCTGCCGTCCTCGCGGCAGCAACACTTTGGAGGCGGGACCGCTCGGGTGCGAGACGGTCCGTCGCCGGCACCCGTTTAGCACAGAATGGCATGCACAGCGGCGACCATGCCGGCGCCCCGCGCCAACTCGTTATTGCTCGGCTGGCCCTGAATCGCATGCACCGCTCGAGGAGATTCTCCGCAGGCTCGGTCGATCGCGGCTATATATTACCTATTGAAGATGCGCTTCAGAACGTCGTTCATCGGCTGGCTGTCCTGCACACCCTCCTGCAAGGGCTCGGCGGGAGCTGCCTCCGCCGCGCCCCGGCCGTCGTCGCCCGGAGGCCGAGAAACAGCACCGTCCTGAGGCGCAACCAGCGTACGGCCGCGGCTCTTGGCTGGCGGCTGCGCGGCCTGCAGTCCTTGCTGAATCAGATTGCCGATCGCCGATCCGAGATCGCCGCCGAGCAGGTCGGATTGGCCGGCCGCCGGGGCCTGCGCATTCGGGGCTGCCGTTGACGGCGCGCCGTTCGGACCAGCAGCACCGGTGGGCGCAGAATTTCCGATGAGGCCGCCGATGTCGTTGATCAAATTGTTCAGCCCGATCCCGTCCTTGCCGAACAGGCCCTGGCCCATCTGCTTGAGCCTGGCGTAGGCAGCATCCGGATTGTCGAGGATGCCGGCCATGTCGGGGTAAAAGCGCGGCTGACTCCAGGGGCCGTCGATGACGACGGGAATCCCGAGGCCTATCGGCTCCGAGGTGCGGCCCTGCCCCTCGGTCGTCATCACGAGCTTCGGCTCGACCCGCATCGCCAGCGCCCGATTCCCCAGATCGATCGTCCCCGTACCGGCGACCTTGACCAGCGGTCCGACCAGGTTGAGGTCACTGGTGGCGGCCTGTCCCCGCTCGACCTGAAACGAGGCCGAGAGCTGCGTGAGATCGGTCGTCAGTTCCTTCGAATCCTGCCATCCCGACAGCGGATTCGACGTCAGTGAGCGGATCATCTGCGCAACGTTGATGCCGCGGATCGCGCCGTCCTGGAACAGCAGGAACGCCGAGCCGCTCAGGTTGCTCATGAGAGCCTGCTGGCTGGCGCCGCTGGAGCGCAAGGCCAGCTTGCCCTGCATCCGCGCATCGAGCTTGTCGAATCCGGCGACGCTCGAGAGCAGCGGCAGCGCCCGGATGCCGACGAGATCACAGTGCATCGCATAGGCCGGATTGCCCGTGGAGGCGTCGATCACGACCTCGCCACTGGCCTGCCCCTCATAGGCGCCGAGATTGGCGACGGTCGCCTTCAGCAGGCCGCCGGCCAGCGAGGCTTCGAGATCGAGCGGCCCGAGGCGAGTCCCGGAGAGAACGACATCCGTCGCCGACAGCTTCACGCGCGCGTCGACGTAGTTCAGACCCCGCAAGTCGATTGCCGCCGTGCTCCATCCCGACGCGCCGGCAGAGCCCTGCGCGGCAGGCGCTCCCAAGTCGAGCCGGCGAACGTCGAGATCGACCTTCACCAGCGGCTTGCTCGCGAGATCGACCGAGGCCCAGCCGTTGAAATCGCCGTCGCCAAGCGTGCCGCTGAGGCCGTTGATCATCACCACCGGGCCATTCAGCCGAACGTCGGCGCGGCCGGAAAGACTCCCGCGGAATGCAGAAGCCATGTCGATTTTGAAATCGACCGGCAGCGTCTGGCGCTCAATAGGCAGCGCGGGCGCGGCCGCTGTGAGGTCGAAGGTCACCGGACGGTCGCCGGCCCGGGCCGTACCCGTGATCTTGACCTTGCCATCGGACAGAGACGCCGTCGCGCCGATGCCCTCGAGCCGATTCTCGACGCGGTCGCGCGGGTTGGAGAGGACGACGGCGCCGTCCCTGACGGTGACCCGTTCGATCCGGACCGCAGGCGCCGCTTCCGACTTCGCCGAGGCACGGCTGCGCGGCGCATTGTCCCGCAGCCGTTCGCGCAGCAGCGGCAGATAAAGTGTGGGCTTGTCGATGATGATCTCGCCGATGTCGGGCCGGCCGGACCACAGGCTCGACAGCGCCATGTCGGCCTGCAGCTTGCCGATCGTCAGCCGATTGTTGCCGTCCCGCTCCTTTGGATCCTGCAGGGTGATGTCCGTCAGGGTCGCATGCAGCGACGGCCACAGGCTGACGCTCGCCGAGCCGGCGATGCTCAGGCGATAGCCGGTGTCACGCTCGACGCGGTCCTGGATCGCGACCGTGAGGAAGCTCGCCGGAAGTCCAAAAGCCAGCGCTAGAGCGAGCACGACGATGACGGCGCCAATCAAACCGCCTGCGATCTTCAATGCCTTCATGTCGATGTCCCAAGCGCGAGGCGCGAGCGGTCTCCACGGGTTAGCGTGCGGCAATGCCGACCCGGTTCAATCCGAAATTTTCTCGGAACGAAGACCGCTCCCAGAGCGACCAAAATAGTCGGAAGCCCGTGCGTCATTATGTGACTTATGACACACTTCCGCCCGGGGGGTTTCTGTAACTGAGGCTTTGAACCGTTGCCGAAGGTATAGTGATGAGCAAGCAGGCCGAATTTGCGGTCATTCTGAAGATGAACCCGATGTTCGCCGACCTCGGCGCGGACGAGCTGCAGCGAATCTCGAGCCTCTGCCACACCCAGCATCTGTCGTCGGGCGAGGTGCTGTTCCAGAAGGGCGACCCCGGCAATGCCCTGTTTGGGGTGCGGCGCGGCCAGATTCGCATCGAGACCGGTGCCACCGACGGCAGCCGGCTGACGCTCAACTTCATGGGGCCCGGCGATCTGTTCGGCGAGGTCGCCGTGCTCGACGGGCAGGAGCGCACGGCCGACGCCACCGCCGGTGAAGCGACCGAACTGTTCGTGCTTCGCCGCGAGGATTTCCTCAGCTTCCTGGAACGCGAGCCCAAGGTGGCGATCAGGATCATTCAGCTGCTGTGCCAGCGCATCCGCTGGCAGAGCGAGCGAATGGAGGAATCGGTGCTGCAGCCGCTGCCGGTCCGGCTGGCACGCCGGCTGTGCGCCCTGGCGGAGGATTTCGGCTCCGAGGTTCATATCTCGCAGGAACAGCTTGGCGTCTTCGTTGGCGCGGCGCGTGAAAGCGTGAACCGCCAGTTGCAGGCCTGGCGCAAGGACAAGATCCTGGATCTGCAACGCGGCCGCATCCTTCTGCATGACCTGACCAAGCTGAACACGATCGCACGCAACGACTAATTGGCCGAGCGCGCAGCGTCGCTCACCGCAAATTTGTCGATTGCGGGTCCGGTCCATGGCGGGAACCGCCCGCCGTGCATCGTTTGGTATCAGCATCGGCCAAACATGATCGCAATTGGGCCACCACGCCTCACAATTTGCGACATGAACTCTTTTTAACAATTCTAACAGGGTTCAATCCGGCAGCGGAGAGTTCCATTTGCTCGCGCGCGGCGGCGCGCGGGGTGGAGCTTTGCGCGCCAGGCAAGCGTGGTTGGAAGTGACGTCATGAGTCTTGCGTTGCCGGCAATCGCCATCGAGGCCAGTGGTTCTGTTGGCCGTTGGCGCAGAGCTCTCGCGGTCTGGATCGACGCCGTGGAGGACGGCTGGGCCGTTCCGGCCTTGATCGTCGGGTTCGTCGCGGTCTGGATGGTGTATTTCTCGATCGCCTATCTCGGGGGCGATCTCCACCAGGACGTGATCGAGACCTGGTCGCTTGGACGCAGCTTCGACTGGGGTTCGACCAAGCATCCGCCGCTGATGGGCTGGGCGGCGTGGGCCTGGACCACCGTGTTTCCGCTGACCAACTGGTCGTTCAACCTGCTGGCGCTGACCAACGCAGCCGTCGGCCTCTTCGCCGTCGACCTCATCACCCGGCGTTTCGCGCGCGGTGACAAGCGGCTGGTCGTGCTGCTGTTGCTCATGCTGCTGCCGGTCTATCAACTGCATGCGCAGCGCTTCAACGCCAACGCCGTGCTGCTGTCGAGCTGGCCGCTGGCGACCTGGTGTTTCCTGCGCTCGTTCGAGACACGTCACGTCGGCTGGGCCATCGCGGTCGGCCTGACCGGGGCGCTCGCGATGCTCGGCAAGTACTACTCGGTCTTCCTGATCGCGAGCTTTGCGGTCGCAGCGTTGTGCCACGGCGAGCGTCGGGCCTATTTCACCTCGCCCGCGCCGTGGATCGCGGCGCTGTCCGGCCTGGTCGCGCTGGCGCCCCATATCTATTGGCTGGCCACGACCGGCGCCCAGCCGTTCTCGCATGCAATCGAGCATCACGTCGGCAAGACCGCCGCGGCCGCCCTGGTCGAGGGCAGCGGCTTCCTGTTGGCGATGGCCGGCATCGCCGGTATCCCCGGCCTCATATGGCTCGCCATGACGCGGCCTCGCCCCACCCGCGTGCTGAACGATGCGCTCAGCCTCGACTCCGGACTCCGGCTGCTGGCGATGATCAGCATCGGGACCGTGGTGTTCCCCGCACTGGTCTCGATCGTGTTCGGCACCGACATGCCGCCGCTGTGGGGCCTGCAGGGCATCTTCCTGTTCGTCATCGTGATCGTGTGTGGCGCGAGCTATCACGCCCCCCGCGACATCACGATCAATCTCGCCGCTGCGACGATCGCAATCGCCGCATTCGCGGCCACCGTCGTAGCGCCCTTCCATGCAGTGTACCGGAACTACGTTCCGTTGAACGAGGGTCGCAACTTCTATGAGCCGGCCGTGACCGAGCTGGACCGCCTGTGGCAGACGGCATCGAACGGCGTCCTTCCCGCCGTCGGCGGCGATGACGGCCTCGCCTTTGCCGCAGCGTTCTACAGTCCCGACCATCCGCACTATGAAATGGCGCTGGTGCACCCGCATGAGCTGCAACCTCCGTCCGAAGCGCTGACTGCGCAGGGCTGGGCGGCGCTGTGCTACGACACCGACATCTCCTGCATCTCCGGCATGCAAGCCGCGGCGGCGCAGGCGCGGCGTTCGGTGCGGGCCGATTTCACGCTCCGGACCAAGCTGTTCGGCCTGGAAGGCGCCAGCCAGGGCTTCGTTGCCCTGATCGTGCCGCCTGAGACCGCCGCGCCAGTCGACGGCGCCCCGAGCGGGGGTCTCGATCTCAGCGCACGCCGCCGCATGCCCTCGACCGCGAACTGAAACAGCTCGTTCCGGCACGTCATCTCATTCCGCAGCCGGCGACATCGCCGACGGCGGCGGCTTTGGCTGATGCGCCGCCTCCGGCCCATGGCCGGACTGCGCCTCGTCGGCGGCATCGCCGGAAGAGACGATCAGCTTGCGGCCAAGGCGGGCGAACAACGCGCCGACATCGTCCATCACCAGGAACATCGCCGGCACGAACAACAGCGACAGCACGGTCGAGAACACCAGCCCGCCGATCACCGCGAGCGCCATCGGCGAGCGGAATTCGCCGCCGGCACCGACCGCGAGCGCGCTCGGCATCATGCCGGCGACCATCGCGATCGTGGTCATCACGATCGGACGGGCCCGCTTCATGCCGGCATCGATGATCGCCTCGTCACGCCTGACGCCGGCATGGATCGCCTCGACCGCGAACTCGACCAGCATGATCGCGTTCTTGGTGACGATGCCCATCAGCATCATCATGCCGATATAGACGGGGATGGTGAGCTGCTTGCCCGTCAGCATCAGCGCGGCGATCGCACCGCCGATCGACAACGGCAGCGAGAACAGGATCGTGATCGGCTGCAGGAAGGTGCCGAACAGCAGCACCAGCACGGCGTAGACGATCATCAGGCCCGCCGTGATCGCCGTGATGAAGCCCGACGCCAGCTCGTTCAAGCTTTCGGCATCATCGGACGGGATCAGCTTGACGCTGGCCGGCATGCTCTTTCTGACCGGCAGCTCGTCGATCTGCTTGGTTGCATCGCCGAGCGCCGCAAGTCCGACGAGGTCGGCGGCGACGGTGGCCTGCCGCCCGCGATCGTAGCGGCTGATGCTGGTCGGGCCTTGGTCGAGCTTGATGTCGGCGACGACGGCCAGCGGCACGCCGCCCTTTTCGCCGTACTGCCCGAGCGGCACCCGCAACTGTTCGAGGATCTTCACGTCGCTGCGCGCCGCGTCCTCGAGCTGCACCCGGATCGGGACCAGCCGGCCGCCGGCGTCATACTTCGCCAGCGCAGGTCCAACATCTCCGATCGTGGCGACGCGGATCGTCTGCGACAGGCTTTCGGTCGAAACGCCCAGACGTGCCGCCAGATCCGCGCGCGGCTGCACCCGCAACTCCGGCCGGTCGAGCGAAGTGTCCGACACCACGTTGGAGATGATCGGAATCCGCCTCATCTGCGAGGCGAGCTCGCTCGCAACGTTGTCGACCAGCTTGGGATCCGAGCCCGTCAGCACCAGCTTGATCGGGCGCAGACCATTTTCGTCTGTGAACCAGAAACGGATGTCCGGAATGGTTTCGAGATCCTTGGTGATCTCGAGCTCGAGCTCTTTCTGGGTGATCTTGCGCTCGGTCTTCGGCGTGTAGTTGACGATCATTCCGGCGCGACGAACCTCCATCGCGCCCTGAAGCCGGCCGCCGTCGACGAACACGCTGCGGACCTCGGGCCGCTTGCGCAGGCGCGCGACGATGTCCTCGGTGACCTTCTCGGTGTAGGCGAGCTGCGCGCCTGGCGGCAGCTCGATCGCGAGCAGCGATCGCGCCGCGTCCTGCGCCGGCAAGAACCCTTGCGACAGCAGCGTCGTGCTCCAAATCGAGGCAGCGAAGATCCCGATGCCGAGCAGCACCGTGACAAAGTAGTGCTTTACCGACCACGTCACGATGCGCTGATAGGCACGCAGGATGAACCCCGGCGGCGGATCGTCGTGCTTGTGGTCCTTGAGGAAGTAGGCCGCCAGCATCGGCGTGACGAAGCGCGCCGCCAGCAGCGAGAAGAACACCTGCACCGAGACGGTGATGCCGAACTGCTTGAAGAACTGTCCGGCGATGCCGGACATGAAGCTCGCCGGCGCAAAGATCGCGATGATGGTGAGGCTGATCGCGATGACCGCGAGCCCGATCTCGTCGGCGGCATCGAGCGCCGCGCGATAGGGCGACTTCCCCATCCGCATGTGGCGCACGATGTTCTCGATCTCGACGATGGCGTCGTCGACGAGAATACCGGTCGACAACGTGATCGCCAGGAACGACACCATGTTCAGCGAGAAGCCGAGAATATCCATCGCCCAGAAGGCCGGAAAGATCGACAGCGGCAGCGAGATCGCCGCGATCACCGTGGCCCTGAAGTCGCGCAGGAACAAGAGCACGATGATGACGGCCAGGATCGCGCCCTCGAACAGGGTCGAGATCGCCGCTTCGTAATTGCCCTTGGTGAAATCGACCGACGTATCGATCAGCTTCAGCTCGACATCGGGATGGGCGGCCCTGACCTGGTCGATGCGCTTCTGGACCGCGGCGGCGACGACCACGTCGCTGGCGCCCTTGGCGCGCTTGATGCCGAGCGCGACCACCGGCTCGCCGTTGAAGCGCGCAAAGGTGCGCCGATCGGCAATCGTGTCGGTGACCGTCCCGAGATCGGCGAGCCGGACCTCGCCGCCGCCGAACAAGGGAATCATCGTGTTGGACAGCTCGTTCAGCGTCTTGGCGCCGGCAAGCGTGCGGATCGCCTGGTCGTTCTTGCCGATCTCGGCGCGGCCGCCAGCGACGTCCACATTGGTGCCGCGCAGACTCTGGCTGACATTGACGGCGGTGAGACCCATGGCCTGCAGCCGGTCGGGATCGAGCGAGACCAGAATCTCGCGCTCGACGCCGCCGATGCGCTCGACCTGGCTGACGCCGCGCACGCCCTGCAGCTCGCGCTTGACGACGTCGTCGACGAAGAACGACAGCTGCTCCGGGGTCTTGCCCGGTGAGATCGCCGCATAGGTGACGATCGGCAGGCCGATCTTGTCGACGCGCGAGATCAGCGGCTCGGTGACGTTCTGCGGCAGGTCGGAACGAACCCGGGTGACGGCGTCCTTGACGTCGTTGATGGCGCGATCGGTGTTGGTCTCGAGCGCGAACGTAATCGTCGTCACCGACAGGCCGTCGGTGATCAGCGACTGGATGTGGCGCGCGCCCTCGACGCCGGAGACGCCGTCCTCGATGATCTTGGTGACCTGGGATTCAAGCTCCGACGGCGCCGCGCCGAACTGCGCCACCGCGACCGAGATCACCGGAATGTCGGCGTTCGGCAGCCGGGTGACCGCGAGCTTGGTGAAGCTCATCCAGCCCAGGATCAGCAGGATGATGGAGAAGAGGATCGACGGCAGCGGGTTCCTGATCGACCATGCCGAAATGTTCAGTGCCATCAGCGTACCCGCGTGCGATCGATGTCTTCGGCAAACATGGTCTTGATCTGGTCGCCATCGTGCAGCGAGCTGCCAGCGTCGGCCACCACGATTTCTCCCTCTGTCAGCCCGTCGAGGATCTCGCTCGCCGTATCCGACACCAGGCCGACCCGCACCCGGCGGGTCTCGATCGTGTTGCCCTTCACGACCTGGATGGTGAGATGATCGATCGCCGTATTGGGCACGGCGACGCCGCAGCTCCGCCGGGCATCGATATTGGCGCGCGCGAACATGCCGGGCTTGAGCGACGGATTGCTGGTCAGCGCGATGCGAACATGGCCCAGCTGCGTGGTCCGGTCGACCTGCGGCGCCACCACGCGCAGGCGGCCGACAATGTCGGGTAGGTTGTCGCGAGTGATGCGCACCGGCGCGCCCGTGCCGAGCTTCAGGAGATGAACGCTCGGAACTTCGGCGTCGAGCTCCAGCTCGTTGTTCACGGCGATGCGGAACATCGGACCGGCCTGCGGCGAGGCCGGCGCACCGGCGATCGTGCGGACCTCGGTGACGAGTCCTGCGGCCGGCGCGCGCAGCGACACCGGCCGGTTCGCGGCCGCCGCCGGCGCTCCCGGCTGCGGCGGTGACGGCGTCAGGCGCGCCAGCTCCTGGTTCTCGGTAACGGTGTCGCCCTCCTTGACTAGGACGTCGATGACCCGCGAGCCTTCCTGGTCGGCGCCGACCACCGCCTCACGGCGGGCCACGACGAAGCCGGTGACGCGCACCAGATCTGAGAAGCAGGCCTTCACCGCCTTGGTCACCAGCACCTGGGCCTGCATCGGCGGCTCCTCGGCGGTGTGATGGGGACGATGCTCATACCAGTAATAGCCGGCGAACAGGGCCACGAAGACGACCGCACTGGCCGCGGACTTGAGGGATTTTGGCAGCTTCATCGGCAGGGGGATCCGGTCGGCGCGAGATGCGGGTTATGGATGCTGCGAATTTGGCACGGGGCGCTCCGACAAGGCGATGCGCCCCGCAATCCTGCGGGACGCACCCGGCCACCTCGATCTCCGGCCACGCGACCTCCGACGGCGCTTGATGGACGCGGCGCTACTTGGCCGCCGCCGTCTTGCTCTGCATGTTGACGACCTGAACGCGGCGATTCACCTCGGCGAGCGGCTGGCTCGGATCCTTCAGCTTGCTCTTGCCATAGCCCACCGTCACCAGGTCGGCGCCGGCGATGCCGAACTTCTCGACCAGATAGCGCTTGATCGAATCGGCGCGGCGCTCGGAGAGATCCTGATTGTAGGCCTCGCCACCGGCGGCATCGGTATGACCGGCGACGACGAAGGTCGACCCTTTCAGCTCGGCGTTGGTCAGCGCCCGGCCGAGCGCCTGCACCGACGGCAGCGACTTCTGGCTGATGTTGGCGGAGTTGTAGTCGAAGGTGATCTCGAGGTCGATGTTCGGCTTGGTCTTGGCGACCGCCGCGATCTCCTCGCGCTCGGCAGTGGACAGCGACCGCGTCGAGCGGCCGCGAATACTCTGCAGGAACTTGTCCTGCTCCGGCGCGACCGCGGGTGTGGCCTCCGACGGCGGCGACATCGACAGTCCCCGGGTCAGCGGCTTCTTCTGCCCGGCCAGGGCGCGGACGATCTGATCCTCGCTGACATCATCGGCCGCGAAAGCCGGCATCGTGCCGAACAAAGCGGCCGCGCTCAGGACCGTCGCGGCCAGGAGAGCCGTCAGGCCGGCGGTCATGGTCGAATTCGTTTTCGGTGCGGTCATTGCCAATCCCTCCTCACGCGAACTGATCGTCCCGGTCTCCGCCGCGCCCGGCGCGACACCCGGCTGTTCGCTGTTATGTCGGTCCGGCCTGCCGCATGGTTCGAGCCGGCCGGCCGACGCGCGCAACAAATCAGCGCACGCCGTAGGCTTCGAACTCGCGGACGATGTTGGGGTCCATCGCCTTGGCGTTGGCGATGTCGAGCGCCCCCTCCTGCGCGGCGCCGTTACGCTGTTTGGCGAGACCGCGGCCGTACAATGACGACGTCAGCCGCGGGTTGATCTTCAGCGCCGCATCGAAATCGGCGATGGCGTTCTTGACCGCGCCGCTCTTGAGGTTGACCAGCCCGCGGCTATCGAGCGCGTCGACGAAATTCGGCCGCAGCCGCAGCGCCTCGTTGCAGTCGCGCAGCGCAGGTTGCAGCTCGCCGACGACGGTGCGCGCCCAGCAGCGGTTGTTGAGCGCCTCGACGTCCTTTGGATTGATTCGGATGGTGTCGTCGAAATCGCGGATCGCCTGCGCGTAGGCGCCCTTGCTCGCATACACCTGGCCGCGCCGGTACAGCGCGCCGGCATCCTCCGGATTGGCCGCGATCTTGGCGCTCAGGCTCTTGATCGTCGGATCCTCGGCGAACGGATCCTGCGCGGGCGCTGCTGGGGCCGCGGGCGCAGCAGGCGCGGCGGGCGCGACGTTCGCGATCACGGGAGATGGCGCGGGCGCCGGCGGCGCCGGAGCAACCGGCGCGGGCGACGGGGTGTCCACCTTCTGCACCGGCGTCGGCTGCGGCGCGGGCGGAGCCGGCGGCAGCGGTGACGGCACCGGCGGCGCCACCACGACCTGTGTCGGGGTCGGCGCAGGTGCAGGTGCAGGCGCCGGCGCGGCATTGCTCTCGGCCGGCGGCGGCCTGACGCCATTGCCCGGCACGAAGGAGAAGTCCTCCGCCAGCGACGACGAGATCCACGGCACCTGCTCGCTGCGCGAGGCGCGGGTGACGCCGACGCGGGTGCGGTTCAGCGTCTCCTCGGCGGTGAGGTCGGGAACGCGGATCTCCTTCAGGAGCTCCTGCACGAACAGGCTGCGATCGCGCCCGCCATCCGTCACGACAGCGGACAGCGCCGCCGAGTACATCACCAAAGTACCGCTCGGTGCGATGACCGGCGCGAGGCCGGCCGAGGCGGTGCGGAACCTGCGCTCATAGGGATTGCGCCGGGAAGCATCGAGCAGCGCGATCTTCACGCCGGCGCCGCGGCTGTTGATCTCCTGCAGCACCTGCTCGAGGCCGATGCCGTCGCGCCGCACGTCGGCCTCCTGCCAGATCTGCGCATCGACCGGGATCATGTAGCTCTGCCGGCTCGACTGGATGCCGTAGCCGGAGAAGAACAGCAGCGCCACCGAGCCCGGCTTGATCTTGCCATAGAGCCGATCGAGGCCGCGGCGCATCGCGTCGCCGCCGGCATTTTCCAGCGTCTCGACGCTGAAACCGTCACGCTTCAACTCGTCGGTGAGATCGCGGGCATCGTTGACCGGTTCCTTGAGCGGCGCCTCGGCATCCGGATATTTCGCATTGCCGATCACCAGGGCGAAGCGGTCGCCGGCCGCGTGCGCGGGCCCGGAAACCACGGCCGAAAACGCGACGGAGAACATCAGGCCGAGCGGCAACAGCAGGCGGAAAGTCATCACGATGGCGGTCCAGCGGTCAGCAATCAGGCGCCGTCCAGCTTGCGCCGCGGCGACCATATCCCACGCGTCAGGCATTATCAAATCGCCGTGACGGCACGTCAACCGCTTGCAGAGGTTGACGAATCGTCTGAGGCGGCGACCGCCCGCAGGAGCCTCTTGCGAGCTGCGGGCCATGACACGAGCGGACCATGCAACGATCCCAATGGCTTGAAATGTGAGATGCCTCACGCTGTGTCGCGGCAGCGCAGCGTCCGGTTCGACGAGCACCGCGATTGACCTCGATGCGATTGACCTCGATCCGTGCCGATGGCTCGATGGTTGCCGCGCCCAACCAACGAGAAGGCCATCATGGGGAACGCCGCCGAGATCTACGCGCTGCGCTACGCGACGATGTCGCCGCGCACGTCGCACATGAACTTCCTGCAGCCCGATCCGCACGACAGCACGGCGCAGGACCTCGACTATTTCGTGTGGCTGATCCGCCGTGACGGGCGCGACATCCTGGTCGACACCGGCTTCAACGCCGCGGAGGCCGAGATCCGCCATCGCACCCTGACGCGCGATCCGATCGATGCGCTCGCTTCCTTCGGCGTCGCGGCGGCCGACATCCGCGACATCATCGTGACCCATCTGCACTACGATCACGCCGGCAATCTCGACCGCTTCCCGAACGCGCGCTTTCACCTGCAGGAGCGCGAGATGGCGTATGCGACCGGACGCTGCATGTGCAACGGCATGCTGCGCTACCCGTTCACGGTCGAGCACGTCACCACGATGGTGCGCCACGTCTATGGCGAGCGCGTCACCTTCCACAACGGCGACGGTGAGGTCGCGCCGGGCGTCACCGTGCACCGGGTCGGCGGCCATTCCGACGGGCTGCAGGTGGTGCGCGTCGACACCGCGCGCGGCCCGGTCGTGCTCGCCTCCGACGCCGCGCATTACTACGCCAACCTGCAGCGCCGCAGCCCGTTTCCGATCGTGCTCAACATCGGCGACATGATCCAGGGCTGGGAGATCATCGAGCGCCTCGCCGGGCATCCGGATCGATTCATTCCGGGCCACGATCCGCTGGTGACCGAACTCTATCCGCGCGTGAGCGAGGCGGCCGATGCCTACGCACTGCATGTGGCGCCGTCTCGGTCGTTTGCGAGATAGCGGCGCGGCAGGACCAAGTGACGTGACAGGAATGAGCATCGTTTCCGCCATCCCGAGGCGGTGCTGATTTTCTTCGCCGTCATCGCCCGGCTCGAACGGGCGATCCAGGACTCCGAGACGGACAGGCTCAATCACCACGGCCGCGGCGTACTGGACCACCCGCCTGCGCGGGTGATCGACGAAGCGCCGCGCGAACATGACACTTCGGTCTCGCGGCGCGTTTCGCGTCCGAGCTTTACTCATCGAGACACCCTCTTCTGAACAGAGGGCGCAGGGAGAGCCAGGCCTCGGCTGAGGCCTGCGGTCCGCCTGCGAGAAAAAATGCAGGCGGCAGAACCACAGGTACAGCCGGAATGACCCGGCCCTCCCCGCGCGATGGCTTTACGATTTATACGCAGTCTCCTCGGTGACCGGCTTGTTTGTCACCGTGGCGACGACGCGCGCATCACGCGCGCCGCGCGGACCTCAGCGTCGGGAGGCCAGGACCCTGCGACTTCACCGTCCGCAGCATGGCGTACGTCCGCGTGTTCTCACGCTGCGCCCCGCCGCGGCCATCGCATCCCACCTCAACGCGTCGTGACGTTCGCGAAAGCGCCCCTCTTCAACGAGGCGGGACGGGCGGAAGTCTCCACCTGATTTGCCCGACGGCACAAGCGATTTCTTTTTTACCGAACATCTGGACAGCCCAGATCAAGTTGAGATGACTGAATAAATTGGCCGCTACGCGCAGATGCAGATTGACGTGCTCCGTCATTGCGAGGAGCGAAGCGACGAAGCAATCCAACCGCCCCGGAATGATTGTGAACATTCAATGCAGCTCCACCTTCGCCTTCTTCGCCAGGTGGTCGCCGAGGAATCGCACGTCCCAATTGGTCAGCCGCACGCAGCCATGCGACTCCGACTTGCCGACCTTGGACGGCTCGGCCGTGCCGTGGATGCCGTAGCCGTTGCCGACCGACAGGCCGATCCAATAGGCGCCGACCGGGTTGTTCGGGCCGGGCTTGATGGTGAACGGCTTGCGCGACTTGACGCCCTTGAACTCGTAGTCCGGATTGTAGCGGTAGTTGGGATCGGCATCCCGCGAGGTGACCTTGAACGTGCCGTCGGGCGTCGGCTTTTCGTCGCTGCCGACCGTAGCGGGAAACACCGCCACCAGCTTGCCGTCCCGGTCGAACGCCTGCACCGTGCCGGCGTCCTTGCTGATGTCGAGCCGCATGATGTCCGGCGACTTCTCGTCCGGCCTGATCACATTGGCGACGGCGATCTGCTCGCCCTCCTTGTCGAAGCTGGCCTTCGGATTGAGCGCCGACAGCAGCGCCTCGCTCATGTGGAATTTCTCGGCCAGCGCCTCGCGCGGCGAGGTGTAGCCGAGCGCCGGCAGGTCCTTCATGTCCTCCATGTGCTGTGGCAGCTTCTTCAGGAACGGCCCTTTCACATCGTCACGAGTGATCGTGTAGGAGACGATCGCCGGCGCCTGGTCGCCGCGCAGCAGCGCCTCCCACAGCTCGGGCGTCAGCTTCGCATCACCGGCAAGCTCCTTGGCGCGCGCGAACGCGGCGAGCGCCTTGCGCGCATTGTCGCCGAAGCGGCCGTCGATCTCGCCGGGAGAGACATGCGCGCGATCGAGCAGCACCTGGGCGCGGATCGCCACCGGATCCATCTTCTCCTCGGCAGGCGGCCGCTTGCGCAGCTCGGCGCTGTTGACGGCGTCGGCGGTGAGCTCGGCGGAGACCGCAGGCGTGACGACGACGGCGCAGAGCAGAAGCGGTATCCAGAGCCGAAGCATGGTCGTGAGTCCCAGGTGAAAGACGGCTGACATTCGGCAGCGTCAACGTGGACCCGGCCGAGAAGTTCGGCACCATCGGCTGAACGTCGCGGCATCCTGGCGCGACTACCAGGGACGCGGGTCGGCTGGCCCGGCGGCGGTGCGTCTGCTATCCCGGCGACAGCCGTGCAATGAATTGGGTTCGCGAGGATCGGTTTCGGATGGGACATGCCGCAATTGCCGCCACGATGCGCCGGATGCCGATGCTCGCCGCCGCCGGCCTGCTGGCGATGATCCAGGCTGCGGCAGCCGATGACGGCGCGCCGAAGGGCGCCGCGGTCAGCGTGCTCAAGGCGACCAAGGCCTGCTTCGACAACACGGTCGAGGTGTCCGGCATGGTGCTAGCGCGCGACGAGACCGCCGTCAGGCCCGATCGTCCCGGCCTGAAGGTCGCGGAGGTGCTGGTCGATGCCGGCGACACCGTCACGGCCGGACAGAACCTGGCGCGGCTGACGCCGCCGGAGGGCGGCACGATCATGATCCAGGCGCCGGTCGCGGGCACCATCCTGTCGTCGAGCGCCACCATCGGCGCGTTCGCCTCCGGTCGCGGCGAGGCGCTGTTCTCGATTCTCGCCCGCAACGAATATGATCTCGTCGGCTTGGTGCCATCAGCCCAGCTCGGCAAGCTCGCGGTCAACCAGACGGCGCGGATCCGCATTGTCGGGGCCGGCGAGGTCGAGGGCAAGATCCGAAGGGTGGCGCCGACCGTCGAGCCGAACAGCCAGCTCGGCCAGGCCTTCATCGGCATCACCGGCACGGCGCGGTTGCTGGTCAATTCGTTCGGCCGCGCCGTGATCAAGATCGGCCAGAGCTGCGGCGTCGCGGTGCCGCTGACCGCCGTGCTGTACGATCCCGACGGCACGGTGGTGCAGGTGGTCCGGGCTCAGCGGATCGAGACCAAGCGGGTCGAGATCGGCCTGATGGCCGGCGGCCAGGTCGAGATCCGCGACGGCCTCGCCGAGGGCGACGTCGTCGTCACCCGCGCCGGCGCGCTGCTGCGCGAGGGCGACCCGGTGCGGCCGGTGATGGCGAGCAATTGAAAGACGCGACGCCGCAGGGGTCTGAGGGGCACGCGGCCCCACCCTCCCCTGGAGGGGGAGGGTCGTCGCGCGGCGCGCCAGCGTCGTGCGGCGGGGTGGGGTGGAGCCAGGGATGACGGTGCAAGTGGAGAGATCACCCCACCCCGCCCCACGGTTCGCTTCGCTCGCCGTGAGGCGACCCTCCCCCTCCAGGGGAGGGTGGGAGGCCGCCGAGAGGGCGGAGCATCTCAGGCGCGGGACAGGCTAAGCTCAGCTGCCGGCGTTGGCGACGTCGGCGCTGAAGCGGATGTCCTCGACCAGCGAGGACGACACGGTCGGCACCTGCTCGCCGTCGGAGCTGCGGGCGATGGCGTTGCGGGTCTTGTTGAACACGGTCTCGGCGCTCGGGCTCTTGCCGAGCTGGTTCAGCAGCTCGCCGACCAGCACGCTGTTCTGGCCCTTCGGATCGTCCAGCACCTTGCCCGGCGTCGCCGACGACAGGATCAGGGCGTTGGCCGGCGCATTGATCGGCGCCAGGCCGTGCGAATAGGCGCGGAAGCGGCGCTCATAGGGATTGCGGCGGGCGGCGTCGATCACCACCAGCTTGGCGCGCGCGCCCTGCTCGCGGACGGTGTCGAGCAGGCGCTCGATGCTGGTGCCGTCGCGGCGGACGTCGGCTTCCCGCCAGATCTTGGCGTCGACCGGGATCATGTAGCTCTCGCGTCCGGCCTGGATGGCGTAGCCACCGAAGAACAGCATCACGACCGAGTCGGGCTTGATCCTGGCCTTGAGGCGCTCGACCGCGCGGGCCATGTCGTCCTTGTTGGCATCCTCGACGACATCGACGTCGAAGCCGTCGCGGCGCAGCGCGCCGGTCAGCGCACGGGCATCGTTGATCGGCTGGACGAGCGGCGCGTTCGCGTCGGGATAGTGACCATTGCCGATCACGAGCGCGAGGCGCGCGCCGTTGCCGGTCGCCACGCTGCTCTGCTCGGAGGCCGCTGCCTTGGGCGCCTCGAGCGAACGCTTGTTCAGGGCAGCATGCGCGCCGATCGCGAGCGACACCGTGCAGAGAAGCGCGGCGGCGATCACGGCCGATCGGCGGGAAAGAGAAGGCTGCCTTGCGGTCATCACGTCAATCCTGGTCCGAGCCTGCCCATCGATGCCAAAGGGGTGCACCCTTTGGTCGCGCTGGCGCCTCTGAGGTTTGAGGGGTTGCGAGACGATGTGTCGTCTCAATGCGCGCAAATTGCGGCGCCGCAACGAAGAAAGGCTTAACCCGAACCCGCATCCCAAGCAACATCGGAACACCATTGACTTTTCAAGCACTTGAAGAGAAACGCAAATTTAACCATGACAGCGATCTCCGAACGGCCCCGGACGGACCGCCGGGAGACCACATTGCCGCCAAATCCGCCTCCCGCGCCGTGACCGCCGTCACGTTGTCTTTGGCCGTCCAGCGTGTCAGTTTGCCCGATGCATGCGCGTGACGCGCCGTTTGCCGGGCGTCTCGAGCAACGCATGCCGCTCGTCCCGCCTTCGACAACCCGCGAGTCCTCGCTTGAGTTTCCAGTATTTCGCCGGCGCGGCCTGTCGCGCACTGACGGCCCGGAAGGATGGGCCCTCGCTGTACGAGGTCTGCGATCCCATCCTGCGCCGGCCCGGCAGCGGCGACCCGCATCTGTCGAAATTCTACCGGACCGCGCTCGGGAACCCGGCGCTGCGCGCATTGCTGCGCCGTGCCGGCCTGCCCGAGTTGAACGATCCCGCTGTTCTCAATGCGCTGCGCGACGCGCTGGTCCTTGCCCGCGACAATCCGACGCCGGACTGGGAGCAGGTCGGCCGCCCCGTCGCCGATCTGGTCGACAGCGTCGCCTTGCACCACCCTGCCCCGCCGCGCCGGACTGCGGCGGCGGCCATGCCGCCGGCCGGCGAGGTCGATCGCGTGATCCGGGCCTGCGGCGCCGACCTGCTCGGCTCGTTCAGCCGCAATGGCTTCATCCCGACCTATGCCGCCTTCAACCTGATCGGCGATCCCGACATGAAGGGCCGCGAGGTCAAGATGGCGCTGCAGGGGCTCGACGCCCGCGGCTACAAGAACTCGACCTTGCTGTTCAACCTCGCCCGCGTCTTCATCGCGCGATCGCCGGCGGCCGCGGTGATCAATCCGCCGTGGCGCGGCATCGCCGAGCCGATGTGGGAGCCGGTGCAGATCCGCCACCGCTCGGCCTATTACGACGCGTTCTTCACCGAGGCGCTGCTGAGCTATCTGGAGACGGGCCTCGCGTCATCGGAGCAGACAAGCGCGGCGCGCAGCGCCATCGCCGCCATGGTCGAGTTCTGCCTGACCATCAGCCGCGAGGAGGTGCGCGGCGCCGACGGCAAGAGCTACAATGTCGTCACCGCGCTGGCGCCGCCGCCGCATCCGCGCTTCTCGCGCTTCTTCACCCAGATCAAGCAGGACCTCGGCTTCGGCATCTACGTGCCGGATTGCGACACCACGGCGTGCTCGTTCTCGGCGGCGACGCAGGCCGGCTCGGACGATCCGATGTTGAGCCAGCCGCTGCTGGATTTCTATGCGGGCTACCAGGTGCGCGCCGGCGGCAACGAGCCGCGCGTGACGGTGCCGATCAACGACAACATCGACTATGAAGGCGGTGTCGCGACCTGGATCGACAGCCTGGCCGGCGAGCGGCCCTACGGCAATGATCTCGATCCGACGTTGAACCTCGACGTGCTCGAGGTATCGTTCCGCAATCTCGGGCGCTGGCAGATCCTGGAGACGCAAGCCCGGCTCGACGTCGTCAGGCGGATCGTCGGCTTCCAGCAGCGGCTGGTGCTGAGCGGCGCCTTCGCCGACCCCCGCTCGCACATCTATTATCTGCCGGAGCTGTACTGCGCCTATTTCGGCCGCTGCTACCACGCCTTCATGGCGCTGCCGCCGGCGGCGCGGCAGGCGATCGATCCCGACGGCGCGTTCGAGCTCATTCGCCTGCGCGTGCTGGCCTATGTCGAGGACGAGTTGGTCGGCCGCGAGATGAACCCGTTCGACGCCGCGCTGGCGCTGATCGCGCTCGGCCATCTCGGCGGCGCTGCGGCGAGCTTCGCGCCCGCGGTGCATTGCATCGTGACGTCGTTCGGCGAGGGTGGCCGGCGGCATCCGTACCGCGCCTATGAATGGAACAAGATGAAGACCCCGACCCGCATCCTGGTCGGCGGCCCCGAGGTCACCTCGGCCTTCGTGCTGATGGGCCTGGCGCTGGCAAAGCGGGTGGCGGTGAACTGATCGAGCGATATGTCAGCGGCCCCGGCGGTGCACTCCCCTCCCCCTTGCGGGGAGGGGAGCACAGCGACGCCCTGGCAATAGCTCGGCTCCTCCTTTCAGCCGCCATCGCGCGAAGTTGAGCGGCTCAGCCAATCACGGCGCTGGAACCGCGGGCCGATCCGCCGCACAATTGCTCCAGCCTTCCCATCCCCAAGGACGACCCGCGCCCGTTGATGTCGATGAAACCAGCTTTGCTTGCGCTCCTCCTGCTGCTGCCCTCCGTCGCGTCCGCGGCCGACATCACCGGGATTCCCAAGATCCGTGAGGCCGATGGGATCACGATCGGGACCACCCGCATCCGGCTCGGCGGCATCGACGCGCCCTCCGTGGATCAGCTCTGCCTCAACAAGAACGGCGAGCGCTGGACCTGCGGCGTGGCGGCGCGTGACGAGCTGATCAAGTACGTCGACGGCAAGAGCTGGACCTGCCATCCGCGCTCGATCGACCGCCGCGGCCGCCAGGTCGCGCGCTGCGACGTCGATGGCGAGGACATCCAGAAATGGCTGGTGCGCAGCGGCTGGGCGCTGGCCTATCGCACCCTCTCGCATGACTACGAGCCCGACGAGGTGGAGGCGCGCGCAGCCAAGGCCGGCATGTGGCAGGGCGCGTTCATCGCGCCATGGGACTGGCGCGTGCGCAACAAGAAGACTGCGATCCTCGGGGCCACCAACCCGCCGGAGGGCGCGCGCAAAATCCTGCTCGCCTCGGCCTCGGGCCCGGTCGCGCCCTCGCCGGACTGCACCATCAAGGGCAATGTCAACGGCGCCGGCGAGTGCATCTATCACACGCCGCAGAGCCGCTGGTACGCGCAGATCAAGATGCACGTCGCCAAGGGCACCCGCTGGTTCTGCTCGGTCGAGGAGGCCGAGGCCGCCGGCTGCCGCGAAACGAGGCGCTGACGGCCCGACCCGCCGGCCTGCCGGGGCATGCCAGCCCCCCGGCTTCTCCGGCTTTTCTTAATGCGCCGCGCCACGTAAAACGACCATGGGCCGGCCGTGTGCGAGAGCCCATCACCACCCTCAACCGCCAAACCACATCGCCGAGGACACTGACAATGACCGTTCGCGCGGGCCGGGAGTTTCTGGCCATCCCGGGACCCACCACGATGCCCGACGAGGTGCTGCAGGCGATGCACCGCCCCGCGCTCGACATCTACTCCAAGCAGATGGTCGAGCTGACCGACGGCATCATGTCCGATCTCGGCAGGCTATTCGCCACCAAGGGCAAGACCTACATCTACATCGCCAACGGTCACGGCGCCTGGGAGGCGGTGCTCTCCAACGTGCTGGCGCGCGGCGACAAGGTGCTGGTGCTGGAGAGCGGCCGCTTCGCGATCGGCTGGGGCAATGCCGCGCGCGCGATGGGCGCCGAGGTCGAAGTGCTCCGCGGCGACTGGCGCCGCGCGGTGCGGCCGGCCGAGGTCGAGGCGCGGCTGCGCGCCGACAAGGAGCACAGCATCAAGGCGATCGTGGTGGCGCAGATCGATACGGCGTCCGGCGTCGTCAACGACGTCGAGGCGATCGGCCGCGCCATCAAGGCCGCGGGCCATCCGGCACTCTACATGGTCGACACCGTGGCCTCGCTCGGCTGCATGCCGTTCGAGATGGATGCCTGGGGCATCGACGTCGCGATGTCCGGGTCGCAGAAGGGCCTGATGACGCCGCCGGGTCTCGGCTTCGTCGCGGCCAATGACCGCGCGCTCGAGGCGCACAAGCGCGCCAACATGCGCACGCCCTATTGGGACTGGAGCGAGCGCGAGGGCACCGAGCACTATCGCAAATATGGCGGCACCGCGCCGGTGCATCTGCTGTTCGCACTGCGCCAAGCCATGGACATGCTGTTCGCCGAAGGACTGCCGCATGCCTTCCGCCGCCATGAGCTGTTGGCCGAGGCCGTGCGCCGCGCGGTGGCGAAGTGGAGCGAGGGCCAGGTGATCGGTTTCAACATCGCAGACGCCGCCGAGCGCTCCAACACCGTGACCACTGTGCTGGTCGGCGAAGGTTATGATCCGGCCGTGTTGCAGACCTACTGCAAGGAGCAGTGCGGCGTCGTGCTCGGCACCGGGATCGGCGATCTCCAGGGCCAGGCGTTCCGCATCGCCCATATGGGCCATGTCAACGCGCCGATGGTGCTGGGCACGCTCGGCGTGATCGAAATGGCGCTGGTGGCGTTGAAGATTCCGCACGGCCGCGGCGGCCTCGACGCCGCGATCCAATGGCTCGGCGAGAGCGTGACCCCGTAAAGGACGACATGACCGACTTGAGCACCAAGGCGCCGGTGGCGCCGCGCCATCCGCACAGCTTCACCCGTCACGGCATCACCGTAAGCGACGACTATGCGTGGCTGAAAGACGCGCGGTGGCAGGAGGTGCTGCACGATCCGTCGCTGCTGGATGCTGATATCCGCGCCTATCTCGAGGCCGAGAACGCCTATGCGGAATCCGTGCTCGGCCACACCTCACCGCTGCAGAAGAAGCTCGTCGCGGAGATGCGCGGCCGCATCAAGGAGGACGATTCCTCGGTGCCGTCGCCAGACGGGCCCTACGCCTATTTCCGCAAGTATCGCGAGGGCGGCCAGCACGAGCTGTTCTGCCGGACGCCGCGCAACGGCGGGGCGGAGACGATCGGGCTCGATGGCGATGCGCTGGCGCGAGGCCACGACTATTTCAAGTTCGGCGGCAGCAGGCATTCGCACGACCACAAGCGCGTCGCCTGGAGCGCCGACACCAAGGGCTCCGAATATTTCACCATCCGCGTCCGCGACTGGGATAGCGGCAACGATCTCGACGACGTGGTCGAGGAGACCGACGGCGGTGTGGTGTGGTCACGCGATTGCACGAGCTTCTTCTACGTCAAGCTCGACGACAATCACCGCCCGATGCAGGTGTGGCGGCATAAGCTCGGCACCAGGCAGGCCGATGACGCGCTGGTGTACGAGGAGAAGGACACCGGCTGGTTCACCCATGTGCACGAGTCGACGTCGGGCCGGTTCTGCGTCATCGCCGGCGGCGACCACGAGACATCAGAACAACGGTTGATCGATCTCGATGCTCCCGAGGCGCCGCCGCGCCTCGTGGCCGCGCGCGAGAACGGCGTGCAATATTCGATCGCCGACCGCGGCGATGAGCTGTTCATCCTGACCAATGCCGACGGCGCCATCGACTTCAAGATCGTCACCGCGCCGCTGTCCGCGCCCGAGCGCGCCAACTGGCGCGACCTCATTCCGCACCGCGCCGGCATCTACGTACTGGACCACGATCTGTATGCCGGGCACCTCGTGCGGCTGGAGCGCGCCAATGCGCTTCCGTCGATCGTCATCCGCGATCTCGCATCCGGCGAGGAGCACGCGATCGCCTTCGACGAAGGCGCCTATTCGCTCGACGCGATGGGCTCCTACGAGTTCGACACCACCAATCTGCGCTTTGCCTATTCGTCGATGACGACGCCGTCGGAGGTGTGGGACTACGACATGGTGACGCGCGCAAAAACCTTGCGCAAGCGCCAGGAGATTCCGTCCGGGCACAATCCGGCCGACTACGTCACCACGCGCATCATGGCCAAGGCGGAGGACGGCGCCGAGGTGCCGGTGTCGCTGCTGCACCGGCGCGACCTCAAGGCCGATGGCTCGGCGCCGCTGCTGCTCTATGGCTACGGCTCCTATGGCCATGCGATGCCGGCCTCGTTCTCGGCCAACCGGCTGTCGCTGGTCGACCGCGGCTTCGTCTACGCCATCGCCCATATCCGCGGCGGCACCGACAAGGGCTGGGGCTGGTATCTCGACGGCAAACGCGAGAAAAAGACCAACAGTTTCGACGATTTCGCGGCCTGCGCACGGGCGCTGATCGCGGCGAACTACACCAGCGCCAGGCGCATCGTCGGCCATGGCGGCAGCGCCGGTGGCATGCTGATGGGCGCGGTCGCCAACCGCGCGGGCGAGCTGTTCGCCGGCATCGTCGCCGAGGTGCCGTTCGTCGACGTGCTGAACACGATGCTCGACGATACCCTGCCGCTGACGCCGCCGGAATGGCCCGAATGGGGCAACCCGATCGAGAGCGAGAAGGATTTCCGCACCATCCTGTCCTACTCGCCCTACGACAACGTCGCCGCCAAGGAGTATCCCGCGATCCTCGCGATGGCCGGACTGACCGACCCGCGCGTCACCTATTGGGAGCCTGCAAAGTGGATCGCGCGGCTGCGCGCGACGATGACCGGCGGCGGGCCGGTCCTCCTGCGCACCAACATGGGCGCCGGCCACGGCGGCGCCTCCGGCCGCTTCAACCGGCTGGACGAGGTCGCGATCGTCTACGCGTTCGCGCTATGGGCGGTGGGTCTGGCAGATCGGAGCGTTTGAGCCATGATCGCGCCTGAACACCAATGTCGTCCCTGCGAACGCAGGGACCCATAACCACCGGCGGCAATTGTTGAGCGCGCTGGAGCTACGTCCCTCGTCATCACAACCGCCTGTGGTTATGGGTCCCGGCTCAAGGCCGGGACGACAGCGGAGTATGGGGCCAATCTCGCCTCGCAATCGGCGTCGCATCCGCAACGACAGCCGAGGACGTAGCGGCTACCGGTTGTTCTTCGCGCGCCACGCCGCGAAGTCGGCGGGCGTCTGCGGATCGGTCGCCGGATAGAGGCCGAGGATCGAGCGGCCCTTGGCAACTTCCTCGGCAACGAAATCCTCGAACGCGGTCATCTCGAACGTCTCGTCCGCGATCTCGTCGGCGAGATGGGCGGGGATGACGATGACGCCGTCGGAATCGCCGAGGATGACGTCACCGGGAAACACCGGCGCGTCGCCGCAGGCGATCGGGCCGTTGATCTCGATCGCATGATGCAGGGTGAGATTGGTCGGCGCGCTCGGACGCTGGTGGAAGGCGGGGATGCCGAGCTTGGCAATCTCGGCGGCGTCACGGAAGCCGCCGTCGGTGACGACGCCGGCGACGCCGCGCTGCTGCAGGCGGCTCACGAGAATTGCGCCGGCCGAGGCGGCGCGCGCGTCCTTGCGGCTGTCCATCACCAGCACGGCGCCGGGCGGACAATCCTCGACGGCCTTGCGCTGCGGATGGCCGCGGTCGCGAAACACCTCGATGGTGTTGAGGTCCTCGCGCGCTGGGATGTAGCGCAAGGTGAAGGCTTCGCCGACCATGGTCGGCTGCGCCGGGCTGAGCGGATGGACGTTCTGGATGCACTGGATGCGCAGGCCGCGCTTGAACAGCGCGGTAGCGACCGTGGCCGTCGAGACGGTCTTGAGCTTGTTGCGGGTGGCGGTGCTGAGTCTGGTCATGCGGTGCTCGTCGTTCTCCCCTCCCCCTTGCGGGGAGGGGTTGGGGGTGGGGGTCCACATCAACGGTGTCGCTTTGGGTACCCCCCTCCCCCGCAAGGGGGGAGGGAGCGCACCTCGATCGCGGAAACAGCGCGGGCTAACGCGGCGCTATGAACTAATAAATCGCGGGTTCCCCGACCGGCGCGCCGAAGCCGGTCTCCAGGAAGTCGAAGTCGCAACCGTCATTGGCTTGGCGGATGTGGCGGGCGAACATCCAGCCATAGCCGCGCTCGAAACGCGGCGCCGGCGGTGTCCAGGCGGCGCGGCGGCGCGCCAGCTCCTCCTCGGGCACGTCGAGATTGATGGTGCGCGCGGCGACGTCGAGCGTGATCAGGTCGCCATTCTTCACCAGCGCCAGCGGGCCGCCGACATAGGCCTCCGGCGCCACATGCAGGATGCAGGCGCCATAGCTCGTGCCGCTCATGCGCGCGTCGGACAGCCGGACCATGTCGCGCACGCCCTCGCGCACGAGCTTGGTCGGGATCGGCAGCATGCCCCATTCCGGCATCCCCGGCCCGCCCTGGGGCCCGGCATTGCGCAGGATCAGCACATGGTCGGCGGTGACGTCGAGATCGGGATCGTCGATCGCCTTCTTCATCGAGGGATAGTCGTCGAACACCAGCGCCGGGCCGGTGTGCCTGAGGAAGCGCGGATCGCAGGCAGAGGGCTTGATGACGCAGCCGTCCGGCGCAAGGTTGCCCTTGAGCACGGCGAGCGCGCCTTCGCGATAGATCGGGTTCGACTGCGGACGGATGACGTCGTCATTGTAGACGCCGGCGTCAGCGATGTTGTCGCCGAGCGTACGGCCGTTGACAGTGAGGCAGTCGAGATGGAGATGCTCTTTCATCCGGCTCATCAGGCCGGGCAGGCCGCCGGCGTAGTAGAAGTCCTCCATCAGATAGGTGTCGCCGCTCGGCCGGACATTGGCGAGCACCGGCACCTTGCGGCTGGCCGCCTCGAAATCATCGAGGCCAATATCGGCCCCGGCGCGGCGTGCCTGCGCGATCACGTGGATGATCGCATTGGTCGAGCAGCCCATCGCCATGGCGACCGCGATCGCGTTCTCGAACGCTGCGTGGGTCTGGATCTTCGATGGCGTCAGGTCCTCCCACACCATCTCGACGACGCGGCGGCCGCATTCCGAGCTCATGCGGATGTGCTCGGCATCGGCAGCCGGAATCGACGAGGCGCCGGGCAAGGTCATGCCGATCGCTTCCGCGATCGCGGTCATGGTCGAGGCCGTCCCCATGGTCATGCAGGTGCCGTGGCTGCGGGCGATGCCGGCCTCCATGGCATTCCAATCGGCGTCCGACAGCTTGCCGGCGCGGCGTTCATCCCAGTACTTCCAGGCGTCGGACCCGGAGCCGAGCGTCTTGCCCTTCCAGTTGCCGCGCAGCATCGGCCCGGCCGGGAGATAGATCGCCGGCAGGTTCATGCTGGTGGCGCCGAGCAGCAGCGCCGGCGTGGTCTTGTCGCAGCCGCCCATCAGCACGACGCCATCGACGGGGTGTCCGCGCAAGAGCTCCTCGACATCCATCGCCAGCATGTTGCGATAGAGCATCGTGGTCGGCTTCAACAGCGACTCCGACAGCGACAGCGCCGGCAGCTCGATCGGGAAACCGCCGGCCATCAGCACGCCGCGCTTGACGTCGTCGACGCGCTGCTTGAAGTGCATGTGGCAGGGCTGCGCGTCGGACCAGGTGTTGATGATGGCGATGACCGGACGGCCCTTCCACTCCTCCTGGGCATAGCCCATCTGCATCACCCGCGAACGATGGCCGAAGGAACGGAGATCGTCGGGCGCGAACCAGCGCGCGCTGCGCAGCTGATCGGGGCTCTTCTTGTGGCTCATGATTGCGTTCCCCAGGTCAGCACGGTCTTGCGCTCGATGGTGCGGAAGATCAGATTCTCGACCACGAGGCCGATCAGGATCACGGTCAGCAGGCCGGCGAACACCGCGGGGATCTCGAGCAGATTGCGGTTCTCGAAGATGAACCAGCCGAGGCCGCCCTGCCCCGAGGAGACACCGAACACCAGCTCGGCCGCGATCAGGGTGCGCCAGGCGAAGGCCCAGCCGATCTTCAAACCCGTGAGGATGGCGCCGAACGCCGCCGGAATCAGGATGCGGATCACATAGGAGAAGCCGCTGAGACCGTAGTTGCGCCCGACCATGCGCAGCGTGTTCGAGACGCTTTTGAAGCCGGAATGGGTGTTGAGCGCGACGGGCCACAGCACCGAATGGATCAGCACGAAGACGAGACTGCCGCTGCCGAGCCCGAACCAGATCAGCGCCAGCGGCAGCAGCGCGATCGCCGGCAAGGGATTGAACATCGCCGTGATCGTCTCGAGGAAATCGGTGCCGATGCGGGTCGAGATCGCGAGCACAGTCAGGATCGCCGCGAGAACGATGCCGGCGGCATAGCCCATGAACAGCACCTTCAGCGAGGTCCAGACGCGCATCGGGATGGTGCCGTCGCGGACCTTCTCCCACAGCGCCGCGATGGTGTCGGAGAAGGTCGGGAACAGCAGGGGATTGTCGAGATAGCTGCCATAGGCCTGCCAGATCGCGGCGAGCAAGACGATGATCAGGCTCTTGCGCACGAAGCCGTCGTTCCACAGCAGCTCGAGCACGCCGAGCTTGCGCGCGACATCTGCAGGCGCGGCGCTCGCGGGCGACGTATCGCGCAGGATGATCTTGGCTTCAGCCATGGGCGCCGTCCTCAATGCGTCGTTGCAGGTTCGGAGAACAAAAGATCATGGATCTGCTTCTCCAGGCGCGCCGCGCTGCCGTCCTCGGCCGAGACCTTGTCGACGTCGACCACCTCGGCCTTGACGCGGCCGGGATGCGGCGACAGCAGCAGAATGCGGTTGCCGATCTTGATGGCTTCGGCGATCGAATGCGTCACGAACAGGACGGTGAATTTCGTCTCGTTCCACAACTGCAGCAGCTCGTCCTGGCAGGTGCGCCGCGTCAGCGCATCGAGCGCGGCGAACGGCTCGTCCATCAGCAGGATGTCCGGCTCCATCGCCATGCCCCGGGCGATCGCGACGCGCTGCTTCATGCCGCCCGACAGCGTGTGCGGATAGGCATCGACGACGCGCGTCAGCCCGACTTTCTCGATATAGGTGCGGGCGCGGCTCTCGGCCTCCTTGCGCGGCATGCGCCGCGCCGTCAGCAGCGGGAACATCACGTTGGCGAGCACGGTCTTCCACGGCAGCAGCTGGTCGAACTCCTGGAAGATCATCATGCGATCGGCGCCAGGACCGGTGATCTCGCGGCCGCTGATGCGCATCCGGCCCTCGCTCGGCTTGATGTAGCCACCGACCGCCTTCAGCAAGGTCGACTTGCCGCAACCGGACGGTCCCAGCAGCACGAAGCGATCGGAGCGGTCGACGGAGAAGCCGACCCGCTCCGTCGCGGTGATCACCGCGCTGGAGGTCTTGTAGCGCAGGGTGACGCCATCGACGTCGAGCAGCGCGGACATCAGTTGCCCTTCAGATCATGCGCGACCGGCAGATAATAGTCGGTCCAGGCCTTGGGCTGGGTCTTGATGGTACCGATCTTGGCGAGATGGGCCGCGAACTTCATGGTGCCCTGCGGCTCCAGATTCCATTCCATCATGCCGGGCTCCTTGAGCCAGGCGAGCAGGTCATCGACCGAGGTCTTGTCGCCGGTGATCTCCTTGTAGATCTCGACCGCCGTCCTGGTATCGCTGCGGATCAGGTCCTGCGCTTCCTTGGTCGCATCGCGCACCGCCTGGATGATCTTCGGATTGGCGTCGGCGAACTTCGTGGTGGTGAAGAACTGCGCCTGGCTCAGCGGTCCGCCCATGACGTCGGGCGAATTCATCACGACATGCGCGCCGGGCACGTTCTTCAATTCGAGGAACGTGTAGGGCGGGATCGAGAAATGATTGTGCACCTCGTGCTGCGGGTTCGACAGCGCCGTATAGGCGTCGGGGTGACCGAGCTGCACGGTGTTGGCGTCGAGCTTGTTCCACTGATCGGCGCCGAACGCTTCGGCGGCCGCGATCTGCAGCACGATGGCCTGGGTCGAGACCTTGACGGTCGGCACGGCGATCTTGTCACTGGGACCGAAGTCCTTGATCGACTTGATGTTGGGATCGCGGCTGATCAGGGTCATCGGCTGCGCCGAGGTGGCGACGATGCCCTTCACGCCACCGCGGGTACGATCCCACAACAGCAGCAGATTGCCGGTGCCGGTGTTGAGGATGTCGACGCTGCCCGACAACAGCGCATCGGTCTGCGCGCCGCCGCCGGAGAAGGTCAGCCATTTGGTGGTGACGCCGGGCACGCCGAGCGCGGCCGCATGCTTCTCGATCAGCTTGTTCTTCTCGATGATGTGGCTCGGCATGTAGAAGATGCCAGGCTGGCGCGACAGCGAGATTTCGGTCTTCTGCTGGGCCTGCGCGGCGTCATTCCAGGCCGCCGCGACCAGCAGCGTGGCCAGCAGGCCGGCGGCTCGTGCGCCCGAGCGCGCGAACTTCTCGAACATGGGACATCCCTCCTCGCGTGCCGGCTCCTTCTTGACGGCCGGCGGAGAGATGCACTAATGCATTAGTGCATCTCTGACAAGGGCTGTTCTCCCCCTGCGACATTCGAGCCGGACGTCCCACCAAATGGCATTGCCCGCGACGCCTGCTGCGGTTCTCCCGCCCGAACGGCTCGATCCGAGCCGGCGCGCGGCACCGCAGGTCTTCGAGCGGTTGCGCGACCAGATCATCGCCCTCGCGCTCCCACCGGGAGCGCCATTGTCGCGGCCGGCGCTGCAGGCCGAGTTCGGCCTCAGCTCGACGCCGATCCGCGACGCGCTGATGCGCCTCGCCGAGGAAGGCCTCGTCGACGTGTTCCCGCAGCACGCGACCCTGGTCAGCCGCATCGATGTTGGTCGGGCGCAGCAGGCGCAGTTCCTGCGCCAGGCGCTGGAGCTCGAGATCGTGCGCCTGCTCGCGCTGCGGCCTGCGGCGGCGCCGATCGACGAACTCCATGCTCTGATCGCCCAGCAGCGGCGATTCGCCAGGGACGGCGACTTCGCGTCATTCACGGTGGTCGACAACGCATTCCACGAGCGGCTCTACACTGCCGCGGACAAGCACGAGCTGTGGACCCTGGTGCGCAGCCGCAGCGGTCACATCGACCGGTTGCGCCGGCTGCATCTGCCCTCACCCGGCAAGGCGCAGACGATCCTGCGCCATCACAAGCAGATCGTCGATGCGATCGCCGCGGGCCGGCCGAACGACGCGCAGACGCATCTGCGCGAGCACCTGACCGGGACGCTGAGCGACCTCGCGACCATTCGCGGCCGCTGGCCGGACTATCTCAGTGGCTAGCAGCCCCGCCCAATCGGAGGACGTGAGCGGTGTCACGCCGCACGCCGGCATGTCGTCTGTGGCCACTCCGTCCCGTGCTGGTCCGCACCGTCTGTCGCGCCGCCTGGGATCGCAAATCCTCAGACATGTGCTCAAATATTGTGCATTCGGCGCGAGGACGAGGCGATTATGGAGCGCTCCGTGCCATGCAACTACGGCGCGAGCGCCCCGAATGCAGGCCCGGCGCCCGGATAGTCCACCCTTGTCCCGTACAGGACATCGATCACCGCGCCCCATCCTGCATGTGACTTGCCCGGCGAAACGCTTGCGGCGCGCCGCGAATTGGGCAAAACCTTACAACTGACCGTTGGTCTTGCTGCCAGCCAATCGGGAGATGCGGAGCGTGGCGAAGATTCTGGTCGTGGACGACGATCCGCTCATGCAGCTGACAATTCAGCGCGTGCTCGAACGGGCCGGTCACGTCGTCGGCATCGCGGGCGACGGCCAGAAGGCGCTCGTCCGCTTCACGAGCGAGAGCTTTGACTTGGTGATCCTGGACATCTTCATGCCGGGCATGGACGGGCTGGAGGCGATGCGCTTGATCCTCAAGCACACGCCCGGCGTTCCGATCATCATGACCTCGGGACGTGCCCACAGCCCGACCTCAGTGATAGAGCCCGATTATCTTACCATGGCCACGAGGCTGGGAGCGGTGTCCGCATTGCCCAAGCCGTTCAAACCGGCAGCTCTCCTGACGATGGTTTCCGAATGCCTGGCATCGGCAGGCGATCGGGCTGCTCGACCCCGGCCAGGCCAAGATGCTGTTCCGAAATCCTGACGGCCGAACCGAAGGGCTCCTGCTCAGCGGCGCGCAGCGCGCGAGCGAGACGCCGCGGTTCGGCGGCCGCCTCACGCTGACGACGCGGCTGGCGATCGCGATGATCCTGCTGGTCGCGATCGCGGTGTTCGCCGTCGGCTGGCTCGGCTATCGCAGCCTCGAGCGGGCGCTGTTGCCGCGCGCGCTCGATCGAATCGAGTCGCATTCGCGCCTGATGGCGACCGAGCTCGAAAACTATGTCGGCGGCGCCCGGAACGACATCAACGGCTATCGCGCCTCGCCGAATCTGGCAACGTTGATACGCACACTGAAGACGGGAGCTCCCGATCCCCGCGAAGGGCTGCCGGCGCAGTCGTGGCGCGAGCGGGTCGCAACGCGCTACTTCGCCGAGCTACAGGCCAAGCCGACCTACGCGATGATCCGCCTGGTCGGGATCGAGAACGATTATCGCGAGCTGATCCGGGTCGACCGGCTCGGGCCGGGCAACACGGTTCGGATCGTTCCGGAGAACGAGCTGATCACGCGCGGCGAGCGCAACTACATCAAGGAGACGCTGAGCCTGCCGCCCGGCGGCATCCGGCTCTCGCCGATCATTCTCGACGGCAACACGACGGACCCCAAAACAGGCGTGCCGATGCTGTGCGTCGGCACGCCGGTGTTCGCGCCGGACGGCAAGCCGTACGCGATCCTGATGGTCGATCTCGACATGCGCCCGATCTTCGCGCATCTGCGCACGGCGGCCCGCCCGGGCGCGCAGCTCTATGTCGTGAACGCCCGCGGCGACTATCTCTTCCATCCCGAATCAGACCGGGAATTCGCCTCGAAACGCGGCCGATCGACGCGATGGCAGGACGATTTTCCGACGCTCGCAGGCGCGACCGGCAGCGCCGAGGGTTTCGCGCAGATCCTGCACGACGAAGCCGATCGCCCCGGCGGTGTCGCCTTTGCCCCGGCGCTGCTCGCGGGACAGGAATGGGTGGCGGTGATCGAGACGATCCCGAACACCGCCTTCATGGCGCCCGCCCTCGCCATCCGCAAGACGGCGATCGAGGTCGGCCTGATCGCGATGCTGTGCGCGGCCGCGCTCGCCTTCGTGGTCGCGCGCTCGCTGACGCGGCCGATCAACCAACTGACCCAGGCCGTCGAGGGCGTGGGGCGCGGCGAGGCGGTGAATATCCCGCTCGATGCGGTCGGCGAGACCGGCGTGCTGGCGCGCGCCTTCGCCCGCGTGCTGGACGAGGTTCGCACCAAGACCGCCGAGCTCGAGCGCGAGGTCCAGGAGCATTACCTGACCGAAGCAGCGCGCGACCATTTCGCCGCCCGCGAACGGCTCTACAGTGCCGCGGTGGAATCGTCGAACGACGCGATCGTGACGCTGTCGCTGGACGGCACCATCACCGCCTGGAATCCGGCAGCCGAGGCCATGCTGGGCTACTCCGCCGAGGAGGCCGTGGGCCGCCTTGCGGATTTCCTCGTGCCGCCCGAGCGCATGGCCGAGGCCCAGGACCTTCTGGCGCGCATGGCCCGCGGCGAGCGGATCCAGCATTTCGAGACGGTGCGGATCCGCAAGGACGGTGAGCTGGTCCAGGTCTCGCTCAGCGTCTCGCCGATCAAATCACCGACGGGCCAGATCATCGGCGCCTCCAAGATCGCACGCGACATCACCGAGAGCCGCCGGACCGAACTGGCGCTGCGCCAGCAGACCGAGGAACGGCGGCGCATCTTCGAGACGTCGCAGGACCTGATCCTCATCACCGACCGCAATGGCATCCTGGTTCAGGTCTCACCGAGCGTGGAGGCGATTCTCGGCTATACGCCGGCGGAGATGATCGGCCGCAGCGGCGCGGAGTTCATCCACCCGGACGATCTACCCAAAGCACGCGAGGAGCTTCGCGCCTCGCGCCTCGGCCTTCGGGCGCGCACCTCCGACTGCCGCTACGTCCACAAGGACGGCCGCGTGGTGACGCTGTCCTGGACCTCGAACTGGTCGGAGCCGGTGCAGCGCCACTTCTTCATCGGCCGCGACATGACCGAGAGCCGGCTGGCGCAGGAGACGCTGCGGGAGAGCGAACAGCTCGCCCGCAACATCGTCGAGACCGCGCTCGATGCCTTCGTCCAGGTCGACGACAACGGGGCCATTCTCAACTGGAACTCCCAGGCCGAGAAGATCTTCGGCTGGTCGCGCGCCGAGATCATCGGCAAGGACGTCTTCGACGTGATCACGGTCGGGGACGTCGGCGAGGAGCTGCGCGCCGCGCTCGGCCGCATCCTGATGACCGGACAAGCGAGCGCACTCGGGGTCGGCCGCCGACGCGAGGTCATGGTGAAGCGGCGCGACGGCCGCGAGTTCAAGGCCGAGCTCAGCGTGACCGCGCTGAAGACCCGCAACGGTGTCGTGCTGAACGGCTTCTTCCGCGACCTCACCGACAAGATCGCGACCGAGGAGCGGATCCGCCAGTCCGAGAAGATGGAGGCGATCGGCCAGCTCACCGGCGGCATCGCGCACGACTTCAACAACATCCTCACCGTGATCACCGGCACGATCGAGATCCTCGCCGCGGCCGTTGCCAAGGAGCCGCAGCTCGCCGCGATCACCCGGATGATCGACGAGGCCGCCGCGCGCGGGGCCGATCTCACCCAGCATCTGCTCGCCTTTGCGCGCCGGCAGCCGCTGCAGCCGCGCGAGGTCGACGTCAACACGCTGATGATCGACACGGCCAAGTTGCTGCGGCCGACGCTCGGAGAGCAGATCGAGATCGAGTCCGTCTTCCAGGACGAGACCTGCGTGGCGCACGTCGATCCGAACCAGCTCGCCACGGCGGTCATCAACCTCGCGCTCAATGCCCGCGACGCGATGCCGAATGGCGGCAAGCTCATCCTGGAGACCGGCTGGGCCGACCTCGACGAGAACTACGCGAGTCTCTACGACGACGTGCGGCCCGGTCGCTACGCGATGATCGCGGTGAGCGACAGTGGCAGCGGCATTCCCGCCGCCATCATCGACAAGGTGTTCAATCCGTTCTTCACCTCGAAGGGGCCGGGCAAGGGGACAGGGCTCGGATTGTCGATGGTGTACGGCTTCGTGAAGCAATCTGCCGGCCACATCAGGATCTACAGCGAAGAGGGCCACGGCACCACGATCCGGATGTACCTGCCGCCGGGCAGCGAAGAAGCGATCACGCAGCCCTCGGGCGACGCGCCGGCGATCGAGGGCGGCCAGGAGACGATCCTGGTGGTGGAGGACGACCGGCTGGTGCGCGGCTACGTTCTCGCCCAGCTCCATGCACTGGGCTATGCGACGCTGGAGGCGGCCAATGCCGCCGAAGCGCTGGCGATCACCAATGCCGGAGAGCCGTTCGATCTGCTCTTCACCGACATCATCATGCCGGGGACGATGAACGGCCGCCAGCTCGCATCCGAGATCCAGCGGATTCGTCCGACGCAGCGGGTCCTGTTCACCTCCGGCTACACCGAGAATGCCGTGGTGCATCACGGCCGGCTCGACGAAGGAATTCTTCTGCTGCCGAAGCCGTACCGCAAATCCGAGCTCGCCAAGATGATCCGCAAGGCGCTCGCCGCGACCGAGGCTTGAAAAACCAGGCTTGAAAAACGAGGCTTGGCCAATGCGGCCCGACCAACGCGGCCTGGCGCTTGCGGTTGCCGCTACTCCAGCTTGAGGCCCCGTGCGGGCGGCCCGGCCATCGGCTCAATTGGCGCGCGACGCCGTCATCACGATGCGGATCAGATCGGCCGCGTTGCGCGCGCCGAGCTTCTTCATGATGTTGGCGCGGTGATCCTCGATCGTGCGCGGGCTGATGCCCAGCGTGCGCCCCGCCTCCTTGTTCGAGGCCCCCGCCGTGAATTGTTCCAGGACCTCGCGCTCGCGCCGCGTCAGCGGCTCGCGGCCGGGGAAATGCAGCGAGCCGATCTTCGGCGAGGCATTCTCCTTCTGCCGCCGCGCGAACGCGCCGATCGCCTCGTTCAGACGGGCCACGATCTCACTGCCGCGGAACGGCTTCTCGATGAAGTCGAGCGCCCCGTTCTTGATCGCATTGACGGCCATCGGGATGTCGCCCTGGCCCGAGATCATGAAGATCGGAGCCGGATAGTCCTCGCCGTGCAGTTCCCTGAGAATGTCGAGACCGGACTTTCCGGGGATGTGCACGTCGAGCAGGATACAGGCCGGTGTCCTGCTCCGCGCCACCGCCAGGAGCGCGGCGCCGTCCGCAAAACAGATCACTTCATACCCACCTGCCGACAAGACCATCGAGAGGGTGTCGCGCACGGCTGGGTCGTCATCGACGACAAAAATCTCACCGCGGGAAGCTGTTTGTTCGGCCATGGGCGATTGCTCTTGCAAAGGAGAAGAAACAATGAAAGCGCGTCTTATGATACCATACTCGTCGGGTGCTTTGGGCACCCGTATTTGTACGGTTTATGATCCTAACCCACAAGTAGTAGCTGCAGATCGGTGATCGCCTTCACGAGACCATGATCTGGACACGATCTCAAGGCAGTCGTCTCGGGCAGCATGCTGCCTTGCAAAAACACATCAACGCCGACAGCGTCATGATCGACATCAAACTCTGATCGCATCGGCGTTGCCCACGTGCACCACGCCCACAGACATGCTCGGCGGCGGACGCGTGCACGGCCCTCAGCCCACGAAAATCTGCACGGCATTTGACACAAGACGTACAGCCGTCAGCCGGCCTTGCCCTCGTTTTGATCAGAGATCGGCGGGATTCGGACGTTGCATAGGATTGTGCGCCCTGGACCGCGGCTTGCGCCGATGCAGCTCTGTCAGGACCGATGCTTCGCGGCAACACTTTCGGCGGCGACGCCGCCCCAGGTGTGAACCACGGGCAGGCCGAGCACAGTCTTGCCGAGATTCGCCAGGCAGATGCGCAACGCTGCCAGATCGACTGGCTTCGGCAGGCTCTGCAGGTCGATCCCGAGCGAGCGCGCGAACAGCCGGGCCTCAATTCGCTTTGCCGCATCCATGCCGCTGATCACGATCACGGAACCGGCGAAGCGGGTATCTGCGATGACCTTGAGGACCTCGGTCCCCTCGCCATCCTCGAGCATGAGATCGAGCGTCACGCAGTCAAAGCGGTTGTTGCGCACCTCGCGGATCGCATCGCTGCACGTGGCCGCGACCGTCACGGCGTGGCCGGCCTGCTTGGCCGCCAGCGCGATCAGCGTCCGCTGCGCGGCGTCGTCGTCGACGACCAAGAGCTGCAGCGCGCGCCGTTCGCCATCATCGGCGCGCTCCGACCGGCTGGATGCAAGTTCCGAACTCATGACCGGCATTGGCCGTCCCTGGAAAATTTGACCGACGTCGTTGTCATACACGTCCGACCCTGCGGCGACGTAAAGCGGCTCTCGGAAAAAAGGCCACGCGTCTTAGGACTTGCGCAGGACCCGGGCTGGCGCGTCTCCTCGTCGCTCCGCGCGCGGAAGTTTCCCGAGCGGCGGGCGAGCAATGCGCCGTGCTGCCGCAAGGCGAACTAGTTGACGGTCGTTTCCTGGCCGGCGGAAGCGTTGCCACGTTTCTTCTTGTTCTTTCCCTTGATGAACTGGATGTCCATCTCGGAGCCGTTGACCCGGACCAGCTCGCAGCGGCGGTAGGCGAGCCCCGTCGAGGACAGCAGCAGAAAGAACTCTTTCAGATTCAATCCCTGGATCGATCCCTCGACCGTCAGCACCGCGTCGGTGTCCGAGATGGCGTTGAGCTGGCAGTCCCTGCGCCAGGTCCCGTCGATGCCCATGATGCAGACATCGTAACCACGGCTGAAGGTGACGCGCTCCGTACCTTTGTTGTCGTCAGACATCTTCGCGTCCTGCTCTATTGGGCTGCGGGAACATCTAGTTGCCCGCGGCCGCGATCCTGGGCATTCCCGGAGCGGACGCCTTCGCCGCGGAAGCGATCCCGCTCGGGCGATACAGGCCACGCCGGTCCGCGAGCGGCTTGAACACGTCGGTGAGGCCGACGACGGTCTCCGCCGCACCGAGTACGAGGAAGCCGTCCGGCTCCATCTGCTTGGCGAGCCGGCCGAAGATGTTGATCTTGGTGTCCTGATCGAAATAGATCAGCACGTTGCGGCAGAACACGACGTCGAACGTGCCGAGCTGTGAGAAGTCGTGCAGCAGATTGAGCTGGCGATGCTGGACCATGCCGCGCACGTCGGAATTGATCTGCCAGAGTTCGCCTGCCTGCTTGAAATATTTGACCAGAAGCTGGATCGGCAGCCCGCGCTGCACCTCGAACTGGCTGTAGAGGCCGGCCTTCGATTTCTCCAGCACCTCCTGCGACAGATCGGTGGCGATGATCTCGATGCGCCATCCACTGAGCGCAGATCCCATCTCCTTGAGCGACATCGCCAGCGAATACGGCTCCTGGCCGGTCGAGCAAGCAGCGCACCAGATCCGGATCGACTTGCGGTTGGCGCGCGCCTTGAGGAGCTCCGGCATGATCACGTCGCGAAAATGATCGAACGGGACCTTGTCGCGGAAGAAGAACGTCTCGTTGGTCGTCATCGCTTCGACGACCTGGCTGATCAAGGCGCTCGACCCGTCCTTCAGCTTCTGGACGAGATCGCTGATGCTGGCCAGGCCGGCCTTGCGCGCGAGCGGAAGCAGGCGGCTCTCGATCAGATATTGCTTGTCGGCAGACAGATCGAGACCGGACTTGTCTCGAAGCAGCTTGCGCAGGAACTCATAATCAGGCTGGTTCACGGGCGGCCTCTTCTGGGCAGACGAAGGGATCAGGCGGATTCGGCTGACAGCGCCTGGATGAGACCAACTTCCTGGAATTTGGCGGCCACAATCTCTTTGTCGAACGGCTTCATGATGTATTCGTTGGCGCCGGCGTTCAGCGCGCGCGAAATGTGATCGATGTCGTTTTCGGTGGTGCAGAACACCACCTTGGGGCCTTCGCCGCCCGGCAGCCGGCGCAGGCGCCCGAGGAAATCATAACCGTCCATGACGGGCATGTTCCAGTCGAGCAGAATGGCGTCCGGCAGGCTCTTGGTGCAGATCTCGAGCGCCCGCTCGCCATCCTCCGCCTCGACGACGGAGAAGCCCAACTCCTCCAGGATACGCCGTGCGATCTTGCGCACGACGCTGGAGTCATCCACGACCAGACAGCTCTTCATTGTTGTCTCCCCTATGGGACGGTTGACGGGCTAGGCGGCGATTGCTGCCTTCGGCAGGAGTTCGAGCACGCGATCGACGTCGAGAATGACCATCAGCTGGCCGTCGAGGCGGTGCACGCCGCCGGCGAATTTCGCCATGCGCGGGTCGAGATTGACGGGGTTCTCCTCCCGGCCCTCCTCGGGCAGCCGCAGCACCTCGCCGATCTGGTCGATCAGGAGACCGTAGGACTCGCCGCGCAGATCGACGCCGACCGCCATCGGCGGCTTGCCGTCCTCGGCGCGGGCAAGGCCGAGCCGCGCCCGCATGTCGACGACGGTCACGATGCGGCCGCGCAGGTTCAGGACCCCGGCGATCTCCGCCGATGACAGCGGCACCCGCGTCACCCGCTCCGGCATGAACACGTCCTGTACCCGGGAGATCGGCAGGCCGAACAGCTGGCCGCCGATCATCGCAGTGACGTATTCGACGGCGGCGCCCTCGGTGGTTTCGATCTTGCTGCTCATCGCACGCTACTCCTGTCCGCTTGCTGTCACGCGGCCCGCCGGTTGGCTTCGGCGCGGGCCCGTTCCTCGATCTGTTCCTTCAGCGCCGCGATCAGGCCTGGCCGGTCGAACTTGGCGATGTAGTCGTAGAGGCCCGCCTGGCGGCCGCGCTCGATCGCCGCCGGCGACACCAGCGACGACACCGCGATGACCGGCATCTGGCTCAGGTTCTGGTCGGCGCGGATCGCCTCGGTGAACTCGAAGCCGTTCATCTCCGGCATCTCGATGTCGGTGACGACGATGTCGAAGCTGTGCCCGGAGCGCAGCGTGGCCAGGCCCTCGATCGCCGAGGCCGCCGTGCGCACCTTGTAGCCGGCCGACTTCAACACCGGCGCCAGCATGTTGCGGAAGAACGGCGAGTCGTCGACCAGCAGCACCGACTGCGTCTGCGCGTCGGTGTGCATCTCCTTGCGGATGAACCAGTCGGCGAAGGCCATCGGCAGGAAGTGGCCGACGTCGATCACCTCGGTCGCCTGGCCCTTGATCACCGCCGAGCCGAGGATGCCGTCCTTGGCGCCGGAGACCTGGATGTTGAGCCGCTCCTCGACGATGTCGATGATCTCGTCGACCACGAGGCCCATCGCGCGGGTCTCGTCGGCGAACACCAGGATCGGCTGCGAGCCCGACGTCTGCACCGACACGCCTTCCATCTGCACCAAGGGCATCAGCTGGTCGCGGTACTGCACCATGTAGCGGCCGTTGGAGATCTCGATCTTGTCGGCCGCGATCTCCTCCAGGCGCGTGACCAGCGCCAGCGGCACCGCCTTGGGCTGCGCCGTGCCGGCGCGGAACACCAGCAGCGAGGTGAGCTGCTCGCCGCCGATGGCGTGATGCGCGGCGTGCTCGTCGGACACCGCCTGCGAGGCCGAGCCGGCGGCGCCGAGCGCTTTCGCAATGCCGTTCGGATCGATGATCATGATCACGGCGCCGTCGCCCAGGATGGTGTTGCCCGAGAACATGTCGATGTGACGCAGCTTGGTCGACATCGGCTTGACCACGATTTCCTCGGTGTGGAACACGCAGTCGACCACGATGCCGAAGGTCTGGTTGCCGACCTGCGTCACCACGATGAAGCCGTTCTCCGGATCGGTCGACGAGCCGTCGTCGATCTTCAGGAGCTTCTTCAGATGCATCAGCGGCAGCAGCTTGTTGCGCAAGCGCAAGACCGCGGTGTCCTTGATGCGCTCGATGCGATGCTCGGAGTTGGCGCGCGCACGCACCAACTCGACGACCGACAATTGCGGGATCGCGAAGCGGTCGCCGCCGGCTTCGACGATCAGCGCCGAGACGATCGCGAGCGTCAGCGGGATCTTGATGGTGACCGAGGTGCCCTCGCCGAGCACCGACTTGATGTCGATGGTGCCGCCGATCTGGTCGATGTTGGTGCGCACCACGTCCATGCCGACGCCGCGGCCCGAGACCGAGGTGACGGCGGCCGCGGTCGAGAAGCCCGGCTCGAAGATGAACTTGTGGATCTGCGCTTCCGTCATCTTCTCGAGCTCGGCCTCGGTGACGAGGCCGTTCGCCAAGGCCTTGGCCTTGATGCGCTCGGTGTTGAGGCCGCGGCCGTTGTCGGCGATGCAGATGATGATATGGCCGCCTTCGTGATAGGCGGACAGCCGGATGGTGCCCTGCTCGGCCTTGCCGGCCGCGGCGCGCTCGGCCATCGTCTCCAGGCCGTGATCGGCGGAGTTGCGCACCATGTGGGTGAGCGGGTCCTTGATCAGGTCGAGCACCTGGCGGTCGAGCTCGGTGTCGGCGCCGTGCATCTCGAGCTCGATCTGCTTGCCGAGTTCGGTGGCGAGGTCGCGGACGATGCGCGGCAGCTTCTGCCAGGCATTGCCGATCGGCTGCATGCGCGTCTTCATGACGCCCTCCTGCAGCTCGGCGGTGACGTTGGACAGCCGCTGCAGCGGCACCTTGAACTCGGTGTCCTCGTTGCGGCGGGCGATCTCCAGGAGCTGGTTGCGCGTCAGCACCAGCTCCGAGACCATCGTCATCAGATGTTCGAGCGTGTCGACGTTGACGCGGATCGACTGGTTGGCGACCTTGTCGTTCTCGTGCACCTCGCCGTCGGCATTGACCTTCGGCCGCGCCGCCTTCTTCGGCTCGGCCTTGGCCTCTGCTTCCGCCTTGGCAGGCCCGGCCTTGGCGACCGGCGCCGGGGCAGCGGCCTTGGGCTCAGGCGCCTTCTCATGCGCGGGCGGCAACTCGATCGCGGTCTCGCGGAAGGCCCGCTCGAGCTCGTCGAGCGACACTTCGCCCGGACGCAGCGGACGCTCCAGCGTCTGGTCGATCAGCGAGCCGTGCGTCACCGCGGGGGCGGGCGGCGCGGCCGGCACCAGCGGCGGGGCCGCCTCGCCGGCGGCCATCGCCGCCATGCCGCGCTCGACCATCGCCTCGAGCTCGCTGATGAGGTCGCGGTCCTCGCCCTCGGGCTCGGCCTCGTTGGCCTCGAGCTGTCCCAGGATGTCCTTGATGCGGTCGATCGTGGTCAGGATCAGCGTCACGGCCTCGCCGGTCACCGGCATGCCGTCGCGGAATTTGCCCATCAATGTTTCGGCGGCGTGCGCCAGCGCCTCGAGCCGCGGCAGGCCGAGGAAACCGCAGGTCCCCTTGATCGTGTGCACCAGCCGGAAGATGTTATCGAGGATCTTGGCGTTGTTCGGCTCCTGCTCGAACCGCACCAATTGATTGTCGACGGTGTCCAGGCTCTCGCTGGTCTCCGTCAGGAACTCACGCAACAGATCGTCCATGAAACTGGCCTTCCAAGAATTGGCGCCGCGGTCACGGGGCGACCGCTGATCCTGTCAGAGCGACGGTCGGTCACGGCCTTCACCAGCAGCGCGGATCGATACCCGGCCCTCGGCGACTCCGGCTGAACAGACTTTTGTCCACGCCATCGTTAGGTGGGGCTTTTATCCGTCCCGTTAATTTTATTGTCCGTGCTAATACGGACGTAGTACCAACCTCTCAGGCTGTGGCGAGCCCGGCTCCTTCCGCGGCCGGAATGTCAAGGCATCGCTTCGGCCGGCGCGACTGCGCGATCCTCTCGCTCGATCAGCGCCCTGATCTCCTTCAGAGCCTTGTACAGCGCTCCTTCCGTGACATGGCGATCCACCGTCTCGGCTTGGCCGGCGGCTTCCGGAATCGCCCTGCGCAACTCGTTCATACAGGCGAGATAGGACGCGCGATAACGGATCGCGTCGTTCTTCAGATACATCGTCTGGACGCAGAGATAGAGGCGCTTGGCCGGCGTATCGGCGGTCTCGGCGGTGACGGTGTCACGCTCGCGGAGGATGGGCGCGTCGCCTTCGACGATGAAGCGGGCGCGCGTATTCGAATTAACGATGACGCTGTCGCCGATCACGATGCGCTCGAAAGGCTTCAGCTCGACCCGCAGGGGCATGGCCCAGTCTCCTCTCAGAAGGCTCCTCTCGGGAGTCTCCTCTCGGGAGCGGCGTCGTCGGCAGGCTGCATTCGCGTCGACACGACGTTGCTCTCGTGCTCGCTGTCCGGCTGATCCGGCGCCGCAGCCGAGCGGCGTCAATTTGCGAATAGTCTAGAGCCGAAAACGGCGGGGCAAGCCCCGCCGCCTCCGATATTCGTGGGTGCCGCCCGCGCCTTAGCGCAGGAGCTGCAGCACGCTCGCCTGCGACTGGTTGGCGAGCGACAGCGCGGACACCGCGATCGACTGGCGGGTCGACAGCGCCTGGCTGTTGGCCGCTTCCTCGTTGGTGTCGGCCAGCGTCAGGTTCGACGAGCCGGTCTGCAGCACGTTGATCAGGTTCTTGTTGAAGTCCTGACGAACCTGCACCACCGAGAGGTTCGAACCCAGCGTGGAGGCCTCGTTGCGCAGCGTGGAGCTCGCCGAGTTGAGGACGCCGATGACCTTGTTCGCCGAGTTGTTGTCGAGGAAGTCGGTGCCCGAGGTCAGGTTCGACAGGCCGAGGCCAGCCGAGTTGAACGTGACACCGGTGATCGACAGCGTCGACTTACCCGTTTCGTTGAAGGTCAACTTCAGCGTGTCGCCGTTCAGCAGGTTGATGCCGTTGAACGAAGCGTCAGCCGCGGTCGTGTTGATCTGCGCCAGCACGTTGTTGTACTGGGAGACCAGGCTCGCGCGCTGCGTCTGCGCGGTCGCGTCCGCCACCGGAGCCGCCGCCGTCAGACCGTTGAAGGCCTGGCTGGATGCAGCCGACGTACCGCCGATCGCACCGATCGTGGCCGAAGCCGCGTCGTTGGTCGTGGTGATCGAGATCTTGCCGGTGGACGAGTCGACCGTGGCCTGCAGGTTGTTGGCTGCGAGCTTCGCGTTGAGATCGTTCAGCGACTTGACCTGTCCTGTCCCTAGACCGAACGTGATGCTTGTCGCCGTGCCACCTCCTGTGGCGCCGACCGTCAAGGTCTGACCTGACAAGCCGTCGCCGACGGCAGTCAGCCCGAGCTTGCCCAAGGTGCCGGTGCTGCCCGAGAGCGTCAATCCCGCCGCCGGCGGCGTCAGGGTGATCGCACCCGCGGTGATCGACGCGGTCACGCCGGTCTGGGTCTGGATCGCCGACAGCAGGTTGCTGACGCTGTCGCCGATGCCGATGTTGGTGCCCGTCGAGGACGTGCCGGTGATGAAGGTGAAGGTGGTGCCGTTGACGACCAGCGTCTCACCCGAGGTGATGCCGGAGGCGAGGTTGTTCGACGCGGTGCCCGCCGTGCCCGACAGCTTGGTCGAGCCGGTGATCGCCACCGCGCTCGAGGTATTGTCGTTGTTCACGACCGAGCCGGTCACAGCCGTCGAGCTGGAGCCGAGCAGGTCGGTGGCGGTCGCACCGGTCAGAGCCGCCGAGGTCACGCTCGACTTGGTGGAGTAGCCCACCGCGCTCTGCAGAACCTGGTTGGCGATCGACTTGGCGCTGTCGACGAGCTTCTGCAGCGAGGTGATGCCGGTGTTGGCGGCCTGCAGCACCTGCACGCCGTTGCCGATGCCGTCGAGCAGATTGGAGATGTCGGAAGCGCGGTTGTCGAGACCCTGGGCGGTGAAGAAGTTGGTCGGATTGTCGAGCGCCGAGTTGACCTTCTTGCCCGTGGAGAGGTTGTTCTGCGTGGTGGCGAGGAGCTGAGCCGTCGACTGGAGCGAGAGCAGGTTCTGGCGAACCGACGCAGAGAGTACGATACCTGACATTGTCATTCCCTTCTGGATGAACATGAGTAGACATCGCCGCACCGTTCTGTCGGCGATGGCGCAGACTGGTCCGCGGAATCCTACCCGTTCGTTAAATTGACTTCGGAACGGCCGCGCGCAGCCTCCCCCGCCGCCGTTAATCCTAATTGGCCGCTAATCAGTTTGATCAAATGCGTGCAGGCCGCCGCGATTCACGGTAAAATGGCGCACGGATCCACGTCTGACGGGCGCGCGCCGATACGCGGTGCGACCGTTAAGGCAGTGCTAACTATGAGCTTGCGGAAGAGCGGCCGGTTACGCGGGGGTGCGGTCCGCGTGCGGGAGGACGATCTCGACGCTGGCGGTCCGGCCGTGCGGCTCCTGGAGCTCCAGACGTCCGTTCGAGCGCCTGACGAAATCCTCGACCAGCCGGATCTCCGAGAACACGGGATCGGCTGGACCGGCCTCCGCCGCACTCACCGACGCCGTCAACACGATCTGCACGTCGGAGGAGATGCCGCCGGCGCCCGAGGCGTCCGCACTCATGCGCCTGGCCTGGATGTCGATGCGGCCACCGTGCTCCAGTCGATGTCGGGCCCCGATCGCAAGACACAGCAATGCCGCCATCAACTGGCCCGGATCAGCGAAGACGGCCGGCACGTCCGCGTCCACCGACGTCGTCACCTCGACCTCGGTGCCCAATGTCGGACGAAGCAGGCGAGCGACGTCGACCAGGAGCTCGTTCAACTCCACCGCACATGGCTGCGGCGGCCGGCCCCTTGCGAACGACAGAAGCTGCGACGTCAATCGAGCGCCCCGGGTCGCGGCCTCGTCGATCAGACGCGCGACGGCCGCCAGTTCAGGCTTGTCCTCGACCGCTTCGGCGAGAATGTCGATGGTCCCCGTGATCACGGTGAGAATGTTGTTGAAGTCGTGCAGCAGGCCACCGGCAACCTGACCCACGATGGCCATCCCGGGGTGGATGTCCGGCGTCGCTGCAGCCGGAATGTCTGCGCCCGGGCTCGGTAGCGACTGATTGGATCGCTGGTAGGTGGAAGAGGCCATGAATCGTGCAATACCTGTTGGGGGGGAGGACGGCGGGGCTATCGGGACGCAAACGCACGGACGCCGCTGCGATGTTCAGCTTCGTCTTGATGCTCAGCCTTGGCGCTCAGTCTCACCGCTGACCATCGATCGCGCTCCGGCTGGATGCAGCATCAGTCGGACTCCCGCTCCTGCCAGGACGACAACCTCGTCACGCCAGTCGCAGGACACCGGCCGATGCCTCCACTCGCGACGAGAGTTGCATCCGACAGAAAAAGATCCGTCAACGAATCAGCGCGCTTATTAGCGATTTTGGCCTCAAGATGTCCGCTGTCAATTGCGGCGCTTGCTACGTGGCGTCCGTGCCCATCGGAGCTGCCGCGGCCGGAGCAACGAGACGTTCGCCGCAAGTGTGCTGCGCTGCTTTCACGAGCCGAGGCGGAGGCCGGATGCGTGCCGACTGTATACAACCGCGCGCGATCAGATCAGCACATCGCACACACGTTGACGGCCCAAATCCGCAAAGCGCATTCGCGCCTGTCTGCACGACAACGCACACAGCAGGAACGAATGGCCTTTACTGGGAATATTACCCGTGATTCTTCTTGTCAGCGGATGGGACGCAGTTCTATGGAACCATGAGGGCATTGAGATCTGCGAGGCTCCGATACTGCAATGCAGGAGATGGCTTTGGACCCCAGCTTGCGTTCTCCGAACGGTTTCCTGTCGTCGTTGACCGACGATGATTTCGAGCTGATCCGACCCTATCTGCGGACCGTGGATCTGGTGCAAGACTCCATTCTCGCCGAGGTCGGCGAAAAGCTTTCGCGCATCTACTTTCCTCATCGCGGCGTGATCTCGCTGGTCGTGAACCTCGCGCGCGGAGAGCGCGTTCAGGTGGCGATGATCGGTCGCGATAGCTTCTTCGGAAGCATGTCCCTGCTCGCGGGCGGCGATCTGGTGGTGCTGAACAGCGCGGTGGTCCTCGTTCCCGGTGCTGCATCGGTCGTCGACATCGACAGGGTACGGGCAGCCGCCGAACAGAGCCCCTCGTTTCGCGCGCTGATGTTGCGCCACGCACTCGCCATCTACGTGCAGAGTCAGCAGACCGCCGGTTGCAACGCCGCCCACACCGTCGAGTCGCGTCTCGCCCGTTGCCTGCTGCAGACGCATGACCTTTCAGGCGGCAACAAGCTCTACATCACCCAGGAGTCCCTGGCCCAGATGATCGGCGCCCGGCGCAACAGCGTTTCGCTGGTGGCGAGCACGCTGCAGCAGGCGGACTTCATCCACTATAGCCGCGGCCATATCGAGATCATCGATCTGGAGGGGCTGAAGAAGACGGCGTGTGAGTGCTACGGCGCCGTGAAGGCCCACTACGAGAATCTGGTCCGGCCGCGCAGCCTGCCGTAAGCAGGCGTCGTTCCGGCCGTCGCGCGCCGGCGCCTCGCCGAACGCCCTTGCCTCCGTACAACTACGGCCCATTGCATGATCCCCATCACCGCTGCGGACGGAATTAACGCGCTGTTCAACGGGCGCTGATAATTGTCGACGTGCTGACGAGCGCGAGTTCCAAGAAGCGTCGAATTATCTTCGTGCTGATATATCTCGCCCGTGTTCGGCTTTTGACCAGACGCGCGGAGTAATGACATGGCCTTTGATCTGTCGATGCCGATCCTGGTGGTCGATGACTACGCCACTATGATCCGGATCATCCGCAACCTGCTGAAGCAGCTCGGATTCGAGAACGTCGACGACGCCAGCGACGGATCGGCCGCGCTCTCCAAGATGCAGGCGAAGAAGTATGGCCTCGTGATCTCCGACTGGAACATGGAGCCGATGACCGGCTACGACCTGCTGCGCGAGGTGCGCGCCAGCCCGGAACTGTCGAAGACGCCGTTCATCATGATCACGGCCGAATCGAAGACCGAGAACGTCATCGCCGCCAAGAAGGCCGGCGTGAGCAACTACATCGTCAAGCCGTTCAATGCTGCGACGCTCAAGACCAAGATGGAAGCCGTGTTCGGCCCGGCCGAATAGCCGAACTCCACGGGAATGCCCTGCGCGGCGGCCGGACCGGTGTTCGGCCGCTTTCTCTTTGGCGGACGAACACCGCGCGGTTGACGACGGCAGGACGCATGCATCGCCGCACCCTCCCCGTAGTCGTACGGAAACCAAAATTTACGAGGGGGTCAGAGCCGGCCGGTAGACATGATCCTGCTTGCCGATGACCGTGTCAGGGTGGCAACGGGACAGGGAATTCATGCGCAACGGACTCCTCGTGATCGAAGATGCCGCCGTGCATCTTTCAATCTTGCGAAAGATTGCAGCACAGGCCGGCTTCAACACGACGGACGTGAGCTCGGTCGACGCCGCCTCGATCGTCCTGCAGAAGAGGAGCTTGGACTGCACCATGCTGGACCTCTCGCTGGGCAACCGCCCCGGCACCGAGGTTCTCGAGCTCAACATAGATCCCCCCTTCTCGAAGCCGATCGACCTGATGCGGCCCCGGCAAACTCTGAAGCAGATCGCGCAGCAGACCGATCGCCGGCGGCTGGTCCGAGCGGCGGGCTGGTAGCAGGCGATGAGCAAAAAGAAGCGCTTTCTGGGAGCGCCTGCAGCGATCGCGCTGATCCTCATCTGCGTCATTGCCGGCAGCAACCTCTTCTTCCTCACCAATCTGCGCGAGAACGCGCTTCAGCACGCCGAGGAAGATCTCAGCCGCCATAGCCTCACGCTTGCCGAGAACGCCGACCGTTCGGTGAAGTCCGTCGACCTCGTGCTCACGAGCGTGCGCGACTACCTGGTGCGCGGCGGCGCCATCGACGCTGCGGCGTATCGCAAGGTCGCGTCAGACCATCAGACCCACCTCCTGCTCAAGGAAAAGATCGCGGGACTGCCGCAGATCGATGCGGTGACGCTGATCGACGCGCAAGGCAGGCTCCTGAACTTCTCGCGCTACTGGCCGATCCCGGACGTCAACATCGCCGACCGCGACTACTTCAAGGCGCTGAAGGCCGACCCTGCACCGCACACGTTCCTCAGCACGCCGGTTCAGAATCGCGGCGACGGCACCTGGAACATCTATTTTGCCCGCCGGCTCGACGATTCCAATGGCGAGTTCATGGGCATGATGCTCGGCGCCATGTCGGTGCCCTATCTGGAGAACTTCTTCGGCTCCACCGCGCAGGGTCTCGATGCCGCGGTGTCGCTGATCCGCGAGGACGGGACGCTGCTCGCGCATTTTCCGCCCACGAGCGAGATCGGCAGGCCGACCTCCGGCTTCGGTCAGCGCGCGCTGTCGGCCGGCGGCGTGCTGCGCGAGCCCTCCGCACGAACCGGCGAGATGCGCCTGCGGGCGGCAAAGATGCTGCCCAATTATCCCGCGATGATCGTGGTGTCGGTATTCGAGCACGACGTCCTGAAGGCCTGGCGCGACATGGCGACGCTTCTGGTCATCGTGTCGCTGGTGAGCGCGATGGCCGTGCTCGCGGCCGCGGTCCTGATCTCCCGCTGGTGGGAACGCCACGAGCACCTGATCGAGGCCGCCGAGGCCGCGAATGCGGCGAAGTCCACCTTCGTCGCGATGATGAGCCACGAGATCCGCACGCCGATGAACGCGGTGCTCGGCCTCGCCACGACGCTGCTGGAAACCAATCTCGATCCCGAGCAGCGCCGTTCGGTGGTGGCGATCCACAATGCCGGCGACAATCTGCTCGAGATCCTCAACGACATTCTCGACTTCTCCAAGCTCGAATCCGGCCAGCTCTCGCTCGAGGACATCGCGTTCTCCGCCGAGGCCCTGGTCCACAACACGCTCAGCATCATCGGGCCGCGGGCTTCCGCCAAGGACCTGAAGCTGAGGAGCGTCGGCGACCCGGCCGTGCCGCCGGCGCTGGTCGGCGACGCCGGCCGCATTCGCCAGATCCTGCTCAACCTGGTGTCCAACGCGGTCAAGTTCACCTCGTCCGGCGAAGTGGTCGTCACGACGCGCTGCATCGAGAAGCATGACGAGAAGGCGACCGTGGAATGGACGGTGACCGACACCGGCATCGGCATTGCCGCCGACAAGATCGGCTCGCTGTTCGCGAACTTCGTCCAGGCCGACAATTCGATCAGCCGCCGGTTCGGGGGCTCCGGACTCGGACTCGCGATCTGCAAGCGACTGATCGAGCAGATGGGGGGCGATATCAGGGTCACCTCGACGCTGGGCAGAGGGTCCACCTTCTCGTTTCGCCTGACGCTGCCGATTGCCGAGACCATCGCGGTGCCAGAGCAGAACGACGACGGCATCTACACCTCGCTGCAGAACCGGATCGCGGCGTTCGGCCGGCCGCTGCGCGTCCTCGTGGTGGACGACAATCCGACCAACCGCCTGGTCGCGACCAAGATGCTCAAGGATTTCGACATCCAGACCGACACGGCCTGCGACGGCGCCGAGGCCGTCACCGCCGCCAGCCGCTTCAACTACGACCTCATCCTGATGGACGTCCGCATGCCGGAGATGGACGGCTTCCAGGCGACCCGGATCATTCGCGCGCGAGGCGAGCGCCGCTCCAACGTGCCGATCATCGCCTTCACGGCGAACGCCTTCATGGAGGATATCCGAGCCTGCCGGGAAGCCGGGATGAACGATTTCGTCGTCAAGCCCGCCCGCAAGAAGGCGCTCGTGGAGGCCATCCTGCGCGTGCTGCCCCTGCCCGTTCCGGTGCCGGAAACCGCGGCGTCAGACGCCCCGCTGGTGCCGGCTCAGGCGGATGCCGCGGCCGCCGACATTGGCGCCGATACCGAAATTGCTCCCGAAGCTGCGCTGGACCGCGAAGCCTACGCCGAGCTGGTCGGCGAGATCGGAGACGAGGCGGCGCAGGAGATCCGCGACGTGTTCTTCAGCGAGACGGATGCGCGGCTGAAGCAGCTCCGCCAGCTGACGCTCGACGGCGAGCGCATCAAGATCGGCCGCGAGGCGCATTCGCTGAAGAGCGCAGCCGGAACCTTCGGGTACCGCCGGCTTGCAACCTACGCGCTGGCGCTGGAGAAGAGCGCACCACGCCTGTCCGCCAAGGAGTATGCCGAGCTGCTCGACAACATCGAGGCCGCCTACGCCGCCGCCCGCGCCCAGGAGCTGCAATATTGAAGCGGGGAGGCCGCAGGCCTCCCTGGCGCATGCCGATCCGCGCGACGTCCCCGCACGGCGCGCCGCGGCGACGAGGACGGGCTCCGACGATCGAGATGGCAAACGAGACGTTCACGAACGCGGATTCGCCGAACCTGACCTTCATAATCCCTTACAATGGGTTGACGCCGTACTTCTACGGCTCACGATTTTCACAATCAACTAATCATGAGCTGCGAGACTCGGGGTCACATAGGAGATGTGTCCCATGTTTACTTTTGAAACCGCCGACCAGAAGGAAGTCAGGCGTTTCCGAATTGCGCAGTTCAACGGCCGGACCGCGACCGTGAAATCCGGCGGATCGACGATCACCGGCCACGTCCGTTCAGTCATGGAAAAGGAAGCGAGCGTACCGCCGCGCTGGACCATTACGATCGTGCCGACGCCGCCCAAGGCGCAAGCGCCGCTGCGCCCGACCTCCCGGGTTCGTCCCTTCGCCGAGGATTATTTCTGACAGCACGGACATCCGCGTCCGCAATCAGCGCGTTCGACCGAGCCGGTCGGACGCCGATTGTCGTTGTCTGCATCGCAGGGCCCACCTCGAAGGCACGAGCGCGGCATTCGCGCTCGTTCGCCGTCATCCGATCTGATTGAGGAGTGCTGCGCGGACGAGTTCGGCGGTATTGCGCGCGCCAACCTTGCGCATGGCTTCGGCGCGATGGCTCTCGAAGGTGCGGGGGCTGATGCCCATGCGCAAGGCGCCCTCCTTGTTCGAGTGCCCCTCACTGATCAGCTTGAGGACCTCGTATTCGCGCGGGGTCAGCGACTTGCTGGCCCGGCCGGGTGGCCGCCCGGGCACCGCGCCCTCCTCGAGAGCCGGCGCCGCCCGTGACAGCGGTCCGAACTGCCCGTGCGCGCCGGACATCTGGTTGACCAGGGCGCAGATCCGCTCGGTCTGCAGCAACGCGTTGTCGACGACGAGCTGGACATGCCGGCGCTCGCCGGGCGTCCTGGCAATCTCGTCACTGCGCTGCTTGATTTCCTCCATGTAGAGCATCAGGGCGGTGAGCGAACCGTTCAGCTGACGCGCCAAAGCGAGCCTGCCCTGGTCGTCGTGACGTCCCATCGCGAGCGGCGCAGACATGCCGGAACGGGTCGCCAGGAGATCCGGGTCGTTAACCCCTTGGCCGCCCGGAGCAGGTGCGGCGTGAGCGTCGGAAAGGCTGTTGTTCAGCTGTGCCATGCCTCATTCTGACGCGAGGGCGGCTTTAACATGGTTAATTATGTCGTCCGTAGCAATACGGGATTGTTCCGGCAACTCGCGCAACCGTCGATCATTTCCCCAAAAAGTTGCAAGCTGCAATGGTTAAGCCGGGGCGTGATGCCACCCTTCAAGGAGACGTCCGCGGCGCGTGCGGCGGCGGCTGTCCACGATGCCGCGCATTACTACGATTGTTTACTGACATTAATTTCGCACCAACTGTTTCGTGCTTCCATGCGTTCCGTGCCCGTCCGTGGAGACGAGCGACCTTGAGATATAGCTGACAGCCTGACGCCAATGGGACCGGTCGACCGGATCTGGGAATTCCTGCAGCGGTTGTCACCGCTGACACGAAGCTGTCTGCTCAGCGAGCTCGAACGGCTGGAGCTGAGCGGCGTCGACATGCCGGGATCCGCCGACCTCCAGGCCCGGCTGCGCGCCGAGATCCGCAACAACAATGGCGCCGGCGGCCACCGCACCATCAATCCTTCGCGCTACTTCTTCATGCCGGTCGAGCAGCTTCTCATCGACGGTTCGCCGGAGCATGCCAATGAGGGCCGCATTGCCCGCGGCTCCCTCACGCCGATCTGGGAATGGATCTCGCGCGATCTGCTGCCGACCATGGCGCGCGACTATAATGCACAGATGAAGGACCTGATCGCGGCGGACAAGCAGCGCGAGATCCGCCAGACGGCGAGCGCGTTCCAGACCAAGGTGACGAAGTCGCTGGAAGGCACGTTGGCGCGCGCCGAGGGCATCGAGCAGGTCCGCAGCAAGCTGAAGGCCTATACGGCCTCGCCGTCGGTGTTCGACGATGTCGTCAAGCTGATGAAGGCGCTGCGCGCCCGCGAGGAACTCGCGAAGTTCGCCGATTCGCTGCCGGACCGGATCGCGGAGTTCGACGATCCGCAGGTGAAGAAGATGGTGCTGCTGCTCGATGCCCTGCGCAAGAGGCAGCCGGAAGCCGTGCCCTTTGCGTTGACGCTCGTCGCCAAGCGTCTGAAGGAGCCGTGGCAGGTGATGCGGCTGGCGACGAAGGCGGCGCGCTCGAAGAACATTGCCGACGTCATCGCGGCACCCTACGCGATGACCGTGCCGATGGTGCTCGACCAGTTGGAGGACAAGCGGCTCGCGCTCCGGATCGCGTTGAAGAACAACCGCGTCGTGACCGCCAAGGAAATCCTGACCAGCATCTATGACATCGAATATGCGATCCAGGTCCGCATCGATCGCATCGAGGACTCGGACTGGGGTACGCGCCTGAGCACCATCATGGCCAATACCGACAGAATGGTGCAGGCCGAGGTCAAGCGCTTCCCCGAAGAGGTCGGACACGTGCTCGGCTCGAACAGGCTGCGCAGCCATCGCTCGTTCGGCGGCCGCCTCACCTATTTCGCCTGGAAGGGCCGCGACGCGATCAAGACGGTGCTGCGGTCTGCAACCGGTTGACGGCGGCGCGTCGAGACGGCCTTCCGGCCATCCTATCCCTGGGCCATGCGTTCGCGCGCCGACTTGAAGCCCGCCACGAAGCGCGCCAGCGTGTCCGAGGTCTTGCCGCGCGGCAGCATCACTTCGATCAGCGAGAAGCGTCCGCGCCGATGCACTGCGCGCTCCAGCGCGGCGACGAGCTCGCTGCGGGTGGCGACGCGCTCGCCGGTGCCGCCGATGGAATTGGCGATGTCGGCATAGTGCCAGTCGTCGAGATCGTTGAACCGCGATTCCGGCTGGAACACACGCAGCATCTCCCAGCTGCAATTGTTGAACAGCACGACGATCGGATCGAGCCCGTAGCGGCGGCAGTTGCCGAGCTCCCATCCGGTCATCTGGAACGCGCCGTCGCCGACCAGGATCAGCGGACGAAGTCCGGTCGCGGCCACGCCGATGCCCGCCGGCACGCCGAAGCCCATCCCCGCGTAGTAGCCCGGCGCGGCCAGCGCGGTATTGTCGATCTCCATCGCGGTGAACAGGCAATCGCCGATATCGGAGGTCATCGGCATCCGGCCGTGGCGGTCGAACATGTCGTTGACCGCGGTCGCGATGTCCGAAGGCGCAATCGGCGCGCCATCGGCAGCGAGGCCGCGCGGATAGGCCGAGCGCTGCCGCGGCAGGCCGGGAGCTGCGGCCCGGGGTGCCGCGCGCTCGTCGAGCGCATCGATCAGATCGCCGAGCGGCATGTCGCGATAGGCGTGATGACCGATCTGCACCTCACGGCTGGCGGCCAGGATCATGCGGCGCGGGTCTGGCGCCCGGTTCGACAACGCGAAATTGGTATCCGACAGGATGACGCCCAGCATCAGCACGAGATCGGCATTCTCGACCAGCTCCGTGATCGCCGGATTGCCCGCGGCGCCGAGATAGGTGCCGGCGACGACATCGTCGGCCCTGTCGAGCAGGCCGCGGCCCATGAAGGTCGTCACCAGCGGGAGACCCAGCTTGCGCGCCAGCGCGGCGATCCTGTCCTCGACACCGTAGCGGCGGATTTCGACGTCGACGACGATCACGGGACGCTCTGCCTGCGCGATGCGGGCGAGGATCTCCTCGACGCATTCGTCGAGCGCCTCGCGGCTGGCCCGCCGCGGCGGCAGCGGCACCACCGGCTCGACCTCGGCATCGACCATGTCGCGCGGAAATTCGAGATACACCGGCAGCGACATCTCCTTCGCGCTGCGCAGCACGCGCGCAATCTGGGCCGGGGCGGTGGCCGGATCGCTCAGCACCGCCTGATCGCAGGTGATCTCCTTGAACACCGCGAGCTGCGTGTCGACGGTGCGGGCCTGGTGGTGCAGCAGAAAGCCGGAGACGCGCTCACGCGCGCCGGGCGCGCCCGCGATCACCACGACGGGCGAGCGTTCGGCATAGGCGCCGGCGACCGCGTTCACGACGTTGAAGGCGCCGGCGCCGTAGGTGACGACGGCGACGCCGAGGCCGCCATGATAGCGCGCGGCCGCATCCGCGGCGAAGCCGACCGCCGGCTCATGGCTCAGCGTGACGCTCGGCAGGATGTTGCTCTCCTCGATGACCTTGAACAGCGGCAGCACGAAGTCGCCGGGAATGCCGAAGATCTCGCGGGCGCCATGGTCCTTCAGGGCGGCGAGCAGCGCATGGGCAAGAGCAGGCATCCGGATCCCCTGAGCGTGGCGTGAGGTTCAGCCGGTGCTACACGATGAGGGGCGGACTGCCAACCGGCGGCCGTTCGATCTGCGAGCCGTCCCGTCTGGATCGCCCCGTCCAAACATCATGCTCGAGCGGCAAGGCCGGAGCTCACCCGCGCCACATCAGTTTGCCGTCAGCACCAGGGCGTGGGCGGATGGTGCGCCGCCATGCGGGACGGCCAGCGTAACCGTGAACAGGATGGCGACGACCATGATCATGCAGAGCTTCATCATGACCGTCCTGCGATCGGTGATCGGCAGGAACAGGAAGAACAGCAGCATCGCCGCCAGCGCGAGTTCGAAAACGTAAGACATGGATGACCTCCTCCGTTGCCAGGAGGATGGCGCATGCCGGAAGCCCAGACTGTGCGTGCCGTCACACCGGTCCCATAGACCACGCGAGCGAGTATCCCGGCCGCCGCAGCGGGACCATGCAACCCAATCGATTGCCACCTCTCAGCCGTCGAACAGCGCGGCTTCGGTGAAGGCGAGATCGCCGAGATGCGGCGGATGCGGACCTTTGGCATATTTGCGTCCGCGCTTGTCCGAGTACCAGCCGGCCAGCCCTGCGATGGGCCCATTGGCATCGAGCCGCACCAGCAGGCCGCCGCGCCGCAGCAGCAGCCAGCCGATGTTGCCGGCCAGCCGCACGAGGTCAGCGACATCCCGGCAATACAGCAGGCGATACACCGGCAGCGCATTCATCACCCGGTGCTTCTGAAACACGAACGGATACGCCGCATCGGCCTCGCGCGCGACGAGACCGAGACACCCCCATTGCGCATGCTGCCGCAACAGATCCGCCTCATCGGGAGAGAGCCCGTGCACATCGTCCTCGGAGAATTCTTCGATACGGACATCCGAGCGCGGTCGCGACAGGGCCAGCGCGGCGTAGACCTGTCCCTTGCAGTAGACCGAAAAGCCCTGAGCCTCGACCTGTGGCCAAGTGTGCGGGGCCGGCGTGATGTTGAAATAGGTCACCGTCTTGTCGCGCGTCGCCGCGCGCACCAGCATCGAGCTGAAGGCACGGAACGCCGGCTCGACATACCAGCTCGAGACATTGGCCCTGACGATCGGCTCACCGCCGATGTGGAGCTCGGAGAACAGCAGCAGGATCACGCCGACAGGCACCCCGGCTTGGTCGAGACAATAGCCGAATGCCGGATAGCCGGCCGGCCGCGGGCGCGCCGCGTGGCGTTCGAGTCCGCGCAACCAATAGGCCTCGCTGCGAAAGGCGAATCCGCGCGTCAGCAGTGCGGCGACCGCCGGCAGATCCGCCGCGCCGATCTCTCGGATGCGAACGCCGGTCACGGCCTGCGCGGGAGCCGGCCTGTCATTTGCAATCTCAGCCTTTTTGATTGGCTGCATTCCAGCATCACCCGAGAGAGATCCGGCGCGCCACCCATGGCGCGGCGGGATCGTCATGACGGCAATTATCGTAAAAAGCTTTGGCGGCAGTGAACCACGTCGTGCTGGCCTTACTTTTCAGTTAATGGAACATGCGAGCCACACCCGACAGGCTTCGATCAGCGCCGACATGATCTTCGCGATCCGAGCCGCCGCTCACGGCCGCGGCACGCGAAACATGTAGGTTTCATCGGCATTGAGGCCGTCGACGAAGAAACGTCCGGGCTTTGCCTCGATCCGGCGCCGCAGCCCATCCCAGCCCCAGACCTCGAGGCTGCGCGTCCCTGCGGGCAGCTCGAGCTCGACCGCGCGGCCCGGCCGCTCGGTCCAGCCGGCAATGTTCTGCCACACGATCAAATCGGCATCCGATCCGCGCAGCGTGTACAGCGCCAGCCGCCGGTCGATGGACACGATCCTCATGTGACCGGCGAGCTGCAGCACCGTCTTCACCACGAGGCTGCGCGCCTCCGGGGTCCAGGGATCCTTGCCCGTCGCCATCGCATAGGCCAGGCCGTCGACATCGGGCGTGTCGCCGAGATTCCAAGGAAACGCCAGCATGGACACCGGCATGCTGCCATCCTTGCCAACCACCGCAAGCTGGTCCCACATCGCATTGAGAAACAATCTCGCCGCGTCCGTATCGCTGTCCCACGCGCCGGCGCGCGCGACGTTGAACTCGGTTGCGTAGAAGTTGATGTCGCGGCTCAGCCCCATCGCCTGCTTGATACGGTCGAAGCAGGTCTGCACCGAGAACTCGCGGCCGCGGGTCATCGGATACCATTTATCATTGTAGTAGGTATGCAGGTCGATGCCGTCGAGACGGCCGTCCTCGAGCAGATCGGCGATCGCCGGACCGTAGCCGCGCAACGTCGCGTCGCCATGCGAGTTGCAGGTGGCAAAGCCGCCGGGAACGACCCGCAGCTTGGGGTCGACGCTGTGAACACCGTCGGCAAGCCCGGCCAGCGCGTCGTGATAGTCCTGGCGCGGGATCGTGGCCTGCACATCGGGCTCGTTGATGGCGGTGAAGACGGTAGCACCCCAATCGGGAATACCGTTTTCGCGGCCCCATTCGCCGCCGGGGCGGAAACGTCTCGCCATCGCCTGCCCAGCCGCGAACCAGTCCTGATAGGACCCGATCGGCTGCGGCGGAGCCAGGCTCTGATAGCTGCCTTCATACTCCAGCAGGATCAGCGGCATGATACCGTTCTTGTGCGCCTCCAGCATCGCGGCATCGAAATCGTGCGGCGTCGGTACCCGCGCCAACGTCCGCCAGCCGTAGGAATCCATTCGGCCCATCCTGGCACCGACGCCGTGCAGTGCCTGATAGATCTGCGCGCTCTTGCCGGCCAGATGCGTGACCAAATTGCCGCCGCCGATGCGCTCGTCGATCCGCAGCGCCGAGGCGTTCGTTTCGCCGGCGTGGACAGCGCTTAGCCATGGCGACGTGACAAACGTTAACAGGGCTGTGCTAATGACCAGCAGATTGGAACGAAGTCGCAATGTCTGATCCCTTAGATTTCCGCTATGACGTTTGAGATCGTCCAGGTCGTTCAAGAGATAAGCAATGCCGGCGGCGTGGAAACAGTCGCTATCGAGCTGGCGCGCGTTTTCGGCCGGAATGGTTTATCGAACATCGTGCTTGCGAGCACCGTCGCGGACAATCTCGAACACACGATCCGAGTCGAGCGCGTTGCGCCATGGCTGGCGCGGATTCCGACTCGCGGACTGTTCCGGCACATCGGCCGCGCCATTGTCGTGCCGCTGTTCACGCTGGCCGCGACACGGGCGCTGGCGCGTCACCCCGACGCCGTCGTCATCAGCCACGGCGACAGCCTCAAGGGTGACGTGCTGATCGTGCATGCCGTCAATGCGCAGAGCCTCGCCGAGAAACGCGCCGCCGGCAGTCGGCGCTGGATGCTCAACCCTATGCATCTGTGGGTCGCGCTGCGCGACCGGTTCATGATCGGAGGCCTGCGGTATCGGGCGTTCGTGGCGGTGTCCTCCCGCGTCACCGCGGAGCTGCAGCGCTTCTTCCGCGTGCCGGCCGCCCGCATCCACGTCATCTCCAACGGCATTGATCTCGCGCGCTTCAAGCGCGACGCCGTCGGCGGCCAGGCGATCCGGCGTGAGTTCGGCATCCCGGAGAACGCGCGCCTGCTGCTGTTCGTCGGCCACGAATTCAACCGCAAGGGACTGGCGCATGCGATCGGCGCGCTCGATCGGCTCGGCAACGACGTCTGGCTGCTGGTCGTCGGCTCGGACAATCCCGCGCCCTACCGCAGACTGACGCGCAACGCCCAGCAACGACTGATCTTCGCCGGCCCACGCTCGGACCTGCCGGCGCTGTACTCGGCGGCCGATGCCTTCGTGCTCCCCACGAGTTATGAGACCTTCTCGCTGGTCTGCATGGAGGCCATGGCCTGCGGGGTGCCGGTGTTCGCAACGCCGGTCGGCGGCATCGAGGACTATCTGCGCGACGGCGTCAACGGCTTCCGCATTTCAGCAGACGCCGATGACATCGCGGCCAAGCTCGCGGCCGTCTTCGCCGACCCCGCACTGATGCGCCGGCTGCAGGACGGCGCCCAGGCGACCGCGCAGATCTATGGCTGGGACCAGATCGGGCTGCAATACATCGAACTGCTCAAGCAGATCGATGCCGCCAAGCGCCAGTCCGGCCGCGCAGCGATGGCGCTGCCGGTGAAGGCCTAGCTAATTCGTCTGCAGCCGCTGTGGGCGGGCGAGGCCGGATGCGGTTCTCGACTGATGCGCCGCGCGGCATGCCGTTTCAATCGCCGCCGCGACCGCATCATAGGTGAAGCGCCGAAGCACGTTCGCACGGGCCGCCTCACTGCGAACAGCGAGCTCCGCCCGCTGGCCGCTGAGCTCATCGATGAGCCGACACAGGCTGCCGGGATCCTGCTCCGGCACGATCCAGCCGCCGTCGCCGACGACATCCGGAATCGCTCCGCAGGTCGATCCGATCACCGGGATGGCGCAGGCCTGGGCCTCGATGATCACCCGGCCGAACTGCTCGCGCACCGCGTCCGTGGTTCGCGTCAGCAGCAGCAATGCGTCCAGGCGGCGCAGAAAAGCCGCGACTGCAGCGGATGAAGCCCAGCCCTGGATGGTGACGCGCCCGCCCAAACCAAGTTCGGCCACGCGCCGGCGCAGATGCGGCTCGTGCGGACCTTCGCCCATGATGCTCAGCGTCGCCACCGACTTGCTGCGCGCGAGCGCTTCGAGCGCATCGTCGAGGCCCTTCTCGACCACCAGCCGGCCGACATAGCCGAGCCGCAGCGGCGAGCCGGCCGTCGCATTCGATCGATCATCCGCCGGCATGAAGGTCGCGAGATCGACACCATAGCCGATCGGCGTCACCGGACCCGTGTAGCCGCACGCCCTCACGACCTCAGTCGCATCGGGACTGCGCGACAGGATGTGGGCGGTGCGGCCGAGGACGAATTTGCGGATCGCCTCGAATGGTGGCGGCAGCCGTTTCAGGATGTTCTGGTCGACCTCGAGCACGAGCGCCGCACGGCCGCGCAGCATCTGCGCCTGCAGCGCGACGATGCTCCAGGGCTCTTCCCAAAGGTGAATCACGTCGGGATCGAGCTCGCGCAGCAGGCGGCGCAGCGCCGGATAGAAGTGCAGGTACCATTTCATCGGACCCGCGTCCGGGAGTCGGATCGGGAGCCGATGGATGGGAAAGGCTTCGTTGGAGTGAGCCGCGGTGATGGTGCGGCCGAATTCCTTCCACACCTCGGGCGTCACGAGATGCAGATCGACGTCGGGCCGGGACGCGAGATGGCGGTAGCGCAGCCGGCCGGCCTCGCTGCTGGTGGCCGGATGCGCAATCGAGACGATTCGCAAGCGCCCCCTGCTAGACACGGCCCATCACCTTCGCTGCAGTCCCGCTGAAGCCCGTGAGATGCAGCTCCATCGCCGCAAGCGTACGATGCGCGCCATTCATGGTGTTGCGCGGAATCGAGAACGCATCCTGCCCTGCTTTGACAAGGCCCTTGCGCGTGGTCGCGGCACTGGCGAATCCGGCCTGCCGCGCCAGCGCAAAGTCCCGCGGTCCGCAATCGGCGGCGCGCCCGTAAGGAAACGCGAAGTGCCGGACGTCGATGCCGAGCCGCTCGTTCAATCGCAGCCGCGCGCCGGCCAGCTCGCGAAGGGCGTCTTCGGAAGACAGCGACGAGATGCGCGCATGCGAGACGGTGTGGGCTCCGATCTCGATGAGCGGATCCCCCGCCAGCACTTCCAGCATGTCCCAGGAGATCGCATGCTTCCAGTGCATTGCCTCGATGTCGATGGCGTTGGCGGCACAGAACGCGGCGTAACGATCCGCCGCCTGCGGGCCATCCCAGCGCGAGGCGATCTGCGCGAACACCGCGCGGCGCTGCTCGGCGCTCGACGGCGCGATCCGCTCATCGTCGACCGTGACATGGCCCCTGTGCAGCAGCGCATCCTCCAAGCCAGCGCCCCACAGCGGCAAGGTGCCGTCGGGAATGCCGGTCGTCACGAACAGCGTCACCGGCACCTTGCGCCTGCGGAACACCGGCACAAGCAGATCGAACGTATCGCGGTAGCAGTCGTCGATCGAGAAGTTGACGTAGCGGCCGGACGGCTCGGCGCTTGCCGTCCGGCGCAGCGCCTCGCTGATCGTCACGACATCCCAACCCTGGTCGAGGACATAGCCGAGGAAGCGATCGAGAAAGTCGGCATCGACGTAGAAGTCGCGATTGGGCAGACGCTCCCACTGCTCTGCCGGCGCGGTGCGATGGAACGTCAAACAGCAGCCGCGCGGGCCGAGCACACGATCGATCACTTTGGCGACGGGAAGGACGAAGGCGCCGGATGCCATCATCGCTTTGGCAGCAGCGAGGGCCAGCAGGGTCAACTCAGCTCTCCCTTCATCTTGAACGTACGACGAACATGACGGAGCGCCGTGCCGACCACGGCCGGCAGCAGGATGCCGATCGCGAAGGCCAGGCAGAGGAGATACGCCAATCCGCCGGCGAACAGGCGCGGCAGCAGGCCCGGCACGGAGGTCTGAATCATCAGGCCGAGCACGACCATCAATGCGGTCGGCAGCAGGGCCAGGCCGATCACGAGCAGGAGCTTTCGCGCATCACCGAGCACGAACACCACGCCCGACAGCAGCACGAGGCTGCGGATCGCTTCGCCGATGCCGAGCAACTGCATGCCGGCCGCCGGCGACGGATCGAACAGCGGCATCAGCAGGTTGAAGCCCATGTTGGCGAGATAGGCCGAGACGATGATGACCGCAGCGACGCCGTTGCGCCCCGCGCCATTGAGCAGACGGATCAGGATCCAGCCGAGGGTCGCGGCCCAGACGCCGCAGGCGATGCCCTTGAGCGCATGCGAGGTCAGCAGCAGGGCCTCGTCGCCGAACGCGCCGCGGAAATAGATCAGGCGGACGATGTCGGTCGAGAAGACCAGCAGGAACGCCGAGGCCGGCAAGATCAGCGCGAGCAGCGGCCGCAGCAGCGCCTCGGTCTGCGCACGCGGATCGCGTGGGGCATGCTGCGACAGCACCGCCATGCCGAGCGGTTGGCTGATCAGCAGCAGCGCGCTCTCGGTCAGCGAGCGCGCGTAGTCCAGCGACGCGACGGCGCCGGTCGTCAGCCGCGATGCCGTGAAGCGCTCGATCCAGACATTGCCCTGCTCGGCCAACGGCAACGCCAGCAGGACGCGCAGCCGGCGGAAGAATTCGATACCCTTGTCGATCACCATGCCGGCGGTCAGGCCGGAGACGCTCAGCGCGCCCTCGCGCCACAGCGTGAACAGACCCCAGGCGGCGAGGCCATTGAAGGCGGCGGTGAAGGCGCAGGCGAGCATGTAGGCGTCGCCGGTCAGCACCAGCAGGCCGATGCCGCCGATCACCGCGACGTTGAGCAGGCTGGCACGGACATTGGTAAGCCGCGTGCGGCCGAGCGCGATCTCGCCGGCGGCAAGCACATTGAGCACCGCCGACGCCGGCATGCCGAACGCCATCATGCGCACGAAGTGCAAGGTCAGCGCGCGCCCCTCCGCCGAGAAGCCGCCGACGACGGCGTTCACCCAGAGCTCACCGAGCAGCAGGATGATCGCGGTCACCAGGCTCGAGACGACGGCAATGACGATCGTCAGCGCACCGAGGCTGCGCGCGGCATCCGGCCGCTGCAGCGCCTCGCGATGCATCGGGATCATGATCGCCGGCACGCTCTCGTTCTGCAGGAACGCAAGCGGGATGAGCACGGCCGCCATGGCGGCCCGGAAGCCGTCGGCGATGAGCGAGGTGCCGAGCACATGCGCCATCAGCACCTCGCGGCCGAAGCCGAGCATCTTGCTCGCCAGCGCACCGCTGATCAGCAGCGCACTGAAGCGCTTGAGCGAAGGACCGGAGGCGCTCATGCGGCATCCTCCGACACGGCCGGCGGCCCTTTCCATCGCGCAGGGACTTGTCCGTCCTCGAGCAGTCTCGGCCACGACGGCACCGGCGCGAGAATGGCGAACGGCGGGCCGCAATCCACGACGAGATCGACCATGCGCCGCTCGGAGGCCGGGGCAGGTGTGACGATCGTGCTCACACCGCCGCTCCCGCACCGACATTGCGGATCAGCAGCCCGATCGAGTCCAGCATGCGTGCCAGGCTGTAATGGGTGCGCGCGCGGCGCGACGCGTAGTCGAGCTGGGGCGCGAGGATCTCGGGTTGAGCCAGCACCGCGTCCAAGGCCTCGGACAGCGCACGCGCGTCGCCAGGCGGCACGAGCAGACCGGCCCGGCCATGTTCGAGGATGTCCGGCGCAGCGCCGGCGTCAGTGGCAATCACCGGCACGCCGGCGAGCATCGCTTCGACCAGGGTGCGGCCGAACGGCTCGGGATCGATCGACGGATGCACCATCGCGTCCACCGCCTGCATCAGCAGCGGCACGTCGCTGCGATGCCCAAGGAAGTGAACGCGATCGCCGAGGCAAAGCTTCGCGACCAGCCGTCTCAGCTCAGCCGCGTAGTCCTGCTCGCCGAACAACGCGTCGCCAACGATGATACCGTGCACGTTCGGCAATTCGGCCAGCGCCTCGATCAGGATATGCTGCCCCTTCCACCGCGCGAGCCGGCTGAATACGCCGACCAGCGGTCCCGACGGCAGGCCGAGCCGCCGCCTCAGCTCCTCGCGCGACGCGGGCACGGGTTCGACGGCGAGACCATTGGGCACGACCTCGACGAGAGAGCGTCGACCTCCGGCCTCGATGAAGGCGGCTGCGGCAGCTTCGGAGGGGACGACGACCTTCGCCGCGAAGCGGTTGGCGAGGAAGATCTGCATGCGACGCTGCAGCGCGCCGAAATGAGCCGGGCTGATGATGTCGTGCAGATGCCAGATCAACGGCCGCCGTGCCGCGATGTTGGCGATGGCCGACAGGACAAAGGCCTTCTGCGAATTGGCATAGAGGACGTCATGCTTGCGTGCGACATGCGCGAGCTCCGCGGTGATCGCCGCGAGTCTGCCGAACAGCGGCAGCGCCTCGAGCCACGAACTGTCGCGTCTGAACTGCCCCAGGCCGTGGCCCCAGCGCGACGTGGCGACCGACATCCCGCGCTCAGCCAGCACCTGGCCGAGCGGGCCCGGCTCGAACAGGAACACCGACGAATCCTTGCGGCCCTGGACGACATCGAGCAGGATCAACTCGGCGCCGCCGATCTGCCCGGTGTGATCGACGAACAGGACACGCTCGGTCGACATCACCCGGCTCCGGCGTAGGCCGCCACGGGCGCGGTCTGGACCACAGGCGCGCTGCGGTGCTCGACGTCGGTCATGGTGACGACGATGCCGACATCGCGGGCTCCGAGTGCCCTGCTCCTGTTCACCGTCGCGACCGCCGGCTCGATCAACGACCGGTCACTGCGCACGCAGACGATCGCCCAGTCCGTACCGGCAAGGAAGTCGTTCCGTTGCGACGGCAATGGTGTGTCGACGATCACGGCATCATAGCCATCGAGACCAGCGAGGAGACGGTCGAGGCTGATCGCGTCGAGAATGTCGCCGACCGGACCGGTCGCCTCACCAACCGGCAGCACGTCGAGCGAGGGATGCGCGGTGGGCAGAACCATGTCCCGGAGCGGCGTCCCGCGCTCCAGCGCGCCGAGCCATCCGGGGCTTGCCGGCAGCGCCATGATCTCTGCAAAGGCGGGATGCGAGACGTCGCACTCGACGACCAGCACGCGCCAGCCTGCGGCCGCGAGGTGCTCTGCCAGCGCACAGGTCGTGGTCGTCTTGCCATCTGCTGCATCGGGAGAGGTCACGACGATGCGCTGCGATCGGGCGGACCGCTTCAAACCGAGTTCGTGGACGAGATCATGCAGCGTGTGCTGAAAATCAGTGTCCTCGGAGGCGAGGCGCAAGACGCGCGGGATCGCCAGCGGTTGGTGGCTTTGCAGGATCGCGCCGAGCGCCGACATCTCACGCAGGCTCTTCAGGCGCGGCAGGCAGGCCAGGATCGAAACGTCGGCGACGCTCGGGAGATGGGACCTTCGTTCAGGCGCTGCCGGTGGCGTCGCCGCTTGCGGTGCGGTCACACGCTCGGCCAATTCAGGGACGATGGCCGGAGCTTCGTCGACAGCGGGCGCCTCGACCTGCTCGGCCGGCGCTTCCGGCGTGACGGGCACGGGCGGGCTGATCAGGCGCGCGCCGAGCCTGTCGGCGAGCAGCGCAGCGCCGACACCGAAGATCAACGCGAGCGTCGTGCCAGCGGCGAGGAACGGGATCTTCTTCGGGAAGAACGGCTTGCTCGGCAGCTCAGCGAGGCTGACGAGACGCGTGCTGCCGCGCAGGACACGCCGTTCGGTCTCGAGCTCGCTCGCCTTCTTGTAGAGCTCGGCATATTGCTGCCGCTTGATCTCGGTGTCGCGCACCATGCTCTCGATGGAGGCCTCGTCCAGCGTGGCCGAGCCGGCCTCCGCCTTCGCCGTCTCCATCTGCTTCTTCAGCGAGTTCACCAGCGCGGTGTTGGCATCGTACGTCTTCTGCGCGCTCGCCGCGATGCTCTGCATCTCGGCGATCAGCCGCTGCTGGATGATCGCCTGCTCGCGCGTCAGCGCCAGGATCGAGGGGTGCTTCGGCCCGAGCACACCGGCCGCACTGGCGAGCTGCGCGCTCACGGTCGTCAGTTGCTGCTTGAGGTCGGCGATGGTGCGGCTCTGCAGCACCGACGGGGCGTCGGTCGGCCCGCGCTCCTGCTCCGACTTGATCTCCTGCAGCCGCGCCGCGGCGTCGGCGCGCGCGGCCTCCGCCTGCGACAGCTGCTGGCCGATGCTGGTCAGCCGCTCCGAGGAGATCGGCGCATTGGCGCCACGCATCAGGCCCTTGGTGCGGCGGAACTTCTGGATCTTGTCGTCGGCCTCGCGCAGTTGCTGGTCGAGTTGCTTCAATTCCTTCCAGAGCCAGGAGCTCGCGACCTCGCGGCTGTTGGCGCCTTCGGTGCGCTGGTCCTCGAGAAAGGTCTGCGTCAACGCGTTGGCGAGCGTCTTCGCAGCCTCGGGACTGCTCGACTGATAGGAGATGTTGATGACGCGCGAGCGGCCGGCCGAAGCAACGCTGAAGCGACTGTCGACGTGATCGATGAACGCGCCCGGATCGGTCTTGAGGCGCTGGCACGCATCGCCCGAACCCATGAGACGGCCGCGCTCGCATTCGCCGACCACGGCGTCGACCACGCCGGGCGACGACATGATCTGACGCAGCAGGCGTGGCGAGCGGATCACCAGGAGCTGGCTTTCCATGTCGGCGGGATCGCCGATCTTCTGCGCCCACGCCGCCGAGGTGTTGGCACCCGGCTCCTGCTCGGCGATGATCACGGAAGCGGTGGCGAGATAGCGCACCGGCAGCAGCACGAGCGCGGCCACGGCAAGCGCGAGAACGGCGCCGGCCACGATGGCGAACACGCCGCGGCGGCGCCAGATCCGGGCGACGGCGTCAATGCCGGACAAGGCCTCGCCGAGAGCCGCCTGCCTCATGATCTGCACCCGTACCACATCCAATATTACGCAATCAGCCGCGTCGCGCGGCCCTGATGTCCCGCACGGAAACTGTCGATCTCCTCGTTGACCGCCGCGACGAACTGGCTGCGGAAACGCTCGGCCGAGAAGAAGCTGGCGCGCTGGCGGCAGTCGAGCCGCGAGATCGATTTCTCCTTGGCCACGAACGATCGCACGCAGGCCGCGATCGCCTCGGGCTCGGGCGAGCCGAAGAACATGCCGGTCGGCCGCGGCCCCGTGGTGAGGATCGACTCGCGTGCACCGCCGCGGCCGAGCGCCAGCACCGGTGCGCCTTCGGACTGCGCCTCGACCGGGATGATGCCGAAATCCTCTTCCGCCGCAAACACGAAGGCGCGGGCGGTTGTCATGAGGTCACGCAGCTGCTTGTCGGGCACGAAGCCGGCGAACTTGACGTTCGGCCCCGCGATCGACTTCAGCCGCGCGGCTTCCGGACCGTCGCCGGCCACGACCAGCTCGAGGTCCGGCATGGTGTTGAAGGCGCGCACGATCGGCTCGATGCGCTTGTAGGGCACGAGCCGGCTCGCGGCGAGGAAGTGGCTGCCGACCGGCAGGATCGCATCGCGCTGCGCGATGGTCACCGGCGGATAGATCACCTTGGCGTCGCGGCCGTAGATCTTCTTGATGCGGCGGGCGACGAACTGCGAATTGGTAAAGATGGCGTCGGGACCGTGCGCGGTGCGCGCATCCCAGATCCGCATCTTGTGCAACAAGGAGCGGGCGATCAGGCCCTTCACGCCGGTGGCGTAGCCGCTCTCCTGCAGATACTGGTGCTGCAGATCCCAGGCATAGCGCATCGGCGAATGCACATAGGCGATGTGCAGCTGCTCCGGCCCGGTCAGAACGCCCTTCGCCACCGCGCAGCTCGAGGAGATCACCAGGTCGTAGCTCGACAGATCGAGCTGCTCGATCGCGAGCGGCATCAGCGGCAGATAGGAGCGGTGATACTTCCGCAAGAGCGGCATCTTCTGCAGGAAGCTGGTGTGCGACTTCTCGAATCCCAGCTTGGCGCGGTCCTCGGGACGCAGCAGGTCGAACAGCGTGAAGACGTCGGCGCCGGGATAGCAGCGCAGGATCTCCTGAAGGACCTTCTCGGCGCCGCCGAGAACGTAAAGCCAATCGTGGACGATCGCGACGCGCACCGCACTCTCCCAATTCCCGGGGTATTTAATAAAACCCTTAAGGGAGGCGTTCACGCGCACAAACCCAATCCTAAACTTCTAGTTAATCGCCCTTGTCGTCCGACCTGTCGAATCCGCTGCTATCAGGTAAGGATCGATTAAGGATATGCCAGCCGCATTGCGTCTCATGCCGTGACATGGTGTGCCGGACCAGAACGCGAAACGAGGCCATGGTCCCGCTTCGGCACACTCCGCACCATAGGCCGCCTTGCTTAACAGGCCCTTGCGGATCGCAACGCCTGCGCGAATGCAGCCATGCATGGCGACGGCCGCGACGACGCGCCGCGGCCTGATCGTTAGCGCATTCCGCCGCACGCGAACGTGATCGCGCGCCGCCTCAGCCGGCGATGACGAGCTGCTCGATCGCGTAGCCGTGGCGGATGGCGCGGTTCAGCACGGGATCGACGAGCTCGAAGTCGAAGCGGTCGGCGGGGCGGATGCCGCCCTTGGCGGCAAAGGTGCCGCCGAACATCGCGGTGCCCTCGGGCAGGCCTGCCTCACCATAGCGGCGCGCGATCAGGTCGAAAGGCGCCAGCATGCCGCTCAGCGCACCCTCCTGATACAGCACGCGCTCGCCGTCGATGGTCGCGTAGGCGCGCAGCATCAGTCGGTCCCAATGCGCGGCGACATCGTCGACCAGCCACAGCTCGGGCGCCACCGGCTTGTCGCACATCTGCTTGGAGACGGTGATGTTGTAGGTCTCGACCTTGCGGTCGGTATGATCGGAGCCGACGCCGACCAGCAGCCTTCCGCCCGCTTGCACCAGCACGAACTCGACCTCGCCGGAGGAGTCGCCTCCGCTGACCTCGATGCTGCGGGATGTCGTCAGGCGGCTCGCCGCGGCCTCGTAATAGATCGGCGTCGTCGCCGGCCGGGCAATGCCGAGCTCTTCCAGTTCGGCGATGTGCTTGTCGCGGGCGACCGGATCGCGCCCGGTCCAGCCGGCGATGACGAGGCGGTTCAGCGTGATCCGCTGCCGCGTCGCCGCACCGCTTGCATGAACCAGGAATTCGATTGTCGTGCCGCTCATCGTCTCATCGCCTCTGTCCCGTCAGACCGCCGCTTAGCCGCCTCGCCGCGCGCTGGCAAGCGCCGCGCGTCACTCGCGCTCGGCCTTTTCCGCCTCGTGGTCCTCCTTGAGATGCCGCTTGCGGATCTGGTGGGTCGTGAACCAGATCAGCGCGATCGCGACCGGCACGAAGGCGGCGGTGGCCAGCGTCGGCTCGACCGGCAGGCCGGTGTCATGCGCGCCCTTGGCGAGATAGCCGAACAGGCTGACGACGTAATAGCCGATCGCGGCCACCGACAGCCCCTCGACCGTGCTCTGCAGGCGCAGCTGCAGCTTGGTGCGCTCGTTCATCGAGCGCAGCAGATCGCGGTTCTGCTGCTCCAGCTCGACATTGACGCGGGTGCGCAACAGATCGGCGGCGCGCGCCAGCTTGAGCGACAGGTTCGACTGCCGTCCCTCCAGCGCGTTGCAGGTGCGCATCGCCGGCGCGGTGCGCCGCGCCAGGAACGACGACCAGCTCGAATACGGCGCGACCGGCTCGCCCTCGATTACCGCCAGGCGGGCCTGCACCAGGTCGTAATAGGCGCGGCTGGCGCCGAACCGGAACAGGCTGCCGGTGGCGCCGCGCTCCAGCAGCGCTTCGAGCTCGGTCAGCTCGCGCAGCAGGTGGTTGTTGAGCTTGAACGATTGCGCGCCCTGCATCTCCGCGAGCACCTCGACCAGCCGCCGCTCGATGCGGTCGACGTCCGGCGCCAGCGCCAGCGCCGCCGGCAGGCCGAGCAGCGCCAAAGTGCGGTAGGTCTCAAGCTCCAGCACGCGCTGCACCAGCGCGCCGAGCCGCTCCGGGGTCGGGCCGTCGGCGCAGACCAGGATGCGGGTGAAGCCGTCATCGTCGAGACGAAAATCGGAGGCGACCGCGCCGGCGCTGCCCTTGATCGTCACGATGGCGAGGCTGCTCTTGTCGAAGATCTCCTCCGCGCGCGCCACCGGATCGGCCGCATTCTCGACCTCGAGCTTGACCGCGACCAGCAGCTCGCCGGCCTGCGGCAGCGCCGCGATCAGCGCCTGCAGCTCGGGCGCAATGGCCCCGAAGCGGCGCGGGCCTGAGTCCGCGGGCGGGCTCCAGATCCAGGTGAGGGTGGCGAATTCCGAATGCTGCTCGAAGCGCAGCCTGACAGGGCCGACATCGACCTGGTGATGCTTGACGCCCGGCTCCGGCGGCGGCGCACCGCGCTGCGCGCAAAACGCGGCGAGGCTGGCGCGGTCGGTCGTGGCGCTGTCGCCTTTCGCCATGAAGGCGAAGCGGATCACCAGCACCGGCTGCGTCAGCGGCGTGAACGGCCGCGCATGCACCTCGTTCAGCACGCTCTCGCGCAGGGCATGCGGCGTGAAGGCGGACTTGTCGAGCGACGTCATCGGGAGAGTCCGCGCGTGAGAGCGACACCTGACGCAGACGATCGCGCTGCGCCTGAATTGATCACCCCCGTCATGCCGTGCATCCCCCTGACTTCCATTGTCGTCCGGCCGGCCAACGCGCCGGCAGCGTGTGACACCAGTGTAGCGCAATTCGATGACGGCGCCACGGCTGCGGCGACATTGTGCGCGCTGGCGGCTCTCTCAGCGCCACGGCAAGTCGATCATGATGCACGCAGACACACCAACACCTCCCGCGGCGCGATCGCGCCCGAGATTGCTCTCATCAAAACCCTCCGGAAATGCCGAGGGCGCAGGGAAGGCCGGACCTCGACTGAGGCCCGTGGCCCCCGTGCGGAAAAATTGCACGGGGCAGGAACCACAGGTTCAGCCGGACAGACCCGGCCCTCCCTGCGCGATGGGTTTAACGTCTGCTCCGAGCTCTCCCCGGGGACCGGCTTGTTTGCCCCCGTCGCCTGATGACACGTCATGTCATCCAGACTTGGCGCCAGCATCGGGGCGCCAGGACCACACGGCTTGAACGTCCGCGAGCTGCCAATCGTCCAGCGCATCAGCACCTGACAACACTCGCGGCCACCGCTCCCCGCCTCAACGTATCGTGACGACGCGTACGCCCCTCTGCATGAGGACGGGATGCAGGGAGTAGAGCATGATTTCGGAAAAATAGCAAGGAAGAATTTTGACGAGATGGGCTGGCCGAGGATGATGCGGGGCGACCGCATTTCGGGAAGATCGTGCCTGTCTCTTTCCTCATCGTCATGGCCGAGCTCGTCCCGGCCATCCTCGTCGTTCGTCGGGGAGAGACGTGGATGCCCGGAACAAGCCCGGCATGACGGGCAACCGATCTGCGCGCTTCAGCGTCGCAACGACCCATTTCGTTGCGAGCAATGGCGCCGATATAGTTGGGCTTGACCAAGCCACGCCAATTGCCGATCGGCACTGCACGATCAACCGCAGCGCCCCGCATGCCAGACGCCGCCGGAGGTTGGCTCTGATACGTGAATGCGTGCCAGGTGAAAGCCCCGGGTTCCGCAGCCCCGATCCGCGACCCATGCAATTGTCACGGTGGGCGTGGTAGATCATAACAGATTGGCCCTTTGCCATCGCTCGATGGTCCCTCGCCCATCAGATCCCATTTGCATCAAAGCCCTCACAGGACTCCCATGACAACCCTCTCCTCGATCGTTGCGCGCGGTGTCGCGCTGGTTGGCAATGCGGCGCTGCAGTGGCGCAAATTGCAGGGGGAGACGCCGCAGCCGGCCTGGGGCGCGCAGCCGCAGATTCCCCTGGCGAAGCCGCAGGGCCTGCTGCCGACCTTGAAGATGCCGACGGCGCGCGGCTGGCGCGACGGCGAAAAGCCGGTGGCGGCGGCGGGGCTGAAGGTGAATGCGTTCGCCACCGGGCTCGATCATCCGCGCTGGATCTATGTGATGCCGGACAAGTCGGTGCTGATCGCCGAGGCGACGCAGATTCCGAGCCCGGTGCGCAACATGTTCGGCTATGCGATGCAGGCGACGATGCGCCGCGCCGCAGCGCTGGGCGTCAGCGCCAACCGCATCACAAGGCTGGTCGATGCCGACGGCGACGGAAAGGCCGAGCGCCGCAACGCCTTCATGGAGAATCTCAGCCAGCCGTTCGGCATGGCGCTGGTCCGCGACACCTTCTATGTCGGCAACACCGACGGCATCGTCGCCTTCCCGTACAGCGCGGGCGCCGAGCGCATCACCGCGCAGGGCAAGCGTCTCACCACGTTCAAGCCGGGCGGACACTGGACGCGCAGCCTGCTGGTCAGCCCCGACGGCAGCAAGGTCTATGCCGGCGTCGGCTCGCTCACCAACATCGCCGAACTTGGCTTCGAGGTCGAGGAGGGCCGCGCCTGCATCTATGAGCTGGACATCGCAAGCGGCGCGAGCCGCATCTTCGCATCAGGCCTGCGCAATGCGGTGGGGCTGGCGTTCGAGCCGTCGACAAAGGTGCTGTGGACCGTCGTCAACGAGCGCGACGGGCTCGGCGACGAGACGCCGCCGGATTACCTCACCTCGGTGCGCGAGGGCGGCTTCTATGGCTGGCCCTATTGCTACTGGGGCAGGACGGTCGACGACCGCGTGCCGCAGGATCCGGCCCTGGTCGCGACCGCGCTGACGCCGGACTACGCGCTCGGCGGCCACACCGCCTCGCTCGGGCTGTGCTGGCTGCCCGCGGGCACCCTGCCCGGCTTCCCCCAGGGCATGGTGATCGGCCAGCACGGCTCGTGGAACCGCAGCAAGCTGTCCGGCTACAAGGTCGTGTTCATCCCGTTCGAGAACGGCAAGCCGTCCGGCCCGGCGCGCGACATCCTCTCCGGCTTCCTGGCGCCCGACGAGAGCTTCTCCTATGGCCGCCCGGTCGGCGTGACGCTCGGCCCGGACGGCTCGCTGCTGGTGGCCGACGACGTCGGCAACTGCATCTGGCGCGTGACGGGCGCGTGAGGCAGCAGGCTGCGACGATCGAGGCGGCGCGCGGCCTCGATCGTGCCTGCAACTGTCATCTTCAATCGTGGCCGTAGTACTGGCGGTTGCAGTAGCGGCGGCCGGCTTCGTGCTTGGCCGCGCGCTGGGCCGGGGTGGCGTTTGCCGGCATCAGGAAGTTGCCGCTCGCGAACAGTTGCAGGCAGTTGATGTAGTTCTTGTTTCCCAGCCATTCCCAGCCGGCAGACGCCGGCGATGTCGATGCGGATGCGAGCAGGCCCGCGCCGGCGACGATGGCGGCGGCGAAAAGACGAATGCTGGACGTCATGACCTTGTCCCTCGTTGCTTGCGGCTGCCCCTGCAGCCCATGCGAGGATCATGACGGTCAGGGCGCGCTGCTTCCGTGATGGTCCGCACAGAGAGGGGTGATGCCGCATGAACGGCGCCGCGGCGCTCGGCCGCGGAACAAGCATCACGCCCGCGACGTTGTCCGGCACAGCGACAGGAGAGTTTCATGGCCGACAACGTCAATCCCGAGCAGAATCAGCCGGGCGAGCATCACGAAGGCAAGTTCCACTACAATCCAGGCAACCAGGCTGGCAAGACGGTCGAGGTCGGCAAGCCGGAGAACGAGCAGGTCAACAACAAGGACCGCATCGAGAACCGCGAGAAACCGCAGTCGCGGTGAGGCGGACACCATTTTAGTTTTTCGTCATGCCCGGGCTTGACCCGGGCATCCATCTTCTGAAGCACCGAGGAGATGGATGGCCGGGTCAAGCCCGGCCATGACGGCGGAGAGAGGGCGGCCCGCCCTACTCCTCCAGCAGAAACGCCAGCGCCTCGTCGCACGGCGCTTCCACCTTCAGCGACAAGAGGTCATCCGCGCGGGTGCGGCCGAGATTGACGGCGGCGATGGGGATGTTGCGGTCCGCGGCGGCGCGGACGAAGCGGAAGCCGGAATAGACCATCAGCGAGGTGCCGACGACGAGCATGGCGTCGGCCTGCTCGACATGCTCGCGCGCGGTGGCGACGACCTCGCGCGGGACGGTTTCGCCGAAGAACACGACGTCGGGCTTGAGGATGCCGCCGCAGGCGCGACAGGCCGGCACATTGAAGTCCGCGAAATCGACGCCGTCGAGATCGGCATCGCCATCGGGCGCGGCGGCCGCATCATGCGCCAGCCAGCGCGGATTGGCGCCGGCCAGTTCGTCCTGAAAGTCGGCCCGCGACACCATGGCGCCGCATCCCAGGCAGCGGACGCGATCGAGCCGTCCGTGCAGATCGATGACGTTGTTGGTCCCGGCGGCCTGGTGCAGCCGGTCGACATTCTGCGTCACCAGCAGCGAGCTCTTGCCCTGCGCCTCCAGCCGCGCCAGCGCATGATGCGCGCCGTTCGGCTGGGCGCGGCCGAACCGCCGCCAGCCGACCATGCTGCGCGCCCAATAGCGGCGGCGCGTATCGTCGCTGCCGACGAAGGCCTGATAGGTCACCGGCGGCGTGCGCTTCCACTGCCCGTCGGTGTCGCGATAGTCGGGAATGCCGGAGTTGGTGCTGCAGCCGGCGCCGGTGAGCACGACGATGCGGTGGTGATTATCGAGAAAGGATTTCAGCGCGGTGGGATCAGCCATGGCGCAGATGTAGTCGCCGGAACCGGCCTGCGCCAGTCCGCCACACCCCGGCCGGATCGCATGAACCATTGCGCGCGCCCGATCTTATCCCGGCGGGAGGACCTGCCATGACACCACGCAACGGGCATGATCGCGGATTGTGGCCGCTCGACGCGGACGAACGGGATGGCGAGCCGATCGATGACGAGCGCGACCTCGCGACCGGCGAGGGCGGCACCATCGAGGTGCCGCTGACCGACGAGGACATCGCCAACGACGATTGACCGCGCTCAGGATTCCGGCGGCACCGTCGCCAGCCAGTGCCGGGCGATGTCGGCGCGCGGCGCGATCCACGCCGCACCGTTGCCTGTGATGTGATTGAGGATGCGGTCGAGCGCGCCGATCCGGCCGGGGCGGCCGATCATGCGCAGATGCAGCCCGATCGACAGCATCTTCGGCGCCGTCGCGCCCTCGCGCACCAGCCAGTCGAAGGCGTCGATGACGTAATCGGCGAAGTCCGCGCCGCGGAAGCGCGAGCCGTTGAAGAACTGCATGTCGTTGCTGTCGAAGGCGTAGGGCAGCACCAGATGCGGCCGGCCGGCAACCTCGACGTAATACGGCAGGTCGTCATTGTAGGCGTCGCTGTCGTAGAGGAAGCCGCCCTGCTCGACCAGCAGCCGCCGCGTGTTGGGCGAGCTCGCCGAGCGCGTGTGCCATCCCAGCGGCGGCCTGCCGGTGACGCGCTGGATCGTCTCCACCGTGCGCGCGATCACGCGGCGCTCCTCGGTCTTGCCCATACCGGCGTGGCTCTGCCAGCGCCAGCCATGCGCAGAGATCTCATGGTCGCGCGCCACGGCATCGCGGGCGAGCTCCGGCGAACGCTCCACCGCGCGGCCGCAGGCGCTGACGGTGACCTTGACGCCATGGCTGTCGAACAGGTCCATGATGCGCCACCACGCCGCCCGCGTGCCGTATTCGAAATGGCTGTCGATGCAGGGGTCGGGGCCGTCGAGCCGGTGCACGACCTCGTAGATCGCCTCGTTGCTCGTATCGCCGTCGCACATCGAGAATTCAGAGCCCTCCTCGAAATTCACCACCAGCGACACCGCGACGCGTGCGTCGTGGGGCCAACGCGGATGCGGCGGCCTGCCGGCATAGCCCGTGAGATCGCGGCGGAAGGCAGGCTGTGAGGTCATCGTGTCAATCCGCGGTTCCGGCCATGCGGTGCAGGCCGACCAGGCGATCGCTGATCAGCAGCAGCACCAGGGTGCCGGCAAGAATGAGGGTGGAGAGCGCGGCCAACGTCGGATCGGGCGCCTCCTCGATATATTGCAGCATGCGGATCGGCAGCGTCTTGGAGCGGACGTCGGTGAGGAAGATCGAGACCGGATAATTGTCGAACGAGGCCAGCAGGCTGAACAGACCTGCGATCAGGAACGACGGCGCCAAAGCCGGCACCATCACCCTCATCACGCTGCCGGCATAGGTGCAGCCGAGCGTGCGCGCGGCTTCTATCAGGGTGAAGTCGAAGCGAGAGAGCCCGGCGATCATGGTGCGCGCGACGTAAGGCAGCGTGACCACGAGATGCGCCACCAGCAGCGCGCTCCAGGTCGCGGTGAAGCCGATCATGCGGAAATATTGCAGGAGCGCGATGCCGAGCACGAGGCCGGGCATCATCAAGGGCGACACCAGCAGCGTGCCGAGCGCCGTCGCGCCGGGCAGCCGGCCACGCGCGATCGCGATGGCGGCGAGCGTGCCGGCGACCAGCGACAACGCGGTCGACAGAACCGCGATCTGCAGCGACAAGAACAGCGACGGCCAGAAGCCGTCGAGCCGGCCGATGCGGCCATACCAGCGCAGCGATGCGCCCGACAGCGGCAGGTCGAACACCGGCGTCGGCGAGAAGCTGGCCGCGACGATCACGACCAGCGGCAGCAGCAGGAACAATGCGAGCCCGATCGCGAGCACCCAGCAGACGATGATGGCAAGCCGCGACATCATTTGGGCTCCCGCGACAGCGTCGCGCTGAGCGCGACGACGATGACGGCGATCGCCAGCAGCACCACGCCCGCGGCGGCGCCGAAGCCGGGCTCGCGCGCCAGCAGATAGGCCTTGGCGATGGTGGTGGCGAGCGTCGGATATTTCTCGCCGACGAGCAGCGTCGGCACCACATAGGCCGACACCGACAGCGAGAACACCAGCGCCACGCCGGCGATGATGCCCGGCAGGGTCAGCGGCAGGATGACACGGAAGAACACGACCAGCGGCGAGGCGCCGAGCGTCGCGGCGGCTTCCGCATAGCGCCCGTCGAGCTGTGCCACCACCGCGTAGATCGGCAGCGCCATGAACGGCAGGAAGATGTTGACGGCGCCGACGATCAGCGCGGTCTGGGTGAAGATCATGCGGATGGGGTCCTCGATGATCCCCACCGCGATCAGCACCGCGTTGATGAGGCCGTCGCTGCGCAGCAGGATGGTCCAGGCGAAGGCCTTGACGATGACGGAGGCGGCGAGCGGCAGGAACAAGGTCGCCAGCAGGATCGAGCGCAGCGGCCCGCGCGCGCGCGCCAGCGCGAACGCCGCGGGATAGGAGACGAGGAAGGCGATCAGGGTCGTCAGCAGGCCGAGCCGCAGCGAGTTCCAGATCACGCCGAGGTAATAGGGCGTGCCGAGCAGCCGGACGTAATGCGCCGAGGTGACGCCGCCCTTGGGGTCGAGCACGCTGACGCCGAGCAGCAGCGCCAGCGGCAGCACGAACACCAGCGCGATGATCAGCAGCGATGGCGCGACGAAGCCGAACGCCGCGAGCCGCTCGCGATCCGGCGCGGGCTTGACGATCGGCGCTGATAGCACGGCGTCGGTCATGGTCAGGCCTCGGCGGCGAAGGCGAAGGTTTCGGCGATGGGCCAGGCGAAGCGGACCTCGTCATGCACGCGCGGCAGCTCGGCCTCGCGGCCCGACAGCTCGGCGAGCAGGCTCGCGCCAGCGCCGGCATCGACGTCCACCAGGGTCCGCGAGCCCTGGAACACGACCGACCGAACGCGGCCGGTCGCGGAGTTGGCACCGTCACCAGCGCCCAGCCGCAACTGCTCCGGCCGCGTCGCCACGATCACCGAGGCGCCCGGCTGGAACGCGCCGCGCGCCGACAGACGGCCGACCGGCGTCACCACCTCCACGGTGCCGTCCTGCGCGCCGACAACCTGGCCGGCGATGCGCGTCGACAGCCCGACGAAGTTGAGCGCGAACAGGCTGGCCGGCCGGGCATACAGCTCGCGCGGCGCGGCGAGCTGCTCGATGCGGCCCTTGTTCATGACCGCGACCCGGTCCGACATCGTCAGCGCCTCGTCCTGGTCATGAGTGACGAAGATCGCGGTCGCCTTGACCTCCTGCAGCAGGCGGCGCAGCTCGACCTGCATCTCCTCGCGCAGCTTGCGATCGAGGGCCGACAGCGCCTCGTCGAACAGCAGCACGTCCGGCTCGACCGCGATCGCCCGCGCCAGCGCGACGCGCTGCTGCTGGCCGCCCGACAGCGCCGAGATGCGGCGGCCGCCGAGATGGCTGAGCTTGACCAGCGCGAGCGCGCGCTCGACCGCGCGGTCGGTCTCGGCCTTGGGCGTGCCGCGCACCTTCAGTCCGAAGGCGACGTTGCCGGCGACGGTGAGATGCGGAAACAGCGCATAGCTCTGGAACACGACGCCGACATTGCGCCGGTGCGGCGGCACATGGGTGACGTCGCGCCCGGCGAGCGCGATCGTCCCGGTGTCGGGCGGCGCGAGGCCGGCGATCGCACGCAGCAAGGTGGTCTTGCCGCAGCCGGATGGGCCGAGCAGGGTCACCAGCTCGCCGCGGCGGATCGTGAGATCGACGCGATCGAGCACGGTCGCCGCGCCAAACCGCTTCGAGACCCCGCTGATGACGAGATGCGGAGCGGCGCTCATGTCATCTCCTTGCTCCAGCGATCGACCCAGCCGGCGCGGTTCTTCGCGATGAAGGCCCAGTCGGGCGCGAACAATGTCGCGGGATCGGGATAACCGGCCGGCAGCGGCGTGGCCTGATTGGTCGGCGCGATGAACGCCGTCTTGGCGAGGATGCTCTGCGCCTCCGGGCTGAGATAGAAGTCGATCGCGGCGTCGGCGAGGTCGCCGGCCGGCGCGCCGCTCACCTTGGCGATGCCCGACGGCATCGAGAAGCCGCCATCCCTCGGGATTGCGAGATCGACCGGCGAGCCGTCCGCTTTCCGGATCAGCGTGTAGGCCGAGAACTGGCCGCCGATCATCCAGGCCTCGCCCTGCTCCAGCAGATTGATGGCCTGCGGTGCGTTGGTATAGACGTTCAGCAGATTGGCCTTCAGGCTCTTGATCTTCTTGAAGCCGGCGTCGATTTCGTACTGCGCCTCCTTGTAGGGCTTGCCGGTCTCGAGATGCGCGGCGGCGAGCAGCGTCCAGAACCCTTCGGTGTTGGACAGCGACGGCACGACGATCTTGGAGTCGTATTTCGCGTCCCACAGCTCGGCCCAACTGACGGGCGGCGTCTTGATGCGCCTGGTGGAATAGGCGATGCCCACCCACGGCTTCTGGTAATTGGCCCACATGCCGTCCTGGTGCACGGCGTCGTCGACCAGCTTGCCGAGATTGGGAATCGCCGACGCCGACATCTTGGTGATCAGCCCTTCGGCCGCGGCCGGCAGCATCACCGGGTCGTCCATGATCACCACCGAGATCTTCGGGCTCGCCTTGTCGGCCTGCATCTTCTGCAGATTGGTCAGCGAGTTGGTGCCCTCATAGAGCACCTTGCAGTCGAGCTTCTTCTCCAGCACCGGAAACAGGTCGGAGTTGAAATATTTGGCGGCGCCGGCCGGGCCGCCGATCACGATCTCTTTCGGGGCGGCGCGCACCAGGGCTGGCGCGGCGAGCGTGGCGGCGAAGGCCGCACTGGTCTTCAGAAGGCTGCGGCGGGAGAAGGGGTGCATGACGAGGATCCCGTGTGAGCTGTCGCGTGGCGTGTCACCCGCGATCAGCAAGCGCCGTGCCAAATGTGCACATTCTTGATTCATCAATGAGATCAGCGTTCCGGGCTATGTCTCGATCCGCAGCGCGCCCGGCCGCGGACAGAATGTGCACATTTTTTGGAGGTGACGTGCCGCGGCTTTGGGCCTAGCTAAAACCTCATGGCGATGCGAGCGCAGCGAATCGGGAAGGCCAATCCCGCCGAGGACGAGGCGGTGTACCAGGCCATCCTGCGCGCGCTGCTGGAGGGCAAGCTCAAGGCCGGCACCAAGCTCGCCGAGACGCCGCTCGCCGCGATCTTCGGCGTCTCGCGCGAGCGCATCCGGAAAGTTCTGCACCGGCTCGGCGCCGAGCGGCGGCTGGAGATGATCCCGAACCGCGGCGCCCGGGTGCCGCGGCCGACGCTCGATGATATCAGACGGGTCTACGAGGCGCATCGCGTGCTCGAGGCCGGTGTGCTCAGCCAGCTGGTGCTGCGGATCGACGACGTGCTGCTCGCACGGCTCGATGCGCATCTGGCCGAGGAGCGCGCCGCCGCGCAGCGCGGCGATCGCGCGACGTCGGTGCGGCTCTCGGGCGCGTTCCACGTCCATCTCGTCGACTCCATCGGCAATCCCGAATTGTCGCGCATGCTCGGCGACCTGCTCAGCCGCTCCTCGGTGATGGTGTCGGTGTACGAGCCGGCGGCACACTCGATCTGCGCCGTCGACGAGCACGGCGCGATCGTCGCCGCGCTGCGCGACCGCGACCTGATGCGCGCGATCGCGGTGTCGCGCGAGCACTTCCTGCATGTCGAGGGCCGGCTGCGGCTCGACGACGATGCCTCGACGCCGTCTCAGGATCTCGCCGCCGTGTTTGCCGGACGGCGGCCGCTGCGCGGCAAGCTGCGGTCGGCTTAGCCGGACCGGCCACGTTACTTGGTCGTCAGCGCCGTCACCGGATGCCAATGATGATCCGCCCGCGTGCCTGCCAGGGGCCTGCAGCGCGCGATCATGACCTCGGCGGCGCGATCGCTGGGCTTGAGCGCGAGGACTGCTTCAAACGCCGCGATGGCTACCTCGAAGTGCTGCGCGCGATAGTCCTGAAGTCCGCGCGCGTAGTGTGCGATCCAGCGCACGTCCTGCGCGGCGACATTCTCCGCGAGCCCGACCAGCTCATGGACGCGCAGGCCCTCTTCGCGGCCATAGACGGCGATGCGGTCGATCTCGCGGGTGAGAAACGCATCGCCCGCCAGCCGCGCGGTGCCCTCGCCGATCAGGATATCGGTGCCGTAGATCTTGTTGGCGCCCTCCAGCCGGCTCGCGACGTTCACGGCATCGCCGATCACCGTATAGTTGAGACGCAGCTCGGAGCCGATGTTGCCGACCAGCATGGGGCCGGAGTTGATGCCGATGCGGATGGCGAGCGGCCGGCCGTCATCGTCGCACAGGCCGCTGGCCTCCACCGCGTCTCGGCACGCCAGCGCGGCGCGGCAGCAGAGACCCGCATGATCCGGCTGCGCGGCCGGCGCGCCCCAGAACGCCATCACCGCATCGCCGATGAACTTGTCGATGGTGCCGCCGTGATCGACGATGACGGTCGAGATCAGGTCGAGATAGCGCGACAGCAGCGGCACGACGCGGTCGCCCATGCGCTCCGACAGCCCGGTGAAGCCGGCGATGTCGATGAACATCACGCTGAGCTCCTGGACATGGCCGCCCGGCCTGGCATCGACGCCCTGCCGCAGCAATTGCCGGACGAGATCGGCGGGAATGAATTTTCCGAATGACGACAGGCCGCCGGCCATCTCGGCGATGGCGCCGGACAGGCTCGCGATCTCGCGCAGCCGCGAGGGATGACGTCGCACCTGCTCGAGCGCGAAGGCCTCGACGTGACGCAATTCGGCCACCACACGCCCGAGCGGGGCTGCGATGACGGCACGCGCCAGCGCGGCGGAGGCCAGCGCCGCGAGCACGGCGCCGATGCCGAGACCGATGATCACGCGCCGCAGCGCCGCGTCGACCGGACCGAGAAACTCCGCTTCCGGAATCACCGTGACCAGCGACCAGCCGGGAAACGGCAGCGCCGTGCGCGCGACCTCGAAGGCGCCGTCGCCCGATAGCACGCGCCCGCGCCAGGCCTCGTCGCCTTCGCGCGAGGACCGCATCGCCTGCTGCGCGATCGGCAGCAGCGGCTGGCGGCCCTGCCCGGCATTGACCTCGTCGGCGGTCTCGTCGGGCGCCGCGACCACGCCGCCATCAAGCGCCAGGATGAAGGCGCTGCCGGTGCGGCCGACCTGAAGCTGGGCGAGAAAGCGCGAGATGCGCGCGTGCTCGATGATGATGGCGAGCACGCCCTGCCGCTCCTGATAGACATCGATCGGGCCCGCCAGCGCGATCGCCGGGCGGTCTCCGCTCGGATGATGATCGACGCTGAACCAGCGCGGTTCGTCCGCAGCGAGGCTCTCCTTGAACCAGGGCTGGTCGGCGACCTTGAAACGGGTCGGCTCGAAGCGGCGTGTCGCGAACTCGATGTCGCCGGGCACGACGTCGTATTCATCGACGCGGCGCTGGCCGGGATGATCGGTCAGCGAGATCTCCATCATCTCCAGGCGCCGGTCGCCGAGCTTGTGGGCGGCGAAGAACGAGCCGTCCGGCCAGCCGAACGCCGCCGATGAGATCGTCGCCTGCGACTGCAGCTGCGACAGGAACACGAATTCGCGCTTGTCCGCCTCGCGGGTGTCGAGCACGTTCTGCAGGAACAGCGTGCGGATGGCGGTGTGCGCGGCGCGCGCCTCGCTGACGATCGCGCTCACCTCCTTGCGCACGGCGCCCGCGATCTGCGCGTTGATGGTGCTCGCGAGCTGACGGCTGATCGCCTCCGAGGTGCGCCACCACAACAGACTCGAGGCAAGGGCCGTCAGCAGGATCGCGGTCAGCACCAGGGCCGACACGGCGAAGCGGATGCTGACGGTCAGCCGCTCGTCGGCGGCGCCTCGGCGCGGCACTCGGCTCTTTGCGCTCGCCATCATCGCAGGTGGATCTCCGATCGGACCGATCGGCGCGCGGGGCGGCACGCGAGCGGGAGCCGCCAGACTGCGCTCCGATGGCGTGAACCGCCAATGCCGGCCGGCTAAGTCGATGATGCCTGCAAAGCATTGGCACTTCGAGTCGGCTTGCGCTCGACTAGGGCAGCTCCCAAGCACGCAATACCGCTCACAGGGTCGTGAGCGGAGTCGCCACGTAACATTGTCGTGGCTGCGGGCGAAGGAGAGATGCGCGTCGCCAAGCGAGCGACGCAGAACACGAGAGGAATTGTCATGTCCGCCAAGAGAACCGTCACCACGCTGGCGCTCGCCGGCGCCGTCAGCACCGCGCTCGCAAGCCTCGCAATGGCCGGGCCACTGACCAAGGCCGAAGCGGAAGCCGCAATGGCCGCCAAGAAGGAGAAATGCTTCGGCGTTGCCCTGAAGGGCCAGAACGATTGCGCCGCCGGTCCCGGCACGACCTGCCAGGGCACCTCCACGATCGACTTCCAGGGCAACGCGTGGAAATTCGTCCAGGGCGGCACCTGCACCAGCATCGACGTCCCCGGCGGCCGCAAGGGCTCGCTCAAGCCGATCTGATCGCTCTCGTTCACCCCAAGCGGAAAGCGGAGACGCAGCATGCGCACCGATGCCCCCCCTGCACCGGGCCCCACCATGCCGCTTCGCTTTCCGCCACCTCTCGGCGGCGTGGCCGGGACCAGCTTCAAGCCGTCGCACCTGGCCGCCATCCTGGCGGAAGCGCCGCAGTGCGGTTTCTTCGAGGTGCACGCCGAGAACTACATGGGCGCCGGCGGGCCGCCGCATCATCAGCTCGAGGCGATCCGCAGGGATCATCCGCTGTCGATCCACGGCGTCTGCATGTCGATCGGCGGCCCGCAGCCGCTCGATCGCGACCACCTCGCGCGCTTCCGCAAGCTCGTCGCCCGCTATCAGCCAAGCCTCGTCTCCGAGCATCTGGCATGGTCGACGCACGATGCGACGTTCTTCAACGACCTGCTGCCGTTGCCCTACACGACGGCCACGCTGGCACGGGTCTGCGACCATATCGATGAGGTGCAGAGCGCGATCCGCCGGCCGATCCTGCTGGAAAATCCGTCGACCTACGTCGCCTTTCACGACTCGACGATGAGCGAGACCGACTTCATCCGCGCCATCGTCCGCCGCACCGGCTGCGGGCTCCTGCTCGACCTCAACAACGTGTTCGTCTCCGCGATCAATCATGGCTTCTCGCCACAGGACTATCTGGCCGACGTTCCGCTCGCCGCTGTCGGCGAGATCCATCTCGCCGGTCACGCCGTGCAGGCCGACGATGAAGGCGAGCCGCTGCTGATCGACAGCCATGACGGCCCCGTCGCCTATGATGTGTGGGCCCTGTTCGCCAGCGTGGTCGCGCGCAACGGTCCGATGCCGACGCTGATCGAATGGGACAGCAACATTCCGGATTGGCCGGTGCTGAAGGCAGAGGCCGCGGCCGCGCAGGCGATTCTCGATGACCACGCACCCGACTGCTCGCAAGAGGTGCGCGATGCCGCAGCCTGAGCATATGTCCGACTATGCCGCTCAGTTCGCCGCGGCGCTGCTGACGCCGGATCGCGCGACGCCTGTCGCCGTCAGGGGTCCGCTGGCCAAGGCGGCCGGGCGCCGGTTCAACGTCTACCGCAACAACGTCACGGTCAGCCTGATCGAGTCGCTCGTCGCGATCTATCCGGCGGTGCAGCGCATCACCGGGCCCGACTTCTTCCGCGCGATGGCGCGGGCGCATGTACGCGAAACGCCGCCGACGTCGCCGCTGCTCGTCGACTATGGACGCGACTTCCCCGCTTTCATCGCAGCTTACGAGCACGCTCGGACGATGCCGTTCCTGACGGACGTCGCACAGATCGAGCGGGCCTGGCTCGACGCCTATCACGCGGCAGACGCCGCCCCGCTCGACGGTGCCACGCTGGCGACGGTGCCGCCCGAGCGGCTGCCCGAGCTGCGCTTCGCCGCTCATCCCGCCACCCGCATCGTGCGCTCGGATTTCGCGGCGGTGACGATCTTCTCGGCCAATCGCGGCGATGCCCCGGTGCCGCGCATCGACGGCTCGGTCCCGGAGGACGCGCTGATCACGCGGCCCGCGTTCGACGTCGCCGTGCGCCACCTGCCGCGGGGCGGCGCGATCTTCGCGAGCCTGCTGATCACGCGGCAGCCGCTCGGCGTGGCCGCGGAAGCCGCGTTCGAGGCAGCGCCGGAGTTCAATCTCGCCACCAACATTGCCGGCCTGATCGAGGCCGGCGCCTTCACGGACATCGGTTTCGAGGACGCATGATGACGACGGACCACTCCATGGCGCCGACCGCGACACTGTCGCTGCCTTCCCTCGTCGGCCAGACCGTGCGGCTGCTGCAGAGCGCGACCCCGCTCACCCTGGTCCAACTCGTCACCCGCATTGCGCTGGCGGTGCCGTTCTGGCGCTCGGGCATTCTCAAATGGGACGGCTTTCTCAGGCTGAGCGACACCGCCGTGACGCTGTTCAGCGACGAGTTCATGCTGCATCTGCCCGGCGGTCCCTACCACTTTCCCATGCCGACGGTGATGGCGTTCCTGTCGGGCTGCGGCGAGGTCACCTTCCCCGTCCTGCTCATTCTCGGCCTCGGCACCCGGTTCGCGGCACTCGGCCTGCTGTTCATGACGTGCATCGTCGAGCTCACGGTGCCCGACGGCTGGCCGATCCATCTGACCTGGGCCGCGATGGCGCTGGGCCTCATTGCCCATGGCGGTGGAAAGATCTCGCTCGATCACGTCCTCGGCGGGCTGTTCGGCGGCGCGCACCAGGGCAGCGCGAGCCGTGGCATGTAGTAGCCGCGCCACTCGCAGACCTCCTCGGGCCCCTTGCGCTTGAGCGCCATCTTGACCGGCTCGGCCTGGCTGATGCCGACATGGAGTGCGAGCAGCACCGCGCCGATCGGATAGGCGAAGCGGGAAAAGCGCAGGTCCGACAGACGATCGAGCAGGACCATGCCGGCGATGATGATCAGGGGATCGGTGAAGACGAAGTACTCGACCTTCAGCCCGCGGCGGACGCCGAGCGTGTCGATGCCGATGGCCGCCAGCATCAGGAGGACGGCTTGGATGGCCGCCTGCCGCTCACCGCGGCGCCAGGCCATGACGATGCCGGGGATGATCAGCCAGGTCAGGAACACGGCGGGGCGGGCCGACGATTGCAGCACGAAGGTGTAGCGCCGGATGACCCCGAGGACGCCGGACAGCAACAGGCCGATCGCACCGCCCAGGCTGCCGGCGGCCTCGGGCGCGTCGACATAGGTGATCATCTTCTCGAGCGGATTGAGCACGACCACGACATCGTTGATGTCGTAGCTCAACTTCAGTGCCAGCAGGCCGAGGCTTGCGCCGGCCACCACCGCCAGCAGCGCCGCGACGGTCTCGGCCGCGCTCACGCGCCATAACCACGCGAAGGCGGCCATGCAGACCGCGACCACGCCGAGCAGCGCGAACTGATAGAGGCCGAAGCGGCCGAGCAGCATCGGCTTGAGGCCGGCAGCCGTCGCATTGACGGGGTCGAAGCCGGCGGCGACCAGCGGCCAGGCGGCCATCGCGGCGACTATTGCCGCCACGGCAGCGACCATGACGGCCGCCCACGCGCGCGAGCTTTGCCAGAACGCCACGCTTGCGCTCGTCGCCGTCCCGAACGGCAACAGCAGCACGGGAATGGCGGCGATCAGCAGGATCGCATGCACCTTGTTCTCCAGGCCGAGCATGCAGAGCAGCGCGGCGAGTCCGGCGGCGAGCGGCCGCATCAGGCTGGCGCGGCGCGCGACCGCGATCAGGATCATCAGCGCGAGGATGCAGAACGACGCCGCGATCATCTCGCTGCGCAGGATGCGCAGATGCATCTGCACGCCGCCTGAGAAGGCGAAGGCGGTGACGGCGAGCATGGCGATGCGCCAATCCGACACCAGCCGGCGCGCGGCCCAGGCAAAGGCCAGGATGATGCCGGCGGCCGTCAGCAGCGCGGCGACGCGTCCGGCATGGACGGCGCTAGTCATTGCCGCGTCGAAGGCGGCGCGGTCGGCGGGGATCGCCGACAATGTCCAGGCGTCGAGCAGGCCGATCCGGTGCAGCAGCGCGAACCAGGTCTCGACCGAAAGGATGGTGAGATAGGCCGGGTGATCGAAGAAGGCCTGCGCGCCGCCGTCGTTCATGGCGAGCGCATTGTAGATCACCATGAAGTCCATGTCGGCGTTGCGCCAATAGACCGTGAAATAGCCGACGAGAAGGAACGAGACGAATGACAGCAGCAATGCGACGGCAACGCCGCCGCGCCAGCCGAACGGGGTCAGGCGATCGAGCGCGTCGACGCCTCTGGTCATGCGGACATCGCGAAAGTGGCGCAGTCGTCACCTCGCCCCGCTTGCGGGGAGAGGTCGGATTGCATCGAAGATGCAATCCGGGTGAGGGGGACTCTCCACGATCTCAGTGCGTGGAAGGTCCCCCTCACCCCGACCCTCTCCCCGCAAGCGGGGCGAGGGAGCGCACCGCGAGCGGCGCTCGATCCGCGGTCCCACACCCACATCCTCAGATCGCCTTGATCTTGAAGAACGCGAACACGACCATCTTCAGCAGCATCCAGCCGTGGCGGAAGCGGGAGATCTGGGTTTCGCCATAGCTGCGCGCAGCGTAGCGGATCGGCAGGTCGATCGATTTCAGGTTCAGCTTGGAGGCGCCGAAGATCAGGTCGAAATCGCCGAACGGATCGAAATCGCCGAAATAGGCCTTGCCGGCCTTGAGCCTGACATAGTCGCTGCGGCGGAGCACCTTGGTGCCGCAGAGCGTATCGGTGTAGCGCTGGTTCAGGAGCCACGAGAACAGATAGGAGAAGGTCTTGTTGGCGATGAGGTTGAGGAACCGCATCGCGCCCTCGTCCATCGGATAGACCAGGCGCGAGCCGTTGATGAACTCGCCCTTGCCGGAACGCAGCGCCTCGAAGAATTTCGGCAGTTGCTCCGGCGGCATGGTGAGGTCGGCATCGAGGATCATCAGCACGTCGCCGCGCGCGGCGTCGAACGCGGTGAACACCGCGTCGGCCTTGCCCTTGCCGGGCTGGCGCATCAGCTTGATGTCGTGATCGGGGAATGCCGCGCGCACCCGCTCCATCTCCTCATAGGTGCCGTCCTGGCTGTGGCCCTCGACGAAGATGATCTCGACGTCGTTGCAGAACGCCGCGATGCGCCGGACCGCCGGCTCGATGTTGCCGCGCTCGTTGCGCGCGGGGATGACGACGGTGGCCGAGCGGACGTCGTCGCTCACGCGGCGCAGCGAACGCGACACCAGATAGTGCCGCAGCGCCAGCGCGCGCAGGCCCGGCAGCACGCTGAGAAAGCGGTTGGCGAAACGGCCGAAGCCGTAGAGCCGCAGCGGCGAGAGCACGCGCTGCTCTGACTTGACGGGATCGAAATCGGCCAGGTGCGCCAGGCTGCGCAGGTCGGCTGGCGACAGCACGTTCTGCTCCGGCTGCGGCATCCGCAGGCCCAGTGCTTCCGCAGCCTTCAGCAGCGGATACCAGAGGTGCGAGAAGTAGCCGATGACGAGTCGCGTCTCGCGCGCGCACAGCGGGTGCAATTGCTCGATGAACTGCTGGCAGTCGTCGAGCGAACCGATGGTGTCGAGCACCAGAATGACATCGAACGGGCCGGTGGCGGCGGCGAGCGTGGCCGGATCCTCCGCGTCGCCCAGAATGAAGGTCAGCTCAGGATGCCGGCTGCGGGCGATCTTGATCTGCTTCTCGCTGAAGTCGATGCCGACGCCGTAGGACGGCGCGAGCGATGCCAGGGTATCGCCGAGGCCGCAGCCGATCTCGAGCACGCGGCTGCCCGGCGGGATCAGGAAGCGCAGATAGCACGCGTCCTCGCTGTGAAAGAACGCCGCCTTGTCGCGCCAGCTGGCGCGCGCATCGGCGAAATCGTTGGCATGGTCGAGGATGGCCGCCTTGCGCGGTGACAGCGCCTTCGTTGCCGACGACGGGGTTGCGGCAACCTGCGACCGCTCGCGTTCGTCCTGCCGGACCTGCTCGTCCAACTCCGCCACCTGATACCACCCCTGTTAGGAACTACGTCCTTCTAGGCCAGCCCGGTTGGGCGGAGTCAAGGCGGCGGCAGAGAAGTCCTCCGCTCTGTCGGCATCGTGGCGCCCCCGCTCTGACGCGCGACGGAAACGAGCAGACATCGGCCAGCCACAATGAGGCCGCCGCGATCGTTCGCGCCGCATGCTTCCGATCTTTGCATCTCATTCGCGCTCGCAACTAAGCGGGCGCGGGAAGACCGGCGACGCTGGACCGCCGTTGCCAGATTGGCGCCGGCACCAGCGGCTTGAGTGCCCGCGCGCCTGCCTTCGCGGGGCACGGAAGCACCTGACGAGCCCGCCGTCGCGGCTCCCCCTCCTATCAACCCGGCGACGCACCGCGATCGAGAAATGCCGCTGCGCTCACCGCCGGCAGCAGAACTTGTATTTCTTGCCGCTAGCGCACGGGCATGGATCATTGCGGCCGACCTTCGCGGTGGCAGCCGCCCACTTCGGCTCCGTGACGACGGCTCGCGCGTCACCCTCGACGAAGCGCCAGGCACCGTCGGCGTCGCGGCGGAACTGCGAGACCTCGTGGTGCTCGATGGTCTTGCCAGCCTCGCGATAGCTGGCGACGAAGCTGACGACGCCGTCGGCGTCGCCGGGCTGGCCGCGGACCGACGAGACGATGCGCAGGCCGAGCCATGTGGCGCGTGTCGCCCAATCCTTCGCGGCTACCGCATCGAACGCACCGCGCCGGTCGGCGGCGAGCGTCGCTTCGACATAGCCGATGTCGCCGCGCGTATAGGCCGTGTAGCGCGAGCGCATCAGCGCCTCGGCGGTCGGCGGCTGATCGTCACCATCGAGATAGGGACCGCAGCAGCGATCATGGGGAAGACCCGATCCGCAGGCACATTGCATGAGACGACGACAGAGCTCCTTTTCCGAGATCCCACCATAGCCCGTTGACCAGCGCGCGGCACCCTGCGTTCGTCCACCGAACAAAGAGCTCGTCACCTCCGGTTGTGACCGCAAAGACGCAGTTCTCCGTTGCCGGCGAGCTGACATCCCGACGACGGCCCGGCGTGGTTTCGAAACCGGCGAATCCGTGTTAACCATTGGTTAAGAACAAGGGTGTTGGGCGCACGGCTGACCGGCCCGGCCCCGCGCGGACCAGAACCTTCCGGGCGCCGCCTCATTACGTGGCGCTTGTGACCGCAAGCCCTCCGCATCATCGGCGGATCAGGGCGCGTGAGACGCCAACGATTTCTTCGCGCGACGCCAGCCCGGCCGCAAGAACGAAGGCCCGCCTCGAGGCGGGCCGCTGCCCGATTCCCGATCAGACGTGCACCCGATGCCGGCGCGAGACGCGCTGCGTGCAAACGCAGCGTCGCGCCCATCACTACCGATTGGAGCAGCCCCGATGGCTGATGAGTCCGTAGTCGCATCCATCATTCCCTGGCAGCAGCCGAAGACGGCCAAGCCGCGTCCAAAGCGGGCCAAGGTGGTCAAGCCACGCCCACGGCCCCGAGCCGACAAGGCCGAGAAGGCCAAGATGGCGGCGCTCGATGACGAGATGCTCGCGTCCGAGACACTGATCATGCCGGACTTCCTGGAGCTCGTGAACGAGCCGGCGAAGTCCTCGGCCGCAGCCGAGCAGCCGCGCACGGAAGCAGCCGCGAGCGCCGCCGCAGCGGCGATCCCGGCTCCAGCCACGCCGGCGACGATGACACCGCGGGAGACGCCAGCAGTGATCGAAGGCGAGGTCGTCGCGACAACCGCGCCGGCTGCTTTGGCCAAGGCCGCGACCGGGCGCATCACCGCCTCGTCGGTCCTGCTGCAGCTGGCCGCACTGGCGCTGGCCGCGGTCGGCATGGCCATGAACGGCTGGTTCGCGCATTCGCTCGGCTCGAACAGCACCGCGGGCTACATGTTCCTTGCGGTCGGCGTCACCGCCGACCTCGTCGCGCTGGTGATGCCGACCTGCGCCGCACGGCTGTGGCAGGCGCGGCACCGCGCCTCGGCTCTGGCCGGATGGGCGGTGTGGGTGATGACCTTCGTATTCGCGGTCACCGCCGGCATCGGCTTCGCCTCGACCAACATCAGCGACGTCACCTTGGCGCGCGCCTCGCGGGTGACGCCCGCGGTGCAGGCCGCGCAGACCGCGCTCGCCGATGCGATGACCGCGCGCGACCGCGAGTGCAAGGGCGGCGTCGGCAAGTTCTGTCGGGAGCGCGAGGCTGCGGTCGCCGAGCGTCGCCAGGCGCTGGATGCGGCGATGTCCACGGTGAGCCAGACCGCCGATCCGCAGACCGAGGCCGCGATCAAGCTGGTCGCCTGGGTGTCGCGCGGCGCAATGAAGCCGTCGGCCGACGATTTCGTCATGCTCCGCCTGATCCTGCTGGCGCTGCTGCCGCAGATCGGCGGCATCCTGCTGATGGTCGGGCGGAAGGTGTGAGGCTCCCGTTCGCAGCCGGCGATTGTTTCGCCGGGGTCGGCTCAACGCTTGCTGCGGCCGCGTGACCGCTGCGGACGATGCGCGGCGCGCCACGCGCTCTCGAGCACGGAGCGCAGGCGAGTGGCGTCGACATCGGCGAGCGACACGGTGGTCCAGCCCTGATCACCCCATTTGTTCGGCACCCGGCGAAACACGCCGGGCTGCAGGCCGGCATGGTGCTCCTGCTCGTCGGGCGTGAGCAGGACGTTGGCGGATGCGCCATCGGCGGCGAGGGTCGCGAAGGTCCGGTGCAGCTTGAACGCGGTGCGATCGAAGTGAGGCGCCGCGGTCGTTCCGGCGAACGACAGGGCGAGAGCACGAAATTCGTCACCGGTCATCTCGACGCGCCTCGTGTGATCGTATTCGAACGATAGGACTAGCACCGGCCATGGCGGTCCGCCATACGGCGGACGTCGCGCCCTGCACGCAAACGTGAAGCCCCGGCACACCAGCTCTTGATGCAGGTCAAAACTATACGACCTCGTTTCTATATGGCTTGTCGCAGGATGGATCAGAGGAGAGCAACCATGCCGGCACAGAGCACGATGCAGGTCTACCTGAACTGGGCCAGGGAGCGCCTCCACGAGATGGATGCCGCGCTGGAGTCGCTGGGGGTCAAGGCAGCCGAGGTCGAAGCAGCATCCAAGGTGAAGACCGAGGAGATCATGGCGGACTTGAAGAAGCGTCGCAGCGACCTCGAAGCCCTGCTCAAGACGCAGGCAGCGGCCGGCGAAGCCGCGTTGGCCAGCGCGAAGACCGAGCTGGACGCGCACTGGGCTGGATTCGAGGCGCAGATGAAGGCCTATTTCGACGCCGCCGGCAAGCAGGCCGCCCAGCAGCAGGCGACCTTCAAGGACATCGCCGCCGCGCAGGCGACGGCATGGCGGGAGTCGGCTGACAGGTTTCGCGAGGCGGCGACCAAGGTGACGACGGTCGGCACGACCGATCTCGACGCCGTGCTGAAGCAGCTCAAATCCGACGCGGCAGAGGCCGGTGCCCATCTCGAGAAACTGAAACAGACAGGCAGCGAATCCTGGTCGGTGCTCAGCGCCGCCCTGAGCGAATCCCGCAAGGCGTTCGATCAGGCCAATCAGGCGGCTTGGAATGCGTTGAAGGGGCCGGGCGGGAAGAGCTGAGGGCGGTACGGCCAGAACGCCGCGATCCATCATGGGGCGGCGGCGCGAAACGCGACGCGCCCCGCAGCCAACGGATGGACGAAATGTGACGGGGTCGAGCGAAGCCGCAGCACTGCCCCCCAGGACAAGGCTGCCAGCGCGAGCGGACAGCGCCGCTCGGACTCACTCCCTGATCGAGTCACTGCTTGAAGCAATGGCGGCGATGCCATTGCAGAAAGTGCGGGTGCGGTCGATCTCGGGCGCGGTCCGGAGCGAAAGCAACCCTGGACTGATTGATGAAGCCACGGATACGAGCGATGTCGTTGACGTGCCGAGAGACCAGGATGGCGAGATCATCGTCAAGGCTGATCAATCCTCGATCGAACATCCAATGGACCGTTCCCGACAAGGCCAGCCCGTTTTGCACGAGGTCGGGCCCATTGGCCTCGACAGGGCGAATATGGGCCGCATTCACTTCGGCACGTCCGCCGCCGTTGATCAGTTTCAGCCCGGTGATGGCGCAACGTTCGCCATAGGCTCGCAGTACGATCTTGCGGAACAGGCGATCTCGGGCGATACGCGACGTCAGACGTTGGATGCGATCGCGGAGCTGTTCCGACACCAATGGCGTTTGATCCTCTTCAAACCCATTAAGGGGGTGGCCGGTCTCCGGTATACGCGGCAACAAGGCGTCTCGATCATCCAGACCGCGCTCAATGATACGCTGAAAGTCCTCCGGCGAAATCGGCCGCACAGCCGCCTGCGCCCGGCCCGAGATCTTGCCCGTCTCATTGAGCAGGCCCCGCTCGACCGGACCGTTCCGCTCGCTGAAAGGAACCGGGCTGACGAATTCGAGGTATGAGCCGGGCTGAATGAGCGCGAGATACATATCGGGCGCCTTCGGATCTGGAATGATCCGCTCGACCCGAGCGATCGCGAAATAGCCGCGCGTTCCAAGCACTTTCGTCGGCTCTAAGTAGACAATCCAATCTCCGACGCTGCCCTGCGCGCGGCCGAGATATTGTTTGGGAAATTGGTACCGCGCCGCCGGACTATCGTCGTAGATCGAATCAGTCCGATGCATGAAGACGCAGTAGCTCATGCACGCAGCTTAACTGAGCGACTCGGACGGAAGCAAATATGGTAGCCAGCCGAGATCGCCGTGTCGCTGCACTTAGGAGTACGACGCTGGACGTCGATGCACGACGCCGCAACCGGCTTGGGCCGTGCTCGAAGGACCCATAGCCGACGTCGAACCAGGCGTCCGTCAGCCTCGCTTCGAACTACCTGGCGGTGGCGCGCCGCTCACGCCCGGACTGATCGCGAGCGTGGTGCCGGCGGCACCTCCCGCTTCATAGGCCGCCGTCGACACCATCCGGCTCGTGCTGCGCGCCGACCGCAGCTTCAGATCGAGCTTGTCGAACTCGGCATCGACCACCGAGGTCTTGAGCACGACCAACCCGCGGCCGCTGCTCTGGTTGACCTGATCCCGGGCCGCCTTCATCGCCACCAGGCGGTCGGCGATCGACACCACCATGCCGAGGGCGAAGGAGGCATTGGCGAGATGCCGGTCCTGGTGCCGGAACCGGCGGTACTCGGCCGAGGTCTTGTAGCGGCCGAGTTCGGCGCGCACGGCGTTGTCGATCAGCTCCGCCAGGTAGTGCGCAACCTCGACATCCGCGGGGAGACCGAAGAACACATAGCTCGCTTCGCCGGCCGGATTCTTCTCGCGCCAGACCCGGCAATCGCAGAAATGCGCGATCGCGCCGATGCAGTCATCGAGCGGAATGCGCTTCTTGCGATGGGTCTCATAGACCTTGCGCTCGCACGCCGACGCCCGCAGCTCGAGGTCGGACAGCGACAGGTCGTGGCGATCGAGCAGTTCGGCGACCTTGGCGGCCGCGGACAGCGCCTCGTCCTCGGTGCAGCCATTGGCGATGGTCTTGGCGCGCAGCGCCTGAATGCGGGATTTCAGCTTGTCGAGCGCAACAGGATCGGAAGCGGCAGGATCGAACGTCTGGCTCACCGCTCAAGGCCCATGACAAGCCCCGCCGGGAGGTGGCCGAGGGAGGAACTGGCGGAGAGGGAGGGATTCGAACCCCCGATAGGCTTGCACCTATGCCGCATTTCGAGTGCGGTGCATTCAACCACTCTGCCACCTCTCCAGGCGCAAATCAGGGGCGAGCCCCCGGGTCGGGCGTCGTTCTAGGGCACGATGCGGGGGGTGACAAGGCAGCCGGTCGAAATTTTCCCGGGGCTCGCGCATGCGCGCGCCATTGCGGTCCGCTCGGGGAAGCGGACCGCACGCGGCGGCTGAACGGCTACACCGCTCGGCCCCGCGCTCCGAAGGCCCCAGACTGACGCGGGCCTTCGAACCCGCTGGTCTGCGCCGCGCTCGTCAGCGGAACAGGTCGAAATGGTAGTTCAAGCCGAGCCGCACGGAGTGAATCTTGGCCGCTCGCCAGTCCGGCAGATCGTCGTGCTTGAGGTCGGTGTAGAGGTATTCGAGCTTGGCCGACCATTTCGGCAGGAACGCCCATTCGGCGCCGCCGCCCGCGGTCCAGCCCATCTTCATCTTGTGGGTCGGCCCGTCCTTCAACTCGCCGGCCGCAAGTCCCGCCGTACCATACAGCCACAGGCGCTGGTCGAGCACCGCGATGCCGGCGCGCGCGCGGCCGGAGGTGAGCCAGGGCATGCTGACGGCCGGATTGACGAGGTCGGCCTTGCGCGAGAGACCGGTGAATTCGAGATCGTTCTCGATGCCGACCACGAACATCGGCGAGATCTGGTAGTTGTAGCCGGCCTGCAGGCCGCCGATCACGCCGGACAGCTCACCGCCATTGGCGCCGGCGGCGTTCGTGAAGGAGTCGTTTCCGGTGAAGGCGCCGCCGACATTGGCGCCGGCATAGAAGCCGGTCCAGGAAAACGGTGCCGGTGCGGCGGCATAGGCCGGCGCCTTGTAGGTGGTCGCCGCCAGGTCGGCTGCCTCTGCCCCGCCGAGGCCCAGCGTCGCCGCCGCCACCGCAGCCATCCAGCCTCTCGCCCGTCTGATCATCATGTCCTCACACTCCACCCGGCGCGAGATTGCGCCGTCAAATCCCACCCCATTTGGGATGTCCATTTATAAACCGACTAGACGGTTTGTAAATGGACTTGATTGATACCGACGACGATTTCTCCTGCCGTTGCGGACGCGGCGGCTGGCGACGGAGGCCAGGAGACAAAGGTGGGACCGCCGTACGCTGACACATACCGGCGGTCCCGTGTCGCTACATCTTGGGGAAACCGACGGAAGAGACGGGGGTCAATCCGGCCGGCCTGAGCGACGCCGGCGACCCTGAGCCATCTGCGCGTGCATCGCAATGCGAACCGTTCCTTAACCTAACCAGTCAAGGTTACCGGGTTCCAGGCCATCCGACTGGTTGTACGGCGGTTTTCCGCACGTCCGGGAGCGCGAAGGCGCCATGCTGCAGCGCAGCATGCACCCCCCCCCTCCGGACCGCCGAGAGACATGGTGCGGCCGCGCCAATGCTCAATCCTTCTTCTTCTTGGCCGCCTTCTTGTCGTCGGCCTTGTCCTCCTTGGCCTTGTCGTCCCTGTCTCTGCGGCCGTTCTCCTTGCGGCGGTTGGTAAAGCGGGCATTGCCCAGGCCGGTGCCGATGGTCAGCACGCCCCAGCGCTCGAACTCCTGCATGAACGGCACCTCGGAGAGGCCCTGCACGACGCCGTCATTGTGCATCAGCACCGCGGTGTCGTGATCACCGATCATCGGGATCGCCTCGACCAGGCTAGCCGGCAGGTTGAACTTGCTGCTCTCCCAATTGCCCGGCAGGTTCTGTGCGCCCTTCTCGATCGAGCCGTCCTCGTTGATGACGCCGGGACAAGCGATGCCGATGAAGGGCGCCAGCCGCAGGCCCTCGGCGTCCGCCTCCTCGATCAGCTCCTTCAGCATCTTGGCGAGCCGCTTGACCGCACCTTCCCGCGTGGGTTCGTCATCGGCATGGCGCCAGAGATCGGACTTCCACACCGACGCTTTCGACAGGTCCGGGGCCTTCTTGCGCGCGGTCTCGACCACGCCGCAGCGGATGTTGGTGCCGCCGATATCGACCGCCAGGATGCTGTCATGGGCCTCGAAGATCCAAGACGGCGCCAGATGCAGTGCGCCGATCAAGCCGGCATCGTCGGGATGGTAGCGGATCGGCTCCAGCTCGACGCCAAAACCCTCGTCCTTGAGGATGATCTCGGTGCGCGCGATCGCGAGCTCGCCGAGGCGAGAGTCGCGAAAGCCGCCGCCGACCACGATGCATTCGGTCTTGGCCCAGGCCTTGGTGCGCAGGAAGCGCCGGGTGACGTGGGCGAGCTCCTGGGCGAATTCCTCGATCGCGGAGTGCACCACGGCCGAGGCCTCGGTGTCGTCGCCGACCAGGATGGCGTCCAGCGCCTTCTTGCTGATGGTCTCGCTGTCCTCGTCGCCGAACGGATCCTTGCCGGATTTGCGCAACGGCTTGCGCCAGCGCTCCAGGATCTTGCGAAAGGCGCCCTTGGAGGCGCGGTCGCCGAGGAAGCCGTCCTCGTCCTTGAGCTCGATGTTGAAGCTGTCGATCTCGACCGTCGGCAGCCGCGCGGCGCCGTGGCGGGCGATGCCCGTGGTGGTCATGACGTCGTCGGCCATGCGATCCTGCCCTGTTGTGCATTGGGTCCGGACAACGGCGGAGGGAACAGTTGGTTGCGGGTCCGGTGCGCCGGGTCGAGCGAATGGCGGCCGGGGGTCGGCGGGGCCCGGGCATCCCGTCCGAGCGGCAACCGGCCATTCACCTTGACTCGCCGGCTCACGCCGCTATAAGCGCCCGATCGACCGGCGCGGGCGTTCCTGCGCCGTTTGTCGTTGCGCCCTTTCTTGAGGCCTCAAAGCCTCGGGCGCGACTTCCGGCTCCAATCGGGCCGGACCACATGAACCATAACGACTGAACAAGAAGCCGACCCGGAGCCATCGCGCTCTGAGGCCGGGATCGAACACGAAGGATGAGAACGATGTTCGCAGTCATCAAGACCGGCGGCAAGCAATACCGCGTCGCCCCGGATGATGTGCTCGAGATTGGCAAGATCGACGGTGAGCCCGGAACGATCGTGCAGCTGAACGAGGTGCTGGTGGTCGGCGGTGATACGCCGGTGCTGGGCATCCCCGCGGTGGCCGGCGCGTCCGTGGCCGTCGAGGTGCTGGACCACAAGCGCGGCCCCAAGGTGATCGCGTTCAAGAAGCGCCGCCGCAAGAATTCGCGCCGCAAGCGCGGCTACCGGGACGAGCTGACCTTGATCCGCGTCTCGGAGATCCTGACCGACAACGCCAAGCCGACCAAGGGCCCGCGCCCGAAGAAGGTCAAGGCGGAAGCCCCGGCGGCCGACGCCGCCGAGTAAGCGTGCCGGCGCGCGTCTCGCGCGCCGCACCGGCTTGACCTCATCGCGCGTGGATTTTTCGTCCGCGCAGGTTGCAAATGTGAATGATCCCTTAGCGGAATCGCGCTAAAGGTGATCGCAAGAGATCGGAGACGAGCGATGGCTCATAAAAAGGCAGGCGGTTCATCCCGCAACGGACGCGACTCCAAGGGCAAGCGCCTCGGCATCAAGGCGTTCGGCGGCGAGCGCGTGATTCCCGGCAACATCATTGCGCGTCAGCGCGGCACCACCTGGCATCCCGGCCTCAACGTCGGCATGGGCACGGACCACACGATCTTCGCGAAAATCGAGGGCGTCGTCGAGTTCCATGACCGTGCCAACCGCACGTTCATCTCGGTACGTCCGGTACTCGCCGAGGCTGCTGAGTAGAATACGGTGGAACAATTCGCGTCCGCCGGGTCCTGACAAACCGGCGGAGCGCCAGATGGCTCCAGGGGAGGCGGGACAACCGGCCTCCCCTTTTCATTTTCGCTGATCAGTTGATCCCGAAGCGTCGATGGAGCCCGACATGCTGCAGGACATCACCACTCCCACCTTGCGCGAGGCGAGACCTTGCGTCCTCGAAACCTCCCGGCTGACGCTGCGTGCGCCGGTGCTCGCGGACGTGACAGCCATCGCCCGGCTCGCCGACGACCGTGTTATCGCCGAGAATACCCGCCGCCTGCCGCATCCCTATTCGGAGGTCGATGCCGCTCGCTTCGTTCGCGCGCTGGAACAGACGGGTGAGACCGCCTTCCTGATCGAGCATCTGGACACGCCGATCGGCATGGTCGGGATCAATCGAGCAGCAACGGGCCGTGCCGAGCTCGGCTACTGGCTGGGCGTTGCGCATTGGGGCCGCGGCTTCGGCACCGAAGCCGCGCGCGCCGCGATCGACCATTTCTTCGAGACGAGCGAGGACAATTCGCTGATCGGGCACGCCCGCGTCAGCAACCCAGCCTCGCGCAACATCCTGGAAAAGTGCGGCTTCCAATGGACCGGCGTCGAGCTGCACCGCTTCGAGGTGATCGGCTCCTCCGCCCCGGTCGACGCCTTCCGCCTGACCCGCGGCGTCTGGTCCTCGCTGAAGGCCTGGGCCAATGCGGGGCGGCGGAGTTAGGCCGGGCCACCCTCCCCGCCTCACGTGTCGCTTCGCTCCGCGTGAGGCGACCCTCCCCCTCCAGGGGAGGGTCGCATCTCAGGCCGGCGGATTCACCGCACCCTGGCCCTGCCCCAGGCTGCGCTCGCGCAGATAGATGTACAGCCCCGCGCCGATGATGATGGTGGCGCCGATGATGGTGGCGGGATGCGGCACGTCACCGAACACGACGAAGCCGAACAGCACGGCCCAGACGATCATCGTGTACTGATAGGGCACGACCACCGAGGCCGGCGCCAGCTTGAGCGAGCGGTTGACGCAGAACAGCGCGGTCACCGAGATGAGGCCGGCGGCGGCGAACAGCACCAGGCTGCCGGGCGTCGGCGTCACCCAGCCGAACGAGGACATCGCGGCGCCGAGCAGGAAGGTCCCGACGAACTGCGACGACGCCATCACGATGTCAGGCGTCGATCGCAGCGAGCGCGTGATCAGCATCAGCACAGCGAACGACAGACTGCCGCCGAGCGCGATCAAGGCCGGCAGGCTGAAGGTCTGCGCCGAGGGCCGTAGCGCGATCAGCACGCCGCAGAAGCCGATCAGGATCGCGGTCCAGCGCCGCCAGCCGACATGCTCGCGCAGCACCAGCGCCGACAGCGCCGTGACGAAGATGGGCCCGGCGAGATAGTAGGTGATGACGTCGGCGAGCGGCAGATAGACGGTGGCGAGGAAGAACGCCGCGACCTCCAACGTCGACAGGATCACCCGCACCAGCTGTAGCCAGGGACGCTCGAGCTGCAGAAAGGCGGCCCGGTTGCGCCAGATGAACGGCGCGAGCAGCAGCAGCGCCGCACAGGCGCGCAGCCACAGCAGTTGGCCGACGGCATAGGTCGACACCAGGAACTTGCCCAGGGCATCGCCGAACGAGAACATCGCAATCGACAGCAGCATCAGGCCGATGCCGGCCAGCCGCGCCGAGCGCTCGTCGTTTGCGGTGGAGATTCGGGACAGCACGCTCATGATGGGGTGCCTTATCAGTCCATCCTGACTGGCTCCAGCCCTTCCGCTGAGAGCGTAATGCAGCCCTGCCGCAACCCCTGCGCAACGCTTGTCCAAGTCGTGCGCAACGCGGGTTTACCGATCGAAATTAAGGCTCCGGGCCGAATTAGGCCCATTCCGCGGTTGCCGTAGGGGCCCGCCTCGCCTACGTAAGGCCCATCATGAAATTCCTCGATGAAGCCAAGGTCTATGTGCGCTCCGGCGACGGCGGCAACGGTTGCGTTGCGTTCCGGCGCGAGAAGTTCATCGAGTTCGGCGGCCCGAACGGCGGCAATGGCGGCCGCGGCGGCGACGTCATCATCGAGGCCGTCGACGGCCTCAACACCCTGATCGACTACCGCTACCAGCAGCATTTCAAGGCCCAGAGGGGCGGAAACGGGTCCGGCAAGGACTGTCATGGCGCCGGCGGCAAGTCCGTGGTGCTCAAGGTTCCCGTCGGCACCCAGATCTTCGACGAGGATCGCGAGACGCTGATCCACGACTTTACCGCGGTGGGCGAGCGCTTCGTGCTGGCCGAGGGCGGCAATGGCGGCTTCGGCAACGCCCATTTCAAGTCGCCGACCAACCGGGCGCCGCGCAACGCCAATCCCGGCCAGCCCGGCGAGGAGCGCTGGATCTGGCTGCGCATGAAGCTGATCGCCGATGCCGGCCTGGTCGGCCTGCCCAATGCCGGCAAGTCGACCTTCCTGTCCAAGGTCTCCGCCGCCAAGCCGAAGATCGCCGACTATCCGTTCACCACGCTGCATCCGCAGCTCGGCGTCGTGAACGCCGACGGCCGCGAGTTCGTGCTGGCCGACATTCCCGGCCTGATCGAGGGCGCGCATGAGGGCGCCGGCCTCGGCGACCGTTTCCTCGGCCATGTCGAGCGCTGCCGCGTGCTGCTGCACCTGGTCGACGCCACCTGCGAGCATGCCGGCAAGGCCTACAAGACGGTGCGGCACGAGCTCGAAGCCTATGGCGGCGAGCTGACCGACAAGGTCGAGATCGTCGCGCTGAACAAGATCGACGCGGTCGACCCGGACGAGCTGAAGAAGCAGAGGGACCGGCTGAAGCGCGCCGCCAAGAAGACGCCGCTGCTGATTTCCGGCGCCACCGGCGAGGGCGTCAAGGAAGCTTTGCGCAAGCTCGCCGACGTGGTCGGCGAACAGCCTGTATCCCTCAAGGCCAAGAGCACGACCGAGAGCGCCGCGACCGAGGAGCCGTGGGCGGCCCCAACGTCACCGCAGGGTTGAACTGAAGCCAACCTTGCCTCGCAGGCCCTCGCTTGCGACACTCGCCGCCATCCATCAACACTTGAGCCCCGTCCCGTGCGGACCGCGTGTCAGCCACGCACCTCTCATCACGATGCGAGGGCTCGAACCGACCCCGTTCACGCCATGGCACCCCGTCTCGAAAATTTTCGCCGCATCGTCGTCAAGGTCGGCTCGTCGCTGCTGGTCGATTCCGAAGCCGGCGAGGTCCGCGCCTCCTGGCTCGCCGCGCTGGCGGCCGACATCGCCCGGCTCCACAGCCGCGGCTGCGAGCTGCTGGTCGTATCCTCGGGCTCGATCGCGCTCGGCCGGAGCCGATTGAAGCTGCCGCGCGGACCGCTGAAGCTGGAGGAGAGCCAGGCGGCCGCCGCGGTCGGCCAGATCGCGCTGGCGCGGACCTGGTCGGAGGTGCTCGGCGCTCATGGCGTCAGTGCCGGCCAGATCCTGGTGACGCTGCAGGACACCGAGGAGCGCCGGCGCTATCTCAACGCCCGTTCGACCATCGCCAAGCTCCTGGAATGGCGCGCGGTGCCGGTCATCAATGAGAACGACACGGTCGCGACCGCCGAGATCCGCTATGGCGACAATGATCGCCTCGCCGCCCGTGTCGCGACCATGGCGAGCGCCGATCTGCTGGTGCTGCTGTCCGATATCGACGGCCTCTACACCGCGCCGCCCGCGCAGGATCCGAATGCGCGGCTGATCCCCGTGGTCGAGAGCGTCACCGCCGACATCGAGGCCATGGCCGGCAGCGCGGCTTCCGAGTTTTCGCGCGGCGGCATGCGCACGAAGATCGAAGCCGCCAAGATCGCCACCACTGGCGGCACCCACATGCTGATCGCCTCCGGCAAGATCGAGCACCCGCTGGCCGCGATCGCCAATGGCGGCCGTTGCACCTGGTTCCTGACGCCGGCAAACCCCGTCACCGCGCGCAAACGCTGGATCGCGGGTTCACTGGAGCCGAAGGGCACGCTGACGATCGACGCCGGCGCCGTGACCGCGCTGCGGGCGGGCAAAAGCCTCTTGCCGGCCGGCGTCATTCGTGTCGATGGCCAGTTCGCCCGCGGCGATGCCGTGGTGGTGCGCGGCCCCGACACCCATGAGATCGGCCGAGGCCTCGTCGCCTATGACGCCGACGATGCCGAGCGGATCAAGGGCCGTTCGTCGCCGGACGTCGCCGTCATCCTCGGCATCTCCGGCCGCGCCGAGATGATCCATCGCGACGATCTGGTGATCGGCCCGGCAGGTGCCGGTCCGGTCTGAGACCGCGGCACCAGCGTTCGCAAACGGCCGAATTCCGTGCTACTGGAGAGCCTTAATTCAAGGTTGAAACGCCCATGACCGCGCCTTTGAAAGCCATCGACGGCAGCGCCGATCTGCCTGCGCTGATGAACGACCTCGCCAAGCAGGCGCGCGCCGCCGCGCGCGTGCTGTCGCTGGCGCCGGCCGCGCAGAAGAACCGGGCGCTGGAGGCGATGGAGCGGCTGATCCGGGCCCGCGCGGACACGATCATCGCCGCCAATGCCGAGGACGTGGTCGAGGCCAAGGCCGCCGGCATCACTTCCTCCTTCCTCGATCGCCTGACCTTGACCCCGGCCCGCGTCGCCGCGATGGCCGACGGCATCGCCGCCGTGCGCGACGTCGCCGATCCCATCGGCATCGTCACCGAGAGCTGGCAGCGGCCGAACGGCATGACCATCGAGCGCGTGCGGGTGCCGCTCGGCGTGATCGGCGTGATCTTCGAGAGCCGCCCCAACGTGGCGGCCGATGCCGGCGTGCTGTGCCTGAAGTCCGGCAATGCCGTGATCCTGCGCGGCGGCTCGGACTCGTTCCGCTCCTGCCGCGCCATCCACGAATGCCTCGTCGAAGGCCTGCGCGAGGCGGGCCTGCCGGAGGCTGCGATCACGCTGGTGCCGACGCGCGATCGCGCCGCAGTCGGCCTGCTGCTGTCGGGCCTGAACGGCGGCGTCGACGTCATCGTGCCGCGCGGCGGCAAGAGCCTCGTCGCCCGCGTCGAGGCCGAGGCACGTGTGCCGGTGTTCGCGCATCTCGAAGGCGTCAACCACGTCTATGTCGACGGCGCCGCCGACCTGGAGATGGCCAAGTCGATCGTGCTGAACGCCAAGATGCGCCGCACCGGCGTCTGCGGCGCGGCAGAGACGCTGCTGGTCGATCGCGCGGCCGCCGACAAGATCGAGCCGCTGGTCGACATGCTAATTGGCGCCGGCTGCGAGGTGCGGGGCGATGAGGTCGTGTGCGCGGCCGATGCGCGGGTGAAGCCGGCCAGCAACGAGGACTGGGACACCGAATATCTCGACGCGATCATCGCCGCGAAGGTCGTCGACGGCGTGGAGGGCGCGATCGCCCACATCCACGCGCACGGCTCACACCATACCGACGCGATCGTCACCGATGACAATGCGGCCGCCGACAAGTTCCTCAACGAGGTCGACTCGGCGATCGTGCTGCACAACGCCTCGACCCAGTTCGCCGACGGCGGCGAGTTCGGTTTCGGCGCCGAGATCGGCATCGCCACGGGCAAGTTCCATGCGCGCGGCCCCGTCGGCGTCGAGCAGCTCACCAGCTTCAAATATCGCATCCACGGCACCGGGCAGACGCGGCCATGACGGCCGCATCCTGTGGTTGAGTTGCACGAGCAGCAGGCGGGGGCAGCCGTGACCGACGCCACAGCCATGCGCCTTGCGATCCGCCAGGCGCTGCCGCCCCACAGTGATGGCATGCGCATCGGCCTGCTCGGCGGCTCGTTCAATCCGCCGCACCAGGCGCACCGCGCGATCAGCCTGTTCGCGCTGAAGCGGCTGCAGCTGGACCGTGTCTGGTGGCTGGTGACACCGGGCAATCCGCTCAAGAACAATGGCGGGCTGCATGCGCTGGCCGAACGCGCCGAGGCGGCGCGCAAGGTGGCCGCCGATCCGCGCATCGAGATCAGCTGTCTCGAATCCGTCATCGGCACCCGCTACACTGCCGACACGATCGATTATCTGCGCCGGCGTGCATCGCGCTTGCGCTTCGTGTGGATCATGGGCGCTGACAATCTCGCGCAGTTCCATCGCTGGCAGAAGTGGCGGCACATCGCGGCCCAGGTTCCGATGGCCGTGGTCGATCGTCCGCCCCGCAGCTTCCGCGCCCTGAACGCGCCCGCCGCACGCGCCCTGGCGCGGTATCGCATTCCCGAAGCGCAAGCCAGCCGTCTGGCCGACCGCGCCGCTCCAGCCTGGGTCTACCTCACCGGCCTCAAGCTCAGCCTGTCCTCGACGGGCCTGAGGAACCCGGACGGCAGTTGGAAGTCGTTCTGAAAGGCCGCGCGTTCGCCATCGCGCGCGGCATCGGATATGCATGGAACTTGCCGTCTCCGCTACGGTCCGAAGCGGGGACGGCCTGGACGCTGTCGGGCCGGACGACCGGGGTACTGGATTGTTGAAACCCTTAACCCCACATGCCTAATATGGTCAGCAGGCCGGGTTGGATTCGGCCTGCGATACAGTGAAAGGAATGGTCCCTGACCACATCTGTATTGTCCCAGTCGGCCTTACCGAAGACGAAGGCAACGACTACCAAGTCGGCGACGGCCAAGTCAGCGCGTAAGACGTCGACCCAAGATGCGGCCTTGCAGGCGCAACCCGACGCCGACAAGACCCTGCGCACGATCCTCTCCCGCCTCGAAGACATGAAGGCGGAGGAGACGGTCACGATCGATCTTCACGGCAAATCGGCGTATTCCGACTACATGGTCATTACTACGGGCCGCTCGAACCGGCACGTCGGATCGATCGCGGAAAACGTCGCCAAGGGCCTGAAGGAAGCCGGCACCAAGAAACTCCACATCGAGGGCCTGCCCAATTGCGATTGGGTGCTGATCGATTCCGGCGACGTGATCGTGCACGTGTTTCGACCCGAGGTTCGCGAGTTCTACAATCTCGAGCGATTGTGGACTCAAGGGCCGAACCCGGCCAAGGCGGTCTAGGCGGTCCCACGCCGCGGCGGATGCGAATCGTGCGGCGCACGTGCTAGTCGGGTGCGCATGCGCCTGATCGTGGTCGCCATCGGCCGGTTGAAGCAGGGTCCCGAGCGGGAGCTCGCGGAGCGCTACCGCGAGCGTTTCGACGACATCGGCCGCAAGCTCGGCTTTCGCGGCCTCGACATCCATGAAATCCCGGAAAGCCGCGCGCGCGATGCGGCGACGCGCATGACCGAGGAGGCCTCCGCGATATCGGCGGCGATCCCCGACAAGTCCGTGCTCGTCTGTCTCGACGAGCGTGGCCGGAACGTCGACAGTACAACTTTTGCGGGTTATCTTGGGCGCTGGCGGGACGAAGGCATTCCGGCTGCCGTCTTCGCAATCGGCGGCGCCGACGGACTTTCGCCCGATTTGCGGCGCAGAGCCAAGCTTGGGGTTGCGTTTGGCGCCGCCACCTGGCCGCACCAGATCGTCCGCGTCCTGCTGCTCGAGCAGATTTACCGTACTGCTACGATCCTTGCCGGTCACCCCTATCACCGCGCTTGAACAAGGGACGATGGGAGCACAATAAGGACCTCGATGTTCGCTGCGCGGCCCCTCTCCTGCTTCCCAAGACCTGTCCGCAGCGGCCGGTCCTGCCGCGCGTCGCTCATCGCGCTCGTGGTGGTCTTTTCCGGATGTCCGGCGCTGGCACAGAGCGGACTCCGGCCATCCATCCCCGGCACCGCGTCACCGACGCCGGCCACCCCGGAGCAGTTGAAGCAGCGCGAACAGGAGCTCGAGGCCGCCCGCGCGGCCCAGAAGGCCGCCGCCGAGGCCCAGGAGCGGTTGAAGGCCGACATCGCCGCGCTCGGCGAGGATCGCGGCAAGCTCAATCAGCAGCTGATCGACGTCGCGGCGCAGGTGCGCAGCGTTGAAGTGCGGGTTGGCGAGGCCGAAACGCGGCTGCGCGGGCTCGACGGCCGCGAGCAGGATCTGCGGACGTCGCTGGAAGCGCGGCGCTCGGAGATCATCGAGGTTCTGGCCGCACTGCAGCGCGCCGGCCGCCGCACCCCGCCGGCCCTGCTGGTCCGTCCCGAGGACGCGCTGCAATCCCTGCGCACGGCGATGCTGCTGGGTTCGGTGATCCCCGAGATGCGCAGCCGAGCGGAGAAGCTCTCGACCGATCTCGGCGAGCTCGTCGCCATCCGCAAGACGATCGCCAGCGAACGCGACAAGCTCGCCGGCGACCGCGACAGGCTGCGCACCGATCAGACCCGTCTCGCCGCCCTGGTGGAGGAACGCCAGCGCAAGCAGAGCTCGGCCGAGAAGGACATGGAAGCCGAAAGCGCGCGCGCCGCCGTGCTGGCCCAGCAGATCGACTCGCTGCAGGGACTGATCACGACGATGGAGCTGGACCTCAAGAGCGCGGCCAAGGCTGCCTCGACGGCGAGCCTGCAGGGGGTGCCGGTCAACAGCAAGCCGGACGCGAATGCGCTGCGCAACCCGGGCCGCAAGGCGCCCGCGATCGCGTTCGCCTCGACCAAGGGCATGCTGACGTTTCCTGTCAACGGCACCAAGATCCGCGAATTTGGCGCATCGGACGGTGCGGGCGGCTCGGATAAAGGCATTTCTTTGGCAACCCGGCCGGGGGCTCAGGTCACAACCCCGTGTGATGGCTGGGTTGTGTATGCGGGTCCCTTCCGTAGCTACGGACAACTCTTGATCCTCAACGCCGGTGGCGGGTATCATGTCCTGATCGCCGGGATGGAGCGCATTTCCGTCAACATCGGGCAGTTTGTTCAGACGGGAGAGCCGGTCGCGATCATGGGTAACAGCTCCCAGGTTGCCTCCATTCTCGCTACCAACGCGAGTCAACCAGTGCTCTATGTCGAGTTCCGTAAGGACGGCACTCCAATCGATCCAGGCCCATGGTGGGCCGCAAATGAAGGCGAAAAGGTACGCGGATGATGCGTAAGACTTCGGTAATTCTCCTGAGCGCGGCCACCGGTGCGGCATTGACCCTGTTCGTCTCGCAACCGCGCGCGGTGTTGATGGGATCGACGGCGCGCGCCGCGACCGCCGATACCTATCGCCAGCTCAACCTGTTCGGCGACGTGTTCGAGCGGGTGCGCAGCGATTATGTCGAGAAGCCCGACGATTCGAAGCTGGTCGAGTCCGCGATCAGCGGCATGCTCTCGGGGCTCGATCCGCATTCGAGCTACATGGATGCGAAGAGCTTCCGCGACATGCAGGTGCAGACCCGCGGCGAGTTCGGCGGCCTCGGCATCGAGGTGACGATGGAAGACGGCCTGATCAAGGTGGTGTCGCCGATCGACGATACGCCGGCCTCGAAGGCGGGCATCCAGGCCAACGACATCATCACCAATCTCGACGACGAAGCCGTGCAGGGCCTGACCCTCAACCAGGCGGTCGAGAAGATGCGCGGCCCGGTCGGCACCAAGATCAAGCTGAAGGTCGTGCGCAAGGGCGCCGACAATCCGCTCGACGTGACGCTGACCCGCGACAACATCCGCGTCCGCTCGGTGCGCTCGCGCACCGAGAGCGACGACATCGCCTATATCCGCATCACCACCTTCAACGAGCAGACCACCGAGGGCCTGAAGAAGAGCATCGCCGACCTGCAGAACCAGATCGGTGACAAGCTGAAGGGCTACATCATCGACCTGCGCAACAACCCGGGCGGCCTGCTCGAGGAGGCGGTCACCGTCTCCGACGCGTTCCTGGAGCGCGGCGAGATCGTCTCGACCCGCGGCCGCAATGCCGAGGAGACGCAGCGCCGCGCGGCACATGCGGGCGACCTGACCAAGGGCAAGCCGGTCATCGTGCTGATCAATGGCGGCTCGGCGTCGGCGTCGGAGATCGTGGCCGGCGCGCTGCAGGATCACAAGCGCGCGACGCTGGTCGGCACCCGCTCGTTCGGCAAGGGCTCGGTGCAGACCATCATCCCGCTCGGCGCCGGCAACGGCGCGCTGCGGCTGACCACCGCGCGCTACTACACGCCGTCGGGCAAGTCGATCCAGGCCAAGGGCATCGTGCCCGACATCGAGGTGCTGCAGGACGTGCCGGATGAGCTGAAGTCGCGCACCGACACCAAGGGCGAGGCGTCGCTGCGCGGCCATCTGAAGAACGACGGCGACGAGAAGACCGGCTCGCAGTCTTACGTGCCGCCGGACACCAAGGACGACAAGGCGCTCAAAATGGCCGCCGACCTGCTCCACGGCATCAAGAACAGCGCCAACACCCCGGCGCCGACCGAGAAGGCCGCGGCCGACAAGCCGGCCAAGGCGGCAAACTGAGGTCGCCAACTGAGCGGCAGCCGACCGACGCGAATCAGCTTTGAAGGGCGGCCTCGGGGCCGCCCTTCCTTTTTGGACGGCTTCTTGGTTTGCCGCTCCGCCGATCTACGGGCTTTCGGACACCGACCCTGCGTCCGAATCCCCGCCGTGGTATCGTCGACCCGATTGATTCGGGAATTTCGATGACAGAGACGGCCGACGAGCTGAGCGCCCCGCTCGGGCAGACGGAAAAGCGTCGCAGGCGCCGCATTCGGCTTCCCTTCACGGCCCTGCAGGCCCTCGCGATGCTGCTGGGGCTGTTCTTGGTCGTGTTTGCCGGCTTTGCGATGTTCAACGACAATCCGCTCGGTGGCGAGCCGATCGCCCGCGTCGCGATCAACGAGGGCGCAAAACCCACCGACGACAAGGCCGCCGCCAAGCCGGATGGCAAGCCAGATGCAAAGGCCGACCACGGCGCGGCCCCCGCGGCCAAGCAGGAGGGCGGCGAGCGCAAGACGGTCACCATCATCGACGGCTCCAGCGGCGCCCGCCAGGAGGTCGCGATCGGTGCCGGCGGCGAGACGGCAGAGCCTGGATCGGCCGCGCCCGCGAGCCAGATGCCCGGCGTGGACCCGCGGCTGCTGGAGAAGTCGCGCTACGGCATGATCCCGGTGATGGCCGACGGGCTGAAGCCATTCACTGCCTATGCGGCCGAGGCCGACCGCGCCAAGGCGGCGCGCATGCCGGCCGTCGCGATCGTGATCGGCGGTCTCGGCGTCGGCGCCGCCAAGACGGCGGACGCGATCATGAAGCTGCCGCCGGCGGTCACCCTGGCCTTCACGCCCTATGGCTCCGATCCGACCAAGCTCGCCGAGCGCGCCCGGGCGCAGCGCCACGAGATCCTGCTGCAGGTCCCGATGGAGCCCTACGACTATCCCGACAACGATCCGGGTCCGCAGACGCTGCTCGCAACACTCGGACCGGACCAGAACATCGACCGGCTGTTCTGGCACATGAGCCGGCTGCAGGGTTACGTCGGCATCGGCAACTTCATGGGTGCGCGCTTCGTCGCAACGGAAGCGGCGATGCAGCCGATCGTGAACGAGGCCGCCAAGCGCGGTCTGGCCCTGTTCGACGATGGCGCAGCCCCGCGCAGCGTGGCAGCCTCACTGGCCACGGGGCTCGCGATGCCGTTCGCGAAGGGCGACGTCGCCATCGACGCGGTGCCGACCCCGGTCGAGATCGACAATGCGCTCGCCAAGCTCGAAAGCCTGGCCAAGGAACGTGGCGTCGCCGTCGGGACCGCCTCGGCGCTGCCGGCCTCGATCGACCGCATCGGCACCTGGATCAAGGGGCTCGACCGCAAGGGCATTCTGCTGGTGCCATTGACAACCGCGATGCTGAAATCAAAATCGAACTGAACGAACGTGCGCCGGCCCGACTGGCGACGTGACAGCGGGAGGCCTGCGCAGCGAGGCGCAGGGGTCCCCGCAGGAAGGCCGAGACCGGAATGACGCGCTACGAGGACCTGCCTTACCGCACCTGCGTCGGCATCATGCTGATCAATTCGGAGGGGCTGGTTTTCATCGGTCGCCGCGCCGGCGGAATCGAGCATGTCGACGACACCCATGTCTGGCAGATGCCGCAGGGCGGCGTCGATCCCGGCGAGGATGCCTGGGAGGCGGCCAAGCGGGAGCTGTATGAAGAGACCAGCGTGCGCTCCGTCGAGAAGCTGGCCGAGGTCGGCGACTGGCTGACCTACGATATTCCGCGCACGGTCGCAGGCCGTGCCTGGAAGGGGCGCTATCGTGGCCAGCGCCAGAAATGGTTCGCGCTGCGCTTCACCGGGGCCGATGCCGAGATCGATGTCGAGCGCCCCGGCGGCGGCCACCACAAGGCGGAATTCGTCAGCTGGCGCTGGGAGCCGATGAAGAACCTGCCGGGGCTGATCGTGCCGTTCAAGCGGCCGGTCTATGAGCGCGTGGTCAAGGAATTCGCTCCGCTCGCAGGCGATTGAATCGCGATCCCCGCCCTCGACGCGGTACCCGACATCCGCTAGTCCGCTTCTGCGCAGGAGCTGCAGGGAATCTCTGCAGATGCGTCGCGACGATGCCGTCATGATGCACTGCCATGCGAACGACAGCTCATGGATTCGAGGATGACCGAGACCAGACCCTATCGTCCGAATGTCGGTATCGCGCTGCTCAACGCCGAAGGGCTCGTCTTCCTTGGACGCCGCTTTCGCGACGACGGGCCGGAGATCGTGCTGCCCGGGCTCGAATGGCAGATGCCGCAGGGCGGCGTCGACCCCGGCGAGGATCTTCAGGCGGCAGCGCGGCGGGAGCTGTGGGAGGAGACCGGCATTCGCGACGCCGACATCCTCGGCGAGACCGACTGGCTGACTTACGAATTTCCGCCATTCGAGGATCCGAACCACCGGCTCGCGCGCTTTCGCGGCCAGCGCCAGAAATGGTTCGCGATGCGCTTCACCGGGCGCGACGCCGACATCGATCCGGTGACGCCGCGCAACGGCCAGCCGGCCGAGTTCGACGCCTGGCGCTGGGACCGCCTGGCGCGCGTCCCGGAGCTGGTGGTGCCGTTTCGCCGCGAGGTCTATCGCGCGGTGGCGCAGGCTTTTGCGCATCTCGCCAACGTTGGCGACTGATCTACGTCGAAGCGCGGGGCTCTTCGTCATTCAAGGGCCGACGCTCCGCGCGCCTCGGAAAGGCGATGTCGCGAGAGTTCGCCGGCCTAATTGTCCTCGACCGTGAACGGCCCGATCGCAATCACCCGGCAGTCGTTGTCGCGTGTGGCGCAGTCGGCCAGCGCGCCGCCGATCGCCGTCTCCTCACGGTCGCCATTGAGGCCGAAGCCGGGGTGGCCGGCCGTTCCGACCGCGACTGCATTCCAGCCCGACGTCGCGGCCTCGAGACGTCGCGCCACCTCCTCGCGCGCCTCCGGGGCGATCGCCTGATGGATGGCCGCGCGGAAGAAGCCGGTGGCTTTCATCACCGTCGGTATCGGCACCACGAAGGCATCGTCGAGCGCAACGATGATGCAGGCGGTGCCCGCCTGGGCACCGCAGGCTTCCAGATTGCGGCGAACCACATCGTCGACGAGGTCGCCGCCGACGCTGTAGAAGAACTGCCCGCCGGGCCCGAGCGCGATGGCCTTGGTCCGACGCGCCGTGCCGTAGTTCGCTTCGAGCCGGGCCCGGCCTGTATCGCGCACCAGCGGCATCTCTGCCGCGCTGAAGGCGCGCTCGGTCATCGGGTCGTGGCGCACCCAGGGCTGCGGCGGCAACGGCGGCTTGCTGTGCACGTAGACGACATTGTCGCCGACGGCATAGAGCTCGCATTGGCGCGGTCCGTTCGCATTTTCAGCGCGCTTCTGGCACTGCTCCAGCGCAGCCGATTTCGCCGCGTCGTCGCTCGCCTGTCCGGTGACATAGGCGCTGACGCCGTTGATCGTGGTCGCGAACGCCTTGTGATCCGGTGCCGGCACGTAGTCGCGCGCCAGCGCAATGCGGGTCCGCTCGCTCACGAACGGCACGGCTTCAGGTGCAAACTTCTCGGCGGCGACGGAGGATGAAGGCGAGGGCGACTGTTGCGGCTGCGGCGAGTCGGCCGTCTGCCTGGCGACGGATGACTGCGTCGGCGCGGGGGATGGAGATGAAGACGGGACCGAGGACGGCGAAGCCGGCGTGGCCGACAGCCGGGCCAGCGCTTCCGCCGCCGCCTTGGCGGCATCGCGCTGCGCGGGGTGCGGATCGCGATAATCCAGATAGAGTTCGGTCCCGATCCCGACGGCTCCGAGCGCAACCACGGCGGCCGCAATTCGCCAGATCAGGCGGAGCCCGCCGCCGCGGGCGACCTTCTTTTCTTCCGGCGGCGCGTAGGTGCCGTCCTCGCGGCGCATCGCCACGCGATAGGCGTGCACCGGGGTCGGGATGTTCTTGACCTCCCGCGCGCCCATGTCGGCGAACTGCACCGACAGCTTGTTGGCGACCTGCTCATGGACGGCGCGCGAGATGCAGATGCCGCCGACGTCGGCGAGGCCCTCGAGGCGTGCTGCGATGTTGACGCCGTCGCCGAGCAGATCGCCGTCGCGCTCGACGACGTCGCCGATGGTGATGCCGATGCGGTAGCTCATCTGCCGGCTTGGCGGATAGGCCATGTTGCGCGTGCGCAGGCTCTCCTGGATGTCGATCGCGCAGCGCACCGCTTCGACCGCGCTGGGAAACTCGGCGAGCACCGCATCGCCAGCCGTGTTGAAGATGCGGCCGCCGGCGCGCGCGATGAAATCGTCAACGACCTCGCGATAGGCGGCCAGTCGCCGTAGCGTCTCTTCTTCATCCTCCGCGACGAGGCGCGAATAGCCGGCGATATCGGCGGCGAAAATCGCCGCGATCTTGCGTTTCAAGACGATCTGTCCTGCCATGTCACCGCGCCCGCTGGATTGGCCGGGAGCATGCCGTCAGATCGGTGAGCATGCAACCGGCCTCCCTTGAAGTAGTCATCGACCGGCGCACGACGTTCGAGCCCCAAACGAAAATGGCCGGGCAGAGCCCGGCCATGAACGTTCATTCATACGTCGTGCGGTGGGATCAATGCAGCGCAGTCGTATTGAGCTGCTGCTGGATCGTCTTGAAGTGATCGAGCCGCTCGATCGCGCGATCGAGCTCGTTGCCCTGCTTCTCGTTCAGCTTGGATTCCATGCCGGCGATCTCGGCCGCGAAAGCGGTCTGGTCGAGCTCCTTCAGCGACGTGGCGACGTCGGCGAGAACCGTCAGACCCTTGTCCGAGATCTCGGCAAGGCCGCCGAGCACGATGATCTTCTGCTGCGATCCGCCTGATGTCACCGTCAGGATACCCGGCCGCAGCGTCGCCACGAACGGCGCATGCCCGGCGAGCACGCCGAAATCACCCTCCTGGCCGGGAACGTCGACCTGGTCGACCTCGCCCGAGAAGGCGATCTTTTCCGGCGAGACGAGATCGAAATGGAAAGTAGCCATTGGGAAACCTGCGAATAGCGAATAGCGAATGGCGAGTAGTGAAGGAGGAAGCAGCGAACAGCTCGTCTATTCGCTACTCCTTATCCGCTAATCGCCCTTAGGCCGCCTCGGCGGCCAGCTTCTTGCCCTTCTCGACCGCCTCGTCGATGTTGCCGACCATGTAGAAGGCGGCCTCCGGCAGGTGGTCGTACTTGCCTTCACACAGGCCCTTGAAGCCCTTGATGGTGTCGGCGAGGTCGACGAACTTGCCCGGCGATCCCGTGAAGATTTCGGCGACGTGGAACGGCTGCGACAGGAAGCGCTCGATCTTGCGGGCGCGGGCCACGGTCAGCTTGTCCTCTTCCGACAGCTCGTCCATGCCCAGGATGGCGATGATATCCTGCAGCGACTTGTAGCGCTGCAGAATCTGCTGGACCTGACGCGCGGTCTGATAGTGCTCCTCGCCGACGACCAGCGGGGAGAGCATGCGCGAGGTCGAGTCGAGCGGGTCCACCGCCGGGTAGATGCCCTTTTCCGAGATCGCGCGGTTGAGCACGGTGGTGGCGTCCAAATGCGCGAACGAGGTCGCCGGCGCCGGGTCGGTCAAGTCGTCGGCCGGCACGTAGATGGCCTGCACCGAGGTGATCGAGCCCTTGTTGGTGGTGGTGATGCGCTCCTGCAGCGCGCCCATGTCGGTGGCGAGCGTCGGCTGATAACCCACCGCCGAGGGGATGCGGCCGAGCAGCGCCGACACTTCCGAGCCGGCCTGGGTGAACCGGAAGATGTTGTCGACGAAGAACAGCACGTCCTGGCCCTGGTCGCGGAAGTGCTCGGCGACGGTGAGGCCGGTCAGGCCGACGCGGGCGCGGGCGCCGGGCGGCTCGTTCATCTGGCCGAACACCAGCGCGCACTTCGACTTGACGCTCGGATCGGGATTGTGCGGATCGGCGTTGACCTTGGATTCGATGAACTCGTGATAGAGGTCGTTGCCTTCACGGGTACGCTCGCCGACGCCGGCGAACACCGAATAACCACCGTGCGCCTTGGCGACGTTGTTGATGAGCTCCTGGATCAGCACGGTCTTGCCGACGCCGGCGCCGCCGAACAGACCGATCTTGCCGCCCTTGGCGTAGGGAGCCAAGAGGTCGACGACCTTGATGCCGGTGACGAGAATCTCGGCTTCGGTCGACTGGTCGGTGTAGCTCGGCGCGTCCGCGTGGATCGGACGCAGGCCCTCGGCCTCGACCGGACCGGCCTCGTCGATCGGCTCGCCGATCACGTTCATGATGCGGCCGAGCGTGCCGACGCCCACCGGCACCTGGATCGGCGAACCGGTGTCGGTCACCTCCTGGCCGCGGACCAGACCTTCGGTGGTGTCCATCGCGATGGTGCGCACGGTGGATTCGCCGAGATGCTGGGCCACTTCGAGCACCAGGCGGTTGCCGGCGTTCTTGGTTTCGAGCGAATTGAGAATGGCCGGCAGGTGACCTTCGAACTGCACGTCGACGACGGCGCCGATGACCTGGGTGATGCGACCGATCTGGTTGGCTGCGGTAGCCATTGAGTGTCTCTCCTTACGATCCGTATACGAAACCACGGTCGGCTCGACCGGGATATGTTCCTGGGTTGCGCTTCAACGGGCGCTGCGCGATCCGGCTAGACCGCCTCGGCGCCCGAAATGATTTCGATCAGTTCCTTGGTGATCATCGCCTGACGCGTGCGGTTGTAGATCAGCGTCTGCTTGCGGATCATCTCGCCGGCGTTGCGCGTGGCGTTGTCCATGGCCGACATCTGCGCACCGTAGAACGAGGCGTTGTTTTCGAGCAGTGCGCGGAAGATCTGCACCGCGAGATTGCGCGGCAGCAATCCAGCCAGGATCTCGTCCTCTTCCGGCTCGTATTCGTAAGGCGCCAGCGGCGCCGCATTGGCCGGGCGCGCTTCGACCACCAGCGGAATGATCTGCTGAGCGGTCGGGATCTGCGCGATCACCGAGCGGAAGCGCGAGTAGAACAGGGTGCAGACGTCGAATTCGCCGGCCTCGAAGCGGGCAATCACCTTCTTGGCGATCTCGTCGGCATTGGCGAAGCCGATCTGGCGCACGGAGCGCAGGTCCATGTGCTCGACGATCTGCTTGTCGAACTGGCGGCGAAGCTGCTCATAACCCTTGCGGCCAACGCAGAAGAACTTCACCTCCTTGCCCTGGTTCATCAGGGCGAGCGCACGCTCGCGCGCCAGGCGGACGATCGAGGAGTTGAACGCGCCAGACAGGCCGCGCTCGCCGGTGCAGACCAGCAGCAGGTGCACCTGATCGCGACCGGTGCCCGCCAACAGCTTCGGGCCGCCGGCGGAGGCGATGGTGGCGCTCGCGATGTTGGAGATCACGGCGTCCATCTTCTCGGCATAGGGACGCGCCGCTTCGGCCGCCTGCTGCGCGCGGCGCAGCTTGGAGGCGGCGACCATCTGCATGGCCTTGGTGATCTTCTGCGTCGCCTTGGTCGAGGCGATGCGGACCCGCATGTCTTTCAGTGACGCCATTGTTCGTCTAGCTCACCCCGGCGGCCGATCCGTTGAAGACCCGACCGCTCAACCCTGAGATTGGTCATGCCCGGCCTGGCGCCGGGCATGAGATGTCACGTTGTCCCACCCCGAAGGGCGTGGATCGCCGGCCGGAGCCGGCCACGACCTCGCGATCAGGCGAAGGTCTTGGCGAAGCCCTCGACAACCGCCTTCAGCTTGGCGGCGCTGTCGTCGGACAGATCCTTGCTGTCGCGGATCGCGTTGAGCAGGTCGGCATTCTTGCCGCGCAGCAGCGACAGCAGGCCGTCCTCGAAGGCGCGCACCTTGTTGAGCGGCAGCGGATCGAGATAGCCGTTGGTGCCGGCCCAGATCACGCAGACCTGCTCTTCCATCTTCAGCGGCGAGAACTGCGGCTGCTTCAGGAGCTCGGTCAGGCGCGCGCCGCGATTGAGCAGGCGCTGGGTCGAGGCGTCCAAGTCGGAGCCGAACTGCGCGAAGGCCGCCATCTCGCGGTACTGCGCCAGCTCGCCCTTGATCTTGCCGGCGACCTTCTTCATCGCCTTGGTCTGGGCCGAGGAGCCGACGCGCGACACCGACAGACCGACGTTCACGGCGGGACGGATGCCCTGGAAGAACAGATCGGTCTCCAGGAAGATCTGGCCGTCGGTGATCGAAATGACGTTGGTCGGAATGTAGGCCGACACGTCGTTGGCCTGGGTCTCGATGACGGGCAACGCGGTCAGCGACCCCAGACCATGGTCCTTGCTGAGCTTGGCGGCGCGCTCGAGCAGGCGGGAGTGCAGATAGAACACGTCGCCCGGATAGGCCTCGCGGCCCGGCGGACGGCGCAGCAGCAGCGACATCTGGCGATAGGCGACGGCCTGCTTCGACAGATCGTCATAGATGATGACGGCGTGCATGCCGTTGTCGCGGAAGTACTCGCCCATGGTGCAGCCGGTGAACGGGGCCAGATATTGCATCGGGGCCGGATCGGACGCGGTGGCGGCGATGACGATCGAATACTCCAGCGCGCCCTGCTCTTCGAGCACCTTCACGAACTGAGCGACGGTGGAGCGCTTCTGGCCGATCGCGACATAGACGCAGTACAGCTTCTGGCTCTCGGGAGCGCCAGCGACGTTCAGCGGCTTCTGGTTCAAGATGGTGTCGAGCGCGATCGCGGTCTTGCCGGTCTGACGGTCACCGATGATCAGCTCGCGCTGACCACGGCCGACCGGGATCAGGGCGTCGATCGCCTTGAGGCCGGTCGACATCGGCTCGTTCACCGACTTGCGCGGAATGATGCCGGGGGCCTTGACGTCGACGCGCTTGCGCTCGGTGGCCTGGATCGGGCCCTTGCCGTCGATCGGATTGCCGAGCGCGTCAACGACGCGGCCGAGCAGACCCTTGCCGACCGGAGCGTCGACGATGGCGCGGGTGCGCTTGACGGTCTGGCCTTCCTTGATCTCGCGGTCGGCGCCGAAGATGACGACGCCGACATTGTCGGTCTCGAGGTTCAGCGCCATGCCGCGGGTGCCGTTCTCGAACTCGACCATCTCGCCGGCCTGGACGTTGTCGAGACCGTAGACGCGGGCGATACCGTCACCGACGGACAGCACCTGTCCGACTTCGGTGACTTCGGCTTCCTGCCCGAAATTCTTGATCTGGTCCTTGAGGATCGCGGAAATTTCCGCGGCGCGGATGTCCATCAGCCTGCCTCTTTCATCGCGTGCTTGATCGAGTTGAGTTTGGTGCGAAGCGAACTATCGATCATGCGGCTGCCGAGCTTGACGACGAGCCCGCCGATAATCGCTGGATCGACTTTCACGTTGAGCGCGACGTCCTTGCCGGTCACCGTCTTCAGTGAGGCCTTCAAGGCGTCGAGATTCTTGTCGGAGAGCGGCTCGGCGACGACGACGTCGGCCGTGGCCTCTCCCTTGTATTTGGCGACCAGCGCGTTGAAGGCGCGGATCACGTCGGTCACCGCGAACAGGCGGCGGTTGGCGGTCAGCACGCGCAGCACGTTGGCGGCGACACCGGCGATGCCGGCCTTGTCCAGCACGGCATTCAGCGCCTTGAGCTGCACGTCCGCACCGAACACCGGACTGCGGACGAGGCGCTTGAGATCGGCGCTCTCATCGAGGAGGGCATTGAACCTGTCGAGATCGGCCTTGACCGCATCGACGGACTTTTCGTCACGGGCCAGTTCAAACAGGGCCGTCGCGTAACGACCGGACACACCGGATACGGAGGGATCTTCAGCAGCCACAGACGTGCTCTTTTTATATGCGCCCAACCCACAAGAGGGACACCGGCGCGCCGCTGCGGCGCAAACCAGCTAAGCCCTTGGAATTCAAGCAGGACTTTGATTTTCGATCGCCGCGAGAGCAGCTTGATCACGAAAAGCGGCGCTTTGCTAACATAGCGTACGCGCAGCCGCAACAAGCGGCGGCCCGCTATTCGGCACCTTGTTGCCGCGCCGCGGTCGGAGCCTACGCGCGGTCCAACGGACTCGCTTGATGGCCGCCCGCGCGCGCCCGCCCCCGATACCAGTCACTCAGCGCAAGGTTCCAGCTGTTGCTGCATGGCCGCCATGCTGGTTTGGCCTTGACTCCCGTCGGCGGTGCCCGGCGGCCGCCGACCAGCCCGCACCGACATTACTTGCTGACATCTTGGCATCCTAAGTGAGAACTTAACTCAACAGTATTTTGAAGTATTTGATCGTTAATAAACCGTTAACGCGGTGGATTACGGAATTTTCCGTGATGAGTAGACCGCGATGCAAGATGTTTCGATCAGAGCGGAACAATTTCTACTGCCCCATTCACGCCTCATTGCCCCACCAAACGGCGCGCGCCTCAACACCTGACGGGGGTCCACTGGCCGCAGAACGCGGCAATACTGTTCGAGGGACATAGATGCTGAAACTGAAGAACCTCTCGGCTGGCAAGATCGCCGGCTCGCGCACCGCGCTCGCCGTTGCCGTGACGCTGATCGTCGGCGGCAGCGCCACCGAAGCCTCGGCCCGGTCCAGGCACCACCATCACCACGCTCGCCACCACCATCATCACATGGCGCGCCATGCTGCTCAGCCCGCGGCCGACTCGTTTTCGAACGGATGGTCGTCCAACGGCTCCTCGTGGATGAACTCCAACGCAGCGGTCACGCCGTCGTCCGGCACCGGCCGCACTTTCTCCGGCATGGCGTCGTACTACGGCAACGAGTCCGGCAGCCGCACCGCCTCCGGCCAGCGCATGAACGCCAACGCGATGACCTGCGCTCACCGCTCGCTGCCGTTCGGCACCAAGCTGCGCGTGACCCATGGCGGCAACAGCGTCATCGTCACCGTCAACGACCGCGGCCCGTTCATCCGCGGCCGGGTGCTCGACCTGTCGACCGGCGCAGCCCGCGCCATCGGCCTGACCCGCGCCGGCGTCGGCCGCGTCACCGCCGAAGTCGTGTCGTAAGATACCCGATCTTTCCGCGCGTCATTGCGAGGAGCGAAGCGACGAAGCAATCCAGAGTCCCAACCCGGCCCTGGATTGCTTCGCTGCGCTCGCAATGACGGTGGAGAGAGCGCTACAAGAAGCTCTGCGGGTCGACGTCGACCTCGAGCTTGAGATTGCCCTTGGGCTTCTCGGCATGCGCCAGCCAGTGGCGCAGATAATCCGACAGATCGAAATTGCGGGCCGACTTGAGCAGCAGCCGGAAGCGGTAGCGGCCCTTGATCACCGCGAGCGGCGCCTCGGCCGGGCCGAGCAGCAACACGCCCTCCTCCCGCGGCGCTGACGCGACCAGCCGGCGGGCGAAGCCTTCGGCAGTAGGCCGATCCCCCGCCGAGATGATCAGGCTCGCCAGCCGGCCGAACGGCGGATAGCCGGTGCGCTCGCGCGCGTCGATTTCGCTGGTGTAGAACGCCTCGCGGTCGCAGGCGACCAGCGCCTTCATGACGGGGTGCTCGGGCTGGTGGGTCTGCAAATAGCCGCGACCCCGCCCCTGCTCGCGGCCGGCGCGGCCGATCACCTGGTTCAAGAGCTGCCAGGTGCGCTCGGCGGCGCGCGGATCGCCATTGCCGAGGCCGAGATCGGCATCGACCACCCCGACCAGATTGAGCCGCGGAAAGTTGTGGCCCTTGGCGACGAGCTGGGTGCCGATGATCAGGTCGACGCGGCCTTCGGCGATCTCGGTCAGCTCGGCGCGCATGGTTTCGATCGAGGTGATCAGGTCGCTCGACAGCACCATGCTGCGCGCCTCAGGAAACAGCGCCGCCGCCTCCTCCTGCAGCCGCTCCACGCCGGGCCCCACCGCGACCAGCGATTCCTCGGCCGCGCAATGCGGGCAGGTCGGCGGCCGCGGCATCGAGAACCCGCAATGGTGACAGACCAGCCGCTGACGGAAACGATGATCGACCAGCCACGCGTCGCAGATGGTGCAGGCGAAGCGATGGCCGCAGGCGCGGCACAGGGTCAGCGGCGCATAGCCGCGGCGGTTCAGGAACAGCAGCGCCTGCTCGCCGCGCTCGATCGCGGCGCGGATCTCACCCGCCAGCCGCGGCGAGATGTAGCGGCCGCGCGGCGGCGGCTCGCGCCGGAGATCGATGGCCTCGATATGCGGCATGTGCTGGCCGCCGAACCGCGACGGCAGCGCGACGCGCTGATAGCGGCCCTTGCGGGCATTGACCTCGGTCTCGACCGAGGGGGTGGCCGAGGCCAGCACCACCGGAAATTTGGCGATGTGGCCGCGCACCACCGCCATGTCGCGGGCGTGGTAATGCGCGCCCTCGTCCTGCTTGTAGGCCTGATCGTGCTCCTCATCGACGACGATCAGGCCGAGATCGGCATAGGGCAGGAACAGCGCCGAGCGGGCGCCGACCACGACCGGCGCCTCGCCGGCGGCGATCGCCGCCCAGTTGCGCTGGCGCGTGCGCGGGGTCAGCTCGGAATGCCATTCCAGCGGCCGCACGCCGAAGCGGCGCGAGAAGCGGTCGAGGAACTGGCCGGTGAGCGAAATCTCGGGCATCAGGATCAGCGACTGCCGGCCGCGGCGGACGGTCTCGGCCACCGCCTCGAAATAGACTTCGGTCTTGCCGGAGCCGGTGACGCCGTCGAGCAGCGCGACCTGGAAGCCGCCATCGGCGGCCAGCGCCCGCATCGCCGCGACGCCGGCCAGCTGCGCGTCGAAGAACTCGGGCTGCGCGAACGACGGATCGGGCGCCGGCGGCGGCAGCGCACGCGGCATCGCCTCGACCGTGAGGGTCCCCTCGTCGACCAGGCCGTCGATCACGCTGCTGGAGACGCCGATCTCGCGGACGAGGTCGGACTTTCCATGCAGCAGACCGTCGGACACCGCCTCGATGACCCGCCGCCGCGCCGGCGTCAGCCGCTTGGGCGGCTCGCCGACCAGGCGGACGCCGAGCCGGACACGCTCCGGGCCAAGATGCTCGCCCATGCGCAGGCACATCCGCAGCACCATGCCGCGCGGCGACAGCGTGTAATTGGCGACCCAGTCGACCAGCGAGCGCAGCTCCGGCTTGAGGGGCGGCACCTCGAGCTTCTCGCTGACATCCTTGAGCCGGTTGTGCAGCCGCGGATCCGGATTGGCATTCTCCGCCCACACCACCGCCAGTACCTCGCGCGGCCCGAGCGGCACGCCGACGATATCGCCCGGCTTCAGATCCATGCCGCGCGGCACGCGGTAGGAATAGGTGTGGTCGAGCGCGACCGGAACCAGCACGTCGACCACGCCGGTCGTGCTGGCTGCACCTGGAAAGAGGTCGGTCGCGCGGTCCATGAGGGCGGAGATAGCCTTGCTCTGGCTGAAGCGAAAGCCGCCCGGCAAAGTTAGCGAACGGTAAAGGACGACAGTGCGATATACATGACTCGACGAGATGAGATCGAGCTGTTCCCGCGAGCGCCATTGCACTCCCTCTCCCCGCTCTTGCGGGGAAGAGGGTCGGGGTGAGGGGCAGCCGCGCGGGTGGTCAACACCATCCGCGCGGAGAGTCCCCCTCACCCGGATTGCATCTGACGATGCAATCCGACCTCCCCCCGCAAGCGGGGAGAGGCGCAAACCGAGTTCGCGGCGATCGACAACGCTTCACAGCGACCCATCCGTGGGCACGGACGCCATGGCAAAGCAAACAGAGCCGACTTACGCGGACACGGACGAAGAGTCTGAGGCCACCGCCCTCCTCGGCGCCGACGAGGGCGTCGTCCAGGCCATGATGCAGTGGCTGGCGCATCTGCGCAGCGAGCGCCGGCTGTCCCCGAAGACGGTCGAGGCCTACGCCCGTGACCTCCGGCAGTGCCTGCAATTCCTCTGCATCCATTGGGGCGAGCCGGTGACGCTGGTGCGCTTCGCCGGGCTGGAGGCCGCCGACATCCGGGCTTTCATGGCGATGCGCCGCGCCGACGACATCGCCGGACGTTCCCTGATGCGAACCTTGGCGGGCCTGCGCTCGTTCGGGCGCTTTCTGGAGCGCGAGGGCAAGGGCAAGGTCGGCGCCCTCTCAGGAATCCGCGCGCCAAAGATCGCCAAGAGCCTGCCGAAGCCGCTGCCGATGGACGCCGCCAAGCGCCTCGCCGATGCCGACGAGCGCGCCGGCGAGACCCGCGAGACCTGGGTGCTGGCACGCGACGCCGCGGTGATGGCGCTGCTGTATGGCTCCGGCCTGCGCATCTCCGAGGCGCTCGGCCTGAAACGCCGCGAGGTGCCGCGTCCCGGCGAAGGCGACGTGCTGGTGGTGACCGGCAAGGGCAACAAGACCCGGATGGTGCCGGTGCTGCAGAACGTGCTGCAGCTGATCGACGAGTATGCCAGGCTTTGCCCGTACCCGCTGCCTGCGGAGGGGCCGATGTTTCTCGGCGCCAAGGGCGGTCCGTTGAGCCCGCGCATCATCCAGCTCGCGATGGAGCGGCTGCGCGGCGCGCTGGGCCTGCCGGACAGCGCCACGCCGCACGCGCTGCGCCATTCCTTCGCGACGCACCTGTTGTCGCGCGGCGGCGACCTGCGCGCGATCCAAGAGCTGCTCGGCCACGCCTCGCTGTCGACGACGCAGATCTATACCGGCATCGATTCGGAGCGCCTGCTGCAGGTCTACGCGTCAGCGCATCCGCGACGGTGACATTTTTCGTTCATATCGTTTCGCTTGCGCTGTCCCCCCGGTTCCGGCAATCGTCTTGGCTGCTTGATCCGGAGGGGACAGATGAGCGCACATGAGAGCATGGAGCATGCGGAGCATGCCGAGCACGCGTCCGGCGAAAACAAGAAGATCGCGCTGCTGATCGCCGTCATAGCCCTGTTCCTGGCGCTGTCCGAAACGCTCGGCAAGGGCGCGCAGACCGAATCGATCAGCAAGAACGTCGAGGCCTCGAATCTCTGGGCCTTCTTCCAGGCCAAGACCGTTCGCCGCACCGTGGTGCAGACTGCCGCCGAGCAGGGCAAGCTGAGCTTGCCGGCGCTGCCAGACGAGGCGGCCAAGGCGGCGTTGCAGAAGCAGATCGACGATTGGCAGAAGAATGCCGCGCGCTATCGCTCCGAGCCCGAGACCGGCGAAGGCAGCGAGCAACTCGCCGAGCGCGCCAAGCATGCCGAGCACGAACGCGACGAGGCGACGGCAAAGTACCACCACTATGAGCTCGCGTCGGCCGCCTTCCAGATCGGCATCGTGCTGGCGTCGGCGACGATCATCACGGGAATGATCGTTCTGGCCTGGGCCTCCGGAGGACTCGCGCTGATCGGCATTGCCATGACGTTGCTCGGCCTGTTCCAGCCGCATCTCTTGCATCTGCATTAGTCACGAGGGCCGTCATTCCGGGGCAAGGCCGCATGCCTTGAACCCGGAATCTCGAGCTTGGCTTGCGTTCGTTCTCTTTCACCTCGAGATTCCGGGCTCAATCGTCAGCGCGCAGCCGCGTTGCGGCTGCACGCAGCCGATTGCCCCGGAATGACGAAGAATGTGGCCCGGTCGAACGAAGCCGCGTGATGACGTCCGAGGTCAGCGCGCCTGCTGCACGCTCCTGCGGAAGCGCATGATCACGCGCAGCACGCGCGATGACCAGCCATCGGCATTGCCGTGGATGATCTCGCGGATGCGCTGCTTGATCGGATCGACCAGCGCCGCGGCTTTCCTGCGCAGCGCGAGCACGGCCTCGTAGAGCCACGCGAACCAGGACATCTGCAGCAGCTTGCTGCGCGTCACATCGAAGATGAAGGCGGTGACGCCGACACCGACGATCTTGCCGAACACGATCGTGGCCAGCGCGAGCTTCCACTGCTGGTGCATCAACAGCCACATGCCGATCAGCTTGAGCGGAAACAGCAGCACGACCGGCACGACGAAGACGATCAGGGTCAGCGCCGGCGACAGGGTCTCGATGCGCGCGGCCAGCCAGTGCTTGAAGCTACGCAGTGGGATCGCGGCGACGATGCGCGCCACGATCGGCTCGAGATGGTCCCACAGCCAGGCTTCGATCAGGAAGATGATCGCAAGCAGAACCCAGAACGGCTGAAGCAGGCGGCGCAGCATCGGACTCCATCTCCGCCAGGCCCCGGGGGTTGAGGCCGCTATGACGATACGACCTCGCGCCTTGCCGTTCGGTTCAGCGTCATAAGTGGGCGTTTTGTCGCACCCACCGAAGGCGCCTCCGGGCGTCCATCACATATGGATGGCCCGCTTACCCACCGCAAGCGCGGCTTCCTTCACGGCCTCCGACCGTGTCGGATGCGCGTGGCAGGTGCGCGCGAGATCCTCGGCAGAGCCACCGAACTCCATCAATACGGCGGCCTCGTGAATGATTTCCCCGGCCTCGCGGCCAATGATATGGGCGCCGAGCACGCGATCCGTCTTCGCATCGGCTAGGATCTTCACGAAACCGTCAGTGGTCTGATTGACCTTGGAACGGCCATTCGCGGTAAACGGAAACTTGCCGACTGTATAGGCGACGCCGGCCTGCTTCAGCTCGTCCTCGGTCTTGCCGACGGAGGCCACTTCGGGCGTCGTGTAGACCACGCCCGGAATGACGTCGTAGTTCACGTGTCCGGCCTGGCCCGCGAGGATCTCGGCCACCGCAACGCCCTCGTCCTCAGCCTTGTGCGCGAGCATCGGCCCTGCAACGACGTCACCGATGGCGTAGACACCGGGCACGCTGGTCGCGAAATGGTGATCGATCTGGACACGACCGCGGTTGTCGAGCGCGACGCCGGCCTCCTGCAGACCGAGCCCCTCGGTGTAGGGCACGCGACCGATCGCGACCAGCACGACATCGGCTTCGATCTTTTCAGCCGCTCCGCCCGCGGCGGGCTCGATGGTCGCCGAGAGCGTAGCCCCGGACGTATCGACACCGGTCACCTTGGCGCCGAGCTTGAACGCAAAACCCTGCTTCTCGAGGATGCGCTGAAACTGTTTTGCGATCTCGCCATCCATGCCGGGCAGGATGCGGTCGAGGAATTCGACCACGGTGACCTTGGCGCCGAGGCGGCGCCACACCGAGCCGAGTTCGAGCCCGATCACGCCGGCGCCGACCACCAAGAGCGTCGAAGGCACCTTGTCCAGCGACAGCGCTCCGGTCGAGGACACGATGCGCTTCTCATCGATCTCGATGCCCTTGAGCCGCGCGATGTCCGAGCCCGTTGCGATCACGATGTTCTTGGTCTCGACGGTCTGCACGGCGCCGTCATTGCCGGTGACCTGCAGCTTGCCGGTGCCGAGGATCCTGCCCTTGCCCACGAGCACGTCGATCTTGTTCTTCTTCATCAGGAACTCGACGCCCTTGACGTTGCCGTCGATGCCCTGCTGCTTGAAGTTCATCATCGCCGGCAGATCGATCTCGGGCTGGGGCACCTTGATGCCCATCTTGGCGAAGGAGTGCCCGGCTTCCTCGAACAGCTCCGAGGCGTGCAGCAGCGCCTTCGACGGCATGCAGCCGACATTGAGACAGGTGCCGCCGAGGGTGGCGTTCTTCTCGACCACGGCCACCTTCATGCCGAGCTGTGCTGCGCGGATGGCGCAGACATAACCACCGGGTCCGGTGCCGATGACGACGAGATCGTAGGATGCCATGATCGAATGTTCCGTAAGCTTGCAAGTCAGAGATAGCGACGGTCGTCAGCGTCCGCCCGACACGTCGAGAATGGCCGAAGTGACATAGGAAGCCTCGTCCGACAGCAGCCAGACGATGGCATTGGCGATTTCCTCCGCGGTGCCGACGCGCTTCATCGGCACCAGCGGGGCGAGACGATGGGCGCGATCGGGCTCGCCGCCGGAGGCGTGAATATCAGTGTCGATCAGCCCTGGGCGAATGGCGGCGACGCGGATGCCTTCATTGGCGACCTCATGACCGAGGCCGACGGTGAAGGAATCGATCGCGCCCTTCGACGCCGCATAATCGACGTAGGTATTCGGCGAGCCGAGCTTGGCGGCGACCGAGGACAGGTTGATGATCACGCCGCCCTGTCCGCCATGCCGCGTCGACATGCGCTTCACCGCCTCACGTGCGCACAGGATGCTGCCGGTGACGTTGACCGCCATCAAACGCTCGATGCGCTCCGCGCTCATCTCGTCGACGCGCGTGGTCGGACCGACGATGCCGGCATTGTTGATGAGCGCGCCGAGCGTGCCGAACTTGTCCGCCGCCTTGAACAGAGCGAGGATGTCGTGCTCGCGGCCGACGTCGCATTTGACTGCGATGGCCTTGCCGTTCTTGGCCTCGATCGCGGCCACCGTGCTCTGTGCCGCGGCCTCGTTGGAGGCGTAGCCGACCACGATCTTGAAGCCGCGCGATGCGGCGGCGATGGCGGTGGCGCGGCCGATGCCGCGGCTGCCGCCGGTGATCACTGCAACCCTGTCGGTCATGATGGCCCCCGTTAGGTCTGAGGCGCGCTCATGAAGCGCGCCTCATGTCTTCAAGTCGTCGCGTGCCCTCAGAGATCCAGCACGAGCCGTGCCGGATCCTCCAGGCTTTCCTTGACGCGCACCAGGAACGTCACGGCTTCCTTGCCGTCGATGACGCGGTGATCGTAGGACAGCGCCAGATACATCATCGGGCGGACTTCGATCTTGCCGCCGACCACCACCGGGCGCTCCTGGATCTTGTGCATACCGAGGATGCCGGACTGCGGCGCGTTCAGGATCGGGGTCGACATCAGGGAGCCGTAGATGCCGCCATTGGTGATGGTGAAGGTGCCGCCCTGCATCTCGTCGATCTTGAGCTGGCCGTCACGGGCGCGGCGGCCGAAATCGGCGATGCCCTTCTCGATGTCGGCGATCGACTTGTGGTCGCAGTCGCGCACGACGGGCACGACCAGGCCCTTGTCGGTGCCGACGGCGACGCCGATGTGATAGTAGTTCTTGTAGATCAGGTCGGTGCCGTCGATCTCGGCGTTGACCGCCGGGATGTCCTTGAGCGCCTGCACCACGGCCTTGGTGAAGAAGCCCATGAAGCCGAGCTTGGAGCCGTGCTTCTTCTCGAACACGTCCTTGTACTGGCTGCGCAGCGCCATGACGTTGGTCATGTCGACCTCGTTGAAGGTCGTCAGCATCGCCGCGGTGTTCTGCACGTCCTTGAGGCGGCGCGCGATGGTCTGGCGCAGCCGCGTCATCTTCACGCGCTCCTCGCGCGCGGCGTCGTCGGCCGGCGACGGCGCACGCACCTGCACCGAGGCGGCGGGCTGATTGACCGGGGTCGGCGCGGACGCTGCGCGCTCGATGGCGGCCAGCATGTCGCCCTTGGTGACGCGGCCGTCCTTGCCGGAGCCCGGCACGGTGGTGGCATCGACGCCGCTCTCGGCCGAGAGCTTGCGAACCGACGGCGCCTGCGGGGTATCGGCGGGCAACGCCTTGGCCGGAGCGGGAGCCGCAGCCGGCGGCGGCGCGGCGGGCTTCGCGGGAGCGGGCGCAGCAGCGGCAGGCTTCGCAGCAGCCGCGCCATCATTGATCTGGCCGAGCAGCGCGCCAACGGCGACCGTCTCGCCGTCCTTGGCGATGATCTCGCCCAGGGTGCCGGCTGACGGCGCGGGCACCTCGATCGTCACCTTGTCGGTCTCGAGCTCGACGAGGGGCTCGTCGACCGCCACGGCGTCGCCTGCCTTCTTGAACCAGCGGCCGATGGTGGCTTCGGTGACGGATTCACCCAGCGTCGGAACGCGAATTTCAGTCATGGTCTTTATCCTCAATAACCCGTGCGGTCATAAAGCCGGTCCGCCATCGCCTTGCGGCGAGCAAGCGATGCGGGACGGACGATCAACGCGATGTACTTGCGCCCCGCCGATTGCGGGGCGCGTCAAAAAAGGCAGGTTCAGTTCAGGGCTTCGTCGAGCAGCGCCTTCAGCTGGGCGAGGTGCTTGGACATCAGGCCCGTGGCGGTCGCGGCCGACGCAGCACGGCCGGCATAGCGCGGACGCTTGCTCTTGCCGCCGGTCTGGTTCAGCACCCACTCGATATACGGCTCGATGAAGTGCCAGGCGCCCATGTTGCGCGGCTCTTCCTGACACCACACGACTTCGGCGTTCTTGAAGCGGCCGAGCTCGGCGACCAGCGCCTTGAGTGGCACCGGATAGAGCTGCTCGACGCGCATCAGGTAGACGTCGTTGAGCCCGCGCTTCTCGCGCTCGTCGTAGAGGTCGTAATACACCTTGCCCGAGCACAGCACGATGCGGCGGATCTGCTCGTCCGGCACCAGCTTGGTCTTGTCGTCCGCCTGCATCTGGGCGTCATCGTACAGGATGCGGTGGAACGTGGTGCCCTTGGCGAGCTCCTCGAGCCGCGACACCGCGCGCTTGTGGCGCAGCAGCGATTTCGGCGTCATCACGATCAGCGGCTTGCGGATCTCGCGATGCAGCTGCCGGCGCAGCACGTGGAAGTAGTTTGCCGGCGTGGTCGGATAGACCACCTGCATGTTGTCCTCGGCGCACATCTGCAGATAGCGCTCGAGGCGCGCCGAGGAATGCTCGGGGCCCTGGCCCTCATAGCCGTGCGGCAGCAGGCAGACCAGGCCGGACATGCGCAACCATTTACGCTCGCCCGACGAGATGAACTGGTCGAACAACACCTGAGCGCCGTTGGCGAAGTCGCCGAACTGCGCCTCCCACAGGGTCAGCGCGGTCGGCTCTGCGAGCGAATAGCCGTATTCGAAGCCGAGCACGGCTTCTTCGGACAGCAGCGAGTTGATGACCTCGAAATGGCCCTGCTCCGGCGCCAGATGGTTGAACGGCGTGTAGCGGCTCTCGTCCTCCTGATCGATCAGGACCGAATGGCGCTGCGAGAAGGTGCCGCGCTCGCTGTCCTGGCCGGAGAGGCGAACCTTGTGGCCTTCGAGCAGCAGCGAGCAGTACGCCAGCGCCTCGCCGGTCGCCCAGTCGAGCCCGATGCCGCTCTCGATCGCCTTGGCGCGGTTCTCGAGGAAACGCTGGATCGTCCGATGCACGCGGAAGCCGTCCGGCACCTTGGTGATCTTGCGGCCGATCTCCTTGAGGCGGTCGATCTCGACGCCGGTGACGCCGCGGCGCGCCTCCTCCTCCTGGTCGGCGGACTTGAAACCCGCCCACTTGCCGTCGAGCCAGTCGGCCTTGTTCGGACGATAGCTCGTGCCGGCCTCGAACTCGGCGTCGAGACGGGCGCGCCAGTCGGCCTTGGCCTTGTCGACCTCGCCCTCGGTCATCACGCCTTCGGCGACCAGCCGCTTGGAGTAGATCTCCAAGGTCGACGGATGGCCGGCGATCTTCTTGTACATCACCGGCTGGGTGAAAGCCGGCTCGTCACCTTCGTTGTGGCCATGCCTGCGGTAGCAGAACATGTCGATGACGACCGGCTTGTGGAACTTCTGCCGGAACTCGGTCGCGACCTTGGCCGCGAACACGACGGCTTCCGGATCGTCACCGTTCACGTGGAAGATCGGCGCGTCGATCATCTTGGCGACGTCGGACGGGTAGGGCGACGAGCGCGAATAGCGCGGATAGGTCGTGAAGCCGATCTGGTTGTTGACGATGAAATGAATCGAGCCACCGGTCCGGTAGCCTTTCAGATCCGACAGCGCGAAGCACTCCGCCACCACGCCCTGGCCGGCGAATGCAGCGTCGCCATGCATCAAGAGCGGCAGCACCGAGATGCGCATGTCGGGCGGATCGCCGTGCTGGTCCTGCTTGGCGCGGACCTTGCCGAGCACCACGGGGTCGACGATCTCGAGATGCGAGGGGTTGGCGGTCAGCGACAGGTGGATGCGATTGCCGTCGAACTCGCGGTCCGAGGAGGCGCCGAGGTGGTACTTGACGTCGCCGGAGCCTTCGACCGCGTCGGGATTGGCCGAGCCGCCCTTGAACTCGTGGAACAGCGCGCGATGCGGCTTGCCCATGACCTGGGTCAGCACGTTGAGGCGGCCGCGATGCGGCATGCCCAGCACGATCTCCTTCACGCCGAGATTGCCGCCGCGCTTGATGATCTGCTCCAGCGCCGGGATCAGCGACTCGCCGCCGTCGAGACCGAAGCGCTTGGTGCCGGTGAACTTGACGTCGCAGAACTTCTCGAAGCCTTCGGATTCGATCAGCTTCTGCAGAATCGCGCGACGGCCCTCACGGGTGAACGAGATCTCCTTGTCCGGCCCCTCGATGCGCTCCTGGATCCAGGCCTTCTGCGCTGCGTTGGTGATGTGCATGAACTCGACGCCAAGCGTCTGGCAATAGGTGCGCTCGCAGATCGCGACGATCTCGCGCAAGCTGCCGTATTCGAGGCCGAGCACGTGATCGAGGAAGATCTTGCGGTCGTAGTCGGCCTCGGTGAAACCGTAGGAACGCGGGTCCAGCTCCTCGCGGTTGCGCGGCGCCTCGATGCCGAGCGGATCGAGCTTGGCGTGGAAGTGGCCGCGCATGCGGTAGGCGCGGATCAGCATCAACGCGCGGACGGAGTCGCGGGTGGCCTGGTTGACGTCGGCCGCCGACAATTCGACGCCCTTGGCCTGAGCCTTCTGCGCAATCTTCTCGCCGACCTTCTTCTCGACGACGGCCCAGTTGCCGTCCAGCGCCGAGGTCAATTCGTCCCGGGGGGAGACCGGCCAGTTGCTGCGCGCCCAGGAGGGGCCCGACGCATTCTTCTGCACGTCGGCCGGCGCATCCTTCAGGCTCTTGAAGAACTCCTGCCATTCCGGGTCGACCGAAGCGGGATCCTTCTCGTAGCGGGCGTAGATCTCATCGATGTAGGTGGCATTGGTGCCCTGCAGAAAAGACGACAGGGCGAAGGCGGCGTTCGCATCTTGGCGAGACATGGTGGCGTCCTGGTAATTTCGATGCGCCCAATCAAAACGGCGCAATGCCTGACCCGCGGGGGACGCGGATCAGGCTCGGGTTAGGACCGTTTACCTTATTTATTGTAAATATTCGCGCCGAAAAGCACTAAGTCCTGAATCAGGATTTCAACTTTTCGACAAGCGTCTTTCCGAGCCGCGCAGGCGACGGCGACACGGTAATACCAGCCGCTTCCATCGCGGCCGTCTTCGAGCCGGCATCGCCCTTGCCGCCGGAGATGATCGCGCCGGCATGACCCATGCGACGGCCGGGAGGCGCGGTGACGCCAGCGATGAATCCCACCATCGGTTTCTTGCGACCGCGCTTGGCTTCGTCCTTGATGAACTGCGCCGCGTCCTCCTCGGCCGAGCCGCCGATCTCACCGATCATGATGATCGAGGTGGTCCTGGGGTCAGCCAGGAACATCTCGAGCATGTCGATGAACTCGGTGCCCTTGACCGGATCACCGCCGATGCCGACCGCCGTGGTCTGGCCGAGACCTTCCGAGGTGGTCTGGAACACCGCCTCGTAGGTCAGCGTGCCGGAGCGCGACACGATGCCGACCGAACCGGGCTTGAAGATGTTGGCCGGCATGATGCCGATCTTGCACTCGCCGGCGGTCATCACGCCCGGGCAGTTCGGCCCGATCAGGCGCGACTTGGAGCCCTGCAGCGAGCGCTTGACGCGGACCATGTCCAGCACCGGGATGCCCTCGGTGATGCAGACGATCAGCGGGACCTCGGCGTCGATCGCCTCGCAGATCGCGTCGGCGGCGCCCGGCGGCGGGACGTAGATCACCGAGGCGTCGGCCCCGGTGGCCTCGCGGGCCTCCTTGACGGTGTCGAACACGGGCAGGCCGAGGTGGGTCGAGCCGCCTTTGCCCGGCGACGTGCCGCCGACCATCTTGGTGCCGTAGGCGATCGCCGCCTCGGAGTGGAAGGTGCCGTTCTTGCCAGTGAAGCCCTGGCAGATGACCTTGGTGTTCTTGTCGATGAGGATGGACATCGTGCTTTCTCTAAAAGCGTTGCGGTGAGGAATGAGCGAGCGCCTGGACCGGCGCTCAGCCTCCCTTGACGGCCTTGACGATCTTCTGCGCGGCGTCGTCGAGATTGTCGGCGGGCAGCACGTTCAGACCGGACTCGCTGATGATCTTCTTGCCGAGATCGACATTGGTGCCTTCGAGGCGCACCACGAGCGGCACCTTCAGGCCGACTTCCTTGACCGCGGCGACGACGCCCTCGGCGATGACATCGCACTTCATGATGCCGCCGAAGATGTTGACCAGGATGCCCTTCACGTTCGGGTCGGCGGTGATGATCTTGAACGCCGCCGCGACCTTCTCCTTGCTGGCGCCGCCGCCGACGTCGAGGAAGTTGGCGGGCTCCATGCCGTAGAGCTTGATGATGTCCATCGTCGCCATGGCGAGGCCGGCGCCGTTGACCATGCAGCCGATGGTGCCGTCGAGCGCGACGTAGTTGAGGTCGTATTTGGAGGCCTCGATCTCCTTGGCGTCTTCCTCGGTCTCGTCACGCAGCGCGACGACTTCCGGGTGCTTGAACAGCGCGTTGGAGTCGAACGACACCTTGGCGTCGAGCACGCGCAGCTGGCCCTGCTTGGTGACGACCAGCGGGTTGATCTCGAGCATCGCCATGTCCTTGGCGACGAACGCATTGTAGAGTTGGGTGGTGAGCTTCTCGGCCTGCTTGGCGAGGTCGCCGGAGAGCTTCAGCGCCTTGGCGACGGCGCGGCCGTGATGGCCCATGACGCCGGTGGCTGGGTCGACCGAGAAGGTCACGATCTTCTCGGGGGTCTCGTGGGCGACGTCCTCGATGTTGACGCCACCTTCGGTCGACACCACGAAGGCGACCCTCGAGGTCTCGCGGTCGACCAGCAGCGACAGATAGAACTCCTTGTCGATATCCGAGCCGTCCTCGATGTAGAGGCGGTTGACCTGCTTGCCGTCGGGGCCGGTCTGCACGGTCACCAGCGTCGCGCCCAGCATCTGCTTGGCGAAAGTGTTGACCTCGTCGATCGACTTGGCGAGGCGGACGCCGCCCTTGTCGCCGGCCGAGGCCTCCTTGAACTTGCCCTTGCCACGGCCACCGGCGTGGATCTGGCTCTTCACGACCCAGACCGGGCCACCGAGCGTCTTCGCCGCCGCATCCGCGTCCTCCGGACGGAGAACCGGCACGCCCTTGGAAATCGGCACGCCGAACTCGTGCAGCAGTGCCTTGGCCTGATATTCGTGAATGTTCATAAGCGCTTGCTCCCCGAACCCGCGATGGGGTGACGACCAGAATTGTTGTTAGGATGTCTGGTATACCATATACCAAACATCCTGCAACTCGATGTGGGCGAGATTACGCCCCGTGAATGACCCCTGATCAGCGGCCGAGCAGGTCGGGCGCGATCTTCTTGCAGGCGTCGACCAGGCCCTGCACGGCGGCGACCGACTTGTCGAACGCCTCGCGGTCCTTGCCGGCGAGCTCGATCTCGACGATGCGCTCGACACCCTTGGAGCCGATCACGACGGGCACGCCGACATACATGTCCTTGACGCCGAACTCGCCGTTGAGATGCGCCGCGCAGGGCAGCACGCGCTTCTTGTCGCGCAGATAGCTCTCGGCCATTGCGATCGCCGACGCCGCCGGAGCGTAGTAGGCGGAGCCGGTCTTCAGCAGGTTGACGATCTCGGCGCCGCCGTTGCGGGTGCGGTCGACGATCTCGTCGATGCGGGCCTGCGACGTCCACCCCATCTTGACGAGGTCGGGCAGCGGAATGCCGGCAACGGTCGAGTACTTGGTCAGCGGAACCATGGTGTCGCCATGACCGCCGAGCACGAAGGCGGTGACGTCCTCGACCGAGACGTTGAACTCATCAGCCAGGAAGTAGCGGAAACGCGCCGAGTCGAGCACGCCGGCCATGCCGACGACCTTCTTGGCCGGAAGCCCCGAGGCCTTCTGCAGCGCCCAGACCATCGCGTCGAGCGGGTTGGTGATGCAGATGACGAAGGCGTCGGGCGCGTACTTCTTGATGCCGGCGCCGACCTGCTCCATCACCTTGAGGTTGATCGACAAGAGGTCGTCGCGGCTCATGCCCGGCTTGCGCGGCACGCCCGCGGTGACGATGCACACCTTGGCGTTGTCGAGCGCCTCATAGGAGTTGGCGCCGGTGTAGTGCGCGTCGAAGCCGTCGACCGGCGATGACTGGGCGATGTCGAGCGCCTTGCCCTGCGGAACGCCTTCGGCAATGTCGAACATCACGACGTCGCCGAGCTCCTTGAGGCCGACGAGGTGAGCCAGCGTTCCGCCGATCTGACCGGAGCCAATCAAAGCAATCTTGTCGCGCGCCATGGCAAATTTTCCTTTGAACCCGAAGGAGTGAGGGAGGTTGAAAAGTCGACTGGTGGTTATCCCTTTCGCCCCGGCCGTTCAAGTCAAGCTATGGCCAATTGACGGGCCTGCCTTGATTTCGATCAGGACCGGGCGACGGCTGCTGATGATCCTTTCAGCATGATTGGCGTGGCCTTTTCGCGGCTGTGTGCCCGGCGGCTGGCGTTCGCCAAAACTCCAGTATTTGTCAGGTTTCGACCAACCCCGTGGAAGTCCCAGATGCCGCCGAGTCCTTCCGCCCGTGCGGCAGGGCCAGATAGGAGTCCGAACCCATTTCGATCAGGCGCGAGGTGGTCCGCTTGAACTCCATGGCCTCGATGCCCTCGGTCGCGACGTAGAGCGAAATCGGGTCGGCTTCGGCGGAGGCGATCAGCTTCACGGCGTTGTCGTAGAGCGTATCGATCAGGGTGATGAACCGCTTGGCGGCATTGCGCTCGGCCAGATCCATGACCGGAACGTGATCGATCAGGATCGTATGATAGTCGTGCGCGAGCCGCAGATAGTCCGAGGCTGCCAGCGGCTTCTCGCAGAGATCGGCAAAATCGAAGCGGGCGACGCCGTTGGCGGAGCACGGGACGTGCAGGATGCGCCCCTTGATCGTCATGTCGCGCGGCTTGCACTTGGCATGGCCCGTGAGCCGCGCCCAGGCCTTGTCGAGCGCCGCTCGCGCGTCGACATCGGCCGGCACCAGCCACATCTTCACGCCGGCCAGCTTCTCCAGCCGGAAATCGGTGCGCGCGTCCAGCCGCATCACGTCCATGTGGTCGGCAATCTGCTTGATGAAGGGCAGGAACAGCGCGCGGTTGAGGCCGCCTTTGTAGAGGTCTTCAGGCGCGACGTTGGAGGTCGCCACCACCACCGTGCCAAGCTCGAACAGCCTGGCGAACAGACGTCCCAAGATCATCGCGTCGGCGATGTCGGTGACATGGAATTCGTCGAAACAGAGCAGCCAGGCCTGATCGAAGATCGCCTGCGCCGTGAGACCGATCACATCGGCATCGGCGAGCTCGCCGCGCGCGATGTTCTGGCGGTAGCCGTAGATGCGCTCATGCACCTCTGCCATGAATTCGTGAAAATGCGCGCGGCGCTTGTGCTCGACCGGACAGTTCTGGAAGAACAGGTCCATCAGCATGGTCTTGCCGCGCCCGACCTCGCCATGGACATAGAGGCCGTTCGGCGGCTCGCTCTTGTCGGCAAAAAGGCGGCCCAACAAGCCTTGCTTGCGCGTGGGCTTGTAGGTGGAGAGCCGGCGTTCCAGCGCCGCCAGGGCGTCGGCGACCTCGGCCTGGGCGAGGTCGGCCTCGATCGCACCGGTATCGACCAAAGACTGATATTGCGCGCGGAACGCGTCTGACGGAGTGGACAGCATGAGCCCACTCTAGGTCATGAGACTTACGGAAAATGCAATCCGCAAATGGTGGAAGCCGCCATGCGTCGGAGCCGTGAGGTCGTGGTATATGGCACGCAAACGCCGCCGTGATCGTTAGTCGAGGGCTAACGACGTTCGTCTTCGCTCCTGGCCTCAGCGAACGGCTGGCTTGAACGACCCCGCTGCAGACCTCACCCCCGGCGAGAGGTCGTAGGCGTCCTCGACCACATAGGGCCCGCCGCCGGTCGAGGCACGCGACGAAAACAGCACGAAGCGCTCGGCCATGAACACGCGACTCGGGAAATAGCCGCGGACGGAGAGATAGTCGGCGACGTCCTGGCTCGACGCATCGTGCAGCCGCGCCAGCGTCACGTGGGGCACGAATTTGCGGCCCTCCGGATCGAGCCCGATCCGCTGCATGAGCCGCTCGAGCTCGGCCTGCAGCTCGATCAGGGGGCGGCTCGGCGCGACGTTGGCAACGACGGCGCGCGGCTTGCGGCCGCCGAAGCTGGAGAGACCCTGCACCGTCACTTCGAACGGCTTGCGGTTCACCCGCCACAGCATCGAGGCGATCTCGTTGGCGGAGGCGCCGTCAATGTCACCGATGAAACGCAACGTCACATGGTAATTTTCGGGATCGATCCAGCGGGCGCCGGGGAGGCCACCCCGCAAACCGGAAAGCGTGTGGCCAACCTCGGCCGGGATTTCCAGTCCAGTAAACAAACGCGGCATCGTTTCAGGACTCCCGATGCTGGAGGCTGATCTCGAAAATTGACGAGATCATGCCTTCAAGAAATGATCGACGACGAATCGCCAATGCATCATTCCTACCGAACTTATATGACTCCGCGACGGAAGGCGGGTTAACGCCGGTAAAAGCTGCGGAAAACCCGGTCCTTAAGGTTATCGCAAATGATCGACGCGGCGCTTCGTTCCGTCATTGCTCACGAAGCGGACGCAAGAATGCTTCCGCCGTAGGCAACAGCCTGGACACGATGATGTCGACGCCCGCCGCAGTGGGGTGGATGCCGTCGGCCTGGTTCAGCTTGGCGTCGGCGGCGACGCCATCGAGGAAGAATGGATACAGCGGCACGTCGAACTGCTTGGCGAGATCGGGGTAGATCGCGTTGAATTTCGCGGCGTAGTCGCTGCCGAAATTCGGCGGCGCCAGCATGCCGCACAGCATCATGGCGATGCCCCTGGCCTTCAGCCGGGTCACGATTTCGCTCAAAGCCTTGCGCGTCACGGCGGGATCGATGCCGCGCAGCGCGTCATTGGCGCCGAGCTCGACGATGACCGCTTCGGTCCCCTCCGGCACCGACCAGTCGAGCCGGTCGCGGCCGCCGGACGAGGTGTCCCCGGACACGCCGGCGTTGGTGAGGTCGATCGGCAGCCCCTTGGCCTGCAACGCCTTCTGCAGCTTGGCTGGAAACGCATCCGAGGCGGACAGGCCGAGTCCCGCGCTCAAGGAATCGCCGAGAACGACGAGCTTGATCGGCTTGACGGCCTCGGCACCCGCGAACGCGGGCCCGACTGTCATCAAGGCGAGCATCAACACGAGTATGTGCGCGAAGATATGTCCGCGCCTCTCGACCCGGCTTGCGGAGTTGCCATATGACCGAGCCATGGACAGTCTCATCGAAACCTCGCCTTTGGCCGGCCTTGCGCCGGACACCATTACCATCTCGAACGTCAACCTCTCGCTCGGCACCGGCGCGGCGCGGGTCCATATCCTCAAGGACATCAGCCTGCGGGTGGGACAGGGCGAGACGATCGGTCTGATCGGACCGTCGGGCTCTGGCAAGTCCACATTGCTGATGGTGATGGCGGGGCTGGAACGTCCTGATGGGGGTGAGGTGGTGGTCAACGGGACCGCTTTCAATGCCCTGGACGAGGACGCTCTGGCGCGGTTCCGCGGCCGCCAGGTCGGCATCGTCTTCCAGTCCTTCCATCTGATCCCGACCATGACGGCGCTGGAGAATGTCGCGGTGCCGCTGGAGCTGGCGGGCCATTCCGGCGCCGCCGAGCGCGCCGCCCGCGAGCTGGATTCGGTCGGACTCGGACACCGGCTGCACCACTATCCGACCCAGCTCTCGGGCGGCGAGCAGCAGCGCGTGGCGCTGGCGCGGGCACTTGCGCCGGACCCGGCCATTCTGGTGGCCGACGAGCCGACCGGCAATCTCGACGAGACCACCGGACGGCAGATCGTGGACCTGCTGTTCACCAAGCATGCCGAGCGCGGCATGACGCTGGTGCTGGTGACCCATGACAGCGGGCTTGCGCATCGTTGCGACCGCGTGGTCCGGCTGCGCTCGGGGCGGATCGAAGCCGACGGCGGCGCGCACGAGCCGGCCCTCGCATGACCACCGTCGCTGAACCGATCGCCGGCGGCCGCATGGCCGTGCTGCCCGTGCGCTACGCGCTGCGCGAGCTGCGGGGAGGCCTGCGCGGCTTCTACGTCTTCATCGCCTGCATTGCGCTCGGCGTGCTCGCCATTGCCGGTGTCGGCTCGGTGGCGGCGAGCCTCAACGACGGCCTGGTTCGCGAAGGACGTACGCTGCTCGGCGGCGACGTCGCCTTTTCACTGTTTCAGCGCGAGGCCAAGCCGGAGGAGATCGACTTCCTGCGCTCGCGTGGAAAGCTGTCGCTGGCTGCGACCCTGCGCGCCATGGTGCGCTCGGGCGACGCCAAGCTGGCGCTGGTCGAGCTGAAGGCGGTCGACAACGCCTATCCGCTGCTCGGCAAGGCCGAGCTCCAGCCAGATCTGCCGATGACCGACATCCTGGCCGAGCGCGACGGCGTTTACGGAGCTGCGGCGGATCCGGCGCTGCTGGCTCGGCTCGATCTGAGGATCGGCGACACCGTCACCATCGACACGGTCCGCTTCCAGATTCGCAGCGCGCTGCAGGCCGAGCCCGACAAATTGTCCGGCGGCATCGGCCTCGGGCCACGCTTCCTGATCAGCGAAGCGGGCCTGCGGGCCACACCGCTGCTGCAGCCGGGCAGCCTGGTGCGCTGGACCTACCGGGTCCGGCTGCCCGACAATGCCAAGGACGATCACGCCGCGGCGTCCTTCATCGCCGATACCCGCCTGACGCTGCCCTCGGCCGGATGGGAGATCCGCAGCCGCAGCAACGCCTCGCCGCAACTGGAGCGGACGATCGGCCGCTTCACCCAGTTCCTCACCCTGGTCGGTCTCGCCGCCCTGCTGGTCGGCGGCGTCGGCGTCGCCAATGCGGTCAAGAGCCATGTCGACCGCCGGACCGAGGTGATCGCGGCCTTCAAGGCCCTCGGCGCCACCAGCCGCGACGTGTTCGGCATCTACCTCGTGCAGGTGATGGTGCTCGCCACGATCGGTTCGATCATCGGCCTCTGCGCCGGGGCGGCCCTGCCGTTTGCCATCGTCGGGCTGTTCGGCAACATCCTGCCGCTGCCCGTGATCCCGGCCATTCATTCGGATGAGCTGGCGCTGTCCTTCGTCTATGGTCTGCTCACCGCACTGGCGTTCGGTCTGTGGCCGCTCGGGCGCGTACGCGACGTGCCGGTGGCGGCGTTGTTCCGCGAGGCGGTTATCGCCGAATGGCACCGTCCGCGCTGGAGCTATCTGGTGCTGATCGCGGGCACCGTCGCGCTGCTGATCGCGGTCGTGATCGGCCTGTCCTACGACAAGCGCATCGCAGCCGTGTTCGTCGTCGCCGCCGCGCTGGTGTTCGTGCTGTTGCGCGGCATTGCCGCCGCGGTGATGGCGATTGCGCGCGCCCTGCCGCGCAGCCGCTTCCCGATGCTGCGGCTGGCGGTCAGCAATATCTATCGCCCGGGCGCGCTGACACCGTCCGTGGTGCTCTCGCTCGGGCTGGGACTCGCCGTGCTGGTCACGATTACCCAGATCGACGGCAATCTGCGACGCCAGTTCCTGGCTCAACTGCCGGAACAGGCGCCGTCGTTCTTCTTCATCGACGTCCCCTCCGGCGAGGCCGACCGCTTCCGCGACTTCCTCAGGGACCTCGCCCCTCGATCCACTGTCGAGGACGTGCCGATGCTGCGCGGGCGCATCGTCTCCGCCCGCGGCGTGCGCGCCGAGGACCTCAAGGCGACGACGGACACCGAATGGGTGCTGCAGAGCGACCGGGGCCTGACCTATACCGCCGAGATTCCCAAAGGATCCAAGGTCGTCGAGGGCGAGTGGTGGGGCGAGACCTACAGCGGCCCGCCGCTGGTTTCGATCGAGAAGCGGATCGCCGACGGTCTCGGCCTCAAGCTCGGTGACGACATCGTGGTCAACGTGCTCGGACGCGACATCACGGCGCGGATCGGCAACATGCGCACCATCGACTGGCAGGGGCTCGGCATCAATTTCGTGCTGGTGTTCTCCCCGAATGCCTTCAAGGGAGCGCCGCACACCCATGTCGCCACCCTCACCGAGTCGCGCTCCGATACCGCCGAGGATGCCCGTGTCATCCGCAAGGTGGCCGACGCCTTCCCGATGGTGACCAGCGTGCGGGTCCGCGAGGTGATGGAGACGGTGGGCTCGGTGGTCTCCAACCTCGCGCTCGCCATCCGCGGCGCCAGTGCGGTGACGCTGATCTCGGCCATCCTGGTGCTGGGTGGCGCGCTGGCGGCCGGCCACCGCCACCGGGTCTATGATGCCGTCATCCTGAAGACCCTGGGCGCGACGAGGCTGCGGCTGCTCGGCGCCTACGCGCTGGAATATCTGATGATCGGGTTTGCCACCGCCGCGTTCGGCGTCATCGCCGGCTCGGTGTCCGCCTGGCTGATCGTGACCCGGCTGATGACGTTGAGCTTCGCCTGGCAGGCCGGCAGCGCCGCGCTGGTCGTCGTGGCCGCGCTGATCGTGACGGTCGGCCTCGGTCTGGCCGGCACTCTGCTGGCGCTCAACCAGAAACCGGCGACGGTTCTTCGGAATCTGTAGCGGCTTGCGCGCTCATGCCGCACGGTTAACGCGATTTCTGCGGCTGGGACGCGCGCGGAGCGACATTCAGCCGCGCGTGGAAGCTTGCGGCAGATATGCTAGTTTCCCATCTAGGGAATGGGCTCAGAGACCTGCCAAAAGATGGCGAATTTGCCGATGACGCAAATTTAATATCTGCAGCAGTGGGTATGAGATAGGGTTTTTCGAGAACCGGCCAAAGGTCCTGTCAGGACCGGGCTGCCGGGCAACCAACGGGAATCGACCATGTCGGACCTAGACCGCAACTATGCTTCACCCTTTGGCCGGGTGGCCGGGCGCGCCGATGCCGCGACCGTCGACGCCGGTCTGCGCGCCTACATGCTGCGCATCTACAATTACATGAGCATCGGCCTGGCCATCACCGGCCTTGCGGCACTGGGCGTCTACATGGCGTCGGTGACCGGCGATCCGGCGGCCGGCGTGTTCAAGTTCGGTAACGCCTATCTGACGCAGTTCGGCTACGCGATGTTCGTGAGCCCGCTGAAGTGGCTGTTCATCCTGGCCCCCCTGGTCATGGTGTTCGCGATCTCGGCCGGCATCAACCGCTTGGCGCCGTCGACCGCACAGATCCTGTTCTGGGTGTTCTCGGCCTTGATGGGCATCTCGCTGTCGTCGATCTTCCTGGTGTACACCCACACCTCGATCGTGCGGGTGTTCTTCATCACCGCGGCGACGTTCGGCGCGCTGAGCCTCTACGGCTACACGACCAAGCGTGACATGACGGGCATGGGCTCGTTCCTGTTCATGGGCCTGATCGGCATCGTGCTGGCGAGCCTCGTGAACCTGTTCCTGGCGAGCTCGATGCTGCAGTTCATCGTCTCGGTGATCGGCGTGTTCGTGTTCGCCGGCCTGACCGCCTGGGACACGCAGCGTCTGAAGAACGAGTACATCTACGGCTACGCTTCCGCGGGCGGCGACATCGCGGAGCGCGCGGCAATCACCGGCGCCCTGTCGCTGTACTTGAACTTCATCAACCTGTTCACGCTGCTGCTGCAGTTGCTCGGACAGCGCGACTGATCCAACCGCTCGAACGAGCGACCTTCGAAGCCCCGGCCTCACCGCCGGGGCTTTTCGTTTGCACAAACCCCGATTGCGACCGGCGCAAAGCCGCAGCAGCAGCCATGCCGCGAGGCCGGATTGATCGCCGCGTCCGCCTGGGTATGCTTCCCCCCATGTCCGACATTGAAATCCGGCCCACCCAGGAGGCCGACCTTCCCGCCATCACCGCCATCTACGGCCAAGCCGTCCGCGAGGGCACGGCCACCTTCGAGCTCGACCCTCCGGATCTGGCGGAGATGACGCGCCGCTTCCGGGCGCTCCGCGACGGCGGCTTCCCCTATTTCGCTGCCCTGCTGGACGGAGAGGTGGTGGGCTATGCCTATGCCGGGCCCTACCGGCCCCGCCCTGCCTATCGCTTCACGGTGGAGAACTCGGTCTATCTCGCTCCGGCCAGCCAGCGTCGCGGCATCGGGATGCGCCTGATGCGGCGGCTGATCGACGCCTGTGAGGAGGGAGGCTTTCGCCAGATGATCGCCGTCATCGGCGACTCCGCCAATTCCGGCTCGGTCGGGCTGCATACCGCCTGCGGCTTCCAGATGATCGGCACCCACCCGAGCGTCGGCCTGAAATTCGGCCGCTGGCTCGATACTGTGATGATGCAGCGCCCGCTCGGGGCCGGGAGCAGCGACGTCCCGGCGTAAGGCAACGCCAATCGGAATGTCATGATCAAGCCGGAGCGCGTGGGATCAGACCAGGGCTGGTTTGGGCGCGATCACCAGCAGCACGCGCTCGAGCTCGTGGCCGCGGCGCAGGATCAGCCCGGTGGCCGAGATCACGCTGTACATGCCCTGCTTGCGTGCGAGACGCGGATCCTTCTCGATGCGGTAGATCGGCACCTCGGACGCCCGGCGAAACACGGAGAAGACGGCCCGGTCACGCAGGAAGTCGATCGAATAGTCGCGCCACTCACCGTCGGCGACCATGCGGCCGTAGAGGTTCAGGATGCGGTTCAGCTCCAGGCGGTCGAACGTCACCCGGCTCGGCGCTGCGGCCGCACTGCGCGCCGCCGCGCGGTTCTCGCTGGGGTCGGCGTCCTCCGGCGTGAGGTTCATTGGCGTCCTCCTGTCATCCGTGTGACATGATCGCGCCATCCGGCAGAAGCCGCAAGGGGCCGTTTTCGTTGTTGAAGTTCGACCGAGCCTGCGAGGCCGTCGGTTCCGCGAACACGCAAGCGTCACGGGATCGTTAGCAGAATCATAATCGCGCCGTCTTTCCGCCCACCGACCGCCCCCGACCTTCGGCATAAGATTCGTGTGCGTTGGCCCGGTCCTTTCGGTTCCGGATTCCTCAGCCCCCAGCCCCCCGGGGTCGTCAGGATCGGGTCTATTCACAAGTAAGGCAAAGGGCCAACGCAAGTTGGTCCTTTTGCTTTTCTGGCGTGAGCTGCACGTAAGATCATCGCGACGCGCCGTCGCACGGACGTGATGCGCCCAACGCAGGTCAGCGAAAACGAAGATCAGGACGACGGAAGATCAGCGCTCGGGACCGCGCGCCGTTGCTGAAGCCCGTCCGCCCAACGGCAACTCGGAAAAGGCGGCCCCGAGCATCGGCCCAGGGCGGTCGCGACTGCCGTCCTGCACATAGACGACGGTGCCATCGACGCCCTCGCGGGCGATCTTCTCCAGCGGCACGCTCCATCTGACCGGCGACCCATTCCAGTCACCCAGCTTCTGAAGCCCGCGAACGACGTTGTAATAGGTCAGGTCACGGCCGCTGTTCTCGCCGCGGCCGACCGAGATCGGGACCACCCGCGAGATCGAGCAGACCCAGACCTCGCCGTGCTTGCGCGGCATCTGGTCGTTGGCCGCGGCCACGGAGACAGTAAGGTCCTGGCCGTCGACCGACAGCCTCACCGGCACCGACATCACGCTGCCAGCCTGGACGGTCTCCTCGATGGCGCCCTCGATCGCCTCGCGGTCGCTGCCGATCACATGCACGGAGCCGTTGACCACCGCCTGCGGCGTATAGACCTCGCGGTCGCCGCGCGCACGAGAATAGGCCCGCTGCCGGGCCGTGAAGCGGGAGTCGGCCAGCGTGTCCTTCCAGCCGAGATAGTCCCAGTAGTCGATCGGCAGGGACAGCGCGATCACCGAAGGATCTCTGGCGAGCTCGCCGAGGATCTTGTCAGCCGGCGGGCAGGACGAACAGCCTTGCGAGGTGAAGAGTTCGATCACCGCACGGGGATCGGACGCAGCGGGCCGGACGAAAGCGATGACCGCACAGACACTCAGCGCTGCGCGCGACCACCACGACATCTGTCCACTCATCGCCACTGTCCCGTCTGGACCACCGTCCGCTGCGCCCTGTGCATCACTGCATCCGCGATGCCGTCCTCGTAGTTAACAAAACGAAAATGCAAAAGAGGCGGCCTTTGTCATAGGCCGCCTCCTTCATCACCCGCTACTCACTTCAGAGTGAGCCAAACTGTCGCATCGCGCCTTGGTTAAGCGGCGAGCTTGCGCAGCACGTAGTGCAGGATGCCGCCGTTGCGGTAGTAGTCGAGCTCGTCGAGCGTATCGATCCGGCAGAGCAGCGGCACCTGCTGCGCCGCGCCGTCGGCCGAGACGATCTCGGCGGTCAGGGTTTGGCGCGGCTTCAGGTCGCCTTGCAGGCCCTTGATGGTAACCTTCTCGTCGCCCTTGAGGCCGAGCGAGGACCAGGACGTGCCTTCCTGGAAGGTGAGCGGCAGCACGCCCATACCTACCAGATTGGAGCGATGGATGCGCTCGAAGCTCTGGCAGATCACGGCGCGGACGCCCAGCAGCCGGGTACCTTTGGCGGCCCAGTCGCGCGACGAACCGTTGCCGTATTCGGCGCCGGCGAACACCACCAGCGGCACACCCTCTTCCTGATACTTCATCGCGGCGTCGTAGATCGACATCTGCTCGCCGTCGGGCCAGTGCTTGGTCAGGCCGCCCTCGGGAATGTTGCCGTCGGCACCCTTGAGCATGAAGTTCTTGATGCGGATGTTGGCGAAGGTGCCGCGCATCATGATCTCGTGATTGCCGCGGCGCGTGCCATACTGGTTGAAGTCCGCCGGGCGGACCTGGTGTTCGCTAAGGAACTTGCCGGCAGGCGAAGTCAGCTTGATCGAACCGGCCGGCGAGATGTGGTCGGTCGTGATCTTGTCGCCGAACAGCGCCAGCACGCGGGCCTCGACGATGTCCTTGATCGGCTCGGGCTCCTTCTTCATGCCCTCGAAATACGGCGGGTTCTGCACGTAGGTCGACGACATGTTCCAGCGATAGGTCTCGCTCTCGACCGTCTTGATCTTGCGCCAGTTGGTGTCGCCCTTGAACACGTCGGCGTAGCGCTTCTTGAAGATCGACGCCTTGACGAACTTCTTGACGAAGTCGTTGACCTCCTTGGTCGTCGGCCAGATGTCCTTCAGGTAGACCGGCTTCTTGTCCTTGCCGATGCCGATCGGCTCGACCGAAAGATCCTTGGTCACGGTGCCGGCCAGCGCATAGGCCACGACCAGCGGCGGCGAGGCCAGATAGTTGGCCTGCACGTCCGGCGAGACGCGGCCTTCGAAGTTGCGGTTACCCGACAGCACGGCCGCCGCGACCACGCCGTTGTCGTTGATCGACTTCGAGATCTCCTCCGGCAGCGGGCCGGAATTGCCGATGCAGGTGGTGCAGCCGAATCCGACGAGGTTGAAGCCGACCTTGTCGAGGTCCTTCTGCAGGCCCGAGTTGGCAAGGTATTCGGCAACCACCTGACTGCCGGGAGCGAGGGAGGTCTTCACCCACGGCTTGGCCTTGAGGCCCTTGGCGGCGGCGTTGCGGGCCAAGAGGCCGGCGCCGATCAGCACGCTCGGATTCGAGGTGTTGGTGCAGGAGGTGATGGCGGCGATGACGACGTCGCCATGGCCGATGTCGAAGTCCTTGCCCTCGACCGGGAAGCGCTGCGCAGCGTCGGGCTTCTTGTACTCCCCAGCCAGCGCGGTCGCGAAGCCTTCGGCCACCGCCGGCAGCGCGATGCGGCCTTCGGGACGCTTCGGACCGGCCATCGACGGCACGACGTCGGCGAGATCGAGGGTCAGCGTCTGCGTGAACACCGGGTCCGGCGACTTGGCAGTGCGGAACAGACCCTGCGCCTTGGCATAGGCCTCGACCAGCGCGACGCGCGGCGCCTTGCGACCCGAGGTCTTGAGATAGTCGATGGTGGCGGCGTCAACCGGGAAGAAGCCGCAGGTCGCGCCGTATTCGGGAGCCATGTTGGCAATGGTCGACTTGTCGGCGACCGAGAGATGGTCGAGGCCGGGGCCGAAGAACTCGACGAACTTGCCGACCACGCCGAGCTTGCGCAGCATCTGGGTGACGGTCAGCACGAGATCCGTCGCGGTGACGCCTTCCTTCAGCGCGCCGGTCAGCTTGAAGCCGACGACGTCTGGCAGCAGCATCGACAGCGGCTGGCCGAGCATGCAGGCCTCGGCCTCGATGCCGCCAACGCCCCAGCCGAGCACGGCGAGACCATTGACCATGGTGGTGTGGGAGTCAGTGCCGACCAGCGAATCCGGATAGGCGACCTCGAAGGTGCCCTTGGTGCGGCCGACCGTCATCTTCTCCTTCTTGGTCCAGACCGTCTGCGCCAGGTATTCGAGGTTGACCTGGTGGCAGATGCCGGTGCCGGGCGGCACGACGGAGAAGTTCGAGAACGCCTTTTGGCCCCATTTCAGGAATTCGTAACGCTCCTGGTTCTGCTTGTACTCCTCGGCGACGTTCTTGCCGAACGCCTTGTTGTCACCGAAGTAGTTCACGATCACCGAGTGGTCGATGACGAGATCGACCGGCACCAGCGGGTTGATCTTCTCGGCATCGCCGCCCAGCTTCTGCATCGCGTTGCGCATCGCCGCGAGGTCGACCACCGCCGGCACGCCGGTGAAATCCTGCATCAGCACGCGCGCCGGGCGGAAGGCGATCTCATGCTCCAGCGACTTCTTGCGCAGCCATTTGGACACCGCGACGATGTCGTCCTTGGTGACGGTGCGGCCGTCCTCGTTGCGCAGCAGGTTCTCGAGCAGCACCTTCATCGAATACGGCAGCTTGGAGATGTCCTTGAGACCGTTCTTCTCGGCTGTGGGCAAGCTGTAATAGATGTAGCTCTTCGTTCCGACCTTGAGGGTCTTGCGACACTTGAAGCTGTCGAGCGAGGTCATGCGTGGAAATCCCAATTGATCTGTATACCCGGAGGGGGTATTTAAGAACCGTCAGCGCGAGGCGCCGGATGGCTTGCAGCGGGCGATTGTGTGCTGCATCAAGGTCGGGCTTATAGAAGCTTTCTAACTGCGCCGCCACAGAGACAAGCAAGTCCCGACGTGGCATCACCCACAAATTCTCACGCGCTAGCCATCAATTCCCTAGGGGCTGTCACGACGGGCCATGCAGGCGACTTCAACACTGTCTCCGAAGCTGTTCGGCCGCGACGTCAGATGCGTGCGCGGCGGTCGCGAGGTGTTCGCAGGACTAGCCTTCGAAGCGGTCGCGGGCGAGGCGCTGGCAGTGACCGGACACAATGGTGCGGGCAAGACATCACTGCTGCGGTTGATTGCCGGCCTGCTGCTGCCGGCGGGCGGCTCCATCGCCATCGAGGGCGGTGAGAGCGAGCTCACGGTGCCCGAGCAGGCGCATTATCTCGGCCACCGCGACGCGCTGAAGCCGGCGCTCAGCGTGCGCGAAAACCTGACCTTCTGGGCCGAATTCCTCGGCGGCGGCATCACGCGGCCGATCCCCGACTGCCTCGCGGCCGTCGGCATCGCCCACGCCATCGACCTGCCCGCCGCCTATCTGTCCGCCGGCCAGCGCCGCCGGCTGTCGCTGGCCCGCCTGCTCGCGGTGCCCCGCCTGCTCTGGCTGCTCGATGAACCGACCGCGGCGCTCGACGTCGCCGGGCAGGCGATGTTCGCGGGGCTGATGCGGGAGCATCTCGCCGGGGGTGGGCTGATTGTCGCGGCGACGCACGGCCCGCTCGGCATCGACACACGCGAGCTGCGGATCGGGGAGGCTCGATGATTCCCTCTCGCCTCTTCGCAGTCCCACCCACCGCTCTCTCCGTTCCCGCCCCCCTTGTGGGGGAGGATCAGGGACGGGGGTGCCCCACGACGCGCTCTAACTTGTTTGACGAGATTCGGTTGCACCAACCAACGTCCCATCGGCGCGCCGACCCCTCCCCCCTGCGGGGAGGAGCCGGCGGTCCGCAACGGCAGCGTCACCTGGAGCCACCCCCCTCCCCAGCCCTCCCCCATCTCCCCCACAAGGGGGGACGGAGCGCAGTTTGCGGGTCGAGGGAGCGCGGCTCACCATCTGCCATCAAGCAATCAGCCGAGGCCCTATCCGCATGACCGCCCTCGGTGCCCTCATCCGCCGCGACATCAAGATCGCGCTGCGTATCGGCGGCGGCGCGTTGATCGGCGTGCTGTTCTTTCTTACCGTCGTGGTGCTGATGCCATTCGCGGTAGGGCCGGATCTGGCGCTGCTGACCCGGCTCGGCCCCGCCATCCTCTGGCTCGGTGCCCTGCTCTCCAGCCTGCTCACCCTGGACCGGCTGTTCACCGCCGACCACGAGGACGGCTCGCTCGACCTGGTCGTGATGAGCCGGACACCGCTGGAGCTGGCCTGCGCCGCCAAGGCGCTGGCGCATTGGCTCGCCGCCGGCCTGCCGCTGGTGATCGCGACGCCCGTGCTCGGCCTGCTGCTCAACCTCGACGCCACAGCGACCGGCGCCGTCGCGCTGACGTTATTGGCGGGCACGCCTGCCCTGACCTTCATCGGCATGATCGGTGCAGCACTGGCTGTGACGATGCACCGCGGCGGGCTGCTGCTGGCGGTCTTGGTGCTGCCACTTTCGATCCCAGTGCTGATCTTCGGCGTCGCGGCGTCGCAGGCGGCCATCGTCGGCCCGCTGCCGTTCGGGGCGCCGTTCTCGATCCTGTGCGCATTGTCGCTGGTGAGTTTCGTGATCGGCCCGTTCGCCGCCGCGACAAGCTTGCGGAACGGGCTGGATTGACCCGCCGCCCGCCGGGGTTTGACCATGATCAACTCTTACCTAGCGGCGTCGTGCTGATTGCCTGCAACCGCTTCCGCCTTTAACAAGGGTCTCATGTCGCTGATCGACCTCGCCAATCCCACCCGGTTCCTTGCGCTGGCGGCGCGGCTGCTGCCGTGGCTGGCGCTGGTCACGGCCGCGCTGCTGGCTGCCGGCCTGTACCTCTCCGCGCTGGCGCCCGACGACTATCAGCAGGGCGCGACCGTCAAGATCATGTTCATCCACGTGCCCAATGCCTGGCTGTCGATGTTCGTCTGGAGCATCATGAGCATCGCCTCGCTCGGCACCTTGGTGTGGCGGCATCCGCTCGCCGACGTCGCTGCCAAGGCCGCCGCCCCGATCGGCGCCAGCTTCACGTTCCTCGCTCTCCTCACCGGCTCGCTGTGGGGCCGGCCGATGTGGGGCACCTATTGGGAGTGGGATGCGCGGCTGACCTCGGTGCTGATTCTGTTCCTGATGTATCTCGGCCTGATGGCGCTGTGGCGCGCGGTCGAGGATCCGACCCGCGCCGCCCGTGCTGCCGCCGTGCTGACGCTGGTTGGCGCGATCAACCTGCCGATCATCAAGTTCTCCGTCGACTGGTGGAACACGCTGCATCAACCGGCGTCGGTGATGCGGATGGGCGGTCCGGCGCTCGACAAATCATTCCTGATCCCGCTGCTGGTGATGGCCGTCGGGTTCTCGTTCCTGTTCATTACCCTGCATGTCGCGGCGATGCGCAACGAGATCCTGCGCCGGCGCGTCCGCAGCCTGCAGATGATGCAGGCCCGCGCCTACACCACGGCCGCACCAGCCGACGATGCGGCAGGCCAGATCGCGGGAGCGGCTTGACATGGACCTCGGCCCCTATACCTCCTTCATCGCCACCTCCTATCTTGCGGCGGCGCTGGTCGTGATGCTGCTGATCGGCTGGATCGCCATCGACTACCGCACCCAGAAGGCGCGTTTGCGCGCGCTCGACGACAGCGGCATCAGCCGCCGTTCCGGCCGCGCCGCGACGGATATCCAATGACCGAACAGGCTGCGACAGAGCCGGCGCCGCGGCGCCGCTCATTCCTCATGCTGCTGCCGCTCGTGGTGTTCCTCGGGCTGGCGGCGCTGTTCTGGTCGCGCCTGGGCAACGGCGACCCGTCGCGCATTCCATCCGCGCTGATCGGCCGCCCCGCGCCGGCCACGCCGCTGCCGGCGCTGCCGGAACTGGCGAGGGACGGCACGCCGGTGCCCGGCCTCGACCCGGCTGCACTCAAGGGCAAGGTCAGCATCATCAATGTCTGGGCATCGTGGTGCGTGCCCTGCCACGACGAGGCGCCGCTGCTGGTCGAGCTCGGCCGCGACAAGCGCTTCCAGATCATCGGTATCAACTACAAGGACGGCGCCGACAACGCCCGCCGCTTCCTCGGCCGCTACGGCAACCCTTATGACGTCGTCGGCGTCGACGGCAACGGCCGCGCCGGCATCGAATGGGGTGTCTATGGCGTGCCCGAGACCTTCGTCGTCGGCCGCGAGGGCACCATCGTCTACAAGCTGGTCGGCCCGATCACGGCGCAGAACATCGATGCGGTGTTGAAACCGGAAATCGAGAAGGCGCTGAAGGTGGGTTCGTAAGCCTCGCGCAGCCATCGGAGCTTCAGCGGCAAACACGCTCCTCTCTCTGCGTCGTCATTCCGGGGCGGCGCGAAGCGACGAGCCCGGAATCCATACTCACGAGCGGTCGTTTGGCGAAGACGGGCGCCACAGCCATCTCGCGTCACACGCCTTGTCGTGGTTATGGATTCCGGGCTCACGCCGCTGCGCGGCGCGCCCCGGAATGACGGCGCGGAGAACCTCGAAGCGAAGCAATCCGGAGCACCTACGGGCCTTGGATTGCTTCGTCGCTACGCTCCTCGCGATGACCGTTCGGGGCAGCTACCCCTTGCTCACATCCCCTTCCGCCGCATCGCTGGCTTCGAGCGACGCCGGGTCCTGGTGGTAGCGCTTGATCAGCGGCATCTGGGCGATGGCGAAGATCATGGTCAGCGGCACGACGCCGAACGCCTTGAAGCCGACCCAGAAATCGGTGCTCTGCGTGCGCCAGATGATCTCGTTCAGCACCGCCATCGCGGCGAAGAACAGCGCCCAGCGAAACGTGAGGATGCGCCAGCCCGCGGGCGTCAGATTGAACATCTGATCGAACATGATCGCGATGAAGGAGCGATTGAACAGCAGCCCGCCACCGAGCACGGCCGCGAACAGTCCGTAGATGATGGTCGGCTTGACCTTGATGAAGGTCTCGTCGTGCAGCACCAGGGTCAGCGTGCCGAACACGATGACGACGACGGCGGTCACCAGCGCCATCAGCGGGACGTGCCGCGTCACCACGTAGGACGCGATCAGCGCCGCGATGATCGCGACCATGAACGCGCCGGTCGCCGCGAACAGGTTGAACTTGGCATTGACGACGAAGAAGATGATCAGCGGGCCGAGCTCGGTCGCGAGCTTGAACAGCGGGTGCGGCTGGGTCTTGTCCATTCCATGTCCTGTTGGCTGCAGCCACGGCAGCGGTTGATCCGGTCGTCTCGATCCGGCGGTGGGCCGGAGCCCGAGCGTGCGACGTCAATCCTCGATGCCGGCGATCGCCCGCGCAAAATCTCTCGCGGCGAACGGTGAGAGATCATCGACCCCCTCGCCGACGCCGATGAAGTGCACCGGCAGCTTGAACTTCTCCGACAGCGCCACGAGGATGCCGCCGCGCGCCGTACCGTCGAGCTTGGTCATCACGAGGCCGGTGACGCCTGCCGTACGATGAAACGCCTCGACCTGCGACAGCGCATTTTGTCCCACCGTCGCGTCGAGCACGAGCAGCACCGCATGCGGCGCCGACGCGTCGACCTTGCGAATGACACGCACCACCTTTTCGAGCTCGTTCATCAGCTCGGCCTTGTTTTGCAAACGGCCGGCAGTATCGACCAGCAGGATGTCGCGGCCCTGCTCCTTGGCCGCGGTGATGGCGGTGAACGCAAGGCTGGCGGAGTCCGAGCCCTGCGCGCCGGCGATCACCGGCGCCTTGGTGCGCTCGCCCCAGACCTTGAGCTGCTCGATCGCGGCGGCACGGAACGTGTCGCCCGCGGCCAGCATCACCTGCCTGCCTTCGGAGGCGAATTTCTGCGCCAGCTTGCCGATCGTGGTCGTCTTGCCGGAGCCGTTGACGCCGACGACGAGAATGACGAACGGCTTGTGGCCCGGCGCGATCTCGAGCGGCTTCGCCACCGGCGACAGCACCTTCTCGACCTCGGTCGCGACCACCGCCTTGACCTCGTCGGCGCTGATCGCCTTGTCGTAGCGGCCGGTCCCGACGGCCTCCGCAATCCGCCCCGCGACCCGGGTGCCGAGATCGGCGCGCAGCAGCACGTCCTCGATGTCGTCGAGCATCGCGCGGTCGAGCTTGCGCTTGGTGACGAGATCGGCGACGGCCGTGCCGAGCGCGCCGGACGTGCGCTTCAGGCCGGCCGACAGCCGCCGCCACCACGACAGCTTGGGTGTTTCCGAGGTGGTATCGTTCATGGCGTGGTGTTAGCCCTTTCCATTCGCAAACGAAAGCTCACACCCGCGTTACGGTTTCCATGGACATTAACCAACCCACCGACGAGGAAATGCTCGCCCGCGTGCTCCACCGCGACGGGCTGATGCTGGTGATCGACAAGCCGGCCGGCATTCCCGTGCACAAGGGACCGAAGGGCGGACCGAACCTCGAAGCCTCCTTCGACGCGCTGCGCTTCGGCCTGCCGCGCCCGCCGGTGCTGGCGCATCGGCTGGACAAGGAAACCTCGGGCTGTCTGGTGCTCGGCCGTCATCGCAAGGCAACGGCGTCGCTCGGGCTTTTGTTCAAGCATGGCAAGATTTCGAAGACCTATTGGGCCGTCGTCGAAGGCGGACCTGACGCTGACGAGGGCGTGATCGAGCTCCCGCTCGGCAAGCTGAACGCCGAGCGCGGCTGGTGGCAGAAGCCGGATCCGAACGGGCAGCCAGCGGTGACGAAATGGCGGGTGCTGGGGAGGTCGTACTCTCTTGCCAGTCTATCCCTGAACTCCCCTCCCACTCGTGGCAACGACTCCCCTCCCCCTTGCGGGGAGGGGTCGGGGGTGGGGGTCCCCGCGGGCAGTGTCGCTTGGAGCCGCCCCCCTCCCCAACCGTCCCCCACAAGGAGGGAGGGAGCGCAGCTGCCAACCGGAGAGGGAGAGTCGGTGCACTCCAATCGCAGTCCGCGACTCACTTGGCTGGCGATGGAACCGGTCACCGGCCGCACGCATCAACTGCGCGTGCATTCGGCAGCGTCGGGGTGGCCGATCGTCGGTGACAACATCTATGGCAACGGCCCGCGCTTCGGCGAGCCGCGGCTGCATCTGCACGCACGCGAGATTTCGATCCCGCTGTCGAAAAACAAGCCACCGGTACACGTGGTGGCGCCGGCGCCGGTGCACATGCATGAGCGGCTGAGAATGTGCGGGTGGAACGGGGCGTGAGCCCATCTCTTTCCGCACCGTCATGGCCGGGCGAAGTCCCGGCCATCCACGTCTTAGTTCTTGGAGACAGCGTGGATGCCCGGGTCAAGCCCGGGCATGACGGAATTCTGGACTAACAGCCGAGCCCCATGATGCCCCGTGATCGTGAGCCGCTGCACGGTGCCTGGCAACGCAGTGGTCGTGGCGACCGGCAGATAATGCTCCGTCCGTCCCTGGGTCTCACTCTCGATCAGCACCTCACGCTGACAGCCGATCTCCTGCTCCAACCGCCGCCGCAACGCCGCCTCTCCCGCGGCCCGCAGCCGCCGGGCCCGATCACGGATGACGGCGCCATCCACCTGCGGCATGCGCGCGGCCGGCGTGCCCGGCCGCGGCGAATAGGGAAAGACGTGCAGGAAGGTTAGCCCGCATTCCTCGACGAGATCGAGCGAGCGCGCGAACATCTCCTCGGTCTCGGTCGGAAATCCCGCGATCAGATCGGCGCCAAGCGCGATGTCCGGCCGCAGCCGGCGCAACTGAGCACAGAATGCGATGGCATCGGCGCGCGAATGCCGCCGCTTCATGCGCTTCAGGATCAGATCGTCACCCGCCTGCAGCGACAGATGCAGGTGCGGCATCAGCCTGGCATCATCCGCGAGCGCATCGAGCAGGTCGGCATCGGCCTCGATCGAATCGATCGAGGAGATGCGCAGGCGTCTCAACTCCGGCACGTGGCGCAGGATCTGCTTCACAAGCCGGCCGAGCTTCGGCGTGCCGGGCAGGCCGGCGCCATAGCTCGTCAGGTCGACGCCGGTCAGCACGATCTCGGCATGGCCCCGCTCGGCCAGCGCGCGCACCTGCTCGACGACCGCGCCCATCGGCACCGAGCGCGAATTGCCGCGACCGAACGGGATGATGCAGAAGGTGCAGCGATGATCGCAGCCGTTCTGCACCTGCACGAACACCCGCGGCAGGCCGCGCTGGAAGCCGTCGACCAGATGCGGCGCCATCTCCATCACCGCCATGATGTCGGAGACGGCCACCTTCTCGGACGCATCGATGCCGAACCGTGGCACCGCCAACGCCCGTGTGGTCGCACGCCACGCATCGGGCCGCAGCTTGTCGTCATTGCCGATGACGCGGTCGACCTCGGGCATGGCGGCGAACATGCCGGCCTGCGTCTGCGCGGCGCAGCCGGTCACCACGATGCGCGCCGCGGGGCGCTCGCGCTTCAATTTGCGGATCGACTGCCGGGCCTGCGCCACCGCCTCGTTGGTGACGGCACAGCTGTTGATGACGATGGTGTCGTCGGCACCGGCCGCCTCGGCATGTTTCGCGATCAGCTCGGATTCGAACGCGTTGAGGCGGCAGCCGAAGGTAACGACGTCGACGCTCATGCGACGCTGGCGAACATCGACGGCTCGAACCGTCCCTCGAACTCGAACGTCGCGGTGCCCGTCATCAGCACGTGATCGTCACGCTCGCGCCACTCGATCGTGAGCTCGCCGCCGGGCAGCCTCATCTGCACGATCCGGTTGGCACGCTTCAGCCTGACGGCCGCGACCGCTGTCGCACAGGCCGCCGAACCGCAGGCCTTGGTCAGCCCCGCGCCGCGCTCCCAGGTGCGCATCGTGATGTGGTCGCGATCGACGATGTGGGCGAGCGTGATGTTCGCACGCTCCGGGAAAATCGGATGGTTCTCCAGCAGCGGCCCGAAGCGCTCCAGATCGTAGGCGTTGACGTCCTCGACCCAGAACACCGCGTGCGGATTGCCCATGTTGACGACCGAGGGCGAATGCAGGATCGGCGCGTCGATCGGTCCGATCTGCAGCTCGATGTAGCGGGTGTCGCGGAACTCCTCGGCGAGAGGAATGTCCTGCCAGCCGAACTTCGGCGCGCCCATGTCGACGGTGTAGAGGTCGGGCGCCGGCCCCTGCCAGCAGTTCAACAACCCGGCGCGGGTCTCGAACGTCGCGCTGGTCTGGCCCGTCTTGCCGAACACCTGGCGCACCACGCAGCGCATGCCGTTGCCGCAGGCGCCGGACTCCGATCCATCATTGTTGTAGATGCGGATGAACGCTTCGGTGCCGTCGAGCCGCGGCGGCTGCAGCACCATCAGCTGATCGTAGGGCACCCGGGATGCCACCGCCCGCGCCTCGTCCGGCGTGACGACATGCTTCACGTCGCGCAGATCGACCACGACGATCTCGTTGCCGATCCCGTTCATCTTGACGAAGCTGTGGTTGGCCAGCGCGCTCATGAAAATATCCAAATTGTGTCCGCCTTATATGGCGAATGGCGCGGCATTGACCAGCCTGCAGAGCGACATGACGCATCTGTCATGGGACGCCGCGCCGCCGAGCATGTTAGGACCGGTTCATTCGCCGGCACGAACCGGGCAAAGCAGCACGGCCACTGGAGAATAGTCGAATGAATCTCAGCACTTTCCGCCTCGTTCTGGCCGTGAGCTCGGTCGCGCTCCTGCTCGGCGGCACGTTCGCCCGGGCCCAGGCGCCGTCGGCCTCGCCGGCTCCGGCGGCCTCAGCCACGCCCGCACCGGCCCCGAGCGCGCTACCGGCGCCGGTGGCGCCGGCCTCTCCTGCGCCTGCCGCGTCGGCCAGTCCGGCGCCCGCGACCAGCCCGACGCCGGCCGCCAGCGCGAGCCCCTCGCCGTCGTCATCTCCGACCGCGGCCCAGTCCCCGGCCACGACGCCGCCGCAGGCCGCGGCGCCGGCCCAGGCGGCCGACGCCTTCGGCGACGAGATCAAGCTCGAGGCGAAGAAGGTCGTCCTCGTCAAGGGCACCGCGAATTGGGACAATGCGTTCGACACGCTGATCGACTCCTTCAAATCGCTGTCGGCCACGCTGGACAAGCAGGGCATCAAGCCCGCCGGCAACGGCATGATCGTCTACACCTCGACCGACGACACCGGCTTCACCTTCCTGGCCGAGATGCCGGTCGAGCAGGAGCCGAAGACGCTCGGCAAGGGGATGAGCATCGGCCAGTCGCCCGAGGGCAAGGCGCTGAAGTTCGTCCATCGCGGCTCCTACGACAACATGGACAACACCTACGAGGCGATCACCAACCACCTCGACGAGCGCCGGCTGGAGGCCAAGGACACCTTCATCGAGGAGTACCTGACCGACCCCTTGAAGACGGCCGAGGACAAGCTCGTCATCAACGTCTACGTGCCGCTGAAGTGAGCACCATGATCATCAGACCCATCCTCGCGGTCGCGCTCGCGACCAGCTTCGCAATGCCCGCCCTCGCGGATGACATCGCCCGGCAGGACACGCCGGCGATCACCGTCAGCGGCGAAGCCAGCGTGTCGGCGCCGCCGGATCTGGCGCAGATCGACGCCGGCGTGGCATCCGACGCCAAGACCGCGCGCGAGGCCGCCGAGGCCAACAACGCCGCCATGGCCAAGGTGCTGCAGGCGCTGAAGGCGGCCGGGATCGCCGACAAGGACTATCAGACCTCGCGGCTGTCGCTGCAGCCGCAATATGCGCAGAACCGGCCGGCCCAGCCGGCGGTGACCGGCTATCGCGCCAGCAATCGCGTCACCATCAAGCTGCGCGACGTCGCCAAGGTCGCCAGCGTGATCGATACGCTGGTCGCGGCCGGCGCCAACGATGTCGGCAACATCTATTTCAGCGTCGCCGAGCCATCCAAGCTGCTCGACCAGGCGCGCGAGAAGGCCGTCGCAGACGCCCGCCGCAAGGCCGAGATCTATGCCAAGGCCGCCGGCGTGACGCTGGGTCAGCCGCTCAGCATCTCCGAGGATGGCGCGCCCGCCCCGGTGTTCCGCGCCAAGACCTTTGCCGCACCGATGGCCGCGACGCCGACACCGGTGGCGCAGGGCGAGGAGACGCTGTCGATCACGGTCAACGTGACCTGGGCGATCAAGCCGGGGCAGTAAGGCGGCCTCACGCCCGCGCGGCGCATTGTGCGTCGTGGCAGCCGACAACGTAGCTACAAACTCGGTGTCGTCCCGGCCTTGAGCCGGGACCCATACTCCGGGGCGGTAATTGTCGCGCGAGAGGGAGCTGCCAGCCTTCACAACATTGAATTCGGTGTTTATGGGTCCCGGCTCAAGGCCGGGACGACATCTGTTTTGTGGCGGCGGCCTGCTTAGATCTCCACCACCTGCCCCGGCTTCAACACGCCGAACCGCTCGCGCGGGATACCGGCCTGGTCGAGCGCGGCGTGCAGGGCGTGCACCGGCGCGTCGATCGCCTCGTCCGTCAGTTGGAACGTGCCGTGGTGATGCGCCAGCGCGGCCTCCGCGCCGCAATCCTGCAGCGCCTGCACGGCATCCTCCGGGTTCATGTGCTGGTCGCGCATGAACCAGCGCGGCTCGTAGGCGCCGATCGGCAGGATCGCGAGCCTGATCGGCGCGTGCTGCTTCGCAACGCGGCGGAAATGCTTGCCCGTGCCGTAACCGGAATCGCAGACGATGTAGACCCTGCCGCGCGGCGTCTCCAGCACGAAGCTCGCCCACAGCGCCTTGTTGCGGTCGAACAGGCCGCGCGCCGTCCAGTGCCGCGTCGGCACCAGGGTCACGGCGACCTCCTCGTTCAGCGTCACGCGATCGTGCCAGTCATAGGCCTCGGCGCGGATCTTGGAGTCAGCGTCGATCATCGTAAGGTCGTTGCCCAGCGGCGTGACGACCCGCGGCGAAAATCGCGCGGTCAGCTTCGACAACGTCCGGATGTCGAGATGATCGTAATGCCCATGCGACACCAGCACGACGTCGATATGCGGCAGCCCCTCAAAGGCGATGCCGGGATCATTGTGCCGCCGGGGACCGGCGAACGCGAATGGCGACACCCGCTCCGACCAGACAGGATCGACCAGGATGTTGAGCCCGCCGGTCTGGATCAGCCAGCTGGCGTGGCCGATGAAGGACAGCCGCACTGTCTCGCCGTCGATCCGGTGCGGCGGCGTGTCGGCGTGCGGGCTCGCCGCCCAGGACGGCCAGCGGGAACGCTTGCGGTTGCGGCCGAACTGCCAGCGCAGCACCTGGGACAGGGATTTGGGCGGAACGCCGTCGGGATCGTAGAAGCGCTTGCCGTCGAAATGGTCGGTGACGGGGCCGGAATAAGTCCTGGAACGGCGCAGCAAGGTCGTCCTCGCAAGGGAAAGCTGAACTCGCGCAAGAGGTAAGCGCCCCCACAGGGTCCGGCAACGGGACGGCGAGAAGCAAGTTTCCTTGACTTTTGCGGCTGCTGAGGGTTTAACCCGGCCGAATTTCGGAAAGTTTCGTCTTTTCGAGCCACCGCCCGGCCCTGGAGGCCGGAGGTCACCGCCCGACAGCGCTGTGCGCCCTCGGGCGCAAACGTGTTTGGACTGACGGTTTCGGCCGACGGGCCGAGGTTTATATGGTCGTCATGGGCCGCAGCAAGCGGCGATGACGGGCGGCAATGAAGCGAGCGCCCGCAAGGGCAAAGGATAACGGCATTGTTCGACAATCTGTCGGAAAGGCTTGGCGGCATTCTCGATCGGCTGACGGGGCGTGGTTCGCTCTCGGAAGCCGATGTCGACGCCGCGATGCGCGAAGTCCGCCGGGCGCTGCTCGAGGCCGACGTCGCGCTGGAGGTTGTCCGCAGCTTCACCGAGCGCGTGCGCGAGCAGGCGATCGGCGCCACCGTCGTCAAGTCGGTCACCCCCGGCCAGATGGTCGTCAAGATCGTCCATGACGAGCTGGTCAAGACGCTCGGCGACGACGGCCAGACCATCGACCTCAACGCCGTGCCGCCGGTGCCGATCATGATGGTCGGCCTGCAGGGCTCCGGCAAGACGACCACCACCGCCAAGCTCGCGCGCCGCATGGTCCAGCGCGACAAGCGCAAGGTGCTGATGGCCTCGCTCGACGTCTACCGTCCGGCCGCCATGGAGCAGCTCGCGGTGCTCGGCCGCGACCTGGACATCCCGACGCTGCCGATCGTGGCCGGCCAGATGCCGCCGCAGATCGCACGCCGCGCCATCGAGGCCGCCAAGCTCGGCGGCTACGACGTGGTGCTGCTCGACACCGCCGGCCGCACCACGCTGGACGAGGACATGATGAAGGAGGCCGCCGAGATCAAGGCGGTCGCCAACCCGCACGAGGTGCTGCTGGTCGCGGATTCGCTGACCGGCCAGGACGCCGTCAATCTCGCCCGCGCCTTCGACCAGCGCGTCGGCCTCACCGGCATCGCGCTGACCCGTATCGACGGCGACGGACGCGGCGGTGCGGCGCTGTCGATGCGCGCGGTCACCGGCAAGCCGATCAAGCTGCTCGGCACCGGCGAAAAGACCGACGCGCTCGAAGACTTCTATCCCTCGCGCATCGCCGGCCGCATCCTCGGCATGGGCGACATCGTCTCGCTGGTCGAGAAGGCCGCGGCGAACATCGACGCCGAGAAGGCCGCACGCACCGCCGAGCGGATGCGCAAGGGCCAGTTCGACCTCAACGACATGCGCGAGCAGCTGCAGCAGATGGCGCAGATGGGCGGCATCGGCGGGCTGATGGGCATGATGCCCGGCATCTCGAAGATGAAGAACCAGATCGCGGCCGCCGGCATCGACGACAAGATCCTCAAGCGCCAGGTCGCGATCATCGATTCGATGACGCGCGAGGAGCGCAAGCATCCCGACCTGCTCAAGGCCAGCCGCAAGAAGCGCATCGCGGCCGGCTCCGGCCAGAGCGTCGAGCACGTCAACAAGCTGCTCAAGATGCACCGGAACATGGCCGACGTGATGAAGGCCATGGGCTCAGGCAAGCGCGGCCCGCTGGCCGGCATCGCCCAGGCGATGGGTTTTGGCGGCGGTGGCGGCATGCCCTCGCCGGATCAGCTCAAGGCGCTTGCGGAAAAGATGCCGGGTGGCATGCCCGGCGGACTGCCGAATTTGCCGAAGGATCTGCCCGCCGGCCTGCGCGGCGGCCTACCGAACCTCCCCGGCTTCACCGGTCTCAGCGGCAAGCCGACTCTGCCGGGCCTCGGCCTTCCTCCGGGGAAGAAGAAATAATGAGGATCATCCGCTCCTCTTTCCATTCGTCATTCCGGGCGCGCGCAGCGCGAGCCCGGAATCCATACGCACGATCGTGGTTATGGATTCCGGGCTCACCGCTTCGCGGTGCCCCGGAATGACGGCTTAGCTGACATCAACTCATCAGAAGACACTCAGGAGAACCTACATGTCCGTCGTCATCCGTCTCGCCCGTGCCGGCACCAAGAAGCGCCCGGTCTATCACGTCGTCGTCGCCGACTCGCGCTTCCCGCGTGACGGCCGCTTCATCGAACGTCTCGGCTACTTCAATCCGCTGATGCCGAAGGACAACGAGGCACGCCTCAAGCTGGACATGGAGAAGGTGAAGGGCTGGCTCGCCAAGGGCGCGCAGCCGTCCGACCGCGTCGCCCGCTTCCTCGACGCCGCCGGCGTCAAGAAGCGCGAAGCCCGCCAGAACCCGATCAAGGCCGTGCCGCGCAAGGAGCGCAAGGCGCAGGCCGAAGCCGCCGCCAAGGGCTAAGGTCGTTGACGAGCGCGGCCTCATGCTTCGAGATGCACGGCTTGCGCCGCGCTCCCTTGCATGAGGAACTGGCTCCTCCTCCTGAGGAGCGCGCGTTCGAGCGCGTCTCGAAGGACGAGGCACGCTGATGTCCAAGCTCATCTGCGTCGCCAGAATCGGCGCCGCGCATGGCGTGCGCGGCGAGGTTCGCTTATGGACCTTCACCGAGGATCCGCTGGCCGTGCTGCATTACGGCCCGCTCACGACCAAGGACGGCAGCCGTTCGTTCGAGGTCGCGAAGGCGCGCGAGGCCAAGGACCATCTGGTCGCAGCCATCAAGGGCGTCACCGACCGCAATGCGGCCGAACGCCTCAACGGGCTCGAGCTCTACGTGCCCAGAGACCGCCTGCCCGAGACGGCTGACGACGAATACTACCACGCCGACCTGATCGGCCTCGCCGCGGAGACCGCTGACGGCGCGCAGCTCGGCCGCGTGCTCGCGATCCATAATTTCGGCGCCGGCGACATCATCGAGATCGCCCCGCCCTCGGGCAGCACATTGCTGCTGCCGTTCACCAATGCCGTGGTGCCGACGGTCGATCTTGCCGGCGGCCGCGTGATCATCGAGCTGCCGGCGGAGATCGAGGGCGAGGATGAAGCCGCGGATGAACCGGCTTCCGCTGAAGATGACGCTGCCGCCGCACCCTCCGCTCGTCGTCCCCGCGAAAGCGGGGACCCATAGCCACCGCAGCTGATTGGCTTGCGCGGGACTGGCCGCATGCCTCGTTTCGACATCACGCGGTATGGGTCCCTGTGTCTGGAAAGTCGGATCGGCGCCGCGACGCGCTGATGCGCGTCGCGGCTTGTCCGGGACGACACCGGTGAACGAGCCGCACGAGCCGGGGACACGCAGCGTTGATCGAGGGGCTCGATCTGCCCGCGCCAGTGCCGTAACAGAGCATCCATGACCACTTCGCCCAACCTCACCACGCCCTGGCGCGCCACTGTGCTGACGCTGTTCCCGGAGATGTTTCCCGGGCCGCTCGGCGTCAGCCTGGCCGGCCGCGCGCTGGCCTCCGGCATCTGGTCGTTGGAGGCGCGCGACATCAGGGCCTCCGCCACCGACAAGCACCGTAGCGTCGATGACACGCCGGCCGGCGGTGGCCCCGGCATGGTGCTGCGCGCGGACGTGCTGGCAGCCGCGATCGACGCGGCGGCGATCGATCCCGAGCGGCCGAAGCTGCTGATGAGCCCGCGTGGCCGGCCGTTGACCCAGGCCTTCGTCCGCGAGCTCGCGGCCGGTCCGGGCCCGCTGATCGTCTGCGGTCGCTTCGAAGGCGTCGACCAGCGCGTCATCGATGCCCGCTCGCTGACCGAGGTCTCGATCGGCGACTACGTGCTGTCGGGCGGCGAGATCGCCGCCCTGGTGCTGATCGACGCCTGCGTCCGGCTGCTTCCGGGCGTGATGGGCAAGCTCGAATCGGGCACCGACGAGAGTTTTTCCGATGGCCTACTTGAATACCCGCAGTACACCCGGCCCCAACTATTCGAAGGCTGGACCATTCCGGATGTGCTCACCTCGGGTGACCACGCCAAGGTCGCCGCTTGGCGCCGCGCCCAGGCCGAGGCGCTGACTGAAGCGCGAAGGCCGGATTTGTGGGCCGAATGGCAGGGGCGCGACGGCCGAGAACAAAGAGGGACCGGCCAAAAAGAGCCAAAAAGCACGACAGACGGGTGACAAGCCTCGCGCTTTGGCTTATAGGAGCGCCCAATTCCGCAAGTGACGGCAGGAACAAGCGCAGCCCCCGCGTGACCCGGCTGGGCGCGCCGCCGATGGAGATTTACCCGTGAACCTGATTCAGCAGCTCGAAAAAGAGCAGTTCGACAAGCTGTCCGCCAACAAGACCATTCCGGAGTTCGGCCCGGGCGACACCGTGATCGTCAACGTGAAGGTGGTCGAAGGCGAGCGCACGCGCGTGCAGGCCTATGAGGGCGTCTGCATCGGCCGGTCCGGCGGCGGCATCAACGAGAGCTTCACCGTGCGCAAGATCTCCTATGGCGAGGGCGTGGAGCGCGTGTTCCCGATCCTCTCCCCGATGATCGATTCGATCAAGGTCGTGCGCCGCGGCAAGGTGCGTCGCGCCAAGCTGTATTACCTGCGCCAGCTGCGCGGCAAGTCGGCCCGCATCGTCGAGAAGCAGGACCGGCAGCAGACCGCCGTCAACGAGTAGTCGTTGCTTTCATTGGATTGACGAAGAGCGCGGGCTGGCCCCGCGCTTTTTTGTTTTTGCGCTGCCGTCATTGCGAGCGAAGCGAAGCAATCCAGAGTCCTTGCCCCGGCCCCTGGATTGCTTCGTCGCTTCGCTCCTCGCAATGACGGCGGGCGCAAACGCATCTCGCACTCCACGGCACGCGTGCTATATACCCCCTGAAATGGTTCTAGATCGCACCAGCATGGCCTGTCGCCGCGTCGTCATCGACGATCGCCGCCGGCTGCCCGGGCGGTTCTTCGGACGCTTCGCCACCTCGGCAACATCTGAGCTTAGGCGCGCGCTGTAAGCCGCAGCGCCTCATTGCTGATTGTTCACGCGTGCCCGGCACGCGCTCAGTTTCCAACCTTCAATTCCCGGGAGCATTCGCTCATGTCGAAGCCGACCACCCTGTACGACAAGATCTGGAACGACCATCTGGTCCACGAAGCCGAGGACGGCACCTGCCTGCTCTACATCGACCGCCATCTGGTCCATGAGGTGACCTCGCCGCAGGCCTTCGAAGGCCTGCGCATGACCGGCCGCAAGGTACACGCGCCGGAAAAGACGCTGGCCGTGGTCGATCACAACGTGCCGACCACAGACCGCTCCAAGCCGAACCCGGATCCGGAGAGCATCGAGCAGATCAAGACGCTGGCCGAGAACGCCAAGGAATTCGGCATCGAATATTACAACGAGTTCGATCGCCGCCAGGGGATCGTCCACGTCATCGGCCCTGAGCAGGGTTTTACGCTGCCCGGCACTACGATCGTCTGCGGTGACAGCCACACCTCGACGCATGGCGCGTTCGGCGCGCTGGCGCACGGCATCGGCACCTCCGAGGTCGAGCACGTGCTGGCGACACAGACGCTGATCCAGAAGAAAGCGAAGAACATGCGCGTCACGGTCGACGGCGTGCTGCCGGACGGCGTGACGGGGAAGGACATCATCCTCGCCATCATCGGCGAGATCGGCACCGCCGGCGGCACCGGCTACGTGCTGGAATATGCCGGCGAGGCGATCCGCGCGCTGTCGATGGAAGGCCGCATGACCGTGTGCAACATGTCGATCGAGGGCGGCGCCCGTGCTGGCCTTGTGGCGCCCGACCAGAAGGCGTTCGACTTCCTGCGCGGCCGTCCCAAGGCGCCGAAGGGCGCGGCCTGGGATGCGGCGATGCGCTACTGGGAGACGCTGCGCTCCGACGAGGGCGCGCATTTCGACCACGAGCTGCGTCTCGACGCCGCCAAGCTGCCGCCGATCGTGACCTGGGGCACCTCGCCCGAGGACGTGATCTCGGTGACCGGCGTGGTGCCCGATCCGGACCAGATCGCGGACGAGGCCAAGCGCATCTCCAAGCATCGCGCGTTGAAGTACATGGGCCTGACCGCGGGCACGAAGATCACCGAGATCAAGCTCGACCGCGTCTTCATCGGCTCGTGCACCAACGGTCGCATCGAGGATCTGCGCGCCGCAGCCAAGATCGCCGAAGGCAAGACCGTCAGCGGCCACGTCAATGCGATGGTCGTGCCGGGCTCGGGCATCGTCAAGGAGCAGGCGGAGGCCGAAGGCCTCGACAAGATCTTCATCAAGGCCGGCTTCGAATGGCGCGAGCCGGGCTGCTCGATGTGCCTCGCCATGAACCCGGACAAGTTGGCGCCAGAAGAGCGCTGCGCCTCGACCTCGAACCGCAACTTCGAGGGACGCCAGGGCTTCAAGGGCCGCACCCATCTGGTGTCGCCAGCGATGGCCGCGGCGGCCGCAATCGCAGGACACTTCGTCGACGTACGCGACTGGCGCTGACGTCATCTCGCTGCTTCAGATCCGGCACGGCGGCCGGTCTACAAACGAACGCGATGGCTTCACCCAAGCCATCGCGTTTTTCATTTCACCTCAACGTCGACACAGTTCGGCAAGGGCTTCTTAAGTCTCGTCGCGCACAATCCTACCGCCGGACGCGCTGCGTCTGCAGAGGAACGTGCCGAGGAGCCTGACATGGCCGACAAGCCGGAATACGTCGACCTCATCCGTGATGCGACGCGCCAACGCCGCAAGACACCGCCCGCCAAGATCATTGCCCAGCCCGAGGCTCCGAAGGAGGAGCGGCGGTTGTCGAACTGGCCGCCCGGCCGCTTTGCCAAATGGCGCCTGGAGACGCTGGTGCCTTGGAAGCTGAGTGTGAGGAATTGGCAGTTCAAGGATTGGCTCTGACCGCCGCGCCCCACTCCATCCCCTTGAAATGAGAGAAGGACGCCGTTGGGCGCCCTTCCTGCTTTGTCGAACTTCAAGTCCCGTCAGTAGTAGCGCCAATGGTGGCGGTGGCGATGATGCCACCGGTGATAATGGCGCCAGTGATGACCCCGCCAATGCCGATAGTGGCAGATGCGGCGCGGCCCGTAATGGGTCCAGACGACGCGGCAGCGGCGATAGGGATAGTAGTAGCCCGAGGTATAGACCGGCGCGTAATAACTGCGATAGCCGTAGAAGTGCCGGCGGTGATGGTGGAAGTACGGCCGGTAGGCATAGTACGGACGATGATGATAGCCGCCGCCATGGAACACCGGCCGCGGGCCGAATCCGCCATGGAATGCGGGGCCGCCACCGTGGAAGACAGGACGCGGGCCACCGCCGAAGGCATGTCCTCCCCCATGAAACGCGGGGCTGCCGCCGCCCCTGAACATGGCGCCGCCGCCATGGAACGCCGGGCCGCCGCCTCCGCCGTGGAACGCCGGACCGCCGTGGAATCCACCACCGCCGGGATGCCCGCCACCACCGCCGCCATGGCCGCCGGGGCCTCGGACCTGAACGGTCAATACGTCCGAAGGCGTCTGCGTGGCGGAGCCGGCACCGGGACTCACCGGCGACATCGCAAGCGCAGGCCGTCCGGACGCGCCCGCCAGGACAAACAGTGTGGCCGCCGCAAGACTAAGGCGACGAGCAAGACCAGCGCGCTGGTCCTTCATCCTCATCATGGTCCCTTCTCCCTGAATGCTGTGCAACGATGGACCCATGCAGCGCCGATGCTGGTCGTCCGATCGGTGGATTGGCGCACCCCCAACATGAACGTAGAGATAGCGACGTGAATGCGGCATGAATGATGCACGTCAGTGATGCACGGTGCACGCGCATCTGCGGCGTGGCGTCGCGGCAGAGGAGATGCACCTGAGCCTCTGCGTCGTCCTGCAACTCAGGATCGCGGATGCCGACGCAACGGCTCACGTGCTGCTCGTGCGGGGACTTCGCAACTAACGACACGCAGGAAACGCAGCGCGCCTCGCCGACATCGCCTCAATGGTAGAACGGCGTGAACAGAACCAAGGGGCCCGGCGGATAGGCCGGCGTGTAGTCCGTGGGACGGTCGAGATAGTGCGGCACCTCTGCCGTCGACACCACGGGCTTCAATCGGCGGCCCTGCCGACGCGGGCCAGCATCCGTTAGGGTCTGACGCGCCTGCGTAACGGCTGGAGCTGCGGCCACAGGAGCGGTGGCGGCGGAACTTGCGAGCAGCATCGCCACCGTGACAACGCTGATCCCGAGCCAGGTTCTGTTGACTGATGGTTTCATGGCGAACCTCGTTGCCAGCCCCCATCAACGTACAGGCCCGCAAAGCGGGCCTGTTTGATTTCGGTCATTGTCTCGATCGGATGGAAGGCGCGGCTTACCAGCGGCCGTGATGGCGATATCCGTAGTGATGCGGCCGCCAGTGATGACGCGGATGGTAGTAATGCCGAGGATAGTAGTGGCGCCGGGGATGCCAATGGCGGCGGCCATGCCAATGCGCCTGCGTGGTCTCCTGCGCCGTGCCCTGCTGCACCGCGGTCGCAGCGCCCGGATTGATCAGCGACAGCGCCTGCGCGCGTTCGGCGGGGGCAGCCATCGCGAGAACGGCGCCAACCGCCGCGATGCCCAACAGCTTCATCACAGTCATGAACTTCTCCCTCGATCGCCTGACATCACGTCCGGCACCGTAACTTCCGCCTTGTCAGTTGCCTGAAGGGCGGCCGCAGCAGCGCGACGCAGACCAGTCTCGAACGAGCGACGTGAATGGGACATGAAGACCTGCGCAGGAGCAGAATGCCGATATGTCGCGCATGGTTCCGCCGCAGTACGCGACATATCGGCACTGTGTCCGGCCGGTAACATCAGGCAACGTCGCGATCGCGACCGGATCGCGTGCGCGCTTGCCGAGCCGATCAGTGCGCGGGACCCAGGAGTCAGCCGCGTCGCCAGACGCAACTCATATGCGGGACGATCACGGTGCCGCTCGGCCGATGCTCCGGAACATAGGTGGCGTCGCATACACGAACTGCGTTCGGACCCGGGTTGAAGCGCGGCACCACGTCGGGCTGCCAATGACCCTCGTAGCGCGGATAGATCTGGATTCGTCGTTGCCGGCGCTGTGCGGAGAGATCCGTGCTCACCTCACCCTGCACGGCGCCGCGCGCGCCGGCGGGTTGCTCCGCTTGCGCCGTTGCCGAGATCGAGACCACGACCGCCGCAGCCAGCGCCGCTCCGGCCAGCACCATCGACATCTGCCTCATCTGTCCCCCAACCCCCAGTTTGCGCGTCACGGTCGCCGGTTTCATCCCCTGCGTCAACCAGCTCCGCCACACATGTCATAGAACCAAGATGCAAGATGATCAAAGCCGGGCTAGAAGGCGGCAATGTGGACAGATCTGAAAGCCCCCTCGCTCGCCGACATGGAAGTCATGGCGCACGAGATGTTCGAGCGTCTGCCCGAGCATTTTCGCAGGATGTGCGAGGGCGTCATCATCCGGGTCGACGACTTTCCGACCGAGGAGGTGCTCGACGAGATGCAGTCCGAAAGCGAGTTCGACCTGCTCGGCCTGTTCCAGGGCACGGGACTGCCGTTTCGCAGCAACGACGACCTGCCGCGCCTGCCCAACATGATCTGGCTCTACCGCCGACCGATCCTCGACTACTGGGCCGAGCACGACGAGAGCCTCGGCCACATCGTCCGCCACGTCCTGATCCACGAGATCGGCCATCATTTCGGAATGTCCGACGACGACATGGAGGCGATCGAGGCGTCCGCCGACTGACGACCCGGCGATAGCACCGGGATTTTGACTTTATCCGCCCTGCCGTTCGGGCTAAACAGCGGCCTGCCCGTATTCTCGAAGGTGCCCCCGATGGACAAGTTCACCACGCTGGAAGGCGTCGCCGCGCCGCTGAAGATCATCAATGTCGACACCGACATGATCATCCCCAAGCAATACCTGAAGACCATCAAGCGCACCGGCCTCGGCAAGGGCCTGTTCTCGGAGCAGCGCTACAAGGACGACGGCAGCGAGAACCCGGATTTCGTGCTCAACCAGCCGGCGTACCGCAACGCCAAGATCCTGGTCGCCGGCGACAATTTCGGCTGCGGCTCGAGCCGCGAGCACGCGCCCTGGGCGCTGCTCGATTTCGGCATCCGCTGCGTGATCTCGACCTCGTTCGGCGACATCTTCTACAATAACTGCTTCAAGAACGGCATCCTGCCGATCCGCGTGTCGCAGGCCGATCTCGACAAGCTGTTCGACGACGCCGAGCGCGGCGCCAACGCGACCTTGACGGTCGATCTCGCCAACCAGGAGATCCGCGGCCCCGACGGCGGCACCGTCAAGTTCGACATCGACCCGTTCCGCAAGCATTGCCTGCTCAACGGGCTCGACGACATCGGGCTGACGCTGGAGAAGAAGGCGTCGATCGACAGCTACGAGGCCAAGCTGGCCGAGCGCGCCTGGGCCTGAGGCCCGCCGAAGGATGGTGAGTTCGCGGGCCCCGGACCTCGTCCGGGGCCCTGTTTCGAGAGCAGCCCAGCAGGTCCGCCGTTGACGCGCGTATTGCCCGAGGTCGTCACCTTCTGGCGGGGGCCGCTCGACCGCCTGCGCCAGACCTGCCTGCGCTCGCAGCTCGCCGCCGGCCACAAGGTCACGGTCTACAGCTTCGATCCGCTGCCCGGCCTGCCCGACGGCGTCGGCAATGCCGAGGCCGAGGCGGTCCTGCCTTATGCGTTCTCCGAGCGTCTCAGGCCGCCGCAGCCGGACGGCGGCTGGCGCGATTGGACCACCTTGCAGTTCAGCGACTTCTTCCGGATGCGGCTGATGGCACAGCGGGCCGGCCTCTGGCTCGATGCCGACGTGCTGCTGCTCAGGCCGGTCGAGATCGACCCCGCCGTGCCCTATTTCGCCTGGGAGCGGCCGCGGCAGCTCGGCAACTCCGTGCTCTACCTGCCGCCGGAGGATCCGATCGTCGCCGAGTTCGCCGCACTGATGGCGCAGGACGCGCTGACGCCGAACTGGCTTTCGCTGCGTCACCGCCTCACCTTTGCGCTGCGCCGCCTGCGCGGCGGCTCCGACCGCCTCTCGGACATCCGCGTCGCCATCTTCGGCCCTGCCGCGCTGACGGCGCTGGCCCGCCGCCATGGCTCGCTGCACCATGCGCTGCCGAAGCGCAGCTTCTACGCGGTGCATGCCGAGCCGAAGGCGTTCTTCGACCCTTCCGACTTCTCCGGCCTGATCGGCGATCCCGGTGTCATCGGCCTGCACATCTCGCCGAAGGGCCGCGGCGGCGAAGCGCCGATCCCGGGCAGCCTCTATGCCTGGGCGGCCGCACGATTTGCCCCGCGCTGACCTTTCGCCACGCAGCTTTGCGGCCGGCGCAGGACCGATTTGCTGCTTGATCTACCGCAACGTCCGCGCGTCCACCCGGTGATTGATTGCGAACGATCATCGGAGACGTGTCATGACCGTAGACGCCAAGCCTTATCCGCGGGTTCAGTTCCTGATCGATACGTTCGCGCAATGGCTCCGGCACCGGCGTGAGCTGAGCGAGATCCGGCAGCTCGACCGTGACGATTTCGAGCGTATCGCGATGGACCTCCAGGTCACGCCGGCGGATCTCGACGAGCTGGTCCGCCATGGCGAGCACGCCGCCGACGAGTTGCCGCAGATGCTGAAGGCGCTCGGCATCGACGAGGCCGCGCTGGGGCGCGCCGAGCCGCTGGTGCTGCGCGACATGGAGCGCGTCTGCGCCATGTGCAAGGACAAGCCGCGCTGCCATCGCGATCTTGCCGCCGGGACGAGTGCCGAGCACTACGAGGAATACTGCCTCAACGCCCCGACCATCGACCGCCTGGGCAGCGCCGCGGTCAAGCACTGATCGCCGCCTCCCTCCCACCCCGCGGAGCAATGCGATGAGCCTGCCGAATCTGCACCGCAACACCTGGCTCCATGTCGGCGCCGCGATCCTGCTCGCGCTCGGCGCGATGCTGCTGATCCGGCTGCACAATGCCGGCGGCGTGACGCCGGCCGCCGACAGCGTGCAGGCGGGACGCAAACTGGCGGAGGCCTGGTGCAGCACCTGCCACGCCATCGACACCAGCGGGGCGAGAGCCCAAACCACGACCGCCCCAGATTTCGTCGCGGTCGCCAACATGCCGTCGACGACCGAGCTAGCGCTCAAGGTGTTCCTGCAGAGCAGCCACCCGACGATGCCGAACGTCATTCTGACGGCCGAGCAGCGCGGCGACCTCGTCAACTACATCCTCAGTCTCCGCCGCATCTGACGCCTCACTTCGCCACCGCCGCGATCGCATCGGCGATCGCGATCGTGCGTCGCGCCATCTCGGCATGCAGCCGCTCGACCATGCGGCCGTCGATCTGGATCGCACCGCGCGAGGCATTCTCCGGCAGCTCGAACGCAGCGATGATCTTGCGTGCCGCAGCGACCTCGTCGGCGGGCGGCGTGAAGATCGCGTTGCAGGCGTCGATCTGGTCGGGATGGATCAGCGTCTTGCCATCGAAGCCGAGATCGCGGGCCTGGATGCATTCCTGCGCGAATCCGTCGGTGTTGGCGAAATCGCTGTAAGGCCCGTCCAGAATCTCCAGCCCATGGGCGCGCGTCGCCAGGATGCAGTGGCTGATCATCGGCAGCATCGTGGAGCGGCCCGGCAGCATCCGGATGCGAGTCTCGCGCGAGATGTCGTTGGGTCCGAACACGAAGCCGGCGAGCCGCGAGCCTTCCTCGTGCACGGTGGCCGCGAGCAGATCGGCATCGAGCACGGCACGCGCCGTCTCGATCATCGCCCATACCTTCAGCGCGGGATCGGCGCCGACCTCGGCCAAGCGATCCGTGACCAGGCGAAGGTCCTCGACGGTCGACACCTTGGGAACGAGGATGCCGTCGGTCGCCGCCTGTCCGGCCATGGCGACGTCGTCGCGCCACCACGTCGTATCCAGGCTGTTGATCCGGATCAGCAGTTCCCGCTTGCCGTAGCCGTCGGCCGCCACCGCCTTGGCGATCTGGTCGCGGGCGGCGGCCTTGGCGTCCGGCGCCACCGAATCCTCGAGATCGAGGATCAGCCCGTCGGCCGGCAGGTTCCGCCCCTTCTCCAGCGCGCGCGCATTGGAGCCGGGCATGAACAGAAGACTGCGGCGCGGGCGGATCATTTCGGCGTTTCCCTTGGTTTATCGACGCGGCCCGCGATACCATTTCGGGGGCCGGCCCGAAAGGCTTGTTCCCGGAAGGCGCATGTGTTTAGGCAAGGCCCATGATCTCGTTTCCGCAACGCCTGCTCGAAGGCTATCGCGCCTTCGCCACCCAACGCCTGCCGACCGAACAGAGCCGTTACCTTGAGCTCTCGGAGCGCGGCCAGTCGCCCGAAGTAATGGTGATCGGTTGCTGCGACTCGCGCGTCTCGCCCGAGGTGATCTTCGACGTCGGTCCCGGCGAATTGTTCGTGCTGCGCAACATCGCCAACCTGGTGCCGATCTATCAGCCGGACGCCAACGCGCACGGCGTGTCCGCGGCGCTGGAATATGCCGTCACCGTGCTGAAGGTGAAGCACATCGTCATCCTGGGCCACGCCCAGTGCGGCGGCATCCGCGCCTTCGTCGACAAGGCGGCGCCGCTGTCCCCGGGCGACTTCATCGGCCGCTGGATGTCGATGTTCATCAAGCCCGGCGAGGTCGTCGAACAGCGCACGCATGAGAGTTTCCAGGACTTCGTCACCCGGATCGAGAAGGCCGCGGTGTTCCGCAGCCTCGAGAACCTGATGACCTTCCCATTCGTGCGCAGCCGCGTCGAGGCCGGTGATTTGCAGCTCCACGGCGCCTATTTCGGCGTCTCCGAGGGCTCGCTGTTCGTGCTCGACAAGGCCAGCAAGGAATTCAAGAGCGCGCGCGCTGGCGAATAGCGAATGGGGAGTAGCGAGTAGTTCACCTGCCTATTCGCCATTCGCGCCTCGCTATTCGCCGCCCATCAATGGTCACCCGACCAGCGGTCCGACAGCGCCAACATCAGGGTCGACACCACGAAGGTCATGTGCACGCCGACCAGCCAGGCGAGCTTGGTCGAGTCGTAGCCGGCGTCGAGATTCATGAACGCCTTCAAGAGCTGGATCGCCGAGATCGCGACGATCGAGGCGAGCAGCTTCTGCTTCAGTCCGGCGAAGTCGACCTTGGTCATCCATTCCGGCCAGTCGGGATGGCCGCCGGGATCGATGCGCGAGACGAAGTTCTCATAGCCGGAGAACACCACGATCAGCACCAGGTTGCCGGTCAAGCAGACGTCGATCAGGCTGAGCACGCCGAGGATGATGTCGCTCTCCTTGGCGGTCGGCAGATGGACGATGTTCTCCCACAGCAGCAGCACGAACTTGAACAGCAGGACGACCAGGCTGACGACGAGGCCGACATAGAACGGCGCCATCAGCCAGCGGCTCTTGAACAGGAAGCCTTCGAGCCCGCGCTCGAGCGGACCCGGCGCGTGCCTGGCGGCGTCCGGCGTCGTCTTCTCGCTCATTGCGTTCCGCGCCTCACCCTGACGACGTCTCCGCTCAGGCCGCCTTCTTCTTGGCCGTGATCAGCTTGCGGTTGATCAGGACCTCCGCGATCTGGATCGCGTTCAGCGCCGCGCCCTTGCGCAGATTGTCGGACACGCACCAGAAGGCGAGGCCGTTCTCGACCGTGCCGTCCTCGCGGATGCGGCTGATATAGGTCGCGTCCTCGCCGGCCGCCTCGTAGGGCGTCACGTAGCCGCCCGGCTCGTGCTTGTCGATGACGAGGCAGCCCGGCGCATTGCGCAGGATGTTGCGGGCCTCGTCCGCCGAGATCGGATTCTCGAACTCGACATTGACGGCTTCGGAGTGACCGACGAACACCGGCACGCGCACGCAGGTCGCGGTCAGCTTGATCTTCGGATCCAGGATCTTCTTGGTCTCCATCATCATCTTCCACTCTTCCTTGGTGAAGCCGTCTTCCATGAAGACGTCGATCTGCGGAATGACGTTGAAGGCGATGCGCTTGGGAAACTTCTTATTGACCAGCTCGTCGTTGGTGTAGACGGCCTTGGTCTGCGAGAACAATTCGTCCATCGCATCCTTGCCGGCGCCGGACACCGACTGATAGGTCGACACCACGACGCGCTTGATCTTGGCCTTGTCGTGCAGCGGCTTCAGCGCGACGACGAGCTGGGCGGTCGAGCAGTTCGGGTTGGCGATGATGTTCTTCTTGTTGAAGCCGGCGGCGGCGTCGGCATTCACCTCCGGCACGATCAGCGGCACGTCGGGATCCATGCGCCAAGCCGACGAGTTGTCGATCACGACAGCGCCGGCGGCGCCGATCTTGGGCGACCACTCCTTCGACACCGAACCGCCGGCCGACATCAGGCAGATGTCGACATCGGCAAAATCGTAGTGCTCGAGCGCTTTGACCTTCAGCGTGCGGTCGCCATAGGACACCTCGACGCCGACGCTGCGGCGTGAGGCCAGCGCGACGACCTCGTCCGCCGGGAATTGCCGCTCGTCGAGAATATTGAGCATTTCCCGTCCGACATTGCCGGTCGCGCCGACCACTGCGACTTTGTAACCCATCGTTCACTCTCCGAAGAAATATGGCCGGCCGCGCATGTCAGCGGAAACCGAAGCGGCAGCGCTTCTATGCGAGAAACGTCCCTGACACAACGTTACCACGACGTCTCGCATTCGATGCAGTCCAATTCGGCCAGAACAGCCGCAGCGCCCCGATCCGGGTCCGTCCTGCAAGGGCTCAAGAGCTTCGCGGACGAGGTCTGCGGCACCTTTGCGCGCCTGTTCGCCTATGTGGGGACTCTGGCGCTGATCGCCATGCTCGGGGTGGCCGGCTGGAATCATCTCGACGACGGCGATGCTTTGCCCGGCCGTGCCGGCTGGACCTTGGCCGACGCCGCAGTGCCGGCGTTCTCGCTTCGTCTCACCGACCAGCCCGACAGGACTGCCACCTACACCGTGCTCATCCACCCGGAAGGCGGCCGCAAGGACGTGTTGCGCTGGGGCGAACCCGCCGATCGCCCCGCTGCCGAGCTCGAGGTCTACCGGTTCGGACCGGAGCGCGATGCAAGGCGTGATCCCAGGGCCGATCTCGCGGCCCGGATGGGGCGCAACTCCGCCTCCGAGCTCGAGACCGCCGGCGTGATCGACAGCCGGTTCGGCCCCGTCAGTCTGGTTCGCCGGGCTGGGGCTCCCGAGGGCGCCGGAGCCTGCCTCGGCTTTCTCAAGACCATCGCCGAGCCGAGCTTGCGGATCTCCGGCTGGTCGTGCCAGGGCGTGACGATGCCGATGCGCCGCGCCATGGTCGGGTGCATGCTCAACCGGCTGACCCTGCTGGCGCCCGACCAGCACCGCGCCCTGAACCAGCTGTTCATGGGGTCCGATCAGCGGCGCGGCGGCTGCGACGAACCCGCCATCGCCACCGGCAGCGCCGATTGGGTGACGTCGACCGCCAATCCGAGGCTGCGCGGCGCCTTGTGAATGTCCGCCTGCGTCCGGATGTTGCTGGGCGTGACCGCATCCTATTCGACCCGTCAAACCCACGGGCAAGTGACGGATATTGATGCAACTTTCCCGCCACAGCAGGGATTTATCTTGCCCGTCGCCGCGGGAATGACCTTGTGATGCCACAGCCGACCCAGATATTGTGCGGGCCAAATCATGCGCATGGCGAGCGCCCGCCCCTTTTGGCGCGAGGAAGAGGACGTGATGATCGAATTTCCTGCTGCGACCCGGGTCATGGCCTTGGCGGTGATCGCCGCGACGGGCCTTGCCGTCACGTCTCTTGCCGCCACCTCGGCGGATGCCGCCACCACCAAGCGCCGTGCCGTTGCCGTCACCAACAACGGCAATCCGAACTATTCCTACCAGTCCGGCCCGCGCACCCGCATCTACATCACCCGCCGCTCGTTCCTCGACGGCGGCACCGAGGTGCTCCCGGGCGACCGCAAGTTCTCGGATTACGCGTTCCCGCCGGCCGTCGGCTATCCGTCGTTCGCCCGCGAGAACCTGAACCGCCCGATCGACCGCCAGCCGCTGATGGCGCCGTCCGATCTCGGCGGCTACCCGACCCGGATTCCGATCCCCTACTGAGGGCGGCCGCATCGTCAGATCATCAAGGCCGGGCCCCGCCCGGCTTTTTGTTGTTTTGCCGCGCTGACGTTCCATCGCGTCGTCATCGATCATGAGCTGGTCACTGCTCGATTTCGAACGTGTGAGACGACCGTTCGGAGACATGGCTGACACATCGCTACACGCCGATGGAGGGCAGCCTGCTCCACCCCTCAGTGTCATCCCGGCGAACGCCGGATCCATAACCACCGACCGGCATGCCCCGGTCTCATCGCTCCAGCGTGCCTCACACCCATGTCGGGGAGTCTGGGTCCCGGCGTTCACCGGGACGACACCGGAATTTTCGGCACGACTGGTCATCCTCGCACCCGCTTTCGCGTCCGAGTCTTTGCTCGTCTGATCGCCCTCTCCTTGCAGAGGGCGCAGGGAAGGCCGGGCCTCGGCTGAGGCCCGTGGCCCCCGTGCGGAAAAAATGCACGGGGCAGGAACCACAGGTACAGCCGAATCGACCCGGCCTTCCCTGCGCGATGGTTTTCACGCTTACTCTACGCTCTCCCCGGTGTCCGGCCTGTTAGCCACCGTCGTCGTCGGGATCATCGCCCTTCCGACTTGGCGCCAGCATCGGGGCGCCAGGACCACGCAGCTTCACGTCCGCAAGAGCCTCGTTCGTCCGCATGCCCCTAGGACATGCTGCGAGCCCTCGCGGCCACCGCATTCCCGCCTCACGCCTCGTGACGATCGCGAAACGTCCCTCGCAAGCGAAGCGGGATGGAGGGAGAAGACCATGGATTCTGGAAAAACGAAAGTGGAATTTTTGGCGGAGGCCGACTGATCAAGCGGAGGAGATTGAAATCGCGGGCGAAATAAGTTCTTCGCCGCGAAGGGAATAGAGCCACGGGACGAGCGGCAACCTCCGTCAATCGCCATCGATCGCACCCGAGAGCTGATCTGATTTGCCCGACGAGCAGTCGCGACAAGCAAGCGTGCGAGTTGGCTACTCCGTCATGCCCGGGCTTGTCCCAGGCATCCACGTCCTTCCCAGGATGCCTCGCGATGTGGATGGCCGGGACGAGCCCGGCCATGACGGCGCGGAGATGGACCGCCGCAAACTCAGATCATCATATGCGATCGCCCGGCCCGACCTCGCACCGGTCTCAATCGTACAGCACAGCCGCGATCTTCGGGTCGGTGATGTTGGACTTGTCGTACCAATAGAAGCCGGTGTCGGTGACCTTCGGCAGCTTCTCGCCCTTCAACGCCTTGACCGCTGACTCCACGGTGCAACTGCCGATGCCGATCGGGTTCTGGGTGATGGCGCCAGCCATCTCGCCCGACATGATCGCGGCCTTCTGCTGCTTGCCGGAATCGTAGCCGATCACGACGATCTTCTTCTTCATCTCCTTGACGCCGTTGAGCACGCCGATCGCCGAGCCCTCATTGGCGCCGAAGATGCCCTTGAGATTCGGATTGGCCTGCAGGATCGACTTGGTGATCTCGGTCGATTTGAGCTGATCGCCGCCGCCATACTGCACGCTGACGATCTTGATGTTCGGATGCTTGTCCTTGATGCGCTTGAGGAAGCCGTCGCGACGGTCGATGCCGGTGCGGCTGGTCTGGTCGTGCACGACCACGGCGACGTCGCCGGCATCGCCGATCATGTCGGCCATCTTGTCAGCGGCGAGGCCCGCCGCGGCGAGGTTGTCGGTGGTGCAGGTGGTCAGCGGAATGTCGCTGTCGACGCCGGAGTCGAAGGCGATCACCGGGATCTTGGCGGCCTGCGCCTTCTTCAGGAGCGGAATGGCGGCCTTGGAATCGAGCGCGGCGAAGCCGATCGCCTGCGGCTTCTTGGCGAGCGCCGCGGAGAGCATGTCGATCTGCTTGTCGACCATGGCCTCGGTTTCCGGCCCTTCGAAGGTGATCTTGACGTTGGCGGCCTTCGCGGCCTGCTCGGCGCCGAGCTTCACCGCCTGCCAGAACTGGTGCTGGAAGCCCTTGGAGACGAGGGGGATGTAGACATCATCGGCACGCGCGCTCGCGGACACTCCCGCGACCATGAGGGCGCCGAGCGCGACGCCGAGGAGATGCTTGCTCAACATTGGTGTTTCCTCTGCTCTCTTCAGTGACCTTGTCGTTACAGTGATGATCGTGGTCGTCGCCGCTCGCTGTCGGCGGGCAGCGCAGTCTTCAGCGCGACGTCGGAGCGGTGCTGGTCGCTGGTCCTCCTTGAAGGGTCAGGCGCGGTTTCGACGGAGCATGTCGGCGTAAACAGCGAGAATGATGATGACCCCGGTGACGACGAATTGCCATTCCTGGGCCACCGAGAGGATGCGCAAGCCGTTGGTCAGAACGCTCATGATGAAGGCCCCGATGATGGTGCCGAGAATGGTGCCGGTGCCGCCGCTCAGCGACGTGCCGCCGATCACGACGGCAGCGATCGCATCGAGCTCATAGCCCTGGCCGAGCGCCGGCTGGGCGGAATTGATGCGCGACGCGATCAGCAGTCCCGCGACTCCGCAGATGGCGCCGCCGAGGCCGTAGATGATGATCTTCCAGCGGTCGACATTGACGCCGGAGAGCCGCACCGCCTCCTCGTTGCTGCCGATCGCGAAGGTGTAGCGGCCGAGCGCGGTGCGGTTGAGAACGACGGAGGCCAGCACCGCCATCGCGAACAGGATCAGGGCTGCATTGGGAATCGGCAGCGCCGGCACGAGCGTGCCGAGCAGGGAGTCCTGCGAGATCATCGAGAAGTTCTCGGTGTTGGTGAAATAGATCGGCTTGCTGCCCGAGACGACCAGGGCCAGCCCCTTCAGCACCAGCATCATGCCGAGCGTCGCGATGAACGGCGGCACCTTCATCTTGGTGATGACCGTGCCCGACAGCGCGCCGCTGAGCGCGCCGGTCACGATCGCCGCGACGATGCCGGTCCACATCGGCAGCTCCCAATAGGTGAGGAACACGCCGGCCATCACCGCGCAGAAGGTCATCAGCGTGCCGACCGACAGATCGATGCCGGCGGTGATGATCACGAAGGTCGAGGCGATCGCCAGCACGCCGTTGACCGCGGTCGCCTGCAGGATGTTGATCATGTTGTCGGTCTGCATGAACGCCGGCGAGGCGAAGCTGAAATAGACCAGCAGCAGCACGAGGCTCGCGAACGCCAGCAGCTTCTGCAGCGCTGCAGGCCCGAGCAGACGGCGCCGCAGCGCGGCCATCGCGCCGCTCGGCGCGAGGCCATCCTTGACCTGATCCTTGACCAATGCGGGGTCGCTCATGCCGTCAGCCTGCCTTCATGGTTTCGCGCTGGGTGGCCAGCTGCATGATCCGCTCCTGCGTGGCCTCGTCCGGCGACAATTCGCCGGTGATGCGGCCCTCGCACATCACGACGATGCGGTCGCTCATCCTGATCACCTCGGGAAGCTCCGAGGAGATCATGACGATCGCCTTGCCCTGGTCGGCCAGCGCGCGCAGCAGGCGGTAGATCTCGTTCTTGGCGCCGATGTCGATGCCGCGGGTCGGCTCGTCGAAGAACAGGATGTCGCAATCGCGATCGAGCCATTTGGCGATCACGATCTTCTGCTGGTTGCCGCCGGACAGCAGGCGAACCTGCTGCGACGCCGAAGGCGTGCGGATGTTCAGCATCCGGATGAAGCGGCCGGCGGTGTCGCGGATCGCGCGCTTCCTGAGCATGAACTTCATTGCAAGGTAGTTCGCGAGGTTCGACATCACGACGTTGGACTCGACGTCCATGCCGGTGGCGAGGCCGAAGCGCTTGCGGTCCTCGGAAAGATAACCGATGCCGTGGGCGACCGCATGCGCCGGCGAGCGGATCGTCACCTTGCGATTGTCGACGAGAATATCCCCGGACGGAACGGCGTCGGCGCCGAAGATCGCGCGCGCGACCTCGGTGCGGCCGGCCCCCATCAGGCCGGCAAAGCCGAGGATCTCGCCCTTGCGCAGGGTGAAGCTGACGTCGCGGACCAGCGGCCCGCAGTTGAGCCCGCGCACCTCCAGCGCGATCGCGCCGGCGGGCTGCGTGCCCGCGACGCGCGCGTCGCCCAAGGTGCGGCCCACCATCATGCCGATGATGGTCTCGATCGTGGTGGTCTCGGCCGGCACCGTCGCGACATACTCGCCGTCGCGCAGCACGGTGACGCGATCGGCGATCTGCTTCAGCTCGTCCATCTTGTGGGAGATGTAGACGATGCCGACGCCGCGTGCCTTCAAGGCGCGGATCATCTTGAACAGCTCGGCGATCTCGCGATTGTTCAGCGCGGCGGTCGGCTCGTCCATGATCAGGACGCGCGAGTTGAACGACAGCGCCTTGGCGATCTCCACCATCTGCTGCCTGGCCACCGTCAGCCCGCCGACTGTCGTGCGCGGGTCGATCGACAGATTGAGCTGGGCAAGCAGCTCGGCCGCCTGCCGGTTGAGCCTGTCCTCATCGAGCAGCAGCCCGAACGCCTTCATCGGCTCGCGCCCGATGAAGATGTTCTGCGCCACCGTGAGGTGGTTCATCAGTTGCAGCTCCTGATGAATGATCCCGATGCCGGCGGCCTGCGCCTCGCGCGGTCCTGGAAAATCGACGCTGGCGCCGTCGTAGATGATCTCGCCGGAGTCCTTGCGGTAGACGCCGGCGAGGATCTTCATCAAGGTCGACTTGCCGGCGCCGTTCTCGCCCATCACGGCATGGACCTCGCCGGCGCGCAGCTCGAACCTGACATTGTGCAGCGCCCGGACGCCGGGGAAGCTCTTGCACAGCCCGTGAACGGAGATGAGCGGCGCAGTCATGCGTCAGCGTTTGTGGTGAGCGAGGTTGCGTACAATCGCCACGGGGCGGTGGTCGCGACATTGGCGACGACACCATGCACGGCGAGCGACATATCGCATCGCAAGCGCGATCACATTCATCCTCCCCGGCCTTCGCACGCATCATGTCGAACGCGTGCGAGCCCGCGTCCATTCAATGGCGCGGCGTTGGGGTCAGGCTATTCATCCGGGGATGAAAGTCTATAGGTAAAATCGACAGGCCTTGCGATGCGCCTGCAGGACGCGACCGCGGAATAGCGACGACGCGCCCGGTGGCGCGATCGAACACGTCGTGCGTTGAATTTGCGCTATCTCGACAACGACGGTGAGCCCCCCCTCCCCCTTGCGGGGAGGGGTCGGGGGTGGGGGTCCCCGGGCGATACTTGATGTGATGAGTTCGGGTCGAGACGTGCAACGACGAAAAGTAATCGTCTGGGCAGGTGAGACGGTGCCTCAAGCGGGGCTCACTGGGTGTGGACCCCCACCCCGGACCCCTCCCCGCAAGGGGGAGGGGAGTGCACCTTCGGCGCGGCGGAACCTCGGCTCCAACTACGCCGTGAGCTTCTCCAGCTCCTTGATGATCGCCTCGCCCATCTGCGCGGTCGAGGCCGGGGTCGAGCCTTCGGCCTTGATGTCGGCGGTGCGCAGGCCGGAGGCGAGCACGGCGGCGATGGCGGCGTCGAGCTTGTCGGCGAGCGCGCCCATGTCGAAGGAGTAGCGCAGCGCCATGCCGAACGACGTCAGCATCGCGATCGGGTTGGCGAGACCCTTGCCGGCAATGTCCGGCGCCGAGCCGTGCACCGGCTCGTACAGCGCGCGGCGCTTGTGGGTCTTGGCGTCGACCTCGCCGAGCGAGGCCGACGGCAGCATGCCGAGCGATCCCGTCAGCATCGCCGCGATGTCCGACAGCATGTCGCCGAACAGATTGTCGGTGACGATGACGTCGAACATCTTCGGATACTTCACGAGGTTCATGCCGCCGGAATCGGCGAGCTGGTGCTCGAGCGTGACGTCCTTGTACTCGCGCGCGTGGACCGCCGTGACGACCTCGTTCCAGAGCACGCCGGACTTCATGACGTTGCGCTTCTCCATCGACGTCACCTTGTTCTTGCGCTTGCGCGCCAGGTCGAAGGCGACGCGGGCGATGCGCTCGATCTCATAGGTGTCGTAGACCTGGGTATCGACCGCGCGCTTCTGGCCGTTGCCGAGGTCGGTGATGGTCTTGGGCTCGCCGAAATACACGCCGCCGGTGAGCTCGCGCACGATCATGATGTCGAGACCCTCGACGATCTCGCGCTTCAGGCTGGAGGCGTCGGCGAGCGCCGGATAGCACACGGCGGGACGCAGATTGGCGAACAGGCCGAGATCCTTGCGCAGGCGGAGCAGGCCGGCTTCGGGGCGGACCTCGTAGGGCACGCCGTCCCACTTCGGGCCGCCGACGGCGCCGAAGATGATGGCGTCGGCCGCCTTGGCCTTGTCCATGTCGGCTTCCGAGATCGAGGCGCCGTGGGCGTCATAGGCGGCGCCGCCGACCAGGCCCTCCTCGGTCTCGAACGAGGCCAGCCCCTTGGCGTTGAGCCAGCCGATCAGCCGCTTCACCTCGGCCATCACTTCGGGGCCGATGCCGTCGCCGGGCAGCAAAAGGAGCTTCTGGGTCGCCATGGTCGTTGTCCTCACGGGGCTTGTCATGCCGGGGCCTGAGCCCGGACATCCGTCATCTTTTGGTTGGATTGCCGGCTCGCCCCCGATGGGTCGGGGACAGCAGCCCGGCAATGACGAGAGTTGCAAAATCGGCGGAGTGCTAAAGCGCTCCTGCGCGGTTGGCAAGCCACCATTGCCGCCGCCCGCCTTCTGTCGCGCCGGGCAAGGCTGTACTGTGCTCGAAACTGGCGGCCGAGCAGCATGATTTGCCGGATATGCGCCACGCCGGAGCATGTCTTGCCGATCTCCCGTTCCGATCCGCCGCCGGCCCACCCGGCGCTGACCAACCTCACGCTGTCGCTCGGTCCCATCATCGGTCTCGGCATCGGCCGCTTCGCCTATGCGCTGGTGCTGCCGGACATGCGCGACACGCTGCACTGGTCGTATTCGGCGGCCGGCTTCATGAACACGGTCAATGCCGCCGGCTATCTGATCGGGGCGTTGATCGCCGCGCAGACGGCCCGGCGGTTCGGCGGGCTGACCGCGGTGCGCGGCGGCACGCTGGCGGCTTTGGTCTCTCTCGTCGTCTGCGCCATGACGGGCGACTTCATTGCGCTCAGCCTGGCGCGGCTCGTGACCGGCATCGGCGCCGGCGTGGCGCTGGTGGCCGGCGGCGCGGTGGCGGCGCGGGTCGCCTTGGCGCGGCCGGCGCAGGCGAGCTTCGTGCTGAGCCTGTTCTATGCCGGGCCGCCGCTCGGCATCGTCATCTCAGGCCTGATCGCGCCGTTCGTGCTGCAGGCGTTCGGGCCCGGCTCATGGTGGATCGTGTGGGCGGTGCTCGCAGGCGCCGGCGCAATGCTGATCGTGCCGCTGCTGCTGATGCGGCTTCCAGCGAACGCCGCCATGCCGGAGACGCGCGCGGACCGCGTCTCGCTGCGGCCGATGGCGATCTATCTGTTCGGCTACTTCCTCTACGGCGCGGGCTACATCGCCTATCTCACCTTCATGATCGCCTATGTCCGCGACCTCGGCGGCGGCGCCGCGGCGCAATCCGGCTTCTGGTGCCTCATTGGCCTCGCCGGCTTCACCACGCCCTGGGTGTGGCGCCGCGTGCTGGCGCTCGATCGCGGCGGCTGGCCCACCGCCCTCATCCTCACCATCAACGCGATCGGCGCCGCCCTGCCCTCGCTCAGCCATTCGCCCGTCATGCTGACCTTGTCGGCCGCAGTGTTCGGCATCGCGTTCTCGACGGTGACGACCGCGACGACGGCCTTCGTGCGCTTCAACCTGCCGCAAGCCGCTTGGCCGCGCGCGATCGCGGCGCTGACCATCTCGTTCGGCGTCGGCCAGACGCTGGGTCCGTTCGCGGTCGGCGCGATCACCGATGCGATGGGAAGCCTGACCTATGCGCTGAATGTGTCGGCGGCGCTGTTGCTGTTGGGCGCGGCAATGGCGGCGCTGCAGGGGAAGTTGAAAGCCACCGATCGAGCCTGATCGACGGTGTCGTCCCTGCGAACGCAGGGACCCCTACCGCCGACGCTATCGAGGAATCTGGCTGGTAGTTGCCTGCCTCATCACGGCCTGTGGTTATGGGTCCCTGCGTTCGCAGGGACGACAGCGGAGATTGCGGCCGCCATCCGGGCTCGATTGGCGGGAGATCAGCTCCCGCTGAACGAATTGTACCCCTGATCCTCCCAGTAGCCGCCCTTGTAGTCGTTGGTGACTTCCATCGCGACGACGTATTTGGGGTTCTTGAAGCCGAGCTTGGTGGGCACGCGGATCTTCATCGGGTAGCCGTAGGCGCGCGGCAGGATCTGGTCGGCGAACTTGAAGGTCATCTGGGTCTGCGGATGCAGCGCGGTGCGCATGTCCAGAGGCGAGTTGTAGCCGTCCTTGTCGGCGCAGTTGAACCAGACATATTTCGCGCGGGTGTCCGCGCCGATCAGCGTGAGGAAGTCGCGCAGCGGAGTGCCGGTCCAGGAGCCGATCGCGCTCCAGCCCTCGACGCAGATGTGGCGCGTGATCTGCGTCACCTGGGGCAGCGCGTGCAGCTCGTCGAGCGTCCACGACTTCTTGTTGTCGACGAGGCCGCGCACCTCGAGCTTCCAGTCGACGGCGTCGATCTCCGGCGCCTCGTCGAGCGTGTAGTAGGCATTGAACGGGAACGGCTTGGTGATCGCGCTCCCCGGGAAGGTCGGCGCCAGCGCATCGGGGTTGAACATCCAGGCCTGCACCGCGTCGTTGAACTTCGAGACCTTCTTGAGCAGCTCCTCGGCGGTGTCGCCGTCGACGACGTCGCAGCCGGCGAGCAAGGTCAGCGCGCCGAGGCTGGCGCCACCGGTGATGAAGCGGCGCCGCGTGAGATCGGGCATCACCTTCAGCGAGTCCTTGATCAGGAGCCGCTTGTCGACGCCGGGAATGAGGAACGGACGTTTCGCCATGGTTGTCTCTCCTCTCAGCGGCCGATGATCATCGCGCGCAGGCTCTTCGGCACCAGCAGCGCGAGCAGGATGTGGATCACCAGGAAGGCGCAGATCAGCGCCATGCAGACGAAATGGACGTAGCGCGCCGCCGGATAGTCGCCGAACAGGCTCACCAGCCAGTGCAGCTGCACCGGCTTCCACATCGACAGGCCCGTGAGCACGACGACGATGCCGACGCAGATGATGCCGAGATAGAGCAGCTTCTGCACCGCGTTGTAGACGGTGAGGTCGTCATGGGCGAGCTTGAACGTCAGCGCGGCCTTGAGGTCGGCGACGACGGACGCCGGCGAGATCGGCAGCAGCTTGCGGCGGAACCGGCCGGTGGCGAGACCGGTGACGAGATAGGCGAGGCCGTTCAGCATCAGCAGCCACATCGCCGCGAAGTGCCACAGCAGCGCGCCGCCGAGCCAGCCGCCGAGCGTGAAGCTGCGGTCGAAGCGGAAGTCGAACAGCGGCGAGGCATTGTAGATCTGCCAGCCCGACATGATCATCATGATCATTGCGACGGCGTTGATCCAATGCATGACGCGCACCCAGGCCGGCTGAATGGCCTTGGTCGCGACTCCGGTTACAGCTCCCCCGGTCGCCGCGAGGGTGGAGGGGGCGCTGGTGGTGGCGCTCGTCATGGCGGTCGGCTCCGTCGCTTGCATTCGTCACGCCAATTATACGCCGGCTCGGCGGGCTCCGTTACACCGCGGCGCCGATCAAAACGATACGCAGAAACTATCGCGTTCACAAAAAAGCGAGCCGGGGGTGGCCCGGCTCGCTCCTGGTCACATCCGCGAGGAGGAGGAAGAAACGGATGTGTCCGGTGTCGCGCCGGGCCTCAGGACGCCGGCATCAGCACGGTGTCGACCACGTGGATGACGCCGTTCGACTGGTTGACGTTGGGGATCGTCACCATCGAGGTGCCGCCCTTGGCGTCGACGATCATGACGTTCTTGCCCTCGCGCTTGACGGTGAGCTGCTCGCCCTCGACCGTCTTCAGCATCTGGCCGTCCTTCAGGTCGGACGCCTCGAGCTTGCCGGGCACGACGTGATAGGTGAGGATCTTGGTCAGCGTCGCCTTGTTCTCCGGCTTGACGAGGCTGTCGACGGTGCCTGCCGGCAGCTTGCCGAACGCGGTATTGGTCGGCGCGAACACCGTGAACGGTCCCTTGCCTTCCAGCGTCGGCACGAGGCCGGCGGCCTTCACCGCGGCGACCAGCGTCGTGTGATCCTTCGAATTGACCGCGTTCTGCACGATGTTCTTCGACGGATACATCGCCGCGCCTCCGACCATCACGGTCTTCTCCTCGGCGCTGGCGGGCGCGACGAAGGTCGAGGTCAGCGACAGCGCGCTGAAGGCGGCGGCAGCGAGAAAGGCAATGCGCTTGGACATGGGTAGCTCCCTATGAAAGGCGGCGGCAGAGCCGCGTGATGAGTTCGACTGCGACACCGATGCTGATCTTGAGCGGATGCGCTCTTGCGTCGTGTCAGGCCGAGCTACGCCGCGTTCGGAAGCGAGTTTCGGCGCATAATTTAACGTGATCCGTGAAACCTGCGGCGATCGAGATCGTCTCGCCGACTCATTGAACGAGATCCGCGCCGCATTGTCGCAGCCTGCTGCGAACTGATCAGCTCTCTGTCGGTCATTGGCCGACGCCGATGACCGATCATCGTCGCCATTAACTACAATGCGAGCCGAGCCCGGCCGAACCTGCCGAAAACATTGCGAGTAAGACTTTCTTAAGGTTGATTGGTCGGCACGGCGCCGGCTGCGGGAAGGGGATGTCCTGCACTGTCCGGCGCGATCGGCGGGGGTTTCCTACAGTGAACAGAACGATCTGGATTGCGGGGTTCTGCCTCGTGATAATCTGCTGCTTGCTTGCAACGAAGATGGTGCTTGCCGCGGTATCGCCCGGCGACATCGCGGGCGAAGCGACGTCGTCGCTGATCCGCGAGCCCATTCCCGGCGTTGATACGTTGAACGAGTCCGATCGCAGTTTCGAAACACCGCCGCTCGATCTCAACGAAGGCGCGCGCCTGCCGCTGCTCTCGCGGGCCGTGCGCGCGGAGGGACGTGGTGCGTCGGCTGCCCGCCGCGCCAAGCCGGCCAGCAAGTCGACCGTGCTGCGGCCGGCCAGGCGCGAGGCCGCGCCGGTGAAGACCGCGGCGGCGCCGTGCCGGCAGCTCGATCCGATCGCCCGCTTCCTTGCGTCGGCCAAGATCGGGCCGCGCTGCCAGGCTTGATGAATTGCGGCGTCAGGCCGAGACCGCCGTCACCACCTGCGCCAGCAATTGCTCGCGCCGCGTCTGCGAGCGCTGGCCCTTCATGGTGGCGGCGAAGCGTTCGAGAATGCCGTCCTCGAACGCCGTGACTATGGTGTCGTGCACGTAGCTCTTGCGGCAGATCGCCGGCGTGTTGGTGAGCTCGTCGGCGGCGGCGCGGATCGCTTCCAGGATCTGCTTCTTGCGGCCGCGCGCGCTCGCCGCCGGCGTGATCCGCGACAAGGTCTCCAGCGCCACGGCGGAGGCCATCAGCGTGCGGAAATCCTTCAGCGAGATCTTGATGCCGGCGATCTCGCGCAGGAAGGCGTTGACCTGCGTGGTCGAGACGGCGCGCACCACGCCCTGGGCGTCGCGGTATTGGAACATGCGGCGGCCGGGCACGCCGCGCAAAATGCCGACGGCCCGCACCAGCTTGGCGGCGTCGCATTCCTTGCGCACGGCCTTGCCGCCCTTGGCCTTGAAGGTCAGCACCAGGGAGTCATCCTCGAGCGTGACGTTCGACTTCAACAGTGTGGTGGCGCCGCGCGTGCCGTTCAGCCGGGCATAGGACTCGTTGCCGGGGCGAATGGCCGTGCGCGCGATCAGCTCGATGACAGCAGCGAGCGCGAACTCGCGCGTCGGCTGGTCGCCGGCGAGATGTTTCGACACCGCGCGACGGATGCGCGGCAGCGCGCCGACCAGCTTGGCGAGGCGATGCGCCTTGCGATGCTCGCGCACCTTCTCCCAGTCGGCGTGATAGCGGTATTGCAGCCGGCCGGCGGCATCGACGCCAACCGCCTGCAGATGCAGGTTCGGATCGGGGGCGTAGCGCACCTCGCGATAGGCCGGCGGCACCGCCATCGCATGCAGGCGGCGGATGGTGCCGGCGTGGCGGATCGGGGTGCCGTTGGCGCGGATGAAGGTATAGCTCTTGCCCCGCCTGATGCGGCGGATGGTCAGCGCGGTCTGGTCGCCGAGCTTCAGCCCGATGCGCTTGGCGAGCTCCTCGACCGAGGTCTTGGCATTGCCTTGCGCGTCGGCGGTCTTGGCGTGGGCCAGATCCTTCAAGCTCAGCTTGCGGCGCGGCGGCTTGGGCGGCCACTGGCCCAGCGCTTTCGCGAGCGCGACCTCGGGATCGGCCGGGCCGACCCGCGGGCTCTCGAAATTCTGCTGGTCCATCATTGCTTTAGACGCCCTGCCGTCGTTTTCATCCGCTCAATGCCCCGGAGTCCGGTTTGGTTCCGGCCGGGTTATCCACAGCTTCAAGGCGATTTAGGGCGTGATGGGCCGGATAGCGAGTCCCTAATTTTGGGCAAAGCGGTTTCAAAATACCGGTACCCGCCCCGATTCCGGGTAACCTTGATGCTGCAGACTGTAGCGATCTCCGAGGCGCGGCCGGCGCACGCAACCTCCGCGCACAATTCTTTGATCCTGCTCAGACCGCCTCCCCGCCGAAGGTCCTACTTGTCTTGCCTTGTCGCCGCCGGTTACGCGGACGCATAGTGGGAACAACGATGGCCTGCGCGGGATCGACGGCAGGCCGCATGTGGAGGGTGTGAAATGTCCGAGAAGATCTACGACGTTCCGGCCGAGTGGGCGAAACGCGCCTTTGTCGACGACGCGAAGTACCAGGAGATGTACGCGCGCTCGATCAAGGACCCCAACGGCTTCTGGGCCGAGCAGGCCAGGCGCGTCGATTGGGTCAAGGCGCCGACGAGAATCGAGAACGTCTCCTACGCACCCGGCAACATCTCGATCAAATGGTTCGAGGACGGCGTCCTCAACGCCGCCTATAACTGCATCGACCGCCATCTCGCCACCCGCGGCGACCAGACCGCGATCATCTGGGAAGGCGACGACCCCTCGCAGTCAAAGCACATCACCTATCGCGAGCTGCACGACGAGGTGTGCAGGATGGCCAACATCCTGCGCAACCGCAACGTCAAGAAGGGCGACCGCGTCACCATCTATCTGCCGATGATCCCGGAGGCCGCCTATGCGATGCTGGCCTGCGCCCGCATCGGCGCCATCCACTCGGTGGTGTTCGCCGGCTTCTCGCCGGACTCGCTCGCCCAGCGCATCAAGGACTGCGATTCCAAGATCATCATCACCGCCGACGAGGGCCTGCGCGGCGGCCGCAAGGTGCCGCTCAAGGCCAATGTCGACGCAGCGCTGAACAAGGTCGACAATGTCGACTGGGTCGTCGTGGTCAAGCGCACCGGCGGCAAGATCGAGATGAATCCGAGCCGCGACCTCTGGTACCACGAGGCCGCCGAGATGGTGACCACCGAATGCCCGTGCGAGCCGATGAATGCGGAGGATCCGCTGTTCATCCTCTACACCTCGGGCTCGACCGGCCAGCCCAAGGGCGTGCTGCACACCACCGGCGGCTATCTCGTCTACGCCGCGATGACGCATCAATACGTGTTCGACTATCACGAGGGCGACGTCTACTGGTGCACCGCCGACGTCGGCTGGGTCACCGGTCACAGCTACATCCTCTATGGGCCGCTGGCCAATGGCGCCGTCACGCTGATGTTCGAAGGCGTGCCGAACTATCCGGACAATTCGCGGTTCTGGAACGTCATCGACAAGCACAAGGTCAACATCTTCTACACCGCGCCGACCGCGATCCGCGCGCTGATGCAGGGCGGCGACGCGCCGGTGAAGAAGACCTCGCGCGCGTCTCTGCGCCTGCTCGGCTCGGTCGGCGAGCCGATCAATCCGGAAGCCTGGGAGTGGTATCACCGCGTCGTCGGCGACGACCGCTGCCCGATCGTCGACACCTGGTGGCAGACCGAGACCGGCGGCATCCTGATCACGCCGCTGCCGGGCGCGACCAGACTGAAGCCGGGCTCCGCGACGCGGCCGTTCTTCGGCGTCGTGCCCGAGATCGTCGATGCCGACGGCAAGACGCTGGAAGGCGCGACCGAGGGCAATCTCTGCCTCACCCGGTCCTGGCCGGGCCAGATGCGCACGGTGTATGGCGACCATGCCCGGTTCGAGATGACCTACTTCTCGACCTACAAGGGCAAGTACTTCACCGGCGACGGCTGTCGCCGCGACGCCGACGGCTATTACTGGATCACCGGCCGCGTCGACGACGTCATCAACGTCTCCGGCCACCGCATGGGAACGGCCGAGGTGGAAAGCGCGCTGGTTGCCCATCCCAAGGTGTCGGAAGCCGCCGTGGTCGGCTATCCCCACGACATCAAGGGCCAGGGCATCTACGCCTATGTCACCCTGATGGCCGGCGAGCAGCCGACCGAGGAGCTGCGCAAGGAGCTCGTCGCCTGGGTGCGCAAGGAGATCGGCCCGATCGCCTCGCCCGACCAGATCCAGTTCGCCCCCGGCCTGCCCAAGACCCGCTCCGGCAAGATCATGCGCCGCATCCTGCGCAAGATCGCCGAGGACGAGCCGGGCGCGCTGGGCGACACCTCGACCCTTGCCGATCCCGGCGTGGTCGATGATCTCGTCCAGCACCGGCAGAACCGCAAGGAGAAGCAGGCGTAAGCACGCCGTGCCCCGCGGGCGCGGAGCGCGTTCGCCGCAATCGTCAAGTCTCATCGCACTCCCGCGGCTGATTCCGCGGGAGTGTTGTTTTCAGGTCATTTACTCGCAGACGGAGTTTTCCTTTCCTCATGCGATCTGCGTGCTCCCGGCCGGGGAGCAGGCGCCGCGGAACCGGCTGAGGGGATGACCATGCGGACTGGGGCGGTCTGGCTGACAATGAAGGCGGCGATGCTGGCCGCGTCGGTGATCGGAACCATGGTCACGACGGCCGGCTCTGCGTCGGCTCGTCCCGAGTTGGTGGCCGTCGCCGGCGACTTTTCGCCGGGCACGATCGTCGTGAGGACCGGCGAGCGGAAACTCTATCTCGTGCTCGATGGCAGCCACGCCTTGCGCTACACGGTCGGCGTCGGCAAGGCCGGCCGGCAATGGGCCGGCACCACCAAGATCGACGGCAAGTACAAGAATCCGGCCTGGGCTCCGCCCGCCGACGTCAAGCGCGACAAGCCGGAGCTGCCGGACGTCATTCCCGGCGGCTCGCCGCGCAATCCGATGGGCGTTGCCGCCTTGACGCTCGCCGGCGGCGAATATGCGATCCACGGAACCAACGTGCCGAATTCGGTGGGCGGCTATGTCTCGTATGGCTGCATCCGCATGCTCAACCCGGATATCACCGACCTCTACGAGCGCGTGTCGATCGGCACGACGGTGGTGGTCACGCGCTGAGTCACCGTTGCGATACGGGAGTGCGGCGAACGCGGGACCGGCAAGCCCGGCGCCGAACAACGAAAGCCGAGCGCGGACATCCCGTCAGAAGTCCGAGATGATTCCCTTTTTCTCCCAGTCGCCGTAACGGGTCGGCTCCGGCCCTTTCGGCCCCTGCAACTCCGTCGGCATCGGCTTCGTCTGTTGTGCTGCCAGTCGGCGGCGTTCCTCAGCCTCGGCCAGCGCGCGCTGCGCGGCCGGCGTCAGCGGCTTGCGCGGCGACTCATTGCTGGCGACCACGGCCAAAGCGGCCTTGCCCTTCGGCTCACTCCTGGGCTCATTCTCGGGCTCGTTGCTCATCGTACCATTCCACCATTGAACCGGTTCGTTCCCGACCTCATCAGATCGTGTGCCCACCCATGAAAAAACAGGGCTAATAAAAGCAGAGCCGATTCTTACATTTGGCATATTCCGGTGACAGAGGACCCGCAAGCTGATGGCATGCACCCGATGGTCGCGGAACTGCCTTTCTTCTTTCGCGAGTAATTCCCAGGCATGCCTCCGCCGCGTTTTGCGACCCCTTCCGAAGTCCCAGGCCTGGCGGCACGGCGCATCGCCGCCGACGTGGTCGACGGCGTGCTGCACAAGCATCGCACCCTCGACGATCAGCTCGACGGGACCGGCGCACATCCCGGACTGAAGCATCTGGCCGACCGCGACCGCGCGCTGATGCGCCGGCTGGTCGCCACCACCTTGCGGCGGCTTGGAACGCTCGGTCACGTGCTGTCGCAGCTGCTGGATCGCGGCGTGCCGACCGACGCGCCGCGGGCGCAGAGCGCGCTGCTGATCGGCGCCGCCCAGATCCTCTGGATGGACGTTCCTGACCACGCCGCCGTCGACCTCTCCGTCCGCCTGGTGCAGGCCGACCGCCGCGCAGCGAAATATGCCGGGCTCGTCAACGCGGTGCTGCGGCGCTGCGCGCGCGAGGGCGCAACCCTGCTCGACGATGCCGCCGGTCAGCCGCTCGACATCGCGCCCTGGCTGCTCAAGCGCTGGATCGATCATTATGGCGAAGCGACCGCCAGGGACATCGCCGCGGCGCTCGGCCAGGAGCCGTCGCTCGACCTCACGGTGAAGTCGGACCCGGCGCAATGGGCGTCGCGGCTGCATGGCGAGGTGCTGTCGACCGGCACCGTGCGCACCGTGCTGCATGGTTCGGTGACGGTGCTGCCGGGCTTCGCCGAGGGACAATGGTGGGTGCAGGACGCCGCCGCCGCCTTGCCTGCGCGCCTGCTCGGCGACATCAGCGGCAAGGCCGTCGCCGACCTCTGCGCGGCGCCAGGCGGCAAGACGGCTCAGCTCGCCCATGCCGGCGCCCGCGTCACCGCGGTCGACCGGTCGCCGGCCCGGATGAACCGGCTGAAGGACAACATGACCCGGCTGCAGCTGACCGCCGAGACGGTCGTGGCCGACGCCGCCGAATGGCAGCCCGCCGACAGCGGCGGCTTCGACGGCCTGCTGCTCGATGCGCCCTGCACCTCGACCGGCACGATTCGGCGTCATCCCGACGTCGGCTGGTTGCGCAGCGAGGCCGACATCGCCGCGTTGTCGGGCTTGCAGGCGCGGCTGTTGACCAGGGCGGGCAGCCTGATCAAGCCGGGCGGAACCCTGGTCTACTGCACCTGTTCGCTGGAGCCCGAGGAGGGCGAGCAGGTGGTCGAGCGCGTGCTGGCCCAAACCACCGAGCTGCGCCGCGTCCCCGTCACCGCCGGCGAGGTGGCGGGACTGGCAGAGCTGGTCACCCCGGCCGGCGACTTGCGCACGCTGCCCTGCCATTTGCCGCACCAGGACCCCCGGCTCGGCGGTCTCGATGGTTTTTATGCGGCGAGACTGGAGCGGCGGCCGTGAGCGTGTCATCGTGCGCCGTGCGCCGGCCCTGCGTCGGTCGGGCTTTAAGGGCGTCGGCGTTGCGTTAGTCCGTTAAATCCTGATTTTGCACCAGATTCTGGTCCCGCGATGGTGCTGCACCGGGGCCAAAAATGGTGTATCGGCGGCAGTTGCGATCTATGAAGGATGCGCAACCGAATCCCCCTCTGAATCCAAGGCTTGGCGTGTCCGCCGCTCAACGCAGACGCATATCGACGCTGGTGATGGGCCGCTTTGCGCGCAGCCTGATGTCCAACGTCAGCGGTGTATCGGTATCCGTGTCCGGGTTGTGGCCCGGTCGCGCCGACCGACTCATCATTGCGCCGCATGACCTGCGCACGTCGGACGCGACGCGGGCGGCCGAGATCTACGCCGGCCGCTTCGTCTTCGCCGGCAAGATCGTGACCTGCCATGGCCGCTCGATCTTCGACCTGGAGCCGCCGTCCGAGGACTGGGAGGTGGCCCTGCTCGGCTTCGGCTGGCTGCGACATCTGCGCGCAGCCGACACCGCGCTGACCCGCGCCAATGCCCGTGCTCTGGTCGACGACTGGATCACCAACCAGATCGGCCGCCATCCGCTGAGCCGGCGCGCCGACGTGCTGGCGCGGCGGGTGATCTCGCTGCTGTCGCAGGCGCCGCTGGTGCTGGCCGATTCCGACGGCAAGTTCTACCGCCGCTACCTGCGCGGGCTGACCCGCGAGATCCGCTATCTGCGCTATTCGACGATCGACATCCCGGATGGCGCGCCGCGGCTGCAGGTGCTGATCGCACTGTGTTACGCCGCGCTGTGCCTCGCCAACCAGGCCAAGCACATCCGCAGCGCGACCCGGAAACTCTCCGACGAATTGCAGCGGCAGATCCTGCCCGATGGCGGCCACGTCTCGCGCAATCCCGGCGCGCTGATCGAATTGCTGATCGACCTGCTGCCGCTGCGGCAGACGTTTGCGGCCCGCAACATCGCCCCGCCGCCGGCGCTGCTCAACGCCATCGACCGCATGATGCCGATGCTGCGCTTCTTCCGCCACGGCGACGGCAACATGGCGCTGTTCAATGGCATGGGCGGCACCCCGTCCGACCTGCTGGCGACCCTGCTCGCCTACGACGACACCCACGGCACGCCGATGGCGAGCATGCCGCATTCCGGTTTCCAGCGGCTCGATGCCGGACCGATGACGGTGATCGTCGATACCGGTCCGCCGCCGCCACCGCATCTGAGCCATGAGGCCCATGCCGGCTGCCTCGCCTTCGAGATGTCCTCCGGACCGTGCCGCATCGTGATCAATTGCGGCATGCCGTCGACCGGCCGCGATAATTGGCGTGCCTTCGCGCGCAGCACGGTGGCGCATTCGACGCTGACCTACCACAACACCTCGTCCTGCACCTTCGTCGAGATGTCGGCGATGAAGCGCCTGCTGCACGGCGCGCCGATCGTATCGGGTCCGACGCGGGTCGAGAACTTCCGCGAGATCGTGCCCGACGGCACCGTGCTGTCGACCTCGCACAATGGCTACGCGGCGAAATTCGGCCTGATCCATCGTCGCGTGCTGGTGGCGGCCGAGGACGGCTCGCGGCTCGACGGCGAGGACACCGTGACGCCGGCGCAGGGCGCGCGGCTTCGCGGCGGCGGATCGGACTACGCGCTGCGCTTCCACCTGCACCCGGCCGTCAAGGCCAGCCGGCTCAGCGACGGACGCGGCGCCATGCTGGTGCTGCCCAATCGCGAGGTCTGGACGTTCGAGACGTTCGACGATCGCGTCGACCTCGAGGACAGCGTGTTTCTCGCCGGCAATGACGGTCCGCGCCGCACCACGCAACTGGTGATCCGGCAGGACGCGCAGCAGGCCCCGTCGATCCGCTGGAGCTTCGTCCGCTCGTCGACGTCCCCGACCGAGACCAACGGGCGCCGCAACGGGCGGAGAGAGCCTGAGCTGCCGCTGTAACACCCTGGCTCTCGCTTCTCAGATCATCTCACATCACCGTCCGTCGAGACGTCCGCCTTCGGCGGGCCCTCGGAACGCGGCCGACGTTCGGGCGGCTCATCGTGAGACGTGCGGCCAAGGTGATCGTTCGATCGCCCACCCGTTGTCGCGGGCGGCAAAAGCTGATATGAGGCCCGCTCTCGCGCGACTGGCGACTTTGGATGGAGCACCATCGGGGAGCGCGGGATTTGACGCCGTGCGCCTGGGCATTTTGAACTCCTGCACAAGGACTCTGCCCATGACCAATCAGCTTCGTCGCGTTCACCGTGCCCTGCTTTCCGTATCCGACAAGACCGGCCTGGTCGACTTCGCCCGCTCGCTCGCCGCGCGCGGCATCGAGCTGGTCTCGACCGGCGGCACCGCCAAGGCGATTGCCGATGCCGGCCTCAAGGTGAAGGACGTCTCCGACCTCACCGGCTTTCCCGAGATGATGGACGGCCGCGTCAAGACGCTGCATCCGAAGGTGCATGGCGGACTGCTCGCGATCCGCGGCAATGATGAGCATGCCGAGGCGATGAAGACCCATGGCATCGCGCCGATCGATCTGCTCGTCGTCAATCTCTACCCGTTCGAGGCCACGGTCGAACGCGGCGCCCCGTTCAACGACTGCATCGAGAACATCGACATCGGCGGCCCGGCGATGATCCGCGCGGCGTCGAAGAACCACGAGGACGTCGCCGTCGTCGTCGACGTCAACGACTATCACGCCGTGCTGGACGACCTGGCGCGGCATGAGGGTTCGACCACGCTGCTGCTGCGCCGCCGGCTTGCCGCCAAGGCCTATGCGCGCACCGCCGCCTATGATGCCGCGATCTCCAACTGGTTCGCCGCCACCATCCAGAACGACGCGCCCGATTACCGCGCCTTCGGTGGCAAGCTGATCCAGTCGCTGCGCTATGGCGAGAACCCGCACCAGCACGCCGCGTTCTACGCGCTGCCCGGCCGCCGTCCCGGCGTCGCCACCGCGCGCCAGCTGCAAGGCAAGGAGCTGTCCTACAACAACATCAACGACACCGACGCGGCCTATGAGTGCATCGCCGAGTTCGACCCGGCGCGCACCGCCGCCTGTGTCATCGTCAAGCACGCCAATCCCTGCGGTGTCGCCGAAGGGCCCGATCTCGTCACCGCCTACCAGAAGGCGCTGGCCTGTGACTCGACCTCGGCGTTCGGCGGGATCATCGCGATGAACCGCAAGCTCGATGCCGCCACGGCGCACGCGATCACCGGCATCTTCACCGAGGTGATCATCGCGCCCGACGCGACCGAGGAGGCGATCGCGGTGATCGCAGCGCGCAAGAAGCTGCGGCTGCTGCTCGCCGGCGCCCTGCCCGATCCGCGCGAAGCCGGCCTCACCGCCAAGACCGTGGCCGGCGGCCTGCTGGTGCAGAGCCGCGACAATGCTGTCGTCGATGACATGGAGCTGAAGGTGGTGACCAAGCGCGCCCCCACCGAAGCCGAGCTGCGCGACCTGCGCTTCGCCTTCCGCGTCGCCAAGCATGTCAAGTCGAACACCATCGTCTACGCCAAGGAGTCGGCGACAGTCGGCATCGGCGCGGGACAGATGAGCCGGGTCGATTCGGCGCGCATCGCCGCGCGCAAGGCGCTGGATGCGGCCAGCGCGCTCAAGCTCGCCGAGCCGCTGACCAAGGGATCGGTGGTCGCCTCCGACGCGTTCTTTCCGTTCGCCGACGGCATGCTCGCCTGCATCGAGGCCGGCGCCACCGCGGTCATTCAGCCCGGCGGCTCCGTGAAGGACGACGAGGTCATCAAGGCGGCCGACGAGCACGGCATCGCCATGGTGCTGACCGGCGTGCGGCACTTCCGGCACTGATTGCGCCCACAATCTCCGCCGTCATTCCGGGATGCGCCGCAAGGCGCAGGCCCGGAATCCATAACCACGATCGTGAGTATGGATTCCGGGCTCGCCCTGCGGGCGCCCCGGAATGACGGCGGAGCAAGTTTCAGGCGCCCTGCCCCGCACGACCACCTGCATTCACCCGCGCCAGCAACACTAGCCCCACCGCAAAGAACAGCACCAGCACGGCCATGCCCGCCTTCTGGCTCGCGGTGGCCGCGGTGATGATGCCTATCAGCAGCGGGCCGATGAACGACGTCACCTTGCCGGTGAGCGCGAACAGGCCGAAATACTGCGCCACGCGCTCCTTCGGCACCATGCGGATCAGCAGCGAGCGCGAGGCCGCCTGCAGCGGCGCGCCGCAGGCGCCGATGACGCAGCCGAGCAAGAGATAGGCGCGCTCCGGCAGCGAGGCGAACAGCGGGCCGCCCGGCACGGCCGGCGTAACCGAAATGAACAGAACCGAATCACGGCTCACCATGAGAATCGCGATGATCGCGAGCAGCAGCAGCGTCATGCTGCCGGCGATCACACGCTTCGGCCCGAGAAAGTCATCCAGCTTGCCGCCGAGCCAGCCGCCAAACGTGCCGGCGGCGGCGAGGATGATGCCGAAGGTGCCGATCTGGATCGTGTTCCAGCCGAACGTGCCGGCGGCATAGATGCCGCCGAAAGCGAACAGCGACACCAGCCCATCGGTGTAGATCATGTTGGCGAGGAGAAAGAGCGCGACGTCGCGCTGCTGCGGCAGGCTGCGCAGCGTCTGCTTCAGTTGACCAAGCCCCTCGCCCACGGCCGCGCCCAGCCGGTGCCGCGCCGGAAAGTCCGGTGTGAACAGGAACATCGGCAATACGAACACGATGAACCAGAGCCCGGTGAGCGGACCGGAGATGCGGTCGCCTTCATGGCTCACGGGATCGAGCCCGAACAGCGGCTTGAATCCAAACAGCGTGCGGCCGCTGTCGGGATTGGCGGCGAGAAAGCCGAGCACGATGACGAGCGAGAGGATGCCGCCGACATAGCCGGTGGCCCATCCGGTGCCGGACAGCCGGCCGATGCGTTCCGGCGGCACCAGGGTCGGCATCATCGCGTTGTTGAACACGGTGGCGAACTCGACACCGATGGTGGCGATCACATAGGCCGCGAGCAGCGGCGGGATCAGCTCGGGCGCGCCGGGACGCCCGATCCACATCAGCGAGGCGCCGATCACCAGCATCGCGCCGAACGCCGCGATCCACGGCTTGCGGCGCCCGGTGGCATCGGCGATGGCGCCGAACACCGGTGACAGCAGCGCGATGACGATGCCGGCCGCGGCGGTCGCAAAGCCCCACAGCGCCTGGCCGCTCGCCGCGTCCGGCGCGACATGCGCCGCGAAATAGGGCGCGAAGACGAAGGTCGTGATCAGCGTGAAGTAGGGCTGCGCCGCCCAATCGAAGAAGATCCAGCTGACGACGGCCGCGCGCCCGGGATAGATTCGGCCGTCGGCAGGACCAGAGGTCTCGATCGTGATGACGGTCATTCGAAAATCCTCTGCAATCACCGCGTCGCATCTCGCGACGATCACGGCGTTGCGTTTTACGCCGGCGACGCGGCCCTATAACATCTGACGATCCCAGGCGGATGTCAGCAACGGCAGAATTGCGATGACCACGTTCACGATTGATCGACGACGGCTCCTTGCGGGTTTCATGCTGTTGCTGGCCGGCTGCCTGCCCGCGCGGGCGCTGGATTCGCAAACCTTCGATATCCCGCAGCCCCCCGGTATCACCGCGCCGGCGCAGCCGCCCGCACATGGCATGGTGGTGGCGCAGGAGCGGATCGCGGCCGAAGTCGGCCAGCGCATCCTTGCGCTGGGCGGCAACGCGGTCGATGCCGCCGTTGCCACCGGCTTTGCAATGGCCGTGACCTATCCCGTTGCCGGCAACATCGGCGGCGGCGGCTTCATGGTCATCCACATCGCCAGGACCAACGAGGACGTGGCGATCGACTATCGCGAGACCGGTCCCGCCGCGATCACGCGCGACATCTTCCTCGGCGCCGATGGCAAGCCCGACAACGTCAAGTCGCGCGATTCGGCGCTGTCGATCGGCGTCCCCGGATCGGTGGCAGGTCTCGCGCTGGCGCTGGAGAAATACGGCTCGGGCAAGTTCACGCTGGCGCAGGTGCTGCATCCGGCGATCGTGCTGGCGCGCGACGGCATCCCCGTCGCCGACGACGTTGCCGTCACCCTGCCGATGATGGCGCCGCGGCTGGCAAAATGGAAATCATCGGCCGCGATCTTCATCCGTCCCGATGGCACGGTGCTGAGGGAAGGAGACCGGCTGATCCAGCGCGATCTGGCGGCGACGCTCACCGCCATTGCCGAGCAGGGCCCGCGCGGATTTTATGAAGGGCCGGTCGCCGACCAGCTCGCCAAGGCGATCCAGGATGCCGGCGGCATCATGACAGCGGACGATCTCAAGGCCTACCAGCCGGTGCTGCGCACGCCGGTGCGCGGCACCTATCGCGGCTATGACATCGTGTCGATGCCGCTGCCGTCCTCGGGCGGCACCGTGCTGGTCGAGATGCTGAACATCCTCGAGGGCTTTCCGCTCGCTGAGCTGAAGCAGGGCTCGCCCGCCTCGCTGCATCTGCTGATCGAGGCGATGAAGCGCGCCTATGCCGACCGCGCGCGCTATCTCGGCGACCCCGCCTTCGTCGACGCGCCGGTGCGCGCGATGCTGTCGAAGGACTATGCCGCGCGCCAGCGCGCCGGGATCGATCCCGCGCACGCCACCAGCGCCGGCGACGTGCTCAACACCACGCCGCTGCGGGAGGGCAGCAACACGACGCATTTTTCGGTCGTCGACAATGACGGAAATGCCGTCAGCAACACCTACACGCTGAACTTCCCCTATGGCGTCGGCCTCGTCGCCGAGGGCACCGGCGTGCTGCTCAACAACGAGCTCGACGATTTCACCGCCGCGCCCGGCGCCTCGAATGCCTTCGGCCTGGTCGGCTTCGAGGCCAATCTGCCAGGCCCCGGCAAGCGGCCGCTGTCGTCGATGTCGCCGACCATCGTGCTGAAGGACGGCAAGCCCGTGCTCGTCACCGGCTCGCCGGGCGGCAGCCGCATCATCTCGACCGTGCTGCAGGTGATCGTCAACGTGCTCGACTATCGGATGGACGTCCGAGAGGCCGTCACCGCGCCTCGCCTGCATCACCAATGGATGCCCGACGAGGTCCGAATCGAGAAGGGTTTTGCCGAGGACGTGCTCGCCGGTCTGCGCGCCCGAGGTCACAAGCTCGAGGAGCCGATGGGACGGACCTCGGCCAACTCCATCCTGGTGACGTCGGATGGATTCGTCGGCGCGCCGGATCCGCGCAGCAAGGGCGCCACCGCAGCCGGGCGCTGAGGCGCCGGTTCCCAGGCGATGCCGGACATCGCGGCCCCGGATGACGATTTGCCGCCGCCCGGCGGGGCCCTGCACCCGCTTCCCTCCGTTGGCGTGGTGACCGAGGCGCGTTAGAAGCATACCAGGGCGCAGCGAGGCTCGCCCGCGAGACGGTGTCGGACGTTCTGGTGCATTTGCGAAGATTCGTGGTCGGTCTGCTGGTGTTTGCGGCCCTGCTGGTGGCGGGGTGGCTCACCTATCGGCCTGACCGGGCGCTGCGCGTCGCGACCAGCGCGGTCGCCGAGATGATCTGCGCCAAGACCTACGTCTCCGGCTTCGATCCGCAAACGGTGTTTGCGGAGACCATGGAACGGCCCGGTCTGCGCCGGCTGCGGGCCGTGATGCGCTACCGGGTGGAGCCGGACATGCGCATGGTGGAGGCGTCGCTGCTCGGCCTGCACGCCACCCGGGCCACGTATCATGACGGTCTCGGTTGCGTGACGCTCCAGGGCCAGAAGCCGCCTTACGTGCCTCACACCGACGTCGCTGCGCTGCGTGCCGCGGCGCCCGCTCCCGCGTTGCCCGACTTGGCGGAAGGCGCTGCAGTGGAGCCCAGCGATCCCGCGCTGAAGGCGGCGCTCGATCACGCCTTCGAGGAGCCGGCCAACCCGCCGTTCCGCCGCACCAAGGCGGTCGTCGTCGTCAAGGACGGTCGCCTGATCGCGGAGCGCTATGCGCCGAACATCGGCGTCGATACGCCGCTCCTGGGCTTCTCGATGACCAAGACGGTCACCAATGCGCTGCTGGGCATCCTCGCCCGGCAGGGCAGACTGAGCCCGTCGGTCCCGGCGCCGGTCGCGGAATGGCGCGAAGCCGGAGATCCGCGCCACGACATCACCATCGAGCAGCTGATGCGCATGACATCAGGCCTGGCGCTGGACGAGACCAATTCCGGCTTCGACCCGTCGAGCCAGATGGACATCCACCGCGACATGGCGGCGTTCGCGGTGCATGCGCCGCTGATCGCGCCGCCCGGCCAGCGCTGGGCCTATTCGAGCGCGAGCACCCAGATCCTGGCACGCATCATCCGCGATGCCGCCGGCGGTCCCGAGCAGGCGATCGAACTCGCGTGGCGCGAGCTGTTCCATCCGCTCGGCATGCGCAGCGCGACGCTGCAGTTCGACGGCACCGGCACGCTGCAAGGTTACGGCAACATGCTGGCGAGCGCGCGCGACTGGGCGAAGCTGGGGCTGCTCTATCTCGGTGACGGCGTCGCCGGGGACAAGCGCATCCTGCCCGAGGGCTGGGTGGCGATGTCGGCGACCGCAACGCTGGACACCGACTATGGCGCGGGACTGTGGACGAACCGCAGCCAGCATTTTCACGCGCTGGGACGGGCGCGCGCCGGCATCCCGGCGGACGCGTTCTTCGCCTTCGGCCTGCTCGGCCAGCGGCTCGTGATCATGCCGAGCCAGCGCATGGTCGTGGTCCGGCTCGGCGATTCCGTGGATCCGGACGGGGACATCAAAGGCGTCGCCCGGCTGGTGCGCGAGGTGATTGCGGCGACCGCGGCGCCGGCGACGGCCGCCAAATAGCGCTCAGCGGCCGACCTCGTAGGGCCCGCCTTTCTCCAGCGCGATCTTGTAGGCCGGCCGTGCCTCGATGCGGGCGAGGAAATCCATCGCCCGCGGATGGCCCTGCTCCAGGCCGCCGCGCGATGCCGCCGCCTGCAGCGGGAAGCTCATCTGGATGTCGGCCGCGGTGAACGAATCGCCCGCAAACCACTCGCTCTTCTGCAGCTCGCTTTCCCAGAACGCCATGTGCTGCTTCAATTGCGGATTGACCAGCGTGCTCAAGGCCTGGTTCGACACCTTGCGCACGATCGGGCGCAGCAGCGCCGGCGCGCGCTTCGGCATGATGTTGAACAGCAGCTTCAGCAGCAGCAGCGGCATCGCCGAGCCCTCGGCGTAGTGCAGCCAGTACGAATAGCGCAGCCGCTCCGGCGTCTTCGGCGGCGGGATCAGCCGTCCCTCGCCATAGGTCTCGATCAGATATTCGACGATCGCGCCGGACTCCGCGACCGTGTTGCCGTCGTCGGTGATCACGGGCGACTTGCCGAGCGGATGGATGGCGCGCAGCTCCTTGGGCGCGCGCATGTCCGGCTGGCGCTCGTAGCGAATGATCTCGTAGGGCACGCCGAGCTCCTCGAGCAGCCAGAGCACGCGTTGCGAGCGGGAATTGTTGAGGTGGTGAACGGTCAGCATGGGGTTCCCAGGGACGGATCGGGTGGCGGGCGCCGTTCCGTAGCAGGACAGGAGGGGTTCGGCGAGGCGTCCTCGGCAGTGGAGGCGGCCACAATAATTATCCGGGTAATATTGACTTTAATTTCACCCGGGTCTTATTAGGCGCATCACAGGGACCAAGCCATGGACACTTTCACCGCGTTTGCCGGCCAGACCCGGGTCGCCGCCGGGCCGCTGCCCAAGGTGGCGCTGGTGCTGAAACACGCCGCGCCGAACACCGAGCCGATCGTGATCTTCAGCGACCGCACCGGGCAGCCGATCGACCTCGATCTGCGCGGCAGCGACCGGGAGATCCTGGCGCGCCTGCCGGTCGACGCCGGCGCGGTCGCAGACCAGCCGACGAGCGGGCCGCGCGGCCGCGGCCGGCCGAAGCTCGGGGTCGTGGCCCGCGAGGTCACCTTGCTGCCGCAGCACTGGGACTGGCTGAACGCGCAGCCGGGCGGCGCCTCGGTGGCATTGCGCAAGCTGGTCCACGACGCCCGCCGCGTCAGCGGCGACACCGACCGCGCCCGCGAGGCGCGCGACGCGGCCTATCACTTCATGTCGGGGATCGGTAGCAACCTGCCGCAATTCGAGGAGGCCTCCCGGGCGCTGTTCGCCGGCGATCTCGGCCGCTTCGCCGCGCTGATCGCGGACTGGCCGGCCGACATCCGCGACCATGCGGTGGCGCTCGCAAATCGCCACAGGGCCGATTGAGATCGGCTGATTTCAACAGCCAGCGGGAGCGGCCGTTCGCGGCCGCTCTCATTCCAATTCCTCGCAACGCGACCGTGCTCCGAATGAAGAGCGGTCGACGGAGAACCATGCCGTGTCGCCGCCAACCGCCTCGCTGCGCAAGCCGTTCCTGATGTTCGTCGTTCCGATGATGCTAAGCAACACGCTGCAATCGCTGTTCGGCACCATCAACAATGTCTATCTCGGCCAGATGATCGGCGTCGATGCGCTCGCCGCGGTCTCGGTGTTCTTCCCGGCGATGTTCTTCTTCGTCTCCTTCGTCATGGGCCTCGGCTCGGGCGCCGGCGTTCTGATCGGACAGGCCTGGGGCGCCGGCGAGCCCGCCAAGGTGAAGCAGGTCGCCGGCACGACGCTGACCATTGCGCTGCTGCTCGGCGGCCTGATCGCGGTGCTCGGCGGCCTGTTCAGCCGCGAATTGCTGACCGCGCTCGCCACTCCCGCCAACATCCTCGATGCCGCCGCGGGCTATGCCCGCATCATGACGATCACGATGCCGCTGACCTTCGCCTACATCCTGCTGTCGTCGCAGATGCGCGGCGTCGGCGACACCGTGACGCCGCTGGCCTCGCTCGCCGCATCGACCACGCTCGGGCTGGTGCTCACCCCGGTCTTCATCCGCGGCTGGCTCGGCGCGCCCGTGCTCGGCGTCGCCAGCGCCGCCTGGGCGTCGGCGATCTCGACCCTGACCACGCTGGCTTGGCTCCACGTCCATCTGCGCCGGCGCAAGCATCCGCTGGCGATCGATGCGGCCTTCCTGCAGGGCATGCTGCCTGATCCGAAGCTGCTGCGGGCGGTGCTGCGGCTCGGCATCCCCGCCGCGATCGGCATGATCGTGATGTCCTTGGCCGAGATGGTGCTGATCGGCCTCGTCAACGGCTTCGGCTCGGACGCGACGGCGGCCTATGGCGCGGTCAACCAGGTGCTGGGCTATGTGCAGTTTCCGGCGCTGTCGATCGCGATCTCGGTCTCGATCTTCGGCGCCCAGGCGATCGGCCGCGGCCAGGCCGAGCAGATCGGCGACATCGTGCGGACGGGCATCGAGATGAACGTGGTGCTGACCGGCGGCCTGGTCGCGATCGGCTATCTGTTCTCACGGGTGCTGATGGGTTTCTTCATCACCGACCCTGCCGTCATCGAGGTGGCGCAGCATTCGCTGCATATCGTGCTGTGGAGCTCCGTGCTGTTCGGCATGTCCATCACGTTCTCGTCGGCGATGCGCGCCTCCGGGACGGTGTGGATGCCGCTGGCGATCTCGGCGTTTGCGATCGCCGCGATCGAGGTGCCCGCCGCTACCTGGCTCAGCCGCAGCATCGGGCTCGACGGCGTCTGGCTCGCCTATCCCATCACGTTCGCCGCGATGATGCTGCTGCAGATGAGCTATTATCTCCTGGTATGGCGCAAGCGGACGGTGCGCCGGATGATCTGACGCACCACCGGCGTCTTCCGGCCGCTGGAATATGATGACCGTCATAAAACCCTGGACGGGGCTGCTGCGCTGGACCACAATGCGAAAAACCGAGGAGACCGCCCATGAGCCGTCCAGCGCCAGAATTCATGTTCGACTTCGGCAGTCCCAACGCCTATCTGAGCCACGAGGCGATCCCGGCGATCGTGAAGCGGATCGGCGTCCAGTTCTACTATGTCCCGGTGCTGCTCGGCGGCATCTTCAAGGCGACCAACAACAAGTCGCCCGCCGAGTCGCTCGCCGGCATCAAGAACAAGCGTGAGTTCCACGAGGTCGAGACGCAGCGCTTCCTCAAGCGCTACCACGTGCAGCCCTGGGTCTGGAATCCGTACTTCCCGGTGAATACGCTGAACTTGATGCGCGCGGCCATCGCCGCCCAGCTCGAGGGCGTGTTCGAGGCCTATGTCGACGCGGCGTTCCACCACATGTGGCGCGAGCCGAAGAAGATGGACGATCCCGAGATCGCGATCGCCGCGATCACATCGTCCGGGCTCGACGGGGCCAGGCTGTTCGCCCGCGCCCAGGAGCCCGAGGTCAAGGCGAAGCTCGTGGAGAACACCCAGCGCGCCGTCGAGCGCGGCGCATTCGGTTCGCCGACCTTTTTCGTCGGCAACGAGATGTTCTTCGGCAAGGAACAGCTGCGCGACGTCGAGGACTACATCCTAGGCAGGTAATCGCCGTCATCGCGAGCGAAGCGATCCAGAGCCACGACGAAGGACTGGACGGCTTCGTCGCTTCGCTCCTCGCAATGACGCCTCGGGAGAACGGAGACCAAGCATGCAGCAGCGCAACGCCACCGTCGCGGTCGTCGGGGCCGGCGACTACATCGGCGCCGAGATCGTCAAGAAGTTCGCGTCCGAAGGCTTCACGGTGTTCGCCGGCCGCCGCAATGGCGACAAGCTCGCGCCGCTGGTCGCGGAGGTCGAGAGCGCCGGCGGGCGGATCGTGGCGCGCTCGCTCGATGCCCGCAAGGAGGACGAGACCACCGCCTTCCTCAACGACGCCGACAAGCATGCGCCGCTGGAGGTCGTGATCTTCAATGTCGGCGCCAACGTCAATTTCCCGATCCTGGAGACCACCGACCGCGTGTTCCGCAAGGTCTGGGAGATGGCGTGCTGGGCCGGCTTCGTCACCGGCCGCGAGGCCGCCCGGCTGATGCTGCCGCGCGGCGGCGGCAAGATCTTCTTCACCGGCGCGACCGCGTCGCTGCGCGGCGGCGCCGGCTTCGCGGCCTTCGCCTCCGCCAAGTTCGGCCTGCGCGCGGTGGCGCAGGCGATGGCGCGCGAACTGATGCCACAGAACATTCACGTCGCCCACCTGATCATCGATTCCGGCGTCGACACCGCCTGGGTGCGCGAGCGCCGCGCCCAGCTCTGGGGCGAGGAGGCGCTGGACAATCCGGACCTGCTGATGCCGCCGTCCTCGGTTGCCGGCGCCTATTGGCAGCTCTACCAGCAGCCGAAGAGCGCCTGGACCTTCGAAATGGAGATCCGGCCGTTTGGCGAGAAGTGGTAGGGGCGATAGGGAGTGGCGAGTAGCGAATGGTGGCCATCCCTATTCGCCACTCGTCATTCGCCACGCGCTTCGTCATGATGCAGCCTTGCTAACGGAGAGACCCCCATGCGTATCCTCGTCGTCGGTGCCGGCGCCATCGGCGGCTATTTCGGCGGCCGGCTGCTGCAGTCCGGAGCCGATGTCACCTTCCTGGTCCGCCCGCGGCGCGCGGCTGAGCTCGCCAGTGCCGGCCTCGTGATCCGCAGTCCGACCGGTGACGTCACCTTGCCCAATCCGCGGACGGTGCAGGCGGATGGTTTGAAGCAGCACTTCGACGTCGTCCTGCTGAGCTGCAAGGCCTTCGATCTCGACGACGCGATCGGCTCGTTTGCACCGGCGGTGGGACCTGACACCGCGATCATTCCGATGCTCAACGGCATGAAGCACCTCGACGTGCTCGACGCCAGGTTCGGGCGCGCGCGCGTGCTCGGCGGGCTCTGCGCCATCGCCGCGACATTGAACGAACAGCGCGAGGTGGTGCAGCTGCAGCCGATGCAGTCGCTGAGCTTCGGCGAGCGCGACGGCGGATCGTCGGAGCGCGTCCGCGCGATCTTCGAGATCTTCCAGCGCGGCAATTTCAATGCGTCGGCCAGCGAGAACATCATGCAGGACATGTGGGAGAAGTGGGTGTTCCTGTCCTCGCTCGCCGCGTCGACCACCTTGATGCGCGGGCCGGTCGGCGTGATCCTGACCGCGCCGGGCGGCAAGGATTTCCTGCTCGGCATGCTCGACGAATGCAGCGCCACCGCTGCGGCCGCCGGCTACCCTCCGGCTGGCGCCTTCTTCCAGCGTGTCTCCGGCATGCTCACGGCGGAGGGATCACCGATGACCGCCTCGATGTTTCGCGATCTCCGCGCCGGCCTGCCGGTCGAGGCCGATCACGTCATCGGCGATCTCGTCGCCCGCGCCGATGCCGCCAAGGTCCCGGTGCCACGGCTGCGCATCGCCTATACCCAGCTCAAGGTCTATGAGGCACAGCGGGACAAGTAGCTCTTGGTGTCGCCTCGGTGTTCGCCGAACCGTTGGTCAGGCACGACGGCGCCACAGACTCCGATGTCGTCCCGGCCTCGCGCCGGGACCCTTAGCCACCGCCCGTAGTGAAGCAGGTCACTCTCACCGACGTCCCTCGATAGCCTCCGCGGTATGGGTCCCGGCGCGAGGCCGGGACGACAATTGTGATCTGGGCGGCGTCCCAGCTACAGATGCGCCAGATAATGCGCGAGCGCCGTGATCTCCTCGTCGCTCAGCGGATAGGCAACATCCGTCATCGCCGCCTGGCTGCCGCCGACGCGCTGGCCGCTCTTATAGTCGTGCAGCGCCTTGACGAGATATTCCTCGCGCTGGCCGGCGAGCCGCGCCACGCCCTTGGTGCCGGCATAGCTGTCGAGATGGCACGAGGCGCAGCGGCGGCCGGCGGCGGCTTGCGCGCCTTTGGCCGACAGATCCGGATCATTGTCGGGCGGCGCCTTGGCCGGCTGCAGCGAGGCGAAATAGGCGCCGAGATTGCGGATATCCTCGTTGGTGAGCTGATCGACGATCGGCTTCATCGCCTCGTTCTTGCGTGTGCCGGCGCGGAAGAACACGAGCTGCCACTGGATGAACTGATCCTGCTGGCCGGCGAGCGAGGGAATGTTCTCGGTCTGCGAGATGCCGTTATCGCCGTGACAGCCGACGCAGAGCTGTGCCTTGGTCTTGCCCGCCTCGAGATCGGCGGCGTCGGCCGGACGCGCCGCAAGCACGAGCATGAGCGCCAGCGCGGCCGCTGCTGCCTGGCACATTCTGGAGGTCCCTGGAGTCATCGCGGGGGTTCTCGCTCCCATCATTGCTATGGCGCGCGGACCGGCCTTCGGTCGATGAGCGGTACCTCGCCCCCGGTCAACGCGCGACTGTCAAAATAGTTGGGGCTGCGGCCGCCGTAAGGCAGCGCGCAGCCCCGCTTTCACGACGAGCTCATTTCTTCTCGTAGCTGATGCGATAGATCGCGCCGGCCCAGTCGTCCGCCACCAGGATCGAGCCATCCTTGGCGAGGATGATGTCGTCGGGACGGCCGAGATAGCCCTGGTCGCCTTCGAGCCAGCCGGAAGCGAACACCTCCTGCTTGGCGTCCTTGCCGTCGGGACCGACGATGACGCGCATGATCCGCGCACCCTGGTACTTGTGCCGGTTCCAGGAGCCGTGCTCGGCGATCAGGATGTTGTTCTTGTACTCCGCCGGGAACTGGTCACCGGTGTAGAACTTCATGCCGAGCGGCGCCACGTGCGCACCGAGGTTCAGCACCGGCGGCGTGAACTCCGAGCACTTGTGACCCATCGCGAATTTCGGATCCGGCATGTCACCCTGATGGCAATAGGGATAGCCGAAATGCTCGCCGATCTTCGAGATCATGTTGAGCTTGTCGCTCGGCAGTTCATCGCTGACCCAGTCGCGCGCGTTCTCGGTGAACCAGTAGCGGCCGGTGCGTGGATCGACGTCGCCGCCGACGCTGTTGCGCACGCCGAGCGCCCAGATCTCGGCATTGCCGGTGCGCGGATCGACGCGGCGGATCTGCGACACCGATGTCGGCGGAATGCCGATGTTGAAGGGCGGTCCGAACGGAATATAGAACCAGCCCTCCTTGTCGACCGCGATGTATTTCCAGCCATGCGCCGCATAGGACGGCATGTCGTCATAGACGACCTTGCCCTGGCCGAGATTGTCGAGATTGGCCTCGGCATTCTCGTATTTGATCAGCTTGTCGACGGCGATGACGTAGAGATTGCCGTCCTGGAAGGCGAGGCCGGTCGGCATGTTCAAGCCCTTGAGGACCGTCTTGACCTCGCGCTTGCCGCCCTTGTCGCTGATCGCATAGACGTTGCCGAGTCCGAACGAGCCGACGAACAGCGTGCCCTTGTCACCCCACGCCATCTGCCGCGCGGCGAGCACGCCCGACGCCCAGACCTCCATCTTGAAGCCGTCCGGCAGCTTCACTTGCTTGACGATCTTCGCAAGCTCGGCATCGGAGGCGCCGGTCGGCGGGCCCGATGGCGGCGCCAGCCCCTTCTGCGCCTCGGTCTCGTCACCGAGGAACCAGTCGTCCGGCGGATGCGTCCAGAACTCCTTGGTGCCTGATTCGTATTTCTTCAGGCCCTTGCCCTGATCGGATTGCTGCTGCGCGCCGGCGATGCTGGTGCCGGCGAGAAGACTGATTGTTGCAAGCGCAAGAATGCTTCGGTGAAAAGCCGATGTCATCGCTTCACTCCCATGAGGCAGCTCGTGTGGCTGCGTCTACTATTCGGAACGTATCTGAAGACGTCCTTTGGCCGACCACACCAGTGGTCCTGCTCGAAAATGGTAGCACATCCTGAGCGGGTGAGAAGCGGATTGCTGCCAGGTTCGCGCGAGGCTCAAGAGATGCCGTTCCACTCATCTCATACTGGATGCGCATGCCCATGCTCACGCCTGCGCCGCATCGGCGATTGTCCGCCACGCGGCACGGGCCTGCCGCCATGCGCTGTATTCATATGCTCCGATCGGCCGGACGATTGGCGTGCGCTTGAACACCCGATAGGATCGGAACAACCGGCTGCGACCGTTCACCGCGCGGCAATGAGATCAAGTCGACAGGATCGATGAATGTCCGAGCGTATCCCTGTGTCCACGCCAAAGGCCGGTGCCGGCGTTCTCGAGCTGCTGCGACGGTTTGCAGCCGATCCGACAGCGGCCACCGCCTATGGTGAAGATTGTTTGAAGAAGACGCAGGCAATCGAGCCGCGGCTGAAAGCATTCGAATATCTGCCGCGGGATGTCGCTCCAAAGACCGGCCCGCTCGGTGGAATTCCCGTCGCCATCAAGGACATCATCGCCACCTCGGACATGCCGACCACCAACGGCTCGCAGATCTACCGCGATCACGTGCCGGATGCGGACGCCTGGGTGGTCGAGCGACTGCGCAATCTCGGCGCAACCATCTTCGGCAAGACGGTCTCCACCGAATTCGCCTGGCGTCATCCAGGTCCGACCGTCAATCCATGGAACCCCGAGCACACGCCGGGCGGCTCATCGTCCGGATCGGCCGCGGCGGTTGCGGCCGGCCTGGTCCCGCTCGCGCTGGGCACGCAGACACTCGGCTCGGTGATCCGACCGGCGGCCTTCAACGGCGTCGTCGGCTTCAAGCCGAGCTTCGGCGCGATTCCACGCGTCGGCGTGCATCCCCTCAGCCCGTCGCTCGACCATGTCGGCTTCTTCGCCCGCCGCGTCGACGACGTGGCCTTGGCCCTCTCTCTGCTGGCCGGCACCAGCGCCGATGATCGCCACGGCCGGCCGCTGCCGGGCTTCACCGTCGACATCGACCACGGCCTCACGCCGCTCCGCACGCCACGGCTTGCGGTGGTGCGCTTCGCCAAATGGGAGCGCGCCGAGGCCGAGCAGAAGGCGGTGTTCGAATCGGTCGTCGACAAGCTGCGCAGCGCCGGCGCGACGATCGACGAGATCGAACTGAGAGAGCTCGACGCGGTGAACTGGGATGCGATCACCACGATCATGCTCAGCGAGGCGACCACGATCTTCTCCGATCTGATCGCGCGCTATCCCGACCGGGTCAGCGAGGTCATGAAGGGCCACGTCGAGAGCGGGCGAAGCAAGACGGCCATGGAATATCTCGCTGCGAAGGCGGCCCAAGCCCTCAGGCAGAAGGCGCTCGCCGCTGAGCTCGACGGCTTCGACGCAGTGCTCACCTTGCCAGCCTTCGGCGAAGCGCCGCGCGGCCTGGATTGGACCGGAGACGCCGAATATTGCGCCCCTTGGACCTTCGTCGGAGCGCCGGCCATCTCCCTGCCGGCCGGGTTCGGCAACAACGGCCTGCCACTGGGCGTGCAGATCGCCGGCCCCTATCGCAACGACCTCCACGTGCTCCGCGTCGCGAAATGGGCCGAAGCGGTGCTGGCGTTCGATCCCGGCGTGCCGCTCCCGGCGCGCTAATCGCCGCCACGACCCCCGAGCAAGGATGCCGCCGCGCCACGAGGGCCTCCTCCGACAAGCCCAGTGGCGGGTTTGCGGCCAGCGCTGTAAAACGATCACATGACAATCACAGACATCGCGAGCAGAACCTATAATCACGGTTGGCGCCTCGATCCGATCGTGCGCAGCCTGCTCGACACCGATTTTTACAAGCTGTTGATGCTGCAGATGATTCGGGAGTTCTACCCGACTCAGCAGGTGACCTTCTCGGTCATCAACCGGACCCGGCGGGTGCGGCTCGGCGACGTCATCGACGAGGGCGAATTGCGCGCCCAGCTCGACCACGCCCGCACCATCCGCTTCGCCAAGAAGGAGCTGATCTGGCTGGCCGGCAACACCTTCTACGGCAAGACCCACATGTTCTCGCCGGAGTTCATCGCCTGGCTCGCCACCTTCCGCCTGCCCGAATACGAGCTGCGCAAGTCCGACGGCCAGTACGAGCTGCATTTCCACGGGCCCTGGACCCACACCACGATGTGGGAAATCCCGGCGCTCGCGATCGTCAACGAGCTGCGCTCGCGCCAGGCCATGAAGGGCCAGGGCCGGTTCGCGCTCGACGTGCTGTTCGCCCGCGCCAAGGCCAAGCTGTGGGCCAAGGTGGAGCGGCTGCGCAAGCTCGAGGGGCTGCGGCTGTCGGATTTCGGCACCCGCCGCCGCCACGGCTTCCTGTGGCAGCGCTGGTGCGTCGAGGCCGTCAAGGAAGGTCTCGGCCCGTCGTTCACCGGCACCTCCAACGTGCTGCTGGCGATGGACAACGATCTCGAAGCCATCGGCACCAACGCGCATGAGCTGCCGATGGTCGCCGCCGCGCTTGCCAAGGACGATGACGAGCTGCGCTTCGCGCCCTATCGCATTCTCGACCAGTGGCGGCAGACCTACGCAGGCAACCTGCTGATCGCGCTGCCCGACGCATTCGGCACCAAGGCCTTCCTGCGCGACGCACCCGACTGGGTCGCCGACTGGACCGGCTTCCGTCCCGACAGCGCGCCTCCGATCCAGGCCGGCGAGGAGATCATCGCCTGGTGGAAATCGAAGGGGCGTGATCCCAAGCAGAAGCTGCTCGTGTTCTCCGACGCGATGGACGTCGAATCGATCGAGCAGATCCATCATCGGTTCTCCGACCAGGTGCGGCTGTCGTTCGGCTGGGGCACCAACCTGACCAACGATTTCGTCGGCTGCTCGCCGGACGGCTCGGTCGACCTCGATCCGATCTCGCTGGTCTGCAAGGTGACGTCGGCCGACGGGCACCCCGCCGTGAAGCTGTCCGACAACCCGGAGAAGGCGACCGGCGATCCCGCCGAGATCGCCCGTTATCTCCGCGTGTTCGGCGATGCCGGCCGGGTGCACACGCCGGTGGTCGTCTAGGTCGCCGACAGCCCACGGCAATTTCTCTTTTTCCTGCCACGATTCTTGTTCCTGCTTTGTTCGAAATGCGGTAAAATCATCGATCGAGCAGATCGGGTGACAGGAGATCGTTGGCATGCGTCGGGTGATCGGCCGAGTTGGACAGCTGCTGTCTGCAACCATCCTTGTCGTCGGCGCGATCCTGATCTCGACCGGGCCCGCTGCCGCCGACAAGCGGGTGGCGCTGGTGATCGGCAACGCCATCCACGAGCACGCACCGCTGCTGGAGGAGCCGGCGGCGGATGCCCGGCTGATCGCCGACAGCCTGTCGCGACTCGGCTTCACCCTGAGCGGCGGTGCCGCGCAGATCGATCTCGACCGACGCGGCTTCGATCGCGCGCTTGCCGAGTTCAAGGGCCGGATCGCGGACGCCGACGTCGCGCTGATCTATTATGCCGGCTATGGGCTCAACCTGGGCGGCGCCGATTATCTCGTCCCGGTCGACGCGGCACCGGCGACAGCTGCGGATCTCGAGACCGAGCTGCGCGACCTGACTGCAATTCTGCGCGAGCTGGGCGGATCGAGCCCCCGGCAGAACGTGATCATTCTCGACGCCTTCCGCTCCAATCCGTTCGCCGGGCGCGGCATTGCCGGTCTTGCCGCCGGCCTCGTCCCGGTCGACGTTTCCGCACGGACCGTGATCTCCTTTGCCGCACAGGCGGGGACGGCGGGACAGCGCGGCCCGGACGGTCAAGGCGTGTTCGCCGCCGCCCTTGCAGAGGCGCTGCAGCAGCCAGGCCAACGCCTGATCGAGACCTTCAACCAGACCAACGCGGCGGTGGAGCGAGCCACGGGCGGAGCGCAGCAGCCGCTCGTGATGTTCACGTCGATCGACGGCGGCGCTCAACTGAGCGCCGCTGCGGCGAAGCCGGCGCAGCCCGCTGGCCCCGCCGCCGCCCGGAGCAACGCTCCCGTTTCGAGCCCGACCGCATCGTCCGACGCGGCAGATGCGCGGACGCCCGGACTTGCCGTGCTGTATGATGAGGATCTCTCCGACCCCAAGGGTAAGCGCTATTCCGGCTCGGTCACCTGGCGGACGGAGACGGTCAAGAAGGCACAATCGGGACGGCCCACGCCGGTGATCCGTGGCGAGATCGACATTCCCGAGCGCAAACTGAAGGTCAGCCTGCAGTTGCGCCGCAACGACGATCCCAGCCTGCCGGCCAGCCATGTCGCCGAGCTCACATTCAGGCCCGCTGCCGATTTCGTCGGTGGCGGCATCAGCAGCGTCCCAGGAATGCTGATGAAGACGGATGAGAAGTCGCGCGGGACGCCGCTTGCCGGGCTTTCCGTCAAGATCACCGAAGGTTCGTTCCTGGTGGGCTTGTCCAACGTCGAGGCCGATCGCGCGCGCAACGAGGAGCTGCTCGCACGGCGCGAATGGTTCGACATCCCGGTCGTCTATGCGAACCAGCGCCGCGGCATCCTCGCAATCGGCAAAGGTCCCAGTGGAGATCGGGTATTCGCCGACGTGCTCGCGGCCTGGGACAAATCCCCGCCGACAAAATGATGAGGCACGAGACGAAGGAACAACGGAGCGAAATTTTTGGAGCGGGCGAAGGGGTTCGAACCCTCGACCCCGACCTTGGCAAGGTCGTGCTCTACCACTGAGCTACACCCGCATCCGTGACGCCTTGGCGGCGTGGCCGCCAGCGACGGGCAGACCTATGCCAAATGCCGCGGACGAATGCAACAGGTCTGCGACAGGTTTCGTACGCCGGCGACGTTCAAATTTTAGCGGCCGGGACCGGCCGAACCGGGCTGAGACCTGCCCATCACCGGACCGCGATGGGCGCTGATTGAAATTTCCAGCTGGACCGCCACTTAAAGTGAAAGAAAACGTGTATTGAGGCGCGGCGGCGGCCGGTTCCCGGTCGCCGTTCATCGGAATTTTTCGGACGAGGGACCCCGTGACCATTGTTGAGCAGGGCGGCGGACCGGCGCCGCAGGTGCCGGATCTGATCAAGGACACCACGACGCAGAGCTTCGTGAAGGACGTCATCGAGGAATCGAAGCGGCAGCCGGTCCTCATCGACTTCTGGGCGCCGTGGTGCGGACCGTGCAAGCAGCTGACGCCCATCCTGGAAAAAGCCGTCAAGGCCGCCAAGGGCAAGGTCAAGCTGGTCAAGATGAACATCGACGAGCATCCGGCCATCCCTGGCCAGATGGGCATCCAGTCGATTCCGGCTGTGATCGCGTTCGTCGGCGGACGGCCCGCCGATGGGTTCATGGGTGCCGTGCCCGAGAGCCAGGTCGCCGCCTTCATCGAAAAGATCACCAAGGGCGTTCCCGGCGCCGGCGAGCCCGACATCGCCGAAATCCTCAAGGAAGCCGAAGCGGTTCTCGCTGAAGGCGATGCGGCCGGCGCGGCCGAGATCTATGCCGAGGTGCTCGCGATCGATGCCGCCAACATCCCCGCGATCGCCGGGCTTGCGAAGTGCCAGGTCGAGCTCGGCGCGATCGACGAGGCCAAGCAGACGCTTGCGATGGTCCCGGACTCCAAGCGCAGCGATTCGGCGGTCTCCGCCGTGCAGGCCGCGATCGATCTGGCAGAGCAGGCCCAGTCGCTTGGGCCGGTCGGCGAGCTCGAACAGAAGGTCGCCGCCAATCCGCTCGACCACCAGGCGCGTTTTGACCTGGCGACCGCACTGAACGCCGCGGGCAAGCGGAAGGAAGCCACCGACCAGCTGCTCGAGATCGTGAAGCGTGACCGCAAATGGAACGAAGACGGCGCGCGTAAGCAGCTCGTGCAGTTCTTCGAAGCCTGGGGCGGCGCCGACGAGGCCACCATCGAGGGCCGCAAGCGGCTGTCGACGATCCTGTTTTCGTAACCCGGCTGGACGGGACGCGCGCTCGTTCCAGCGGACACGAGGTATCGCATGCCGATCAATGCCGAATATCGCGGTCCCGCCGAGCTTCCGGAGATCGTTCCGGTGTTTCCGTTGGCGGGAGCCTTGCTGCTGCCGCGCGGCCAAATGCCGCTCAACATCTTCGAGCCGCGTTATCTCGCGATGGTCGACGATGCGCTTCGTGACGGCCATCGGCTCATCGGCATGATCCAGCCCGACGTCACGCACTCCTCCAGCGAGGAGCGCCCGGTGCTGTTCAAGGTCGGCTGCGTCGGCCGGATCACGCAGCTCGCCGAGTCCGGCGATGGCCGCTACATCCTCGAGCTCACCGGCGTGTCCCGCTTCAAGGTGGTCGAGGAAATGACGGTGCTCACGCCCTATCGGCAGTGCAAGGTCGATTATTTCCCGTTCGTCGATGATTTCACGGCGCGCAAGGGTGAAGAGGCGGTGGACCGCGAAGCGCTGCTCGCGGTTCTCACCGACTTCCTCAAGGCGAACAATCTCAAGGTCGACTGGGCCGGCATCGAAGCGGCGCCGAACGAAGCGCTCGTGAACGCGCTGGCGATGATGTCGCCCTATGGTCCGGCGGAGAAGCAGGCGATGCTCGAGGCGCCGGACCTGAAGACCCGCGCCGAAATCCTTATCGCCGTGACCGAGATGGATCTCGCCAAGAAGCGGACCTCGGGCGATCCGCCGCTGCAATGATCACTCGGCGGGAGCCGCGCGCGGCGCTGGCGGGGCCGCCGTCAGGCGCATCAGTGCGATGGTGGTGACGATCACCCCGATGTAGACTGCGAGCTGCATCGCGGTAGGCTGATCCGTATAGCCGATCAGAGCCTTGAGCGTCCGCCCGGCGACGCCACGCTCGGGCAGAACCGCGCTCGAATCCCACACCACATGGTCGAACGTTGTCAGCCAGTTGGCGCGGGCGAGAAAGACCACCGCCTGCGCGGCCATTCCCGCCGACAGCAGGGTGATCAGCACGGTGGTGGTCTTGAACAGCGCGCGCGGCGGGATGCGCATCAGGCCGAGATAGGTCGCGAGACAGACGGCAACGCCGAGCAGCAGGCCAAGGACGCCGCCACCGAGCAGCGCCCGCCCGCTGCCGTCGCCGGAGGCCGCGACCCCATAGAGAAACAGCGCGACCTCGCTGCCCTCGCGCAACACGGCGATGGCGATCACGGTCGCCAGCGCGACCAGCGGCTTGGCGCCGTCTGCCACCGCCTGGCCCATCGTCCGCAGCTCAGTGCTCATCTCGCGGCCGTGCCGGGCCATCCAGACATTGTGCCAGGTCAGCATGATCACGGCAGCCGACAGGATCCCCGCATTGAACAATTCCTGCCCCATGCCTTCAAAGAGCTGGGTCAACGTTCCCGCGAACGCCGCGACGATGCATGCGCCGACCAGGCCGGCAAACAGCCCCGCGCCGATCCAGCGCAGGCGATGCGGGACCGCGCTGGTGACGGCAAGCACGATGCCGACGATCAGGCCGGCTTCGAACACTTCGCGGAAGACGATGATCAGGGCGGCGAGCATGGGATATGGACCTATTGGACGTTGACGAAGCCGCGGGCCTTTTCGTTGAAGTCGTTGTAGAACTCGTAGCGCCCGGACTTCATGGCGCGGACGTTGAGCACCGCCTCGCTGTTGGCCGCGATCACCTTCTCGACCTTCAGGGTCTCGCTCTCGAACTCGATGGCCTTGCCCTCCATGTTCCGGACGCGGATGGTCAGCGGCGCGTCCGCAGGAACGGTCGGCTCCTTGGGCTCGAATTGACCGTTGGCATAGGTGAGGCAGATCTCGCTCGATCCCCCGGCGTGCGCCTGCGCTGCCATCAACAGCACGCCGACGCTTCCACCTACGACGACCAACTTCCGCACCACGTCGACCAACATCGATCCGTCCCCTCTCCTATCCAGACAAGCAAATCGGAGAACGGTTGTGCGCCCGGATCGATGTCGACGCCGGGCACCCGTTCGCGACGACGAACAGCTAAGCGGCTCGTCGCCGTGTCTGCAAAGAGACTCCTTCTAAGTTGGAACCATTCTTGGCGAATGTGTCGTGGCAGTGGCCTCGCGGTGAACGGAGTGCGGCCGAACAGCAGTTGAGGCGACGCGGCGGTTACGGAGCGTCGCGATGCCTTCCTCTCGCCGGGTACGTGGCGGCGCTGCGGTGGACCGGGATTCGCCGCGTCAGTAGCCGGCGATGGCGAGACTGACTACGCCGGCGAGCATGACCCAGCCGAAATGCCGCCCGCGCGTCGCGAGCGCATTGGCGCCTGCGGCGAAAGCGAACACGACGATGACCGTGGTCACCGTCCAATGCCGCGCCGACTCCGACGCCATTTGCGGGGCGACGGCGAGCAGCACGCCACAGCCGATCCACGCCACCGTGCCAGTCTGCCAGACCAGCCGCAGCAGGGTTCGCAGCCGCTCCGGCGAGATGGTGGCACGCGCGAAAACCGTCGTCTCGCCGAGCACGCCGTGGATCACGGCGACGGTGATCGCCATCAGCCCCGCGGTCACGAGCAGCGCATCGCGCATGGCACGCCTCCATACAGTTATGTATGGACAATGCACGAAGCCCTGGCGGTCGTCAATACAGCTGTGTATGGTCGTCTCATGGTGACGACATGACCGATCAGCTCTCGGCCGACGATTGGCTGACACAGGGATTGAAGGTGCTGGCCAGCCGGGGCTTCACCGCGCTGAGGGCGGAGCCGCTGGCGAAAGCCTTGGGCGTGTCGCGCGGCAGCTTCTACTGGCATTTCGCCGATGTGGCCGGGTTTCACGCGGCCCTCCTCAAGAAGTGGCGGGAGATTGCGGCCGAGCAGATCATCACCGGGGTGGAGGCGAACGCCGGCGACCAGCCGGCCATTGCCGTGCTCCTCCGCCGCGCGTTCAACGTCAAGCTCACCCTGGAGCGCGCCGTGCGCAACTGGGCCGGATCCGACCCCGCCGCGCGGCAGGCTGTCCAAGCCATCGACAGGCGCCGGCTGGGCTATGTCGAGAGCCTGCTTGCAGCCGAGGGACTAGTGCCGGCGATCGCGCGCGCACGCGCCCAGGTGCTGTACTGGACCTTCCTCGGCCACGCGCTGTCGGATCGGCCGTTGCCGGCCGAGCAACTGGACGCGGTCATCGACGAGCTGATCCGGATCGCCCGGCACATGCCTTGAAGCACGACAAGCGAGCGGACGTTATGCTACAGAGGCGCCCGCCGGAGACCCTTGCCATGAACGCCCCGCTCGAACGCCCCGCCAATTCCGTCGATCCCAAGCTGCTCGAGATCCTGGTCTGCCCGATGACCAAGGGCCCGCTGGAATACGACGCGGCGAAACAGGAGCTGGTCTCGCGGTCGGCGAAGCTCGCCTACCCGATCCGCGATGGCATCCCGATCATGCTGCCCGAGGAAGCGCGGAAGATCGACTGACCGATGCGGCCCGTCGTGATCCGCTGTGCGCTCGCCGTGGCGCTGATGGCCCTCGCTTCGGGGGTCTCGGCCGAGGAGAGCGCCGTCCGCATTGGCGCACTCGACGCCGTCCTGACGACGCCAGCGGGTGTCGAGCGCCCGCCGGTGGCGCTGCTGATCGCCGGCTCCGGGTCGACGGACCGGGATGGCAACGGGCCGCAGCTCAAGCCGGCGACCTTGAAGAAGCTCGCCGAGCAGCTCGTTACCCAAGGCATCGCCAGCCTGCGCTACGACAAGCGCGGCGCGCGGGGGTGGAAGGCGGAATTCGGCCGCCCGGAAGACTTCCGCTTCAAGGACTACGTCGACGACGCCGCCGCGCTGGTCGACTTCCTGCGCGGCAAGTTCGCCCGCATCGTTCTCGTCGGCCACAGCGAGGGCGGCCTGGTCGCCATCCTCACCGCCCGCCGCACCCCGGTCGACCGCCTCGTGCTGCTCACGACGTCGGCGCGGCGGCAGGGCGACCTGTTGAAGGCGCAGCTAGAGAAGAAGCTGCCGGCCGCGAAGATGGAGCCGGTCGCCAAGGCGATCGACGCCATCATGGCCGGGCAGGTCGTGGACCCGCCACCGCCCGAGCTGCCGGTCGCACCGAGCATGCAGCCCAGCATCGGCTCCGCCTTTGCCGAGGACCCGATCGATCCACTGAAGCAGCTCACGATCCCGATTCTGATCGTCGGCGGCGCCCGCGACCACCAGATCGCACGCCTCGACATGGTCGCGCTCGCCGCCGCCGCACCGACCGCCAAGTCGCTGTGGCTGCCGGAGATGAACCACGTCCTGGTCGACGTCGCCAACGAGGACGAGAACCTCGCCTCCTACAACGACCCCGACCGTCCGCTCGACCCCGACATGGTCGAGGCCGTCGCCGGCTTCATCGCCGCCGCAGGCCCGCGCTGAGCTCTTTGTTCGAGCATGATCTCCGCGCAAACGCCTTCGGCGTTTGTCGCGAGGGAAGACCGGTTCCCGTTTTTCCGGATCATGCTCTACAGCGCCTCACCCTTCAGCAGCCGTGGCATCTCTCCGGTGAGGCCCGCGGCCTGCTTGATGAACAGCTCCTTCAACGGCGGCGCGCGATCGACGATGCCAAGGCCGATGTCGCGCACGGCCCGCAACAGCGTCGACTTGTTCGAGAACAGGAAGTTCAGCGAATTGGTGGCAACGCCCATCGCCATCGTGTCGAAGCGGCGCCAGCGCTGGTAGCGTTCGAGGACATCGACCTGCCCCGGATCGATCCCCATTCTTGCCGCATCGACCACGACCTCGGCCAGTGCGGCGACGTCTTTCAGCCCCATGTTGAGCCCCTGCCCCGCGATGGGGTGGATCACATGGGCGGCGTCGCCGACCAGCGCCAGCCGCGGCGCGATGAACGAGCGGGCGACGAAGTAGGACAGCGGAAAAGCGCGCGGCTGGTCGAGCACCTTCAACTCGCCGAGATGCAGACCGGCGCGCCTCTCCAGCTCGGCGTGGAATTCATCCGCGCTGAGCGCGACGAGGCGCTTCGCCTCGGCGCGCCGCTCGGTCCACACCAGCGAGGAGCGCTTGCCGGTCAGCGGCAGGATCGCGAATGGTCCGGGCGGAAGAAAATGCTCCTCGGCGCGGCCGCCATGGTCGCGCTCATGACCGATGGTCGCGACGATGCCGGACTGGTCATAGTCCCAGCCATGGGTCTGGATGCCCGCGCGCTCGCGCAGCTTCGAACGCGCGCCGTCAGCGGCCACCAGCAGGCTCGCCTCGAGCTGGCTGCCGTCGCCCAGAGTCACCGCGATGCCGTCGGCCCGCGTCACGAAGCCGGTCACCGGCATCGCCTTGAGCTCGACGCCTGCGGCCTCCGCATGCCGCACCAGCGCGTCGATCAAGAGCCGGTTCTCGACCATGTGCGCGAACGGCTCGCCGGCCTCGACCTGGCCCGCAAACGTCAGGAACGACGGGCGGGTCGCGTCCTCGAGCTTGGAATCGGTAATGACCATGTCGAGGATCGGCTGCGCCTGCGGCGCCACGTCCGCCCAGACCCCGATCGCATCGAACAGCTTGCGGCACGCCGCGACGATGGCGCTGGCGCGTGGATCGCGGCTCGGCCGGTTGGCGAGCGCCGGGTCGGCCACGATCACCGGCACTTCGGGACCGAGCCCCTGCCGAAGCGCGAGCGCGAGCGCCAGGCCGGCAAAGGCCCCGCCACAAATGACAATGCTTCGCTGTGTCGTCATGCCACCCTGCTCACAGTTACTCTTGCGGGAGGATTATAGCTGGGCGAAACAGGGGCGTGAACCAAGGGCTGCCACCCGAGGCCATCAATTCCGGATGCCTGATCCCGCGAGAACGGGACCGGAGCGGCCGGCCGAGCCAGCGAAAGCACCACGCCATGTCCAAGGGACTGATCGACCTGATCTCGATCCTCGATCTCGAGCCGATCGAGGTGAACCTGTTCCGCGGCAACAGCCCGAAGACGAGCTGGCAGCGCGTGTTCGGCGGCCAGGTGATCGGCCAGGCGATGATGGCGGCCTGCCGCACCGTCGAGGGCCGGCTGCCGCATTCGCTGCACTGCTACTTCATCCTGCCCGGCGACCCGCAGGTGCCGATCATCTACCAGGTCGAGCGTCTGCGCGACGGCAAGAGCTATGCGACGCGTCGCGTCACCGCGATCCAACACGGCAATGCGATCTTCTCGATCATGGTGTCGTTCCACAGCGACGAGGAGAGCGCGTTCAACCACCAGGACAAGATGCCGGACGTGCCGCCGCCGGAGAAGCTGACGGCGGAGGAGATCTCCAAGCAGCCGATGTTTCAGGAGGTCTTCCAAAGGATGCCGGACTTCATCCGCCGCTACTACGAATCCGACCGGCCGATCGAGCTGCGCCCCGTCGAACTGAACCGGTACTTCGGCCAGAAGATCGAGGATGGCCGCATCAACGTCTGGATCAAGACGGCGGCGAAGCTGCCCGATGATCCGGCGCTGCACATGTGCGCGCTGGCCTATGCGTCGGACTTCTCGCTGCTCGACGCGGTCATGGCGCGCTATGGCCGCACCTTGTTCGACAAGCGCATGATGCCGGCCTCGCTGGATCATGCGATGTGGTTTCACCGGCCGTTCCGCGCCGACGAATGGCTGCTCTATGCGCAGGATTCGCCGAGCGCGCAGGGCGGCCGCGGGCTCACCCGCGGCTCGATCTTCAAGCCCGACGGCACGCTGGTCGCCTCCGTCGCGCAGGAGGGCTCGATCCGCGAGCGCCGGGCCTAGCCGCATCACACCGGCTGTGCCGTCCGCGGGACGACCGCGAATTGCGACACGTACCAGGCGCTGTACCAGCGCAGCAGCCACGGGATCGGAATGATCACCGAGCAGCCGAGCACGAACGCGAAGGTGCGCCACAACACCTGCAGGGCCGAGCCGGTGAACACGACCTCGCGCCGCGTCCCCTGGATGTTGCGGCAGACCCAGCGCATCCAGGCGGTCAGCACCCAGGCCCAGCCGATGACGGTGATGCCCGACACGATCATCAGCAGGTACCAGCCGGCATAGACGACGGGGCTGCCTTCGAAATGGATCGGCAACCGCTCGCCATTCGAGGCGAGGTTGCTCAGCAGCCAGCGCAGCACCATCCAGCCCAGGAACGCCGGGGCAACCAGCGAGATCAGGTTGAGGATCGGCCGGTCGCTGAGGCCGACATAGGCCAGCACGCCCATCGCGATGAAGACGTACCAGATGTCGAGCGGCTGGCCGGTGAAGGTGAGGTTCGGCCGGCCGGGCACCCGCATCCGCTCGATCACGTAGCGGTAGAGATAGACAGCGGTCCAGGGCGTGATCACCACCAGGAACTGGCCGACGACATACAGCAGCGTCCAGCCGAGATAGGACCAGGTGTCGAGCTTGACCGAGAGCGCGCCGCCCGACGCAGGCACGCCGGCCTCGAACGCGGGCGGGACGCCGGGGGAGATGCTCGGCACGCCCGACATCAGGCCGGGAATGCGCCCGGCCTTCTCCCAGCCGGCCATGCCGTCGCTCCACAGCAGCGTCTCGGCCGTGACGACACCCCGGGCGATCAGGTCGCGCAGTTCGTCTTCCGAAATGGGGCCCTGTTGCTGGCCTTGCGCCGCGTAATACCAGGAACGATTCGACATGGGATGTCCTTGAATGTGGGATGGCACGAAAACGTCTTCAGTCTGTCGGGCGATGTCGCGTTCCGTTCAGTGATATCCGTCACTCCTTGACGTTTTCGCTTAACGCTGCGCTGATTTTGTGCCATTTGCCTAGGAACAGGCCAAAATGGCCATCCCAAGCCTGCCTCCGAAACAGGCTGCTCCTACCTGAGGAAACCAGGGCCCGCCCATGAAGCTCGTCGTCGCGATCATCAAACCCTTCAAGCTCGACGAGGTGCGCCAAGCCCTCACCGCGATCGGCGTCCACGGCATGACCGTCACCGAGGTCAAGGGCTACGGTCGCCAGAAGGGCCATACCGAGATCTACCGGGGCGCCGAATATATCGTGAACTTCCTGCCCAAGCTGCGCATCGAGATCGCGGTCAACTCGGACATCGCCGAGAAGGCGGTCGAGGTGATCACGACGCACGCGCGCACCGGCCAGATCGGCGACGGCAAGATCTTCGTGACGCCGATCGATCATGCCCGCCGCATCCGCACCGGCGAAACCGACACCGACGCACTCTAAGCCCGTCAAGCAGCCGCAACGGCTGCACGCCCGCCGCAACGGCGCGGCGGACTGCAAAATCCTAACATCTGACATGCCGGGGGGACTGTCATGGAGACCAGCGCGTCTCGTAGCCTGCGCGCGTCTGCAGCATTGGCTGCAGCGGGAGCGATTGCCTTCACCACGCCAGCAGCGGCCGCAGCGCCGTCCACGATCGAACCGGCCGACACCGCCTGGATGATCGTCGCCACCGCTTTGGTGCTGATGATGACCATTCCGGGTCTGGCGCTGTTCTACTCGGGCATGGTGCGCAAGAAGAACGTACTGGCGACGATGGCGCAGAGCCTCGCAGCCGTGATGCTGATCTCGATCCTGTGGGTCGCATTCGGCTACTCGCTGGCCTTCGTCGGCGACGGCACCTGGATCGGCTCGCTCGACCGCGCCTTCCTCGCCGGCATGGGCATGGACAGCGTCCATCCCGGCGCCAAGACGATCCCCGAGTCGCTGTTCATGCTGTACCAGATGACGTTCGCGATCATCACGGTGGCTCTGGTGGCGGGCTCGGTCGCCGACCGCATGCGCTTCTCCGCCTACCTCCTGTTCAGCATCGCATGGTTCATCTTCGTCTATGTGCCACTGGCGCATTGGATCTGGGGCGGCGGCTTTCTCGCTCAGGCCGGCGTGGTCGACTTCGCCGGCGGTCTCGTCGTGCATCTCTCCGCGGGCACCGCGGGATTGGTCGCCGCGCTGGTGATGGGACGCCGCCAGGGCTACGGCAGTGAGAACCTCTCGCCGTTCGACCTGTCGCTCGCGGTGGTCGGCACCGGCCTGCTCTGGGTCGGCTGGTTCGGCTTCAATGGCGGCTCGGCGCTCGGGGCGAATGCGCATGCGGTGATGGCGATCCTGACGACGCATCTGGCCGCCTGCGCCGGCGCCGTCACCTGGGGCGCGCTGGAATGGTCGACGCGGCGCAAGCCGTCTGTGCTCGGCATGATCTCGGGCGCGGTGGCCGGCCTCGGCACCATCACGCCCGCGTCCGGCTTCGTCGCCCCCTGGCATGGGCTGGTGATCGGCGCGCTCGCTGGTATCATCTGCTACTGGGCCTGCACCTCGCTGAAGCACCGCTTCAACTATGACGATTCGCTCGACGTGTTCGGCGTCCACGGCGTCGGCGGCCTCACCGGCACCGTGCTGGCCGGCGTGTTCGCGACCGCCGCGATCGGCGGCACGGCGGGGCTGATCGAGGGCAACCCGAAGCAGCTTGCGGCCCAGCTCTACGGCGTCGCCGTCACCCTGGTGTGGTCGGGCGGCGTCACCTGGGGGCTCCTGAAGCTGGTCAGCGCCTTCGTGCCGCTGCGGGTGTCGCGTGAGCACGAGCTGGAAGGACTCGACATCTCCCAGCATGGCGAGGCGCTGCAATAGCTGCAGCAATTGACGCCAATTGACCTGTTCGGCGCCGCAGGATTCTGCCCGCGCGCTGAGCAGCATTGTGTCTTGAGCCTGACATGCGCAACTTTTGCGCATGCCTGCCCATTCCTTGAGCGCGACGGAATAGCGCAGCCCCTGCTGCCCCTCCCGAGGGGTGAAAAGGCCAGGATTCACCGCTCGTTAGCCCTGACCAGCCGTCTGGCACGGCATTTGATTCTATCGCTCCCGGCTGTGCCCGCGTCGTGAAGATTTCTCCGCGTGGTGAACCTCAGTCGACAGGAAGCGCTCGGTAACGTCCGTGCCGGGCCCAAGCGGGGATAGGACCCATGAAAATTGTTATGGCGATCATTAAGCCATTCAAGCTCGAAGAAGTCCGGGACGCCCTGACCGCCATCGGCGTTCATGGTCTCACGGTGACGGAAGTGAAGGGGTACGGCCGTCAGAAAGGTCATACGGAAATCTACCGCGGCGCCGAATATGCGGTGAGCTTCCTGCCCAAGATCAAGATCGAGGTCGCGATCCCCTCCGACCAGGTCGACAAGACCATCGATGCGATCAGCTCGGCCGCCAAGACCGGCCAGATCGGCGACGGCAAGATCTTCGTCATCAGCCTCGACCACGCCGTGCGTATCCGCACCGGCGAAGCGGACGCTGCGGCCCTTTGATTTCGCGCTCAAACCAGAACACTTACGGAGTACAATAAAATGACGTTCAAGCGTCCAACCAGCGCGGGATGGGTTACGCTCGCAATTGCAGGGCTCTGCGTCGCAGGCCTCGTCGATGTGGCGTTCGCCGAGGACGCGCCTGCCGCCGCTGCCGCAGCCGCCCCGGTTCCCAACAAGGGCGACGTCGCCTGGATGCTCGTGTCCAGCGCGCTCGTCCTGATGATGTCCATCCCCGGCCTCGCGCTGTTCTATGGCGGCCTCGTCCGCACCAAGAACATGGCCTCGGTCCTCACCCAGGTGTTCGCCATCGTCGCCATGGTCGGCGTGGTCTGGACGCTCTACGGCTACTCGCTCGCCTTCACCGACGGCGGCAGCATGACCTCGTGGGTGGGCGGCTTCTCCAAGGCCTTCCTGCACGGCGTCGACGCCAACTCGACCGTTCCGACCTTCTCGAACGGCGTGGTGATCCCGGAGCTGGCCTACTTCGTGTTCCAGATGACCTTCGCGATGATCACCCCGGCCCTGATCGTCGGCGCCTTCGCCGAACGCATCAAGTTCTCGGCGGTGATGCTGTTCATCCTGCTCTGGGTGACCTTCATCTACTTCCCGATCGCGCACTGGGTCTGGTACATCGCCGCTCCCGATGACGTCGCTGCTGCTGCCAAGGCTCTCGCTGCCGCTGGCGACGCTGCCGCCAAGACCGCCGCCCAGGCCAAGCTCGACGAAGTCACCGGTGCTGTCGGCTGGCTCGCCGGCGCCGGCGCTCTCGACTTCGCGGGCGGCACCGTCGTTCACATCAACGCCGGCATTGCCGGTCTGGTGGGCGCGGTTCTGATCGGCAAGCGCACCGGCTACGGCAAGGAGCTGATGGCTCCGCACTCGCTGACCATGACCATGATCGGCGCCGCGCTGCTGTGGGTCGGCTGGTTCGGCTTCAATGCCGGCTCCAACCTGGAATCGAACGGCGTCACCGCCCTGGCCTTCGTCAACACCATGGTCGCGACCGCCGGTGCGGCGCTGTCCTGGCTGCTGTGCGAATGGGCCGTCAAGGGCAAGCCGTCGCTGCTCGGCATCTGCTCGGGCGCGGTCGCCGGTCTCGTCGCCGTTACCCCGGCCTCCGGTTATGCCGGTCCGATCGGCGCGCTGGTGCTCGGCCTGATCGTCTCCCCGGTCTGCCTGTTCTTCGTCTCCACCGTGAAGAACGCGCTGGGCTATGACGACGCGCTCGACGTTTTCGGCGTGCACTGCATCGGCGGCATCATCGGCGCTCTGGCCACCGGCATCCTGGTCAACCCGGCTCTGGGTGGCGTCGGCATCACCGACTACACCAACATCACCGGCAACAACGCCGGCACCTACGACTTCGCCACGCAGATGCTGGCGCAGATCAAGGCTGTCGTCGCCACGCTGGTATGGTCGGGTGTCGGCTCGGCGATCCTCTACAAGGTCGTCGACGTGATCATCGGCCTGCGCCCGACCGTGGAGCAGGAGCGCGAGGGTCTCGACATCACCGACCACGGCGAGCGCGCCTACAACTACTGAGTTCTCCCGGGACTTGGTCGTACGCGACCAGGTCCGCAACTTCGGTTCGGGCAAATACCCGGCAATGCCCTGACCGTTGAGGGGCTCCAGCGCAAGCTGGGGCCCCTTTCTTTGTGTTTGGATCGTGAGGGCCGAGCGCGCGCCAAATAGCCGATGTCGTCCCTGCGAACGCAGGGACCCATACCGCGTGATGTTTGTAAGAGGCAGGCTGCGAGTCCGTGCAAGACAACTGAACCCTGTGGTTATGGATCCCGGGTCGGCGCGCTTCGCGCTTGCCCGGGACGACAGCTGTGGTTGGCGGTCCCGGCGTTGCCTCGACAAGCAGCTCGAAGGCGAACGATCTCGTTCTCGCGACACGATGCGCCCGAGCTGTGCTGAAACTATCGCCCTCCTCAAACAGAGGGCGCAGGGAAGGCCGGGCGCTGGCCGCGCCCGTGGCCCGCCAGCGAAAGAAAATGCTGGCGGCAGGCACCACAGGTCTGGCCGAACACACCCGGCCCTCCCTGCGCGATTGGTTTTAACGGCTGCTTCGCGTTCTCCCTGGTGCGCCGGGCTGTCTGGCCACCATCACGAGCGCGACACGCTGAGGGTATCGGCACCCGCTTGATATCAGCGTCGGGATATCAGGACCGCGCGACTTGACCGTGCGTGCATCGCCGTTCGTCCGCGCGATCAGCTCACGCTGCGTCGACCCACGCCCATCGCATCCCACTGCCAACGATCCGTGACGGTCGCGAAACGTCCCTCATGCGGCAGCAGGGACGTGCGGAAATGTGCAGGTGATTTGCCCGACGGTGCAATGCCGACAGCGTGCGACAAACTAACACGACGGGCAATTCGCGCATGTCGGGAATGCGGAAACTGCCCGACGGGCAACAGAGCAGGCTTTGATCCGCACAATAGCGCGGGGATGCCAATCCGGTTGCAGCGGCAGAAAACACAGCTTAGCGGTACTGTTCGCTGGCTCCGGCTGATCTTAAGAATTGGAACCCGGCCGTAACAGCGATCGCCGCTGCAGCCGGCACATGGGGGATCAGGATGAAGCATCGCTGTCGGTACGTAGTCGTCGCCTCCGCCATTTGGATCGTGTCCCCAAGCGTGGTGTAGCTGGCGGTCCACCGCGTTCGCCGGCTGGAGCCGGGCCTGTCAGCTGGCGATAGCCGTGAGGCTGACGTTCGGATCATCGCTCAATGGCGCGATGGTTTCCAGCGTCATGTAGCGGGCACGTTGGACCGCCCATTCATCGTTCTGTTCGAGCAGGACAGCTCCGATGAGGCGGACGATAGCGTCCTCATTGGGGAAGATGCCGACCACCTCGGTGCGCCGTTTGATCTCGCCGTTGAGGCGTTCGATCGGATTGGTGGAGTGCAACTTGGTCCGATGCTGCGGCGGGAACGTCATGTAGGCAAGCACGTCGGTCTCGGCCTCGTCGAGGAAGCCGGCAAGCTTGGGCAGCTTGGGACGGAGCTGATCGGCGACCTTGCGCCATTGGGTGCGAGCGGCCTCGGCATCGTCCTGGGCAAAGGCCGTGGCGATGAAGGCGGAGACCACGCGCCGTCCGCTCTTGCCGGCATGAGCCAGCACGTTCCGCATGAAGTGGACGCGGCAGCGTTGCCAGCTGGCGTTGAGCACCTTGGTCACGGTGGCCTTGATGCCCTCGTGGGCGTCGGACACCACCAGCTTGACGCCGCGCAAGCCGCGGCGGGCCAGCTTGCGCAGGAAGGCGGTCCAGAACGTCTCGGCCTCGGACGGCCCGATGTCCATGCCGAGAACCTCGCGCCGGCCGTCGCTGTTGACGCCGACTGCAACGATCACCGCGACGGAGACGATGCGCCCCTGCTGGCGCACCTTCACATAGGTGGCGTCGATCCAAAGATAGGGCCAGTCACCCTCGATTGGACGGCCGAGGAAGGCCTTCACTTTGTCGTCGATCTCGCCGCACAACCGACTGACCTGGCTCTTGGAGATGCCGGTCATGCCCATCGCCTGCACCAGATCGTCGACCGAACGGGTCGAGACGCCCTGAACGTAAGCCTCCTGAACCACGGCGGTGAGCGCCTTCTCGGCCATGCGCCGCGGCTCCAGGAAGCCGGGGAAATAGGAGCCCTTGCGCAGCTTTGGGATGCGCAGCTCCACCGCACCGGCGCGGGTCTCCCAGATCCGGTCGCGGTAGCCATTGCGCTGGGCCAGACGTTCGGGGCTCTTCTCGCCATAGGCAGCCCCGGTCTGGCTCTCGACCTCCAGCTCCATCAGGCGCTGGGCCGCAAAGCCGATCATCTCGCGCAGCAGATCGGCGTCTGGGGTCTTCTCTACCAGCGTGCGCAGGTTCATCATGTCTTCGGTCATCGGTGGTTCCTCGGTTGCGTTGGCGTGTCGCAACCCGATCCTACCGGAGAACTGCCGGTGACCACCGCAAAGCCGCCCGCCCGCTACGGCGCTATTTGGGAGCGCGCGTCCGGGCGGCTTTGCTCCACCGAGCTACACCACCTCCGGGGACACGACCGCCATTTGGCTCACCGCCGCAACGCCGCCATCGGCAAGAGCCCAAGCGACATCACAGGAGTCCTTGGCGGCCGCGAAAGAGCTGGTCTCCGTGATGCATATGAATGACCAGGCGACAGCCCTGTTGCCGATCATTCTGAAGAACCTGAGACCGACGATCGTCCAGGGGCGCGCCGAGGTCGCTCTGCAATATGATGCGTTGATCCCGAAGTTCACCCAGGCCTTTCAGGGCAGGGTTTCCGAATTCTCGGATGCGATCGCGGTCGTCTATGCCAGGAACTTCTCGGCGGACGACCTCAGGACCATGGCTGAGTTCTACAGGACCCCGACAGGTCAACGAGTCCTGCAGAAGCTGCCGTCCGTCACCCAGGAGTCGAGCATTGCCGGGCAGAAATTTGGTCAAGCTCTCGGCGAAGAGATCAGGAAGCAGATGGTCGATGAACTGAGGAAGAAAGGTCTCGATCTTTGATCCGAACTCCCGATCGTCATGCAGCGGCGCTGCCCTGCGACATAACCGGCGCGACGGGCAATTTCCGTATGACAGGCTTGTGGTCCGTCCCGCCTCGCCATCCCCGGGAAGCCGAACCGAGACGTCCACGGTCATGCCCCCGACGCCGGGCACGACACCGGATTGCAGGCTCAAACCTTGCCGCGGGCCGATAGTCCGGCGAACGACAACGCAAGTCGATGGTCAGCTCATGCGCCTTCGAACTTGAACGACACGTTGAGCTTGGCTCGATAGGCTTCCACCTTCCCCTTCGCGTCGAGCTGCATATCGAGCTGGACCACTTCTGCGACACGCAGGTCTCGGAGTGTCTTCGCCGCCTGCTCGACGGCGTTGGTAGCTGCCCTTTCCCAAGATTCGCTGCTGGTACCGATCAGCTCGATGACTTTGTAGACGCTGTCAGACATGTCGGTCTCCTGTTCGGTATGGAGCAGGAAGCAGGTGCTCCCTGCCACAACTGAACGTAGCATCATCGCGCGGCGCCTGAAAGGACGCAGCCTACCCATGGCAGCCGCAGGTCCGGAGCTACCACGAGTAGCGCTAACGCCTTGCGCGTCTCACAAGCCCTTGCGCCCCTACACGCCGCCCAGCTTGCAGACGTGCTTCCATTCCGCAGGCGTGACCGGCTGCACCGACAGCCGCGACTGCTTCACCAGCGCCATCTCGCTCAGCATCTTGTCGGCCTTGATCGCGGCGAGCGTCACCGGGGTCTTGAAGGGCTTGTGCGCCTTGATGTCGACGCAGACGAACTTGCCGGTCTTGTCGGTCGGATCAGGATAGGCTTCCTTGATGATCTCGGCGATGCCGACGATCTCCTTGCCCTCGTTGGAATGATAATAGAAGGCGAGGTCGCCTTTCTTCATCGCCACCAGGTTCTGCCGCGCCGTGTAGTTGCGCACGCCGGTCCAGGCCTCCCCCTTCGCGCCCTTCGCCACCTGCTGGTCCCACGACCATACCGAGGGTTCGGATTTCACCAGCCAGTAGTTCATGATGGTCGTCTCTTTCCATTCGTCCTGGCCAGGCAAAAGCGCGAAGCGCTGGGAGGTCCCGGCCATCCACGTCGCACTGCTCGGCGCATTATCCAAGACATGGATGCCCGCGACAAGCGCGGGCATGACGGCGGAGAGAGCGTCGTGCTGGATGACGTCGGTCGCGCGGCGGCCGCTCACTCCTCCGCCTTGAATGGGCGCATCATCAGCGCCTCGATCGCGGCATCGATCGTCACGGTGCCGGCGAGAATGGCGGCCACCGCCTGCGCCACCGGCATCTCGACGCCGCGCGAGGTGGCGAGTTCGACCAGCACGGGCGCGGTGTATTGTCCCTCGGCGAGCTTGCCTGCGGGCAGCGGCTCGCCGCGGCCGAGCGCGAGGCCGGCGGCGAAGTTGCGCGATTGCGGACCGGCGCAGGTGAGGATCAGGTCGCCGAGGCCGGACAGGCCGGTCAAGGTCTCGCTGCGCGCGCCATAGGCGCGGCCGAGCCGCACCAACTCGGCGAAGCCGCGCGTGGTCAGCGCCGCCAGCGCCGAGGCGCCGAGATTGCGGCCGGCAACGATGCCGGCGGCGATCGCCAGCACGTTCTTGGCGGCGCCGCCGATCTCGACGCCGCGCACGTCGGTCGAATGATAGGGCCGGAAGGTCGGCGAACCCAGCGCATGGACGAGGTCGGCCGCGAGCGCCTCGTCGGGCGCGGCGAGCGTCACCGCGGTCGGCAGCCCTCGCGCGACGTCGTCGGCGAAGCTCGGGCCGGACAGGATCACCGGGATCGCGTTCGGCGCGGCCTCCGCGATCACCTCGGTCATGAATTTATGGGTGCCGTGCTCGATGCCCTTGGCGCAGGCGACGAGCGGCGTGCCCGGACGGAGCAGCGGGGCGAGATGCATGACCGCACCGCGCAGATGCTGGGCGGGGACAACGATGAGAACGGCGTCGGCGCGGGCGGCCTCGGCGAGATCGGCGGTCACGGCGATGCTGGGGGCGAGCGGAATGCCGGGCAGTCGCGGGTTTTCGCGGGCAGCAGAGATGCGCGCGGCGTGGTGGCTGTCGCGCGCGTAGAGCGTGACCTCACGGCCGGCACGCGCGGCGACGGCGGCGAGCGCCGTGCCCCACGCACCGGCGCCGACGATGGAAATGGTTTGGACGTGGGTCATGCGCCGCAAGCGCCGCTGCGCTCCCTCCTCCCTTGTGGGGGAGGGCTGGGGAGGGTGCCACGAGCGGCAATCCTTGTGGGGCCACCCCCACCCCCGACCCCTCCCCGCAACGGGGAGGGGAGTGCACCGCGTCCTGCGCACCAGCTTGCGTCACGATGTGCAGGAGCACGGCTCAACCGATGGCTGAGTTCAGCCAGCAACTCCGCCACCCTTAAAACCCCGCCCGCGTATTCGCGAACTTGCCCGGCACGCTGGCATTGGCATCCAGCAGCCAGCGCGCGCGCGGCGCGGCGTCCATGCCGTCCACCATCCCTAGCGCCAACCGCTCCAGCCCGGCCCAGGCGATCATCGCGCCATTGTCGGTGCACAGCGCCGGCGGCGGCATGATCAGGCGGGTGCCGGCCTGCTGCGCGACATCGTCGAGCGCGCCGCGGATCGCCTGGTTGGCGGCGACACCGCCGGCCGCGACGAGCGCGGTCGGCGCGCCAAAACGCTGCTTGAACAGATCGAGGCCGACGCGCAGGCGGTCGGCGGTCGAGTCCAGCACCGCGGCCTGGAAGCTGGCGCAGAGGTCGGCGATGTCCTGCTCGCTCACCTTGCCCAGCCGGCCGATCTCGTTACGCACGGCGGTCTTCAGACCGGACAGCGAGAAATTGGCATCGCTGCGGCCCTGCATCGGACGCGGGAAGGCAAAGCGCTGACCGTCGCCGTTGCGCGCGGCCTGCTCGACCTGTGGTCCGCCCGGATAGGGCAGACCCAGCATCTTCGCGACCTTGTCGAACGCCTCGCCCATCGCGTCGTCGACGGTGGTGCCGAGCCTGACATAGTCGCCGACGCCGGCGACCGCGACGATCTGGGTGTGGCCGCCGGAGGCCAGGAACAGGCAATAGGGGAAGTCGATTGCATCGGTGAGGCGCGGCGTCAGCGCATGCGCCTCGAGATGGTTGACCGCGATCAGCGGCGTGTCGTGCACCATCGCGATCGCCTTGGCGGTGGTGAGGCCGACGATGACGCCGCCGATCAGGCCCGGCCCGGCCGCCGCCGCGACGCCGCCGAGCGCGGCATAGTCGATGCCGGCCTCGCGCATCGCCGCGTCGATGAGATGGTCGAGCATGTCGACATGGGCGCGCGCGGCGATCTCGGGAACCACGCCGCCATAGATGGCATGCTCGTCGGTCTGCGAGCGCACGACATTGGAGAGGATCTGCCCCTTGCCGTCCGAATCACGCGCCACCACGGCCGCGGCGGTCTCGTCGCAGGTGGTTTCGATGCCCAGCACGAGCGTTTGCGATTCGTTACCCAATCTCAACCCTTTTGGTCATTATGAGTGCGCAGAACCGCCTAACACCACGAGGTCGCCAGGTGCAATCGTCCGTCCGTTGCAGCCCGGCCGATCCGTGTTCGACGGGAGCATAGCACATGGCCGTGCTGGTGACCCGTCCCGCCCCTGACAATGAACGCACCGCGAGCGCCCTGCGCGCGCGTGGCTTCGAGGTGCTGCTGGCGCCGATGCTGCGCTTCGAGCCGGTCGCGCTGCCGCCGGACGTCGGCGGCGATGCCGCCGGACTCATCGTAACGTCATCGAACGCGCTGCGCGCGGCGGCGCCGCAGCTCAGGGCGTCCGCCTTGCTGCGCCTGCCGCTGTTCGCGGTCGGCGACCGGACGGCCGCAGCCGCACGCGAGGCCGGCTTCACGCAGGTGATCTCGGCCGCGGCCGATGCGACCGCGTTGCGCGACCTGATCGCAGACAGCGGCGTCATCGAGGCCAGGGCCACCCTGCTCTATCTCGCCGGCGCCGACATCTCGCGCGACCTCGCCTCCGAGCTCGCCGAGCGCGGCTTCGATGTGATCACCCAGACCGTCTATCGCATGGCGCAGGTGACCACCCTGCCGCGCGAGGTCTGCGACGCCTTCGCAGCCAACCGGATCGAGGCGGTGCTGCATTATTCGCGGCGGAGCGCGGTTGCATTCGTGGCGGCCATCCGCGCCGACGGCGTCGAAATCTCGGCGCTGGCGGTGCCGCATGGCTGCCTGTCGGCCAATGTCGCCGAGGTGCTGCGCGAGGCCGGCGCCACCCAGGTCACAATCGCGGCGCATCCGGATGAAAACGACATGCTGGAGGGCCTGACCCGTGCGCTACGGTCGTGAATGGCGTAAGAGGGCCTGCTCAATCTTGCCTCAGCCAGGGAACTTCCACCATGGTCGATGAACCCGACACCGCTGCACCGGCCTCCGACACCGGGCGGCCGAAACGGCCACCGCCGACCATCGATTTGGAGCCGACCTCGCGCGAGGAGCGCCCGCCGGCCAGCGAGAGCGCGGCCGAGCGGCCGACCACGTCGCCCTGGTCGGCCCCGGCCGAAGCCTTGGCCGAGGGATCGTCGGGCGCCGCGAGCCAGTCGCATCCGCATGGCGCCGGTGACGCCGAACCGGAATCGGCCGCCAGCGAGACGCCCGAGGCGACGGTCGCCGCGGCCGAGCCGCCGCACGCCGAGCTTCCTCCACCCCCGCCGCCGCGCCCGGTCTCGCCCTGGATCATCGCGCCGTTCTCCGGCGCGGCCGCGGCGGCGCTGGTGATCGGCGTCGGCTGGATGCTCGGCTGGCCGCCTGTGCAGCCGCCCTCGGCGATCTCGCCGCAGTCCGCCGCTATCGACGAGCTCACCTCCCGCGTCGCCGGGCTGGAGCAGCGCGTCGGCAAGCCGGACGGCGCCGTGACCGGCCGGCTCGATGCCGCCGACAAGACGATTGCAGCGCTGCGCAACGACGTCGTCGGCCTGCGCGCGCAGGCCGACAAGACCGTGGCGGCCCTCAACGATGTCCGGGCGCAGCCGCGCGACGGCTCCGCGCCGGCGCCCGCACCCGAGCCGGTCGATCTCTCCGGCCTGACGGCGCGCATCGACGCGCTGGAGCGGGCGAGCAAGAGCCAGAGCGCGGCGCTGGCACAGGAGCGCGCCAAGCTCTCAGAGGCGGCCAAGCCGGCCGACGATGCGCCGCTGCGCCGCGTGGTCGCCGCGACCCTGCTCGACGTCGCCGTGCGTCACGGCGATCCCTATGGAGCGGCGCTGACCACCGCCAGATCGCTGGCGCCCGACGCGTCCGCGCTGAAGCCGCTGGAGGCATTCGCCACGACCGGCGTGCCGAGCCCCGCGGCACTGAGCCGCGAGCTGCTCACCATCGTGCCGAAGCTCTCGCCGCCGGCGCCCGAGAGCACCACGGGGACTTCGATCCTCAGCAAGCTCTCGGCCGGCGCCTCGAGCCTGGTCAAGGTCGAGCGTACCGACGGCGCCGGCACCGATCGCGGCGCGGTCGTGGCACGGATCACCGCGGCGGCGCTGCGCAACGATGTCGCCGAGGCGCGCCGCCAGCTGAAGGACCTCTCGCCCGAGGAGCGCGCCCCCGCCAATGACTGGCTCGCACGCGCCGAGGCCCGCGACGCCGCGCTGTCGACCGCCCGCAAATTCGCCGACGACGCGATGACCGCGCTCGCCAAACCCGCGCAATAGGACGCCCATGTTCCGGATCGTCATTTTCCTCATCCTGGTCGGGCTCGCCGCTGCGGGCTCGGCCTGGGTCGCCGAGCAGACCGGCGACGTCGTCTTGAATTGGGGCCCGTGGCGGATCGCCATGACCTTGCCGGTGTTCGTGCTCGCGCTCGGCCTGACCATCGCGGCCTGCGTGCTGGTCTGGAACCTGATCAGCGCGCTGCTGCGGGCGCCCGGCCGCATCCGCAAGGCGCATCGCGCCCGCCGGCATCAGCGCGGCCGCCACGCCATCACCCACGGCCTGCTGGCGATCGGCCAGGGCGATTCGACGGCGGCGCGGCAGCACGCCGACACCGCCAAGCGGCTGGCCGGCGATGATCCGCTGACGCTGCTCCTGCACGCCCAGGCGGCGCAGCTCGAAGGCGACCGCGACGGCGCCCGGCGCGCCTTCCGCGCCATGGCCGAGCGCCACGACACCCGCCTGCTCGGCTTGCGCGGCCTGTTCATCGAGGCGCAGCGCGCCGACGACGCCTATGCCGCGGTGATGATCGCCGACGAAGCGCTCAGGCTGGCGCCCAACGCCACCTGGGCCTCGCATGCCGTGCTCGGCTTCCGCTGCGCCGAGGCCGACTGGGACGGAGCGCTTTCGATCCTCGACGGCAACTACACCGCCGGCATGATCGACAAGCCGACCTACCGCCGTCAGCGCGGCGTGCTGCTGACGGCGCGCGCGCTGGCGCTGGAGACCGGGGATCGCGACCTGTCGCGCTCGAGCGCGATGGAGGCGGTGAAGCTGGCGCCGACCCTGGTGCCGGCCGCGGTGCTGGCGGCGAAGTTCGAGAGCGAGGCGCACCAGGTGCGGCGCGCGATGAAGATCATCGAGGCGGCCTGGGCGGCGTGTCCGCATCCGGACCTCGCCGATGCCTACGCCCATGTGCGGCTCGGCGATTCGGCCACGCAGCGGCTGGCGCGGGTGGAGAACCTGGCCGCGCGGACGCCCGGCCATGTCGAAGGCGCGCTGGCGGTGGCGCGCGCGGCGATCGACGCCGCCGAATTCGGCCGCGCCCGCGAGGCGCTGGCGCCGTTCACGGAGGATCCGACCCAGCGCGTGGCGATGCTGATGGCCGAGCTGGAGCGCACCGAGCATGGCGACGCCGGCAAGGCGCGCGAATGGGCGCTGCGCGCGGTGCGCGCCCGCCACGACCCGGCCTGGACCGCGGACGGCTATGTCAGCGATCGCTGGCAGCCGATCTCGCCGGTCACCGGCCGGCTGGACGCCTTCCAATGGCAGACCCCGGTGGCGAGCCTGCCCTCGGAGCGCAGCAGCGTGATCGAAAGCTCGGCCTTCGCCGAAGCCGTGCTGGCGCCGCCGGCCCGGCCCGCCGTGGCCGAAACCGCGGTCGAGCCGCCGCGCGAGGCCGTGGTGATCACTCCGGCGCTGCAGGACAACGAGCCGCCGCGGCCAGTGGTCGCCGCCGATCCCGAGCAGGCCGAACAACCGGCCGAGGCCGTGGACAAGCCTGTCGACAAGCCGGTGGATATCCCTGTGGACATGGCTGAGGATAGCCGGTTGATCGACGCCGTCGCCGCCGAGCCGGCGCCGCCGTTGCAGGCCGCGGGTCCCGTCGAGGCCGAATCGGAGCCGGAGACGGAGGCCGAGCCGAACGCGGTCGCCGCCAAGCCGGCCGAGACGGCGGCAGCCGCGCCGACGCCGCTGTTCCGCACCCGCAACGATCTCGCCCGGCCGGCGGAGACGCCGATCCAGGCGATCGTGCCGATCATGCGGCCGCCGGACGATCCCGGTGTCGATGACGACGACCAGCCCCGCGACGAGTTCGCCGAGCAGATCGCGCCCAAGGCCCAGGCCGGCGGCTGGCGCGGGTTCTGGTCGCGGTTCGGCGGCTGAGGACCGTCAGGCCCTCCCGCCGTTCCGGTCACACCGGTTCGTTTCGGAGCCGCGGCCGCGCGCGTTGTCCTTGCCAACGGGCCGTCCGCCCGATATCAGGAGCGCGTCTGCGTCGTCCGGCCTCGTGCCGGGCGCTCGCCGCTATGGTTCGCCGCAATAGCTCAGCTGGTAGAGCACGTCATTCGTAATGACGGGGTCGGGGGTTCGAGTCCCTCTTGCGGCACCACCCCCCTTCCGCAGCCGTCCTCCCTCGTTCGTTTCTCGCCGACAAGGTACTGAAAACAAAACATTTTCGGTCATTCGTGGCCGTCACGGTTTGTTCTCGTTCGTTGACAGCCGATGAAATTGTTGGCCTCCTTGTTGGCCTTTCGGGCGATGTAGCTTTGAAAAGGCCAACAGTTGGTGCGTGGCATGGCGAGTGGAAAACTTACGGACGCTGCCGTTAGGAACGCCAAGGCTAGTGGGCGGCTAGTGAAGCTCTCGGACGGGGGCGGCCTGCAACTGTGGCTTACGCCAAGCGGTGGCAAACTCTGGAATTTCGCGTATCGGTTCGGCAGCAAGCAGAAGAAGCTCGCCCTTGGCGAATACGGCAAGGCCCCGGCCGGTGTGCCACTGGAAGCTGCCAGAAGGCTAAGGGACGAAGCTGCGGGCCTCTTGCGGGACGGCATCGATCCCGCCATCCGGAAGCGCCAGGTGAAGGCGGCGCGCGCCGAGGCTCAGGCCAACACGTTCAGTGTTCTGGCCGATGAGCTGCTTGCCAAGAAGAAGCGGGAGGGCGTTGCGACTGCGACCGCTGGCAAGCTGGAATGGCTGCTCGGCCTGGCCAAGGCCGATCTGGGACCGCTGCCGATCGGCGACGTCTCCGCTGGCGAAGTCTTGCGGGTGCTGCAACCACTGGAAGCGGCCGGCAAGCTCGAAACGGCAAAGCGCCTGCGGGCGGTCATTGGTGCCGTATTTCGATATGCTGTCACGACCGCCCGTGCCAATGCGGACCCGACCCAAGCGCTGCGCGGCGCAATCGCAGCTCCAAAACCGAAGCACCGGGCGGCGATTATCGAGCCTGTCGCGTTCGGCGGCTTGCTGCGGGCGATTGACGGCTTTCAGGGCCAGCCAACGACGAAGGCCGCGCTGCAACTGATCGCCCTGCTAGCGCCGCGGCCGGGCGAGCTGCGCCACGCGACATGGGCTGAGTTTGATCTGGACGCTGCCGTGTGGAACATCCCCGCCGAGCGGACGAAGATGCGCAGACCTCACCGCGTCCCGCTTCCAGCGCAGGCTACCGCCATTTTGCGGGATCTGCATCCGATCACAGGGCGAGGCGTGGCCGGGCTTGTCTTCCCGGGCCTGCGTTCGGTGACGCGGCCGATCAGCGAAAACACGCTGTGTGCGGCGCTGCGCCGTCTCGGCTATTCGAACGACGAGATGGTCGCTCACGGTTTCCGCTCGACCTTTTCGACCCTGGCCAACGAAAGCGGAAAGTGGAGCATCAACGCCATCGAGGCTGCGCTGGCGCATGTTGAGCCGAATGCTGTGCGCCGGGCCTACGCCCGCGGCGACTATTGGGATGAACGTGTGAAACTGATGACGTGGTGGGCCGACTATCTCGATGCGCTGCGCCAGGGTGCGCGCATATTGCAATTCAAGGAAGCGTCAGCGTGAGCAGTGGTGGGCCTAGTACGTTAAGATCGTGTGCGGGGATAGGAAGGCTATCCGATAATCCGGTCAGCACCTCCGGGTACACATCGATTGGGGTACGACACGAGTGAGCTTATGGCGGCGGCCCTTTTGGTGAACAATGGGACGCCGGCATTTCACCAAGAACGGATCAGAAAACGCGGAGTTGGCTGCGTGGAGAAGCCCCTCTGTCAGCGCAGGACAAGCCTGTTGCTATCAGCGCAGAACTAGGACCGATTGACGGTCCAATCAGCAACGGGCCGAAGACGCGCCTCTCTAAGGAATAGGGCAAGCTGCCGCCACGGCGGACGCGCGCGTTGTTGATCATGCGTTTCGAGGACAACGACGATTGACGTTCATCTTCTCGTCACCGGACTTCACCGAGCGCGCCCCTCGGTCGCCACGAGACAGGATCTGCGATCCACCGGTTGATTTCGGATTCATGCCAACCGCTGCCATTGGTGCTGATCTTGATCTGAACCGGGAATGTGCCCTCGGCGATCTTGCGGTAGATCGTGGACCGCGACAGCCCGGTCCTCGCGAGAACGGTTTTCAAACGGATGATGCGGTCCGCTTCGCGCATGGCCGGGCTGCCTCCTGCTGGCTGGTTCTGACGGCTGCTGAGAGAAGAGAGGCCACCGCCTGGCGGGCGTGCAATTGGGTTTTCGACTTGTCGGGGCGTGGCGCCCAAGCGGCGGCAGATAGGCCTAGTCAGCGTTCGAGGCCTCGGTCTTTTCCAAGGCCGATACCGTGGGCAAGGGCTAGCTCCTGGCCGAGCCGGCGGCCGGATTCGAACGCGATGCCGAGGTCGTTCTTGCGGCCGGCGAGGATGGATTCCAATTGCGGATCGCGTTCGAGGCTTTTGGCCATGTCGCCCATTGCCGAGCGCGCAGCCTTGTAGCCGGACATGTCGCCAGCTTGGTATAGGCGCTGACTGGTGTGGCCAAGCTTGTGCCAGCGCTCCACAAAGCGATCGGCGCGCCGGCTTGGATCGGTGCGAAGTTCGGTCTCGATCTGGAGCGCACGGATGGCGGGGCTGACCTGACCGGCCGCCGCCTTACGGGCGAGCTCCGGGTTGTTTCGGTAGGCGGCTTCGGCGTCATGCGAGCCATAAGGCCGCACCGCCTCGAAGGCATGGCGGGCCGTCTGTAGTTCTTTCACCTGCTCCGGACTTGCCTGCCTGCCTATCTTCCGCTCCGCGAAGATCGCATCCACGGCGCGGGCATGGCGCACGAGCGCCCGGGTCCGGACGCGACGTGCTTCCACCTCGGGATCTTGCGCCACGTTCCTTGCCGGCACTTCGGGTTCACGCCGGTCGGTTGCCGTACCACTCCTTTCCCTTTCCGGCGACCCGGGCTCGGGCCGTTGTCCGCCATATCGGTCGGACACCTCCCCAGGAACGCGAAGGCCGTCGAACATGTCGCGCAGCTTCTCCGGCATGACCTTGCGTACGATCTCGGCCACGCGCTCGCGAAACGTGATCCCACGCCGCTCGGCGTAGCTTTGGATCGGATCGGCACGGTCGTAGTCGGAAGCCATGTCCTTGGCGCGATCGCGCGACAGGGCGCGGACCAGCCGAACCTCATTGGCAAAGTCGTCACGGCCATAATGCAGGTCGACGCTGTCGCGATGCCGCGACAGGGAGACATAGCTGCTGTGGGCGTCCATGCCGGGCGTCGCCAGCACATGGACGCGGTCCACCGTCATGCCCTGCGCCTTGTGGATCGTCGCCGCATAGCCATGGTCGAGCCGATTGTAATCTTTGAGGTCGAAGCGCACGGATCGGCCATCGTCGGTCTGCACGGTCATGGATTTTGCGCTGACCTGCTCGATGGTTCCGAGCGTGCCGTTCTTGACGCCGAGCCCGCGCTCGTTCTGCAGGAACATGACCCGATCGCCGCCCGCAAAGTCTCTCGTGCCGCGCTCGACCGTCACCTCCACCTCGTCGCCGAGATTGCCCGCTGCCCGCATCCGCTCGCGCGCCGTCTCGTTCAGCGCATGGACCTCTTCGTTGGTATGGGTGAGGATGATCCGGCTCCGATCCGGCGAGGCCAGCCGGTCGCGGTCCCAACGCTCGATCAGATCCCCTCGAGCCTGCTCGCGGGTCTGGGCCTCGTGCACCAAGCCATGGGCGCGGTAAGCTCCGAGCGCATGATCCACCTTGCCGGTCGCTAGATCGCGCGTGGCACCGCGCTGCCAGTCCTCCCGCTGACGGCGCACTTCGCCGATCTCGGCGCCGCCGTGACGCTCATAAATCGACCGGAAGGCCGCTCCCGCTTCGATCGCCTGCAGCTGTTGCGGATCGCCGACGAGCACCACCTTTGCGCCAGCCTCGGCGGCATGGGACAGCACGCGCTCGAGCTGCCGCGTGCCGACCATCCCCGCCTCGTCGATGACAAGCACATTGCTCGATTTGAGCAGATCACGGCTCTGTCCCCAGCCGTGCTCCAGGCTGGCAATCGTGCGCGACGCAATGCCCGATCCGCTTTGAAGGTTTTCCGCGGCAATGCCGGACAGCGCCACGCCCCGGACCTCGAAGCCAGCCGCTTCCCACGCCTCCCGTGCCACCCCCAGCATCGCGCTCTTTCCCGTCCCGGCATGGCCGACCACGACGCTGAGATCGCGTCCACCCGTGACGTGCGCCAAGGCGTCAACCTGCTCGGATGACAGCACCAGGCCGCGCGCTTCCGCACGCGCCAAAGCCGCCCTGCGCTCCGCATCTCGCACCTCGAGGCGCTCCCCTCCCGCCAACAATTCAGCGGCACGGTGCAGGCGCTGTTCCGTCTCGATCATTCCGCGGGTTGTGAACCGATCCTCGCCGCGGGCGTCCTTACCGAGTTCGATCAGATCGGGCGTTCCCTGTATCGCGCCCATGACCGCATCGAACTGGTCGAGCCCGTCACTGTGCCGGTGCGCGAATTTTGCCAGGTCGCGGCGCGTGAAGGTCGATTGCTGCTGGGTGATCGCGTCCAGTCCAAGGGAGGGATCAGCGATGATCCGCGCGCCATTGTTGCGCGCGATCTCGCGGTGCATCTCGGCCCGGTCGGCCTCAGACTCGTCGCCCGCAATGCCTCGGATCTCAATCCGTTTGGCGGGCGCGCCGATCTGGCTTTGCGGCTCCAGCGCAATGCCCTGGGCTTCCAGGCTGCGATGGTCGATCCGCGCGTCGATGTCGAGCTGGGCCAGCCGCTCGTTGACAAGCTCGGCCCAGCGTCTGCGCCAGCGCTCGACCATCTCCGTACGGTTCCAGTCCCGTACCTTATTGCCAAAGCCGCTCTCGTCGACCGAGCGCATGGTCACCATGACATGGGCATGAGGTTTCGGCAGTCCGTCCTCCGCCCTGTCCCAATGCACATTGAGATCGGCGATCATACCGAGACCCACGAACTCGCTCCGAACGAAATCGCGGGCTAGCTCGATGCCCTGCGCCTCACTCATCTCGCGCGGAAGCGCAAACTCCACCTCGCGGGCCAGCTGGGCATCTTTCCGGATTTCGTGCGCTTCGACGTCATTCCAAAGCCGCTCGCGGTCGCTCCATGCTTCCGGCACGTTCTCCGGCAGCATGACCTCGGAATGAACGACGCCGCGCTTGGCGGAGAAATCCTGATCGCGGCCGAGCCGCTCGTCACGCAGCCGCGAGCCGGAGCGGTAGGCCGCCGATGCTACCGCGCTGCTCCCGGCCTTTCGGCCAATGACCTTGACGTGAAGATGATAGATCGCCATCGCGACCAGATCACTGGCACAGCGAAGCGCACGTCGGAACGACGTATAAGCGCGCCCTCCTCGAAAAAATCTCGGGAGGGACTACCCCGTCTCAGCTCGTCCTGATGACCTTACAGCATTCTGCGGTGTGCTCGCCTATTATTTCTCCATCGAGCTCATGGAGACGATGATGCGCAAGCCACGAGACTTTGATGCGGATCTGAAGGCACTCGAAGACAAAGCGCGCGGGCTGAAAACTCGAAAGGTGCGCCAGCTCGGCGAATTGGTCATCGCGACCGGAGCTAACACACTGACGGCTGAAGAACTGGCAGGCGCGCTGATCGTGCTGGCCGAGACGAAGGAGGCCGGGAAGAGGGAGGCATGGGCCAAGCGCGGCGCCGCGTTTTTTCAAGGACGGACGCGCTGAAATGCGCCAGCAACTGACCGCAACACGGACGGCGCTCCTGGGCAACCGGACGGCGCGCAACCGGCATCAAGCCGCAAAAGCGCGACATGACATGCGCGCGTGGCAGGTCGAACGCCGCAAGCGCACCCGGCACCTCATCGAACTCGGCGGCCTCGTGGTCAAAGCCGGCATCGTGGACCTGACCGGTGACGACCGTTCCACGATCTTGGGCGCGCTGCTTTGGATGGCTGACAAGCTTAAAAGCGGTGAGGGCGAACGGGCACGTGAGCTTTGGGCCGCGAAGGGAAAACAAGCGTTCGAAACGGACCCTGCAATGGAAACGCGCACAGTTCGTAGAATGCGCGACAATCGCACGTTGGCCGACTAACGCTTCCGCAGCAGCCCGCTTGGTGAATTGCACGATCCTAATATCAACTGCAAAGTTGGTTTGCCGCTTTACTGCAGCTCCCTTGCGACAGGAATTGAGAGCAAGGCAAACACAATTGCACCAAGCACAAGCGTGATCGCACCGACGAGAAGAAAAGCGGGTGGATACAGGCCGCTACCGCCCAGATTCAGGACGGCTCCTATCAGCGCGATGCCGAAAGCAAAGCCCACCTGACGCATTGTGACACACATGGCGGCAGCCGTCGCCGCTCGATCGGCTGGAACCGAGGAAACCGAGAAGGCCGTGATCTGAGCGTTGAACAGTGCGCACCCCGCTCCGCCCAGGAGCAGCATCGCGCCCACGGCCCACGTCGCTGCCGAGCTGGATAGATCCCTTGAAATGGCTCCCAGGAACAATGCCGCGACGCCAACCACCGTCAGTCCTCCGCCGAAGTAGAACCGTGCCGGCATACACTGCGACAAGCGCGCGCCCAGACTAGGCAGCAGGAGCATTGGTATGGTGAGCGCGGTTAGCAGCAATCCGGAGCGACTTGCATCGAGCCCCATCGGCCCGCGCATCATCTGCGGCAGATGGACGAGCAAGGACCAGTAACCGATCGAACTTGCAATAGCGGTGATACAAAGGGCAAGGAACGGAACCGACGCAAACAGTCCGAAATCAAAGGCCGGCCGCGGGTGCCTGCGCTCTACGACCCAGAACGCACAAGAAGCGAGCACGGTTGTAGCCAATGCTATCCCACGAAATCCGCCTGATGAGAGGAGCGCGTACGCTGAGGAACCGACGACTAGCGCTAGCAGGTTCGGCCCGAGCCAATCCATTGGCGGTTGAGAGCCGACACGTTCCGATTCCGCCAGCGGCGAGGCGAAGACCACGAGCGCCATACAGAGCGGAAGATTGATCCAGAAGATCCACGGCCAGCCAGCATAGGAGGCAATGATTGCTCCGAGCGGTGGTCCGACGACCATTGAGCCACCGATGACCGTACCCCAGATGCCGAAGGCCCAGGCGCGTCGCTTACCCGGATAAGCGGCCGCGAGTAGCGCCGCAGCCGCCGACGTGATCGCAGCGCCTGCGACGCCTTGCAGCACGCGCCACGCCAGCAGGCTCTCGAACGTGGTCGACGCCGCAGACAGTGCCGAGGAGAGAGCAAACAAGACGCCGCCGCCAATGAACACTCTTCGCCGCCCGTGTCGGTCTGCAAACGGACCGGCAACCGGAAGCGCGAAGATGAGAGCGAGGCTGTAGATGTCGATAATCCAGGCCTGGTCTTGCACCGGGACCCCTAAGCTGCTGGCGATGTCCGGTAGCGCTGCGGCCAGGCCCGTGAGATCGACCTGGAACAGGAATCCGCTGACACTCGCCGCAAGAAGCGCAAACCGCGGCAATCGTGAAGAAGAACCGTTATCCGCGATTGTCGGATCCTCAACCAGCGCAATTTCGAGATGTTCTGCCATCGCCTTAGGCTGGCGGAAAAACGGCTTGGCAGCGAATGAAGCATTCTCAAAATCTCATGAAACTGTATCATGTGGTTCTCATTGATCACTTCTTGCTCCGATGGTCCGCCGCCTTCCACCTTTTGCTCCATTGGTCGCGTTCGACGCCGTCGCGCGCCACCGCTCATTCACTCGCGCGGCTGAAGAACTTGGTGTGACCCAGAGCGCGGTCAGTCATCGAATTCGGCAGCTCGAGACATTTTACGGGACGACTCTGCTCCGCAGACTCAATCCCGGGGTCGAGCTGAGCGCCGAAGGAAGTTTGCTGCGAGCCGAACTTGCGATGTTGCTCGACACCATGGCCGGACTGGAGCCTCGTCTGCGCCGCCGCGCCAGCCGCCAAACCGTCAGATTGGGTTCAGGCCCGGCGTTCGCCGCGTGGTGGCTCGTCAGGCGACTTCCATCGTTTCAGTCGGAGCATCCCGACATCGATGTCGAGTTCGAGCCAATCCAAGCGGAGCAGGACGCGACGAGTTCAGTCGATCTTCGTATCGTCTGGACGTCGCTTGCCGAAGCACGGCCCAGTTCGACTCAAGCGCCATTGTTTCAGGAACGGGTGGTTCCGGTGTGCGCGCCACGTGTGCTGCCTGAAGGCAAGCCGCTGGCGAATCCGGCCGGTCTGATTGAGCTTCCGCTGATTCGCAAGGGGAGCGATCCCGCCGGTGAGTGGAGTTGGGAATTCTGGTTCAAGACACTTGGCGTGAACCAGGCCGTCTCCCGCGGGCCGGTTCTGCGTGATATCGGGCTTTGCCTCACCTCTGCCGTCGAAGGCGGCGGGGTCGCGCTTGGACGCTCGCTTCTGATCGCCGACGCAGTCGCCGATGGCCGCCTCGTACCGGCGTTGTTGGCGACGCCTCACGTGTCTTCGAGCAAAGTCCATGTGGCACGTTGGCGTCCAGAACTCACCGGTGATCGAGCTATCCGGACTTTAGTCAATTGGCTTTCTCGAGAAACATTGGTTACGGCAAACTGCCCCTCGGCTTGAACACGATGCGCAGAACGCAGACCTCTGAATTGCTCCGCAACTACGGTGTACCCAATCGAAATGGCGCACCACGGCCGATGAAGATGGGCACTACTGCTTCGCTATACCTCTATGATGCAGCGGCCGCCAAAGCGATCCGGCCGGATAACCAGCGACGGACTACGATCTTCCGCTACGCCTCATGGGCGACTGTCTTCCCGATTCCGCTGGTGGTCCGGTTACCCCTCGATAGCGGCCATTTCGATCAATCGCAGGATCGACGTGATGGGCCAATAGCCGACCACCAGTCACCGTCCCAGGCGCGATAGGAGCGCGGCCGCGTTCGGCTGCCTCGCAGCCCACGTAATATTATGTTCGCCGTCGACCTGCACAAAACCTGTACGTTCAGGCATGTCACTCCCATCAAGTGAGTTGAAAGTGCATGTTGCGCTTTCGCGAATGATGGCACCGATACGATCCTGAGCTTGGTAATCGATGAGCGCGATATACTGAACCGGCGAAGCTCGCTCGACTTGGGCAATGGCTTTCTTGGCTGCCTCGGACACTCGCCGTATCGGGTCTTTGAAGAACTCGTCGAACGTGATTGTCTTCCGAGACTCGTCTACGCTGATCCGCTCATAGGTGGACGGAGCAACCAACCGCTCCTTGATTGCTCTATCACATGTCTGCACAAATTGAGCGGTGAAGGGTGCGTAGCCGCGAAGGTACGCGTGGCCTAGAACGATCACACCGAAGCTCAGAAGCATTGCAATTGCGAGCTTTGTTCTCATCTTCCTGGTCGCTTGCCGACATTGCCCACGCCGCACTCAATACCGCTCTTGGACAAGGAAGCGGAAATCGAAGGAGAGCATCTTTTGTGCGGCCGTTACTAAAAACTAACGATGTCCGATTCGAAAAGCTGCCTTCTGATCGTCTGACGGCTCGCTTCCGGTTAAACCGCGAAAGCGGACATTCTCAATGCCGCTCTGGATCGTCCGTAGGGGGCCAGAACCGGAAGTGAACGCGACAAATGGGCTAACGCGAAGGGCTATTTGTCGCCATCAATACGGTGAGCAATGTAAAGATGCGTTTCATAATCGATGTCGAGGCCGCCTCCTTGATCGTCGATTGCTTTTGCAATTTCATCGAGCAGGTCTTCACGCGTCTCTGCCGCGAGTAACCGAACGTCCGACCGCGTGCTCAGAAACTCGGTGTAGCTGGACGCCGTGTGCTGCCATTTCCACAGATAGCACTTGTGTTCAACGGGCCCGAACAACTGCGACTGGTCAAACCAGTCCTTAAACGGGCCGTTCGGTAGGTACCAAGCTTCGGGCGGCGCCCCCCACGAGCCCGTGTGACGTAGCCAAATTTGCTTAAACCGTTCCAGTAAATGTGAGGGTAGTCCGACAGGCACGTGCCCGAAGACGGCCAGTGTTCCGTTAGTCGAAAGCAGTTGGGCGGCTTTTACGAACCGCACTTCCGGGGATACCCAGTGCCACGCCTGTGCCGCAAAGATTAGAGCGAACACTGAATTTCCAACTGGCCACGCCTCGAAAGTAGCCTCGGCTAGTTTCACGTTGGCAAAACTCGCCAAAGTCTCGCGCGCGTAGCGGATCATTTCCGATCCGGGATCAATGGCGACGATCTGCAAACCCCGCTTCGCAAAGCTTTTTGTTGCTTGACCCGTTCCACAGCCAATTTCAAGAACGGCATCGGTTGGCTCTAGGTTTGCAAATGACATGACATCGTCAATCAGAGCCTCAGGGTAATCGGGTCGTGAGGCCCTGTATACGTTCGCGACCTGATCGAATGTGAAACGCTGCTCCATCGTTTGCCCCCTTTTGGCGGTTAGGGAACATAACCTGAGCGGCGTCTGCCCGTCCAACAGCCCACTTCCGCTTCGGGTCAAAAAGCCGACGGTCGGTGCCCGGCTCCCTTATTCCGGTCGAGGCCCGGAAGCCGACATCACCGGCGGGACCGAAGGTCCGGGACGGGCCAGCAGCGGAAGTAAACGCGACAAAAGCGAAGGGCTACTTGTCGCCGTCACCTCTTTGGCAGCGCGTCGATAGCCGCTGCATACGAATCAGCAGATTGCAGAAGCCTGATGGCCCGTGCCGCCGGTGCCTTATCGGAGTCATATTGATAGCGAATCCTGATCGCGCCGATCAGCGTTTTCTTAAACTCGGACAGCGGCAGCCTCGCTTCATTGGCCAGCACCGGAATCGCAAAAATCGAACGCAGCAACCATGGTCCGATGGCTCTGATGCCGCCGAACGGGCGAACACGAATAAAGTCTAGAACATCGAACGACCGGCCGTCGGCGTCTACTAAGTGCCATTCGCCAGCGCGGGCGCGTTGGGCCGTCTCCTCAAACATCGAGCGGGGATGTGCACAGAGTTCGAGTGGCGTCGCAGCCAGATAGATGTAGCCCTCTCGCCAACAAAGCACGGGATACGAGATGTCGGGCAGATCGGCCGTCGTTTGACTCACTGGTCGCCGCAAAGTGCCAAATTGCTTGTACTCCAGGAGGCCACGATGCCTCGGTACTCTCCCTCAACGTACCAGCATACGTTGACTGAAGCTTTGCAACCCCAAAATGACAGCGGTGCGAACGAAGGTCCGGTTTAGGTCAAAGCCGGTCCTTTTGCCCCCTGGACGGCTTGCTTCCGGTCGACCTCCGGGAGCAGACGTCACCGTCCCGACTGGAAAGGTCCGCGAGGGGCCGATTCCGTTGAAAAAGTCGGCAGTAGTTTCGTCGTGAACGCCATCTGTTTCGAGGACGAATTGGCGCGTTGTG